>CAWFZJ010000030.1:0-15090 GCA_963820205.1 uncultured Verrucomicrobiae bacterium
TTGCCCCGCCGCCCAAGCAGGTGAGGTAGGGCGGTTTCTCCGAAACCGCCGTGCGGCCGGCTCGGAGAGCCAGCCCCACCTTTGTGCCAATTCACACCAGAAATTGGTGTGATTTACTTTTTTTCTCCCATCCCCGGCGGCGGATTGGTTTTTTCAAAGTTCAGCGACGCCGAATTGATGCAATAGCGCAAGCCGGTCGGCTTCGGGCCGTCATCGAAAACATGGCCGAGATGGCTGCCGCAATGCGCGCACAGCACTTCCGTGCGGTGCATGCCAAAGCTGTCATCCTCGCGCAGAATGACTTTTTTCTCCGCGGCCAGATCATAAAAACTCGGCCAGCCGCAGCCGGAATCGAACTTGGTGTCCGAAGTAAATATGATTTCCCCGCATGCCGCGCAGCGGTAAACGCCTGGTTCCCTGGTGTTCCAATACTTGCCGGTGAACGGCCGCTCCGTGTCGGCTTGACGCAGCACACGAAATTGTTCCGGCGTCAATTCCTGGCGCCATTCCGCATCGGTTTTGGTGACTGGAAATTTCATGGTCTGATTTGTGGTTGAATCGGCGGCGGCAGGCACGGCAGCGACGTTGTTGGTCGGCGAGGCATTGCCGCCGATGGCAAAAACCAGCGCGCCGAGCACGAGAAAGTTAAACCTTGTTTTCATGTTTCAAACAAACAGTGCTTCGTGTCCGAAACGGGCCGAACAAAAATCATCCATTGCCGAAACTGGCTCCTTTGCGGCGGCGAAGGTCGGCATGCCGGGGATTATGGTGCGGCGGAGGCTCAACCGGCAGGGCCGACTGATAGTGATACTCTGGATTCCACATTCGGCCGCGCAACGCGTTCTCAAAGCCATGCGGCCACTGAGACGATGCGCCGCCGGATACCCCGGCCCCCAAAGCTTCCAGGGCCGCGGGATCGAACAGTTTTTCGAAGAGCGGAAAAACCGTTTCCTCCTCCCGACGAAAATGCTCGCGGGAAGTCTTTAGCCCCGCCCTCAGGAATCGCATCGCCTCAACGAGCTCTGCCGCCAACGTGGCATGGTGAAGGCACGCATCAATCTCCTCATGGTCCTGGTACAACTGATTCAACTCGCCCTTTTCTGCCAGGGCGTGGTCCAGCGCCGCGTAGGCCAGGTTCTGTTCCACATCGGCATGACGGGAAAGCACCCCTTCGACCAGCCGGCCGAGCAGCCGCACTTCGGCCACCGTCCGCACGTCAGGCAGAAGACGGTCAATCTCGTCAAACAACTCGCAAAACAGGGCATGCTCGGTGGCTAGAAAATTCGTAATGATATTATTTGGATTCATGGCACTCATTTTAATAGTTTATCTCCAACCAGCAGAAAGCGCAAGGGGTGAAGTTGCGAATGTGCTGTAGCGGCGGACGTCTCGTCTGCCGTGGCAGGCGGTCGTCCCGCCGCCCGGAAAGAACGATGGCCATTGAGTGCGGCTCTGAAATGTTCCAGCCCGATGCGTATGTGCGAGCATTTTTTCCGCCGGGCGGGACGCCACGGCATCCACGGCAGGCAGGATGCCCGCCGCTACGGAGTGTGTGAATTACCGAAAGCTTTCTCCGTTGACGGACGCAACACGCGATACCGGTGCGTCCATGGATCAATCCGGCACGCGGCGCGATAATCACAAAATTCACAGGGTGTTTCATGGCCTTTACGATACGGGTCCACCTGCGCCGCGCCGGAAAAAATCGCCCGCCCCATTTCCTGCAACTGCGTTTCAACGCGGTCGAGCAAGGTTTCAAATTCCGCGCGCGGCAATGCCTCCACCGAATTCGACCGCACGCGGCCATCCTTGTTCAACCGGTAATTAAACTGATCCGCCGCGTTGGGGCGGTCGAGCCGGGACAACGCGCCGGCGTCAAAACGTCCGGCATGACGATACGCGCGTTTGCGCGCGGCGGCGGCGTCCGCCAGCGCTTCGTCGCGGGTACCGCCGCTGTCATATTGCCCGCGCAGGTTCACGTAAAATGCCCCGGCGGGAGCAATTATTAATGCGCCCGAACGTTTTTGCTCTTCTCCCTCTCCCCGCCCGAGCGGGGAGAGGGCTGGGGCGAGGGGATTTGATTTTAAAACGATTGGGCTCCTCACCCTGGCCCTCTCCTCCTTCGGGGAGGCGAGGGAGAAAAAGGCGGGCACATTCAATCCCGCCCAAACTTCCGGCGGCCAGCTACGGATGGCCGCCAGATACGCCAGCAGTTGCAACTGCACGCCGTGCTCAATCAGAATTCGGTCGAGTTTCTTCTGGCCGGATTTGTAATCCATCACCACGCACAACGCGCGGCCATCGGTTTCGCGGCACAAATCAATGCGGTCAATCCGGCCCCGAAGCGCAAGCCGGTGTCCGGCGCCCAAATCAATTTCCCACGCGGGCGCGCCAGCGGGGCTGAAACCAAATTCGAGTTCGGCCACCGCCGGGTCGAATTCATATTGCCCGCGCATCCAGGTCACGAGTGTCTCAACGAAATCCTGCAACGATTCCGCCAGCACGCGCGCGGTGAACCGGCTTTGCTCGTCGGTGTGCAACAAGCCATCGCGATAATTCAGCGCAAGCCCGGCGGCGATTTTGCCCACGCGTTCGCGGGCATCGGGCGGCGTGAGGTCGCGCCAGCGTTTTCCCTCGGCGCCGAGTTGCTCGTGGAATATTTTCAACACCTCATGCTGAAAACTGCCCTGTTCACGCGCATCCAGTTCAAAAACCTTCCGCTCCTCGGCGCGCAGGCCGGAATGAACGAAAAAACGGAATGGACACTGGGCAAATTCCTCGAGCCGGCTCACCGAGGTGTGCAGGGTCGGGCCGAAAAGTTTTTCCGCCAGAACGGGCGATAAACCTTCCGCCGGATCCGGCTCGCGCAAGGCGCGCAGGCTTTTCGCCAATTCAGCCAGAGCTGGAAGTGCGAGCAATTCATCCCAGTTTTTAACAGTTTCAGCTGCAAGATCTTCGGCCATGGACTGCGCTGGAGTGCCGGCCTCCGGCACGGCGCGATGCGGTTGGAGTTCAAGCTTCATCTTGCGCCCCGGCAGACAGGCTAAAGCCTGAACTCCAACGCGCCGGGCCGGAGGCCGGCGCTCCGGTTCCGACGACCGGCCCGTCATCAGAGACGACGCGATTTCGCTCAAGTGTTCGGCTTCATCCAGTTTTACCTCACCACCGGATTCTTCGATGTCAAGTCCGGGCACAATCCGCCGCAGATGCGCGATGAACGGCGACGGATTCAGCGTCCGGCCATCCGCGTCGTGGCGCGAAAAAGTCACGACGAGCTTTTCGCTGGCGCGGGTGCAGGCGATGTAGCCGAGATAACGCTCGCGCGCCAGGCGTTCGCGCAAATCGGGACCGGGCGCACCGGCGTGTTGTCTCATTTCGTCGCGGTCAGTGTCCGTCAAAATCGTTGGTATGGCTGGCGCGGCGGGAAAAACAGATTCGTTCATGCCGAGCACGAGCGCCAGTTTCAAATCGGGATTGCGTGCGCGGTCAATCGCGCCGATGAGCACCTGATCCAGCGCGGGCGGAATGACGCCGACGGTCAGGTTCGCGAGGCCGGCTTCCAAAATCGGGAGCCAGTCGCGCAACGCCAGCGACTCGTCTGCAAACGCAAGGATGACGTTGTCGAGCCACGCCTTCATTTGTTCCCAAACAGTCAGGTGGAGTGATGAGTGACGAGTGACGAGTGACGATTTTTCCACGGTGGCCAGGCTCCAGCGTTCCAGGGTTGGTTCGACTTTCATCTCGGACCAAAACTCGCGCAGGGCGCCGGCCAGTTGCGTTCCCGTCGGCTTGTTTTTCCAACGCGCGAGTTGCGTGGCAAAATCTTGAAAGGGCGGCAAAACTTTTTCGCGAAGCCGTTCGAGAGACTCGGACAATCCAGCGTTTTCCGCGATTTGAACGGGCTCGCGCCATTTTGCGCCGTGCCAGCCGCGGGCGAGCGCCTCATTTTCCAGCCGGTCAATTTCGGTTTCGCCCACCGGCGAAAAACCGGCCTTGAGCGCGGCAAACCAGTCATCGTGCGGCCAGTCGAACGCGACCGTGCGGAGCGCGCTGCGGGTCAGTTCCGCCAGGGGGTGATGCGCCATGAATTCCCGCCGGTCGAGAAAGAATGGAATTCCGTAGCGACGAAACGCGCGCTCCAGCGGTTTGTGGTAGCCGTCGAAACTGCGCACGAGCACGGCGGCATCGCGAAAACGCCCGCTGCGGCGGACGAAGCGCAGAATTTCTCGCGCGGCAACCGCGGCCTCGGCCTCAGCGTTTGGATAGGAAATAATCCGGATGGCATCCGCCGGAGCGCCGGCCTCCGGCCCGGCGCGTTGGAGTTCAGGCTTTAGCCTGTCTGCGGGGGCGCAAGCTGAAGCTTGAACTCCAACCTCTTCGCGCCGTGCCGGAGGCCGGCGCTCCGATGCGTGAACGGGCCATGCCCAGCCATATTCCAGCGCGGCCAGCGCGGAATTCTCCGGGAAGCGATTTTTCCCGGATTCACGCGGAAGAATCTCAAGTTCAATTTTGCAATCCGGCAAATTTTCCAGGCGCTGGCGGCACTGTTGAAAGGTTTTGCCGATGGACGACCAGATGGAGAGCCATGAAGTTTCAGCGGCGGGTTCGCCGGCGAGGCAGAACGCGAGCGTGGCGCGGTCGCATTGCGGCACAATGGCGGCGAGCAAATCCAATTCCTGCGGCGTCATTTCCGCAAACCCGTCGAGCCACAAGTGTTGAATCGTAGCGGCGGTCGGCCGACCGCCGCATTTTTTCGAAGAAATTGCGGCGCCCTGCCGAGACGCCGCTACGCCGATTTCGCGCAAGGCGTCGGTGGCCGCGTCGAGCAACCGGTTGCCGTCCTGCAATTCATTTTCGGCGAGCCAGTTGGTATAGGCCTCGAACAGGAACGCGAGGTCGTGGATTTTATCCTGAAGTTCGCGCCGCAAATCGGGGCGAGCAGACAGCGCCCGGAGTTTGGCCGGAGTGAATTGATGCTGTTGCAGTTCGCCGAGCAACTGGCTGAGTTGTTGGGCGAAGCCGGGGCGCCGCGCGCTGGAGCGAAACAATTTCAGTTTGTCCTCATGTTGCATCAACAGGGCGCGCAGCACCATTACGCGTCCCTCCTCAGCAAGCAATCCCGGCAGCATCGGGACGCCGAGCGCGTCGAGGACGAACCGCGCAAGCCGCTCGAACGAAAAAATGTTCAGCCGGGTGTAGCCGCAGATCTGGTGGGGCGAGACTCCCGGCGAGCCGGCGACTGATGCCACATCCGGCTCGCGAGGATCGGTCTTCGTTTGACTTCGCCCCGACGAGCGCTCGCCCCACCTTTCGGTGTCGAGCAACTGGCGTTCGAGTTGAAACGTGGCTTGTTTGGGCGCGAGCAGAATCAGCGGCGGGCCTTCCGGCGACGCCGCCAGGGCGGCGCGGATTTCCGCCAGACAGCGAAACGTCTTGCCGCTGCCGGCTGGCCCGAGGAGAAAACGCGCTTGCACGGCTTTCTTTTCGCCCAAAGACGCGAAATGGCAAAGCAATTTATTGCCAAATTTTGGCAAGGGGTGGTTGGTGGGTGGCTGTATTTTTTGTTTCCTTTCAGGTAAATTGTTTTATTATTCCACTCCGTCGGGGAACTCCCGGCTGGTTGATAACGACGATTAAAATCAAAAACCTATGCCACTGACACATACCAAAGAACTGTTTGCGAAGGCGTTGAAGGGCAAATACGCCTTGGGCGCATTCAACGTCAACAACATGGAGCTCATCCAGGCCATCGTGGAGGCCTGTGAAGAGGAAAAGGCGCCGTTGATTCTGCAGATTTCCAAGGGCGCCCGCCAATACGCCAACCCGGTCTATCTCAAAAAACTCATCGAGGCGGCGGTCAGCTTGTCCAACGTGCCCATTGCCGTCCACTTGGACCACGGCGACACCTTCGAGCTGTGCAAACAGTGCATTGACGAGGGTTTCACCAGCGTGATGATTGACGCCAGCCACGAGCCGTTCGACAAAAACGTCGAGATATGCAAAAAAGTCGTGGACTACGCGCACAAATTCAACTGCTCGGTTGAAGGAGAACTCGGCCACCTGGTCGGCGCGCAATTCGACGAGGGCGAAGAAGGCGGCGCCCATTCCACCAGCGGCCATTACACCAACCCGGACGAAGCCGTCAAATTCGTCAAGGAATCGGGCGTGGATTCGCTGGCCATCGCCATTGGCAACAGCCACGGAGCTTACAAATTCAAGGGCGAACAGCATCTGGATTTGGAACGTCTCAAGGTCATCAAAAAGGCCCTCATGGACGCCAACCTTGGCGATTACCCGCTGGTGCTCCACGGCGCTTCCAGTGTGCCGAAGTATCTCGTGGATGAAATCAACAAATACGGCGGCAAGATGCCCGATGCCCAAGGCGTGCCGGAAGCCGACATCGAAGTTGCGCGCCGCGTGGGCTGCACGAAGGTCAACATTGACACCGACCTGCGCCTCGCCATGACCGCCGGTATCCGCAAAGTCTTCACCGAAAGCCCGAAGGAATTCGATCCCCGCAAATATCTTGGTCCGGCGCGCGCCTGCGTCAAAGATTTGGTCCGGCACAAGGTCAAAGACGTGCTCTGCTGTGCCGGTCACGCGTTTGATTAAAACTGGGATTTTCACAACGCCCCAAGCCGGCTGGCTTGGGGCTTTTTTGTTTTCAAACCAGAAGCAACTTGAACGCAACTCGCGGGGCGAATTTGGCACGTTTGGCACATGATTTGTGCCAATATGTCCCTGATTGTTCGATGGCGTTTCTTGTTTAATTATTTGTAAGTTGCTTTCAATGAATGCCATGCGACTAATCATTCGGTCTGGCATTCTTGAAGCTAAAATCAACCCGAACAATTAACGAAAGGAAAACTGTATGAATCTGACACGATATCAAAGACCAGAAGTGGCCTGGCCGGGCTTCGGGCGGCTGTCGAGCTTGCGCGATGAACTGGATCGGCTGTTTGAATCGCCGTGGACTGAACTGGCCCGCACCTCGCAACTGTTGAGCGGCTGGACGCCGGCCCTCGACATTCATGAAGACAAGGACAACTTCATCGTCCGCGCCGAATTGCCGGGCATGAAGCGGGAAGACATTGACGTTTCGCTGCATGACGGCGCGTTGAGCATCTCCGGCGAACGCAAGCTGGAACAGAAATTCGAGGAAGCCGAGGTCTATCGGACGGAACGCTTCTTTGGAAAATTCCAACGCACGGTGTCGTTGCCCGCGGCGGTGGCGGCGGACAAGGTCAAGGCGCAATACAAGGACGGCGTTCTGACCATCACGCTTCCGAAAACCGAGGAAGCCAAGCCAAAACAAATTGACGTGAACGTGAACTGAACCGGCGGGGTGCGATGTGCTCATCGCGCCCGGCCCCAATTTCAACGAAAGGAAGAAATCATGAAAGCCATAGTGCAAGCAGAACCAAAAGCGGCGGCTGAACGGACGGAGTATCAGGAATTCGTGACGCCGGTCGTGAACATCTTTGAAACGAAGGACGGTTACGCGCTCGAAGCGGAAATGCCAGGCGTGAACAAGGATGGTTTGGAGATCACGCTGGAAGGCAATGAAATCACCATCCTGGGCCGGCGCGCGGCGGAGCCAATCGCCGGCGAGGTGTTATTTCGTGAACGTTCCGTGGCGGATTACCGGCGCGTGTTCGAGCTCGACCCGGCGATTGATACGGGAAAAATCTCGGCGAAGATGGAGCAGGGTATGCTGATGCTGACCCTGCCAAAATCTGAGCGGGTCAAACCGCGAAAAATCACTGTCAGCGATTAAGCGGTTGATTTTTCAGGCAGATCCCGCGGCCGGCCAGCCGTGGGATTTTATTTTGTGATCAGCCGTAAGTTGGGGTGAACTTGAACCATTCGCCTGAATGCGGTCAAAATTTCGGCGGGTGAGGCGATCACACACGCGTTATTTAACATCGCCCACACCCGCCAAGGTGCCCAGTTCTCATTGGGCAAGGCAAATGTAACCCATCATCCAAATTTAGCAAGCTGCCGGGGAAAAATAATTTCCATCTTCAGGATTGGGTTCGTATCCTTTTTCAAACATCTTTACAGTCGGTTCGGATGGCCCGAACCATCAAATATGCCGATGAACCGTTGGAAGCCAACATTCGCATGGCTGTTGTTTTGTGTCTTCGCTTTCGTTTTCCCGGCGAAGGCGGGCGCGGCTGAACCAACCAGTGCGTCGTTCATTGTGGATGCCTGGAGCACGGAAGAAGGGTTGCCTCAAAGCTCGGTCATCTCGGTGATTCAAACCAAGGATGGTTACCTCTGGCTCGGCACGCTCAACGGTTTGGTTCGCTTCGACGGGAACCGGTTCACCGTTTTTGACGAAAACAACACGCCCGGTTTGAGCAGCGAAAGGATCGTCTATCTGTTTGAAGACAGTCGCACGAATCTTTGGATCGGCATGGACACAGGCACGGTTGCGATGACGAAAGACGGAAGAATCACCGACTTTCAAATTGGAGGCGCCGGTCATGAAGGGCGGCTTTTGTACGCGTTTGAGGATTCAAAAGGCATTATATGGTTCTACACGGCGGACGGACGCACCAGCCGGTACCAAGATGGCAAGATGAGTACTGATCCGTCGCTGATTTCCGGGGAGTTGGTGCTTCGCGCTGCAAAGGTATTCATCCCCGGTCAATCGAACAGTGTTTGGAGGATGCAAAATAGCCATGTGCAAAAGTGGAAGGGCAATCAAAGGGAACGCGACCTTGGAATTTATCCGTGGAGAATAAATACGATAGTTACCTCCGCCTGCGAAGACAGCGATGGCAACTTGATTGTCGGCACGCAGGGCGAGGGTGTTTTTTGGTATGATGCGGGCGGAAAATACCGGCGGATTTCCACCGAACAGGGATTGTCTCATCCGGCGGTTCTTTCCTTGTGCTTGGATCGCGAGGGAAACCTATGGGTGGGAACCGACGGTGGCGGTTTGGATCGAATCAAAAAAAAGGTTTTCAATACACCGACAGAACCTCATCCATGGGTCGCGCAATCAATATCCGAGGACGCCCACGGCGGTTTATGGGCGGCTTTTAATGCACATGGCGTGTCATATTGGTTTACTAATTCCGTGCAGGATTTCGGCGTGGGCCGGGGCTCCAACGCCTGGACGGTGCTGGTGGATCGCAACCAAGACGTCTGGGTCGGCACTCGCGGTGAAGGGCTTTCCCAATTTCAAGCCGGTCATTTTCAGCCCGCGGCCGGCGCGGAAAGTCTCGGATCACAAATCTTTGTCTTGTTCGAAAGTCGCGGCGGACAATTGTGGGCGGGCACCACGAATGGTCTGGCGCGTTGGGACGGAGCGGACTGGAAAATCACAACGACGCCCGATGGCCTCGTGGTTCGCGCCATCGCCGAAGATGCCGAAGGCAATCTTTGGATGGGAACCGAAAGCCGCGGGTTGTACTTTTTCGCGGCCGGGAAATTGATTGCTTATCAGGCAACGGAAGGAGGATTGGCCGGCAATGATATTTCCTGCCTTTGTCTGGACTCGGACGGCGTCTTGTGGGTGGGAACCTCCGGTCATGGCCTGGCCCGATTTTACCGGGGAAAGTGGATCCGTTATTCGACAGATGACGGGCTGACCAGCAACAGCATTGATTACATCATTGAAGACGGCGAGGGTTATTTATGGATCGGCTCCAATGCGGGATTGATGCGCCTGCAAAAAAAACGGCTGAATGATTTTGCCGGTGGCACGGCTGGCTCCATTTCCTGCCGGACGTACGGCGAAGCGGACGGGCTGCCGACGCGCGAATGTTCGGCCGGGTCCCAACCCGCTGCGTGCCGCACACGGGATGGCAGATTATGGTTCCCCACCACCAAAGGTTTGGTGTCGGTAAACCCCGCGGAACTCAAGCCCAATCGCCAGCCGCCGGTGGTCATGATCGAATCCGTCCTCGTGGAAGGTCGGGAGCAAAAAACCAATCGCCTCGGTTCGGCGTGGAATCAATCCATCCTGGTCCCGCCCGGTTATGAGCGTTTGGAAATTCATTACACGGGTTTGAATTTTACCGCGCCCAATGGCGTGCGATTCAAATATCGGCTGGAAGGCCACGAAACCGCCTGGACTGAAGCCGGGGATTCGCGCGTGGCTTATTACAGCAATCTGCCCCCCGGGCATTATTATTTCCACGTCACCGCCAGCAATGAAGATGGTGTGCCGAACGAGACTGGCAGTGTGCTGGAGATAATGGTGCAGCCTCAATTCTGGCAGACGGGGTGGTTTCTGGCCGCGCTGATCGTGTTCTTTCTGGGTCTGGTCGTTGCCGTGGTGCGCTATCTTTCCACGCAAAAGCTGTATCGCCAATTGCAGGCGCTCAAACAACAGGAGGCGCTGGAAAAGGAGCGTTTCCGCATCGCCCGCGACCTGCACGATCAACTCGGGGCAAACCTCACGCAGGTGGCGCTGTTGGGCGAGATGGCGGAAACCGACAAAGATTCCCCGGCGGAAATTGAATCCCACGCGCAACAAATTTCCCAAACCGCGCGCGAAACGACCCGGGCCCTCGACGAAATCGTCTGGGCGGTCAATCCTTCCAACGACACGCTGGATGGCCTTGTCAATTACGCCTGCAAATACGCGCAGGAATACCTCGCACTGGCCGGATTGCGTTACCGCGCCGAGGTGCCGGCACAATTGCCCGCCATCCCCATCCCGCCGGAAGTCCGCCACAATGTTTTTCTCGCCTTCAAGGAAGCCGTCCATAATGTGGTAAAACACGCGCAGGCATCCGAAGTCTGGATCCGATTGCGGTTGCAGTCCGGCAATTTTGCGCTGACCATTGAGGACAACGGGCGTGGTCTGGGCGCTCTGGACGTCAATGCAACACAAACAAGAAACGGACTTCGCAACATGCGCAAACGAATGGAAGACATTGGCGGACAATTTGAAGCTGACTCCGCGTCAGAGCGGGGTACCATCGTTTGCCTGACCGTGCCGATTAGAACGAAATGACGAATTCAAAATGAAGAATGCAGAAAAACATCTGGCGCCGGCATTGCTCTTGTTTCTTCATTCTTCATTTATCATTCTGCATTGAACCATGTCCATCTCCGTTTCCATTGTCGAAGACAACGACCAACTGCGGAAGACCCTTGCGCGCGTGCTCAATCGGGCGGATGGCTTTCGCTGTCTGAGTCATTATGCCAACGCCGAGGATGCGCTGAAGGATTTGCCCCAGGTTCGTCCGGACGTGGTGCTGATGGACATCAATTTGCCCGGCATGAACGGCGTGCAATGTGTCCGGCAATTGAAGGCGTTGCTGCCTCAAATTCAGGTGATGATGCTCACGGTCTATGAAGACACGGAGAATATTTTCAACGCGCTGGCGGCCGGCGCCAGCGGTTACATGCTCAAACGCACCTCCAGCAAGGAACTGCTGGAAGCCATTCAGGACGTGCAGCGGGGGGGCTCGCCCATGACGATGCATATTGCGCGCAAAGTCGTGCAATCCTTTCAACATACGTCGGCCACGGCACAACCTACGGAAAACCTTTCCGAACGCGAACAACAAGTGCTTGATCTTTTAAGCCAAGGTCTCATGTACAAGGAAATCGCGGAGAAACTCGCCATCAGCTACGAAACTGTGCATACTTACATCCGCCGCATTTACGAAAAACTGCAAGTCCGCACCCGCACCGAAGCGGTGGCCAAGTTCCTTCGTCGCTGACCGGATTCGACCAATTTCCCCTTGTTTTCCGGCGTTTTCTCGATTTGCTGCGCGGGATTATGTACTTCGCAGAGGCATTCCGGATTGGACATATCAACGTATTCGGATATGTTGATTTATGATGTTAAATGGATTAGATGAGGATTTCGAGAGGAATCAATGTGAATACTTCCTATGGAAAACCACATGGCGCGGAAGGCTGGAAATTGTCATTCGCAACATTAGGGCCTTCAGGCTGAACATATTTGATGGGGCGTTTACTCCGCGCTCGGTTGCTCTCCGGTATCTTTTAAGACTACAACAGGCCGGCATATCTTTGAATTCACGTTCATCTCCCCACCGAATCTCAATCACCTTGTAAATGATTTTATTGTTTGCAAAAATGACCGTGTCAACAGGTGGAACGGATGGCGATTCGTATTCAACTTCTCTGAGGTCATATTGTGACGGGAAGCGAAAAGTAATTTTCATTAGGGCAATTAACGCGTAAATCTTGCCACAGGTCAAGCTGGCAAAGATTTACTTTTTCCGCTTCGGCTTCTGTGCGGCACGTTTGGCCGGTTTTGACGACGGCATCGGCGGAGTGTTAATAAACCGCTTCATGGCATCCTCGAAACTGATACCGTGCAATCGTAAATCAATGGCTTTTGGCATGATTGTTTTTAACTTTACTTGCCATCACTTTAACACTTTTCTTTGCGTCATCAAAGTCAAAAAACCAAAGCTGGCGGCACTCGCACCCCAAAACGCGCTGCCTACGGCCTATGAACTGGCATCGCTGGCGGTTAAACTTTGCCCCGATACGCCAGAAGGGCAAAATGACTTTCCCAAGCAACTGAATTCTGCCGTTCAAAAAGCAGAAACGCTTTGGCTTTTGTCTAGGGGAAAAGTTTCCCAAATGCGTTTTGCTGATGAGGCCCTCGAGGAAATTTCAAAAAGAGAGAAAAGGCTTTTGGAAAATGCGAGGCGTCCAAAAAAATTCCCGACTTCGATGGAATCAATCATCCGATGCTTGATCCCCCGACGCAGCGTTGAGGACAGGAAAACAATCTGCAAAAAGTTCATAGACCTTGTTACTAAAGATGATTTTAAGACGGCTTTTGCCCTTGAATTGAAAGCAGATATTACAGAATTGGAGTGGCAGAAATTCGTTGTCTTGTTCCAGACTTGGTATCCAGCATACCAGAAGGATTTGGCAAGCAACAAAGCAAGCAGAGCGGCCAAGATTGGCCATCTCAAAAAATCTAAAAGAGTCGCTTGACAGGGTTTTTAGAGCCATTTCACCCAAGCTGGCTTAAATCACACCTAAGCAGGGAAAATTCACACCCAAGCTATATCCTTTTCACAGTTAAGCGGCAGCTTTTCGAGTCCAAGCTGCAATTTTGCGCCGAACAGCCGGGATTTTTCGGTTTGATATATTTCCCCTGTCAGTCTGGAAAACTGATTAACGGCGCTTTGAGATAATTTAAGCCGCTGCTGTTCCAAAACGCTCGCGCCGTGAGCATTTTCCAGTTGGAACGGTGGCGGTTTTATTTTTGGAGGTTGAAAGGTGACTACTGCCGATAGGTGAAGGACAAATTTTTATGACAACATGAAAATAAAAAGAGCCGGGATTTAATCCGGCTCGTTAAACAGATCGGGCGCACCGCGCTCAATCGGTAGAATGACTTAAAGCAAAGCTACTCTACCGGCCTTTAGCGGTGCGCGCAAGCACAAATTCAAAAATTCCACAAAGGAGTTTTATGAAAAAGAAACCGTATTGCGCCCAGCGGCCAAGAAATTCTGTTTCGGTTTTGTTTCCTTTGAACAGGAAACAATGTCCGCCAGCCAATTTTAGGCCGCCGACACACAAAGTCCTTTATCCGCGCCTGCGATAACGGGACGCCGCGCCAGATTTTACTCTGGCGCGGTTTTTTCTGTTCTGCTTTCGCCACCGGCGCACTTTCATCCGGCATTTGAAGCAAATGCGGAAATGTCCCCGAATGCGTTTGCCGCATCTTGGGCAGCGGCCTTGTTCAATCAGGCGGTGTTGGTCCCGCGCCTGTCTTGAAATGGTTCGTTCCCAAAGCGGATTAAATTTCTGATCGGCGGCCTTGCGTTCCGCGTTGCTCCTGACCAGTCAGGCGATTTGCTGGCCGCTGGCGAGCCGCTGCATTCAGTTGGCGGGCTTGCGATACATCAGGCGCTTGCCTTCAATCATTGGAATTCCAACGGCCATTCGTGCGCCGTCTGTCATCTTGCTATTGCTCCATCGAAAGGCAAATTCATTTGCATATTTCGGAAGATGTTCGCGGGACACATGATGCCAAGAGCCATACACGCCGCGCTTCAAAAGCGAGAAAAACGATTCGGCGCTATTGGTTGTCGCAATTGAGCCGTCTGGATTTACGCGGTGATATTCGTCTTTGAGTGATTCACCACGTCATGCCGCTCGTAATCTTTCAGCGCCGGGTTTGATAGGCGTCGTGATTATCCGTGTTCACAATGGCGGATTTGTTCACACATTCGGCCAAGACATTTCCAAGATTAACTTGTGATACATTTGACACCACGCGGGTTTTCGTTTTCCCGCCGCGCTCAATCAACGCCACAACGGGAGATTTGACGCGGGAAATTTGTTCTGGCTTCTCCCACGCCGCCCACAAAAGTTTCATCCACTTCGACAGTGCCGGTGAGTTTTTCAGCGTCACCGCCAAATGCAAACCGAATGCTGTGCGCCATGAACCACGCCGTTTTGTAAGTCACTTTAAGCATCCGGTGAAGCTGGTGTGCGCTGATTGATTTTTTTGAGGAGCAAATCAGAAAGAATGCCATCATCCATTTGCTGATGGGAACATGTGAACTCTTCCATGACCGTTCCAACCGTTGCCGTAAACGGCTTTCGACAGGCCGCGCAATAATAAAGACCTTTGCGAACTTTGTTCTTTGTGTCGGGCTTGGACGTGACTTTGTAAGACTCATCAAATTTACAATGCGGGCAAATCGGTTTGCCACCCGGCCAGCGCCATGACTCAAACAACTCACGCGCTTTGTCCTCATCGGAATATTCTTGCGCCAGCGAAATCAGGTTCAAATCGTCAGCGTCAAACTCTGATTCGTCTTTATTGGCTGTTTTCGTGTCATTTTTCATGCGATAAACATAGGCGATATTTCTGCTTATGTCAAGTATATAATCCCGTTGCTGCGTGTAACCAGAACTGGTGACTGGCAGGAGACACGACCTCTGGTATCTTAATCCCATCGTTGGTATGCAGAAACGCAGTGTTCCGTGTGTGAAGTAAGGCGTGGTCTGCGGCGCCGCATCCAACAAAAAGTTCGTGGTTGCGCAACTGCGAATTGTTAATTTAAGCGCTTTGTTCTCATTGAGAGGCCGGAGTAGTGTCCGGCCTCTTTCTTTTAA
>CAWFZJ010000031.1:0-7012 GCA_963820205.1 uncultured Verrucomicrobiae bacterium
CTGCCGCGCGCACTCGACTGGCACAGCGGCATCGTTTTCACCAACCTCGACAGCGCCTGGCGCGTCATCTACACCCGCGGCACCAACGCGGTGCTCATCGAGCGCCAGTTCGGCAAAGGCTCGGTCGTCGCGGCCACCGATTCCTATTTCGTCAGCAACGAGGCCATGACCAGGGACCGGCATGCCGATTTGCTGGCGTGGCTGGTCGGCGCAAACCGGAAGGTCGTTTTTGACGAGGCGCATTTTGGCATTGTGGAAACCTCCGGCGTGGCCGCGTTGATGCGCAAATACCGTTTGCACGGGCTGGCGGCGGGGCTGATTTTGCTGGCGGGGTTGTTCATCTGGAAAAACTCGCTGAGTCTCGTCCCCCCGCAGGCGGATCAGGAACAGCAGGCTTGCGTGGCCGGAAAAGACGCGGCCTCGGGGTTCGTCAACCTCCTGCGCCGCAGCATTGCCCCGCGCGACCTGTTGTCAATCTGTTTTGCCGAATGGAAAAAGTCGGCGGCGTTTGCCGCCCGGCACCCCGATGACCGGGCGCAACGGGCCGAATCGGTTATTACGGCGGAAATTTCCCTGCCGCCTAAAGACCGCCATCCGGTCGAAACCTACAAAAAAATCTGCTCCATACTGGGAACCCGCAACACACCACCAAAATCATGAATACTGAACGACTCAAGGAAGTCCTCGCGCAGGCGCGGTCGGAAACCGGCAAGGTCATCATCGGCCAGCACGACGTCATCGAAAAGGCGCTCATCGCCATTTTCACCGGCAACCACGCGCTGATCGAGGGCGTGCCAGGCGTCGCCAAAACCCTGCTGGTGCGCACGCTGGCGCACGTGCTCGGCGCCGATTTCGCCCGCATCCAGTTCACCCCCGACCTGATGCCCGCCGACATCACCGGCACGAACGTTTTCAACCTGCAACGCAATGAATTCTCGCTCATCAAAGGCCCCATCTTCACCTCGTTTTTGCTGGCCGATGAAATCAACCGCGCGCCGGCCAAGACGCAATCCGCGCTGCTGCAGGCCATGCAGGAGCGGATGGTGACGATTGATCGCGAAACTTATCCGCTGCCGCCGAATTTCACCGTGTTCGCCACGCAAAACCCGATTGAATACGAGGGCACGTATCCGCTGCCCGAGGCGCAGAAGGACCGGTTCATGCTCAAAATCACGATGAAAGCGCCGGACCGCGCCGAGGAATTGTCGCTCGCCCAGCGCACGATGACGAAGGATGCGCCGGAAACGGTGCTGGCGCAGGGTGGCGTCCAGCCCGTCATCAGGACCCAGGACCTGTCCGCGTTGCGCGAAGGACTCGCCGCCATCGTCATGCGCGACGAGCTGGTTGGCTATCTCGTGGACATTGTCCGCGCCTCGCGCCAGCACGAAAGCATCCTGGTGGGCGGGGGACCGCGCGCCACGCAATCGCTCATCATGGCTTCGCGCGCCTGTGCCGCCATGTCCGGACGTGATTTTGTCACGCCCGACGACATCAAGCTGATGACGCCGCCGGTGCTCGAACACCGGTTGATTCTCCGGCCGGAATTTGAAATCGAAGGCCTGACCGTGCCGGAAGTGATCCAGCAAATTTTGCAGCAGATTGCCGTGCCGCGGTAAACCAATGAAATCTCAGAAAAAAATCATTGTCCTGATGGCTGTTTTGGTTGTGGCGTTAGGTTATTTGTATGTCAGTCCAACTTCACATTTTGGTTCAAGGCCGTCACTTAAAGGTGAGAAGCCGCAGTCGGTTGAAATATCATGGTTCGGACAAAAGACAGTGGTTACCAATTCAGGACTTTGTACTGAGATAGTTGACACGTTTCGGAATGCGAGAGGTGGCGGACCCCTCATTTAAGTCCGCCGCTCGGCATTGTCTTGTTGCACTACGTAGACGGAACTGTAACCAGACTTGATGTCTTGCCAGGAACGCGGCTGACAAGAATTGATGTTGTGGTAAATGGCTCTTGCTACTCTCTCTCCAGCTCGAAGCTCTTTCGAGAATTAGAAAACGCTGGTATCAAATATTCTGCACAATGATCGTTCCCCGTTTCAGATTATTGTTCTGGGTGGCGATGGTGGTACTGCCCTTCGCCCTGCTCGGCGCGGTGGCGCCGGCGGCAGCGGACGTTTCCCTGCTGTGCATCGGCGGGCTGCTGGCGCTGGCGCTGGCCGACGCCCTCGGAGCGCGTCAAAGCCTGGCCGGCATAGGCGTGGAACTGCCCGCCGTCGCGCGCATGTCCAAGGACCGCGAGGCAAAGCTGGAATTGCGCATCCGCAACGAACGGCAACGGCAACGCACTTTGCGGGTCGCCCTGGCCTGGCCGCGCGAAATCCAGACCGCGTCGGAAACCCTGGACGCCCTGTTGCCCGCGCAAAGCGAATGGTCGCGACTGGTCTGGCCTTGCATGCCGCTCAAGCGCGGCAATTACCGGTTTGACGCGGCTTACATTGAAGGCAGTTCCCCCTTCGGATTTTGGAGCGTGCGCAAAACCCTTCCGGTGCGGTCGGAGATCCGCGTTTATCCCAACCTGCTCAACGAGCGGAAAAATCTTGCGGCGCTGTTTTTGAACCGGGGCGTCTTTGGCGTGCATGCGCAGCGGCAGGTCGGCAAGGGCCGCGACTTTGAAAAGCTGCGCGAATACATTCCGGGCGATGACTACAGCGAAATCCACTGGAAGGCGACCGCCCGGCGGGGCAAACCGATCACGAAGGTTTTTCAAATCGAGCGGACGCAGGAGGTTTACGTGATCGTGGACGCCTCGCGGTTGAGCGCCCGCATGACAGGTCGAGCGTCGAGCGTCGAGCGTCGAGCGCCGGACCATCAGCTTTTGCCCTCGGCCCTCGACGCTCGCCCCTCGACCACAATCCTGGAGCGTTTCGTGACCGCCGCGCTGGTGCTCGGGCTGGCGGCGGAACAGCAGGGTGATTTCTTCGGATTGCTGACGTTCACGGACAGGGTGGAAAAATTCGTGCGCGCCAAAAACGGCCACGCCCATTACAGCGCCTGCCGCGACGCGCTCTATACCCTGGAGCCGAAAATCGCCACGCCGGATTTTGACGAACTGTGCACGTTCATCCGGCTGCGGTTGCGGCGGCGCGCGCTGCTGGTGTTCCTGACCGCGCTGGATGATCCGGCGCTGGCGGAAAGCTTTGTCCGCAACGTGGATTTGATCCGGCGGCAGCACCTGGTGCTGGTGAACATGCTGCAAATGCCGAACGTGGGGCCGCTCTTCACGGACCCGGACGTGGCGCGTCCGGATGACTTGTACGGCCGGCTGGGCGGCCATTTGCAGTGGCACAAGCTGCGCGAGTTGCAAAAAGTATTGCAGCGGCGCGGGGTCCAATTTTCGCTGCTCAACCAGGAGCGTTTGAGCGCCGAACTGGTCTCGCAATACCTGAGCGTGAAACAAAGACAGTTGATATGAACATGAAACGTGAGGAGTGATCCGTGAAACTTGAACTGAATTTAGCCCCTGTCCGCATGTCTCACGCATCACGCATCACGCATCACGGCCCGATATGATTGTTGACCTGCAGCGTTTCATTGCCGTCGAACGGCCTTTCTGGGCCGAACTCGAGCGGATGCTGGACCGGCTGGAAGCGGAGCCGGACCTGCGGATGACGCTCTCCCAGTTGCAGCTCTTTCACCATCTTTACGAGCGCACGGCTGCCGACCTCGCCAAAATCACCACCTTGTCCTCGGAACCGGAAACCCGGCGGTACCTGGAAAATCTGGTCGCGCGTTCCTACGGGGAAATCCACGAAACCCGCGAAAAGCAGCGCCGGATCTTCCCGTTGAAATGGTTTTTTCAAACGCTGCCCCGGACGTTCCGCCGCCACGTCCGGGTATTTTATCTTTCCGTGGCGATTACGGTGGCCGGCTGCGCGTTTGGCGGACTGGCCATTGCCTTCGATCCGGAGGCCAGGCCGGCGCTGATGCCGTTTTCCCATCTGCTCCAGGACCCGGCCAGGCGCGTCGCCGAGGAGGAAAAGGCCACGCACGACCGGCTGGCGGGGTTCAAGGCCACGTTCTCGGTGGAATTGATGACGCATAACACAAAAGTTTCCATCTTCACCCTGGCGCTCGGCATGACGTGGGGCGTCGGCACCATCATCATGCTGTTTTACAACGGGGTGATTCTGGGCGCGGTCGCGGTGGATTACATCCTCGCCGGACAAACAAAATTCCTCCTCGGCTGGCTGATGCCGCACGGCGTGGTGGAAATCCCGGCCATCCTCATCGCCGGCCAGGCCGGTCTGGTGCTGGCGCTGGCGCTCATCGGCCGGGGCAGCCGCGCCTCGCTCCGCATGCGGCTGCGCGAAATTTCGGGCGACCTGGTCACGCTGATTTTTGGCGTGGGGGTGCTGCTGGTCTGGGCGGGGTTTGTGGAGGCCTTTCTCTCGCAATATCACGAACCAGTCATTCCTTACGAAGCTAAAATTGGCTTTGGCGCTGTTGAACTGGTTTTGCTTTGCCTGTTCCTGTCGAAGTCGGGGGCCAGCCAGAACCCGGAGCCCGAAAATCCCGACGAATGAAAACAAGCTTGCTTTTCATCCGCACGCCCGAAGGCATCGTCTTCTCGCAATTGCTGGCGGGGCCGGTGACGCGGTTTTTTGCCTGGTTTATTGACCTGCTGTGCATCAGCGCCGCGATGACGCTGCTGGGTTTCGGGCTGGATTTGCTCGATCTGGTCAATGGAAATTTTGCCGCCGCCCTTTACGTGCTCGGTTATTTTGTCATTAGCATCGGCTACGGGATTTTTTTTGAGTGGCGCTGGCGCGGCCAGACCGTCGGCAAAAAACTGTTCCGGCTGCGGGTGGTGGACGTGGAGGGGATGCGGCTGCAATTCAACCAGATTGTCGTGCGCAATCTGCTCCGGTTTGTGGATGCGTTGCCGGCGTTTTATTTCGTCGGCGGCGTGACCTGCTGGCTCAACCCCCAATGCCAGCGCCTCGGCGACATCGCGGCCAACACGATTGTCATCCGGAACCCGCGCGTGGCCGAGCCGGACCTCGACCAGTTGCTGGCCGGCAAATACAACTCGCTCCGGCAATATCCGCACCTGGCCGCCCGCCTGCGCCAGCGGGTTTCCCCGGCGGAGGCGGATGTCGCCCTGCAGGCGCTGCTGCGGCGCGAGGAATTTGATCCGGCGGACCGGGTGGAACTGTTCGGCGAACTGGCCGGCCATTTCCAGGCCAAGGTCGAATTCCCCGCCGAGGCAACCGACGGCGTCGCCGACGAGCAATATCTCCGCAATGTGGTGGACGTGCTTTACCGGACGCGCGGGGAAAAGCCGGCGGAAAAAGCCGCCCTGGCTTGAGGGCAACTCAGTTCGTGGCCGGCGGGGGAATGGATTGGTATGGCTGCGGGTGAATGAATGGAGATTGCGGAGACGGTTGTTCCGGTTGAAGCGAGGCCAGCCGGCGATGGATAAATTCCCGGGTGCGTTCGTCTGCCCCGGCGGCCGAATTCAAGTTTTTGTATAGCTTCAAGGCCTCAATGAAATCCTTGTCCTTGTTTTGGTAAGCTGTTTCCGCGGCGGAAATTTCTTTGCCCAGCGGGCCGGTGCGCGCGGCGATTTCGAGCGGCCAGAGTGTGGCGTCGAGCTTCCATTGAGCCAAAATCCCCGGCTGCGGTTTCCAATTCAAGGCTTCCAGTTGATTTCGGGCCACGTCATATTTTCCGGCGAAGCAGGCAATCACGGCGTAAGCGGTTTGCCATTCGCGGAGGCGCTGCGGATAGGGTTGCGCCTGGCGAAGGTATCCTTCATAGACGCGCTGCAAATCAGGCCATACGTCGCTGCGCCCGTAAATATGATGGCCGGCGGACAAATGCATTTCGGATTCCACGTCATGAACACAATCCAAAAATTTCCGCGGCACGTCCGTGTCGAAGCGCCCGGTGTTGATGGCGGTTCTGCCCAGAGCGAGCATGGCGGTTTCGTTGCCATACCAGCGCGGGCGCAGTCCCCAGCGCATTTCCGACCACGCTTCGGGACAATCCACCTGCGCGGCCAGGGTCCGGTCAAACCAGACGCGCATTTCGTCAATGCCGGAATCACCCAGCGACACCGTCATCATGCGGCAAGGCGCCAGAGGAAAGCCGGGCTGCAGGGTCCACGCTTTGGCAAGGGATTTTCGGGCGGCGGCGAGATGGCTGTGAAAATCCTGCCAGCCTTGCTGCGTCACCGTGTTGGCATAACCATTCCCGCGTGCCTTCCAGGCTTCCGTGATGTGATGTTCCCCCTCCAGCGTCAGGGCGAGCCATTGGTGCGCCGTGCCGCTTCCTGCATGATTTTGCAAACCGCGTCGCCGTTTCTTTTAAAGAAATCGTCGCCCCAGCCGTTCACAAAAATGTCCGCGATTTCCTGCTGATCGGCGGGAGTGAAACTGCCGTCGGCAAAACATTTTCCCAGCCATTCCAGCGCCGCGCGATCGAGGACGCCGACCCGATCCGGTTGATGGCTTAAATATCCGGCGAGGACAACGGTGGCATAAAGCCTCGGATAGGCCTTGTGATTCGATTGGGGGAACATGTCCAAGGCGCGTTCCAGCCGGGAAATGATGTTCGATGAATGCCGGCTGTTATTGGCAACCACCGTCAGCACCAGCGGGTCAATGCAATTGGTGTCCGCCGCCAGTTGTTCGGTCACTCGTTCGATGGAAATCGAATTGGTTGCTTCCGGGCCGCCGTAGTTGCGGGCAATCCACGTCTGAAGATACTGCGCCACCCCGGCATCGCACGCCGGATCGTGCTGGCCTTGTTTTTCATAACCCTCCAGCCATTGGCGAATGCGAAATTCCCGGCCTCGTTTTTGTATGTCCTGCGTGGTCAGCGTGTTGGTGGTCCACGTCACCGGTTTGCTCGCGGCGGTCATCGCCTCCGGACGCGATCGGTTCAAACTCCTCCGGGACCGGGCGGAATTGATGGCGGACTGATAACCGCGTTGAAAACTGAGCCCCACAAAAAACAAAATGCGACGAAGACAATCACCCCAACGACAACCATCAGC
>CAWFZJ010000032.1:0-3793 GCA_963820205.1 uncultured Verrucomicrobiae bacterium
CGGCTTACCAATCAACAACTTACAAAGCGACTTTTACCTAATCCTCCCATCGTACCCGCTCATCGCACCCAAAAGGACAAAAAAGTTTCAGAATGTACCACGTGTCTTGCTAAAAACCACTCTCGATCAAAAAAAATCCAACAGCCCGAGCATGAAGACCATAATGATTATCGCCAATGTTTTCAATGATGCCACTAGAATAGTGAAAGGGCAAGATATTCCACTGGAAAGGGAGATGTTCGGAAAATGCCAGGCAACTGTTTGTCGGCAGTCGCAGCAGATTGGTATCTGGCGCGCCTACGGTTCTCGCCACCGTTCCGTGGGTTATTCCCCAGAAGTGTTTCTGCGCATCAGCTCATCGCGTAACCTTTCCATCAACGAACTCAAAGCAATGTCGGCGAACGCTGAAAACAAGTACCGGTTCATTTCGCGGGAGGCGGCTTCAAAGCCCGCAGGTCCGTAAGCCGGGCGGCCGAAAGATAATGGATTCCCGTTTCGGACGGGCGTCCATCCAGGCGAACCCCTCCTAGCGATGTAGGAAAATTCTGTGCCGACGTTGCCGTATTCCACGAACACGTCGTGCGAGCCGGTGACGACATTGTATTTTTCCGGGACCATGCCGCAGTAGTCGTGCGCGTTTGTGCAATGGTGTAAAGCCAGCGATAGGCGAGCCGCCCGGCGTCGGTGTCCAGGCCGTAATTTTTGAATCCCTGCCACGCCAGCATCTGGTGCGGCGCCCAGCCGTAGGGATAATCCCATTGCCGCCCGTCCTGCCGCCGCGCGGACTCGACGGATTCTTTCGCGGTTGCCGCGAGGCCGGCGGGCTGTTCCAGTTTCGCACAGGCGAAGGCGGCGGCACGTTTGGCGCGCTGCAGGTCTTCTGGATTCTTTGCATCCAGCATTTTTGCCCAGAGCGGATAAAGGCCGGTGGCGCTGATGTAGGTCGAGCGCCTTTGATTGCGAAAATCATAATCAAAAAAGAAACCGCGCCCGTCGTCCCACATCAAAGCCAGCATCGTCTGTTTGCGCGCGGCGGCGCGTTGCCGCCAGTATTGGGCATCGCCGAAATCCCGGCCGGAGCCGGGCAAGCCTGCCGCCGAATTCCTTGTCCAGCAGGCCGGCAAAATCGGTTTCGTATTTGTAGAGCAGCGCATTCAAATCCACGGAGGCAAAATCCGCCGTGCGGTCGTCGAAACGGTGTGTCGTGTCATGGCCGGATTCGCGCACGGCGCGGTCATGTTTGAAAAACTGATCCAGCGTGAGGCCGTCCACTTTCAAATCCGCATACTTGCCACAATACAGGTATTCGTTCAAAAAACGGAACGGTGTCAGCGGCCAGTCCGGATTTCCCGAATTCACCTGCGCGAGCCACGGCATGATTTGTTCATCGTAGTGGCCGGGCTCCACCTCCGGGCAAGGGCCGCTACCAGTGTCGTAATAGCGGCTCAATTCGTATGGGCTGGTTTTCACCAGGCGATCTTTGCCTAGCCACACGGTTTGATATTCGGTCATCGCTACTTTCAATGCGGACGCAAGCCATAGCCGGTCAACGGCCCCTGATTCATAGACGGCGCGGATTATGGAGGTAAGAAACGGCGGCTGCGAGCGCGTCAGATAGTAGGTGCGGTTGGCGTTGGGAACTTTTCCGTAGTATTGGACCTCGTAAAGCAGGTTGTCCGCCATGCCGCGCGCCAAGGTCGGCGCGTCCGTCTTGCAACAGTCCGAGCACGATGAAATAACTATCCCAGCCATACAATTCATTGAAGCGTCCGCCGGGAACAACATATGGCGCGCCGGCAATTTTCCCGTCCGTGTTCGTCTCGAGACGGAGCGATAAAAGGCCGTGTTCCCCGTCGAGGTTGCGGACAAAGTCGCCGTTGATCTGATCGGGCGCCGGCAACGCGACGACTTTTAACGGAGGCAAACGGTGCCGGGTGTTGCGCGCTATTTCCAACGCCTGAAAATATCGCACTGCAGCCTGATCGGCGGCAGGAACGTAGACGAAATCAGACTTTGAGGTCGTCTTGGAGTCGTGGACAACCTGGTCCGGGTGTTCCGCATCAATGCGCCGGGTCAGGGCATCCCAAAATTTGTCTTTAATGAACCGGTGCGTGCGGTCCACGATGTCTTCGTCGAGATGGAGCTGGTTCATGGCAATATTTTGTGCGTGGCGGTCATCGGCTTGTTTGAGTACCTGCATCAATACGGACATTTGATAGAAGTTGGTAAGCGTTCCGGCAACTGCGCCACTTTGATCGCGAATGATGAATTGCGTTGTGCGGTCGTGGATGGTGATTTTCTGGTCGCCATCGGTGTCTTCCTGTTCCATAAGCCGCCGCAAGTTGTCTGCCACCGGCACGGTTTGGGAAAACGCGGAGACAATCGCCAGGGCGAATAAAACCAGCGAGCGGCCAAAAATCCGGGGTGCGGATTTCATTAAGCCTCCGCTTTTGCAGCGCCAGTGCCGGTGATATGCAGCAACATCTTTTCATCGGTCAGGTGGATGATGGCTTGCAGCGGGGCACGGACGTTGTCGGAGTGGAATTGCAATTCATCACCCAGTTCATCCACAACCTGGTTGAGCAGGTAAGCCACGAGAATCATGTGCAGTTGATCCTCTTCGCCGGGGAGGATTCCCGAAGGGCGCAACTGCCCGCAATAGGCCCGCAAATACGCGCGGCTCACGGCGCGGTTCCAATGCCGGACCCACGGTTCGAATTTCGGCAGGTTCTCACTGGAAATGACACCGCGTTCAGCCTGCTGATGGAAACCCGGCATACGTCGCATGATGGAATGAACGGAGCATCCGGGCGACATCCCTCAACGGCGAGCGTTTGATGCGGCGTTCGCTGATCGGTATCGTCGAATCACCCTCAAAATCGAGAAATACAAAATCCCGGCCCGTCCACAGCACCTGGCCGAGATGACAGTCGCCGTGGATGCGGATGCGTCCGGCGGCGAAGCGTTGTCCGACGAGGTCGCGGTAATGCTGGATGATGACTGGTTCCAGTTCGCTGACGCGATGGGCGACCGGAATCAGGTCCGGCGGAAGCGTTTTCATCTGTTTCCGCAGCCGGTACAGGTTTTTCAAGGCGAGGGAACGCATGGACTGGAACAGGCCGCGCACGTATTGCGGCGTCATGGGCACCACCGAAAATTCGCTGCCGGGCTTGCCGGACGCGAGCGCGAGATGGAGTTCGGCGGTCCGCACGCCGAGCAGGCGCGCGGATTCAAGATAAGTCCCGACTTGCCCGGTGATTTCAGCGGGTGTGGCCGCCGGCAAATGTCCCTGCGCAACATCAGTGACAACGCGCTCATAATAACGCCCGACGGCATCTAGGGTGAAGTCCCAGCCGTTTTTGGCGTGCGGGACAAAAGCCCTGGCAATGGCCAGCGTCATTTGCGAACGGTCTTTGCCGAGATATTCCAGTGCGCCCAGCAACGGCGGGCTGTGCGGGAAATTTTTCTCCGTGAGCAGGCGGCTGATTTCGAGTTCGGGATTCATTTCCGTTCCGACCCGCCGGAAAAATTTCAGGACCAGTTTGTCACCAAATAAAACGGTGGTGTTGCCATCCGCCGTGGTGTGGCTGACCGGATCGGCCATCGCCTCGCTGTCCAGGATTTGCCGCAGCCCAGCGGTGCGCGTCGCCTCGATTTCGCCCTGCGGCTTGTGAAGACGCTCGCGGCTATGGATCGGTCCGAGCAACGCCCGGGCAAAAGTCGGGACGGCGAAGCCGTCGCCCAGCACGCCGTAAAAGCTGCCATCCGGCAACATCAGCTCGGCGATGCTGCT
>CAWFZJ010000033.1:0-17787 GCA_963820205.1 uncultured Verrucomicrobiae bacterium
CGGCAACAGTGCGCCAATATATTCCAGCGGGCGGCAAAGTAAACAAGTTTCAGCGCGTCTGGTCGGCCGGAATTGCGCCAAAAAGATTGTTGCCTTGAGGCGGTTGCCCGGGCTGAGTGAACAGGTCGTTGCGACAAAAATCGCTTATAATCGACTGACCACTTGCCTTTTCTCCGTTGCCTCAGATGCTAATAATTAACGTCAGCGGTCGCGTTGCAGTTTGGTACTTGGCGTCGGTCACTTTCACTGTAAAGTTGAATGTGCCGGACTTTGTCGGTTTGCCGGAGATGATGCCGGTGCTGCTGAGATTCAACCCTAACAACGGCAACATGCTCCCAGACACAAACGACCATTCGTACGGCGTTGTACCGCCCGTGGCTTGCAGGACCACGTTGTACGCCACGCCGACTTTGCTGGCCGGCAATGAGGTGGTCGTAATCGCCAGTTGGGTGATGGTGAAACTGGCCGACGCAACGGCGCTGTCCGCGTAACCGGGCTTGAAGGCCATGGCTTTGACCGTGCCGGTGCTGGTGACCGCAAACGGACTGCTGTAGGCCGGCGAACTGCTGGTCGGATCAGTGCCGTTAATGGTGTAACGGATCTTGGCGCCAGCCGTGCCGCAGGCCAACGCCACGGAGACGGAGTGGGCGAACGTGCCGCCATTGGGCGTGATCGTCGGCGTGGCGACCGCCGGCGCAGCGATCGAGAAGTTCGCCGTGTAAGTTGCGCCGTCGACCGGCACGATGATCGAGCGTATGGCGGTCGTGACGCCGTCGCTCCAACCGGTGAACGTCCAGCCGCTCTTGGCCGCCGCCGAGAGTTGCACCGATGAACCAACCACGTAGGTGCCACCGCCACTTACAGTGCCACCAATACTCGGATTTGCCACCACCGTGATCGCGGCGAAACGCAGGATCAGCGCCGGCACCAGCTTGAACACCACACCCTTGCCGCTGCTCCCGCCTCCGGACGTCATTCCGTAGAGGGCGGAGCCGGACAACGTCAGCGACCCATACGGGAGAACCCCGTCGCCGCTGCCGCCGGTGAAGTTGTGAAGGATGGTGTACCCGGTGCCATTGGTGTTGATCTGGAACACCGTGCCGTCGTTGTTGCTCCCGCCTTCGTACGTCATTCCATAGAGTGTGGAGCCGTCAGCGGACAACGTCAGCGACCCATACGGGTTGGCCCCGTCGCCGGGGACACCTGTGAAGTTATGGAGGATGGTGATCTCACTTTCAGTGCCACGAACAATGATTTCGGAAGTTGTGCTCTGAAACACCGTGCCGTAGCCGCCGCTCCCGCCCCACTTCGTCATGCCGTAGAAGGTGTTATGTCCGTTGAAGGTAAAGCCGTACGACGTCAGCGAGCCACACGGATTGGCCCCGTCGCCGGTGCCGCCGGCGAAGCTGTGGAGAACGTCGAAAAAAGTGTTACCTTCGCCGTCGCTGGAGAGACAAAACACCGTGCCTTGGCCGGAGGACCCGCCCAACGCCGTCGTTCCGTAGAGCAAGTCGGCCAACGTTAGCGAGCCCAACGGGTAGTACCCGTTCTCGTTGCCGCCGATGCCGCCGGCAAAGAAGAGGATGATGGTATAGCCGACGCCGTTGGTATTGATCTGGAATACCGTGCCGGCCGTGCCGCCACCGTTCCCGCCTGCGGAACGTCATTCCGTAGAGGGTGGAGCCGGACAATGTCAGCGAGCCGTACGGGTTGGCCCCGTCGCCGCTGCCGCCGGCGAAGTTGTAGAGGATGGTGTACCCAGTGCCATCAGTGTTCATCTTGAACACCGTACCGAGGCCCCGCGTCCCGCCTGCGAACGTCATTCCATAGAGGATGCCGGGAGAGAAGCCGGACAACGTCAGTGAGCCACACGGGTTGGCCCCGTCATTGGGGTAGCCGGCGAAGTTGTGGAGGACGGTATATCCGGTGCCGTCGGTGTTCATCTTGAACACCGTACCGAGGCCCCCCGTCCCGCCTGCGGAACGTCATTCCATAGACGATGGAGCCGGGAGAGAAGAAAGAGCCGGACAACGTCAGCGAGCCACACGGGTCGGCCCCGTCGTTGGGGGAACCGGTGAAGTTATGGAGCGTTGAATAAGTATAAAATGCTTTAGCCTCGGGGATGAACGATAGATTGAGCGCCAGCAGCAGCAGCAGCAGTGGGAGCAGCCTCGCGGCGCCGGCGGGTCTTAACCGCCCGGCCATCGTGTTCGGGTTGGTTGTTTCCGCAATCGAGCTTTTTGTTTTCATGTTCCCTCCTGGCTGCGTTCCTTTTTCATTTGCACGCCTTACGGCCTCATATATCCAACTTGATCTTGAATACCTCACCATCCACATCGCCTCGGTGAGGCACGACTCACCGGGAAGAGGGCAACAAGAAATCGGCGCAGCCGGGACGCCGCTTGGTCGCTTCTCTGGTGCGGCAATCACAGCACGATGCCCGGTGTTTGTCAATCCCACCGACTGAGTGGATTTGAGGGAGTGCCAATTCACGAACCGGTTTGAGAGATTGGACGACAGGCGTTAACGCCAGTGCCCCGACACTCTGACCCAGCCATGAGGCACTCTTCCCCAATAGCCGCGAACCCAAACGGCATGGGGATAGGGCGGATAACCCCAGTGTCCGGCCACCCAAATCCATCCACCATTCCACACATATTCGCCATCTATCCAGACGTAGTCCGGTCCGGGCGCGACAACGACTGTTTCCACCGGCGGGGGCGGCGGTGGTTCGGCCATAACCACCGTGCTTGCTGGTGGCGCGGACGCACCCCCGGAAGTTGCGCCGATGGAACCCGGCGTGTTAATCATGAAATCAATGACCCGATTGGTCACACCGGCGTCGCGCAAATCAATGATGTCCGCCGCGCTGAGATGATAGACCGTGCGTGAATTGCGAATCTGGCTGATGATGACGTCGTCGTTGATCCCCGACCTGGCCAGCGCCTTGACATCCGCCACGCCCAGCGGTTGTCCCTGGTCCACCCGCACATAAGTTTGGGGGGCTTGCTGGCGCAGTCTTTCCTGCTGTTGCTGATCCATCGAAAGTCCAATCAGCCCGCCGGCCACCGCGCCAACGGCAGCGCCAATCAAGGCATCCTCGCCGCCGTGCCGGTTCCCGCCAATTGCCGCGCCGGAAACCGCGCCCACCGCCCCGCCGGTCAATGCGCCAGTACCGGTGTAATTGGGGTTGCCATTGGGATATTCGCAGCCGGCAAGCACGATTGCCGAAACCACCAAGGCCAAAGTTAAAGCATGTAGTTTCATAATCCAAAATTCATTGTCATTAGACAAGAAACGGCATTTTCACATTCAAAAATCAACCAGTGGCGGCTGGTTGTTTATCACCGTTTCCACGACCGCTTCTGTTTCCTAAGACGGTGGGCACAGCAAATAGGTTTCAACGCCCGGCAAAATTAAAACGCCGGTTGGGGAGTCCCAAACCGGCGCTGAAAAAACTTGAAACGCCATCAGAAGCCGACAGTGGAGCGCGTGCCCTGCTTGGTGATTTCCTTTTCACCTTCCCAGACGGCCAGGCCGGTCCGGGCGTCGGTCAGCGAGAGTTGGAAACTATAAGTGGCCTGGCGGGTGTTGCCAGCTCGCGCGGTGGTTTCAATGATTTTGCCGGAAAGGGTGAAGTCCGGTTTCCGCGTTACCTTCTGGTCATTCATGAATTCGTTTTCCTGCTGGAGTCCCTTGGCCATCGGGTCCTCGGCGGTGCCACCCAATCCCATGGTGGTGGTGGTCTGGGCTTTGCCGCTGTTTAACAGGGCGACGCGGATTTTCTTGGTGAGCAGATCGGTGTCAATCTGCTGGCCGGTGTTGTTGACGATGCGGCTGATGGCCAGCACGGCGGGCGGAGTGGCCACCTTGTCGAGCGCGCCGGATGCCAGCAAGTCACTCGTCGCAGCGTTGGCGGCCTGGATGTAATCCTGAATGTTAATCTGGCCGACGTTGACGACACTTTCGCGTCCGCCGGTTTCAACATAGTGCGCGCTGGCGCAACCACCGACAACAAACGGAATGGCCGCGGCCAGGATGGACAACAGAACGGTTTTTTTCATGGGATATTTCGGTTAAGGGTGGTTAGTTTTCGATGAACTTGACTCGAAAATCTTTGCAGGCCGGCGTGGGGGCCACGCTGGAAATGAATTTGCTTTCCCCGCCTTCAATCTGGTCGGGAATGGTCGGCGAGGCGACGTTGTTGATCTGCATGCCATTGGCGTCGAACCACTGGAACTGGTAGCTGAAACGCTGGAGCGAGCGTTTGCGGTTGAGCAGTTCGATCTGGACTTTGAGCAATCCACCCGGGGTCATGGCTTGATTGACCCCGACGAAGGAAACCTTTTTGGCGAGGCTGGCATCGGTGATGACGCGCTGGTCGGAGACCATCTGGCGCTGGCCTTCCTTCTGGGCGTTTTCGATGGTATTCACCGAGGTGCGGCAGCCGGCGGCGAGCAGGATGATTCCGGCGAGCGGAAGAAAAATTCGCGTTTTCATTTCAGTTTTATTTGTGTCACCAGCAGCGGGCTGGTGGCGGTGATGGATTTGACATAGACCATGTTAATCGTGCCGTCCTCAATTGTCACCGGGATTTTTTGACCGCCGCGGGGCGTCTCCAGTTCAATCTTGCGATCGGTTGGCGTGGGGATGCGGCAGACCAGAAACTGCTTCGGCAACGTGGTCCACGTGCGTTCGTCGGCGATGTTGACGGCGGCCTGGGCAACCGCCGTTCCAATCTGGGAGGCTAAACCAAGCAGGCTGCTTTGTTGGTTGGCCGCTTTGTTGACCGCGTAGGCGGCCACCGCCTTGGTGACGGTGGCCGCAATCGTCTTGGTGATGACGACCGGCATTTCATTTTTGAAATCAAGGCCAATGACGCTGTCCATGCTGGCCACCAAACTGGTCGTCGCGTTCGTGCCATTGGCCGTCACGATCAGGCGGTGGAAGTAATTGCCCTGGGGCCTGAGCGTGGGAAACGCCGCGCCGACGTAGGAAACATTGGCAAGAATGATGGGAATGTCTATGCGGATCTGGTCGCGGACGGGCGCGCAGCCGGTTTCAAAAATAATGTAAGTCGTTGGCGCCAGCGGTTTGCCGTTCATCAAATCGTCCACCGTGGCCAGATCCTGTTTGATGTAGTCGTTGCCCGGATCAAATCCCACAACGCGCTCGAATGATTTGCGGGCGCGCTCCAAATCCGATCCGTCCACGGCATCGGCCATGAAATACAGGCCGTCCAGATAAACGGTGAACGGGTTGACGTAGTTGGCATAGGCTTTGAGATTGTTGAGATCAGTGTAAGCGCCCCGCATTTGGGCCTTGAATTGCGGGTCCCGCTCCGCCTTGTACATTGTCGCCTTGTCTTTGCTCTGGGCGGCTTCTTCCTGGACTTTTTCGATGCGCCGTTGATTGTCCGCGACGGCGTCCTGCTGGCGCTGGTAGGCGCGGATGAGCTCCACGCGGGCCTTGTCGGGTTCGCCCAGTTGAAGATAATTCAACGCCTTGTAGGTGTTCAGCATAATGCCGTCATAGGCGCGGCCTTCGTAGGGCAAGTTGGCCTGGTTGGACAGCAGCGCGCCGGCTTCGTTGCTGATTTTCACCCTGGCTTCCTGCGAGTATTGGTCAATGCGATCCTGCGCCTGATCAAACGCCTTGTTGCTGGCTTCATACTGGCCATTGCCGCGCAGCACCGCCCCCTGTTCCAGCCGCCAGACAATGGCGTCCTTGTCATTGGCGTTTTGGTCGGCCATCCGGGTGGCTTCGGCTGCTGCCCCCGGCAAATTGCCCTGATGCCAATACTGAATGGCGCGATTTTGTTGTTCGTAAGTCCGGCAACCCGTTGCCAGCAGGCTGATGGCTGCGGCGAACAGGAGCGGTTGGATGCTCCGTTTGACGCACGACTCGCATGAGTGGTGTCACTTTGATTCCTGCCGATGGCATTTACTGCGATTTTCGCAGGATCGCGCCTTTGTCAATGCCGGTGTCTTCCATAATTTGCGCCGTCGAGGTCTTCGGGTTGACCTGGGTGATCTTCACTTTGCCCACCTTGGCCTCTTCACGGCCCAGTGATTCCTTCGTGTCCGGGTCAATCAATTCCTCGCCCAAGGCAAACACGTTGAATGTGTCGCCCACGGCCACGCCGCCGCCTTCGCCGCGATTGATCGTGACTTCGTTGTCGCGCTTGACGAGGACCTTCGCTGGAAAGATCACGTCGGCGACGTGATTGGCGATTTTCTGAGCCATGTCCCGCGAAACGGCCACCATCATCTCATCGCTCAACTCGCCATCCTTGACCGAGTAGTTGCGTTCCTCCTGGATTTGCTTGAACGCATCGTTGCCGGTCTGGAAATTCGCCGACTCCAGCAGTTTGCCGGTGCTGGAATCGTAAATTTTCCCCACCACCGAAAATCGGAAGACGCGCTTGGTGGCGCTGCGGCCCGTGCCTTCAAACGTGGCCGTCTCAACGTAATCCTGAAAATCGTCCACCGTGGTCACCAGCAGATATTTCGCGCCGGTCAGCTTGCCGGCCTGGGCGGCGGTCTTGGCGTCCACGTTGCCGGACGCGCCGAGGTCCTGCTCTTTGATGATGTCGCTTAAGTCGCTGCGGCCGACAACGTCGAACTTGCGTGTCGCGTTGATGCGGTCAATCAACTGGCTGTCGAGCGACTCGACAATGCGGTTCAACGACGGTTTTTTGTCCGGCTTGACCGAGGCGGCGAGCGACGGCGTGGGCTTGATGGACGAAACGGCGAGCGTCGCTTTTTCCTGCGCCGGGACAATTACCGGCAGCAACAACACGCCGACGAGAGCAAGAGTTGAAATATGGTTTTTCATGTTGGTGTTGGCTTGTTTAGTTCAATCAAAAAAGGCTTTTGTAGGTGACATGGACATTTTCCTTGGTGTCCACCCGATAATGGCTGTTCTTGAAAAATTCGGCAATGCCTTCGATGCGTTTCACCTCGGCATCGGTCAATTTGCGGTTCGCATCCAATGTGGCCAGGAAGGCCGTCGTGTCCGCCCAACGCGCATAACCGGCGTCGCTCATCTGCAAGGCCACGCGCAGATTCTGGCCTTCGTAGATGTTGACCGTGCGTTCCCAGGGATCAAAACCTTCACGCGACAGGCGGATTTTGTGCAAACCCGGACGCCCCTGGAATGTGCCGGGCGCGGAGCCGAGCGCAACCCCGTCCAGTTCCACGGTCACGTCCATCGCCTGGACGGCAATGGGCTGATTGGTCAACACGACATGGTTGTCGGCGGTGATGCCGAGCGCGGAAATCAAAATCGGCTGCTGGCGCGGGTCGGTCATTGAGCAGTTCACGTTGAAGTTGACCATCGCGGCCTTCGCCACTTCCGCCGGCAACGATGGGGCGCTTTGCACAATGGCGTCGGCCAGTTGTTCCGCCGCGTCATCGAGCAGTTCGTTGATCACGTCGCTGCTTTCGGTTTGCAAATCCGCCGTCTGCCGGATGGTTTTTTCCGAGGTGAACGCGCCGCCGCGCACCGCGCCGCCCTGGCCTGCCTCCACAATTTTGTAGGTCACGCGGAGCCGGTGCGTGATGTTCAGCGTACTGATGCCGTTGCCGGAATAGTTTTTCTTTTCCGTGCCGAGGCTGACGATGGAAGGCACCAGGATGTAATCCGCGCCCAGATTCTGCGCGAGCCGCAGCGCGGAACTGTTGTCTTCCAGCGAACGATCCAATGCGCCCAGCCCGCCGTTGGGATCCTTGCCGGTGGAATAATCCTTCAGTGATCGCGTGACGTCATCGCGCGAGATGACGGAAAAACCTTTTCCCGCCACGCGGCTGCTCACCAGGTCTTCCAGCACCGGAACCTTGTCGTTGAGTTTGGCGGAGCCGCGATTTTGCACGATGATGGCAATTTTGCGCTGCACATCGCGCGGCGTGTCCTGCTGATAGGTTTTGGTGGTTTCATAGACTTTGCGCTCCACCACAACATGCGTGGTGCTGTCCTTGAGATTCGCATCCGTTTCAATGGGATTGGTTTGGGCGCGAATGAAACTCGGCAGCGAACCGGCCAGTAGTGCCGACAGAAACAAATGTTTTAGTATTTTCATGGCTTGATTGGTTTTCGCTTCCAAATTTATTTGGTCACGGCGTTTGTTGTCGCAGGTTGCGGCGGCGGTGTGACCGGAGGCGGGGCGGGATTCCCCGTCGGCGCCGGCATGGACACCGGACGTCCATATTGATCCACCAAAACGTCGTACGGCACCTGGATTGTCCGGCCATCGGATGTCGTTTCCGTGCGCCATTGGCGCACCATGTGGTAGCTGGGATCGAATGGCGCGGCGACGCCGTGGGCAACGCCCTCGGCAGCGCCAACGCCGAAGCCGGCGACGTTGCCGGCGGTGACCCCGACGGCGTTGCCGACGGTTTTGCCGGCAACCGGGCCGGGCTGATAAGGGCTGGTGTGGCCGTACTCAGTGCTGGTGCAGCCGGCAAGCAGCAAACCACACGATAACGAAGCAAGACCTGTGAGGATGAGAGGATGATATTTCATGGCCTTTATTAATTTTGAAACAACTCGCTTTAGCACCGCCACCTTAATTTCTTGAAGCCGCGCGTCAAGGAAATTCTCGGCACGCCCGACGCCACTCAATTCCATTTTGTCGAAAAAGATTGACTTGGACGAAGAAGCTGTGTCTCTGGCTGTGGATTCACGGCCATGACTCCTGAACCATCAGCTAGTTCGATTTTCCCTCGAACCGACTGGGCCGAATTGGGCAAGGCGGCGGAGGCAGATGAAGCGCGCCTTGACCGGCTCATACGTCTGTATTGGCAACCTCTGAGGATTTTTCTGGTGGCAGCATTTCCCAGCTTGAAGAATCAAGCGGACACGTTGCTTCAAGATTTTGCCGAGGACAAGTTGCTTAAAGAGGGATGGTTGCGAAGAGCAGATCAAACCCGGGGGCGGTTTCGCGATTTTCTGAAGACGAGTTTGCGGAATTTCGTTCTGAACCGTTTGAATCGGGCGGAGGTGAAAAACCCGCCGATTTCAATGGAGGAACTGGAGCGCGAACTGCCGCAACCTGACGCCCCCGCTGAAGAATTCGATTTGGTTTGGGCGCGCACTGTGCTCGCGGAAACGTTGCGGCGGATGGAGACAGATTGCAAAAATCCCGGCGCAGACCAGCCACGACGCAGTTACATCTGGGAAATGTTTCGTGTTCGTTTGCTGGAGCCGATCTTCGATGACGCGGCGCAGCCATCCTATGACCAGTTGATTGACCAATTCGGCCTGAAGTCTCCCATGGACGCTTCCAATACGCTCTTGAGCGCCAAGCGCATCTTCAAGACGCACTTGAGCAAAGTGATCAAGGATTATGCGGGACAAGATGCCGCCACCGCCGCCGAGATTCAGGCGCTGGAAGATTTCCTCGGTCGCCTGGCGAAACGGGGCTGAAAAAAGTATGCAAGATGCCAAAAAGCCATCTGTAAGAGGTGATAGAACTGTTATGTCCGATTTTGACTCTTCGGCGGCGGTGTTCAAAAGCCGCGCGAAAAAGCTGGCCACATTGATGGCCACGAGTGAGGAACGCGCCAAACTTTGGCGTCCCGATGAATTGGCGGCAATTTTCCGGCATCAGATGTCCGCACCGATGCTGGTGGATTTGGGAAGTTTTGACCCACGCAACGCAACGCGATTAAGAACCTTGAGCGAAGCCCAGGGTTTGCTTTTGAAAAGTTTTGCCGACCTCTTTCACCATCCGGCACCGCTGATTGAACTTTTGGAACTGGTCAAGGATTTTGCCAAAGCAAACATGGATCATCCCGATAGTGGGCTGCCGGATGAAATTGCCACTACGCTCTACTACACGAGCATCGCCGCCGCGCTGGTCCGTCTTGACGCGCGCATTTCTCAATTGCTTGATGCCGATTTGCAGCGCGGCTTGCGCTGGACAATGGAGCAAGCCTGGTTGGATGCAAAAACAAAAGAATTGCTCGCCCAAGCATTGGGCAAAATATCAGGCGGCCGGAAAGGAGCCGGGTCATGAGCGAAGACACGCCCAAGGAGAACCCGTCGGCATTTATGCCACCCGTGTCATCATTCACGGGGCCGATTGCCGAGTTGATCGCCCAACGTATGCTTTCCCCGCCGCCACGGCCGGGTTTGCTGGCGGTTTTGGACCATTTTGAAATTCTGCGCCTTCTCGGCGGCGGAGGAATGGGCGTGGTTCTGCTGGCGCGCGATTCGGATACTGGGCGGGATGTCGCAATCAAACTGGTCAAATCCGACCTAGTGACCAATCAAAATGTCGTTCACCGTTTTCTCAGGGAGGCGGGGCACTTGAAGCGGCTGCGGCATACAAACATTGTGCCCGTGCAGGAAATTTCCGACCGGGCGGAAGGCCCCTACTTTGTCATGCCCTACTTTGAAAAGGGCAGTCTGGCCAATCGGATCAAACCCGGACAACCCTTGGATACCGAGACTATTTTGGACATTGCCGCACAGGTCGCCGAAGGACTGAGCTTCGCCCATCGCAGCGGCATCATTCACCGGGACCTGAAACCGGCCAATATCCTTCTCGACGCGAACGGCCAGGTTTGCCTGGCTGATTTCGGACTGGCGCGCACCATGTTCAACGACACGATTGTGGATGTGGAAAGCCGGCATTTGGAAGGGACCGCGCCTTACATGTCCCCGGCGGTGGCGGCGGGTGACGCCGAAGACACGCGCTGTGACATTTATTCCTTTGGAGCGTTGCTCTACGAAATGTTGACCGGACATCCGCCTTACAAGGGGCGCAGCTCGAAGGAAATCCTGGATCAAATTCTGGCGGGGCCGCCCCGGTCGATCACCAGCTTGAACCCCGATGCAGATCGTGGTTTGGTTGCCGTGGCCGAAGGTTGCATGGCGAGAGAACTCCGCGATCGTTATGCCGACATGCGGGATGTCCTGAAAGATTTGCAGCGAATCAAGGAAAACAAACAGCCAGTGGGACAACGCAGATTCAAAGGAGCGGTGGGCAACAAGCTGTCCCAAGTTAGTCGCGTGCTGAAAGTTATTTGGATTCCGGCATGCTTGGCGGCGATTGGCCTGCTGGGTTGGATGTTTTGGCGTGAACGCTCCACCGTTGTTATTGCTTCGCAGCCCATTCCAACCCGTGGCGTTTCCAGCGCAAAATCGGCAATCGGCAATCGGCAATCAGCCCCGCCTCCCATTCAAGCTGCTGCCGTTTCCAGCCAACCGGCGTTGAAGGCAACCACACTGGCCGGGCAGGTTGGAGTTGGCGGCTGCGCTGATGGCACCGGAAACCAAGCCCAATTTCGGCTGCCAAACAGTGTTGCCGTGGACAGTGTCGGCAATGTTTATGTGGCAGACACGGGCAACAACACGATCCGGGAAATTACCTCCAACGGAACCATAAGCACATTAGCCGGAGTTGCTGGAAGTCATGGTGCTGCCGACGGCATCGGTGGAAATGCGCGCTTCTGGGCTCCGTTTGGCATCGCGGTGGACGGTGCCGGCAATGTTTATGTGGCGGATGCGGCCAACAACACGATTCGGAAAATCGCCCCAAACGGAGTGGTGAGCACGTTGGCCGGACTTGCAGGCCATCCCGGCAGCAACGACGGCACAGGCATCAATGCGCGGTTTCGCAATCCTTGGGGCGTCGCAGTGGATGACGCGGGCAACGTCTTTGTGGCGGACATGAGCAATGATACGATTCGGAAGATCACACCAGCCTGCGTAGTGACCACTTTAGCTGGCCAGGCTGGGATGAGCGGTTATGCCAACGGTTTTGGAAGCAACGCACGGTTCAACAATCCGTTTGCCGTGGCAACGGACAATGCTGGCAATGTTTATGTTGCGGATAGTGCCAACGACATCATACGGAAGATTACGCCAAGCGGAGTGGCAAGCACCTTGGCTGGTCTGCCCGGATATACCGGCAGCACCGATGGGAACGGCAATGACGCGCGGTTTAGGAATCCCCAGGGTTTGGCGGTTGATGACAAAGGAAATATCTATGCGGCGGACACTGGCAACAACACCGTCAGGAAAATCACGCCAACCGGTGTGGTGACCACATTGGCGGGACTGGCTGGAACTCCCGGCTCCACCGACGGAGTTGGAGCAGATGCGCGATTTAACAGTCCCGACGGAGTGGCGGTGGACAACGCAGGAAACATCTATGTAGCGGACGTCAATAATCACACTGTCCGCAAAATGGCCTTTTCCGCATCGGAGCATCCTTGAAAGGGTGAATCCAGACCAAGATGTGGTAAAAGTCAAAGAAAGCGAGAAAACCTATGAAAAATATGCAGCGAAATATTGGTCTAACAATTGTATTTCTGGTCCTCGCGCTATTGATAGGATGCAACACCCCTTCCGGCGAGAGCGCAGGTTTAAGGAAGGGAATCTCTGATGCCGCAGTCACAAATGTCGCAAAGGCCTACATAAAGAAGAGTGGATGCGTTGCCGCTATCTCCAGTGTAACGAGCTACTTGGACGCTGAGAGGAGGGAGCCCATAAAGGAGGTTGTCATCTTTTGGATAGCGAACGAAAACGGTACTAAATACAGCTTTCCGGTCCCGATGACAATCCTTCTGATTGATGACAAGGGGAATATTATACACGAAGACCACACAATGTGACCGTATTCGGCTGAATCGGCACAACCAACCGGGTGTCATTCTTTTCATGGGGCGGGTCACAAACCCTTGAAAGACTTAGCATAAATCATCACGCGGCGAGCATCCAAAAAAATCCCAATTTTTCTGCAAGATTTCGTGGCGAGAACAGTAAGGGTGAATGAGGCCATGCGGCCAATGTCGCAGCCTCGGTTAAAAACATTAAAAAATTGAAACTTATGAAAACCAAATTGTTTCTCACGGTCGCCCTGATCGGCGCGGCAACGTTGTCTGCCCATGCCGGAGTTCGCTTCGGCTTTTCGTTCGGCCTGCCGCTGCCGGTGCCCGTCGTGGTGACGGCTCCCGTTGGGCCGGTGATTGTGACTGAGCCTGTGGTCACCGTGCCATCAGTGGTGGTGACAACTCCGTCCTTTCCGGCACCGGGTTATTGGTCGGTTAGCAGTTACAGCCGTGTATGGGTTCCTGGCTGCTGGCGCTACCATCCCGTGCATGTCATGTATGCCCACCCGTATGGTTGGCGTCGTTGGTGACGGGAGTCGTGGTTCGGAAGCACACCAGGGGCGGTGCAGGAAGTTGTCACCGTCGCGCCCGCTTTTGGTTTTGTCTGGATTCCAGGAATTTGGGGTTGGGAGGAACGACCGGTATGGGAGGGTGGGCATATTGGGCCTGCCCTCCCTACCGGGGCGCGATGTGGGTGCCGCACTGATAGCTGTTTCGTAACGGTGTCCATGTATTTATTCGCGGCGGTTGGAGATGATTCATTCGCGAGGCCACCTGTCGGTTGACCGGTCTTTCCCGTCAAATTTGGTGTTGCAAAATGCCGGCAGGGGAATAACGTCGCAAATCATGCAAACAGGCGTTGTTTCAGAGAGGAACGCAAGCTCCCTTCCAGCCCAATCGGGGATCTCGAAAGCGGATTTGGCTGTGCCGAAAACCACGAGCCAAATATCCTGCAAGATTTCACAGATGAAAAAGTATAGGCCAATGAGGCCGCACAAATGAAACAGGCCAATAAAATGCAAAACTTAAAAATTGGAGAGCAATTATGAAAAACAAAAACCTGATAAACCTGAAAGCGACCGCGAAGGGTGCCCTTGCCTGCGTTGCCTTCGGCTGGATGTGTTGGAGCGTCGGCAATGTTTGTAACGCCCAAACCCCGCCGTCAAATCTGTCACCCGACTTGCAGGAAGTGGTTACACTTTCCCAGGAAAAGATGAGTGACGATGTCATCACGAGTTACATTGGGAATACGGGAAAATCTTACAAACTGGGCGTGGACGATATACGTTATCTCAAAAGCCAGGGGGTCTCACAAGTTGTCATAGCTGCGTTGCTCCAAGCCAAGGCCCCCGCCCCCACTTCCAATCCGAATCCAGTGTCTGCACAGACCCCTCCAGCACCTGTCACTTCTGCTTCAGTTCCGTCTGCACTAACATCGTCGCAACCTGTTCCTGTGCAAGTTATTATTAATCAAAATACACCACAACAAGTACCACAGGTTGCCCAAGTCAACCCAGCACCCCCAACCGAAGTCCCACCCCAAGCAGGACCGGAGATCAACTTTAATTATTTCCATGATCAACTTGCACCCTTCGGCTCTTGGGTGGATGTGGGGGGCGCTCAGTATTGGCATCCAGACCAAGCCATCGCCGCCAATCCCGACTGGCGTCCCTATTATGATATGGGACAGTGGGTTCAAACTGACAATGGTTTGTTTTGGCAATCAGATTATACTTGGGGGGACATCCCTTTTCACTATGGCCGTTGGGTTTTAGACCCCCGTCTGGGCTGGCTTTGGGCACCGGATTATACCTGGGGCCCGGCGTGGGTTTTTTGGCGTCACGCGGAAGGGGACGCGGCCATCGGTTGGGCGCCTTTGCCGGTGGGAGCGGTTTTTGTGGATGGGGTATTTATGTTTAACGGAGTCCGGGTGGGTTTGGATTTTGATTTTGGCCTGGGCGAAAGCTGTTTTGTATTTGTCGGTTACGATCATTTCCATGAAGGGTTCTTCCGGATGCGGGGCCATGAATATGCCTGGCATATTCATGGGGACAGGTTTCATGATTTTTACAGAAGGAGCGTCATCAGAAATGACTTTCGCCGGGATGAGCACGGCAGGTTTGTGAACAATGGAATCGGGCGAGAGCGCCTCGATCACATTGCACAGGTGACTCATCATCCAATAGAAAGAACATCCTTTGAAGAGAGGCATCCGGTTGGCGACCGCAAGGCACTTGAAAAAGTTCGCGCGACTCCGGTTGTGACAAAGACTATTACCCCCGGTAGTGGGCCGGGGCCTGGACAGCCAGGCAAACCGGTTGGGCAAACACCAACTCTAGTTCCGGTCAGCAAAGTGTTTAGGCCTCCGACGACGGGTTCCGCCCCACACAAAGTCAATCCCGTCAAGAAATAGCAACCTGCCGAATTGAGGTTTAACAAATAACGAGCAATTAAGAATTTAACAGTCAAAGAAAACGAGAAAACCTATGAAAATCATTTATCGGACTATTGGCGTAGCAATTGTGGTTTTGCCACTCGTGCTGACGACCGGGTGTGTGAACCCGGATGGCACGCAAAACAATACAGGAATGGGCGCTATAATTGGTGGAGGTCTCGGTGCCGCTTTCGGTGCTGTCGCCGATCGCGCACATCCAGGAACCGGCGCATTGATCGGTGCCGGCGTCGGTGCTTTAGTGGGTGCCATCGCTGGTCACATCACGGACCAGATAAATGCACAACAAAGAGCCCAATTGCAGGAACAATCACCGCAAACATTGCAAACTATCCGGCATAACGATTACGTCTATCAGCAACAGCATCCATCATCGCAACAGCCGTCCTACCCGCAGATCCCGTCGGCCCAAACGCCGCCACAGACAACGGAAACCACCCCGCTCACCGTGGACGACATCAAAGCGCTTTCCGCAGCCGGTGTTAAACCAGATGTTATCAAGGAAGAGATTGGCGAATCGAAGGCTGTTTATCACCCAGAGGACATCGCCGCTGCGCAACAAGCTAGTGTTGATCCGTCTGTCATCGAATGCATGAAGAATCATACCAGTTAAACAACACTTGCCTACAGGTGAAATATGGGTCAGGGGACAATGGAATCATCGCAATTGATTTAATTTATGACGGCCATAATTCTACCAAAAGCATCCGAAAATTTTCAAGTAGCAGCCTTCTTCATTTTTCTTTTATTGGCGGCAGGCTGCGGAACCGTTAATCGAGACTGGAATCAGTCGCCATTAGCTTTTGAAACGACTTGTCAGCCCGGAGCCAAGCCACCGCTGATAAAGGCAATCGAGGCTGGCAACCGTTCGCGCGTTGAAAAATTGCTAAAACATGGAGCCAACCCAAACGTGGGACAGCCATCATTCGGACCGCGTCCGCTAGATGTCGCCCTTAAACTTAACAACCCGGAAATAATTTCTCTCCTCAAAGAATATGGAGCTAAAACTGGCTCAGAGGTCCGAGATGATATGAAGATAAAGAATTGACTGACGAATAATCAGAAATGTAAAACAACAGAAAGCGAGAAAACCATGAAAAATATGTATCGAATTATTGCTGTCGTGCTCGTGTCATTGGAACTAGTGTTGATGACCGGTTGTGTTAACCCGAATGGCACGCAAAACAATACGACAACGGGCGCTTTGATTGGGGGAGCGCTGGGCGCCAGTGCAGGTGCAGCCGCTGGCGGACGACATGCTGGTGGCAGAAACGTATTGGTTGGCGATCTGGCTGGCGTAATTGTAGGCGGACTGGTCGGACACATGACGGATCGGGAACAGCAGCAGCGGCTGCGGCAACAGTCACCGCAAACCTGGCAAACGATCCAGCATAATGATGCGGTCGTCCAGCAGCAACAAGCAGCCCAAACGCAGCCCTCGGGACAGGCTCTGCCGATCGAGGGCGTCACCCCGATCACTGTGGACGACATCAAGGCGCTTACTGCGGCCGGCGTTAAACCAGATGCCATCACTAAAGAGATTGACATATCGCAGTCCCAATTTAGCCCACAGGACATCGCCACAGCGCAACAAGCCAATCCTCCTGTTAATGCAGATGTCATCGCATACATGAAGAATCACCCGAAAGAACTCAAGACCGGCGATGGTGGCAAAAAAGAAGTTAAAGTTTCGGTGGCAATCCCGCCAGCAATGCGTAACGAGAACGTCAGCAATTCCGAGGTGTTGACCAACAATTCAATTGTAGAACTGGTGAAAAATGGTATCTCAGAGGAGATCATCGTCAGTATGATAAAAAATCAACCGACGAAGTTCGATGTCGGCGTCGGTGGGGTTCTGTTACTGAAGAGCAACAGCGTCAGTGACACAATCGTCAAAGAAATGGTGGTGCGTGAAAAAGGAGCAATCGTGGCTCCGGCAACAAGTGTCATCAGCGATCCCGCAGTTGAGAAACTTTGTGTGTCTCTTGAACAAGATAATCCGAGCAAAGTGATTGATGCCCTGAAAAAACTTCGTAACATGAAGGCAACCGAGGCCACCCCGAAAATCTTACCCTGCCTTACTCACACAAATCCTGATGTTGTTCGCGAAGCCTGTCGCACCCTCGTGGTTATCGGCAATCAGGACGCTATTCCTGCCATCACACCATTATTGACGCATGAAAGGCCGGATATTATTCGTGAAGCCTGCCGAACCATCGCGATTATCGGTAACAAGGACGCCATTCCTGCCATCGAACCATTATTGATGAACTCAAGGTCGGATATTAGGGAAGAGGCGTATAAAGCCATCACAAAATTGCAGGCGCAATAAGCAGCCGTCATCGAATGTATTAAGCATCATTTAAGTTAGCTGTAATCATTGAACCAATTTCCGTAAAGGAATAACTATTCAAACTATAAAGGAAGGAGATAATTATGAAACTGAAAATATTTACATTGACCATTGCAGCGGTTATGTCATTCGCGAGCATATGCCGAGCACATATTTTTTCTGACAATTTTGTCTCTGACAGCAGTTTGAACACATCATTGTGGACAACACAGTCGAGTCTCCTCAGCGCACTCGCTGCGGGGGCCAGTCCCCCGGCCTTAGTTTGCTCACACCTACTCTCAGTTTCGGTTCTGCCGGAATGCAGATGACCGGCAACACGTGTTGTCAGCAAACAATAAAAATGATCAGTAAAAAAAAAAAAA
>CAWFZJ010000034.1:0-4443 GCA_963820205.1 uncultured Verrucomicrobiae bacterium
GCCGCGCGCCGCTTCGAGCAAATCGAGGAAGCGCGAGTGATAAACGTGGTTGCCGACGGTGCATTCGGCGTAACTGACGCGGTGCGTGTGGCGGAACATATGTTTCCAAGTTTAGAGTTCAGGGTTCAGGGTTCAAAGTTTTTTCGTCCTCGTTCTCGTTCTGGACGCATCCGCGCACCGCCTCCGTAGCGCCGACTTGCAGTCGGCTGTATCGCGGATTTGCAATCCGCGAGGCGCGCCTCTGGGAGCGCCGGCGAGACGCCAGCGCTCCCGGCAAATGCCACGCCCGGAATGCGGGTTCAATGGACTTGGAAATTACAGCCAACTGCCAATTGCAAATCGGCGAAAACGGCAGGTTTCAATCCCGCGCCACGGGAGCGGTGTCGGGGATGCGCCCGGACGATTAGGACAAAAAATTCCATGTCAAAACTCTTTAGAAATGTCCCCATGTTAACTCACGAGAGAATGTCCCCTTTGTTGGTTGTTGTTCGTTGCATCTGTTTCCCCCGGCTGGGGTGCGGGACGCAGGGAGGCCGGAGCGTAGCGGAGGCCGACCGGAGTCCCGCCGCCGCCGAGCCGGCGCGCGCGCGCCGTCCCTCGCCTTGACTCCGCGTCCAATACTCCCGCCCCAATCCCACTCCATCCCGCCGCCACGGATGGTTCCCGCCGGCGGCATGCTCCGGCTTGCTTTTCACCTTCCCGGCGGCTTGGCTTTCGGCTGGCACCACTTCCGCGCCGCTCCGGCGGGCAGTGCTCGCCACTTAGCAGTTCTTGCCCCGATACACCAACTGCACCCGCCCATCCCGCAGCGTCCGCACCATCACCTTCCGCCGCACCAGACTCAACGCCTCATGTTGCCGGTCCAACTGATACCGCTGCCCCTCGCACGCCACCGTCCAGTCCCCCTGCACCACGCGCTCTTCTTCCCAGCTCAACACTTCGTCCAAGTTCCTCGGCACGGCCCGATGCACGTCCGCCGGACTGGCCGCCTCTCGCGCAAACTGCCGGTTCAACGCCGGCAGAAACTTCTGCGTCCAGAAACTCGTTGGCCCGCTCCAAGTCGCTGATCCCCTCCAACCGCAGCGCCTTGACCAGCCGGTCTTGCAGCACGCCGTTCGTCCGCTCCACCCGCCCTTTGGCTTGCGGACTGTTGGCCAAGATCAGCTCCACCCCCAACTGCTCCATCGCCCGCCCAAACTGCGTCCGCGGCCCTTGGCCCGCCATTTGTTCCGCCACGCTGCCCACCCCTTCACACCGGTAGATGCTGTCCCGGTCCACATACAGGCTTTGCGGCAACCCACGCCGGCGCACCCAGCCCTCCAACACGTCATAGCTGGCCCGCGTCGTCTCCGCCTCGAAGAACTGCGCCCACACCTGGTTGGTCGCGTCATCCACCATCACCATCAACACCGCCTTGTCTCGCCGCCCTTCAAACCAGTCGTGATGCGACCCGTCCAGTTGCACCATCACCCCAAAACAGGCTTGCGCTCGCGCCATGGCCGGTGCTGCTGCCGCCGGCGCCGCACCGTCCGCGTCCCCTCGGCCATCAGCCAGCGCCGCAGCGTCTCGTGATCCACCACCAGCCCTTCCTGCGCCAGATACTCCGCCACCAGCGTCGGCCCAAAATCCGCATACCGCTCCTCGGATAACGCGCCAGCACCGCGCGCCGTAGTCTCGGGCGGCTTGCGCCGCGCGCTGGGCTTGCCCCGCAGCCGATGCACCAGCCCCGCGTCCCCGTCGTGCCTGATACCGCTCGCCAGATGCGCTTGCTCTGGCGGTAGCACACCCCCATCAGCTCCGACGCCTGCACCAGCGTCAGTTCCTGCTCCTTAACGCCCACCATGATCGTCAATCGTTCCCGTTCTTTCCGACTCATTGTTAATGTCTCCATGTTGTGGCCGGGTTGCTACCGCATCCCGACCCAGGGGGACATTCTTATCGAGTTGCCATGGGGACATTCTCATGGAGTTCCGACAGGACAAAAAATTCCATTTGCGCAAATGGGTTTTGCGGTTATGTTTCCGCGTGAAGCAGCGCAAGCCGTTCGCTTGCCAATTCGGTTTTTTGCGATATTGTTTTCATCATGGCCGTAACCAAAGTCAGTTCGACGGTTCATTTTGTTTCCCGGCGCTCGGCGGTGAGCGGGCACGGCGGCACCGCCAATGGACGCTGGGTGCCGAACACGGATGTTTATGTCACCGACACCGGCCTGGTTATCAAGGTGGAGCTGCCCGGCATGAAAAGTGAAAACCTCGAAATCACCATCGAGGGAAATCGTCTGCGGATTTCCGGGAATCGCCCTGACTGCTGCCGCGCGCAAAAATGCAGTTTTCTGATCATGGAAATCAGCTACGGCCCGTTTGAAAGCGTGCTGGATCTGCCCTCGGGCTTTGATTTGGGCCAGGCCAAGGCGATTTACGTGAACGGCTTTCTGCGGATTGACGCGCCGGCGGCGCATCAGCCGCAGTCCAAGACAACCAAGGTGCCGATTGCCGATGGAGTTTGACCGCGCGTGAATCTTTTCCGGCGCGGCAGCATTTAACAACTGATGGATACGACGACCACATCGCCGGAGACGGAATTTGTCAGCATTCTCGGCGCCGCTGAAAAAGCGGAAACGCCGCCGCGCATCTCGGCGCGTTCGCTGCCGGACGCGCTGCCAGTGCTCGGCCTTTCCGACATCGTGATTTTTCCGGGCGCCGTCGTGCCGCTGCTCGTTGAGACCGGGCCGAGCCTGAAGCTGATTGACGACATCGTGGCCGGCGACCGCCTGTTTGCCGCGGTGTTGCAGCGCAAGGCGGAAGTCGCCGAGCCGGCCCCGGAGGATTTGCATGAGGTCGGCTGCGTGACGCGCCTGTCCAAGATGGTGAAATTCCCCGACGGCACCGCGCGCGTGCTGGTCGAGGGACTCTGGCGCATCCGCGTAAAAAATTTCACGCTGCCCATGCCCTATCTGCGCGCAGCTTATGAACTGTTGCGCGACGAGACCGAAAACTCCATCGAGTTGCAGGCGATGCTGCGCAACGCGCACAAGCAGTTTGATGAAATCGCCAAGATGTCCACCGCGCTGCCCGACCAGGTCAAAATCGCCGCGCTCAACACCGATCATCCCGGCCATTTCGCCGACCTCATCGCCGCGAACCTGAACTTGAGCCTCGAAGACCGCCAGCGGCTGCTCGAAACCATTTCCGTCCGCGAGCGGCTCCAGAAGCTGCTGCCGCTGCTCGGCCGCGAGCAGGAAGTGCTGACGTTGAGTTCCAAAATCCAGAACGACGTCGCCTCCTCAATTGCCCGGTCGCAGCGCGACTTTTTCCTGCGCGAACAAATGCGCGCCATCCAGCGCGAACTGGGCGACGCGGACCCGAACGCGAACGAAACCAAATCGCTCCGCGAAAAAATCGAGCAGACACCGATGCCCGAAGAGGCGCGCAAGGCCGCCGGGCAGGAACTCGAACGCCTCCAGCAGACGCCGCCCGCCGCCGCCGAATACGGCGTTGCCCGCAATTACCTCGACTGGATTTTGAGCCTGCCGTGGGAAAAATCCACCGAGGACAAGCTGGATTTGAAGGCGGCGGAAAAAATCCTGAACGAGCAGCATTTCGGCCTCGCCAAGGTCAAGGACCGGCTGCTCGAATTCATCGCCGTCATCAAACGCCGCAAACAAATCAAAGGGCCGATTCTCTGCCTCGTCGGCCCGCCCGGCGTCGGCAAAACTTCCCTCGGCAAAAGCGTCGCCGACGCGCTGGGCCGCAAGTTCGCCCGCATTTCGCTCGGCGGCATGAGGGACGAGGCGGAGATTCGCGGCCACCGCCGCACTTACGTCGGCGCGATGCCCGGACGCATCATCCAGACCTTGCGCCGCGTCGAAAGCCGCAACCCGGTCATCATGCTCGACGAACTCGACAAGGTGGGCGCGGATTTCCGCGGCGACCCGGCGTCGGCGTTGCTCGAAGTGCTCGACCCGGCGCAGAACAACACGTTCACCGACCATTACCTCGATTTGCCGTTCGATCTTGTCGCGCGTGCTGTTCCTCACCACGGCAAATTGGCTGGAGCCGATTCATCCCGCGCTGCGGGACCGGCTGGAAGTGATCGATCAATACCTACATGATGCAACTGACGTGGCCGGTCATCGCTCTGGGATGGGTCATTAACATCTTCCAGCGCGGAACCGCGTCCATGGTGCGGATCGAGAAAATTTTCTCCCAGCAGCCGGAAATCGCCGACGAGATCGGGCCATCGGGTCATTGGGTCATCGAGCCATCGAAAGATCAGACCCCGGCAACACGTGATTTTGCTTTTCAATCGCCCGATGGCCCGATCACCCGATCGCCCGATATCTCTGGTGAAATCGAGTTTCGCAATCTCAACTTCGCCTACAACGGCGTTTCCGTTCTAAAGGACATCAACCTGCGCATCCCCGCCGGTTCCAGCCTGGCCATC
>CAWFZJ010000035.1:0-3988 GCA_963820205.1 uncultured Verrucomicrobiae bacterium
CGCGGCTTTTTTGTCACATAAAATCCTTTGACCGCGCCGCGCGGGTCTGTTTTCCTGTCGGGCTACCGAAGGATTTTAATGGACTTGGTTTTGGTCGGCATTTGTCTGGCGGTGATTATCGGGTTGTATTTTCACAACAACCCGATGCGCCACAGCCGGTGGTTCATGGTGCGCCGCTTCATCAACTGGTTTCCGCTCGGCATGACCTACGCGTTCCTTTACATGGGACGCTACAATCTCAATGTCTCCAAAAACGCGCTCGGCGATTTGATGTCCAAGGAGGACCTCGGCCTGATTTTCGCCGCCGGCACGGTCACCTATGCGCTGTCATTCCTGGTCAATGGCCCGCTCGTGGACAAAATCGGCGGCAAACGCGGTATCATCATCGCCGCGCTCGGCGCGTCGGTGGCGAACGTTCTGCTCGGGGTCCTGACCTGGCTGCTTGTGATGGGCCGGCTGCATTTCAACCACGTCGCCGCCTTTTCGTTGCTCTATTCGGTGAACATGTATTTCCAGAGCTACGGCGCGGTTTCCATCATCAAGGTCAAGGCGTATTGGTTCCACGTGCGCGAACGCGGCGTGTTCGGCGCGATTTTTGGAACGCTCATTTCCATCGGCATCTATTTCGCGTTCGACTGGGGGCAGGCGATTGTCAATATGACCAAAGCCAACGCCACCGGCGGCTGGTTGCACGATTTGCTGAAGGCCATTTTCGCGTCGGAAACAAAACCCGTGGACGCGACGTGGGCGGTGTTTTTCATTCCATCGGCAATTCTGGTTGTCTGGGTGTTGATTGACTGGTGGCTCATCAAGGACACGCCGGAGGAGGCGGATTTTCCGTACTTCGACACGCACGACGCGTCGTCCGGCCAGATGCACATCGAGCTGACGGCGCTCGACCTGCTCAAAAAAGTTTTCGCCAGTCCGTTGATGCTGCTGATCGCGGCCATCGGGCTGACTTCGGGCATTTTCCGCAATGGCATCACGCAATGGTATTTTGTTTTTGCCGCCGAGGTGAAACAGCCGGGCGCGGAATTTTTCCTGCAACATTGGGGCTTTCTGCTGATGATTTTTGGCACCATCGGCAGTTTTGCCGGCGGCATGGCTTCCGACTGGTGGTTCCAATCGCGGCGCGGTCCGCCGACGGCGTTCCTGTGCGGCTTCATCCTGATCCTGGCGATGGTGATGGCCGTGTTTTTGTTTTCCTCCCCGCTCATTCTTGGCTGTGCGGCGGTGCTCATCGTGATGTGCGCGGTGGGCATCACCTCGCTCATGGCCGGCACGGCGGCGACGGATTTCGGCGGGCGCAAGGCGGCGGCGACGTGCTCCGGCATTGTGGACGGCTGCACGTATCTCGGCAGCGGCATCCAGTCATTCAGCCTCGGTTATCTGACGACGTGGAACTGGCAATACTGGCCGTATTTTCTGATGCCGTTCGCTCTGATCGGGACATTGATTGCCGTAAAAATCTGGCATGACCTGCCCGCTGCCACCCGCCAATACCTCGCCGAAGCTGAACAAAAGACCGGGTAAAACAAAGGCTTGACCCGGCAGGCGACGGGATTCATTCGGCGCAGAGCGCCAACCGCAACCGCGCAACGAGACCACGTAACTTCCCCGCAGCTTTTTGTTTGCAATTGCCGCTCAACATTTTTTGGCAATGTCAATGTGGATTTTGCCATTTGACGAAATTTCATTGATCAACAGACATTTAATGTGCTAAAATTTAATGTGCTAGAATCAGGATAATCAGTTTTGGGAATATGCAGACCAACGGCGGTCATACGGTTTCAACGCAGAGGAAACATTTCCTCAATCCGGCCATGGTTCCGGCTGGCCGGAAATCCACCTTCGTTGTCCAGAAAACCGCTTCAACTGTTAAGACAAAAATTGAGAAAGAAAATCCATGAAAACAAACCATCACATCATAACCAAAAACACATTCCAAACCATGAAAACAAAGCTCACCATCACCATATGTCTGGCGGTTCTCGCGCTGGGCTTTTCCAACCTGGTTCTGGCGCAAAACATTCCGGTCGTCCATTGGATCAATGACGCCGGGCAGGACGCGGCCACGGTTCTGAACACCAACGGGGTTTTCGTCACCGACTTCAAGACGCACAATGACTTGACGGTGACCCGGCTGACTGCCGATTCAGTGTCGTTATACTCGGATGTATTTGGCGGCGCGACGCCGGGAAACAATCCGGCGTATCTCACCAACTTCGTGGGCGTGACCAGCAACGGCACGGGCGATGGAGTCGCGGGCGACATCGAGGATTTGTGTATGACCTGGGATGCCACCGGAACCTTGCAGTTTGATTTTCTTTTCCCGCTGACTCCGCAAGACCGCATCTTGCTGATAGACGTTGATGGCCCGGAATCGTATTTATTGCAAGCTTATGCCATCAATGGTTCGTCTTCCAACCAAGTGAGCTTCGTTGGCTGGAACGCGCAAGACTTTTCTGGAACAACGGGGATGACACCGAACTCGCAATGGCCAGTGTGGGATCCGGCTAACGGAACTCTAACTTCAGGAACTTCAGCCAACTTGGACGAAGAGCTTTTCGTTTTGACGCCGGCTCAAAACATCAATCGGCTGGTGATCAGCAAGCAAAGCGGGGCAAATTGGTCCACAGGCATCACATTTTTATCTCCCTCGACACCGCTGACGATCCGGCAATCCGGCACCAATGTGGTGTTGACGTGGACCAACTCGGCCTTCGGTTTGCAGGCCGCGCCTGCTGTCACCGGCGCCTACATCAACATTCCCGGTGCGGCCAGTCCTTACACCAACGCCATCACCGGCTCGCAACAATTCTTCCGGCTAATCGCCAACTGATTTTTCGACTTGATGCCAATCAATGTCTATGACCCTTCGGCTGTTATCCCTTTGCAAATTCAATCACCGCTCCTGGCGGGCACCCATTTCAACCTTCAGTTTTCCAACTGTGAACAGTCAAAGTTATACGGTTCAACAAAACACAAACCTGGCGGGAACAAACTGGACATATTACACAAACTTCACCGGCAACGGTTCGCTCATGCAAGTCGTCACCCCCGTCACCAATGTCCCCATGCGTTTCTTCCGGGTGTGGGAGCCGTGAGCAAAAAATGTGCTGAAATTGGCTAAAAACCGGGCTTGACCCGGCGGGGAATTCCGTTAAATTGAATACGTAATGTTGAAAAGCGCCATACAAGTTGTCACACTGGTCGTCGTTGTAGTTAGCGACGCCGTTGGCGCTTGTTGATTTGAACAAACTTTAACAAGAACCCACGGCTGCAAAACGGTCGTGGGTTTTTGTTTTACCTGTGACCGTCAGCCACAACCAAAACATGAAACCGGATTATTGGATTATTGGATGATTGGATGGTGGGAAAACGCCCCCGGCGTTGCCCAACAATCCATCAATCCACCCTTCCATCAATCCAAGAAACGCCATGAGCAAGACAACTGAAATAGCTAGATCCGCCTCCGCCGCAAAAACAGCTTCGGCGCGACGAGACAAGAAACCCGCCCCCGCCAGGCGCGCCGAGGTCGGCCCGGCCATGCCGGGCTGCGACATCCTCGTGCAAGCCCTCGAACGCGAAGGCGTGGAGGTCATTTTCGCCTATCCCGGCGGCGCGAGCATGGAAATCCACCAGTCGCTCACCCGGTCCAAAATCCGCACCATCCTGCCGCGCCACGAGCAGGGCGGCAGTTTTGCGGCGGAAGGTTACGCCCGCGCGACCGGCAAGGCCGGCGTGTGCATGAGCACCAGCGGCCCCGGCGCGACGAACCTCGTCACCGCCATCGCCGATGCCTATCTGGATTCCTGCCCGCTCATTGCCATCACCGGCCAGGTCAACCAGAATATGATTGGCCGCGGCGCATTCCAGGAAACCGACATCATCGGCGTGACGCTGCCCATCGTGAAGCATTCCTATCTCATCACGGATGTGAACGACATTCCGCGCATCATGAAGGAGGCGTTTTACATCGCGCAAT
>CAWFZJ010000036.1:0-189568 GCA_963820205.1 uncultured Verrucomicrobiae bacterium
TCCTTTGACCACCAACCCGCCATCGTTATGGCGGAAATGAAGTTTAAGCGCGCCCGGAAGATGTTCCAGTGAAGCAAAGGTTGGCCCGGCATCGGAAATTTTTTTGCCGTAGGTTTGCGCCAGGGCGCACAAGGCCAATCGTTCTCCGACCACTTGTTTATCCTTCGGATGAATATTGTCGGCATCCCCGGTGTCAATGGTGACGGCCAGGCCGGAATTTTTCACCTTCCCGGCGGTCAAAGCCTGCGCCTCGCGCAATTCGGCCCAGGCATCGTCGCCCGGCTGGTCACGGCGATGCATGAAGGCGGGCAGGCTGACGATGTAAAATGGAAAATCGCCCTGGCCGAAAAGTTTCCGCCAGTCACCGATCATCGCCGGGAGCAGAGTTCGATATTGATAAGCCCGTTCGGCATTGGCTTCGCCCTGATACCAGATGGCGCCGGTGATGGCCAGGGGAGCCACCGGTTGAATCATCCCTTCGTAAAGAACACCAGGCATCGTGGGGTAATTTTCAAAGGTTAAGGGCAGGGAATGCGGTGGCCGGGCGTCCACACTCAACGCGCCTTTCCATTCACCGGCCAGGGGAATCACGGTCCCGTCTCCAAGAACCAAACGCAACGCATCCGGTTTTGCCAGAAACCCGCCCTGTGGTTTCAACTTGAACACGCGCACGACCAGAACATTCCGGCCGGGTTTCAGAACGCCGTTGTCAATCGCATAGGCTCGCGGATTTTCCACCCAGGAACTGGCGCCGACCCAATGACCATTGATGTACGTGGTGTCCATTTTCTCTATCGCACCGAGAAATATCGTCCCCTTGCCGGGAGGCAATGGATTCGGAAGCGTGAACTCCCGGCGAAACCAGCAGACAGCCGGAACATCGGCAACCCCCAATTCTTGAAAGCCGCCGGGAATCTGCATCGTCTTCCAGACGGAATCATCCAGGTTCGAGGCCGCCCAAGTGTTGCTCTGCAACCCCACATCGTATTCGTCGAGCCAGTGCATGAGGAAGCTGCCGTATTCCGGTCCGCCCTTGGCGTGCAATCGTTCGATTTCCGCCAGCGGAGCGTCAAAATCCTTCAGTTGGTGAAGCGATTCCGGGCTCATCCAGCTTTCCGCCGGAGTGCCGCCCCAGCAATCCTGAATCAACCCGATGGGCACGTGAAGTTCATCCTGAAGTTCCCGTCCGAAAAAGTAGGCGACCGCCGAAAAACCTGCGCCTTCGGCGGCGGTTTGAGGCGAGCAAATCTTCCATGAACCTTGTGCGACCGCCGCCGGAGAATACGAAACCTGCTGCTTGACGATGAAGAACCGAATCTCCGGATGATTCGCCGACTTGATTTCCTCGTCGCCATTTCGCGCCCGGCCCAGGCCAAACTCCATGTTGGACTGCCCGCCGCACAGCCAGACATCCCCAACCAATACTTCGTGCAACGCCACGCTTTGCTCCGGCCCGGTGATTTCAACCGTGTAAGGCCCTCCCGGCGCCGGGACTTTGACCTCCGCCTGCCAGCGGCCATTCGATCCCGTCACCGCCGTCACCGACTGGCCGGCAATTTCCACCCGGACTGTTTGCCCGGGCTTCGCCCAGCCCCAAAACCGGTTTTTCTTTCCGCGCTGGAGAACCATGTTGTCGCCAAACATCGGGCTGACGAAAGGCAAGGGCGCATTGTTGGTCTCAGCCGCCGCCAGCGGCAATCGGTCGCCGGTCGCGGCCAGCAACGCCAGGCAGGCAAGAATAAAAATGCGATGGGGTTTGGAGCGCATAAATCAATTGGTGAACGATTGCGTAAGATAAGGCAAATTTTTTGGAGCATTGTCCATGCAAATCATAATATTCCATTCTCCGGCAGGTGAGTATGCCTCGCCAATCGCAGGCGGCTTTTTCCACAGCCCGTCTTGCGCGCTGGAAAATTAATGAAGCAAGGGTGCGGCGGCGGTTGTCGCCGGTCCGGTCAGTGTCAACTTGACTGAATTAAGGTTGATGGCTTTCCAAGCCGTCTTGTCTTTTGCCCGGACTTTCACCACCAGTTCGCCCGGCTGCAGAATTTGGAACCAGCCGATATCAATCGTTTGGAAGTTATCCCAACTGCCGGTCTGCGGCGCTTGGGCGCTGAAGATTTCGCCGCCCGTTTCGACAACAAAATCGGCGTCGGCATTGGGCGTGGCAACCGTGGCGCTGACGCTGAACGTGCCGGTCTTGGGCATTTGCACAGCCCAGGATACCCATGCATCGCCGCTGTCCCAGTATCCGATGTCCGGCAATCCGCCCCGGGTTTCCAACTGGAGCTGGCTGCCGTGTAGCGCCGCGTTGGTGGCGGACAGGAACACATCGCCATTTGAATCAGCTTGGACCACCGGGACAGTCGCGGGCGGAGTCGCCGGCTTCAAATTGCTGCCCGTAATTTTCAATGAGCAGGTCAGGTCGCTCAATTTTTGCGCGGGCAATTCCACCGTCAAACCTTCGGTGGTTTGTGTAAACTTCAATTTCCCCTTGAAGCCCAGCAACTCGACGCGCTTTATTTTGTTGACGCTGGGGTCATCCGTTTTGGCGAGCGACTTGATGACGAATTTGCCGTTGTCCGGCCAGCCGAGCGCGATGGCGTAAAGCGTTTTGCCTTTTGTCGTGAAGCGAATGTCTTCGGCGCTGTATTTGAAATCCTCCTTGAACGCGCCGCCCTTCACCTGCGTCGGGCCTTCGCCGAAAATCAGCCACGGCCGCGTGCCGTAAATCGCCTCGCCATTCACCGCCGTCCAGTCGGCCATCTGGTGCAGCATGGTTTCCACTTCCGGATCCAGCGAACCATCCGGACGCAGCACTACGTTGAGCAGCAGATTGCCGTTCTTGCTGACGATGTCCACCAGCATGTGTACCGTCCAGCTCAACGGCTGATATTTCCAGTGGCGATTGTAAAACCAGTCGCCAATGGAAGTGTCGGTCTGCCAGGTATCCGGATTGATGCGGCCATTGACGCCGCGTTCAAAGTCCTGCACCCAGCGGCCATCCGAAGGTTGTTTGCAAGTGTAAACCGCCGTCAGCTTGCCAGTGCGCCGCTCCAGTTCGTATTGTTGGCGGAGGCGGGGTGTCAGGCCATCGTAGAAAGCCATGAACTTGGCGCGATTATGCTGGATGCTGTCGTTGTATAAATCGGCAATCAGGCTCAAACCCACTTCATTTCCGAATGGCACCGGGCCGTCGCTGTAAAGCAGGGCGGGGTGATAATTGTCCACGAGCTCCTTGATTTCATTGAACCATTGCTGCTGCCAGCGCGGGTTTTTGCTGTACCAGGCAACGTCGCCGGGTTCGGCTGGGAAATGGTAGAGGTCCCAGTAATTCGAGTTGGCTCCGTCATACGGCACACCGGCGAGCGAACCGGTATGGTCGGATCGGTGGCTGTCCTGAAACCAGGTGAAACTCGCGCCGAGATGTTCGGAAACGCCGAAGGGCAGGCCGTTTTTCGTTGCGGCCTTCTGCCAGTCGCCCACCACGTCGCGGTGCGGCCCCATATTGACCGCATTCCACCGGTGCAATTTGGAATTCCAGAGAAAAAAATCATCGTGATGGACGCCCATGCTGACGAAATATCTTGCCCCGGCTTTTTTATAAAGCGCCATCAGCTTTTCCGGCTCCCACTTCTCGGCTTTCCAGAGCGGAATGATGTCCTTCCAGCCGTTCGTGGACGGATGACCGAAGCGCGCGAGGTGATCTTTGTAGTCGGGCGAGCCTTGCTGATACATTTTGCGCGCATACCAGTCGCCTTCCATCGGCACGGCCTGCGGACCCCAGTGCGCCCAGATGCCAAACTTGGCGTCGCGAAACCATTCGGGATACGAATAATTGGTCAGCGATGCCATCGTAGGCTGGAACGGGCCGGGCGTCACCGGCAGTGCAGCGGCTTGAACTCCAACAGCAACCAGCCACGCGAGCGGCATTGCCAGAAACAGGCGGTCAATTTTCATAAGCTGTCAACGAGCCTGCCAGATTGGGACGAGGCAGGCACGCGGAATTTTTCAAGCGACCGTGAGCGGTCCTCAGCCTTGTCAGCCGGCACTTCAGCATCGCAAATCATCGAAGCAGCCATTAAAATTTTGCAAGCCATGACCTTGAACAAAATTCTTCCGCTGGCCGGCCTGGGAATTCTTGTTTTTATCCCCAACAGTTTTGCCCTCGGCCAGGCTCAATATGTGGAGCAAGTCGGTGGTCCGGGCAGTTTCCCCATTGTTCAGCAGCGCGTCGCCGCCAGTCTTTTTGTGGATTCAAATGATTTTGCCGGCGTCCTTCGCGCCACCGACGATCTGCAAGCGGACATTGCCCGCGTCACCGGTCTCACTCCAACCATCACTCATAATGAAACCGATCCCGGAAAAAATGTCGTCATCATCGGCACGATTGGAAAAAGCCGGATCATTGACCGGCTGATCACCTCGCACAAAATTGATGCCTCGCCCATCGCCGGCAAGTGGGAATCGTTTTTCATCCAGGTCGTGCCGGAACCGTTGCCCGGCGTTGCGAACGGATTGGTCATCGTAGGCAGCGACAAGCGGGGAACCATTTACGGCATTTATGATTTGTCCGAACAGATGGGCGTGTCCCCGTGGTATTGGTGGGCGGACGTGCCGGTGGCACACAAGGACGCGCTGTTTGTGAAGCCGGGCAAATATGCGCAGGGACCGCCGGCGGTCAAATATCGCGGCATTTTTTTGAATGACGAGGCGCCGTCGCTCACCGGCTGGACCCGGGAGAAATTCGGCGGTTACAACCATCAATTCTACACGAATGTTTTTGAACTGCTGCTGCGCCTGAAGGCCAACTATCTCTGGCCGGCCATGTGGGACAACGCTTTCAACGAGGACGACCCGTTGAATCCCGAACTGGCGGACGAATACGGCATCGTGATGGGCACCTCGCATCACGAGCCGATGTTGCGGGCGCAACAGGAGTGGAAGCGGCATGGCCGCGGACCGTGGGATTATTCGACCAACGCCGAAGCTCTCCGCGCATTTTGGGACGAAGGCATTCAGCGCAACAAAAATTACGAAAGCATCATCACCCTCGGCATGCGCGGCGACGGCGATCTTCCGATGTCCGAGGGCGCGAACATCACGTTGCTGGAACGAATCGTGGCCGACCAGCGAAAAATCATTGCCGGCCGGATCAATACCAACCTGTCAGCCGTGCCGCAGGTGTGGGCGCTCTACAAGGAAGTGCAGGAATACTACGAAAAGGGCATGCGCGTTCCGGACGACGTGACGCTGCTCTGGTGCGATGACAATTGGGGCAATCTCCGCCGCCTGCCGTCCAGGAACGAACGGCAGCGGAGCGGCGGGGCGGGAATTTATTATCATTTCGACTACGTCGGCGGACCGCGCAATTACAAATGGGTCAACACCATCCCGATTGAGAAGGTTTGGGAGCAGATGAACCTGGCGTATCGTTATGACGCCAATCGGATTTGGATTGTGAACGTCGGCAGCCTCAAGCCGAGGGAATTCCCCATTGAATTTTTTCTGACGCTGGCCTGGGATCCGCAACGCTGGCCAAAGGAAAAAATTTCCGAATTCACCCGGGCATGGGCTGAACGGGAATTTGGCCCGGCCAACGCACCGCAAATTGCCAATATCATTTCCCAATACACGAAATATAATGGCCGGCGGAAACCGGAGCTGCTGGAGCCCGGCACATTCAGCCTGGTGGATTATCAGGAGGCCGACACGGTGCTGGCCGGTTGGAAATCCATCACCGCCGAGGCTGAACACATTTACCGCAACCTGCCGGAAAATGCGCGCGCGGCTTTCTTCGAGCTGGTGCTTTACCCGGTAAAAGCGTGCGAACAGGTCAATGAGCTTTACATCACGGCCGGAAAGAACCGCCTGTATGCCAGCCAGGGCCGCGCCAGTGCCAATGATCTGGCGGCGCAGGCGCGGGCCTTGTTCAAGGCCGACGCGGACTTGTCGGATTACTACAACCACGCTTTGGCCGGCGGCAAATGGAACCACATGATGGACCAGACGCACATTGGCTACACGGATTGGCAGCAGCCGCCCTCGAATGCCATGCCCCAGGTTGTGGAACGGGCAATAATTCCCGTTGGGAACGACCTGGGCGTTGCCGTCGAAGGGTCTGCGTTCGCCTGGAGCGGCACTCGGCTTGATTGGCCGGCGTTGCCGGAGTTCGATGTCTTCAATCAGCCGCGCCGGTATATTGACGTTTTCAACCGGGGGAATTTCCCCTTTAAATTTTCGGTCTTGACCGATTCCCCGTGGATCAAGTTAAGCCAGGCGCGAGGCACGATTGAGAAAGAGCAGCGCATCTGGGTGACTGTGGATTGGAGCCGGGCGCCCGCAGGTTCGACCAACGGGTTTGTGCAAATCAAAGGTCCCGGCCAGAAGCCGGATACCGTGGACGTGGAAGTGAGTCTGTTTAATCCGCGGGAACCGGCGCGAAATTCCCTGGAAGGTTTTGTGGAGGCCGACGGTTGTGTTTCCATCGAGGCGGAGCATTACACCAAAAAAGTTGATGCCGCTTCGGCCCGGTGGGGAAAAATTGATGGTTTGGGGCGGACTTTGTCGTCCATGACGATATTTCCCGTCACGGCGCCGAGCGTCACCCCGCCGCGGAATTCTCCGTGTCTGGAATATAAAATGTATTTGTTTCATCCGGGCCAGATCGAGGTGGAAACGATGATTTCCCCGACCCTGAATTTTGTTCCGGGCCGCGGCCTGCGATTCGCGATTTCATTCGATGACCAGCCGCCACAGATCTTTGACGCGCTCGCGCATCAGTCGCCGGCGGACTGGGAGACCGCCGTGAAGGACAATGTCCGCAAAGTCAAATCCACCGCCCGGCTGGCGAACGCCGGCTATCACACGCTGAAATTCTGGATGGTGGATCCCGGCGTGGTGTTGCAAAAACTGGTGGTGGATCTTGGCGGCGTAAAACCCAGCTATCTCGGCCCGCCCGAAAGTTATCACCACAGTATGGACCAAACCCGCCCGGCGAAATCAAACTGACCGGGACGCCTCACGCCTTGCCCCGAATGGCGGCAATCACGTCATCCACCTTGCAATTTCGGTTGTCACCTTGTTTTCTTATTGCGATGAAATGCGGATGAAACCCTGGTCGGAGTTGTTAAACACGGAGAAGGGAATCGAAATGGTCTTCAGGCTGTCATCGCCGGTGACGTTGGAATAGTTAAGCCAGCTGCCGAGGAAAAGGTTGGTCCGGCATTGCACACTGTTGGTGACGCCGGTTCGCGAGAAGAAAGAGAACTGGAAATTGGCGCCGACACGTTGTGCGTTGATCAGTCGGGTCGGGCCGGCGACCGCCGTGCCGGGATTCTCATAAAGAAAGGATACTTCGTTGGAACTCAATACGAAGTTGTAGATTTGGATGTCGTCAACCAATCCCTGGTAGCCGTTGTAACCCGTCTCACTGGGACTGATAGGATCGGAAATGGCCGCGTTGGCGCTGGCACCGATGGTCAGCAGTTGGGGATCATCCAGAAAAGCCGTGGTGTCGAAATCAAACGTGTCCAGCACGCCGTCAATATAGATGTCTCTCTCTCCGGTGGTCTGGTTTCGAGCCACCACCACGTGATGCCAGTTTCCGTCGTTGACGGTGGCCGAGGAGTTGATGGTGCTGTCGTAGCCATACTGGGCGTTTCCCGTGTTGAACGCCACCTGGCCGCCGGTCAATGCCACGGGGACGAGATCGTTGGCAACACCCGGGACGTCTGCTGCTATAATTGCCGCGCCGTTATAGCCGTAATCGCCGGCATAGTCATAATTCTGGGTGGTGTTGACCCAGAGCGAAATCGTGAAGCTGCCGGCGAGAGTGGATAACAGGCGGGCCGGAGCTGTCAAAAAGCTGCCGCCATCAAAATAAACCGATCCGGCCCCGGCGATGGCCTCGGTGCTGATAACGGGTCCATTGCCGCCAAAATTGCCGGCCAGAACAATGTCGTTGCCGTTGCCGGAAACGTCCGGCGCCACCACGTCGCCTTCGTCGAAATCATAATGCGCGACCAGGCTGTTGGCGGGAATCCCGGCGAAATTAGGAATGGTTGTGCCGGGATTGTTGGCAAGGTCGGCCACTTCGGCGGGAGTCAAAACACCCGAGTAGATTTGCAGGTCATCCAGCAGGCCGGCGTAACTGGTATAGTTGGTGCCCGTGTTGTCAATGCTGCAGGCATAGCCGCCGATGGCCAGGTTGTAATTGTTTCCATTGAGCGGGTCGGTGGTGCCATTTTCGTAAGCTTCCAGGTTGCCGTCCACGTAAATTTTCATGTCGCCGCTGACCTGGTCGCGCGTGACCGTGATCAAGTGGTAGTTGCCGTCATTGACGCTGGTGTTCGAGTGCAGCGTGGTGACATTGCCGAAGTGGTCTCTGGTGGTGAAGGCGGCTTTGCTGCCGGTGATTGCCAGCGGAATGGTATCGTTGTTGTTGTTGCGATTGTTGCAGGCCCAGAATATGACCGCGCCCAAAAAAGCGCTGTTGTCGTCAGCGCCTTTCGACACGGTGGTTTTCACCCAGGCTGAAAAAGTGAAACTTCCGGCCAGCACCGCATTCAGATTGGCCAGGGCCTGGCCATTGGGAGTGATATCGCTGGTTCCAAAAAACTGCGCGGCGCCGCCGCCCGCTTCCGCATCCGCGCTGAACTGATGCACCGGTCCCCACCAGGTCTCGCCGGTCATGTCATTGCCGTTGCCCGAACTGTCCTGGCCAGGAAACCCGCTGTTGTCAAAGGTGTAATGAGCCGCGAGCGTGTGTCCGCCGATCAATGTGTTGGTATTTGGAACGGGTGTGCCAACGATGAAGTAAAAATCGCTGAAAGTGTCCAGGCCGGCCGTCGAGGTCCAACCGGAAATCGGGTGGGACAGATTGTCAACGGGAGTGGAGGCGACCACCAGGGAGGAAAGGCTGGTCTGGTACTGCACAGAAAACATGTTGGTGCCGTTCGGCAGTGCGATGGGACAGGGCCAGTTGGTGGCGGTGGTCGCCAGATAGGCGCCGGTCTTGCAGGACGTAATGCCGTTGGTGTCGGTAAAGTAATCCTGCACCTCGAGCGTTCCGGCCCAGGCGGACGGTCCCTGCCAGGTGAAATTCGGCTGGTTGGGAACGAACGGCGAGCCGTTCGTTGGATAAGTCACCAGCACCGGCGGAATTAAGTTGCTGCTGAGGTTGGCGGTGACGGTGAAATGATAAACATTGGTGGTTATGCCGTTGGTGCTCACGTAAATGGACCAGTTGCCGTTCGTAAGGCTTTGGCTGAACGATTTGAAGTCACTGATCATGGAGCCGTCTTCGGTGATATCATTAAAACCATTCGCGTCAAATTGATAGGTGGATCTGAAACCGTTGGTTGGGTAGCCGGGCGACGCGATCGCATAGCTCCCGTAAGCAATGATTGGCGGCGTGGCATTGGTGTAGAGATCGGGCCAGCAACCGTAATAGTAATTGCCGGCCCCAAACTGACGTTGCAACTGGAGGTCCAGTGTCAATCCGGCCCGGGCGTGCGGCGCCAACAACAGGCATGCGGCAAGGATTAAAATTCCGAAACCGGACGGATGGGTTGAAATTGCCCGGGTTGCGGTCTTAATTGTGGTCTTCATAATGTTGACGTTCCGGGTTGGAGTCCCTTCAGTTTGGCGTGCTGCTCATTTCGTGTTTCTACTGCCAGGATTCACTTGTTTCTGATTATGGAAACAAAACTCCGCCGTATTTAACCGGCATTTTCCATGTGACATGCGCCCTGCAACTGTCGCGGGCCATTCAGTCGCATTGGCCAACAAAGTGTCATCTTTGACGGCGCCATCAAGCTTTTTTTGCCGATGCCCGCCCCCGAGGACATCTTGACACTGCTCCGGCTCGCACTCCCTGAGCGGGGAGAGAGCCGAAAAGTCAAAAACACTGCTGTCCAAAACAGTGGAAATATCGGCGCAGACAGGTCGAAAACATTGCGAATTATCGTCATAAAACACGATTTCTAAATTCAGGTTGGCAAACAAGAATCCAGATGAAGGGAATGCTGTCCAAGACGCGCAAATGCAGGTTGATTTCGCCATTCACGCAATCAGTTTAAAAACCTGTTTTGGACACCAGTGTTCTGAGGACGCGAAAATGGAAAGAAATCTTTCCGTTAGGGAAGGCTTTTTCTTGTTGACAGTGCGGGCTTAATAGGTGTTAGGCAGCTTTTGATTTAACCATTTTGCGTTCATATTCTCTCCTCGCCAAAACAAAAACGATGAATGTGGGACCTATGAGTGCCGCAAGCAAAACCGGAAATGTCTCACCGCTGAACATCAACTTAGGATCTCCAAGAACAGAAACCTCTGGATGCTCTGGGTCATAGTAGATGACCACTGACTGGCCAACACCAAGCTGCTCCGTCGGAGGATTTGGCTGCCTAGAACCCATCCGCCCATGATATGTCTGTCCCGCCACCTGATACTCATACCGCACACTATTGTGGATTTGCGGGAGTAGCTCAACAATGGTCGCCTTCCCGGAAATCCCTCTTTCAGCCAGACGATGATAAGTCGGCAGATTCTGGCTTCCAATCAGACAACCAATAACGACAGCCAACACCAGCCATAGAATCGCGTATTTCATAGCTGCCTAACGAAAAATATAGGTCGTCCGAAGTTATTCATGGGCGGGGCGGCGGGCCGAAGGGAAGCCCCCGCCGTTCCGACGTTGAATAACTTCGCCGCCGCGACCGGCGCGGCGACGGGATCAGGATGGCCTTTGGTTGTCATTTCCTGTATCGAGTTAAACATTTTCCCGCCCCGGCGGGTCAAGTCTGCGAACGTCAAGTCGCCTAGACGACTGTGAGCTTATTGACCGGCCCGTCGGGCGGGGCTTGACCCTCTAACGACTACTCAAGAGGGCGTCCTGTATGACATGACGACTTTTCTATATTGCCGTCGCCGGGTCAAGCCTGCGGGAGAACAAAAACATTAAACCATGAATCAAAATTGTAAATTATTTGGACTGACCCCTTGATGACCTGACAAAATCGGCCACCCGTTGCCGATGGAGCATGTCGTCTCGGTGGGGCGAGGCTACCGACGAGCCGGGCTACGAGAACTCTCGCCCCACCACCCGGCCCGCCATTTTGTCCACGGCTGCGAGCTTCTGACAGCTTAAACAAAATCAAACCAGGCGAAACAACGCCTGATTGGAGAATTCTCCATGCAAATCATAGTATTGTCCATTCCTGCGTCAGATTGCGATTGAAATACTGCGCGCCATTTTGGAAAGTGACCAACATGCCCGGCCAATTTGCACAGTGTAACATGAAAAAAACGTCCGCCAATCCACCGATATACAAAAATCCCGCGCTGTCCGCCGCCAGCCGGGTCAGAGACCTGCTGTCGCGCATGACGCTCGAGGAAAAGGCCGCGCAAATGATGTGCGTCTGGCAGAAAAAATCAGAGACGCTCGTGAACGGCGATGGAAACTTCAATCTGAGGAAGGCCAAAGCCGCTTTTAAAAAAGGCCATGGTATTGGCCAGGTCGGCCGGCCCAGCGACGCGGGCAAGGGGAAAAACGCGCGCGAAATGGCCGAGCTGACCAACGCCATTCAGAAATTTTTCATCGAAAACAGCCGGCTCGGCATCCCGGTGATGTTTCACGAGGAATGCCTGCACGGGCAGGCGGGGATCGGGAGCACCAGCTTTCCCCAACCGATTGGCCTGGGCGCGACGTTTAATCCCGAACTGGTCGAATCACTTTACGCGCTGATTGCCGAAGAGGCGCGGGTCCGTGGCACGCATCAGGCCCTCACGCCGGTCGTGGACGTGGCACGCGATCCGCGCTGGGGCCGCGTCGAGGAAACTTTTGGTGAAGATCCGTTCCTGGTGACGCAACTGGGCATGGCGTCGGTGCGCGGTTTTCAGGGCGACGCGTCATTTAGGGATAAAAAGCGCATCATCGCCACCTTGAAACATTTTGCCGCGCACGGCCAGCCGGAATCCGGCATCAATTGCGCGCCAACCAATGTTTCCATGCGCCTGCTGCGCGAAATTTTTTTACAGCCGTTCAAGGACGCGATCCAAAAGGCCAATGCCATCAGCGTGATGGCGTCCTACAACGAAATTGACGGCGTGCCGTCGCACGCCAGCGAATGGCTGCTGCGCGACGTGCTCCGCAAGGAATGGGGATTCAAAGGTTTTGTGGTTTCGGATTATTACGCGATTTGGGAGCTGGGTTATCGTCCGGACACGCACGGTCACTTTGTGGCCAAAGACAAAAAGGAATCCTGCGCGCTCGCCGTGCGTGCGGGGGTGAACATCGAATTCCCGGAGCCGGATTGCTATTTGCACCTCGTCGAGCTCGTTCACCAGGGCGTGTTGCAGGAATCCCAGCTTGATGAGCTGGTGGCGCCGATGCTGTATTGGAAGTTCAAGCTGGGATTGTTCGATGATCCTTACGTGAACCCCGACGAAGCCGAGCGGATTGTTGGCAGCGAAAAGAACCGCAAGCTGGCGTTGCAGGCGGCGCGCGAAACCATCACGCTGCTGAAAAACACGAACAACCTGGTGCCGCTCAATCCGAGCAAAATCAAATCCATCGCGGTCATCGGGCCGAATGCGGACCGCGAATTGCTTGGCGGCTACAGCGGGCGCCCGAAATTTTACACCTCGCTGCTGGAAGGCATCCGTTCAAAGGTGGGCGACCGGGTGCAGGTGCCCTATTGCGAGGGCTGCAAGATCACGGTGGGCGGTTCGTGGAATCAGGATTTGGTGACACCCAGCCACCCGGAAGAAGACCGTAAACTCATCCAGGAAGCCGTCAAGGTTGCCCAGCAGGCGGATGTGGTGGTGGTGGCCATTGGCGGCAATGAACAGACCTCGCGAGAGGCCTGGTCACGCAAGCACATGGGCGACCGGACCAGTCTCGACCTGGTCGGACGGCAGCAGGAACTGGTCACCGCCATGCTCTCGACGGGCAAACCGGTGATTGTGTTTCTTTTCAACGGCAGTCCGCTTTCCATCCAATATCTGAATGAAAACGTGCCGGTTATTTTTGAATGCTGGTATCTTGGCCAGGAAACCGGCCATGCGGTGGCGGACGTGTTGTTCGGCGATTTCAATCCCGGCGGCAAACTGCCCATCACCATCCCGCGCTCGGCGGGGCATTTGCCGGCATTTTACAATTACAAACCGTCGGCGCGGCGCGGATATTTGTTTGACGAAGTGTCTCCGCTTTATCCGTTCGGCTTTGGCCTGAGTTACACAACCTTTGCTTTCAAAAATCCCCGCCTGGCAAAAAGCAAAATCCGCGCCGGTGAAACCACCCGCCTGCTGGTGGATGTGAAGAACACCGGCAAACGCGCCGGCGCCGAGATCGTGCAAATGTATGTCCGCGATTGCGCCAGCTCGGTGACGCGGCCGGTCAAGGAATTGAAGGGCTTTCAAAAAATCTTGTTGCGGCCCGGCGAAACCCGGACGGTTGCGCTCGATATCACGCCGGAGTCGCTCGCCTTTTACGACATCCACATGAAATACGTTGTGGAACGGGGTGAATTTGAAATCATGGCCGGCAATTCCTCGCGCGACACCGATTTGCAAAAGGTGATTTTGACGGTGGAATAACCGGGCTGGACACCACACCAGATAACGTCGTCATATGTCCGAACAAAACCAGAAGCTCACCTTCGTGGAAAAGGCGGGGTACAGCGCCGCCGATGCCGCCGCGAACTTCGTCTTCATGACGATGATTCTCTTCCAGACGAATTTCTACACGGATGTTTTTGGTCTCACGGTTGGCGCCGCGGGAACCATTCTCCTGGTGGCGCGGCTATGGGACGCAGTCGCGGATCCCATTGTGGGAGTGCTCGCCGACCGCACCCAGACGCGCTGGGGCAAGTTTCGTCCCTGGGTCCTGTTCACTGCGGTGCCTTGGTGTGTCGTCATGATCCTCGCCTACACCACACCCAGGGGCTGGAACATGGGCGCGATGATCGCGTATGCCGCCATCACCAACATCCTGCTCATGTCCATCTACTCGATGAACAACATGCCGTATTCGGCGTTGGGCGGCGTGATGACCGGCGATGTCAATGAACGGGCGAAACTGAACTCATTTCGTTTCATTTCGGTGAATATCGCCCAGTTCATCGTCGGCGGGCTCACCCTGCCGCTGGTCGCCAAATTCGCCGTCGGCCATGACGCGCAATACGGCTGGCGGATGACCATGACCATCTGGGCCGTCCTCTGCCTCGTGCTCTTTCTGATTACATTCGCCAGCACCAAAGAACGCATTCAACCTCCTCCCCAACAAAAATCGGATGCCAAAAAGGATTTTGCCGCGCTGATCAAAAACAGCCCCTGGATAGTCATGTTTGCCATGACATTGGTGCATTTCTGCATCCTCTCATTCCGGGGCGGCGCGCTCTACAACTATTATCACCATTACGCCGACAAGGCGGCCATGTATGATTGGGTGCAAAAGCTGGGACTCACCGGGCCGACGCTCGAACCCGGGGCGCCCCGGCCCGGCGGCATTCTCGAGTGGCTGGGTTATGTTGTGCATGGCGACAGGTCCAATCTGGCAAATTCCAACGTCGCCGATGTCTTCAACAGCATCATCAACATGATTGGCACGGGCGTTACCATCATCGTCCTTCTCCTGTCGCCGGTTCTCTCCGTGAAATTCGGCAAGAAGGCCGTTGCGGTTTGCGGTTTCGCGTTGGCCGCCCTGAGCACCTTCGCGTTCTATTTGCTCGGCCCGGCAAACGTCAATGGCATGGTTGCACTGACGATTCTGATCGCGATCTGCTATGCCCCAACCATCCCGCTGATTTGGGCCATCTACGCGGATGTGGCGGATTACTCCGAGTGGAAGACCGGACGCCGGTTCACCGGCATTGTTTTCGCCACCATCGGTTTTGCGTTAAAATCCGGTCTGGCGCTCGGATCTTCCTCGTTCCTCTGGATCATGGCCGGCTTTTTCAACTACAACACCAAGCGGCCCGACGCGCCAGACGCGGTCCACGGTTTCCGCGTATGCAGCGGGATCGTGGTCGGTCTGCTCTTTGCCGTCTGCACCGTCCTGCTTATCAGCTACAAGCTCAACAAACGCCTGACCCTCCAGATGGCCGACGAACTGGCGGAACGGCGCGAAAAATTCGCCGCCGTTTGAATCTGTTTATGAAAATCATGGTTTCAGTTGGAATCATGGGAATTTTCCTGGCTGCCAGTGGTTTCGCTCAGACCACGCTGAAAGAAGCTTTCAAAAACGACTTTCTCATCGGCGCGGCGCTGAACGAGGCGGAGTTTACCGGCCGGAACACCAACGCCGCTGCCATCGTCAAAGCTCAGTTCGATAGCATCAGCCCGGAAAACGCCTTGAAATGGGAATCCATTCATCCGCAGCGGTTTGGTTTCAACTTCGGCCCGGCCGACAGCTACGTGGCCTTTGGCCAAAAAAACGGAATGTTCATCGTCGGACACAATCTGGTCTGGCACAACCAGACACCGGCCTGGGTTTTTCAAAGTGACCAGGGCAGCCGGACTGTGGAACGCAAACGCCGGCCTGTGAACCGCGACGCGCTTTTGCAGCGGATGAGCAATCATATTTTCACCGTGGTCGGCCGGTACAGGGGAAAAATCGGCGGCTGGGACGTGGTAAATGAAGCGCTTGATGACGACGGCGCCTTGCGCAAGTCGCGAATGGGAAAAAATCATCGGCCCGGATTACATCATCAAAGCCTATCAGTTTGCGCACGAGGCCGATCCACAGGCCAAATTATATTACAATGATTTTTCCCTGGAGAACGAGTCTAAACGAAATGGGGCGATTGCCTTGGTCAAGAAACTTCAGGCTGCGGGCATTCCCGTTGCCGGGGTCGGTTTGCAGGGCCATTACAAAATGGACTGGCCGACCACCAATCAAGTGGATGAAACCATCGCCGCCTTCTCCAAGCTCGGCGTGAAAGTGATGATCACCGAACTGGACCTGGACATGTTGCCGCCCGCCACGAGTTCTCAAGCCGCGGAAGTCTCAATGAATTTTGCGTTGCAGGCGAAATTGAATCCTTACACCAACGGTCTGCCCGCCGCCGTGCAGCAGCAACTCACGCAACGGTACGCCGATTTGTTCGCGGTGTTCGTCAAACATCGGGACGCGGTCATCCGTGTGACGTTTTGGGGCGTGACCGACGCGGACTCGTGGTTGAACTTCTGGCCGATCAAAGGCCGCACGGCGTATCCGCTTCTATTCAACCGGGACGGCCGGCCCAAACCGGCATTTGACGCCGTCCTCCAGACCGCCGGGGCGACGCTTCCTTGAAAGAAGAAGGCATCGCCGTGCGCCGGTGTTGTTTCACTGTTTTGCCGCTCGAACTTTTGCATGCCTGTGACAACAACATGAACGGCCATTCAAGCACGGTTCGTGTGAAGCTGATCTTTCATGGCCGTTCGACAACGAAGCGATAGAATCGCCGGGGCGAGAACAGGAAGGCGTTGGTGTCAGATATGGTCAGTGTGTTGGTGGCGGCCACCCGTGGCCGGCCCAGATTGATCCAGTCGCCTTGCAACAGATTGGTCTTGTATTGCACTTGATAACGCAGACCGGCAATCGCGCTGCACGTGAAATTGAAGTCGGCGCCTTTCGCGGCTGGTTTTTGCGCCAGCTTGATCAACGGCGATGAAATCGGGTTCACGCTGATGTCATCAAGGCCGAGGTAATATGGAGTGTCTTCAAATCCAAGCCGGAGAACCGTGCTGGCACTGGCAGCCGTGACCATGAATTGCAAATTCGTCCAGGTGGTGAATGGCAGGTTGGTCTTGTTAAAAATGGTTGTCCCATTCCATTGCACAAGAAATTGATTGGGGGTTGCTCCATACAGGTTTTGAGGATTGGCCAACCACAAGGAAAGCAGATAATTCTGTCCCGGAGAAGTGGCCAGAGTTTGAGAAAGGTACCCCGGCGATCCGGATTGTCCCAGCGCCGCGCCATGACTGCCCGAGTGAAACCAGCCGCTGCTGGTCGTTACGAAGTTGTATTTGCTGCTGGCGTTCAACGTCCAGCCGGTGAAATCACCCGTTTCAAATCCGCCGTTGTTCACAATGGACTGGCCGACGCTGAGGGAGAAGGGCAGACCGGCCGCCACGCCGGCGGAATTGGTAACCAGCAGATTAGCCGTGTAAACCCCGGCCGCCAGACTGTCAGCCGAGACCGTCAGGCTGACCGTCATGGCCGTTTGCCCGCCGCCCGCCAGCGTGCCGCCGGATGGTGAAGCGCTCAACCAGGACGAGGTGTTGATGGTGCTCCAAGGAAGCGGACTGCCACTCTGGTTGGTCAGTGAGTAGCTTTGCGAGGTCACGTTAAACGCGCCGCCGACCGGCCCCGAAGCTGAAAATCCATTGGTCGGCGAAACCAGCAATGGCTGGCTGACCTGCAGCGTGAACACTCCAGCCTGCGTGGCATGGGATGTCCAGTTGGAGAAGGCAAGATTGGCCGAATAAGTTCCCACGGCCAGGCCGTTGGCAGCGGCCGTGAGGCTGCAGATGAGATTGGTCTTGGCCGCCGCCGCCAGCGTGCCGTTGGTCGTGGAAAATTTGAGCCACGCCGGAATGCCGGTCAGCGACCAGGTCAGGGTGGAACTGCCGGTGTTGGTCAGCAGAAAATTTCCGGAGGTGATGCTGAACTTTCCGCCGGCCGGCCCGGTGGCGGCGCCGGATAATGGAGCAACAATCAAGGCCTCGAAGCCAAGGGCTGGGGAACCCGTGAGGGCATTGATCAAAACTTGTCCCGCCGGCGTGCCCAGACCGGTGCAAAGATCATAACCATTGGTGGCATAAAACGAATTCGGGCTGCCCGACCACGTGTCGTTGCCCGTCGTGACATCGTGAAAACACGCGGCATAACTTGAACCCGCAGCGATGGCGTAAATCGCCGGATTGACGAAGCCAACAACGGGCTTGCCATTGGCCGCCGCCTGCTGGTTGACCAGCGCGTTGAACCCCGCCCAGAGTGGCGCCGCACAACTCGTCCCGCCAAATACGCTGCGGCTGCCATTGCCGTAATCAACAAAAACATTGTCCGCCGTCAAGGCCACGTCGGGAATGTTGCGTTGCTTCGTCGAGCCGCCCCTGGCGGCCAGGTTGATGTTCGTTTGCCAGCTTGGAATGGAATAGTGGCTGCTAATGCCGCCGCTGGTGCCGACATAAACACCGGCCGCCGAATCATAACCCCAATTCCAAACGGTTTCCGAAGCGTATGAAACGCCATTCCCGTTCATCGTCAGCGTCGTCCCGCCCACTTGCGTGATAATGGGACTGCTGGAAGGCGTATTATATGTTGACGGGTTGTCAACGCCATTGGCCGAACTGGCGCCGGTTGTGAAAGCATCGCTGTCGCCGGCCGCGTTGAAAAATGATTGTCCCACCGCGGCCATGTTGGTGAAAATACTGCCCGTGGTCGTGCTCGGCCCGCCGCTCCAGCCCCACGAACTGCTCAAATTTTTCACCGTGGCGCTGCTGGCCAGCATCGAGTTCAAGATGTCGTTGGGGGCAAAATTGTTTGGATTTCCCTCAAAGACGACAATTTTAGCCAGCCCCGGCGCCATGGCCATCGCCATCTCGATATCCAGTGAAACTTCGGGATTGCCACTGTTTGCGCCGGTTGTCGGCACGCCGTTGAAGCCGTCCAGCAAAACGGCCTGGATGATGATGTTCGTCCGTCCGTTTCCCGCCGCCGCTGCATAAGCGATTATATCTTTGGAATAATAACCATCGGCCTCAAACAGCCCCACCGTTTGGCCCGCGCCAGTCAACGTCGTGCCCGGCACATAGGCGTTGCGAAAATCGTTGCCAAAATAGGAGCCGGAGCCGTCCGGAGCGGAACCGTTTTTGGCGATGGCGTTTGCCGCCAGTGCATTCATGCGGTGCACCCGCGGGTGTGGCCGCCAGAAATCGCTCACCCCTTGAACATCCACCACCGGCAGCGCCGCGTCCACCACCGGCTCGGTGTCCGGCGCATAAAAATCGCGCGCCTCGGTAGGATGCTGATAAATCCGCAGTGTGATGTGGAACGCCTTTTCAACCGCCGCCGCCGTTCCGGCCACGTCCAGCACCAGCCGGTTGCTGTAAGTCATGGTCACCGCCAGGCCGTTCGTCTGCGCAAATTTTTTCACAGCCTCGTAATCCTGTTCCGTGGGGCCGAACCGGGCGGTGAACTCTTCGGGCGACAGAAATTGGCGGAAGTTCGGGCTGGCCGGGTCATATAGTTGCGCGAGAAAATCGGCCAAACCCGGCGCATCTCGCAGCGGGAGCCCGATGGCCAGATTCAACCGGTTGGTCGCCGGCAGCAGTCCTTTTGCCGTCAAGCTTGACACCGCTTTTGGCACATGACCGGGCAACGTTTTCCAACCCGCCCCAAAAACTGAAACCATTCCGCAAAACAATACGGCCGCGATCCAGGGAAAATGTCCTGACCCAGGCTTGGTTTTCATCCTTTTAATTTTCTTTCAATGATTGCTGATGCTGAAAATTACGGCATATTATGGTAATGGTAACTTAGATTGGGCGGAAAGCAATTCGTTCAATGTTCATACGTGAATGGCCAAACCCGCAACTTGATCCAGCGGGTGGGTTCAGGTGCGGGCGATTCCTGCGTGATATCCGACGGCTCCGCCGCATGAACGTGAAGGCCTTTTGCGCGGGCCATTATTCAATTACTTTGACGAAATCCGTCAATTTCCTGCCGGTATAGAAGTTTATCCATTTGCCGGTTTCGTCCAAATAGGCCAGGCACCTGTTTTCCTTGCACTGAACCCAGACCAGTTCCTTGAAAACAGGAACTGGCCCGCTGGCTTGGCCATTATTCGTGTCTGATGGGTCGCCGTATTTCATTAGAACAGTGACATGTTAGCACGCTTGCCTCGTCCATGCCAGCAGCAATATTCTTTCCATGAATTACCTGGAAACGCCGGTGTCCCGCCGGCCAGCCGGGAGCCGAACGGGAGCAGAGGGAGAAAAAATGGCGGTGGTGTCAAGTTGCGCCCATTGTTGCATGGCTTTGAACTTTTTTATTGAAACCTTTCCTGTTCATGGTTCGTCTGGATTTACGTATGAAAATATTGCCCATGCTGAAATCCACTTTGCTGATCGCTGTTGGTTCATTGCTGGCGAGCGGTTGTGTGGTTCGCGAACAGGTGGTTTATCAGCCGCCGCCGCCTCCGGCCGTGGCGGGCGGAGAAATCGTGGTCACAGAAGCGCCACCGGCGCCGATGGTGGAAACGGTCACGGTTTCCCCCGGTCCGGCTTTTATTTGGATTGGTGGATGCTGGGTCTGGCACGGTCATTGGGTGTGGGAACATGGTCATTGGGTGCGCCCGCCGCATCGGGGCGCCGTCTGGGTGCCGCACCATTACGAATATCGCAATGGGGTGCATGTCTTCATCTCCGGCGGCTGGAGATACTAATCGTTTTGTCGCTGGCGTATCCGAAAAAGCGCAGCAGACTCGTTTGGATGACGGGTTGCCAGCGACCCCCAATCGCCCTCATACCCTTCTGAGCGCCGCGGTGGCCGGCGTGTTGCCTGTCGCCACCTTCTTTTCCAAAAACATAGGTAGTGTCCCAATTGGCATTTCAAACTGGCCACCGGAACGCGAGTCGTCTCAACTCACAGCACTTCTGATCAATCCAGCCGCTGCGGATTGAGGACAATCCGCGCTCCGTGGCAAATCAGGACACGGCCTTGACTTCGGTGCGTTTGCATAATGAGCAGTTTTGGCTAGAATGGGGGCGATGACGCCGCATAATCAGCCCTTGGATGGGATTGTTCTCAAAGTGTTGAATTTCATTTTGGCGGTTTCGCTGGCAGCACCATCGGTGTCCTGGGCGCAGAACATGACGATCTATGCTGATTCGCTGACCAACGGCTGGCAGGACTCGAGTTATAATACCTTGCGGAATTTTGCCAATACTTCACCGGTCCACTCCGGCAGCCATTCCATCAGCGCGGACGTAACCAGCGCCTGGGGCGGCGTCCAGTTGTATCATACGGGCATGACAAACACCGCTTACGCCAGCATCAGTTTCTGGCTCAACGGCGGTGACGATGGCGGACAACTGCTCCAAATGTACGGCAGTCTGGACGTGCATGGCGCAAACACGATGCAGAGCGCCCGTTTTCGTTTGAACACGCCCCCGGCCAACACCTGGCAGCACTACATCGTTCCCTTGTCGGCACTCGGCGTTGCGAACGCAAAGAACTTCACCGGCTTCGCCATCCAGGACTCCGCCGGTTCGGATGAACCCGCGTTTTATCTGGATGACATCCAATTGGTCAGTGCCGCAGCACCCGCCGTGACGCATCTGACGGTGGACGCCAGCCAGCCCATCCGCACGGCGGACGCACGTTGGTTCGGCATGAATGTGGGCGTTTGGGACAACGCGCTCGACACGCCGCAGACGTTGACGGTGCTGACCAACATGGGCGTGCGCTCGTTGTGTTTTCCGGGCGGCTCTGTTTCCGACGGTTACCACTGGGTTTTCAACCGGCAGGACAACGACCGCAGGCCGTGGGCAACGAGTCTGGCCGGTTTCATTCACATGATCACCAACCTGAACGGGCAGGCCATGATCACGGTTAACTATGGCACGGGCTTCGCGAATGAAGCGGCGGCCTGGGTGGCGTATGTCAATGCCTCGCCGACAAACTCGCAGTCTTTGGGCGTGGATGGCGCTGGCGTTAATTGGCATACGGCGGGATATTGGGCCTCCTTGCGCGCGTCCACTCCACTGGCAACGGATGACGGCAAAAACTTCCTCCGCATCTCGCGGCCGGCGCCGCTGGGTTTCAAGTATTGGGAGATCGGCAACGAGATTTTTGGTTCCTGGGAAACCGACAGCCATTTCCCGCCGCATGATCCTTACACCTATGCGTTGCGCGCCAGGGATTACATCTCGTTGATGAAAGCGGTGGATCCGACGATCAAAATCGGGGTGGTGGCCGCGCCCGGCGAGAACCGATATGTCAATAACACCAGACATCCGGCGGTCAACTCGCGCACGGGAAAGACACATTACGGCTGGACGCCGGTTTTGCTGGCGACTCTAAAAAACCTGGGAGTCACGCCGGACTTTGTCATCCACCACCGTTATCCGCAAGATCCGGGCGGCGAGAACGACGCGGGGTTGCTTCAATTCTCGACGGGATGGGCCTCCAACGCCGCGAACCTGCGGCAGATGATTAGCGATTATGTTGGCTCCGATGGGGCCAACATTGAACTGGTTTGCACCGAAAACAACTCGGTCTCCTACAATCCCGGCAAACAATCCACGAGCCTCGTCAACGGCCTTTATCTGGCGGAGAGCCTGGGCCAGCTCATGCAGACGGAATTAAACGGGTTTTTCTGGTGGAATTTGCGCAACGGCTGGACCGACAGAACTCGCAACAACAGCTCCTCGCTTTATGGCTGGCGTCAGTATGGCGATTACGGAGTCACGGAAGGCACGGATCTATTATCCGACTTATTACACGGCCAAGCTCATGCAGCAATTTCGTGCAGCCGGGTGATACTGTGATCACCGCCGCCAGCGACTATTCACTGCTCTCGGTTTATGCGGTCCGGCGGCTGGACGGCAGCTTGACGATTCTGGCCATCAATAAAAGCCCCGGCGACACCCTCACCGGACAGGTGGCAGTGGCGGGCTTTACTCCCGCTTCGGGCGGAGCGGTCTATTCCTACGGGATTCCGCAGGACAATGCAGCCAAAACCGGCATTGGCTCGCCCGACATTGCGCGGACAATCTTTTCCGTCGCCGGAACCAACTTCAGTTACGCTTTCCCGCCTTACTCGGCCACCGTGCTGGCGCTTTCACCGGCGCAGACAAAAGACAGGTAGTTCCGATCCCGCCGGCGGCCAGCCAGTTCGTCTTTCAATTCCAAGGTCAGGCTGGCGTTCCTTATGTCATTCAGTGCTCGACAAATCTGATTGCCTGGACCTCCGTCAGCACCAACTCGCTTCTTGGCAGTACGACGAACATCACCAACTCCTTGACCCCATCACAACCGAAGCAGTTTTGGCGGGCGACATGGCAACCTTAGCCTTTGCTAAAGTGAAGCAACTGCCAGTTCAGCAAACCGCATTCAGCGGGCTGGTTCACTTCGCTCCCTCAACCCGCTTTGCAATCTCGGTGGCGATTTTTGAGGCGGTTTGCTTTACATTGTTGTTTTAAAAACTCAAGGTTTACCCGGCTGTGCCGGTGCCGGTGCCTTGGCGCCTTGGCGCTCCGCGAACTTCTGCAACACCACGAAGAACGAGGGCACAAAAAGAACGGCGAGGCAGGTGGAGGCAAACATGCCGGAGGCAACGGCGATGCCGAGGGATTTGCGGGCGCTGGCGCCCGCGCCGCTGGCCAGCACCAGAGGCATCACGCCGAGGATGAAGACGAACGACGTCATCATGATGGGCCGAAAGCGGACCTGCGCCGCCTCGATGGTTGCTTCAACGATGCTCTTGCCGGCGGCGCGGCCTTCGCGCGCCATTTCGACGATAAGGATCGCGTTCTTTGCGGAAAGGGCGATCAGCAGGACGAGTCCGATTTGCACGTAAATGTTGTTCGCCACTCCGAGCACGAGCAACGCGCCGACGGTGCCGAGCAGGGCCAGCGGCACGGCCAGAATGACGGCTCCGGGCGTGATCCAGCTTTCGTACTGCCCGGCCAGCACCAAATATACCAGTAGAATGCCCAGTACAAAAATCAGCCAGGTGGAACTGCCGGCCAGTTTTTCCTGGTAGGACATGGCGGTCCATTCAAAGGCCAGTCCCGGACCCAGTGTCCGGTCGGCAACTTTTTGCATGGCATCGAGTCCCTGGCCGGAACTGTAGCCGGCCGCCGTCGAGCCGTTGATGGTGGCCGAGGGGAACAGATTGTAGAGCGAGATCAACGCCGGGCCCCGGGTGGATTTGATGTCGGCCAGCGTTCCCAAGGGAACCATCTCGCCGCTCTGGCTGGGCACGTAGTAATGCTTGATGTCGTCCGCTGTCAGGCGGTGCTTCGCATCAGCCTGTGCAAAGACCATGAAGTTGTGGCCGAACTTCGTGAACAGATTGACATAACTCGACCCCAGATACGCCTGCAAGGTGTCATAGACATCGCCCACCGGCACGCCCAGCGTCTGCGCCTGCGACCGGTCCACTGTCACCGTAAACTGGGGCACTTGGGCGCGGAACGGCGTGAACGCCACCTGAATCACGCGATTGGATCTGGCGCCCGCCACTACCGCGTCGGCGGACTGCTGCAACCGGGTGAAGTCGTAACTGCCATCGGTCAATTCCACCTGCATCTGGAATCCGCCGGACAATCCCAAACCCTGAATGGGCGGCGGGATGAGCACCATGGTGCTGGCGTCCTGAAGTTGCGCCAGTTTCTTTGAAAGACCCAGATAGATGCTTTTGAGATCCTCTTTTTTGCCGCGTTCGCCCCAGTCTTTGAGCGTGAGATAAATGATGCCGGCGTTGGCCAGTGACGCGCTGTTGTCCAATGGCGATATGCCGCCCACGGCGATGGCGTGGTCCACGCCGGGAATTTCCTGGCTGATCCGGACCACTTCATTCATGACCCGCTCGGTTCGTTCGAGAGACGCGCCGTCGGGCAGTTGCACCGAGACCATCACATAACCCTGATCCTCCGTGGGAATGAAGCCGGTCGGAATCCGCGTCAGCCCCCAGCCGGCAATCACGACCAGCGCCAGCGCGATCAGCACCATGCGTTCGCTCTGCCGCACCATCCGGCGGATCAACTGGACGTAAAACCGTTCGGTGGGTTCATAGGCGGAGTTGAACCAGCGGAAAATAATATTCTTCCGGCGGTTGTGGTCGGGTTGCCGCAGCCAGAGCGCGCACTGCGTCGGTTTCAACGTCACCGCATTGACCGCGCTGATGAGGGCCGTCACGGCGATGACGAGGGCGAATTGGCGGTACATCTGGCCGGTGATGCCGGGCATGAACGCGGGCGGCAGGAAGACGGACAGGAGCACCAGCGTGATGCCGATGATGGGGCCGAACAATTCGCGCATGGCGTCAATGCTCGCCTGTTTCGGCGTCTTGCCGCGTTCGATGTGCTTGGCCGCGCCTTCCACCACCACAATCGCGTCGTCCACGACGATGCCGATGGCCAGCACGATGGCGAAGAGAGTGAGCAGATTGACGGTGAAGCCAAGCAGGGCCATGCCGGCAAAGGCGCCGACGATGGTGACCGGCACTGTGGTTGCGGGAACCAGCGTGGCGCGCCAGTCCTGGAGAAAAATCATGATGACCAGCAGCACGAGAATGCCGGCTTCATACAAAGTGTGATAAACTTCGTTGACCGATTCCCGGACAAATTTCGTGGTGTCGAACGGGAATGGAGTAGCTGATGCCAACCGGGAAATCTTTGGAATAACTTTCCATCGCCTCCCGCACCCGTTTGGCGGTGTCCAGGGCGTTGGCCTCGGGCAACTGGAAAATTTGGATGCCACCCACCGGCTGGTTGTCCAGCTTGAAGAACTGGCCGTAAGTCCGGGAACCCAGTTCCACCCGGCCCACGTCCCGGATGCGGGTGATCTGGCCGCCATTGCCGGGCGAGGACTTGACGATGATCCGCTCAAATTGCTCCACATCTGTCAGCGATCCCTCCACGTTCACCGTCAATTGAAAATCTTGGCCGGCGGGTGTGGGCGGCATGCCAATCTGGCCGGCGGCAACCTTGGCGTTCTGTTTTTGGATGGCGTTGATGATATCCTTGGGCGCCAGCGAGCGCTGCCGCATCAACTCCGGGTCCAGCCAGATGCGCATGCTGTATTCGCCCACGCCGAGAACCACCACGTCGCCGACCCCCGGCAGACGGGCAAGCCGGTCGTGGAGTTGGAGCGTCGCAAAGTTGCCCAGAAACAACGCGTCGTGGGCCTTGTTCGTTGAAGTCAGCGTGATCATCTGGAGAATTGCAGTGGATTTTTTCTTCGTCACCACTCCCTGCTGCTGCACCGACTGTGGCAATTGCGACATTGCCGCCGCAACGCGGTTCTGTACAAGCACCTGGGCGAAATCCAGATCCGTGCCGATGTCGAACGTGACGTTTAACGTGTAACGTCCGTCCGAGGTGCAGGTGGACTGCATGTAGAGCATTTTCTCGACGCCGTTGACCTGCTGTTCGATGGGCAGCGCCACCGTCTCAACCAGGGTTTTGGCGCTGGCGCCGGGGTAAGTGGCGGTGACTTGGACGGTAGGCGGAGTGATGGGCGGATATTGCTCGACCGGCAGCGTGTAAACCGCCACGCCGCCAAGCAGCATGATGAGGATGGCGATGACGTTGGCGAGCACCGGCCGCTCGATGAAGAATTTGGCGAACATGGGAGGCTTTCGCGAAAAGGGTCAGCGGGTCGGGGCTGCCGGGGTTTCGTCCACCGGCGTTACCTTCGCACCGGGCTTGGCGCGCATGAGTCCATTGACGATGACGCGGTCGGTGGGGCTGAGTCCACTTCGGATGGCACACCGATCATCGAGCAACGGTCCTTTTACCACTGCACGGCGCGCGACGATGTCGCCGGCATCCGCCACCAGCACGTAATCCCCTTCCTGGTCGCTGCCGACGGCGCGGTTGGGCACCGTTAACATCGGCTTTGGGTCGCCGAGCGGAAGATGCACTCGCACAAACAATCCCGGGAAGAGCGTCCGGTCCTCGTTATCCAGCACCGCGCGCATCTGGACCGTTCCCGATGAAGTGCTGACATTGCTGTCCACGAAATCGAGTGTTCCCTTGTGCGGACACCCATTCTCGTTCGGCAACCCGATCCACACCGGCGCCTTGCCGACGGTTTGCTTGGGTTCCATGCCCAGTTGGCGCATTGCCGTGCGGATTTGAAGCGCATCGCGCTCGTTCAGGTTGAAGTCCACATAAATGGGCATGAGTTGCGTGATGGTGGCCAGCTTGCTGTTCCCGCTGGGACCGACCAGATTGCCGGGATCAAACTGGCTGACGCTCATGCGCCCGCTGAAGGGCGCGGTGATGTGGGTATAGCCGAGGTTTATTTTTGCCAGCTCGACTTGGGCCGCCGCCTGGTCCCGCTGGCTGAGCCATTTTTCCACATTCGCCGCCGAAGTCGCGTTCTCCTTCATCAATGCTGTCTGCCGGTCGTATTCCGATTGCGCCTGTAGCAGTTGCGCCTCGGCCAGCTTCAACTGCTGTTCGTAAGGCTCCGGCTCAATCACGAACAACAACTGTCCTTCCTCGACAAACGCGCCGTCCTTGAAATTTACCGATTTCAAATAACCCGAAATCCGGGCCACCAAGTCCACGGTCTTCGATGCGGAGACGGTGCCGGTGAGATCAATGGCATCGGCAACATGTTCCTCTGCCGGATGGCTCACGGTGACCGCTGGCGCATCTGGCGGAGCAGCGTGCTTGCCGCAACCAGTTAACAGCGCCGTCGCGGCGAGCGCGCAGACAATTGGCAAAGTAAATTTAAGTTTCATAAAAGTTTTTTTCAAGCCAACGTAGCGGCGTCTCGGCAGAGCGCCGCCTTCTTTACCTAAAAAAACGGATGACGGCGCTCTGCCGAGACGCCGCTACGCAAAAAGGTTTCATCGGTTGCGTTCAAATTTTTGTTATTTTCCACTGTTCGTTCCGGTTTCTTCTGCTGGCGGAGTTTTAGGCAAATGGTGTGACGGCTCCAGCATCCGGCCCCAATCGGTTCGCCGGGACATTTCGGCCTTGACCTCGTCGGAAACCACATCGTGCCCCTCGCGAATCTGCCAGCCGCCGCCCAGCGCGCGATAGACCGAGATGATGCCCTGCACCACGCCGCCCCGCGCACTGGCCAGGGCATCTTCCACTGTCAGTTGCGCCTGTTCCGCGCTGAGCACAGTGGTGTAATCTGTCTGGCCGCTTTTGTACTGGATAATGGCCAGGTCGGTTGAACGGCGGGCTGCCGTGGCCGCTTCGGTCAGTTGGGCCACCACCCGTTGCTGGCCGGCAAAAGCCGCCAGGCCGTTCTCCACTTCCTGCTGCGCCTGCAGGACCGTGTTCTGGTAGTTGAGCACGGCCTGTTGAAATTGGGCGTCCTGCACCCGCACCTGATTGATCAACCGGCCATAGTTGAAAACCGGGAAGACCAGGCCGGCCCCCGCGTTCACCGCGCGGCTCTGCCAGTTGAACACGTCCGCGAGCGAATTGTTGCCCGCGTTGTTTCCAACGCCCCCGAAGGAGCCGGAGAGCGAAAAAGCCGGATACATATTGGCCTTGGCCACGCCGATGAGCGCCGACTGCGAGGCGGCGGCCAGCCCGGCCGCCCGCACATCCGGGCGGCGGCGCAACAAGTCCCGCGGAATGCCGACCGCCACATCGGCGGGCGCCGGGGGAACCAGGCTTGGCCCATTGGTCAGGCGCCAGCCCGTTTCATCCCGCGTTTCCCCCAGCAGCACCGCGAGACCGTTTTGGGTCTGGGCGAGCGTTTGTTCCAACTGGGGAATTTCCGCCTCGGTTTGCGCGAGCTGGGCCGTGGCCTGTTGCACATCCAGTTCGCTCGTCTCGCCGGCCTTGAACTGGGCCTTGGCGATGCGCAGACTTTCCTTCTGTGTCTCCACGTTTTTCGCCGCCACGTTTAGCCGCTCTTCCAGGGTGCGAAGGTTGACGTAGCTGCCGGCAACGTCCGCGATCAATGTGACCAGCGCGTCGTCGTAGGCGGCAATCGAGCCCAGATACAAGGCGCGGTCGGATTCAATGCCCCGCCGGTACTTGCCCCAAAAATCAATCTCCCACGAGGCTGCAAACAGTATCTGGTCCGACACCAGGTCTGCGGCGACGGACGGGTTTTGCGAATTCAGCCAGGAATAATTCAACTGGCCGGAAATTCCCTGCTGCTGGGGAAACAGATTGCCGATGGACTGGTTGAGCTGGGCGCGCGCCCTAAGAATGCGGACGCCCGCGGCCTGTAGTGAGGGGTTGTTCCGGAAGGCGGTCTCCACCAGTTGATTGAGCACGGGATCATTGAAGTTCCGCCACCAGTAGTCTTCCGCCGCGCTGAACGGGCGGTTGGTGACCGTGGAATTCTCGATCCATTGGCCGGCGACACTCGCCTTGGGCGTTGCGTAATTCGGGCCGACCTTGCAGGACACCGCAAACACGGCCAGGGCGGCGACGAGCATTGAAAGCGCCGGTTTCAGGAATGTGGAAGTGTCGGCGGGCTGCGGTCGCGCGATTTCCAAGGAATTGGGAAGGATTTCGCCCGGCTCCTGATCTCCGCCAGGAATTGTTGAACGCTTGGCGGGCAAGGCGCCCTTATTGTTAATCATAGGTCCGGTTGCAGCGCTGATTCGGGCGGATGTTTCTCCGGTCGCTGGCGGCTGTCAAGTTTGAATAAGCCTTCGGTTGGATTAAAACCATTTCAGCCCGGCGGTTCGCCGGAACTGGATTCCCAATGCGGCTTCACATTTTTGGCGGCCATAATGGCGCGATAGGTCACCGTCACCTGCCATTCGGCGTAATTCGGACTGAAGGTTTTCATGGCATTGATGATCTGCTGGCGGAAAGTCGTTTCAATCAAGCTTCCCTGTCCGGGCCAGATTTTGAAGTGGACGCGCAGAAAACTCCATCCGCCGCCCGCCGCCGTTTCCACCGGGCCGATGACCGGCTCGCCCAGAATGATCGCGCCGAATTGCATCCGCATTCCGATCGCGATGTTCTCGATGGCTTGAACGGCCTTGTCCCGATCCGCGCCCGCCGGAAGCTGGATGTCGGCGTAGGCATAAATGCCGCCGTGCGGAAACCGGCTGACGTTGGCGATGGTGCGGTTGGGAATGAACACGATTTGGTTGGAGAAATTGCGGAGGATGGTGAACCGCAGGCCGATTTCCTCCACGCGGCCGGTGACATTGGCGGTGCCAGTGACTTCCACCAACTCACCCACCTCCATGGCGTCTGAAAAAATCAACGTCAGCCCAATCACCATGTCCTGCACCAATCCCTGTGAACCAAAGCTGATGGCCAGGCCAATGACCGAGGCGCTCGCCAGATAAGCCGTCAGGTTGAAACCCAATTCCTGCAGGATGAACCCGAGCGCGAGAAAATAGATGATAAACGTGATTCCGCTGACGATCAGCCGGATCAGGGTGACAAATTTCGGCTGTTGGGTGACAAACCCAAGGGCATTTTTCTGCGCCTGGCTTTGATTGATGCCCCATTCGCTGATGTGCCGGATGAGCTTGACCATCAGATGCGCGAGAATGGCCAGTCCGGCGATGAGCACAATTCGCGTTCCGGCGGATGATTCATGGCCGGAGATGTGGTGGTACAGGCGGCCCATGACAGTGTCATCCATCTCGGTCAACGTTGATAATACAGGTGGTAAATTTGTCATGTTCGTCGGAATCTCATTGGCAAATTAAATCAGCGCCGGACTGCCAACAGCGGCCAGAGCGAGCATAAGCAATAACGACCGCTTTGCAAGCCGACAGACGAGCAGAGGTTTTGCCCGCAGCCAATGGATTTTATTGTGTTGCGGGGCGAGCAAAACAGGACTCTCCTTGGCTTTACCGCCCGCGCCCGCCCGCAGCCACCGCTCTGGACCCCAGCGCTTCCGGTGGCGACCATGCCACGGTCTGGCCGCAACCCGTTCTGGATCTGCTCAAAAAGCGGCTGGCCTGCTCGCCTTCAAACTCGACCGCGCCCAGGTCCGCCGCTGGGCCATCGCCAATCAATTGGCCCATGCCGTCCCACCCCGAAAAGTACTGGCCCCAGTACGCCGCTGGCAACGCGCGCAAATCGGCGAACTCTGGCAACTCGACGCCTCGCCCCACCGCTGGTTCCCGCATTCCAACAACTCCTTTCCCATGCTCAATCTGCTGGATGATTGCAGCCGCCTCTTCACCGGCTCCAAGCTTTACGAGCGCGAACTCCTGCTGGCCTACTTCGACTTTCTGCCCGCCGCTTTCCTCGCCCACGGACGCCCGCTCCAACTCTATGTGGATTACCACAGTATCTTTTTCACCCGCGATCCCGACGCGCTGACCCAGTTGGGCTGGGACCTCAAGTTCTACGACATCAGCTTCCAATACGCGCCCACGCCCCAGGCCAAAGGCAAGGTCGAACGCGAACATCAGTTCTGGCAGGGCCGCCTCCGCGCCTGCTTCGCCAGCGAAAAAATCACCGAAATTGAAGTCGCCAATCCGCACATCGCCGCCCCGCGCGCCCATCGCAACGCCCACGAAGTGCATCGCGAACTGCGCCAGACGCCGCAACGGGCGTGGGATCAAGCCCGCAAAGAAAAACGCTCCGTGCTGCGTCCAGCACCCCGTTGCCCATGGTGGCATTACGTTTGGAACGTGCGCACCACCCTCAAAGTCGGCACCGATGGCCGTGCGCCCATTGGCACGCAACGGCTATGTATCGAAAGACCGCCCGATACCAAGGTGGTGCTTTGTCTCCACCCTTCCGGCCATCACTCCGTCCTGGCCGCCCCACCTCATCCCCAGCAAAAACCCATGCTCCTCTTCACCAATCGCCCAAATGAATCTGTCCTGTTTTGAAAACTACGCGACAGGCTCGAACTTTATCCTTGACAGGTCGTTTACAACTGATAAAGTTCGCCCCACGAACTAATCCATTTTCGATGTTCCTAGAGGCGTTTTGTGCGCAAAATTGATCTGAACAACTTTCAGGTGGCAACCACCGAAACGGTTCGCGACATCAACAGTCGCATTATGTTGAATTTGGTGCGCAAACATCAGCCGGTTTCCCGGGCGGATTTGATGCGTTACTCGGGATTGCAACGCAGCACCGTGTCGGCAATCGCCGAGCGGCTGATTGCGGATCGCTGGTTGAAGGAGGGGGCGGTCGGAGATTTGCCGCGCGGGCGCAAACCAACCTTTCTGCATCTTAATACCGAGCGCTGCGGAGTGGTGGGAGTGGATATTCAACCGGCCATGACCACGCTGGCCGTGTCCAGCATTGACAGCCAGTTTCTGGCCCAAGAGTCAATGTCCACGGAAAAAGATCCGGTGGAATTCATCGCCCGGTTAAGCCGCCGGATCAAGGACTTGATGCGGGCACATCCCCGCAACTCCTATGAGGGCATTGGTATCAGCCTGCCGGGCCGGATTGATTCTTCGTCACAACAGTTGATCTTTGCCCCCACCTTGGGCTGGAGCAATCTGGATTTAAAGACGCGCCTCGAACAGAACATCGGATTGCCAGTGGAACTGGAGAATGCCGCGAATGCCTGTGCCTTGGCCGAATTATGGTCGGGGCGGCACACGGATGGTGTGCATAACCTGGTGGCCGTGACGATATCGGATGACATTGGCGTGGGGATGATCATGAACGGCCAGTTGGTGAGAGGTTCGACGGGTGTGGCCGGAGAATTTGGCCACGTGGCCCAAATGCCGGGCGGTCCCAAATGCCGTTGCGGCAACAACGGCTGCTGGGAAGTGCTGGCGTCCAATGCCGCCGCCGTGCGCTATTACGCGGAGTCGGCGGTGGTCCGCAAAGGGGAAGTTGGCTCCAAGAGTGACATGGCCAAATTGCCGTTTGGTGACATTTTGCGGCTGGTGGAGCAAGGCGATGCCAGGGCCTGCAAGGCATTGAATCAAATGGCGTATCATCTGGGCGCCGGTATCGCCATGCTAGTGACCGGGCTGGCCCCGGACGTGTTGGTGGTGGTGGGCGAAGTGACGCGGGCTTGGGACAAGGTCGGGCCCGTCGTGGCTGAGGCCGTCAAGCGCCGGTCGTTCTCCCATGCCATTACCCGGATTTTGCCCACCGACCCGGAAGCGCAACCCCGGTTGCGGGGCACCATCGCGTTGGTTCTGCAAAATCACTTTGGCGCGCCGCTCATCGCATGAAATCAATTAATAAAACTGAAGCGGTTGCGATTGTCCATATTGTTCGCGTGTCGAACTAATTTTATCTGGAGTACCAATGAAAAGCATCGAAGTTGAACCCTCGCAGGCAGCCACCCGGAATTTTCCCGGGCATCAGCCGGGCGCTTGCGAGTCGGAAACGGTACGGAAGATAGAACAAAGCATTGCCTATATGATGCGGCATCTGGACGAGCCGCTACAGGTGGCCACGCTCGCCGCACAGGCCAATATTTCCGCGTCCCATTTCTTCGCGCTATTCAAACGGCAGACCGGCTGCGCGCCCATTGACTGCTTCATTCGCCTGCGCATGCGGCACGCCTGCCGTCTTTTAGACGAGACGGTGATGAGCGTGAAGGAAGTCGCCGCCACGCTCGGTTATGATGACCCCTTCTACTTTTCTCGCATTTTCAAATCCGTCAATGGGGTGGCGCCCACCGAATATCGGCTGCTGAAAAATGGAGCCAGGGAGCCCGTCAGGAGCAATGGTCCGACCCGGCGCTTTTTTCGACCGTGTGAACCACAGGCAGGAATGGAATGCGCCGGCTCGTATTCGGCACCAAACCGGGAAATGGCCGGAAGCCGGATGGGAATCAACGTCGCGGCAACAACCGGCTTCAGAAATGGCGGGAAATACTGACGGAATTTGGCCGTTCATTCAAGTTGTGCTATATTATTAGTGTGAGTCATATATGTATTGCAAAGCAAAAAAAAACAATCTCCCGGGCGGCGGCTTCACATTGATTGAGTTGCTGGTGGTTATTGCCATCATCTCCATCCTGGCCGCGCTGCTGCTGCCGGCGCTGGCCCGGGCCAAATTCAAGACCAAAGTCGCCAATTGCACTTCCAACTTCAAACAGTGGGCGGCGATGGCCAATTTGTATGCCACGGATGATCCGCTGGGCTGCATGCCCTCTTTTTATACTTCCGAGTGCGGCGGAAATCCAACCGACGTTGCCACCAATTTTCTTTCCAATGTCGCGGCTTATGGGTTTAACGTGTCGATGTTTTTTTGCCCGGTCAGACAGTCAGATGAAGACCAAGCCAATGCCTGGTTTTACAAAAATGGTGTTCCAGCTCATAAATACATCACGACCGTTGCCCAGCTTAATCAATGGTTTACGTCCACCAGTGGACGCTCGCTGAATGGACAGTATTCGAAACTTTTACAGGATTGGTGGGTACCGCGACAAAATGCCGGCAATCCGCCAGGGCCGCTGTTCCCTGTGCCAAACGGGAGTGGACAATCAGCGCCTGCCGGCGCCCTGCCCTGGCCGCTAAAGACAAGTGATAAAACTGCGTCTCTGCAACCCATCATCACCGATTACGCGGAAGGCCCGGCAGGATCAACCGATCCCAGCGTCATTCCAAACACCGAGGCTCATTTTTACAATGGCAATTTGAATTCGATTAATTTGGGTTTTGCCGACGGCCACGTGGAAACCCATGGCCGTGCGGCCATCGGATGGCAGTTCACTGATCAATCAAGCTATTATTATTGAGATTTTTTAACGAATTTGGGGAAATCATGACGAAAATGTCCCAATTGTAGAACGCAGAATTTTCTATGCAAATCATAGTTTCATCCATTCCCTAAACGCAGGTTTTTGATATAATAACCGAAGAATAAACACGTAAATAGTTATGAAGAAGACAAATAGATCAAGTATTGCATTCTGCCTTGTCACCTGTTTGGCATTGCTGGTTGCGACTTTTGCCTCCCGCGCGCAGACCGTCATTATAGATGATTTTGCTCCCGCCGGCGTCGGCCCGGGCAACCCCACCAATCACGACTACTACGCCTGGCCGCAAAGCTACTCGGGCGGCCAGATCAGCAATGTCTGGTGGAACTGGTTTGGCAGCGCATTTGTAAACGCCCAGTGGGATCCCACCATGGACGCCAACAGCAATTCGAGTTCCGGTTCCTTGAAAATCACCGCGAATTTCACCAGTGATCCAGATACAAGCACGTACAGCCAGTGGGTGGTTTGGGACGCTGGAACCAGCAACAACTTTTTTGGTCGTAACTTGAGCGGGCTTACCTATTCGAATTTTCAGTGTGATGTCCGGTTTGCTCCTGGTTCGGCCTCGGATATAGGCGGCTCCCAATCACCCGTCCCCATTTTCGGTCATTTGCGATTCGGCAACAGAACCGCAGGCTATGGGCAGGATTGGTTTGGCGGTGTGGATATTCCGACCAATAATACGGGTTGGGTGCATGTCAGCCTGCCTTTCAATGCCGTTTCAGATCCGAATATGGTTAATATCAACAACGTTCTCATTCAAATAGACAGCAGCTATTACGGTTTGAACCTGAACGGTCCTTCAACGATGTGGATTGATAACATCGAGTTTGTCGGGACCACAAATACATATGCGCCACCGACTTTGGGCATACAAAAAACAACTCCAGCCCTGCGGATATTTGCGGGATCCGGCACTGATATGTATGGTCGTGAACAGCTTGACACCGTTGATCAAAAACAGTCCTGGGTGGGTGGAACCTACCCGGTGTCTTATTCGTTTACGCTGCTAAGTTTCCCAACGGTTCCCGTCGGGTCCGCGTTCAGCTTCCACATTTTCCTTGTGCCGGAAAACAACTTCGTCAGCCAAAACGGAAAATACGCGTTCTTGGGCAACTCGCTTGTCGAATATGACTTGAAAAATGATCTGTGGCTCTACATTGCCGGCGGAGCCAACCCGGGGCAGGTCACCGCCCAAATCGCCTGGAAAACAGGTAAGATCCTCAGCAATCCGACCAACCAAGTGCTCCTGATCACCAACTCAACCGCAGTTGGCACCTGGACGCTAACGTTCACCAATGCCACGGGCGGCTCGTTGACCGCGCCGGGCACCAACCCGGTGCCCTTCAGCATCCCGGCGGCGACGGCGGCTTTATTCACCAATCCGTTGGTTGCGTTTTTTGGCGTGCAACCCAATTCCCCTTGGGGTGAAGGTCAATATGTGGACGTCTCCCATATTCAGACGATCGGTGTCAAGGGGGTTCCTGTGAACGACTACTTCACGACGGATACCGCCATAAACCCGGCGGTTTGGGATACTTCTGATTCTGAAGTGCAATCCAGCCTGGTTCTGGTTACCAACGGCGCGCCTTACTGGGTGACTTGGACAATGCCCGACACGGATTACCTCGACCCGGACACGGGGTTGGGGCAACTGGGTGTGACTACCAATCTGACCGGCCGGTGGGTGGTGCCGGAATATTACAACGGCTATAATGATGGTCTTAACATCCCTAACACGGCGGCGCAGGGCGCTGTGAAATGGACGCTAATGTCTTCAAATTATCTGCCGACTGTGGATGGCCAGCCCCAGAGCGGGCAACCGCTTGCGCCGAATGCATTTCTTCCGGCTCTCCACCAATCCCCCCGCAGCCCCATAGGGCAATTGATTTGACAGAATGTAAATAGTAATAAAAATGTGTAAAACCTAAACAAACAACAAAAAGTCAACTATGAAAACAAATGCAACCATGAAAAAACTACGCAGAACGGTTTCAATCATTGCCGCATTGGGCGGCTTGGCCGTGGCAGCCCAGGCGCAGACGACGATCGGTGACTGGCAAGACTACAGCGATGATGGATGGATTGACTGGAGCAATGGACAATCTATTAATGCTGTCGCCAATCAGACGGTTTACAGCTTTCAGGATGGGGCGGTGCCCGGCTACGGGACAAGTCTCCAAGTGCAGAAATCCGGCTGGAATCAGGACCTTGCCATCAAGCTGGAGTACACCCCGGGAGATATGGCGGCTTTTGAAACCAACCATTTATTGACGTTCACGATGTCTGTTGACGGCACTGGCTACGCGTCCGGGTGGGACCAGCTTTACGAAGTTGACATCAACGGCCCAGGTTGGGGGTATAATAAAGTGCCTTTCGCGGACTTTACAGCGACAGGCGACCAGGCCTCCGATGGCAATATGCCCAACTTTTACTTCTGGCCCGGTATAGGTTTCCAGTCGCAAACAGTAACGGTGGACTATTCAAGCGTCCTGTCTGAGCTTTCGGCCGACCCTGGTTATATTGAGATCATCTTTACCACCAACAACGGCGGCGGCGCTCCCAATTACCTGGACTTCAATAATGTGGTGTTGTCAGGCGGGCCTGTCCCGGAACCTTCCACCCTGGCATTGATTGGCCTGGGTGCCGCGGGCATGTTCTGGCTGCGTCGCAAAAACAGTTAAGACGCGGTGGCGCGCGCCCATTTTAAAGACAATGCATTCCTCCGCCCGGCTTATGCCGCGCGGAGGTTTTTTTTGGCCGGCAGTAGCTGTTCGGCCCGCGGGGATCTCACTTTGTTATTCCCGCCTTTGTGCGATATTGAAGAGATGAAGCCGAAAGAAAGAGTAAAAGACGCAAAACGCGCAAGGAGAACGCGCGTCTTAAGAAATGCCTTTGCTTCATTGGTGTTGGCGGCGTTTAGCGTGTCGAGCCAGGCACAGACGATGACCTGCATCATTGACCAGTTTGACCCCTCGGGAACCGGCGGGAACAGTTATGCGGGCGGCCAGATCGGCAATGTGTGGGGCAATTGGTTCGGAGATGCATTTCAATCCTTGGCCTGGGATTCCGCCAGCGACGCCAACACCAATGCCAGTTCGGGTTCGATGAAAATCACCGCCAATTTCAACGGCCAGGGTTCCATTCCCAATCAATTCGAGGTTTATGACTATGATGGCATCTACCCGCCTGTGAATGGCCTGCAATACACCAATTTCCAATGCGATGTCCGCTTTGCCAAAGGTTCTGCCACCGTGAACAATACGTTCGGCCACCTGGAATTCGGTGTAACCGCCGGCACCGGCCAGGACTATTTTGGCAGCGTGGATGTTCCAGCCAGCAATACCAATTGGGTGCATGTCAGCATTAATCTCAACGCGACTACGGATGCCAATTTGCAGAACATCAATGACGTGCTGATCCACATTTACGGACCATACTACAGCCCCGGATTAAGTGGCGCTTCGACCCTCTGGGTGGATAACATTAAATTTACCGGCCCGATACCCGCTTCAACCAACTGCGTTGTGGATTGGAACGACGTGCATCAACGAATTGACGGCTTTGGAGCGTCCTCGGCGTGGGACGGGAATTGGACCGCCGCCCAGGCCGACATGTTTTTTTCCACCAATACCGGCGTCGGCCTTTCCTTGTTGCGCACGCGCATTGCTCCCGGTGGAACCACGGTGGAAAACAGCATCATGCAGATGGCCCGGGACCGCGGAGCCAGGGTGTGGAGCGCGCCGTGGAGTCCGCAGGCGTCATTCAAAAGCAATAACAGCACCACCAATGGCGGCAATTTTCTCTCGGCCAGCAACCGGGCTTATGCCAGCCAACTGGCCGGTTACGTGGCCAACATGACGAACACTTACAAAGTCAACCTCTACGCCATCTCCATTCAAAACGAACCCGATGTTTCAGCCGGTTATGAATCCTGCCTTTGGACGGCGCTGCAAATTCATGATTTCGCCACCAACCTTTACAGCGCCCTCGTGGCCAGCAACGTGGCGGGAACCAAGATCATTCTGGCGGAAGACGAAAACTGGCAGACCAATTATTACTACACCGCCATGAACGATCCGGCCGTGGCCACCAACGTGGGCATCATCGCCTGCCACAATTATGACGGCAGTCCGCCCGGCGGAATCCCGGCGGCGCTGTCCAAATTTGCCAATCCCAACGCGGCGCTCTGGGAAACAGAAGTTTCCACGTTCGGCGCCTTTGATGGCAGCATTAACGACGCCCTGTATTGGGCTGGGCGGATTCACCTTTTCATGACGGTCGCGCAAGCCAATGCCTGGCATTATTGGTGGCTGGTTGACCTCAACAACGACAACGAAGGATTAACCGACAATACCGGCAATCCCGCCAAGCGCATGTATGTGCTCGGCAATTACAGCAAGTTTGTCCGCCCCGGCTATTACCGGATCGGCGTGTCCAACAACGCCACCACCCTGATTAGCGCTTACAAAGACACCAACTCCGGCGGCTTCGCCATCGTCGCGGCCAATTACAGCAGCATGACGGTCACCCAGACTTTCAATCTCAAGAACTTCACGACCGGCACCGTCACGCCCTGGATCACCTCCAGCAATCTTTCGCTGGCGAGCCAGTCTCCCATCGTCCTAACCAATGTGTCCTTCTCCTACGCGCTCCCGGCTCTGAGTGTTGTGACTTTCGTGGGACAAGGCGTTCTGCCGAATACACCGCCGACGCTGGCATCAATTGGCAATCAGACAATCAACGCGGGTTTTACCCTGGTTCTCACCAATGTGGCGACCGACACGGACCAGCCGCCGCAAACACTGACTTTCTGCATGCTCAACGCCCCGACCAACGCGACCCTCACGCCGCTCAACAACAACACCAACGCCGTCTTCTCCTGGCGGCCGCTCGTGAGCCAGGCCAGCACCACCAACTCCATCACCCTCAAAGTGACGGATTGCGGCACGCCCAGCCTGAGCGCAACCAACAGTTTCAAGGTCACGGTCAATCCGCTGGTCCAGCCGACGGTTGGCTTGATCCATGTGTCGGGCGGACAGGTGAGCTTGGTGGCAACCGGCACATTGGGACCTGATTACACGGTGCTGATCTCGACCAACCTTGCGAGTTGGCAGGTTCTGTTCACGAGCAATTCGCCGGCCATGCCGGTCACGTTGGTGGATGCCAACTCCAACGCCTGCCCCTTCCGCTTTTATCGCATTCAGCTCGGCCCCTGATCCTGGCGACAAGGTTCGGTTCGCGTTTCATCTGGGCTCATTGCGGGACCAACGTGAGCAGCAGAACATCGTTTTCGCACAAGGGAAGTGTTTCTTCAAACTGGCCGTTCGCGCCAATTTTCACGGCGCGTTCAAATTCCGGCCTGCCGGAGGCCGCTTCGCGCAGTTTCTGTTCCTGCATGCGGGTCAGTTGTGCCGGCGATCCCATTTTCAGGTAGGCCGAATAGGCGTCATTCTTCTCGAAGCCGACCCGACGCAAAGCCAGCCGGTAATTTCCCGGCGGGACATGTGTCAAATTCACGCGGACATTGCCTTTGGATTGGGCGGGATTCAATTTGCGGAAAATGGCCTGGTTGGAAACCGCCTTGTCGGCGGGGCGCGTGAGATCCCACAACAAAATCTGCGCGCCGCCCTTTTCATCGCGGCAGACCCACGAGGCGTCGTCGTCGTTCTTCAGCTCCATCGCGCCGAGCCGGTTTAAAAATTGAAACGCGAAATACGCCGGTTTCTTGACGCCTTGCAGGGTCAGCAGGCCAAATCCGCCGTGGAACGGCGTCATCGGCGGGCCGTTTTCCTCGAAGAGGTCGGTGAAAACCCAATACGACATCGAACGGATGCCGCGTTCAGAATGTTTGAACTGTTCCAAAATGTAAGGCGCGGAAAAATAGGAATCGTGGATGGGATCGCGCGGCGAGTAGGACGCGCTCCATTCGGTGATGTGAATCGGCAAATTTGTTTTGCCGGTGGCATCCACCAGGGCGCGCCCTGCGGCCATCGTGTCGGCGGGGGCGCGCAGATTTTCGCCGAGGTAAAGAAGCTGGTCGCCGTTTTCATCCAAACCGCTCGCGCCGCCGCCGAGGCCGTAGGTGTGGAAACTGATGAAATCCAGCGGGGAATGATTGGTTCGGCAAAATTCAATCAACGGCTGAATCCAAAGGGTCTGCGAACCCGCCGGACCGCCGACGCAATAATTTATATTCACACTTTTGATGTCCGCTGCCGTGTGCGCGTAAAGTTCAAAATACTCTTCACGCCTGCGGTCCGGATCGCGCGGACCAAAGAACGCGGGATAATCCGCCTCGTTCCAGATTTCAAAATGCCATTGCTTCACCTCGTTCGCGCCGTAACGCGCAGTCCAATGTTGAACCAGATCTTTGATCAAATCGTCCCAGCGTTCGTAGGACTTGGGCGGCGTGACATTCGCTTTCCACCAGAAAATGGTTTGCCTGCCGCTCGCCAGCGCATCCGGCATGAAACTGATTTCAACGAAGGGCTGGAGGTTCATTGCCAGCAACGAATCGTAAAGCGCGTCAATGTACTGCCAGTTGTGCCGCGGCTGGCCGTCCTGGGCCTCCGCATAGACACCCATGTCATCGCACAGCAGGCCGTGGAACCGGATGTGTTTGAAGCCGATTTCGTCCTGGCACATTTTCAACTGCCTTTGCCAGTCGGCGCGCAGGCCTTCCGCCGCGCGTCCCGCGCCGATACACTCATGAAACATCTCTGAACGCGGTCCCTTTGTCTCTTGCCAGTTGGCGGCGATCACGCGCGTGGGCGTCACCGCGCCTTCGGTTGCGCGGACCGTTTCAATTTCCGATGAACCGGCCGGCGTGATGAGCCAAAAGCCGACCAGAAACGTTGTGAATGACATGGCGCGTTTCATGCCGGAAATCATACGAAAGTTTGACCGCTTTGGCTACTGGATGTATTCCTGGCTGCACCCGCAATCATCCTTGAAGGGCCGGCGGTGGAAATCGCGCCGCCCGTTCATGACGAACATCTGTCGGGTTGAACAAGGCGAATTTCAACCTGTCGGAACCGGAATCTCAGCGGCAACTAGCCGGCTGACACCGGACATAATGCGAACCAGGGTCAATGTTTCTCTGCCGGCACGTGCCAGAGCGCATTCATCTGTTCGAGGGTGCGCCCCTTGGTTTCCGGAACCAGTTTCCACATGAACACCGCCGCCAGGATGCTCATCACGCCATAGATCCAGTAGGCAAATCCGTGGTGGAAGGCATTCAACAGAGTAGGATTGTCGTTGAGGATGGGGAAGGTCCAACTGACCAGGAAATTGGCGATCCATTGGGCGGCCACCGCCACCGCCATGGCCTTGCCGCGAATCTGATTGGGGAAAATTTCGCTCAACAGGACCCAGACCACCGGGCCCCAGGACACGGCAAATCCGGCGATGTACAGCAACATGCAGAGCAGCGCCACCACCCCTTTGATTTGAAGCGCGAAAACGGAGCCCAGGGCGATCATGGCCACCGCCATGACGAGCGCGCCGATGATCTGCAGGGGTTTGCGACCCAGCTTGTCCACCGTGACGATGGCCACCACGGTGAAGATCAGGTTGACCGCGCCGACGATGATGGTCTGGAACAGCGAGGCGTTGGTGTCAAAGCCCACGTTCTTGAAAATTTCGGGAGCATAATACAGCACGACATTGATGCCGACGAACTGCTGAAAAACCGACAGCATGATGCCGATGAAGATGAGCATCACGCCGAAGGAAAACAGGCGTCCGGAATGATGTTCGGCCAGCGACTCCTTGATGTCGGCGATTTCCTTTTCGCCTTCCTCCGCCGTCGTTAATTTGGCCAGCACCGCGCGCGCCCCGGCCTCATTATCCTTCAACATCAGATACCGCGGCGTTTCCGGCACAAAAAACAGCAGGAACAGGAAGAGGATTGCGGGAATGGCGCCGGACAGAAACATGTAACGCCAGCCGATGGTGTTGAGCCATTGATCGCCGCTGCCCGCCTTGGAGATTCCGTAATTGACGAAGTAAATCACCAGCATGCCGAAGATGATTGCGAATTGATTCCACGCCACCAGGTTGCCCCGGATTTTCGCCGGCGCGATTTCGGCGATGTACATGGGAGACAGCATGGAAGCCAGCCCGACGCCAATGCCGCTGAGGATTCGATAGAAGACAAAATTCCACATATATGCCGGCCCGCCGTGGCCTATGGGAGCGAAGGGAAACTCGGGCGCGGCGGCCCCCAGAGCGGAAAACAAAAAGAGAAAGGCGGCGATGATCAATCCGCGTTTGCGGCCAATCTTGGTGCTCACCCAGCCACCGATGACGCCGCCGATGATGCACCCGATGAGCGCGCTGGAATTGACAATGCCCCAGAGCGAGTTGGCCATATTGGGGTCGCTGAGATTCCGGGGTTCAATAAAATATGCTTTCAGGCTGCCCACCGCTCCCGAGATGACGGCGGTGTCGTATCCGAAAAGCAATCCACCCAGGGTGGCGATAAGGGTGAGTAAAATGACGTAGGGATTCAGTGTGCGTGACATATAATTATATGGTTGCGGGTTGTGGAAGCGTATTTTGGGCAAGTGTGGTATGGAGTCAAACCGATTTTTTCATGGCGGCGACGCAATAATACAACCTAACACTACCTCGGAGCGCCGAGCACCGTCTCGGCCAGGCTCGTTGAAAATCGCCTGTTCGTGCCGAGACGGTGCTCGGCGCTCCGCTTTCCGTGATGCAGCGACGCCTCAGCAAACTGGTTTTACTTCACCCCCAACAAAGTGCAACCATGCGGCGGCAGGTCGGCGGTGAAATTTTTCTGCCGGCCGACATCCGTCCGCAGCCACAAGTCGCGAACTTTCGGTGCGGAACGGAATCCAAGATTGCGCCACGACAAATCAACTTTTACCGATTGGTCGGTGCGATTGAATATTCCGATGGCAAACGACCCGTCGGCCAGTTCCTTCATCCAGATTTCCGCGGATTGTGGCTGGCCGGCAATTCTTCGCGCCGGTTTGCCCGCCGGGTCCTGATTCACCGCGAGCACCTCGGGATTCGTCAGCAACGCCGCCGTCCAATCGTCGTTATCCGGCAGGTTCGCGCCGATCATCAGCGGCGAGGGCAGCAGGCTCCAGAGCGAAATATGCGTGAGTTGTTCGTCCCGCGTGAAACGGGTGAACCGGTCGGGACCGACGGAGCGGTTGCTGATGGAAAGATGTCCGATCGGCAGCATGTCCGCGTCCGGCCAGTGTCCCGGCCCGACAAAATCATGCCAGCGCGCGCCGAGCGAAAATTCGTGGTTGAGCGATTTCCAGTCGTCCCAAAAATCGCCGGACACGCGCCAGAGATTGGCATGGGTCATCACGTTGGTTGCCTGTCCAACGGGCGTTTCACCGGGCGATGTGCTGAAGACGATGCTGCGACCGCAGCGGTCAATCGCACGGCGCACCATCTCCACCTCGGCTAGGTGATACGGCTCGGAAAGGTCGTCCACTTTGATGTAGTCCACGCCCCATCCGGCCCACAGTCGCGCACAGGAATCATACCACGCCTGTCCGGCCGCATTGCTGTTCACGCCAAACATGTCGGGGCACCAGACACATTTGCTGTTCGTGTTGCCGGCCTCGGCGGCAGTAAAGGTTGAACCTTCGATGGGCAGGTTGGCCGCGACGGAATTGCGCGGAAATCCCCGCATGATGTGAATGCCGAACTTCAAACCCAGCGCATGCACCTGATCAGCAATCGGCTTGAACCCCTGCCCTCCGATGGCGGAGGGGAAACGATTGGTCGCGGGCAGCAGGCGTCCGAAAGCATCGGCGGCCAGCGGCGCATTGGCACGGGCGTTGCGGTTGTTGTCATGCGCGCCGGGGTCGGACCAGCAGTAATCCACGACAACCGTATCCCAGCCGAGTGGTTGCAGCTTCTCCGCCACGTAACGCGCATTGGCCAGGACTTCGGACTCGACGACATTGTCGCCGAAAGCATCATAACTGTTCCAGCCCATCGGCGGCGTGAGCGCGAGAGTGTCGCCGCAAACGATTTTAATTTCTGTTTTGGCAGTTCCGGCGGAATTTTTGGCGGCGACTTTGACGGTGTATTCCCCCGCCCTTTTGAGCGAGCCGGTGATGATTCCGGTGTTTGGAGCCAGCGACAAACCGTCAGGCAATCTTTTTGCCGAGAAGGTGATGGGACGCACGCCAGTAGCAGCCAGCAAATGAATGAACGGCGTGCCGGGGCGAATGCCGACGATGCTTGCGCCATTGAGCCGGGGCGCGGCATCAGCCTTGGCGGCGGCGATGATTTGTTCCTCGCGCGCGGTGAGATTGGCATTGGATGAAATGTCCTGGGCGCGCAGGCCAATGCAACCCGCCGCCAAAAGCAGCCCGATGATTTTTTTTGCGGTCATAAATTGAAAGGCTGCGGCACCCGTGGCGCCGCAGCCTTCAAGCGGGTGATTTGATTACCAGAACTTGATGTAGAACAGGACTATGGTGCCCAACACGATCAGCGTGAGGATCACGTCCATGGCGTTCCAACTGGCGCGTGTCGCCGCTTTTTCTTCCGGCGTCGCGCCATACCAAGTGTATTTGATGGTCTTGGGATCCGGCGACTTGGTCAGCAAACTGATGACGATCATCAGCACTGCGGTGAACAAAAACAGCCATTCGCAATAATAAAGCCAGAAGATGTTCCAAAAATCAAACAGGAGCCCGAACTTCGCATGAATCGGGGCGATGCCCGCGTTGTATTGGTCCAAGGTAATGGCGCCGTGGTAGAGCTGCTGTTTGAGCTTGCTCACGGTCTCGGAGTCATTGCGCATGACGAGGTCGGCCGCAAGCCTTGCAAAACCGCCGATCATGCCCACCACGAAAGACCACAAGCTGCGGGGGCAGTGGCGCGTTTCCAGAACACGCCCAGCCCGAACAACACCGCGATGGCGGGTGAGAGATATCCCTGCACATTCTGGAGATACAGGTAAAGATTCGTGTGGAGGCTTTTGATCACCAGCACCCAGCAGATGCCGACGAAGACAATCGCGGCGGTGGCAATACGGCCCACCAGCACCTCGGTCTTGCCGGAGGCATTGGGATACCATTCCCGGTAAAAGTCCATGGTGAACAGCGTGGCGGAGGCGTTGAATTTGGAACCCAGCGAAGCCATGAGGGCAACAATCATGCCGCAAGCCACCATGCCGCGGAGGCCGTGGGGCAAAATCTGGGCGACGAGCGAGGTGTAGGCGGCATCACCGCTGGTGTTGAAACCGGCATCCGGAGCCTTGGTTAATGCAAAAGCAATCATGCCAGGAATCAGGAAAATGAACACCGGCGTCAGCTTGAAGAAGCCGGCGAGGATGCAGCCGCGCCGGGATTCCTGCTGGTTTTTGCCGGCCAGCACGCGCTGGACGATGTACTGGTCGGTGCACCAATACCAGAATCCAATCATGGCCGAGCCGGGCAGGATCGCCAGCCAGGGCCATTCCGGATCCTTGTTGGAACGGATCAGATGCACATTACTGCCGACTGCCGTCAGGGTGGCCTTCCAGCCTTCAACGAGATTGCCGTGGCCAAGCTTGTGCAAGCCGACGAACAAAATGCACAGCGAGCCGAAGATCAGCACCGGCGTTTGCAACACGGCCGTGTACATGATCACGCGCATGCCGCCGAAGATCGTGTAAAGACCAGTGGTGAACGCCAAGCCGAGCGCGATGGCCCAAAAGACGTCGATCTGGCGTCCGAAAATGTCAATGTGATCCACGTTCAGCAGTGTACGGATGACGACGTCGCCGGCGTAGATGGTGGCGGCAATCTTGGTCAGCACCAAACTGGCCATGGTGAGCAGACTCAGGACGTTTCGCGAACCGCGGCTGAAACGGAGTTCGAGAAACTCGGGCATGGTGAATATTTTCATCCGGTCGTAGAGCGGCACAAAGACCCAGCCCAGCACCAGGATGATCCAGCCATGCATTTCCCAGTGGGCCATTGCCATGCCGGTGAGAAAGCCGGCGCCGGCCAGGCCGACGAGGTGTTCCGACCCGATGTTGGAGGAAAAGATCGAGGAACCGATCTGCAGCCAGTTGGCGTCGCGGCCCGACAGGAAGTAATCCTTGCCGGATTCGTTCTTCTTCCGCATGGAATACCAGACGGTCGCGATCATGCCCAAACCGAACAAGGCGATCACGAACCAGTCGAGTCCGTCGAACACCGTCCCGGTATTGGTTGCCGCCGCGACAGCCGCAACAGCGTTGGTGGCGGTTTCAGCAACTGCGCTGACCGCTGCGTTGGTGACAGGGTTGTCCATAAAATTGAACTCGCTGGCTGGCGGTTATGGTTGGATTGAGAATTTGTAAATGATGGTGTTCTGGTAGGTCTGGCCGGGCTTCAGCTCCGCGCTCGGGAACTTCGGATGATTCGGGGAGTCCGGATAGTGCTGCGGTTCGAAGCAGAATCCGCTGCGGCGTTGATAAACCAGGCCGCCCTTGCCGGTGATGCTGCCGTCCAGGAAATTGCCGGTGTAGAACTGCACGCCAGGTTCGGTGGACCAGACTTCCATGGCGCGGCCGGTGGTCGGCTCGGTTATGCGGGCCACCAATCCCAGCTTGCCGAGAGGTTTGCTCACCACCCAGTTGTGGTCGTAACCGCTGCCGAATTTGATCTGTTCGTTGTCGGCATTAATGCGGTCGCCAATGGCCGTGGCCGTGCGGAAATCGAACGGCGTGCCAGCCACTGGTTTGAGTTCGCCGGTGGGAATCAGAGTGTTGTCCACAGGCGTGAATTTGTCGGCGTTGATGAAGACCATGTGATTGAGAACGTCGCCCTTCCCGGCGAGATTAAAATAGGAATGTTGTGTCAAATTGCAAAGTGTGGCCTTGTCGGTCGTGGCCGCGTATTCCAAGCACAGCCCATTTTCATCCGTCACGGTGTAAGTCGCCGTCACCTTCAAATTGCCGGGGAACCTTTGGTCGCCGTCCGGGCTCAGGCAAGTCAAGTCCAGCCGGGGTCCATCGGGACCGACATCCGCCCTGGCAACTTTCCACACCTTTTTGTCAAAACCGATCGGGCCGCCGTGCAGATTGTTGGGCGCATTATTTTGAGCCAGCGTGTATTCCTTTCCGTCGAGGGTGAATTTGCCCTTGGCGATGCGGTTGCCATAACGGCCGACCAGCGCGCCAAAAAACGGATTATTCTTCACGTAATTGTCGAGCTTGTCGTAGCCGAGCACGACGTCGCCGAATCTGCCGTTTTTGTCCGGCACTTTGAGCGACACGACGATGCCGCCGTAGGTCATGATGCGCGCTTCCATTCCCTTGCTGTTGCGCAACGTGTAGATTTCGACGGGGGTGCCGTCCGCGGTTTGGCCAAAAGGAGCTTGGCTGATGGTTCCGGTTGGTTTTGACATGGTGGCACAGCTTACAAAACAGGCCGCGCCAAGTCCAGCCGATGACAACATGACGAATTGCATGATTTTTTTCATATTCAATTTGCGGTTTTATTGTTTTTGTCCGTAATGCGCATGGGGTCCGTGTTTCCGAAGAAAATGTTTGTCGAGCAGCGCCGATGGCATCGGCCTGGTTTTTGGGTTGATGCGCAAGGTTTCGCCCGCCAGCCGCGCGATGAATTCCAGCACCACCGCATTACGCACCGCTTCGTCAACGTCCCCGCCCCACGTAAAGGGACCGTGACTTGCCACCAACACCGCCGGATGCTCCAGCGGATTTAATTTTTTAAACCGCTCCACGATGACGCCGCCCGTGTTTTCCTCGTAATCACCCTGGATCTCCTTCGGGGTCAGCGCGCGCGTGCAGGGCACCTCGCCATGCCAGTAATCCGCCTGCGTCGTGCCGTAGGCAGGAATGCCCTTGCGCGCCTGCGCCCAAGCCGTGGCGTAAAGACTGTGTGTGTGAACGATGCCGCCGATGTCCTTGAACGCGCGGTAAAGGGCCAGATGGGTCGGTGTGTCGGAACTGGGCTTGAGCCGGCCCTCGACGACGCTGCCGGTTTCCAGCGAAACCACGACCATCTGTTCCGGTTTCAAGCCGACATAAGGCACGCCGGACGGTTTGATGACCACGAGGTCATATTCTCGTTCCACCGCGCTGGCGTTGCCCCAAGTTTGGATAACCAGACCTTGCGCCACCAGATCAAGGTTGGCCTGGCAGACCTTGGCTTTTAGTTCTTCCAGCATAAAATATTTAACCACGGATTAACACAGATAAACACGGATTAAACCCGTGATAACTTACGTTTTACCATTTAACGTTTGATTCACTCTTAATTTGCTGAATCAACCAATCAAAAGCATTGAAAAATAATCCCAACGACTTCTCATTCTTTAACAACTCAAGCGAAATGCTGGGACGCTTTGAAAGCGTGTTTTCTGGAATCGAAACGCCGGGAATTGAATTTAGTTTTTGCAATAATTCCAACCGCTTTTTTTCGCTGTTAAAAATCGGACGGCTTTTTAAGTGCTGAAAATAAATCTCAACCGTTCCGTAACTCCACACCGCAAAGCTAGGAAAGTCCACATCTCCTTGAATAAAGAACGGCGCGAATGAACCAGCTTTAACACCACGCCCCCAGTAAAAACTTTGGAACCTTGGTTTAGACCATTCCAAAATTTGTCTGGCAATATTTGCTACCGGCGCACCACAATTTTTTTCAAGTTCGGAAAAGAATTTATCTTCTGTCCACTGCTCGCCACGAATTCCACCAGTGGATTTTGCTCGTTCGGCTTCTGCCGTCTGACCAATGACTCGCGGAACAAGCGTTTGCATTTCCTGACCTGCAAATTGCTTAATTTCAATTCCAAGCACTTCTGCAAATTCCATCTGCTTGTTCAGGAATGTAATAATGCTGTTTAACTCTTTCGGAATTTTGTCGGCCACGAACAGCAGTCGGATTTTACCAGCTTGAAAATTGGTATCTACACGAGTCCAAAAAGTCTCAATGTCGATCTCACCTTTGAGAAAAATCGCCAGTTCCCGCTGTGGGTCTTTTCCGGTTGATTCACAATAGGACTCGAACATTGAACGTATTTTTTCCGGCCAGTAAAGAATGGCATTGGCCGCGTAATCGAGCATCTGCCCAACAACCTCGCGGCGGATGCGAGTGTCACTACTGCGTTTCACCTCGACAATCGTTGGAATGCCGTCTTGATCCAAAAATAAATGGTCAACTGACCACCGGTTTGTGCCGTCTTCTTCCGAAGCTAGTTCCGCCTCGCGTTTGACCAACAACCAGCGGCGCGGTCTCGCGCTATCTATTTGGTCACCCGCCAAAAGATTGGGATATTTAACCAAAAGCTCCTGCAACAAATCTTCGCGGTCGTATGATTTTTCATCCATTCGGACAAGCTGATCGTTTCCTTTCACCAAATAGATTCCGGTTTTCATTTTTTGAATCCGTGTTAATCCGTGTCCATCCGTGGTTAAAAATTATTTCCTTACGCGGTTGCGAATCTCAACCAGCTTTTTCATCACACCATGCAAATTGCCGTTCCATTCCATCGTGCCGAAGGCATCGTGGAGTTGTTTGTAAAGCGCGTAAAGTTCTTTGTAAACCGCGTGGGCTTGGGGATTGGGCTTGAACACACGCGGCTTCAGGCCAGTCATCGCCTTCTGCGCGGCGGCGTAGTTCTTGTGCGCTCGGGCCACCACCGCGCCGGCGATGGCGGCACCAAGCGCGCAGGTTTGCGCCGAGCGGCTGACTTTCATCGACCGGCCCGTCACGTCTGCGTAAATCTGCATCACGACCGGGTTCTTTTCGGCAATGCCGCCGCAATTGACCACCTGCCCAATCTTCACGCCGTATTCCTCAAAGCGGTTGATGATGGTCAGCGAGCCGAACGCCGTGGCTTCGATGAGTGCGCGGTAAATTTCCGCCGGCGTGGTATAAAGCGTCTGGCCGACGAGCAGGCCGGTGAGCCGCTGGTCCACCAGGATTGTGCGGTTGCCGTTGTTCCAGTCGAGCGCGAGCAAACCGGATTCGCCGGGCTTCAATTTGGCCGCGCCGTTCGCAAGTTCCTCGTGGGTGGCGGAGCGCCGGTCTCCGACCCGGCGCGTTTCTAAATTGTCTTCAGAACGAGCCGGGTCGGAGACCGGCGCTCCGGGCTGGATGTAATTCACAAACCAGTTGAAAATGTCGCCCACGGCCGATTGTCCGGCTTCCAGCCCGAAGAATCCGGGCAACACGCTGCCATCCACGATGCCGCACAAACCGGGAATGTCGGCGAGCGTAGTGGCACAGGCATCTTGCCTGTGTGTTGCGGTTTCGGAACTCACAGGCAAGATGCCTGTGCCACTAGGCCACACCGCGATGTCGCACGTGCTCGTGCCGATGATTTTGACCAGCGTTCCCGGCGCAACGCCGGAACCAACGGCGCCGAGGTGCGCGTCGAACGCGCCGACCGCGACGGGAATTCCCGCCCGCAAACCGGTTTTCTTTGCCCACCCGGAGGCGAGTCCGCCAACGGCGCGGTCAATCGAATGGACGCGCGGCGTGAGACGCGAACGAAGTTTGCCCAGCTTCGGATCAAGCTTGGAAAGGAATTGCGCGTCGGGATACCCGCCCCATTTTGTATTCCACATCGCCTTGTGGCCGGCGGCGCAAACCCCGGCGATAAACTGGTCAGGATGCTCCGTGCCGGTGAGCGCGGCGGGAACGTAATCGGCCAGTTCGACCCACGAATGCGCGGCGTTGAAAACTTCCGGCGCGGTGCGCAGGCAATGCAGAATTTTGCTGAAAAACCATTCACTGGAATAAATGCCGCCGCACTTGGCAAGAAATTGCGGGCGGATTTTTCTGGCGAGCGCGGTGATTTCGGCGGCCTCGGCCACGCCGGTGTGGTCTTTCCACAGCCATGCCATCGCCGCCGGATTTTTGGCGAACCGCCGGTCAAATGCCAGCGGCTGGCCTTTGGCGTCCACCGGCAGCGGCGTGCTGCCGGTCGTGTCCACGCCAATGCCAATCACCTGGTCGGCACTAAAACCTTTCACGGATTTTTTCGCCGTGGCCAGCGCCTGCTTGATGGTGATCTCCGCGCCCTTGACATAATCGGCCGGATGCTGCCGCGCGAGGTTCGGGATCGCGGCCCAGGATGACGCCCTGCGTGCCGTGTTCGTAATTCCAGACCGCGGTGCCGACTTCCCGGCCATGGGCGGTGTCGACCAATAGGGCGCGGACGGAATTGGTCCCGTAATCAAGACCGATGGCGTATTTTGCGCTCATGGAAATATTCTGATGTTCCGTTGTTTCTTTGCAATGCCAAGCTCCCCCTTATGCCTGACGGGTCAAACACCCAACCCATTGTTCAGGGCGTAATAAACTTCGTTCGAGCGCAGTTCTTTTTTGAACTCCGGACACCGATGCGTCTTTGCCAATCAGGAGATATTCCAAGTCGGCGATTTCAGCGAAGTCTTCAAGATCTCCGCGGTCACCGCCTGGCTGAAACCGGTGTGATGCGCGCCGCCGCCGTAAATCCAGCAGGCACAGGCCGTCTCAAAATCCGGCCGGCACTTCCAGACCGCCTGGGCGACCGGCAGCTTGGGCATCGGCTGGTCGGGCTTGACCACGTCCACTTCGTTGACGAGCAAACGGAACCGGTTGCCCACGTCAATCAGCGACGCGTTCAACGCCGGGCCGGCGGGCGTGTTGAAGACCAGCCGCGCCGGATCAGCCTTGCCGCCGATGCCGAGCGGATGGACTTGCAGCGAGGGTTTGCCGTCGGCGATGGACGGGCAGATTTCCAGCATGTGCGCGCCGAGAACTTTCTTGCCCTTCGGATCGAGATGATAGGTGTAATCCTCCATGAACGAGGTGCCGCCGGGCAGGCCGCCGGCCATGACCTTCATCGCCCGCAACAGCGCCGCCGTCTTCCAGTCGCCTTCCGCGCCGAAGCCGTAACCGTCGGCCATGAGGCGCTGGGCGGAAATGCCGGGCAGTTGCGCCAGCCCGTGCAAATCCTCAAACGTGGTGGTGAAGCCCTTGAAATCGCCGGCCTTCAGAAACGCGCGCAGGCCAAGTTCGATGCGGGCGGCTTCGCGCACGGAATCGTGCCGGGCGCCGCCTTGGCGCAAATCAGCGGCCATCTGGTAGGTGTCGGCGTATTCCTGGACCAGCTTGTCAATGGCTTTGGGGGAAACGGCGTTCACGGATTTGACCAGATCGCCGACGCCGTAGCCGTTGACGGCGTAACCGAACTTGAACTGGGCGGCCACCTTGTCGCCTTCGGTCACGGCCACTTCGCGCATGTTGTCGCCGAACCGGGCGAACTTTGCGCCCTGCCAGTCATGCCAGGCCGCCGCCGCGCGGCACCAGACGCCGAGTTTTTCCTGAACGGACTTTTCCTGCCAAAAACCGACGATGACTTTGCGGTTCATCCGCATCCGGCTCCAAATGAAGCCGTGCTCGCGATCGCCGTGGGCGGCCTGGTTGAGGTTCATGAAATCCATGTCAATTGTGGCCCACGGAATGTCACGATTATATTGCGTATGCAGATGCGCCACCGGTTTGCGGAGTTGCTTCAACCCGTTGATCCACATCTTCGACGGTGAAAAGGTGTGGCACCAGGTGATGAGGCCGATGCACTTGGGCGCGTTGTTGGCCTCCTGGCACAAGGCGGTCACGGCGTCCGGCGTGGTCAGGACGGGTTTGAACACCACCTTGACCGGGATGGCCGGCGCGGTATTGAACGCCTTCGCAATTTCCTGCGAGTGGACGGCCACCTTTTTCAAGGTTTCCGGGCCGTAGAGATGTTGGCTGCCGGTGACGAACCAGACTTCGAGTTGTTTGAGATTGGTCATTTTCATAATTGTAAAAATGGATTCGATGCCATGTTCCGCCGCCGTCATGGGTGGCAGCCTTTGATAACATAAAGACCACTCCAAGCCAGCCCCAAAATGCGTAAATCATTAGCCATTTTGCGCAACAGGATCCCGGGTGTCCAAAACCGGAGATGAATGGAACTCGCCGTTGTTTATCGGGAGCCATGGCGTTCGCGGAACGCCATCAGGCTCATGTGTTTTTCCTTGCGAAAATATCGGGCAATGTGCTGCAAATTTTCGTAGCCCAACGCTCCCGCGATGTGTGACACCGGCAAATCCGTTTCCATCAACATCTGCGCGATCAAGTCCACCCGGACACGGCGAATTTCCTGCAAGATGGAGCGCCCGAGCTCCCGGCGAAACCGGTTTTCCAAAGCCCGCCGCGAAAGACCGGCCGCTTGGGCAACATCCGTCACCCTAACGTTTTCGCGGGCGTGATCGCGGATGAAGCGCAGCGCCTTCAACAACTGCGCGTCCGCCACCGCGAGGATGTCGGTGGATAATCGCGGGACGACATGGGTGGCCGGCGCATCAATCCGGGCCGGACGGGAACTTTTTCCGCGGCGCATCCACCCGTCCAGCAGGCGGGCGCTTTCATAACCGGCGCGTTCAAAGTTGATCGCCACACTCGAAATTGTCGGGGAAGACAACTCACAGACCAGTTCATCGTTGTCCACACCGATGATCCCCACCTGATCGGGAACGTGCAGCCGGGCCGTTTTGCAGGCCTCGACCAGATGACGGGCATAATCATCGTTGCAAGCCATCACCCCAACCGGTTTGGGCAGTAATTTCAGCCAGCGTCCCATGGCCAGATGTTCGGTTCGCCAGGAAGTCCTGCCACCCTCCACCGGCGCGTTAAAAAAATGACTCTGCTTGCCGGCTTGTTTCAGGCGCCGTTGAAAACTTTCCCGGCGGGCGGCTGACCAGCGGATGCGATTGGGACCGCAGAAGGCGAAATGATTGAAACCGCAACCCAGCAGGTGCTCCGCCGCCAGGCGTCCGGCGGCTTCGGAATCGGTGACAACATGGGCGATATCCGGGAAATCCTCATTGCGATGTCCCACGACCACGGTGGGGATGCCCAAGGCCAGGACCTTCCGGACATTTTTGCCATCACGCAGAAAGACCCCTTGGGCATCCAGTTTGCCCAAGCGCGGCCAGATTTCATTCAAGCCGCCCGGCTCCCAATGAAATGCCCAAGGACCGTGGTGCCGGGCATAATTGGCAAAACCGCGCAACAGGGCGCGTCCCGACCCGCGGGAAGATTCCAAAAGCAAAACGACCTGCGGCAACTTTTCCATACGGCGAGGGATATCCTTGCAGGAAGCGCCATTTTTGCAACTGTTTGACAAAGCTCGCGACCGTCCAGTCTCTCCAGCGCAGCCACAGCAAAGCCGGGCACGCTTGGACACTGCAACGGAACGCCGCATTCATGCGGCAGCGACCTTGCGCCATTTAACATCCTGCCGGATAAATCCGTATCCCCGCTTTTGCAGTGAAAGGCCGTTCTTGACAATGTATGACGCCAAGCGTTATAGTTGTCGCAGATGATACGCAGCTTTGCCTGCCCGGAAACGGAAAAGTTGTTCCATGATGAATCGTCGCGGCGTTTGCCGGCGCAGATTCAACGGGTGGCGCGGCGAAAGTTGCTGGTGCTGCATCAGGCGCGCAGTTTGAATGATTTGCGCGTGCCGTATGGAAACCGCTTGGAAGCGTTGAAAGACGACCGCAAAGGCCAGCACAGCATCCGTATCAATGAGGCGCGTGTGCTTCCGCTGGCAGGGCGAAGATGTGCTGGACGTGGAAATTGTGGACTATCACTGATTATGAAAACGAACAAACTGGCACCGATTCATCCGGGCGAAATTCTCCGCGAGGAGTTTATGACGCCGCACGGCCTTTCGCAAAACGCGCTGGCGCGGGCTTTGGGCGTGCCGCCGCGCCGGATCAATGAAATTGTCCTGGAGAAACGCGGCATCACGGCGGACACGGCGTTGCGGCTGGCGCGGTTCTTCAACACGACAGCGGAACTGTGGACCGGCTTGCAGGCGGACTATGATTTGCGGCTGGCGCGTTACAAAAAAGCGGGAAAGATTGAACGCGAAGTTGAACCGCTGTCAGTGTTGCAACCGGCAATGGCGTGAAAAGCGGACGGGCAGGGTGAAAAAACATATATGGCCACCCCCCTTCTGGATTCACATTGCCACTCGTTCATTTTGAAAACCGTATTGCGCCCTTGCTGTTTGGTGTTCTTTGGTGATACCGTGGCGAGAATGTTTCTAAAACACGCAGACGTGCCGGAGCCATGTTCAGCATCCATCCGGGCGGTTGCGGCTTGTCCTGTGTGACGTGGCGAAGCAGGCGGGCATGAATTTTGAGAAGGCAGACTCCAAAAAAATCCCAAACCTGTATAATGCCCTTGCCGATTGTGCTATCCGCGTGCGGAGTTAATCGCGGCGACGATGCCTTCCTTTTCTTGTTGCTCGAAATGCCACCAGTTCGTGCTCCAAACGCGGTGAATTTTCCAGCCGAGATTTTCCAAAACCCGCTGCCTAGCCCGGTCGCGTGTTCGGGCGACAAGAGAATCGGGGCACAGCTTGTCCTCTGGATCGCGTTGCTGCGATAGAGCTTGCCGTTTTTCCGCGCTGGAATACAATGTTTCCGTGCCGATTCAACACGGCACGTCACGGTGTTGGTTGCCTCGGTAGCTCAATTGGCAGAGCAGTTGACTCTTAATCAATTGGTTCTAGGTTCAAGTCCTAGCCGGGGTACCACCGCCGCTTTTTGACTCCCAGCGACAGCAAGCGACAGAGCAGGACAATCCCCAATGGTTGCAAGGGGTTTTTCACCATTCATCGGACTCAACAAGTGGACAGGGCTGGACACGTCCAGACACAGTTTTACTAATTTTGGTGAGTTCTCCACCTTGGCTTTGGCTTTGCATAGGTTAATCCTTTTGTTGGCCATCATGTTCTGTTTCTTCGATGTCCAGCAAATTAGCATCGCTGGTCACCAGAACGGGAATGCCCGCCAGCGCCGTTTCCGCCAGAATCAGCCCGTCATGGAATTCGCCTTCCGGCAGCAATCCCGCCCGCAGCAATTTCTTTGAAAATTGTTCGGTGATGCCGTGCCCGACGGATTTCAAATCGAACGGGGACAGGTTCCAGGAACGCATTTGTTGCAGAGCTTTCAGGGCCAGCGGCGTTTCCGCGCATTGCTTTTCAAGGGCGCAATAGGCCAGTTCTTGAATGGCGGTCGGCGGCACGACCAGGGAATAACCGCGTTCTTGGTAAACTTCCCGGAAGGTGTGCGCAAAATCTTTGCCGGCGGCGAGGTCGAACAGCAGGTTAGTGTCGAGCGCCAACAGCTTCTTTTTTCCCGGTGCCGCCATAAATGATTTGCATCCCGCGCTTGAAAAGGCTTTCCCGTTCCCGTTCCGAAAGTTTGTTGGCTTCCGTTCGCAGGCGCTTCGCCGCTTTCGATCCAGCCGTGCTGTCTGGATAAACGAAATTCTTGGTGGCCTTGTTGCTCATATTGACAAGGTTATTTTCCCACAGATTGTCCAGGGTGTCCATCCATTTGTTATTCCCCGGCACTTTTCTAAATCGCATAGTCAGGCTCCGCTGTGGCCGCTGGAGATTCGACGGCGGCCACAGATGATGCTTCCAAGATGACGGAAAAATCCAGCAGTTGCGGCAATCGCTCCAGCTAGAAAGTATGTTATAGCGAAATCAAACAGCCGGCTTTTCGTCGAATAGTGCTTCAATGTCCCTCGCTCCATGATAAACGTGCAGCACTTCAATTCCATCTGGAATAGAGCGATAGAAAATCAAGTAATTTTCAAAGCCGGCCACCAGCCAGGAACGGACCCCTTTTAATCGTGGATTGCGGAATTTTCGCAGCCGACCGATGCCGGGATTTGCGGCCAACATCTTGAAGGTTTCATAAGCCGCCTCGACAACCTGGGTCGCCGCGTCGGGATTGTCGTCGGCAATGTGTTCCCAAATCGCCCACAACTCGTCTTCGATGCCTGATGCCAGTATGAATTCAGCCACGTGCTTCCTTGATCCGTCTGCGAAGCCGGCGGAATACGGTTTCGCCGTTCACACCCCGGCCCGCATCCAGCGAGCCAACCGCCTGCACCAATTGTGTTTCCAGTTCATCCAGCGTGGCCGGCAGACGCACCGCCCGGGTCTCGTGCTCTTCCTTGAGCCGGCGCAGCCCTGCGCGGACAACTTCGCTGGCAGTCTGGTAAAGACCGCTGCCCACTTCCTTTTCCACAAATTTTTCCAGTTCCGGCGTTAGAGAAACATTCATAAACAGATCAATTTTGCGTTGCCGCATAATGCCGCAAATAACAGAAATTGTCAAATCCTGTTATTGAGGTCAAACCGTCAATTCTCTCCCGCCGTGTAACTCAGGCTTTGCTGTGATCACTGGAGATACGATGGCGGCCACGGGGGATGCTTCTAGCTGGAGTACCACCGTTCAATCTCACCAGGACTGAGGCGCCCAGCCAGTGCAAATTCGTCACCGTCAGCTCTTTCGAGAGGCAAAATGGGTCACGAGAAAAAACGTGAGCACTTGGAATCAGCCTTGTCTAATCGCACAGAACAAAGTTTTGAACGTTGGTATCGGAAGAACTGGCTTCCGGGAACCATCAAACGAAGCTCGATTCATGAAAGATGAAGCACCAGCCAGGGAAACATCGGTAAGGCCGCAGGCCATGAATGCGGTTGATGGAAAACTGCATGGCGAACTGTTTTCGGCGAGGACTTCGCTCCGGCCGGCCAATTTTTACTGTCGCGCGCCCCAGGCAAATTCCGTTCAAGTGGCCGGTGATTTCAACCATTGGAACCCGTTTCCCATGCAACGGCGCGACGACGGCTGGTGGTTCATCCAAATCATGCTCCCCCACGGTCATCATCAGTATCGTTATGTGGTGGATGGCAAACCCGTGCTCGACCCCCGGGCGATGGGAAAGGGCCGGAATCACTTGAACGAGGAAGTCTCGGTGGTCGCCGTCGGATGAAAATGAAGTCCAAAGTCTGAATGCTAAAGGCTAAAGGGGTTTTCAGTTTAATTTGACGATGCCCGCGGGTTTGAGTCACTGTCCTGAGAGACGTTCGTTTGAAAAAACTTTATTTCAGCCAGAGCACGGTCACGCCCTCGTTCGTCGTGGACAGATCCGGATCCGCTCGCAGATCCGGCACCGCTTCAAGAAGTTCCAGCACGATGGGATTGAAGATGGTGAAGTTCTCACCGGGGATAAAGTCTTTGATCACGCCCTCCTTTTTGCGGAGAGCGAACGATTTTCTCAGGCCATGATTCAGCGTGCCGCCCTTGCCGGAGGATCCGTAGCCGTGGATGATTTTCAAAATGCGCACACCCTCGCGTCTGGATTTCCTGATTTCCTCAATCACCAGCCGGCGGGCCTCGTCCAGGGACGGGAAGCCGGCTTCGACATTGTAGGTTTTCAAGTTCATGTATTCGTCGGACCGGCAAGATGTTAAAGGCTAAATGCTAAACTACTGAAAACACAAAATCCGGTCGTCTCCAGCTTGGTGCAACTCGCGTTCGGTCTGGTCAAAAGGAATATGTTCAATAACGTATGCGTCCATAGAAGTTACAATTCTCCTTTGAAGGCGCGGTCGAGGATAGCAGGGAGCATAATAGCCATACGGATTCGACAGCATCGTAAGCCGCGCGGGAGCTGGAAGAAAGGAGAAAACGCTTGGCGGTTTTCAGCTTACAAATTACTCGGCGGCGGCAGGCTGCCGTGTTAGGTTCTTTGCAGCGAGCCGCGAAATCCGCGGGTCGCACGAAAGCTGAACGAAAGGGAAATTTATGGCCCAAGCAATCATGGATCCGGAAAAGGTGCGGCGATTCGCCGACGAACTGAACCGGTTCAACACCGACCTGGAGAACCGGCTGGTGTTGCTCCAAGCCCGCTTCGCCGCGCTGGGAGACACCTGGCAGGACCAGGAACACGAGAAGTTCGCCGATGAATTCCGGCTGGCGATGAAGGCGTTGAAGAAATTCGTCGAGCTGTCCAAGGAACACACGCCGTTCCTGCTGCGAAAAGCCCAGCGCATCGAGGAGTATCTGAACCAACACTGACCGTGGACAATACGAAAACATTGGAGTGCTGGAGTGTTGGAGTGTTGGAGCACTGGAACATGGCATCACTCCATCACTCCCCTGCTCCATCCACCCTTCCATTCTGACCATGGCCGAACGCGCCCAAGTCACCTCCGTTGAAGCCGTGGAATCTTTCCGGTCCGACCTGATTGTTTTCCTGACGAAGGCGCGCTCGGTTTTGGAGGAGGCGTGCGACGAGGTTCTGCGCACCCGGCAATGGGTGCAAAACGACCAGCGCCGGCTCTGGGAACATGAAATGAAGGTCCGGGCCAGAAAGCTGGAGGAGGCGCGCGCGGAATTGTTCCGGGCACAGCTTTCCCAATTTCAAGACTCTACGACGTTGCAACAAATGGCCGTGCATCGGGCGACCCGCGCCATCCACGAGGCCGAAGCCAAACTGGCGGTCCTGAAAAAGTGGGACCGGGAATTGGAAAACCGGACGGACCCGCTGGTGAAGATGTTGACCCAGATGCACGGGTTCCTCATCACCGACATGGCGCAGGCCGTTGCTTATCTGGCCCAGGTGGTGAAAACGCTGGAAGCGTATGCCGCCGTCGCCGCGCCGGGCGGCGCATCGGCCTTGACGGCGACGGAAAACAAAGCGGATATTTCCCCGTCCGCCGGCGATTTTCCGGCCGCGGCCGGTGAACCGGACGGTGGAAAGAAAAAACCATGAGCCTGAGCGGAAACAGAAACCGGCTGATCGCCGTCACGAAAGAGCTTTCGACCCGCTGGGACGAAACCGGGAATTACTGGCGGGACGCCAAAAGCCGGGAGTTCGAACACAAATACCTGTCCGAACTTTTTGCGGGTGTGGACAAGAGCATCACCGTGCTCGAAAAGCTGGATGAACTTTTAACCAAGGTCAGGAACGATTGTGAGTAGCCAAAGTGAGGACGGTCGTTAAAGGAGCATGAAACAACCAGCACCCAAGCCCGCGTCTGAAATCATCCTGTATCAGACGGAGGATTTACAGACTCGCCTGCAAGTGAGATTGACAGACGAGACGGCATGGCTGTCGTTGAACCAGCTTGCGGAATTGTTTCAGCGGGACAAGTCGGTTATCTCGAAACACATCAAAAACATTTTTGAAGCGGGGGAATTGTCAGCGGCGGCAACTGTTGCAAATTTTGCAACAGTTCAAAGCGAGGGGGAACGCACGGTTTCAAGAAGCATCGAATTCTACAATCTGGAAGCCATCCTGGCCGTGGGTTATCGCGTCCGTTCGCCACGCGGCACGGCTATGGTTTGCTTCGGATGGCCGAGCGTTACCGCGATGGTGACGGCGTCGAGAAAGATTTGACGAAAGCAAAAGAGTATTTCAACAAGGCCATTGCTGCCGGTTCACCGACTGCGGCGGAAGAACTCAAAGAGCTAAACAATGCCGTTGAGAAATAATTTATCAGCACTGCTTTCAAAATTCTCCAACGCTGCTCCGACCACAAGACGGGTTCTTGCCTTGGCGAGATGTTTCAGTTTGGCCGCAGGATTTGCACACACAAACACACTCGCGCACCGGACGGTTTTCGTTTAGCTTTGAGGAACAACGATTGTGAGTAACCTGGGCGTCAACGAAATGCTCGCGCTTTTGGACCGGCTCGAAAGCGCCATCCGGACTTTTGCCTCCCGCGAGGAAAAGCTTAACGGCGAGTATCGCTCCCGGTCTTCCGCGGCGGCAAAGGCCTTTGAAAAGGCCACCGAAGAACACACGTCACAACTGGCCGAGCGCATCGCAGCGGCGGAAGCCGTCTTTGAAACTGAAAAACAGAAGTTGCAGTCCAAATTTGAACGGCGAAAACGCCGGATCACCCAGGCCCATCTCATCTGCACCCAGCAGGTCGAGGAGGGAACCGACCGCGCAGGACGCCGACAACGCAAAATCCAGGAAAGCGCCATGGAAACGGAGCGCCTTCGGGACACGGAACTGGCGAACGCCGCAGCCGAGCTGGAACGTTTGCAAGCCAGGCTGGCCGAAACACGGGAAGGTTTTGTTCTGCTGGAAAAAAATGCCCGGAGCGCGTTTCGCGGCTACGGCAAATTCCGCAGACTGCTTTCTCCGCACCGGCAATGGCCCGAGCAGGAGCTTCCACCGGATGAACATAAATTGCTTGACGAGTTTCGCCGGCTGGAGGCTGGAACGCGTGACGAGTTGAATCGTTTCAAAACCATTCTGCTGCCACGGTTTTTCGCGTTTGTCCCGATGTGGCTGCTGACGATTCTATTGCTGCTGGCATTCGGCGTCTCGGTTCCCCTGCTCCACCTTCCGTATCCGGCAACGGGCGCGGCGCTGGCTGTGCTTTGGGCGGTTTTTTTTGCGATTCATCAAGTTGGAAAGTTTCAGGCCGGGCCGGCCGCAGGCGCGATTGCCGGCCATCTGGCGAAGGCGCGCCGCTGGCATGACCTGGCTCTCGAAAAGGTCGGGCTGTGGTATCAGCAGGAAAAGGAACGCATCCAAAAGGAATTCGAGGAAGCAAACCGCAGCCTCAATCAGGAATGGAAGCAATCGGTCAGGGCGGCCATGGATACGCGCGGCGCGCGTGCCCAGAAAGTGGATGAAAAGGGTTTCCGAGTCTTGAAAACAAACGAGCGAATATACCACGCGAAACTCGGAAAGGCGCATAGCGAACACACCGGCAGCGTCACGCAACTGCGGGAGGCGGCGGACGCGCAAGCCAGACAATTCGCCGACACTCATGCGGAGAAAATGGCGCGATTGACCACCGAACACGAGACCCGCTGGCAAACGTTGCAGACGGACTGGGAATACACCATCCGGCCGATTCATGAAACCATCCGCGCGGCCAATGCCACGGCGGATGAATTATTTCCCGACTGGCAGCAGCCGGTCTGGAAACAGCGGGCGCTCCCGGAGGAATTCAAAAACGCGGCGAAATTCGGACGCATGGAAGTGGACGTTGCAAAGCTCGTCGGCGTCGCGCCCAAGGACAAACGCCTGGCCCTGCCTTTCCCGGCCAGTTTTTCCATTCCCCTGCTCCTCAAATATCCGGGGCAAGGCTCAATCATTTTTGAAACGGCAAAGTTCGGCGGCGACGAGGCGATTGCTGCGATCAACAACATCATCTTCCGCCTGCTTTCGGTCCATCCGCCGGGCAAGCTGAGCTTCACGATCTTTGATCCGGTGGGGCTGGGTCAGAACTTCGCCGGCCTCATGCACCTGGCGGACTACGAAGAAAGCCATATCAACAGCCGCATCTGGACGCAAACCGGCCAGCTCGATGAGAAGCTGGCGGAATTGAACGAGCACATGGAAAAGGTTATTCAGATGTATCTCCGCAATGAATACGCGACGATTGCCGAATACAACGCCCAGGCCGGCACCATCGCGGAGAAATATCATTTCCTCGTCATCGCCGATTTTCCGGTGAACTTCAGCGAGACGGCCATCCGGCGGCTCATCAACATCGCCACCAGCGGCGCGCGCTGCGGCGTGTTCACGTTGATTCACTGGGACCGGCGCCAGGCCCTGCCGCAGGGTTTTGTTCCCGACGAATTGCGGAAAAACAGCGTCTGCGTGGTCCGGGCCGAAAGCGGTTTCCGGCTGGCAGCCGATCAACCCGAGGGGACACGCTTGCTGCTCGACGTTCCGCCGAAGCCGGAGTTCGTGACGGATTTTCTGCGTCTGGTCGGCGAGAGCGGCAAGGATTCAAACCGCGTCGAGGTGCCGTTCGAGCAGGTGGCCCCGCCGCCGGACAAAGTCTGGACGGAGGAAACCACGGACGAATTGCGCGTGCCGATTGGCCGATCTGGCGCGACCAAATTGCAATATCTCGCCATCGGCAAGGGCACGCGCCAGCACGCGTTGATTGCCGGCAAGACCGGTTCCGGCAAATCCACCCTGTTCCACGTCATCATCACCAACCTCGCGACTTGGTGCAGCCCCGAGCAGGTTGAGTTTTATCTGGTGGACTTCAAGAAAGGCGTGGAATTCAAGTGCTACGCCACCCGCCGGCTGCCGCACGCGCGGGTCGTGGCCATCGAAAGCGACCGCGCGTTCGGGTTGAGCGTGCTCGAGCGCGTGGACGCGGAACTCCGGCGGCGCGGCGATTTATTCCGCGAATTGGGCGTGCAGGACATTGCCGGTTACAAAAAGGCGGGCGGCACCGAGCCGATGCCGCGCGCACTGCTGCTGATTGACGAATTCCAGGAATATTTTACGGAGGAAGACCGTGTCTCGCAGGGCGCTGCCGTGTTGCTCGACCGCATTGTCCGGCAGGGCCGCGCCTTTGGCATTCACGTGCTGCTCGGTTCGCAGACACTGGGCGGCGCTTACACGCTGGCCCGCGCCACCATCGGCCAGATGGTCATCCGCATCGCGCTCATGTGCAATGAAGCCGATGCTTATTTGATCATGGACCAGGACAACCCGGCCCCGCGCCTGCTCTCGCGGCCTGGCGAAGGCATTTACAATGACGCGGCGGGTTCCATCGAAGGCAACAGTCCGTTTCAGACCGTGTGGCTGCCCGAGGAAGTGCGCGATGCTTTTCTCGCGAAAGTCCGCGAACGGGCCGATCAAGGTCCAAAGCAATATCCGGAACCGTTTGTGTTTGAGGGCAGCGCGCCGGCGGATGTGCGGGAAAACATTCTGCTGCGTGCGCAGCTTCAAGCGAAATCCGCCAAACCGCCGGCTCAGGCGCGCATCTGGCTGGGCGCGCCCAATTCCATCAAAGGCCCGACCGACGCGGTTTTCCAAAGGCAAAGCGGCAGCAACCTTTTGATTGTGGGGCAAAACGAGGAAACGGCCCTGACGCTCGTGTCCGTCGCGCTGGTGTCGCTGGCCGCGCAATATCCCAAGGGCACCGTGCGTTTTCTACTGCTGGACAGCACGCCGCCCGGATTTCCGCAACGCGAATTTCTGGAGCGCGTCATCCGGGCCATCCCGCACGAAATCGTCCAGGTCAAACCCGGCGACCTGGCGGAAACGATGGGCGGCCTGGCGACAGGAAATGAAAAATCGGTCGGGCGACGAACCGTCCGGACCAGGCGCCGGAGACATTTTTGTTGATCCACGGCTTGCAGAATTTCAAGAAACTCCGGATGGAGGATGAATTTGGTTTCTCCTCGGGCGGGTCCGAGGCCGTGCAGCCCGCCGCCGTGCTGCAAAATCTCATCAGCGAAGGAGCCAGCTCCGGATTTCATGTCATCGCCACCTGCGACACCTACAACAACGTGAACCGTTTTGTGGGCCGGAAGCAGATGAGCGGATTCGAGATGCGCGTGCTCTTCCAGATGAGCGCCAGCGATTCCGCCAGTCTGATTGACGCGCCGGACGCCAGCACGCTCGGACTTCATCGCGCGCTTTTTTACAACGACCGGGAAGGATACCTGGAAACGTTCCGTCCGTATGCGCTTCCCGGCAACGACTGGATTGAGGAAGCCGCGCGTCAACTCAAGCGGCTGCTGGGATAATAATTCTTAACCAAGTAGGAGCCGACGTGAGGAGTCTCTAACTGTTTCGCGCATTCCCAAAGGCATTACGTTTATTCTCCCCTGGTAACCACCCACATTCCATCTGCAAAAGGTACAGCTTCGTCTAGCCAGACTCGCTTTGATGGAACTGAGTCTGCAGAGACAATGCCAAATCCGCCACCAGCGCAGTTCCACTCCAATGCCGCCGACATTTGCGACTGTCCAACAGCTGTGTACGTGGTAATCGCAGGACGGTGATGGGGAATATATTATTAAAAGGTGGTCCTGGATTCGGATTATAAAAAATTCCACCATTGTCTTTGGCAGCCAGCAACGCTGCGGAAAAAACAGCGTTGAGATCGGCGTTCGTAACTCTTGAATGGATTGTTTGCGATAGTCCACGGCAATAATTCTGAAACAAGACACCTGAACTCACAGTCTGTTGTATACTAAACAGCGTCCAACCCACTTCCAGCAAACAAAGAATCTTGCATAATCGAACCGACTGTTTTCGGCCAAGTCTAAAAGAGAACGTTAGCGCAATGCAAAGCAGACAAACGATGGCACTGAACATTGAAGCAATACGCAGAAAAATGATCAGCGGGGCGACACCGTGCGCACCTCCGATCCATGCCAGCTTGTTTGCGAATTGAGGCACGCAGAAACCAACTGCTGCAGTCATCAATGCGGTCAGAAGCACCGCTGGAATGAAGCGCTTAAACTGCATTTTAAAGAATATAAACGAAAACAATCATTTCACGTTGTTCACAAAGCCATTCGGCACGTGCGTCCATTTTCCCATAGGCAACCTCTGCGCAATTCAATTCCCTTGTACTCCGCCAGGTCGTCCATCACACATACAGCGCGTTCTGCAGGTCGCGCACGAGCACGCTCATGAACGGGTAGCGCTTGTCCGGGTCGCGCGCGAGGCACTTCAGGATGGCTTTTTCGAGTCCGGCGGGAAGGTCCGGGTTATGTTCGCGCGGCGGCACAGGACCGGAGGTGTCCAGTTGCGCGGCGAGGATTTCCGCGGGCGTTTCGCCGGGAAACGGCTTGTGGTTGGTGACCAGTTCATAGGCCGAAACCCCGTAGGCATAAATGTCCACGCGCGAATCAATGGGCTTGCGCTGCAATTGTTCGGGCGCCATGTAGCCGGGCGTGCCCGGATTCTTGGACATTTTCTTCGGCGTTTCGAGGATCGGCTGCGCGAGGTCAAAATCAATCAGCCGCACATTGCCGTTGTGCGTCACCAAAACATTTTCCGGTTTGAAATCCAGGTGCATGAAGCCGCTCTCATGCACGTGGCTCAGGCCCATGGCCATATCAATCAAAATCTGCGCCACGTTCTCCGTCAGCACCGGATCATGCCGCGCGAACAACTCCTTCAAATTCGTCGCCTCGACATAATCCATGAGCAGATAAAGCGTTCCGTTCTGCCGGCCATGCTCGACATAACCGACGATGTAGTCGCTTTCATTGATTTTTGAAAGGACTTCGCATCCCCGCAAAAACCGCCGGCGCGCCAGCAGATTAAAACGCAACTCCTTCTTCAGTTTCCGCAGCGCGTAAGGTTTGCCGCGCCCGTCGGTGGCCACCCAGATTTCCGCCATGCCGCCGCTGTTGAGAAGTTCCTGAAGATAAAATCGTCCAAACTGCTCCTGCGCCGGATGTCCGGTTTCCGTTTCATTTTGCAAACTGTCAGCCATGTTTGCCGATGGCTTAACATATTCTTCCCGCCAAAGCCATCAAAACCTGCCCGCCGGACAATCCTTGGGCGAATTCGGGCGCTGCCTCCAATTTGCAGTGGCGGGCATCTTTGCCTGCCGTATCCGGCGGCATCTTGCCGCCCGGCCCTCAAAACTGAATCTGGTCATAACGTCACTTCCATATCAAAACCACCCGGGCTGGAAGCCGGGCGATACGGCAGCCAAGGATGGCTGCCGCTACGGGGGCAGTGCGCGGATGCCACTCAAATCTGGGCGTCACCGAATTCGCGCTTGGCTTGAACGGCGCGAAGCCGTATGGTTGGGTCATGCGGCCTCTTCGGGCGCTGGTCATTTATCTGGTCGTGGTGTTCATCGGCGGCGCTTTGCTCGCGCCGTGGCTTTACTGGCTCGCGCAAACCGTCGCGCATTCGTTTCCCCAAATCGCCGGCGCACCGTTTCACCGTTTCGTGGATCGCTCGCTGCTGCTGCTCGCGCTGGGCTGGCTCTGGCCGCTGATGCGCTCGCTCGGCGCGACCTCCTGGCGCGAAGCCGGCCTGGTCCCGCCGCTCGGCCAGGGGAAAAAGTTTTCCGGCGGCCTGCTGCTCGGTTTCATTTCGCTGGCGGTTGTCGCCGGAATCACTCTTGGCTCCGGCAACCGCATTTTCATTCCGGGCCTGACCGCCCACAAAATCGTGGGAACCCTTTTCAATGCCATCGCGGCGGCGGCCATCGTGGCCACGCTCGAGGAGATTTTGTTTCGCGGCGGCATTTTTGGCGGTTTGCGCCGAATGTTTTACTGGCCGCTGGCTTTGATAACGAGCAGCGTGGTCTATGCGCTCGTGCATTTTCTTCAGCGAACGGAATTGACCGGCACGGTGGCCTGGAATTCCGGGCTGATTTTGCTCCCGCGGATGCTGGGCGGATTTGCGGATTTTCACGCGCTCGTGCCCGGTTTTTTCAGCCTCACGCTGGCCGGCATCCTGCTCGGACTGGCTTATCAGCGCACCGGCAACCTTTATTTCTCCATCGGCCTGCACGCGGGCTGGATTTTCTGCTTGAAAACCTACGGCGCGTTCACCTTCAACCCGCCCCACGCCGCGGCCTGGTTTTGGGGCACGGGCAAAATGATTGATGGCTGGCTCGCGCTGTGGGTGCTCCTGTTTACGCTGGCCGTTTTCAAATTCCTGCCCCTTCGGCCAGCGCGCGAACCATTTACGATTTCACGATGACCGCTTTCGCAGAATCTTTTGAAAGGTGGTTCAATGTCGGCCTCGGATTCTTCTATCCTGAAGTCTGCCGGCTCTGTGAAGCGGAACCCGCGACCGCCCAGGACGGCTTCGTCGGCGCGCGTTGCTGGTCGCAGGCGCGCTTCATCAAACCGCCGTTTTGCGAACGCTGCGGATTGCCCTTCGAGGGCGACATCACGACGCCGTTTGAATGCGCGAATTGCCGCGAGATGGAACTGCTCTTCACTTCCGCGCGCTCGGCGGTTGTCGCGCGCGGCGTGGTCCTGGAGGCGATTCACCGCTTCAAATACCAGCGCCAGTTGTGGTTTGAAAATTTTCTCGCCGGCCTGTTTTTGCGCGAGGCCGCGCCCGCGTTGCGGGGCCAGAACTGGAATTTGATCGTGCCGGTCCCGCTGCATTCGGTGCGGCAGCGCGAACGGGAATTCAACCAGGCCGAACGTCTCGCCGCGCGCTTGAGCCTGGCCACAAATATTCCATTGAATCAGAAGCTGCTCCGGCGGGTCACCCCCACGGCGACCCAAACCCTGCTGACGCGGCAGCAGCGGGCTGCGAACGTGCGCGGCGCGTTTGCCCCGCGTCCCGGCCTGCGCTTGAACGGCGAACGGGTGATTCTGGTGGACGACGTTTTCACGACTGGCGCGACCACCAGCGCGTGCGCGCAGGCATTGCGGGCTGCGGGCGCGGGTGACGTTTGCGTCTGGACAGTGGCGCGCGGACTTTAGTAACATTTAAGAACTAATGGCCACGACTTCTTTTACCAAGAAATCGCTCGGTATCGAAACGGTCGAGCCGGCATTGACTCCAACGCCGACCGACAAGGTGGCAACGCTGCCCAAAAAGCCCGGGCTGGGCACTGGCAAATCCAAAAAACGCGACATCCCGGAAGGACTTTGGACAAAATGCCCGAAGTGCGAAACGATGGTATTTGACAAGGTGCTGGACGAAAATCTGAAGGTTTGCCCCAAGTGCAGCCACCATTTCCCCGTCGGTTCGCGGGAACGGATTCACTCGCTGGTTGAAACCTGCACGTTTGAGGAGATGGACGCGCAGATGACGAGCGTGGACCTGCTGGGTTTCACCGGAGTGGCCACGTATGCCTCCAAGCTCGAATCGCATCAACAAAGGACCGGCTTGAAGGACGCGGTCGTCACCGGCATTGGCAAAATCGGCGAACACCGCGCCGCGCTCGGCGTGATGGATTTCAGCTTTCTCGGCGGTTCGATGGGCTCGGTCGTCGGCGAAAAATTGACGCGCCTCATCGAACGCGGGACGGAAAAGGAACTGCCCGTCATCATCATTTCCAGCAGCGGCGGCGCGCGCATGTACGAAGGCATGTTCAGCCTCATGCAAATGGCCAAGACCGCCGCCGCGCTCGCCTACCACGCGCAACAACGCCTGCCCTACATCAGCGTGCTCACGCATCCAACCACGGCGGGCGTGATGGCCAGTTACGCGAGCCTGGGCGACCTGATTCTGGCCGAGCCGGGCGCGATGATCGGTTTTGCCGGCCCGCGCGTCATCAAGGACACCATGAAGGGCGAATTGCCGGCGGGTTTCCAGACCGCTGAATTCCTCCTGGATCGCGGTCTCATTGACGCCATCGTCACCCGCACGGAAATGAAACAGAAATTGATCGAGTATCTGAGCTTCCTTGCCGGCCGGAAAAAAGCCTCTGCCGCTTAAAGTTTTCAACGCCGCCCGTCGTACAACAAAGCGCATGATTTGCGGCATTCAAGGCTTGCCAGTCGCGGACTGAGACAATGATGGCCCCAAAATAGATGGCGGAATGGCGGCACGGAAGCAGTGTCAGCCTGTCCGCCTGTTTTTTTGAAACCCGCCAGCAGCCTGAATTTACGAGCTGGCCGCAACCCGTTTTCTTGCTGGTCACACTGCGGAGATTCCCTTAATCATGGTTCAACCCCATGAGTCAAGAATCGAATGGCCAAGCCGGGCAGGATAAAGCCGCCGCCGGGCAATCAGACGCGCCCGCCTCCCCGGCCGGTGAAATCCCGGGCGTGGAAGGCTCACTCTCTCTGGCTTCCAAAAGCGGTCCGGCTGGATTGAATGGAAGCTGGGCGGTTCCCGGGGTTTGCTTTTTCCTAGTGGTGGTCACGCTTGCCGTTTTCGGTCAGACGCTGCGTTATAAGTTTGTCGGCTATCGACGATGACTGTTCATGTGTATGAAAACCCCGCACTGAAAATGGTCTGACCTGGAGGGATTTCGCTTGGCGCTGACATATGGCCAAGTCGGCCACTGGCATCCCGCTGACTACGTTCTCCCACATGCTGGACTGCCAGTTATACGGATTGCAGGCGGGTGGTCATCACCTCACCAATATCCTCCTACACGGCAGCGGCGATCTTGCTCTTCCTCGTGCTGCGGCGGATGACGGGGCCTCTGGCCCAGCGCATTTGTGGCGGCGGTGTTTGCCATTCATCCCCTGAGGTGGAATCGGTGGCTTGGATGTCGGAGCGCAAGGATGTATTGAGCGGTTTTTTTTCATGCTGACGCTCGGGGCATACGCGCGCTACGTGCAGAACCAGTCAAGGATCAAAGATCAAGAATCGGGCGGAAGCCCCGCTTTCCGAGCCATCACTTCCCGCCCCTGGCCTCCTGATTACGGTATTGATCTTGCTGTTTCGCCCTGTGGCCTGCTGTCCAAAAACGATGGTGGTGACGCGCCCTTTGTCCTCTTGTCGCTGGATTATTGGCCGTTCAACCGTCTTTCGCGCAACCGGCACCCGGAGAGGCCGGGAACGGGCAAAGCAGGCGGTTGATTCCCAGCATCAAATCTTCCAAAAGATTGTCCTGCTTCGGATCGTGCGTGGCGACTGGGGATTTTTTTGCCCGGCAAAAAGTGGTATGACTTGGGCAACAGTCTGTCTTTCCTGCGGATCCGGAAAACGCCGTGTTGACCTATGCGCTTACGTTTATGCAGATGATCCACCCGGTCGGGACTAGCGTGTATATATCCCACACCCCATGAACATCTGCCGGTTTGGCAGGTGGCATTGGGCGATGCGATTGCTGCTGGCCATATCAGGGGCGGTATTGGCATTTCGCCGACGCATCCCCTATCTCGTAGTGGGCTGGTTTGGTATGTGGGGATGCTGGTTCCGGTGATCGGGTGGTGCAGATATCGTAAAACGCTGGATGCGGTGTGATCGCTACACGTATCTGCCGCAGATCGGTTTGTATCTGTTGCTGACCTGGACGGTGGCGGATTTGTGCGCCGGCTGGCGTCATTGCCGCTTGGTGTTCGGTAGTCTTTCCACGGCCATTCTGGCGGCTTTTATTTTCTGTGCGCACGCGCAGACTGCTTATTGGCGCGATAGTGAAACGCTATGGACTCACGTGCTCGCCTGCACCGCAAACAATTATGTCGCCCACAACAACCTTGGTACTCTCTTTCTCCACCAAAGACGGCTGGACGAAGCGATCGCGCATTTTAAAATGGCGCTGGAAATCAGACCGAACTACGCTGATGCCCAGAACAATCTGGGTGACGTCTTGTCCAAAAGGGAAGAGTGGACGAAGCCATCACGCACTTCCAACAGTCGCTGGAAATCAAGCCCGATTACGCCGAAGCCCACTACAACCTTGCCACCGTCTTGCTTCAACAAGGACGGATTGACGAAGCGATCGCGCATTTCCAAAAGGCGGTGGAAATCAAGCCTGACCATGCTTCCGCCCACAAGAACCTCGGCATCGCCTTTTTCCAACAGGGACGTATGGACGAAGCCATCGCACATTTCAAAAAGTCGCTGGAAATCAGGCCCGACCAGGTGGAAATCCAGAATAATCTGGCGTGGTTGCTGGCAACCTGTCCGCGGGCTTCGCTGCGAAACGGCAGCCAAGCGGTCGAACTGGCGCAACGGGCGAATCAACTTACGGGTGATAACAATCCGAACCTGCTTTGCACCCTGGCCGCAGCCTACGCCGAGGCCGGCCGGTATCCCGAAGCGGTGGAAACCGCGCAGCGCGCCCTGCAACTGGCCGAGACGTACTCCAACCCCGCACTGGCCGGCGACATTCGGTCAGAGCTGAAGCTCTATCAAGCCGGTGTCCCGTTCCACTCACACTGAACAAACACGTTAAGATGACAGGGTGGCGTCATCTCCGCCCGTCATACCACAAGGTGCAGGATTCACGGCGGGTCAGGGCGCGGCGGTTGAACAGCACACGCGCCAGCAATTTGAGATGGTCCCGCATCGTGTAAAGCCGCAGCTTCCGCGCGGAAGTCACCAGCGGATGCCGGTGCAAAATCACCATTCCCCTGCCCGTTTCCCGCGCCAGTTTTCGCAACCGCCGGCTCAACTCCAATTCCTCCGCCGCAAACAGTTCGTTGCTGAAGCCGCCGATTTTTCGGAATGCCGTGGTTTCGCAAAAAATAAATGAGCCGGCGAGCAACCGTCCCATCCGGCTGGCGCAGTTCCAAAGCCACGTGACAAACCCGGCCACCGGATGTTTCTCATCCATCCGGACCGTGACCCCGCCGGCCAGACAGCGGCCGGAATTGATTTGCTCCGCCACTTCGGCAAACAGTTCGGCGCTGGGACGCGAATCCGCGTCCACAAAAACCAGCCAGTCGCCGGTGGCCGCCGCCGCGCCGCAATTCCGCGCGCGGGCGATTTGATTGACCGGTTCGAACACGACGGTGGCGCCCGCCGCGCGCGCTATTTCCGCCGTGCGATCGGTGGAATTGTTGTCGCACACAATCATTTCAAAGTCCCAGCCGCGCTGGGCGAACGGCTGGGCCGCTGATTTGATTTGCGCCAGCGATTCGCCGAGCAGCCGCTCTTCGTTGAAAGCCGGCACGATGATCGAAATTTTCAAAGCGGCGCAGTTTGGGACAACTCCCGTCCGGTTTCAACGCGGAACCTGTGAGTGCCGGCGTCCCGTGGCCGGTCACGAGGGTCCCGCTGGCCGGCGAGATGCCGGCGCTCCCAGTTTGAACAGGGCAAATTTTGCGTGCTTTTTTCGCCAAATGGTTTTTATTTATAGGCATGACTATTTGGATTCTGGTTTCGGTGATGATGCTGTCGTTGGCCGGCCTCGGCTACCGGCAGGGCGCGATTCGCGTGTCGTTCTCGCTGGTTGGCATTATTGTTTCCGCGTTGCTCGCCGGGCTGCTCGCCAAATACGTCAAGCCGATGCTGCCGCACGTGGGCATTCACGACCCAATCGTCATCTGGCTGTTGTCCCCGGTTATCGTGTTTGCCGTTTTGCTGATCCCGTTCAAATCAGCGGGATATTTTGTCCACCGCAAGGTGAACGTTTATTTCAAATACAAGGCCGACACCCTGCAACTGATGTGGTGGAACCGGCTGAATGCCCGGCTCGGCCTCTGTCTCGCCCTGGTGAACGGCCTCGCCTACCTCGTGCTGCTTTCGTTCGTCATTTTCAATTTCAGCTATTGGACGGCGCAGGTCGCCACGTCCGACGATGAAGGCCGGCTGGTCAAATTGCTGAATCGCATGGGCCGCGATTCGGAAACCACCGGCTACGCCAAAATTGCGCGCGCCATTGACCCGATGCCGGAGATTTATTTCAAGGCCGCCGATCTTGCCGGGTTGCTCTGGCAAAATCCGCAATTGAGCGACCGGCTGGCGGGTTATCCGATGCTTATTTCGGTGGCCGAACGCGATGACTTCCAGCAACTCGGACAGGGTTCCAGTTTTCAAAATGCCTGGAAGCAACACGCGCCCATCGAAAATTTGATCAATGATTCGCAGTTCCAATCCCTCTGGCAAAACCAGGATACCGTCAATCTGGTTTGGGGCATCGTCCAGGGCAATTTTGAGGATCTGGTCGCTTATCTGCAAACCGGCCAGACAGCGAAATACGGTTCGGAAAAAATTGTCGGCCGCTGGGATTTCAACGCCGGCGCGGCCACCGCCATCATGCTGCAGTCGCGCCCGGTTATTTCCTCGCGTGAAATGCGGGCCATGCGCGCGGCGATGACGCAGTCTTATGCCAAAACCGCGTTCGTCGCCGGCGCCGACGGCCAGGCGTTCCTCAAGAATCTCCCGCACTTCAAAACGCCGACGACCTTCGACACCGCCAACTGGCAGGGACAATGGAAAAATACCGGGGCCAATTACAACCTGTCGCTCAACAGCGGCAGCCGAAAGCAGTCCATGCCGGCCCAAATTGACGCTGACGGCACGCGACTGACGATCCAGGACGATAAAAACACGCTGGTGTTCGACAAGGAAAAATAAATTGCGGAGAAGTGAAATGGTCGGGGCGGTGAGATTTGAACTCACGACCTCTTGCACCCCAAGCAAGCGCGCTAGCCAAGCTACGCTACGCCCCGAACCATTGGAGCGCTGATTCTAGCCTGCCCGCCGCCGGTTTCAATCACGAATAATTTTGGACAGCAGCATGACTTCAGTTTTCGGTGGGGCGAGCGTCTCCGCGAGCCGGCCTTGGCACAGTGAAGCGCAGTGGAGACGGCTCGTCAGGAGCCTCGCCCCACCACGCTTAAATACCACCCAACACCCAATTTTATTGGCGGGTGTGCCATTTGTCACCGCATTCCATGTTCTCACCGCCGGCCGCGGGTCGGCAGTATTCGCGGGCGGATCGGCGGCGGCAGCGGAATTTTTGGCGGGACAGCCGGCGCGGCGGGCAATGGCTGCGCGGGCGGCGTGGAGGCCGGTTTCATTTTCAATTGCCCAACCTGTTCCGTCAGCCACCCCTCGGCTTTCGCCACGGCTTCGCCAATTTTCGCTTCCGGGAATTTCATTTCGCCGATGTTAAAAGCGGTGAACGAGCCGAGCGCCTCGGTCATCGGCCCGGCGCCCTTGATCGCCTCGCTGGCCGCCGGCAGCGTCTGCCAGGCCTCATAGCCGTTCACTATCCATTCGAGCTTGCCGGTTTCGATGTCCACCAAAAAACCGTGCACCGGGATTTTCGGGCCGATGAGCGGGCTGTGCCGGACGATGTCGCAGGCCTTGATGACGTTCTGCCGTTCGCTGCCGAACATGCCGAAAAATTCGTTGAGATTGTCCGGCAATTGGTGCCGGTCAACACCCAAGGCATTCAATTTGTCGAGCAACTGCATCGCCGTCGTCTTGCAAACCTGGCAGTCCGTGTGGCCGATGATGGCGATTTCCTTGCCGCCCTTGACGGCGCACGCCAGCGCCAGCGACCGCATGGTGCTGCTCAACGGCCCCGTGATGATGTTGCCCGCGTTGCGCAGCCAGATGAACTGCTCCGCCGGCAGCGCCAGCGCGTTTGGAAAAATCGCATTCAACCGCGGATCAACGCACGTGAGCGCGATGACCGGCAGTTCATCCGCGAAATCCGCCGGATGCAATCCGGCGCTAGTGTCACCGGCCACCGCCCGGTGGTTCGCGTCAATGATGGCTTCAAACAGGCGCATAAATTATAAATTTTTACCGTCTCCTGACTCGTACTGCTTTTTAAGCAATCTTGCACAATAGACCAAAATTAATAAATTCAATGTTCCATAACCAACACTGACTGCCCAAAGCGAAATAGCTCCATCTTGATAACTGTATAAAAAGTTAACGTACATTTTTGCAGTTCTCTTGGCACTGGCAATGTCGTTCAATTCTTCTATCCTATGTATTTCTTTATCCCGGTCATATTGGTTGCCAATCTCTAGGCTGTTTTTGTATTCAAGAATAAAAAATGAAGTGTAACACGCTGCCATAATGAGACAGAACCAAACCAACATTTTTAACCGCGTTTTCTTAAAAGCCATAAATTTTTACACCGTTTTCTTCCACGGCTGCAACACGGCGGTTTCAAAGCTGGGCGCAGGCGGCGGTTCTTCCGGCAGCAAATACCAAGGCGTCAGATACAACAAAACGCCCGGAAATGCCGCGCTAAAAAGCGTTCCCAAAACCCAGACCACGCGCAGCTTCGATGATGGCAGTTCAAAATGCTTCGCCAACCCGCCGCAAACCCCGGCAAGCTGGCGGTCATCGCGTGAACGGTTGAGTTTCATGGTTGTCATCCAATTAATTCACCAACGCCTGCTCTCGGACCAAAAGCGCCAGAGGGCTGGCGCACTCCAGGACGCTATCGCGCGGTTCGCAAGTCATAGGCAAACGCTTCGCGTCCTGGACTGCGGTGGCCCTCCACCGCTTTTCACCGGCGCTGCCACAATCGCTGTTTGAGCGGCAGATTTTTACAAACCATTGGCTGAAACACACCTCATCAAAGTTTGAATTCTTCTTTAACGATGGCCAGCAACTGGCTTTCCTTGTCCACAATTTTGTTGTCGCTGGAAAGCAACTCTTCGAGATCGTCGCAGGCTTTCCGGCGAATGTCCGGCGTCGGAAAATGTTTGGCAATATCAGCCACAAAATCACGCGTGGCTTGAGGCGACCCCAGGTGCTGCCGGGCGCGGGTAAAACTGGCGTCTATAAACCGGTCGCGCTCAAATTCAGATGGAAATTTTATCGTATCAAGCACGGCTTCAATTTTTGCGTCTTCCGCGTCCGCCAAATTGCCGTCCGCATACATTCCAATGGTGAGCAAATCCAGCAGCGTTTGTTTCTGTTGGTCCGTAAATCCGGTCAAGTTCATAGGTTTAAATAATTTTGGTGCTATTTGCTTTTATCGTCGTCCTTGCTCATCGCCTTTTTGAGCGCGGGAACCTGTTCCAGCAATTTCTCGAACTTCACGCCGGTCAGGCTTTCCAGCACCGGCGGCAACTGGCTGATGATGGTGGTCACGTCGCCGGTCAGCTTGCTCGCGCCGCCGCCGGGGCCGTTGCCGCTGTTGATGATGACCATCTTCTCGGTCTTGGCCAGCGGTTCGCTGATCTTGCCCGCGATTTCCGGCATCACGCGCACGATCATTTCGATGACCGCCGCTTCGTTGTATTGCTTGAAGCTCTCGGCCTTCACGCGCATCGCCTCGGCGGTCGCCTTGCCCTGCGCCTCGATGACTTCGGCCTGTGCCAGACCGCGCGCCTTGTTCGCGTCGGCTTCGGCCAAGCCAGTGGCCTTCACAACGTCGGCGCCGGCAAAACCGGTCGCTTTCGTCGCGGACGCCGCGCCGGCGGCCTCGGTTTCGAGCTGGAATTTCTTCGCGTTGGCCAGCGTCTCGACTTTGTAACGCTCGGCATCGGCGGGCTTTTGCACAGTGGCTTCGAGTTCGCGCGATTTGCGCGAGATTTCCTGCTGTTGCAATTCGATCTGCTTCTGCTTCTCGACGATCTGCACCTGCACTTCCTCGGCCTTCACGAGCTGGCCGGTCTTGAATTTCTGCAAATCGTACGCGAGGTCGGCCTGCGCCTTTTGCACGTTCACCGTGGCCTGATATTGCGCGACGTTGGATTGATAATCGCGCTGCGCCTCGGCGACCTTCGTGTCGGCCAGGAATTTGGCCTCCTGCCCGGCCTGATTGGCCTGCGCGGAACGGATGACGGAGTCGCGGTCGGCCTCGGCCTGGGCGATGATGGCGTCGCGTTTGACCTGGGCGATGCGCGGCTTGCCAAGCGCGTCGAGATAACCCTGGGTGTCGCGAATGTCGCGAATGGTGAAGCTGACGATGCCGAGGCCCATGTTGCCCATGTCGCCGGCGGCCACTTCCTGGACCTTTTGTGCGAAGGCGTCGCGGTTCTGGTAAATTTCCTCAACCGTCATCGTGCCGAGAATCGCGCGCAAATGGCCTTCCAGCGTCTGCATGGCGATGTTCTTGATGTCATCGGTGCCCTTGCTCAGGAATTGTTCCGCCGCCGTGGCAATGGAAACGTCGTCGCCCTTGACCTTGATTTGCGCGACGCCGTCCACCTTCACCGGCACGCCCTTGCTGGTATAAACTTCCGGCGTCTGCACATCAATGGTCAGCAGTTCGAGCGAGAGAATATCCACCTTTTCGTACACCGGCCAAACGAACCGGCCGCCGCCTTTGACGACGCGGAACCCGACATCACGCGCGGTGCCATCCGGATCAATGATCCGGCGTTTGCGGCCGGAAATGACCAGCACCTGGTTGGGTCCGACCTTGGTGTAACGGCTGGCCCAAAGGCCAAGCAACATGAAAAGGACAATGACAAACGCGATGACTCCACCAATGACATAGGCGGTGAAGGAGATGTCGGCCAGGAGGATTGGGGTAAACATAATTTTGCTTGGTTGTATGTTCGAATGGTTGAATGGTTGTGGGGCGGTTCAATTTTTGACATCAACGTAATACTGGGTGCCGACGATGCGGGTGATGCGAACGGGCTTGCCGGCGGAAATCGGAGCGCCGCTTTCAGTCCGCGCCGGGGCGGTATAACGGGAGCCACCCTGGATGTAGGCGATTTCGCCGACGCCGTTTTCCGGAATGGGCGTCACAATCGAGGCTTCCTGGCCAATCAGGGAGGCGACGTGGGATTCGCTCGAACTTTCGGTCTGCTTGAACATCCAGTTGAAAAGCAGAAAGGTGACGAATGCCATGGCCAGTCCGGCGACCGCCGAAATCGGGGCGCTGACCCACACGCTTTTCGTCGCCTCAACTTTGGTCAGAATGAGTCCGCAAGCGCCGAAAGCGGTCACAAAGCAGGCCAGCACCGTGGGGCTGAAGAATGAAATTCCCGGCACGCCGCTGTGGTCATAACCGGCCTCCGCGTGGCCGCCCGTCCCGACGTGCCCGCCGCCGTCGTGTCCGCCAAAGAAGTGACCGGCGACCGCGCTGATCAAGGCGAACGCCAAACCGAACACCAGGCAGATCGTGTAGATAATCATAAGTCCTCGCTGAATGGTTGTTGGATTGAATAAAAACCCAACCGGCCTCCAATGCAAGCCGGAAAAGAAACCATCGTTGCGGGGTTTTGTTTCATGCGATGCGCTTATCAAACAGCATTTCACCACAAATCGCATCTACAAATTCCCGCCATGTTTGTAAGCCGGTGTTGGAGTTCAAGCTTCAGCTTGCTCCGTTCAAACGAAAAGAGAGATAAACCGAACAAGCTGAAGCTTGAACTCCAACACCGCTTCGCGCTTGCCAACGCCGCCCCGCTTTTCCATTGTCTGGCCATGCATTCCTACGAATTGTTGCGCGAAGTCTTTGAAAAGAAAGCCCCCAAACAGGTCGCCGCCGACCTCAACCTGTCGCTTTCCATGGTCTATAAATGGGCCGAACCGCCGGACCACGCCGCCGGCAGCGGCACCAGCAATCCGCTCGACCGCATTGAAGGGCTGCTGACCAGCACCGGCGACCAGCGGCTCGTCCAATGGATTTGCCAGCGGGCCGGCGGCTTTTTCATCCTCAACCCCAAGAACACGCCGCATCCGCATTTCCTGATTCCGGCCACCAACCAGATTGTTCAGGAATTTGCCGACCTGCTCGCCGTCATCGCCACCGCCACCGCCGACGACCAGATCACCCAGGCGGAGTCCAAACAAATCCGCGCCCGCTGGGAGGAGCTGAAAACGGTGACGGAAGGCTTTGTGGCCTGTTGTGAGCAGGGAAATTTCAGCCACCTCCGAAACCACGCCGCCAAACACGCGGCGCGAATCAATCCCGAAAGAATTCGGCCGGCAGAGGGCTGAAAATCATCTCGCTTGACCCCAATGCACCATTCGGTCCTGCGAACCCTGGCAGTCGCAAAATCCAGTGTAATGGCAGGGGGGCGTGTTTTCAAAATACGGAGTGCGGCCGTCCCGGCCGCAGCAACTTCGCGGACACCAGCAGGCTGGAAACTTGCGAGACTGCGTCAACGCTTGCACGTTGCTGCGCCCGAAGACGGACGCACTCCGGAACCGGATGCGTCCGCGCGCCGCTGAGATGTCCTTTTCTAACTTTGAAGGCACGCCCTAAATTGAAATCGTCTGAAATTATATGAATCGTCGTTGGGCAGCACTCGTCAGCGCGTCACTGGTGGCTTTCGCCATCCTGGTGATAACGTGGCACTTCGTAATAACGTGGCAGTATTGGCATTGGAAAGAGGTGGGTTTTCAGTCCATAGCCATATCCTGCATCCGGGGGGGAACAACTAGCGAAGATTCCCAGTTATACGGAAAGGAACCAGTCCTTCTCGGGAATGGGTCCTGCCCTTGATTTAGCGCTGCCAAAAGATGCACGGGTCTTCATGCCGAATATGACCGGCCCCACCAATTACGGCAAGATTGGGTATTATTATTTCGTGACTTACTATCTCTTTCCTCGTGAAATCGCCGTGAGCGTGGACCAGCCAGCCCGCCAGAACAAGGACGGCCTCCCTGGCAGAACCATCGAGTCCGATCAGGAAATTCTTTCCAACGGATTCGACGTTAGAATAGACGTCGCGCCTGAAGGCTCGCAAATCGCATGCACATTGCTGCATAATCTTCCCATTAAGAAACAGGTCAACCCGGATTGGTTTGACTCCTATTCCGACACGGCCCTGGCATTCCTGCTTCCCTTGTTTACGGCGTTGGCGGGGATGTGGCTGCTCCGCCTCTTGTTCCCTGCCTTGAGTGGGCGGATGCCGCTGCTCGAACAACTGGCCTGCGCCCTGGGCTTGGGAATGATGGCCGTGGCCGCGCTCACGCTGGGCGTCAAATTGTGCGGTTATTCAGGACTACGATTAATTCTCGTTGTGACCGCTGTGGGCGGCATCACAGAAATGTGGCGTGACCGCAAAGCCTTTTTGAAGGGGATGGCCGACGGTGTCCGAAAGCTGATTCGCAGCCCCCTTGCCGCTGCCATTTTGGTGGCCGGGTTGCTGGTATTCCTGGTTCTTTTCCGTCTGGCCGGTGTGCAAGGACTGGTCGAACCCGATGCGGTGATGGCATGGTCGCTCAAGGCAAAGATCATGCACCTCTACAACGGGAGAGATCTGGTGCAATGGTTTTCCAATCCGCGTCTGGCGCATGCGCATCTTGATTATCCCACGCTCGTGCCCTCGCTGCATGCGGCCACGTATGATTCGCTCGGTCACGTGGACGAGTTTGTCACCAAGTTCTGGCCCACCTGGATGCTGCTGTTTCTTCTGGTCACTCTGGCCTCGCTGAACCGCGGCGGGAAAAGTTGGTTCCAAGGCTCGTCATTTGCGCTACTGGGTGTATTGCTGTTGCCGGCCTGCCAGATGTACGTCCAGTGGGAAGGCGGCACCCTGCCGATGATTTTCTTCACCGTTATGGGCTTCGTGCAATGCGCCCTCTGGCTGATGGGAAAAGACCGCGCCCGGCTCGGCTTGGGGCTGACGTTTTTGTTTGGAGCGGCCATGACGAAGTTTGAGGGTTTTATTTTTCTGGCACTGGTGGGAAGTTGGATGCTACTGCTGCCTTCGGCACGCCCTTCGTTGAAACCGTCGCCATGCCTCTGGCGCTTGCTGGCATTTTGGTTTCTGGCGGCTTTGCCCTTCCTTTGCCTGCGTGTCCAGATACCTTCTTTGCACTTCGAGTCGGGTTGGGCCGGTTACGCCCTGCACAATCCTGGCGGCACGCTTTCGAACTGGCCCGCCATTTTCCTGATCCTGATCGCCCGATTGTTTGTGAGTTCAGACTTTGCAAGCTGGAGCGGGGAAGGCGGGCAGCTCCATTGGATCGGCCGATGGGATGGTTTTTCATCATTGTATAACTATCCGACTCTCGGTCTGGCCTGGTTCTGCCTGTTGATGACAGTGGCACTCTGGTTTGCCGTTCCCGCCCGGCGTTGGGTCGTCGTTTGGACACTCGCGATGCTCGTCGGCGCCCTGGCCGCGTTCAGCGGAGTGTTTGCCAGCTTTGCCAACATTACCAGTCTGAATGCGGCAATCAACGACTATACGGTTGAAGTGCACGGAGGCCGATACCTTCTCCCGGTGCTGTTGGCCTGGTTCGCCACGCTGATGACCCTGTTCTTTGCGGAACAGCATTCCGTTGAATCTTCTCCCGGCACAATTGCGAGCGATCTGTAGCGGCGGGCATCCGTCCATCCTTCCGCCAGGGTAAAAGAGGAATCTGAATCATTCGCGCCGCGACCTTTCATCGTAGCAGCCGACGTGAGTCGGCTCACTTTTCCCGGATTTTGCATGAGATTGGAGCGGACTCACGTCCACTGCTACAAGTTTTGAGACGCGCGCATCCTTGCCTGCCGTATCCGGCGGCATCTCGCCGCCCGGCTGGAAGCCGGACGTTGCGGCAGACAAAGATGGCCGCCGCTGCGAACTGGAAAGCGAATTCTGAACTTCCGGGATTACTCCCCCGCCCTTTTCTTCGCGATTGTGTGCGTGGCGCAGCCGTAAAACACCTCGGCGCATTCCAGTAATGCTGCTCTTCAGCGAACGCGACTTGGTGCTCCGATGGAATGGAAAAGCTTGTTGGCAATCAATGGACGGGATAACCCAGCGGCGCTCCGTAACCGGCAATCTTCGTTTGCATGGCGGGACTCAGTTGCTTGACCAGCTCCGCATTATACGCATGCGACGTCGTATCGGCGTGGGCGGTGTTGCCGATGATCCGCGAGGCGCCGATGGCATACCCGCGCGAATTCCACGCCGGTGTCCCTTCCTCGACCTGGGGATCCACATCGGTCGTCACGATGGAAATGGTGTTGTCGCTGTTGCGGAGAATTTCCCAAGTGCGGAACTGCTGGGGAAAGTCGCGCAGCGATGGGGTTTCGACTTCCCAGAAACCGTTTTCCGGATGGGCCGGGTCCGGTGACGGTTGCGGTGTCACCGTGTTCATGTGGCGATGCCCCGCCATCAACAGAATGAGATTCGGATAGCGGTGGAGCGTGGCAATCATTTGCGCCTCGGTTTTGTAACCGGAAAATTGCGGCTCGGCTTGATTTTTAGCGGTGACGTAAAATTGTCGGGGCGCGAGGTTCGTATCGAAGAGGTCCGCTTGCGGATTGATGGGGATATGGCACGCGAGAATCATGAGCTGGCCCGCGTCCTGGCCCAATTGAAGTTCGTTGGTGAGCCAGGCGTAGCGCGCCGCGTCCATCCAGCCGCCGCCATAAAACATCGGGCCACCGGAAGGGCCCACCAATTTGCAGGTATCGTCCAGCACGATCACTTTGATTGGCATGTTCCTCATCGGCTCGAACGTGTAGCAGGCCGAATTGTTCGAGAGGTTGGCCCGGCTGAATCCGTGCCCCTTCGGAAATGATTTGGTGTTGAAAAATTCGCTCATGTAATTCGTGCAGGAAAGGGCGGTTGCAGAAGCAGCCGTTGTGAGGGCGTGGCGGTTCGGGTCGGCGACAACGGTCGGAGGTGTGGCGAAGAGTTTCGCTGGTCCCCCTTTGATCACGTTGCCGTAGCGCGTGGTTCCATCCACAACGCCCATGTACACGCCGGTCCCTTCTGTGGCATTGGCGGCCAACGGATTTGGTTCCATGTTGAGAATCGTGCTGCCGACCAGGGTCTTCCTCACTTTTTCGGTCGGAAAGCCGATACCCATCCAGAACTGATCGTGGTTGCCGATGACTTCATACCAGGGAATGGAGCGGTCCAGTCCGGCGGCCTGATAGGGTTTTTGATAATCAATGGTGTCAGCGCCGAGATGAGCGCCGGAACTCGGTGTAATCTTCCGTCCGTCCATGACATCAATAAACCAGCGGAGTTCGTTAAACTGTTCGCAGTTGGCCACATCACCGAGACAAATGCCGAAATCGAAAGGCGTCTGACGGTGCAAGCCGTTGATGGTCTTGACGGCGGCATCAAGGACGTGGGTCGTGGAGAGGTTGATCGGCGAATAGGCACTGACAAAAAGCCCTCCTGCGCCAAAGGGTGCGCTCCAACCGAACCAGGGCAACTGGGCCGGGGATTCCTTGTCGTCAATATGAACGTCGCTCATGGAAAAGAACGACAATAGCCGCGCGGCATTGGTTGTCCCCGTGTAGCCGGACGGCATCAGGTTGAACTTCCGGCCCTCGTCCACGCCAGGCCCCAACTGCCACGCACTGTAGCCATAGAGCCGGTATAAGGGGACGTTTGACAGGGTAATCTGCCGCGTGTCCGCCGGAATAGCGAGCGGCCTGACCGTTTGCTGGCGGGTTGTTAATGGCAGATCGGCTCCATTTCCGGAAAGCGGAAGCAATAGCGGAATCGAGAGGCTGATGATTTGGATAATCTTCGGTTTCATAAATTTGGATAATCTCTCGTTTGGTTGGTGTCCATAAACCGCGCCTTCCCTTGAAAGCAGGCTGAATTTTCACGTCTTTCTTTTTGCCCCGACTCGATTCAGAATATGCCAAAAATATCGTGCGGGCGCTATGGGGTGTTTACCCCATGTGAGATTTCATGAAACCATACTACGATTGGACATTTATCGGACGGTGAATGATTGAATCATGACCACACCCCAACCGCTGGAACCCAAGAGCGCCGCGCCCCGGCGTATCGGCCTTCACCGCTTTTCGGTGGCGGAATTCCTGATCGCGCTCGTGCTATTGTTCGTCGTGTCTCCGTTTGTGGAATTGATCCCAGGCGGCAATCTCATCGAGGCGGTGCTCATAACGCTGGTGCTGGTAATGGGCGTGCTGGCGGTGGGCCGGCGCCGGCGGACACTGGTGGTGGCGGCCATCCTGGCCCTGCCCGCTTTTATTGGCAAATGGGTCAATCACTTCCGTCCGGACTTGGTGCCAACGGAGGTTTATCTCGTCACCGGGCTGTTGTTTGCCATCTTTGTCGAGGCGCACCTTCTGGGTTTCATCCTGCGCGCGCCCCGGTCAATTCCGAGGTGCTGTGCGTCGGCATCTCGGCCTACCTGTTGCTGGGATTGTCATGGTCGTTCGCCTATCTGCTGGTGGCGCAACTGGCTCCGGGCGCGTTTTTCCTCAACAACGGCACGACGACCGGCCATTCGCTGCATGGCGCCGATGCCTTTTACTTCAGCCTGATCACGCTCAGCACCGTCGGCTATGGCGACATCATCCCAGTGTCCAATGTGGCGCGGATGCTGGCAGCGATGGAAGCGATCACCGGCTCACTCTTCGTGGCGGTGCTCATCGCGCGGCTGGTGGCGCTCTATTCATCCGAGAGGCTGCTGTCGGGTGAGCAGAAGCATTGATGCCGGCAATAGCCGGTGACTAAATCAGCAACCTTAAGCATCCCGTTTTGCCCGTTGGGTGCCATGTGCTTATCTGCTTTCGACGGTCGGCTCCCGGCGCAAGAGCGCCTCGAAACCCGCCTGCTCGAAATCCTGATCGAAGGCGAGCGCCTGCCGAATTCCCCGCTCCTGCATCACCACAAACGAAATGCAATCCGTCAACGACCACCCCTTGTCTGGACGCGCCCGATGCAACGCCAAGCCGGCCTCAAACACTTCTCCGCCCGCCTTTAAGACCTCGTAATCCGGTTCGGCGCGCACCAACGCCACCAGGGCGTGGGCTTTCGCGCGGTCGGCTGGATGTGAAAAAGCGTTCACCGTTTCCCACAGGACGTATTCCGTGACCAATAACGGCTCATTCACGGCTTCGGACCAAGCCATGGCGCGGGCGTGCAAGCCATCCCGCGCGTCAAAGAGCGCAATGAGATAACTGGTGTCCAGCAGAATCATGTCTTCTTGGGCGTGCCGTATAAGTAATGGTCGTGTTGCGCCGCCGCATCGCCCGGCGAATCAGGATTGGAAGGAAATTGCCCGGCCAGCGTCGCCAGGGCCGCCAGCGGCCGATGCCCGGTTGCGCCCGCTTTCAAGGGCGATACGCGCACCTCCAGAGGACAATCTCTGGGCAACGCCACCGGCTTTTCCGGCACCAGCACACGTCCATCAAAATGGGCTATTAAAGTTGTCATAGCATCAAAATACTACGCTGTGCGCCCCCGCCAAGCGAACATTTTGTTTGGCCGTGAATTCACGCGCTCCAATCGTAGCGCAGGCGTCCCGCCTGCGAGTTCACCGGGCGTCCCGCCGGGTGTTTTTGCCGGCGGCGTGACGCCGCCGAAAAAGCGAAGCATTTTTACGACCGACCCCGGCGGAACAAAGCGCCTTCAAAAAGAAACCGGATCGCAAGTTCCGGCCAATCCCGGCGCTTGTCGCCAAAGCCGCCAGCGCGAGGTCAAAATTGAATCCGTGACGGCGTGACGGCGGAATTGACGCTGACATATCTTCGGCGCACAATCGCCTTCCATCATGGCAAAGGGAAACGGTCAGAAAAAGGCGGATGGCTCCGCCCTCCAATTTGAAGCCCAGCTTTGGGCCACCGCCGAGCAGGCAGTGCCTGCACCCCACTTGAAAATGACGAATACCGCCGGTAAACAACGCCAGGTAAAACGCAACACGGGACACTAACCGCATGCAACGCCAAATCCAAAACCTCCGACGGACGCGCGACCTGCTGCTGCCGCGTCTGCTGTCGGGGCAGGTCCACCTTGAAACCAATTAAACCATGAGCACGAACAAAAACTTAAGCAAACTGAAGCGCGTGCCGTTGAACGAAGCATGGAAACACGAAGCCGGCGAATTTACTCCCTGGCTCTCCGAAACGGAGAATCTGAACGCGCTGTCCGACGCGCTTGGATTGAGCGAACTGGTAAAGGTGGCCACCGAGCACTGGGTCGGCGACTTCAAGCTCGATATTCTCTGCACAGATGGTGACGAGAAAGTCATAATCGAAAACCAACTGGAGGAAGCAAACCACAAACACTTGGGCCAGATCATCACGTATGCTGCCGGTGTCGGCGCGAAGAAGGTGATTTGGGTGGCGGAGTCGTTTCGGCCTGAGCACGTCGCGGCTCTTCAATTCCTGAACGACAACACAACGGACGACCTGAGTTTCTTTGCCGTCGAAATTGAGTTGTGGCGCATCGGAGATTCGCCGCTTGCTCCCAAATTCGAGGTCGTAGCGAAACCGAACGATTGGGCCAAATCTGGACGCGAGCAAGCAAGCGCGGCCGCATCCGCCTCACCCACCAAACAGTTGCAGCAGAAGTTCTGGATGGCCCTGATCGAATACTTGACCGCAAAAGCACCGCAAATTCGTCCGCAGAAGCCTCGTCCCCAGCACTGGCTTAATAATTCAATTGGCCGCGCTGGGTTCGGTCTGAATATCACTGCCAACACCCGCGACGAGCGTCTTGGCGTCGAATTGTGGATTCCCGGAGCGGAGGCCAAGAAACAATTTGCTTACCTGTCGGCGCAGAAGAAGGACATCGAGGGCAAACTGGGATTTGAGTTGGACTGGCAAGAGCTTCCAGACGCCAAAGCCTGTCGAATCGCCAGTTGGTATCCTCACGCCTCCATCGAGGATGAGAACCGCTGGAACGAATACTTGGACTGGCTGACGCAGCGCTTGGTGAAAATGGACCAAGTGCTGAGGCCAATCGTGAAAGGATTGCCATGATTAAAAACCTCCGCCAAACACGCAACCTACTGCTGCCGCGTCTGCTGTCGGGGCAGGTGAACCTTGGGGGGTAACTGAGCTATGCCAACGCATCCACCAAATCCCAACGACAAACTGCGGGAAGTCATAAGCCGGGGTAGCGCGGTGATCGTTGCTGGCACTGGTGTTTCGATGGCTGCAAGTAGGGATGCTTCGACTGGGAAACCGCATCCCGAAGCATCGTGGACCGGTCTGCTCGAAAATGGATTGGATTGGCTTAAGCAGCATAGCCTCATGCCTGCAAAACGAGCCGAGGCGCACCTTGTTTTTCTCAAGGAAGACACTGACATCCACCACTTTGTCTCTGCCGCGCAAGATGTCACTCGCAGCATGGGCGGTGTTAATTCGGGGTATTTCGCGGACTGGCTTGCGCGCACCATCGGCTCCATCAAGGCGCACGACCGCAAGGCCCTTGATGCACTTGAAGCTCTGCGGGTGCATGGGAGCTTGGCAATCGGAACGCCGAGCACCGTCCCGGCACCATGGAATATTAATCACGTCCCGCCGAGGCGGTGCTCGGCGCTCCAGTTTTGCAGAGGTCTCAGTTCATGCGTTACAACCCGGTTCTGTTGCCGCCCAAATCCGTCCTTCCGCCTTCGCCTCTGGCTACGGCGCGACAAGTCCGCTTGATTCACCGCTACTCGGCTGCGCGGTAGAACTTCGCAGCATTCGCAGCCGACACCGCGTATGGGCTGGTGTTCGTAACGTCGTTCCACGGTCCCGATAGCGCGTCGGCGGACTGCAATTCACCGAGGAAATTGATCGTTACTCCGGTTCCGTCGTAATCAATCGCCACGTTATGTCCCAGCGGCCCTCCGTAACCAGCGATCTTCGTTTGCATGGGTGGAGTCAAAAGCTTGAGCAACTCCGCATTATACGCATACGAATTCGTATCGGTGAGGGAGGTGCAGGGGGCGCCGAATATCCGGGCGGCACCGACGGCGTAACCGCGCGATATATCGGCCGGCGAACCGGGTGTTTCTTCCGGATCAATGTCCGTCACACGGATGGAAATGGAATTGTCGGTGTTGCGGAGGATCTCCCATGCGCGGAATTCCTGGGGAAAATCCCTTAAGGATGCGGTCTCGACCTCCCAGAAACCGTATTCCGGACGGTCCGGGTAGGGTGACGGTTGCGGTATAATATTGTTTTGATGCGTGTGTCCGCACATCCACAGGATGAGATTCGGATAGGTATGCAGCAAGGCCAGCACATTTGAGTTAGATATGACCGAGTTGGTGCTTCCTGGCAAGGCAATATCCTCAATCGGTTCGTGCGCGGCGATGATCATGAGTTGGTTTCGAGCCTGACCCTTGTCCAGTTCATGCACCAGCCAGGCCAATTGATTGGCATCCAGACCCGCCTGCCCTTTGGGATCATAATCCTGATCCGTCATGGTGTCGTCGAGCACCATGACCTTGACCGGCAGATTGGTCAGCGGCTCAAAGCCGTAACAGGCAAAGTTGCTGATGATGTTGGCCGCTGAGAAACCATGACCGACCGGCTTTGAAGCGGTGTTGAAAAATTCACCCATCCAGTTGCTGACCGTGAGTAAATAGCGGTTGGTGTCTGCCACAACCGTGGGAAAGTTGGTGACCCCACCGACAATGAAGTTTGTGACAGATCCCACATCAATGACGTCACCGTAAGGCGTGCTGCCGTCAATGGTGCCCATGAAATTGTCTCCCAAACGGAGGACATTCACGTTGGTAAAGTCCTGTTCGGAGGCGCTGCTGGTGATGGGCAATCCCCCCATCCAGAGGTGATCGTGGTTGCCGAGCACCGCATACCAGGGGATGGCCGGGTCAAGGCCGGCGGCCTGGAAGGGTTCCTGATAATCAATGTTGGTGGCCCCGACATGGGCGCCGGAACTCGGGATGATATGTTTTCCGTCCAGGACATCAATATACCAGCGCAGTTCATTATACTGGGGGCCATTGGCATCATCGCCCAGGGAAATGGCGAAGTCGAAAGGAAGCAGACGATTCACGGCGTTGGCGGTCCTGACGCCGGCGTCGAGAACCTGCGTGGTGTAGAGCATCACCGGTGAATAGCACGCGGACACGCTGTTGGTACCGCTCTCCTGGTAGCTGAGATAGATCGCCTGGCAGGGAGACTCCTTGTCGGTAATATGGGCGTCGCTAATACTAAGAAAAGCAAAAAGCCTGGCCGCATTGGTGGCTCCCGTGTAGCCGGCCGGCATGTTGGTGAGCTGCTGGCCTTCATCCTCGCCCGGCCCCCACTGCCATGAACTGTAGCCATAGACCGCATAATTGGAGACGGCTGACGGGTAAATCGACGGCACCGGCGCGTTCGTTACGGCAACCGGCGTGATGGTCCGCTGGCGTGTTCCCAGTTCGGCTCCGCTTCCGCAAAGCGGAAGCAAAAGCGGAATTGAGAGGCTGATGATTTGGATAATTTTTGTTTTCATAGTTTTGTTGAATTGATCGTAAATTGATCGCTTCGGTTATTGCGTGCGCAGGTGATAGAACACAGACGTGTTGGCTGGATTTATGGGGATGACCACCGCATTGACGACGTCGGAGCCGGGCAAATCGAACCACTGGCCGGTGCTCAAACCGTTAGTTTGGGCTTGGAGAATCCAACCGATATGATCGGCCGGCCACGCAATGGTGAGCGTGTTGCCGCTGACGCTGGCCGTAATGTTCGTCGGATTATCGGTGGTGTAAGGGTCTTGCACGATGGGCTGTATCTCATTCGTAAACGACTGCACATATTCCAGGCCAATGGCGGCGTTCATCAGATTGGTGAAGGTGGTAAAATCAACGTCCAAATTCGTGGTCGAACTGCCGCCGGGAACCAGGAGCTGCATGGTTGCCGGGGGTGCCGCAAGCGTCAGCGGGGTCAGATTGCGCAGTTGGTCGAAAGTTTGTGCCGTATAAAATACGCGGACCAGATACTGCCCCGTCGCTGTCACCTGCCGCAGTTCAAAAACCAGGGCGCCACCAGGAGCACAAAAGTCCGGTTGATAGCCGGGGAGCAGCCAGTGCATGTCAAGCAGTCCCGCCAAACCCGCCACGAAGCCGTCGGAACTTACAATGACCAGCACCTGTGATTGGGGCGTCCCCAATGCCCCGTCCAGCGGCATCCCGCCCGTTACCTGAAGCATGGAACGTAGAATGTGGGAAGCAGCGCTCGAGCTCTGCACCTGAGCCAGATAGGGCGAACGCATGCAAATATCAAATTGCAGGGTCACCAGCCGGGTCTGTTGCGAAAGCGTATCCAACGTCAGCCGGCCCCACGCCACTTCGTTGGTCGGAAAGCCATCCGCGTATTCCATGACAAACGGGTCGGCGGCGGACACGGTTGAATCCAGTCCGCCCATGTTAATCACCTCCCCGGTCGCATACGGCGGCCCGGATGATTGGGGCGCATTGGCCACCAGCGTAATCGGCTGGGTGGTCGGATCCACCGAGCCTTGGAAGGCGTTGGTTGCTGGCGGATAGGTTGGCTGTGTTCCGGTCGGATAGAGCACTTGACTGACCAGGGAAAGTTCGTCGCTGTAGGCGGACATCAGATTGCTTCCGCTGCCGTAGATGCCTTGAATTTCGGTCACGGCGCGGGCTGGATCCACGTTCGTCACCCCGGCCGAAAGGGGATCAAAAACCGGGTCGGGAATGCCTGCCGCATAAGTGTGAACCGGTATGCTGGCCCCCGGGATCAACCTCGCCCCGAATTCGGCCGCAGTGATGTAGGAACGTTCAATGGAGTTGGCGCGGAAATACGAACGGGCCAGATCCGTATTCGTGTCGCCCGTCAGCAACCCTTGCTGCACCAGATAATCGTGGAAATAGGAGCCGAGCAAACCGGCCGCCAGCCGTCCGTTCGGAGTCAGGTAGCCGGTTGGGACCCCGACGAAAATGGGGAACGGATCAGCGGAACACAGGTTCAATTCGTTGGTGTCACTTGTAGGAGCGCGGATGCTATGGCGGCCAAAGATGATGATTTGCTTGAGGATGGTGCCATCATCCGCCGCATTAGTCGTCTGCGCCAGCACCGGCCCCTGCATGGCGACGGCGGCCAACAGAGCTGCCAGAATCGCCTTAAGGAAACCTCCGGCAACTGCCTTACGGCACCGGGCTGATGGTTGGGGTTCGATATTTGGAGAGATCGGATTCATAGTGATTACTTTGATTTGTTTTGGGTAATTCTTGGTTTCATAAGTTTCAAATTCGTTTTTTACCGTCCATCTCCATTGACAAACAGGTTCAAATTTTACCACCGCCAACATCAACCGCAATGGGGTGAACACCCCATAAGACGCAAACAACGCCCGTCAAAGTTTTGGATAATCCCTGATTTTGTTTTCATGGGTATAATACGTTCACTATCGGCTCGACCGGAATGGGTTCAAAGCCCCCATTTTACCCCTAATTCGGGTAGTTCCGGCTTGCGGGCGCGGCGGCAATTGCCATCCTGCGGGCATGTCAAAACCCATCCGGGTGGTGATTGTGGAAGACCAGGAGCTGATGGCCGCAGGGCTTGGCCTTTGGGTGGACAGTCAGCGCGGGATAGAAATGGCGGGTTGCGCCCACGATGGCAATGCCGGTTTGGCGATGTGTCTGGCGGCGCGACCGGACTTGGTGCTGCTGGACCTCGAACTTCCCGGAATGGACGGCATGGAACTGGCCGGACGGCTGGCGGCGGATCTGCCGGGAGTGCGCCTGCTGGCGATGTCCGGACTCACGGACCCGCACACCATTTGGCTGGTAAGCCAGAGCCGGGTGCATGGCTACCTGGAAAAGACGGCGGGGCCGGAGTTGCTGCTGGAAGCGATCCAGACGGTGGCCGGCGGCGGGGTGTTCTACAGCAAACTTTTTACCCAGGTCAAACGCGAGTGGTTGTCCCAGCCGGAGGCATTCCAGAAACTGTTGAGCAAGCGCGAACAGGAAGTGCTGTGCCGGATGGCGTGCGGCTGGGATGAAGCACGCATCGGACAAGAATTGGGAATCAGCCCGGCAACGGTGGGCGCGCACCGCAAGCACATCCGCCAGAAGCTGGACCTGCACAGCGACCGGGAGCTGCTCGCTTACGCACGCCAGTGGGGTTTGGATTCCACCAGCTTCCGCGGCGCGGGCTGAACCAGGCTGTGGGCCGTTTTCTCCTGCTCCGAGGCCAAGCCGCCCAGGATGATGCTTGCCTATAAAAAGTTAAAATCGGCGATTGACAGTAAAACAACCCGGCACAAGCTTCCCGCATGTTCAACAACGAGAGTTCATTTTCCTTTCCTCGCGATAGCGTTAAAAACGAAATTTTTATCAGGAATCCCATGAAAACCACAGCCATCATCATCCCGTGCCTCCTTGGTCTTCTGATCTCTTCGGCCCGTGCCGGCGATCCGCTGCCCTCGTGGCAGGACACGGCGCCGAAGAAGGCCATCGTCGCTTTTGTCGAGGAGGTGACGAAACCCGGTTCGCCCGGTTTCGTACCGGTGGCGGAACGCATTGCCACCTTCGACAACGACGGCACGCTCTGGGCGGAGCAGCCGATGTATTTCCAGGCCTGCTTTGCTTTTGACCGCATCAAGGCCCTCGCGCCGCGGCATCCGGAGTGGACCAACCAGGAGCCTTTCGCATCCGTGCTCAAAGGCGACCTGAAGTCCGCGCTGGCCGGCGGCGATCCGGCACAACTGAAAATGATGATCGCCACGCAGTCGGGAATGACCACCGATGAATATGAAAAATCTGTGACGGACTGGATCGCCACCGCGAGGCATCCCCAGACCAAGCGGCTCTATACCGAGATGGTTTACCAGCCCATGCTCGAACTGCTGGCCTACCTGCGCACGAATGGATTCAAGACCTTCATTGTCTCCGGCGGCGGCATAGATTTCATGCGCCCGTGGTCGGAAAAGGTCTATGGCATTCCGCCCGAACAAGTTGTCGGCAGCAGCCTCAAAACGAAGTTTGAACTTCGCAACGGCCAGCCGGTGCTCATGAGCCTGCCGGAGATTGATTTCATTGACGACAACGTCGGCAAGCCCGTCGGCATCGAGTCCCATATCGGCCGCCGCCCGATTGCCTCATTCGGCAATTCCGATGGCGACTTGCAAATGATGCAATGGACGGCTGCCGGCAGCGGCCCGCATTTTTGCCTTTTTGTTCACCATACCGATGCCGAACGCGAGTGGGCTTATGACCGCAAGTCGGCCGACGGCCACTTCGACAAGGCGCTCGACGTAGCCCTGGCCAAAGGCTGGACGGTGGTGAGCATGAAGGACGATTGGAAGGTCGTCTATGTGAGTGACAAAAAATGAAAATGCAGTGCGGATCAGTCTTCGCCATACTCCGCCACGGCAGACGACAAGGACGATTTTTACGGCGTTGCCTTTTTCTTTGATATCGTGTGCGTGGCGTAACCGTAAAACACTTCGGCACACTCCATCAGCGTTTCCGACAAGGTCGGATGCGGATGCACCGTCAGCGCGATGTCCTCGGCGGTGGCGCCCATTTCCAGCGCCAGCACCGCCTCGGAAATTAATTCGCCCGCGCACGCGCCCACGATGCCCACTCCCAGCACGCGATCGCTTTCGGGATCTATCAACATTTTGGTCAGGCCGTCCGTGCGGTCGAACGACATCGCCCGGCCCGAGGCCGACCACGGGAATTTCGCCATTTCGTATTTGACTCCTTTGTCCTTCGCCTCGGCTTCGGTCAAACCGCACCACGCCAGTTCCGGGTCGGTGAACACCACCGCCGGAATGACGATGTTTTCAAACACGACGTCTTCCCCGTTGATGTTCTCAACGGCAATGCGCGCCTCTTTGTGCGCCTTGTGCGCCAGCAAAATGCCGCCCGCGATGTCACCGATGGCGTAAATGGCCGGGTCACCGGTCTGCTGGTGATGGTTGACCTTGACGAAGCCTTTTTCATCCCGCTCGACCTTGGTGTTTTCGAGGCCGAGATCGGCGCTGTTCGGCACGCGGCCCACCGCCACAAGCACGCGGTCGTAAAGTTCTTCGAGCTTTTGCCCGCCGCATTCCATCTCAACTTTGATTTGTTTGCCGGCGGTCGCCATCTTCGTCACCCTGGCCTTGAGCCGGATTTCCTTGAACATTTTCTTCGCGTTCATCACCACTGGCCGCGCAAGGTCGGGATCAGCGCCGGCGAGAATGTTGTCGAGCGCCTCGACGAGCACGATTTTGCTGCCCAGCGCGGCATAGACCGTGCCCAATTCCATGCCGATGTACCCGCCGCCCACGACGAGCAAGTTTTCCGGGATGTCCTCGATTTCAAGCGCCTCGTTCGAGGTCATGATGCGCGGGTTGCCCAGATCAAACACCTTGGGCAGCGCCGGCAGCGAACCGACGGCGAGGATGGCCGTTTCAAATTGGATTAGCTGCTGCCCCTGCTCCGTCTCGACGCGCAACGTATGCGAATCCTCGAAATAGCCGCGTCCTTGAATCACCTGCACGCCGCGTTTCTGCGCAAGGAACGACACTCCGCCGCCGAGTTTTTCCAGAATGGATTCCTTCCACGCGCGCAGTTGCGGCAAATCCACCGTCGGCGGCGCGAACCTAATGCCGCGGTGCACGGATTCCCTGGCAACGGTGATTTGGTGTGTCGCGTAAAGCAGCGCCTTCGACGGAATGCAGCCGCGATTCAGGCAGACGCCGCCGAGACGTTTCTCGCGCTCGGCCAGGATGACTTTTTTGCCCAGGTCGGCGGCATAAAACGCCGCGGCGTATCCGCCCGGTCCCGCGCCAACAACTACGATTTGAGTTTTGATTGGGTCCATAGGAAAAAAATACTCCATTACTCCGTTCACAGTTTTACTGCTTCCTCGCCAAACTCTTCCAGCGCCTTCACCAAGTCCACCATGAACCGCGCCGCTTCCCCGCCGTCAATCACCCGATGGTCGTACGACAACACCAACGGCGTCAACATGCGCACCTCAACCTTGCCGTCGCGCGCAACCGGTTTCATCGCGCCGCGTCCAAGGCCAAGAATGGCCACCTCCGGTTTGTTGATAATGGGCGTGAAATGCGCTCCGCCGATGGCGCCCTGATTGGTGATGGTGAACGTGCCGCCTTTCATTTCTTCCGCCGTCACCTTCCGGTCGCGCGCCTTTTGCGCGAGTTGTTCCAGTTCCTTCGACAATTCGAGCACGCTCTTTTTGTCCGCGTCACGAATGACCGGCACAATCAGCCCCTGCTCGGTGTCCACGGCAATGCCGATGTGGAAATATTCCTTGAACACAACCTTCTGCGCAACTTCATCAAGGCTGGAGTTGAAAATCGGGTGTTTCTTCAACGTCCCGACCAGCGCCTTGAGCACGAGTGGCGTGAGCGTGAGCTTTGCGCCTTTCTTTTCGTAAGCCGGCGCGTATTTCTTCCGCAATTCGTTCAGCCGCGTGAAGTCGGCATCGTCAAACTGGGTGACATGCGGAATGGCGTTCCAGTTCTCCCACATGCGCCGCGCAATCACCTGGCGCAGTTGCGTCAGCGGCTTCCTCGTCACCGGCCCCCATTTGGAAAAATCAATTTGTCCGGCGGCGGGTTTTGCGGATGCAACGGCAGCTTTGCCTTTTTCCGCCGTTTTCTGCAAACGCGCAATGTAGGCGCGGATGTCGCCGGTAACGATTCGTCCGCCCGCCTCACTGCCGCGCACCTTGGACAAATCAATGCCCAGTTCCCGCGCGAACTTGCGGATGGACGGCGACGCGACCGGCGCGACCACGGGTTTCGGAATCTCCTCACCAGCTTCGGCGGCCTGTTCCTCGGCGGGAGTTTCGGGCTCAGGCTCCGGCGCGGCCCGTTTCGCGGCAGGCGCGGCGGCGTCAGCCGGTTGATCGCCACCACTCAATGCGACGAGGCGCTGGCCGATGCTGATTTTGTCGCCGGCCTTGACGTAAATTTTCGTGACGACACCGGCGGCCGTGGACGGGATGGAAGCCACGGCCTTTTCATTTTCCAATTCAAGGATGGCCTGACCCCTGGCAATCTGGTCGCCCTCCTTCACGAAGACATTGACCACGACGCCCGAATCAGCGCCCTCTCCAAGTTTAGGAAGTTTAACATCCATAATTAACAAGAGGACAAGTTGGCGCATAACCTCCTCTTTTTCCAGTAATAATTTGCGCGCCAAACGCGCCGCGTGCTGGAGTTCAAGCTTCAGCTTGTTCGGTGGAGTGATTCGTTTGTTTATTTGGAAACACGCTGAAGCGTGAACTCCAACCAACTCACGACACTCTCAACGTGCTTTTTCCCAATCACGCACCCCGCCGGGAACAATCCGGAACAACGGATGTGGCGCGGGAATTTTTACCAGCAAAAGATCGCGATACCTTTTCGCATCTCGTTCTTTCAACTTCCGTTTCAGATGCCGCCATTCGTAAAGCAATTGGCCGCGCGTCTCGGTCAACCTCCCACGAATCCGCCGTCGGCCGATTTTGAATGCGTTGAATTTATAACCACGCCGGACAGCATCCTCCTGCACCGCCACCAGATAACTTGCCAGCGCCGCGGGCGGATTAGCAAGTCCGGAAAAACGGCGCAATTGCTGATGATGCTTGTACCCGCGGGTTGCGCCGCGCAGGACCTGTTGGGCCAGCAACGCCTCGCGCCAAAGCGCCACCAACCCCCGGGCGTCCAGATATTTCGGATGCAACGTCCACAAGCGCATGAGGAATTTTAGGCGGTCGCAATGGGCAAGTCGCGTGTGAAATACAGTCCGACGCGCTCGCAAGCAAAAGAGAAATGTGTTTTTTGGCCCGCCCTCAACCTGACCTTCTCCCCCAGGAGAAGGAACCGCACAGTCCGGTTTTGGTTTTGCGAATGACCGTCCGGCAAATCCAGCCACACGGATTTTCAAGGAGACGGAGAATAATTCTCCTTCTCCTCGGGGAAACTTGAGCCGTTTGGGAAATGGCGAAAGGAATTTGGCGGAGCCAAAGGCCGCAAGGCCGAGTGAGCGGGCGCGAGTGAGTCCACGCCGGGATGAGGGCGAGCGTCGTTCCCGTACAAATTCACTTCAAACGTTTCGTCAAATGTGGCATCTAATCCGTGTGCGACGCATCGGAACCATTCTGGCAGGCTGGGTTTGCCTCGCGGCCATCGCCGCGCACGCTGCCCACACCCAGGTGCGGCTGATTTTGGCCGCTGACACCGCGCGTCCGGGCGATACCGTGCTGGCCGGCGTGGATTTGAAAATGGAGCCGGGCTGGCACACCTACTGGAAAAATCCCGGTGCCGCCGGCATGGCCACCCAAATCGAATGGCAACTTCCGCCCGGTGTTACCGCCGGCGAAATCCAATGGCCGCTCCCGGAAAAATTACCGCCCATCGAAGTCACCACCTACGGTTACGACAACGAAGTCGTCCTGATTGTGCCGCTGAAACTCGCCGCCGATTTGAAGCCCGGCCCGCTCGATTTGAAGGCCAAGGTCTCTTGGCTCGAATGCAAGGAAGCCTGTGTCCCCGGGAGCGACAGCGTCCAGGCTACGCTGAATGTTGGCACCGAAACAAAAACTTCCGCTGGCGCTCCGCTGGTAGAATCATGGCAGAGCAACGTTCCAAAGCCTGCAAAAGGTAATTTATATGCTTGGTGGGAAAAGCCATCCAGTGATGATACGCGACCGTTGATAATCAAAAGCAGTGTTGCATGGATGGTCACTCCGAAAGCGGACAATATTGGGGTACTGGATTTTTATCCGGATGCAAACGATCAATTTGAAATTGGAAACGTCTTTGTTGGAGGTATCCCTGAAAGCAAAGATGAGTTTTTCTTGCGCGGCGCAGTAAAAAAATACTCAGGCGATTGGCCAAAACAAATTTCCGGTGTGCTAAAAGTCAAAATTGGCAGCGAGCGTAAAGGTTTTTTAATTAATTTGCCCGTTGCCGACAAAGCTCCCGCCGGTGAAACAATTCCCGCGTCGCCGGAAAGTAGGACAGACGTCGCGCCTGTCCTCCCTTCACAACCACTCTGGCAAATGCTGCTCTATGCCTTCATCGGCGGGTTGATTCTGAACATCATGCCGTGCGTGCTGCCGGTCATTGCCCTGAAAATCCTCGGCTTTGTCGGCGAATCCAGAAGCGACCCGCGCCATGTCCGCAAGCTCGGTCTCGTCTATGCGCTCGGCGTGCTGGTCTCGTTTCTCGCGCTCGCGGCTGTCGTCATCGGCGTCAAGGCCGCCGGACACCGGGCCGGTTGGGGCATGCAGTTTGGCAGCCCGGTTTTCGTGGTCTGCCTCACCACGCTGGTCATGCTCGTGGCGCTGAATCTGTTCGGCGTGTTTGAAGTCACGCTCGGCGGACGCGCCCTCGACGCGGCGGGCGGACTGGCATCGAAGCATGGCTCGGCGGGCGCATTTTTCAACGGCGTGCTGGCCACGGTGCTGGCCACGCCCTGCACCGCGCCGTTTTTGAGCATCGCGCTCGGCTTCGCCTTCGCCCAAAAAGCGCCGGTGATTCTGCTGATGTTTCTCGCAGTCGGCGTGGGACTCGCAGCGCCGTATGTCGTGTTGAGCTGGAACCCGGCCTGGCTGAAATTCCTGCCCAAGCCCGGCGCGTGGATGGAAAAATTCAAGATCGCGATGGGCTTTCCGATGCTGGCGACCGCCGTGTGGCTGTTCAACCTGGCCGCCGGGAGCTACGGCAAATCGGTTTTGTGGCTCGGCGTTTTTCTCGTGCTCATCGCGTTCGCCGCGTGGATTTTCGGCGAGTTCGTTCAGCGCGGTCGCACCCGCAAAGGCGTCGCGCTTGCCATCGTCTTGATTTTGGTAATTGGCGGTTACGCCTTCGCGCTCGAAAACCAACTGAACTGGCGCGCGCCCATCACGGCGCCGGACGCAACCGGTCCGCTCAAAGAATCTCCGGATGGCATCGCCTGGCAGCGCTGGAGTCCGGAAGCCGTGGCAAAAGCGCGCAGCGAAGGCCGCCCGGTCATCGTGGATTTCACGGCCGACTGGTGCCTCACCTGCCAGGTCAACAAAAAGACCAGCATCGAAATCCCATCCGTGCGCGCAAAGCTGAAGGAGAACAATGCCGTGGCCTTGCTCGGCGACTACACACATTTCCCTGAAAACATTTCGGCGGAATTAAACCGCTTCAACCGTGCCGGGGTGCCTTTAGTTTTGGTTTATCCGAAAGACCCTGACGCGCCACCAATCGTCTTGCCTGAAATTCTGACACCGGGCATCGTACTGGACGCTCTTGACCGCGCAGCCCGCTGACAGTTTGGTGGGGCGAGGCAACTGACGAGCCGCCGCCGCTTCGCTTCGCCCCCCCCCAAGGCCGGCTCGCGAGTACGCTCGCCCCACCGAAAGCCACAAAATGTACCACCACAGGAACACACGGCCTGTTGACATTTTGAACGGAACGGCTACATTGGTGTCACTTAACTAAACAATTAACGATTCTAAATCTATGAAAAGAGCATTTGCTATATTAACCACCATGGCATTGGCCGCAGGCGCGCTGGCCGCCGAAATCGGCAAGCCCGCTCCGGACTTTACCGCCACAGACATCAACGGCAAGACCGTCAAGCTCAGCGATTACAAGGGCAAGATCGTCGTGCTGGAATCCTACAATTCCGACTGCCCGTTCTGCCACAATCAATACGCCAACGGCGCGACACAGGATTTGCAAAAGGAACTTGCCGCCAAGGGCGCCGTCTGGCTCCTCGTCAATTCCGTCAACCCCAACAACGCCAGCCATCGCACGCCCGAGCAGGCGAAACAGGAAATCGCCGACAAGAAAATTGTTGCCACGGCCTGGATTGACGACAGTTCCGGCGCGGTTGGCCATCTCTACGACATGAAAACCACGCCGGACATGTATGTGATTGATAAGAACGGCGTGCTCGTCTATCAGGGCGCGATGGACAACCAACCGGACCCGGTGCATGACCCGCGCACCGCGCGCAATTACGTCCGCGAAGCCGTGAACGCCCTGCTCGCCGGGAAACCGGTGGAGGTCAGCCAGACGAAACCTTACGGTTGCGGAGTAAAATACGCGGATTAAACCACTTTTCAGCATACAGTGCCAAGGAGGGGGGTGCCGTCAAACCGGCGCCCTTTTTGTTTGACCTGGATCAATTCGCGCCGGGGTTGGCCGGTATATTATTTCATAGTTGCGTTTCTGGCGTCCCGCCGTTTTGATAACGGCATCGCCGATCCGTGGCCCAGCCACATCAGATGCTGTTTGCCATCATGAAATCAGCGACCTGGTTTGGAACTATGAAAACGATCTTTAGACCATCTGTGTTTACCGGCCTTGCCCCGCTCGCCATCATCGCACTGTTGTTCCTCGCGGCGCGCGAAGCCGACGCCACCACAGCGCAATCTGCTACACCGGCACAAAACCAGGCCTGCGCCGATTGCCACGCCAAAAGCTCCCCTGCCCTCGTCATGGAATGGCGGCGCTCGCGTCACGCGGAGGTCGGGGTCGGCTGCCTGGATTGCCACGCCGCGGAGACGAACCGCATCGGCGCGTGGCAGCACCAAGGCCAGTGGATCACCACCCTCGTCACACCCAATGATTGCGGCCAGTGTCATGAGGCGGAAGTCCAGCAGTTCTCGCACAGCCATCACGCCAAGGCGGGCGAAATCCTGGCCAGCCTTGACAATGTGCTCGCCGAAAAGGTGGCCGGCATGCCCGGCAACAAGGCCGATGCCGTCAACGGCTGCTGGCAATGTCACGGCACCATCGTCAAGTTCAAACACGACGAAAAGGGCGAAATCATACGCACCGGCGCGGAAGGCCGTCCGGTCATTGACGCCGACACGTGGCCCAACAGCGGCATTGGGCGGCTGAATCCCGACGGTTCCAAGGGCAGTTGCCATGCGTGCCACTCGCGTCATTCCTTCGAAGCCAAACTTTCGCGCTCACCCGAAAACTGCGGCAAATGCCACCTCGGCCCGGACCATCCGCAGATGGAGATTTACAACGAGTCCAAGCACGGCATCGCCTTTTACGCGAACCGCGACAAGATGGCGTTGGACAAGGGCAGCTGGGTGCTCGGCAAGGATTATTCCGCCGCGCCAACCTGCGCGAGCTGCCATATCAGCAGCTACATGACCACCAACGGCGCCGCCGTTGCCAACAACCACGATGTCGGCGAACGCATCAGTTGGACGTTGCGGCCCGTCATCAGCGCAAAGTTGAACCAGGTAATTTATACCGATGGTTACCGCGAGGATTACCCGGAAACCAAGCCATTGCCCAAGATTGGCGCCGAGGTCACCACCACCGAGAGCGTGGTGGAAAATGAAAAAATGACCGGCAAACCCGTCAAGCGCACCGTCGCCAAAATCGTCACCTGGCAGGAACGCCGCGACGCCATGAAAGGCGCGTGCCTCAACTGCCACAGCAGTCAATACGTGGACAATTTTTACCAGCAGTTCGACAGCCTCGTCGCGCTGTACAACGACAAGTTTGCCCGGCCCGCGCAAAAAATCATGGATGAACTGACGGCGGACGGCGTGTTGAATCCCAAGGCGCCCTTCGAGCACGAGGTGCAATGGGTTTTCTGGGAGCTGTGGCACCACGAAGGCCGCCGCGCCCGCCACGGCGCCTCCATGATGGGCCCGGACTACACGCACTGGCACGGCATGTATGAAGTTTCAAAACATTTCTACGAGAAATTCCTGCCCGCCGTCATCGAGGCCGCGAAGCAGAAAAGCCCCGAACTGGGAAAGAAATATGAAGCCGAGGTCCAACAGCTTCTAACCCGGGATGAACATCGCTGGCTCAAGGGCCTCAGCCCCGAGGAAGTCGAAGCGCTCAAGAACAGTTACAAGGAACGCTACAACCAGTAGCCGGCGCGATGGCATTGCATTGACGGAATGGATGGAAAAACCGCGGAGAGTCGGTAGAACGCAGCGATCGTTTCCATGAATCTCGTAGCCGCGGACGTGAATCCGCTCCATCTTATCAAAAGCAATGTTAGAGCCGACTCACGTCGGATGCTACGGTCCAAGGATTCGTTTCCTGGGAGCGCTGGCGTCTCGTCGGCGAGTTCCGGTTTTTGGCTTCCAACTGGCCGGTGGGACGTCGGCGCTCCCAGGAAGTTCATGAGGAAGATAGATCAACCTTCCTCCGTCAACGCACGTTGCTTCCGGACGTGCTCGAAAAAATCCTCGGCCACGATGTAACCGGCACATTCCGCCGCGCCGCAGCGGCAGGGATGCTCCCGGTAATCCTCCAAATCGTAACCGTAATTGAACGTGATTTCTTCCCCAGCCCGGATGCCACGCCGCGCCACAATCCAGACGCGCCCGCCGTTCGGTTCCGCTTCGCAATTCGGGTCGCAACTGTGATTTAGGAAACGCGCCGGGTTCCACGGCACATTGCCATCGAGGTCGTGTGTGTCATCCAGCGAGAAAATGTATTCGTTGTTCGATTCGCACCGGCGCAGCGATTCGGCCTTGGTGATCTTTTCACCGACGTACTCAATGACGCGTGTGCCGGCGGCGATGTCCATTTTCGCAAATCCGCCCGTGCCATGAATGGCCGATGGGCGAAAACAAACCAGCGCCGTGTCCGCAACGGTTGAACTGTTCAATATCGGCGTCATGATCACAATTTGGGTGGGTCGAAACCATACTCGCGGCAGAACGGTTCCACGGGTGCGCGGATTTCCACCCGCCGACGGGTGAACGGATCGTTGTAAGCCAGCCGCACGGCGCGCAAACCCAATTCCAGCCTGGTCGTCTTCGCGTCCGTAAAGCTCGTCACCCACCACCGGGCAGCCGGATTCCGCGAGGTGAATGCGAATCTGATGCGTGCGGCCGGTGACGGGCCGCGCTTCCACCAGTGAAAGTTTTCCGTGTTTTTCCAAAACCCGGAAATGCGTTTCGGCATTTTTGCCAAAACGCTCGTTCACTTTCATTTTTCTGAATCGCTTTTTGTCCGGCGCGAGTTTGAGTTCGCACGTCCATTCATTTTGCTTCGGCTCGCCCACCACGACGGCCAGATACGTCTTCTCCATTTTGCGGTTCTCGAACAAATCAAAAAACTTTTTGACCGCACCGGGGCTTTTCGCAAAGAGCAAAACGCCGCTCGTGTCCGCGTCGAGGCGATGGACGTGGCGAAGAAATTTCAGTCCGCGCGACTGCGCCCAGAAATCCCGCGACGCGATGGAGGATTCAATGGCCGTCTGCAAATTGCGCGACGTGTTCTGCCACGCCACCGGCGCGAGCATCCAGCCGCGCGGCTTGTCAATCGCGATGACCGCCCGGTCCTCGTATAAAATCGGGATCGGCTCGCAATCCGGCAGTTCGATGAAATTAGGTTTGGCCATTCGTCTGATGGTAGCAGCCGACGTAAGTCGGCTCAAACTTTTCGGCAGCGGGAAAGATTGTCTGATGCTTATTTGAAAAGCTGGATCTGTGTCAGGCCTGCGATGCGGGCCAGTTCCGCCTGGGCGGCGTCGCACGTGATGAACATCTCGGCGCGGACATGTTGGGCGGCGGCGACGTGGACAAAATCCCAGGTGCCGGCGGCGGAGTTGGAAGCGTGACGCGCGCTCAATTCGTCGCCCCATTCCAAAAGATCGGACAAACGCTGGATGCCCAATTTCAGCCGTTGGGAGGTTTCGCTGGCGCGGTAGGCCTGCCAGGCAATGGCGGCGTATTTGCCGGAGAGGCGGCGAAGATTGTGCCGCAATTCAATTCGCAGCAGCGGATTCCAGCAAAACTCCGGCGCGCGTTCCCGGCACCACGCCGTTACCGCCGGGGCAAATTCATCCGCCGGGTTGAACCAAGCGATCAGCGCGGAAGTGTCGGCGTAAATTCTCATCGCCGGCGGCGCTGGCGTTCCTGGAGCACGGGATTCGGCAGGCGGTCGGCGGCCTTGACGCTTTTTTGCGCCTGCCACACTTCGCCCATGATGTCCGCCCAGCCGCGCGACTTGGGGACCGTCAAAGGCTCGATCCGCCCGATGGTGCGGCCATTGCGGGTGATGACCAGTGATTCGCCCTGCTCAAGCTGGTTCAAAACCGATTTGGTTTCCTGGTGCAACTGCTTTGCCGTGATCGTGCTCACGGAGAAAAAGTAACACCTTGAAAGTGTCACCGCAAGATTGAAAGTTCGGCAGTCAAATCGGGATTGGCTCGCAATCCGGCAGTTCGATGGAATTGGGTCTGGCCAATGTGGCATCGTAGCAGCCGACGTAAGTCGGCTCAAACTATTCGGCAAGGCAGACAAATTTAGCATAATCAACAAAATTCTTTCTCGCCCCTTGTCTCTGTTCGTGTTAAATCGGGATGCAGATGAAACGATCTCTTTGGACAGCTACAATCAGTGAACACCACGCCCCTGCGTGGCCTTGTCCCACTTGTAATAAAGGAACTTTGGCACTCAAGACAAAATCTGTGATTTTTGATGAAACGGTTGATTCCAAGCAAGAACATGACGAAGATTATTGGTCTCCTGAATGCACGGATTATGTATTTACCGCTTGGTTGAAATGCGGTCATCCAAGCTGCGGACAAGAAGTAGCTGTATCTGGAAATGGTGGCGTTGAACAATGGCAAGTAATGGGACCCGATGATGAACCGGAAATTGTGTATAACGATTATTTTACGCCAAAATTTTTATCGCCGACGCCAGACATTTTCGATTTGCCAAGAAAGTGTCCTGATGTAGTAAAAAGTCACCTTCGAGCTGGCTTTAAGCTCTTTTTTTGCGACCAAAGTGCTGCGGCGAATCGTATTCGGGTTGCATTGGAAAATCTTTTAGACCATCTGACTGTTCCAAGACGTCGCAAAAATCAGAACAACAAGCTTTCAAATTTGTCACTGCATGAAAGGATTGAGCTTTTCATAAAAAGAGAACCATCGCTGGGCGGTCAACTCATGGCTCTCAAATGGCTTGGTAATACAGCTAGTCACGAAGCTGATGTTAGCAGAGATGACTTGCTCGACGCTTTTGAAATTCTTCAGCATATTCTTGAAGAATTAATCGGACACCGATCCGCAAGAGTGGCAGAACTCGCGCGTAAGCTTACGAAGAAACACGCCAAGCGTAAGTAGATTCTCAACGCCGTTTCCATTCCTTCTTCGGCGGCTCCGGCAGGCCCTGCGCCCGCAACGCCGTGCGGAAATGAACCTTGGCGATTTTTGACAAGTTCTCCGCGCCCTGCTCCGCCACAAATTTCTTCGCCGCCTCGTCCACGAACGTTGAAGCGCCTTTCGGCAGTTCCACGTTGAATTGTTTCTCCAGCTTCGCCAGGCCTTTCACAAATCCGTCCCGCGCCAGAATGGAGGCCGCCGCCACCGCCAGGTCCTCTTCCGCCCGATGGCGCTGGACCAGTTCGATCTCCCGGCCCAGCGACATCAGCGCCTTCGCCACCACGTCCTTGCTGGACGCGAACTGGTCGCTGATGGCCTTGACTGGCACGGGGTTCATCTGGTGCCGCAAGCCCATCAGATTTTCAATCACGCGCGCGTGGCCCCACGCCAGGATCGTGTTCACGCTCTTCATTTTGGCGTAAAGCCGGTTGTAAGCCTCGTTGCCAATCGTCACGGTGTTCACCACGCAACCGGGCGTTTTGCGGATCAGCTCGGCGAGGTCGGAGATTTTCTTGTCGCTGGAAATGTTCTTGGAATCGCGGATGCCGTTATCTTTCCACGCCTTGACGACATTTTCATTGATGTATGCGCCGGCGATGCACAGCGGCCCGAAGAAATCGCCCTTGCCGCTTTCATCCACGCCGATGCGCGGCAGCAGCAAATCGGGATTCAGGATCGTCTCGTAGCCCAGCCGCGCCTGTTTCAGGACTTCCGGTTCCAGGACGAACTCGATGAATTCCTGGGTGCCCTTCCCCTGCACCACCAGCTTGCCGCTCTCGTAAAACACCACGTTAATTTTGTCCTTTTCGCCGGCAAACCGCGCATAGGGCACCGCGCGGAACTTGAATCCGCGCGAACTCAGGGCGGTTTCGAGCGCCGACGCCTGTTCGTCGGTGAGCTTGCCCGTGTAGGAAGTCAGCGGTTTCACTGAAAAAGGATAACCACAAAGAACACAAAGAACACAAAGAATTTTCGGCGGTTCCGGTTGGAGTTCAAGCTTCAGCTTGTTTCATTGCCAAGAAGCCCGCCCGTGACAAGCTGAAGCTTGAACTCCAACTCTGCGGCGACTCCCGAGCCGTTGCCAAATAACTTTGCCCGAAACGCGGCTCGTCGGTAGCCTCGCCCCACCAAATCGTTGTGCGCTCCAACTCAAAACCAAAAATTCAAAACTCAAAACTTCGCCGGTTGGTCCCGGCGTTGCTCGGCTGGTTCGCGCAAAATGCCCGCGACCTGCCGTGGCGGCGCACCCGCGATCCCTACGCCATCTGGATTTCCGAAATCATGCTCCAGCAAACGCAAGTCAAAACCGTAATTCCATACTGGAAACGCTGGATGCGCGAATTGCCGACCATCGAGGCGGTGGCCAAAGCGCGTTCGGAAAAGATCCACAAGCTTTGGGAAGGCCTCGGCTATTACACCCGCGCCCGGAACCTGCAAAAGGCCGCGAAGCAAATCATGGAAAAAAACGGCGGCAAGTTTCCGCACAATTTCGACGACGCGCTCGCGCTGCCGGGCATCGGCCGTTACACCGCAGGCGCGATTTGCAGCATCGCCTTCAACCAACCGACTCCGGTTCTCGACGGCAATGTCATCCGCGTGCTGACGCGCGTGTTTGGCATCGGGAAAAATCCGCGTGAAAAGAAAACCAACGCGCAACTTTGGCGATTGGCGGAGAAACTGGTTGAGCACGCCGATAAAGTAGCGCGGGCATCTTGCCTGCGCGGGCAGGCTGGAAGCCTGCCCTACTTTAAGAATTCGTGTTCGTCGCTAAATCAATCACTGATGGAACTTGGCGCGCTGGTTTGCACGCCGCGCCAGCCGCAGTGCCCGGTTTGTCCGGTTAAAAAGCTCTGCGTCGCCTTTCGCGAAGGCCGCATCGGGGAACTGCCGAATCTGGGCAAACGCGAAGCCGCCACCGCGAGACATTTCGTTGCCTTTGTGGTTGAGAGAAATGGACGATTCCTTGTCCGCCGGCGGCCCGCCGGTGTCGTCAACGCGTACTTGTGGGAATTTCCAAATGTGGAAATCGGAGCGCGGTTCTCCGAGCCGCAGCACGCCCGGTTGCAGAACACCGTCGGGAAAATTCCTGCGACTGACGGCAAGCGGATGTGTTGCGGGTCGGGAGACCCGCGCTCCGGTTCAATTGCGGACACTGCCACACAAATTCCCGGCTTTACACCGGCAAAACTCGCGCCGCTTTGCAAGGTGAAACATTCCATCACCCGTTACCGCATCACCCTGGAAGCCTTTCGCGTTCATCTCGGAGGGCGGAACTCCACGACACCCAAAATTCTTGGGACTCGCAGAAATCACCCCTCTGAAAACAGGGGTGTCTGGCTGCCACTGGCAAAGCTGCGTCCCCTCGCCTTCACGAGTGCGCATCGAAAAATCTTGCGAAGATTGGACACAAAGACGACATAGTCTTGGGCCGACAACGGCTGATGTCAATGCCATCAAAACGATTGATGCCCGGCTGGGAACGATTTTCGCTTTGATAGATGGCAATCCGCAATTGACCGGCCACACGGCCATCATCCTTACCGCCGACCATGGCGGCCAGGGCACCGACCATTCCGACCCATCATTGCCCGAAGATTACACATTCCGTTCTACGTTTGGAGACCGGGCGTCACCACCAACCTTTCCGTGCAGCGGTGCGCCACGCGGCTAGGTGCCGACAAATACGGCAGGCAGAGGATGCCCGCCGCAACAGTGAGAAAGTGTCCCGCAAGCGGCCCCGGATTGGCACTTAAATCTTTACAGTTTGGGCGCAAATTCGCAGAGTATGCGTGTGATTGAAAGCAGTTCCAGGGTTCAACCGGCACAGTCGTCTTCGGCAACCCGCCTGCCAGCGGATTTGGCCGGGGATTTGACAGCCGCCATTTCGCGGGCGCAGGATAATCTGTTCCATTTGCAGCGGGCGGAAGGCTACTGGGTGGGCGAATTGATGGTGGATTCCACGCTCGTCTCGGACACGATTGCCTATCACCATTGGAACCGCAAGGTGGACAAGGAATGGCAGCGCAAGGCCGTCAACCATATCTTCTCCATGCAACTGTCCGACGGCGGCTGGAACATTTATTACGGCGGCCCGTCGGAGGTAAACGCCACCATCAAGGCCTACCTCGCGCTCAAACTCGCCGGCGTGCCCGTCACCGACCCGCGCATGTTGCGGGCGCGCGAAATGGCGCTCAGCCTGGGCGGCGTGCCGCGCATGAACACGTTTTCCAAATTGTACCTGGCGTTGCTTGGACTGTTTCCTTGGGAATACGTCCCGACCATCCCCTGTGAAGTAATGCCCCTCGGCAAATGGTTTCACGTGTATTTCTGGGAGATGAGCAACTGGTCGCGCGCCATGCTCGTGCCGCTGGCCATCATCAACCACTTCAAGCCCACGCGCCCGGTGAAGGTGGATTTGGACGAGCTTTTTCCCGAAGGCATTCATGAGCGTGATCTCGCGCCCGCACCCGATCCGGAAAGACTTTCGTTGCGCAATTTTTTCCTGTGGCTGGATCGCCTGCACAAACTGGCCGAATGGTTCGCCGAACACAAAATCCACCCCTTCCGCAAACACTCGCTGAAAATCGCCGAGCAATGGATGCTCGAACGCTTTGAAGGCTCTGACGGTCTCGCGGCCATTTTCCCCGCGATGCTCAATTCGCTCATTGCGCTCAAGGCGCTCGGTTATCCGGACGACCATCCGCAGGTCGTCCGTGCCGCGCACGAACTGAAAAAACTGGAGCACGAAACGGACGACACCGTGCGCATCGAACCGTGCTTCTCGCCGGTCTGGGACACGGCCATCGTCGCCATCTGCCTGCACGAATCCGGCATTCCGGAGCACCATCCTGCGCTCAAACGCGCCGCCGAATGGCTGATGGCACGCGAGATTCGCATTTACGGCGACTGGGTTCACAAGAATCCTGCCAGGGTGGAGGCCAGCGGCTGGGTTTTTGAATACAACAACCAGTGGAACCCCGACGTGGACGACACGGCGATGGTGTTGCTCGCGTTGCGGAAAATCCCAACGGACAACCTCAAAAAGCGCGACGAATGTTTCCAGCGCGGTTTAAAGTGGATGATGACCTTCCAGTGCCGGGATGGCGGCTGGGCGGCATTCGACAAGGATTGCACGAAAAACATTCTGGAAAAGGTTCCCTTTGCCGACCACAACGCCATGCTTGATCCTGAATGCGCCGACATCACCGCGCGCATTTTGGAATTGCTCGGCTACGAAGGCTGGAGCGCGGACCATCCCCAGATTCGCGATGCGCTGGAATACCTCCGCGAGCAGCAGGAAGAAGACGGTTCCTGGTATGGCCGCTGGGGCGTGAATTACATTTACGGCACCTGGCAGGTGCTGCGCGGTTTGCGCGCGATGAACCTTGACATGAACCAGCCGTGGCTGCTCAAGGCGCGTGTCTGGCTCGAAAGCGTGCAGCACGAAGACGGCGGCTGGGGCGAACGTTGCAACACCTATGACGACCCGGTCTTCAAGGGCCGCGGGCCCAGCACCGCATCGCAAACCGCCTGGGCCGTCATGGGTTTGTGCGCGTTCGAGGACCCGGACAATCCCGCGCTCAGGCGCGGCATTGAGTATTTGATCCGCTCGCAAAATCCCGACGGCTCCTGGACCGAGCAGGAAACCACCGGCACCGGCTTTCCCAAGGTGTTCTACTTGAAATACGACATCTATCGCAATGCCTGGCCGCTGCTCGCGTTTGCGGCCTATCGCAAAATCCTTGAGCGCGCCGGTGCCTGGCGCAATGACGGCATCAACGGCCAGCCGCATCCCGGCATGGACTTCTCACCCAACGCCGTGAATGACGCCGGCCATGCTTGAAAATCTGCGAGCCGCGTCCGGCGCTCGATTTCATGGTTCTGGCGGTTCAATGTTCGTTCCTGTAACCAGAAGGATAAATCACTCCGGGCGGTGTGATGTCACGCTGTTGGTGTCGTTGGCCGTGTCTGATTTTGATTTCGCCGGAGACCCCGAAAGAAATTTCAATTCCGCCTCGGCGCTCTGATATTCTTCAAAATTTTTAACATCCGTGGCCAGGCATTTTTTGAAATAATCCGCCGCCGTGGTTTTATCATCTGCGATGAGCCGTTTCGACCCTGCATAGAAATAAGCTTCGCAATGCTGCTCTTGGTCGGTCTGGGTGTTGGTGTCTTCGGCGGCCTTGAGCAAATTGCCTTCGGTTAATTGGCCGGCCAGAAAACGCCCGACTTTTGACGGCCAATCTTCCGGCTTTCCGGCTTGGCGATGTTCCAAATATGCCTCCAGTTCCTGGGTCGCGGCATTCTTTGCTCCCGACCGCGCCCGAATGAGCCAGATGCGATAATAGGAATAGTCCTGGTTATTTGAACCCAATTCACAGGACTTGCGAAAGTCAGCCAAAGCATTGGTGAGGTCGTGTGAATTATAATAAAGGCAACCCCGGTCGTGATACGCCCCTCCATCTTTGGGATTCAATGCAATGGCTTTGGTGCGATCGTCCAACAGCAACGACGCTTTATTCGCGGTCCACCACTGTTCCCATTGGTCCGGACGATTCTGGGGAATCGCCTGGCCGGTGAGTTCCCGCAACACCCCGCACGCCCGGCCTTGCACCGGCTTCTCCGGATCGCGCAACAGCGGCAGGACCAGATCAATGGAACTTTTATTCGCAAGCTGCTGCAGAACCGAGAGTCCGGTCAGCCGTGCCGGCATCAAAGGATTGTGAAGCAACGGAAACAGGTCTTCATACGAAACACCATCGCGCTCCAATCGGGAAACGGCAATGCTCACCACGCGCATGTTGGTGACACTGAGCAGCGGCAACACATCTTCGCGAGGGACCGGCGCATCCGCCGTTGAAATCACTTCCAGAGCGTTGGCCCGGGCCATCAGATTCTCGTCCTTGAGCATCTTCAGCAAAGCGGGCAGGTTTGTCGTTTGGCCCTGATAATTTCTTTTCAAGGCAAACACGGCGGCGTGCTGGACACCTTCATTCTCGTCCCGCAACATATTGATGAGCGGTTCGGCAAACTTCGGATTCCAGCCGTTGCCCGCCGCTGCGGCCGCGTCCATTCTGACTTCAGGCTCCGGGTCCTCAAACAACCCCGGCAAGCAATCACGCACCGGTTGATCACGTGCCACCGAACGCTGACCAAGCCCATCATCAAGCACCGACGCAGCATGAATCCTCGTGTTGGGATTGAAACTATGCAACGCCAGCAGCAGCGCGGGAACGGCATTCGACCCCAGCCGCGCGAGGTTTTGCGCAACGTAGTAACCCTCTTCACGGGCCAGGTCTTCAGCAAAAACGGGCGCGGCTGGCTGAAACAACAGGTCACGCATCTCGTCCGGCTTGAACGTCCACGTCTGTTTCGTCAGCCACCACGTTTTCCCCTTGAGCCGCGGAATCTTCTCGGTGCAGTCTGGCAAATCTTTCTCGGTAACCTCTCCGTACGGGAGCAATGCCTCATAGGGCACCGACTCTCTTAAAATTTGGTTCAGTGGAACATTGGTTTCAATCGGCGGCCCGGAAATTTCGCCTTCCTCCGGGTGCATTCGCACGCGAATTGATCTGGACATCTCCCGACTACGTTGAAGCATCTGCATTCGCTTTGCGTTATGCTCCAGCGCCAGGCGACGCACCTCCGGAAACTTTTTCTCAAACATCGTCTTCTCCACCAGCGGCTCTGGTGACAGCACATAAACCTGCACTTCCGATGGCATGCCATTGACAGAGGAAATTTTCAGCGGAAACACGCATTGGTCGCTGGCGAAGCTGATTTGCAACGGCTGAAGTTCCCCGCTGGCCAGCTTTTCCGCCACGCTGGATTTATGGTCCGCCGTCTGGCGGGGCGGGCTGGAGACAAGTTGAAACCCGCTGACTTTGCGCAGGTCAATTTTTACCGCGACAAAATACCATTGCTGTTTTACGTAGGAATCAATCACCGCCTCCTTGTCTTTGGGAAAGGAAAACCGGTTCGCGTTCAGCCAGTTTTCCAGGCTGCCCGCGTCGCTCGCGGCAAGGACGGCGACCTCGTATGCGCCAACGGTTTTGATTTCGATGACTTTAACCGGCTCGGGTTTGGGGCCATCCTCGTTGCCCAAGGAGGCGGAACGTGTCTTCAGACCGGAAGGTGACGGCGGTTCCCAATGTTCCTGGGTATAACGGCTTAATTCGTAGAAGCTCTCCATCGAACCTGTTTGGACCGTTGGCCGGCCCGGAACGGGAATCAACCAGCCGAATTCCTCCACCGGCCCGTCGTATTTGACCTGCAAAATCATGTCCTCACGACCGGCGTCGTAAACCATGATGGCCTTCTGCGTCGGTTCATTGATGTCCTTGTGCTTGTCCCAGACAAATGGGGGGGCAACGAAACAGCCATCCGCCCGCGCGACGGCCGGCAGGAACAGGCTGGCGATCAGACCCAGAACCAGCCCGGCAGGCTTTGAAACGAGAGTTTGATTCTTCTTAATCATGAATTCGGTTGTCATTTGGACAGTTAAATTAACACCGTCTAAAAAAGAAAGTTCCATTTGCTGCGTTCAAGCAGTCCAAACAAAGTTGCAGATTTAAATCCGCGCTTGTTTTTATCTGTGTCCATTCGCACACAAAGTTGACAGGTTTGCCGCTGCCGACCATGCTGGCGGTGCCAATGCTTGAGCAACCCGTCCAGATTGTTTCCAACGAGCGCGACACGGATTCTTATTTTCGCCTCGTGGTGCGCGCGCCTAAAATCGCGCCGCTGATCCAGCCGGGACAATTTGCCCACGTCCGCGTGCTGCCGCTCAAGGACGCGTTGCTAAGGCGGCCTTTCAGCATCTTCCAGGTTGCCGGCGATACGTTTTCCATCCTCTACAAAACGGTCGGCAAGGGCACCGAAGTTCTGGCGCGGATGCAGGCCGGCGAGAAACTCAGCGTGATTGCGCCGCTCGGCCACGGGTTCACCGTGCCGAAACGCGGCGGCGAGATTCCCCTGCTCGTCGCGGGCGGTTACGGCATGGCCGCGATGTATCTGTTGGCTCAACGCTCGCCGCAACGCGGCATCGTCTTCGTCGGCGGCCGGCGGCGCGTGGACATTTTGTGCGAAAAAGAATTCCAGGCGCTCGGCTGGGACGTGCGCGTGACCACCGAAGACGGCAGCCACGGCAAAAAAGGTCTCGTCACCCAGCTTTTGCTGGCCGAACTGAAACGCACAGCGGCCAGGCGCATGGCGCCCCACCGGAAGGTGTTTGCGTGCGGCCCGGCGGGAATGCTGAAAGCCGTTGGCAAAATCGCCGATGAATTCAAAGTGCCGGCGGAACTTTCGATGGATGAGCACATGTGCTGCGGCGTCGGCGTCTGCCTGACGTGTGTGATTCCGGTCAAGGCCGGCGACGGCTGGGAATACCAGCGCACCTGCACTGAAGGTCCGGTGTTTGATGCGAAAGAAATTGTTTGGGAGATTTCGTAGCGGCGTCTCGGCAGAGCGCCGTCGTCGAATCAAACACGCGGCGGCTCTTCGCCGTGTTCGGCAAGCTGGACGAATTGCAGCGGTTGCAGCGGGAGGTGGAAGCGGCATTGGCGTCGTTCATGCCCGCGCTGCTGGCCAAAGCCTTCCGGGGAGAATTATGAGCGCCCGTCCCTGCGTGGACGAGATCCGGTCAGACACGTTACGATTTGCGGGATTCGTGGCCGGCCATTTTTGCGAATTGAACCCCGCGGATTAGAAAGGTATTTTCCCGCAATGAATCTTTCCGTCCAAATCGGCAAGCTGACGCTGCAAAACCCGGTCACGGTCGCCTCGGGCACCTTTGGCTACGGTGTTGAGTACGCGCAACTCCTCGACCTGAACCAGCTTGGCGCCGTTGTGGTGAAGGGCATCCGGCTGCACCCGGTTCGCGGCAATCCCACGCCGCGCACTGCCGAAGTCGCCAGCGGCATGTTGAACGCCATCGGCCTCCAAGGACCGGGCGTGGACGGGTTCATCAAGAAATACTGGCCGTTCCTCACAAAATTGAAGGTGCCCGCCATCATCAACATCTGGGGCACCACCGTTGACGAATACGCCGAAGTGGCGCGGCGGTTTGACGCGCTCGGCGGCGTCGGCGCGCTGGAACTCAATGTTTCCTGCCCGAACATCAAGGAAGGCGGCGCGCAGTTCGGGACGGATTTGAAATTGCTCGACGCAAGTCGTGGCCGCGTGCCGCAAAGCAACAAAGTTGCCGCTTATCACAAAGATGAGTCCGAATGTCGTCAATATCGCACCGTATGCCAAGGCGGCGGAGGAAGCCGGCAGCGACGCGCTGGCGGTGACCAACAGTTATCCCGCCATGGCGATTGATATCGAGACGCGCAAGCCAAAGCTCGCCAACATCACCGGCGGTCTGTCTGGGCCGTGCATCAAGCCAATTGCCATCAAGCTGGTGTGGGAGGCGGCGAAAGCGGTGAAGATTCCCATCATCGGCATGGGCGGCATCCAGAATGCGGCTGACGCCATCGAATTCATGGTTGCAGGCGCGACGGCGGTGGCAGTGGGCACGGCGAATTTTTACGAACCACAGACACCCTTGCTGGTGATTGCCGGCATACGCGAATTCATGCAACGGAAGGGCATCCGGAACGTGTGCGAAATCACCGGCAGCGTGCAGATTGTGAAATGACTTTGCCCTGCCTCACGGTCAGCCCGTGTTGGCGGTTGCGGGTCTCAGTTTGTTCACCACAGCCACCATCACAACGAACAACACCATGCCCAGGATGCAGATGGCAGCTTCCGTGTTCAGCATGCCGGCGGCGCCTCGTCGGGCGTAAGCCCAGCCGTCAATGAGCGTCATGTAGTAAATCGGCGCGTTGGAAAGCGAGGCGAAGACGTTGTACTTGGTGGCGGCAGCGCCCGTGCCAATGGCTTCGAGCACGAAGGCCGTGAAACCCGCGTAGGTGAGGCCGGTGATCACCGCATACAAACAGGTCCAGAAGATGTACATCGGCTGGCTGCGCGGCGCGAATGCCATACCGACCGCACACGCAGCCTGTAACACACCATAGAGCACGTACCCGGCTTTGCGGTCCATACGGTCGCAAATCCAGCCGCCGACCAGGCAGCCGGCGCCGGATAAAACTCCGCCGAGCACTCCGGTCACCAGCGCCACCGTGTCAGCCGTCGCGTTCCAGTCGCCAGCCACTGCGGACCAAAGGTTGGAGGCGGCACCCGAACCAATCGGCAGAAAGCACAGGAACAGCGCCAGAAAACCCCGGCGTGATTTCGCCACACCCCACAAGTCCCTGGACAAATTGATGAAGGTTTTGTGCAAAGTCGTCGCGCGAATCGTTGACTCCGGCTCGGGCAGAAAGAAAAGACCGAGGCAGCACAGAAGGCACGCGCCCGCCAGGATGGCGCATGCCATCCATTGCGCCGGCAGGCGTTCCGCGAGCCACAGCCCCACGCCGCCGCCGATGCCCCCGCCACCAAGGTTGCCCGCCTGGAACCAGCCGCCCGCGCGCCCCTTCAACTCCGCCGGCGTGGCGTAGGCCATGAGGCTGTCCGTCGCCATGCCGAGGAAAGTCACGGCAAAGTTTGAAACCAGAATGACGGTCGTGAGCAATGGCAGGCTGGCCGCCTTAACCGGCACAATGCCCGTGGCCAAAAATGCCGGCCGCGCTCACCACGTTCGCAATCGCATACCACTTTTTGCGGGAGAGCGTGGCATCCACCAGCGGCGCCCACGCGAATTTCCACGTGTGCGGCAAGATGCCGACGGCCACCAGCGCGGCTACCTGCGCGACCGGGATGCCGGCCTTGGAATAAAGGTAGGCGAGCGCGACCGTCACGTATCCCCCCATCACGCCGAACGGCAGGATGAGAAACATGAAAACCACCGGATGCACGTGGCGGTGAGGTTTGGCGGCGGGCATGGGAAAGCTAACAGACAACGGTGGGGGATGTCATCGCGAATTCGTGGTAGCGTACAGATTGCGAAACAGACCGATTCAGTTTAATCTGTGTTCAATTTCAATGTTCGAGCACCGCTCAAAACCGTTGTTGCCGCGCCGGGAATTTTACGCGCGTCTCGCCCGGAGCGCGTGCATCGGCCTGCTGGTCGTCACGTTCGCGCTCGGCATTGGCATGATTGGCTACCGGGCCTTTGAGTCCATGTCGTGGGTGGATGCCTTCGTCAATGCTTCGATGATTTTGTCCGGCATGGGACCGGTGTCGTCACTGCAAACCGACGGCGGGAAAATTTTCGCCGGGTGTTACGCGCTGTTCAGCGGTCTGGCATTCATCACCTGCCTGGGAATTGTTTTTGCGCCGGTCATCCACCGGTTCCTCCACAAGTTTCATCTGGAAGAAGCGAAGCGCGCGGACAAAACAGGCGGGTGACACCTCGCGGCCAATTTGGTGGGGCGAGACTCCCGGCGAGCCGAAGTTGAAATATTTTCGCCGCTTCCGGCTCGCGAGGACGCTCGCCCCACCTTGTGATAACGCTTCCACTATTCTGTTTTGCGCTTGGCAGGCAACGCGCTATGCTTCGTTCATGCTTTGGGCATTTGCCAAATATCACGCGCTGGGCAACGACTACATTGTCATTGACCCGAAGAGCCTGCCGTCGCCGCTCACCAAAGAGCAGGTCGTCAGGATTTGCCATCGCAATTTCGGCATCGGTTCCGACGGCATTTTGCTCGGTCCCCTGCCCTCCAAAAAAGCGGAGTTCGCGCTCCGCATCTTCAATCCCGACGGCAGCGAGGCCGAGAAAAGCGGCAATGGTCTGCGGATTTTTTCGCGTTACCTGTGGGACAAGAAACTGGTCCGCCAGAATGCGTTCTCCATTGAAACCCTCGGCGGACTCGTGAAAGCCAACGTCATGGAACGCGGCAAAAACGTGCGTGTCGAGATGGGCCGGGTGAGTTTTTGGAGCGATGAAATTCCCGTGACCGGTCCGCGCCGCGAAGTCATCAATGAAAAAATTTCCGCCGGCGGACGTGAATTCACGTTCTGCGCGGCGACGATTGGCAATCCGCATTGCGTGCTCCTGCTACCGAAAATCAGCGCGGAACTGGCGAGGAAATACGGACCGCTGCTGGAAACGCATCCGTGTTTTCCCAATCGCACCAACGTGCAGTTCATGAAGGTGCTCGACCGGCGGAACATTCAGATTGAGATTTGGGAACGCGGAGCAGGCCACACGCTGGCGAGCGGCAGCAGCAGCAGCGCGGCGGCGGCGGTGGCACACAAACTCGGCTTGTGTGACCGCGAGATTTCCGTCCACATGCCCGGCGGCGTCATTGCCATTGAGATCGGCGATGATTTTGCGATTCGCATGACCGGTCCTGTGACAAAGGTGTGCAACGGAACCATCGCCAGGGAAATGTTCAGCGTGGCCGCAGTGGCTGAATGACCCGCACGATCCGAAGCGGGGAACGATTGCATGAACCGGGAAGCGCAAGCGTTCCGCCGTCCCAGACGAAACTCGCCGGCGAGACGCCAGCACTCCCAGGAACAGGTGCGGGAAAATTTGCTTCCCTGTGCTGCACGTCGCGGAGGAGCGTTCGTTCACCGCGTTTCCGATTGGGCTGTCTCAAACCATTTATCATTCGCCAGCACCACCGAGGTTTCAATCTGACGATCGGGAATGGACCAGTATTTTTTGAGCAGCCGGTCCTTTTCCGCCGGGCTTACCTTCCGAAAACCGTGCTTCTCGTAGAAGGCAACGGCCCAAACCGCCGCCGCCCAGGTCCCAATCAAAATCGGACGGGTCGTCAAGGTGCGCAGATGCCGCAACAAGCCGCTGCCGATGCCCCGGTTGCGACAGGCCGTGCGCACATACGCATGGCGGATCAGCGTGACATCCTGGACGGGTTGAATGCCCATCACCCCCGTCAGTTTGCCGTCCTGCTCCATTCCCCAGAAATTCACACCGGCTTCCATCTGTTCCGCCAGTTCGGCGAGTGACATGTAAGGTTCATGCCAGCGGTCTTGGGGGATCACGCCCTGGTAGGCTTGGGCCGCGTCGTTGACGATCTCCCCAATTACTTCAAATTCGTCGGAGCGACATTGGCGTATCGTCTGGTTATTCCTGGCTGTCACGTCTTGAACATTTCCGGGTTGCCATCCTTCAGCGCCGGCCTGACTTTTCAAAGAGAATCATCCGGCAGCCATCATTTGGCCGGTTGCAATTTGCCGCGCAGGACGTGAATGAGCGCCTTAACCGCAAGTTCGATGTGAAGAAACGGTTTGGCGATGAAATCATTGCCGCCGACCATCATGGAACTGGTGCGGTTGTTAAAGTCGTCGAGGCGGGTGATAAAGACGACGGGGGTTTTCTTGTGCGCCGGCAGGCTGCGCAGCTTGATGCAGAGTTCGTAGCCGGTCATGACCGGCATGTCCACATCGAGCAACACGAGGTCGTAATTGTTTTCGGAAAGCAGTTTGAAGGCGGCGGTCGGATCTTCGACGCTGACCGACTGGAGCTGCGCTTTTTCGAGCGCGTAAACAATGGCGCGGCAGGCAATGACCTCGTCGTCCACAACCAGAATTCGGGCGGGGGAAATTTCCCATTTTTCGGGCCGGGTGCCGTGTTCAAACAGGAAGTTAAAAAAATCCACCGCGATGGCAACGGTCCGCAATGTTGAAGCATTGACGCTTTTCGGTTTTTCGTAAAGCTCCAGGAGCAACGCTTCGAGCGCGGCGGCCATGTGAGCGATCGGGACGAGGCCGGCGAGGCTGGCGTTGCTGTTGACCGCGTGGATCCGGCAATAGAGTTCGTGAAGGTGTTCGAGCCGCTCCGCTTCGGTGTCAGACTTGATGAGGCTTTGCAAATCAACGCGCAAGACGGTAAACATGGCGGGCAGGCCGGCGACGAAGGTTTTTCGGAACTCGGCCTGAAATGCGGCATCCGTCTCGTTGCCTAACGCCTCGGTTTTGGTTGCCGGCCGGCTTTCGGTTTTCCGGGGAGCATGCGCAACCGCCTCTCCCGCGCCGATGGTGCGGTGCATCAGTTCCAACAGCACTTTGGGTGAACAGTTGATTTTGGAAACGCATTTCGTCGCTCCAGCCTTCCACGCATCCTGAATCAGGTTGGTCGAGTAGGTGTTGGAAAGAACGATGATCGGCACTTTGGAAAACTCCGCTTCGCCGCGAATTTCCCTGATGACTTCGACGCCGGACATTTTGGGCAGCATGAGGTCCAGCACGATGGCATCAGGCTGGAATGTGCGCATCAACTTCAGCCCGCTTTCGCCGTCGAACGCAGCCTCGGTCTTATAGCCCTCCACCGCAAGTTTGTTTCGATAAACATTCGCAACAATCTGGTCGTCTTCGATAATGAGGATTTTTTTCATGAATGAACCCCGGTCGCCGGCGTCGCGGCCAGACCCGGCTGCGTCGCCAGATATTGTTGAATAACTTTGAATTCGCGCAAGGCGTTTTCGCAAACATTCGTGGCGTTGGTCAACGTGCCGGAAGCGCCCTGCTTTTCCAAATCGCGAAACATCGGCACGAGCCGGGTCATGCCCAGCGTCGCGCTCGCGCCCGCGCAACTGTGCGCCACGCGGCGGACATCGTCGGCTTTGTTCGCCCGGGCGGCGGCTTCCAGTTGCGCCAGTTGCTGGGCGGTCTGCTTGAAAAACAATTCCACCAATTCGCGCAAGCTTTCCGCGCTGCCGTCGGTCAAATCATTCAGGCGTTCCATTTCCACCGGCGGTTCTTCGGCGGCAGGCGCCGGGGCGGTGACTTTGGGTGCCGCCGCGGCGGGTTGCTCCGCCGGAGCCGATTGCGAACCCCAGCGTTCGATGATGGCGCGAACGTCCTTGGGACGGATCGGTTTGGCCAGATAATCGTCCATGCCGGCGGCAAGGCATTTTTCACGGTCGCCTTGCATCGCCTGCGCGGTCATGGCGACAATGACGGTGCTGGAATGGTAGTTGGCCGCGCCGGCCTTCTGTCGTTCACGAATGACGCGCGTGGCCTCCAAACCGTCCATTTCCGGCATCATGACGTCCATGAAAATTATATTATATGGGTTGCGATCCAGCGCGGCGAGCGCTTCGCGCCCATTCGCAGCGAGCCCGGGTTGGTAGCCGAGCTGCTGCATAATGCGGGTGGCGACTTTTTGGTTGATGGCGTTGTCGTCACACAAAAGGATTTGCAACGGCAGCCGCTCGGCCAGGGGTTGATCCGGTTTGGCCAGCGACTCCTGGGGCGCGGCGATTTTCGGATTGAGCAGGGCGCGCACGAGCATTTCGCAAAGTTGCGCCGGCTTGACGGGTTTGGCGACGGTGTGGGCAAACACAATGCGCGTGCCCCCTGGCGCTTCAGCGCGCGGGCCCAATGGCATGAGCAGCACCAGCGGCATCATCTCCGCGCCTGGCAGTTTGTGAATTTCCGCCGCGAGCGCGAGGCCGTCCATGTGCGGCATCTGAAAATCCAGAACGGCCAGATCATAGCGTTCGCCCTTGCGAAGCCAGTCGAGCGCTTGCTGCGGACTTTCGGCGCTGCACGGAATCATCCCCCACTTGGTGACTTGCTCGGCCAGCACGCGCCGAACCGTGGCGTTGTCGTCCACGATCAAAAGCCGCAAGTCAGCGAGCCGGGGTTGCGGTTTGGCCAGGGCAAAGGGCTCCGTTTCCGGGTCGGCCTGGACGTTGATGGTGAAATGGAACGTCGAGCCTTGGCCCGGCGCGCTTTCAGCCCACATTTTGCCGCCCATCAATTCGACCAGCCGCTTGCTGATGGCCAGCCCCAAACCCGTGCCACCATAGCGGCGCGCGGTTGAAACTTCGGCTTGCGCAAAGGGTTTGAACAAACGCTCCAGCCAGTCCGATTGAATGCCAATGCCCGTGTCGCGCACGGAAAATTGCAGACACAACAACGAACGTTCTTGCGCCTCGTCCAATTTCTTCGAAAGCAACTTGACCTGGACGAGAATGTCGCCGCGTTCAGTGAATTTGACGGCATTGCTCAACAGGTTCGCCAGCACCTGGCGCAGGCGCAACGAATCCCCTTCAACCGTCACCGGAATGCTGTCGTCAATTTGACAGACAAAATCGAGGTTTTTCTCAAACGCGCGGGCGGATAAAAGGTCAAGCGAGCTCTCGACGCACACGCGCAAATCGAATGGCCGCGTGTCCAGTTCCATCTTGCCCGCGTCAATTTTAGAAAAGTCGAGAATGTCGTTGATGATGGTTATCAACGATTCGCTGCTCGTGTTAATCGTTTCCAGATAGCCGCGCTGCTCGGCGCTGAGCGGGGTTTCGAGCAGCAATCCGACCATCGCGATGACCCCGTTCATCGGCGTGCGAATTTCGTGGCTCATGGCCGCGAGAAAATCGGACTTGGCGCGCGCGGATGACTCGGCTTCGCTGCGCGCCGCCGCCAGTTCAAAATTGCGCCGGTCGAGATCGTCATGCCGGCGCTTGGTCCGCAATTCCGCCAGCAATTGCGCCCGAAACACCGCCGGTTCAAACGGCTTGCTCAGGCAGTTGGTCGCCCCCAGCTCGAACGCGCGCAGCTTTTCCACCGTTTTGTCCGCCGCCGTGAGCGCGGTAACAATCATGAATTTCAACGGCGGCTGGTCCCGAAGCTGGCGCATCAGTTTGAGTCCTTCCGCATTTGATGACACCAAATCAACCAGCAAGACGTCGGCGGGTTGCTCGCGGACGAGCTTGAGCGCGTCGTCCGCCTTTCGCGCGAAGACGAGCGCCACGCCGTCCTCCTGCAGGAGGTTCGTCAACATCTCCGGCATTTGCGGATCATTCCCCAGCAGCAAAATTTGGAACGCAGGTTGGGCCATGACAGCACTTTCAATCTGTTTCGCTCAAACCCATAAGCCGATAATAACAAGTTCGCACTCCATTCATTTAACACTAATTTCGCAATTGGCCAATCTGTTTTTTTAGCGTTTTCCCAACCCGAATCTTGAAAGAAACATTGCTGGCGCGCGCCGGGGACGGTAAAATTCCGCCATGTTGCCAACGGTGCTCAACCCTGAACCGGTGAGCGATGTTGCCACTGGGCGCAACACACATCTGTCCGCGTATCGCTTCATGTTGCTGGCGCGCCTGCTGGACGACAAATTCGCCGCGCTTTACCGCGCCGGGAAAATCCATGGCGGCGTTTTTCTCGGACGCGGACAGGAGGCGTTGAGCGTCGCGGTTGGTTTGTCCCTTAAAAGGGGCGACGTCTTCGCGCCGCTGATTCGTGACACGGCGGGGCGGCTGGCCTTCGGCGAATCCGTGCTCGATGCCGCGCGCACGTATCTCGGCTCGGCGCTCGGCCCGATGCGCGGCCGCGATGGCAACGTCCACCGGGGCAGGCCGCAGGAGGGTTATTTGCCGATGGTGAGCCATCTCGGCGCGATGATCTCCGTGGTCAATGGCGTGTTGTTCGCGCGCCGCATGAAGGGCGTCCCCGGAACCGTCGGGGCTGCATGCGTCGGCGACGGCGCCAGTTCCACCGGCTCGTTTCATGAAGCGCTCAACCAGGCCGCTGTGGAAAAACTGCCGCTGGTTTTGATCGTCGCCAACAATCAATACGCCTACTCCACGCCGACCTCGCGCCAGTTTGCCTGCCGCGATCTGGCCGACAAGGCCATTGGTTACGGCGTCGAAGTTCAATCGTTGGACGGCACGGATCTGGCCGCGTGCTTGAAAATTGTCGGTGATGCGGTCGCCCGCGCCCGCGCCGGCCGCGGCCCGCAACTGGTCGTGGCCACCCTGCTCCGCCTGTGCGGCCACGGTGAACACGACGACGCCGGCTACATTGACCCCAAATTGAAAGCGTCTCCCGCCGGGCGCGATTGTCTGAAGGTGGCCGAAGAACTTTTGCTCCGCCAAAAATGGGCGGACGCAGCGGAGTTGAGTGCGTTGCGCGGTGAACTTGTTCGCGAAATCGAGGAAGCTGTCGCCCAAGTCCAGCACGAACCCGTGCCGGACCCGTTTGCCGAGGACTGGCGCGCGATTTCCACCGAACATCTGAATGAAGGGCATGAATAATAATTTCAAAACATCGAACATCGAACATCGAACATCCAACGCCCAAGACCGCCTCGCGCACGGCAATTGGATGTTGAGAGTTGGATGTTGGATGTTGGATGTTTCCCTTTCTTCCCGCGCATGAGCATCACCTATCTCGAAGCCATCCGCGAAGCGCAGGCTCACGCCTTGCGCGACGATCCGCGCGTGTTTATTTACGGGCAGGACGTGGGTGTGTTCGGCGGCGCATTCAAGGCCACGAAAAATCTGATGAAGGAATTTCCCGGTCGTGTAATTGATTCGCCCATCAGCGAGGACGCGATGGTTGGCCTGGCCGTCGGCGCGGCGATTGAAGGCTTGCGACCGATCATTGAAATGCAATTCGCGGATTTTTCCACCGTCGGTTTCAACCAAATCGTCAACCAGGCCGCAACGCTGTTTTGGCGCACGCAAGTCCCCTGCCCCATCACCGTGCGGCTGCCCTTTGGCGGCACGTCGGGCAGCGGGCCGTTTCACAGCCAGAGTTTGGAGACCATTTACGCGCATTATCCCGGCCTGGTGGTGATGACGCCGGCGACCGTTGAAGACGCGTACAGCATGTTGCTCGAAGCGGTGGCGATTGACGACCCGGTGATTTTTTGCGAGCACAAATTTCTTTATTACCACCTCAAGGCCGAAAAATTGCCCGGCGAAGCGCTGCCTGTCGGCAAGGCCCGCATCGCGCGCGAAGGCCGCGACATGACCATCGTGGCTTACAGCGCCATGGTGCATGAAGCGCTTGAAGCCGCCACCGAACTGGTGCCCGAAGGCTGGGAGGTGGAAGTGGTGGATTTGCGTTCCGTGAAACCGCTCGACACCGACACCGTGATGGCCAGCGTCGCGCGCACGGGGCGGTTGCTCTGCGTGGGCGAAGCGTGGCCGTGGGGCGGCGTGACAGCGGAGGTCATCGCCCGCGTCACGAGCGAGGGGTTTGGTTTGCTCGACGTGCCGCCGCAACGGCTCAACGCCAAGGACACGCCCGTGCCTTATCATCCCAACCTGTGGACCGCGCACCGTCCCACCGCGCGCGCCGTCGCCGCCGCCGCGCGAAAATTGCTCCGCTTGTAAAAAATGAACCCGTCCAACAAAACGAGAATGGAATTGTTCCGCCATCTTCCATCTTCCATCCTCCATCTTCACTTCTAAACATGCCTTCCATTCCCATCATCATGCCGCAACTGGGCGAGTCCATCGCCGAGGCCAGCATCATCAACTTCCTCGTCCAGCCCGGCGACATCGTCGAAGCCGGCCAGGATTTGATCGAAGTCGAGACGAACAAGGCCAACATGAACGTGACTTCACCGTGCCGCGGGCGCATTGCAAAAATCACCGCGCATTTGAACGAAAGCTACACCGTCGGCGCGGTGCTCGGCCAGATTGAAGCCACCCAGGAGGAAGCCGTGCTGGCGGGCCTGGACGTTCCGGCGCCTGCGAAAGCCGGTGACACCGATCGCATTCCCGCGCCGGACGCGAACGGCGGCAACGGGGGCAAGAATCGCGTCCAACCAACCATTCGCGGTTTGCCCGTGCCGGCGAACGCGGCGGGCGCCAGCTATCTTTCGCCGCGGCTCAAGGCGCGCATGAACGAACTGGGTTTGCATGCCGCCGATCTGGCGGGCGTGGCGGGCAGCGGCGCGGCGGGACGGGTGACCGTTGAAGATTTCGAAAGATTCATCGCGCATCTCGAAAAGCAAAAGATAACCCCGGCGTCGTCCATGCGCGTGACGGTGGCCGACGCGATGCGCCGGAGCTGGACGCGCCCCATCGCGCATGTCGGCCTGCCGGTCTGCCTCGATGCACTTTTTGCTTTTCGCAAAGTCACCCGGCCCAAACCCGGCCCGGCGCTTTGCTGCTTGCGCGCGCTGGCGGTGGCGCTGGCGGAAAACAGCGCGCCTGCCGGGCGGCTCGTCGGCAACAAAATTGTTCATCCTTCGACCATTGACATCGCATTCGCCGTCGAGGCCGAGGCGGGCGTGCTGGTTCCCGTTATTCGCCACGCTGACAAACGGTCGCTGAAGGATTTGGTGGGGCCTTACGACGAATTGGTCGAACTGGCGCGGCAACGCAAGCTGCCGCCGGAAGCCACGGGCGGTTCCATTGCCACCGTGACCAACTTCGGCACGTTCGGGCTGATTTGGGCCACGCCCATCCCGTTGCCGGAACAATCGCTGGTGCTCGGCATCGGCGCGGCCCGCCGCACGCCCAGTTGGGACGCGAGCAAAGGCCAGTTTGTGCCGGTGATGGAGGCGAACCTCACGTTGAGCTTCGATCATCGCGTGATTGACGGCGGCGCGGCCGGACGCCTGCTCATGCGCGTCGTGGATTTGATCAAACACCCGGAAAAATTGTGAGGCTGCTGATTTTAAACGTTCTCGCAGTCTTCATCTCGGCCAACGCCCTCCTGGCCGTGGATTTGCAATTTTTTTCCATCACCGCCAATCAAGCCGCCGAGGTGAAACAAACACTGGACGCATTCGAGAATGGAAAGCTCACCTTGCAGGATTTGAACGAAAATGCCGGAACGGAAGGTTGTCGGAAACTCGCCGGCTATTATTTATTGCACACCAATGAGATAACCACAAAAGCCAAACTGCCTATTGGCCGTTCCTTCGCCGGATTTAATCTGTTTCCAGAAGCGACCAATCTTGGGGCGCAATATGTGACCGTTTTTTCGAACGACTGGCGCGGCTGGAGGCTCCTGGGCGCGGCCTATAATTCATTGAACCTTTCCAATGAATCAATTCATGCCTACAGCAAGGCTGTAAAACTGGGAGACAATGACAGCTTCGCATCTCTCGCTCAAGTAGCGCTTAGGTACAATCGGCTGGACCTGGTAAAAGACATGCTTCCGCAGTTGTTTGCTTTGAAAGACAACCCGCAAACACCGGAAAAAAACAAGCTTAACTTGATATCAACCTTAATTATCTATTCAGCGAGAGCCCGTCAAAAAGATGTTTTCATTAAAACCCTCGAGGGCGAGGATATGAAACAAATCCTGCAAAACTGGATGGTAAAAAATAACGTTCGGGCCGGCTGCAAGGTCTTCAAAGGCGAAGATATTGACAAGATTCGCCAGGCAGTGGAGGCGGCAAGCGCATCTGAAGCCAAGCCTCCGCAATAGTGCTCCCGCCAATTCGTTGGTTTGGCGGATTCAATTATATCCCGCCTTAAACGCCGCGACGATGGGCAGAATTCTTGGACAGTTTGAATCCGATACAAGTATTATGCGGGATACCACTTCCACCCCGCCAAGCCTCATGCCTAACCGGGATTGGACATCCGTCCCCGGCAACAGAATTTCATTAACGCATCCGCTTTTGAACCGTCTTGCCGAACAACGCAGGCGAAAACTAGTCGTTAACGACATGGCTACATTTTGCGGTTCGTGTTTTCTAAATTGGCCATGTCGGCCATTCAGAAACACCGCCGCCTTTTGGGTGAGGCAGTTCGTGCCACACGCAAAAAAGCCGGATTCAGTCAGGAAAAGTTGGCGGAGAAAGCCGATCTCTCCACGGTGTTTATCAGCCGAATCGAGCGGGGCGTCGAATCACCGTCGGTGGACAATCTGCTGAAAATCGCCAAGGCTCTTGGCGTTCGGGTGCGGGACTTGGTTGCCGGATTTTGAAACGGGTCAGGACGTGCGGCGGGGGCTTGATGGATTGGAAAAATAGCGGTGGGGAAATCCGGTCAGCTTTTTTAGCACGGTGTCGGTGTGCCAAAATTCAATGCGTTCACACTCCGCCGTTGCGGCCAGAATCCGGTCGGCGGGATCCTTGTGTTCCCAAGGCCATAAGACGGACAACCGGGCAATGGGAACGGTCACGGGCAACACCGTCCACGAAGGCAAGGCCAGATCGAGCCACGAATCCGGGTGGTCGGGAATTTCCCCGTTCCGCCAGAGCCGGAAAAGTTCAATCACCGATACCGGCGACAGGCACCGCTCGGTTTTTTCATCCGCCAGCGTCCGCTCCACCTGCGCCGGCAGGGGCAGCCGGCGGCAAAATTTGATGAACAAATTCGTATCCGCCAGGACTCTCATTCCCAATCCTCCAGCACCGGCGATTGCAAATCGCCATACCGTTTGGGATCGTCAGGCGTTTCCACCCGCCAGGGCGTCCCCGTTGTCCGATACGCGGAAATAACCGCTTTGGGATGTCCGTGGCTGGTTAAAACCACCCGCGCCCCGGCTTCCACCTTTTCCAGAAGCTTGCAAAGGTCCGTCCGTCCGACACCCACCGGCACCGTAATTGTGTTCATGGGCATAATTTTGCACATATTTCTATCAGGTCAAGAATGATTTTGGGGGGACTTCGTCTTGAGTTTGTCCATGTGAAGGCGAGGACAATTTATTTCTTCTCCGTTTCAAATTGCGCCACGATGGGCCGGTGGTCGGAGCCAACGCCCCAATTTGGAATCGTCAGCACATAAGTGCCGTTCGTCATCCAGTCGCGCGCCATTGCCGGACTCAACAGGATATAATCAATCCGGCTGTAAGTGTCCTCCACGCCGTAGCAGTGCGTCCAGGTGACGTTGCGCGGCTCGTAACGCGGGTTGGGATTCGGCGTGTTGTCGCCGTTGCGCTCGGCGGGTCGCGTGTCCACGAGCTTGAACCGGCCATGCCCGATGATGGTTTTTATGGGATCGGAACTTTTCACGTCGTTGAAATCGCCCAGCACAATCAATCTGGCGTTGGGATTGGCGGCGAAATGTTCGTCAATGATGCCGCGCAAAACCTTCGCCTCCTCTTGGCGCAACTGGGCTTGGTCGGCGTCGGGACCAGGCCGGCGCGATTTCAAATGCGCGGCGATGAGCGTGAAGGTAAAATTGGTTTGCGCCTGGATGTCCACCTCGGCGAAACCGCGGCTGACGGAAAAGCGGCGGCCATCCAGCAGGAAGCTGTCATTGGTGTGCGGGTGTCGGGTGGCAATGGGCAGCTTGCTCAGGACGGCAACATGGATGTTTGTGTCCCAGCCCTGAACGTGTTCCCAATACGGATAATCCAATCCTTCGGCCTTGAGCGAAGCGCGGAGTTCGAGCAGCGCGTTGGTGGCGCCCATTTCTTCGAGCGCGAGCACGTCGGGATTCAGCGCGCGAATGCTTTCACGGACCTTGTCGCGCGCCTCAACGGATTTGATTTGCGGACGCGATTCCGTCGGCTGATCCAGATAATTTTCGACGTTATAGGTGGCAACGCGAAACGTTTCGTCGGCAAGGGAAACCGAACAAAACAACGCGAAAACAACAGCCTTTGTGAGCCGGCGAAGAGCCAGTTTCAAATTCATCCAATGGTAATAATCCCCGCCGCCGCGCAAGTCAAAGGGTAATATGGTTGGAGTTTCAGCTGCCGTTTCAAAAGCGGGCGGTTCCGGCAAGCTGAAGCTTGAACTCCAACCGGCAGAGAACGCTTCTGCCAAATTCCGCAAAGCTGCCAACTTGGTGCCATGCGGAAAATCAGCCGGAACGGCGCGGCGTTGCGCGAAGCCAAAAAAAAGCGCGGCGTCACGGTAACTCTACGACCAGCAGAGCGAACGCGACCACCGCAAGTTGCGGATTGGGCGTGCGGACGCGATTCGGTCGGCTGGCGGGTATAATTTTCGGCATTGTGGTTGGCGGCCCGAAACTTTGTGGTGAATCAACTCGGTTGGTTCAACTCGCTGGGAACCGATTAATCTGAAACCCTCGCCTTGACACCATGCGCTTCCCCAGTTTTGATTCCTTATGAGCATCAACAAATTTGCCGGCCCAATTTCCGACAAAGTGTTAGCGACCGGCTTTTTACTTCGGGTGGCGCGAAAGGTTCCGGTTAATTTTTGCCGGCAAGTTCTGCCTGTTTGCTGGCTCACGATTTTCACCGTTTCCTGTGACAACCAAAAGCAGCCTCAAAATAAGGAACCGGGAAGAAAAGAACTTGAAACCGTTATCATCGACAACGTTAAACCGCGGCGTGACGTGGCCGGAGAGATTATTGACGCGCATGACGGCTGTCTGCAACGCTTCAACGGACGCTTTTATCTCTACGGGACGTCCTACGGGAACAGTGACGGTTTCACCAACAACAGCTTCCGGGTTTACAGTTCACCGGACCTGGGAAAATGGACGCTTGAAGGTGAACTTCTCAAAGAACGTCCACCGGGTATTTATGGCCGGCCTTACGTGGTTTTCAATCCGAACACGCGCAAATATGTGTTATGGTACAACTGGTATCCGAAACTATTGGACAATAAGGCTGGACAGTGGAACGGCCAGGCTGCGGTTGCCACCAGCGACACACCGACCGGCCCTTTCAAAGTTGCCAACCCGAACGTGCCTCTCTCCAAATCACACCCCGGTGACGGCAGCCTTTTTGTGGATGACGACGGAAAAGGCTACTTCATCTACACCGCCATTGATGAAGGATACGGCGTTCGCGTGGAGCGTCTCATGCCAGATTACCTGGGTTCGACCGGGGAGGCCAGCAGTGTTTTAATCTTCGGGGCTGAAGCCCCGGTGCTTTTCCGGCGGAACAACCTCTACTACGCTCTCTGCGGGCCGCGCTGCGCCTTTTGCCCCGAGGGTAGCGAGGTGAATGTTTTCATTTCCTTTTCACCAATGGGACCCTTTTACGAAGCTCCGAACATCAATCGTCATCCCGAAAGCGGCGGTCCAACCCAATGGACACAGCAAACCTATACCGTGGACGTTCCCGGAGGGAAATTTGTCATTCCTCTGACCAACAACACCCATCATTATCAGAACAATGCTCCAGCCATAAGCGCACAAGAGACTTGGGTCGCAAAAATTCCAACGGCCGGAGGGCAGGTTTTTTTTATCTGGATGGCGGACCATTGGGGATCCGCTTCGGACGGGATCAAGGCCCATGATTTCCAATTCTGGAGCATGCCTCTGAAATTCAATCCGGACGACACCATTCAGCCGATCAAAAATATTGCGCAGTGGGGCATCACCTGGTCCTGGGGTGACTGACACGGACAGAAGACAAAACCGGCAGAGAACTTTTGCCAAATTCCGCAAAGCTGCTAACTTGGCGCCATGCTGAAAATGACCCGGAAGGGCGCGGAGTTGCGCGAGGCCAAAAAGAACGCGGCGGCGCGGAAACTCTACGACAAGCAGAGCGAGCGCGACCACCGCGAGTTGCGGGTGGACAAGGTCGGCGTGCGCGGGCTGCGGTTTCCCATCCAGGTGCGCGACAAGGCGCGCAGCGTGCAAAACACGGTGGCGACCATCGGCATGTTCGTGGATTTGCCGAAGGAATTCAAAGGCACGCACATGAGCCGGTTTGTCGAGGCGCTCAACGCGCATGGCAGCGTCATCCACGTGGAAAACATCATGGACATTTTGCGGTCGTTGCAGAAACGGCTGAATTCGGCCACGTCGCACCTGGAAATCGAGTTCCCCTATTTCATGGTCAAAAGGGCGCCGGTGTCCGGCGGAGAAAGCGTGATGGACTATGTGGCGCGGTTTGACGCGGCGGCGTGCGGACCGGAGATGGATTTCGTGCTGACGGTGAAAGTGCCGGTGACGACGCTGTGTCCGTGTTCAAAGGCCATCGCCCGATTCGGCGCGCACAATCAGCGCGGGCTGGTGACCGTGGCGATTCGATTCTCGAGACCGGTCTGGATCGAAGACGTGGTGGCGATGGTCGAATGTTCAGCGAGTTCGGAGCTGTTCGCGCTGCTCAAACGGCAGGATGAAAAAGCGGTGACGGAGCGGGCGTATGAGAACCCGGTATTCGTGGAGGACCTGGTGCGCAACGTAGCGCTCCGGCTCAACGCCCATCCGCGGGTGACGTGGTACAAGGTCGAGGCGGAAAACTTCGAGAGCATCCACAATCACAACGCGTATGCGTGCATTGAAAAGCGGATGGAGCGGCGCGAACCGGCCTCCGGGCCGGCTTGAAATGGTTTTGCCGCGCCGGCGCGGGCAACCGGCTCAGTGTTTCCGCGCGGAGGGTTTGAGTGCGTCCAGCCGCTCATGCACTTCCCGCCACTGGACGGTTCCCGCCGGTGCGTTGGAGAGACAAAGTTCCAGGTGGTGAATGGCGAGATTCGTGTCGTGCCGGCGTTCGGCAATTTCCGCCAGGCCGTAATGCACGGGAAAGGCCTGCGCCGGCGAGTTTTCCAGTTCAAGATAGTCTGCTTCCGCCGCTGGAAGATTTTGAGTTTGCAGATATGCACCCGCGCGATTCAGCCGTGCGATGGGAAGGTTGGTGATGGCTAAGGCATAATTCAAAACCGGAATGGCGTTCGTGGCATCGCCCATTTGCATCAAGATGGCGGCTTGGTTGACCAAGGCCGCGACGTTATCAGATTCCCGGGCGAGTTGCCCGGACACCAGTTGCAGCGCGTTGGTGAAATCACCAAAGGCCAGATAGGCCTGCAACACCAGATTCAAGGTCCGCTGGTCATTCGGGTGCTGTTTCAAAACGGATTGCAGGACGCTGCGCGCCCTGGCGGGGTTGGTTTGCGACAGCCAGGAATTGGCCTCCAGCACGGCCAGGTCCACGGCCATCGTGTCCTTGATCGGCGAAGCCTGGATTTCGTCGCGGAGGAGGTTGACGGTTTCAAAAACTTTGTCATCCATCCGCTGGCGGGAGTATAGTTGTGCCAGGGCGAACTTCGCCGACAGCATGTTGGGCGCGAGCATTTGGGCGCGCTCGAATTCCTGCATCGCCTGGTGCAACAGGCCGATTTGTTGATACACATCACCCAGGAGATAGCAAAAGACCGGGTCGTCGAATGGCCCGCAATGGATCATGATCGGGCCCAATCGCTGTAGTTTTCCAAGCTGGCGGGCGACCGCGTCCACGCTGAGGAGGTTCATTTTGTTGCCCGCCTGAAGATTGGTGTTGCACTGCAGGTTGACCAGCGCCGCCAGATTGTTTGTGTTCAGCGCAATGGCCTGCTCAAAGCGTTGGCGCGCTTCCGGCAACCGGCCGTTGCGTTGCAATGCCGCACCCCAGCCATTCAGGGTGACGGAAGACCACTCGCCCAGCAACTGGCTTTGAAGGGACGGGATGGCGCTCAAGTACAAATATTGAAGAAATATCTTTTGGGCTGTCTTCTTGGCTTTCGACCGGGTGGATTGCCGTTGGGAGCCGGTCCGGGCGACAGGTTCCATTTCCGTTTGCCAGGCTTCATTCCAGAATTTTTCGTTCTGATCTACCTCCGACGCTGACATCGGCGGTCTTTTGAACTGGTCTTTCGGGTAAGGCTTCATTTCGTAAACGGCCCCGCGCGGTTGCAGGTAAAACTGCTCGAAGAAATAGCCGAAACTGGGATGCAGGTAAAAGAGATGGTTGGTGCGCGCCACGTGGTCGAGCATTAACAGCATTTCAGGCGGTTTGAGTTTGTTCCGATTGGTGCCGGTCAACCAACCGGCCGGACACTTCCGCTCCAAATGCGCCCGATAATCCGGGTTCGGCAATAACCGGGTGTCCACCGGCAGCCACTGGCGGCGGTCAACGAAACGGGCCAGGGCGGCCTGGAAAACAAACAGTTTTTGCGGGTCATCGCTTAAAATAATGCCGCCTCCCGCCGGCAGGGAATGCACGGCTAGATCACCATACCTTTGCAGCGGCTGACGATTCACCAATGTTACCGCCGGGGCGTTTTTAAAAATCAATCCCCCCGCGATCAAGACCGGCAAAGCGCACAGGAACGGCGGCACTGAGTGACGCAACCATCGGGGCGTAAAAGGCGGTTTTTTGAATTGCGGATTTTTCCTGTATTGTTCCCGCAGGTTGGCGCCCAAAACCAGCATGAAGTAGCCTGCAAAATATCCCGCACCCAGGGCGGTCAAATAATCAAAACTCAACAGTGGCACGGAATAGCCCAATTGTCGCAGCATGATTTGCTGCAGGCCGATGGCCGGGTCAAACGCCAGCCAGAGGCACGCCAGCAGCAGGAAGGCGTATGAGACATGGCAGACCAGGATGTGCAGCCGGGCGGTCAGCGCCTTGAGATAACCGCCCTCATCCGGCAAACGAACCAGGCAGGGCAAAACCGGCAGCAAATAAAACAACAACACCACCACTCCCATGTATCGGTGCGACATCCAAAACTGGCCGTAAAACATCAGGACGATGTGCTTGGTCGCCCTGAGGGTCATGTGCCATGCTTCACCGAAACCCCATGGCGAATGCGGCGCCAAACCATTGACCAGCGGCAGCAACGCATAAATGGAAAAACCCGCCAGCCCCAGCAGCGCCATGCGCAGCAGAAACCCACCCCTCAAAAAATGCCGCCGCCGCAGCCAGAACAGGGACAACAAGAACAATGGCAGGGTGAGAAGCATCACCAGGTTCTCCGCCATGCCCAGCCCCCAAATCAAGGCCGCCAAGTTGAGCCAGCGGGATTCCCTGTCGACGCGATACTCCAGCAGGCACCAGAGGGCCGCCGCCAGGAGCAGCATGTCCAGCATCTCGCCCGAGGCGGCGGTGGCCTCCTGCCAGAAGCCGAACTCCAGTCCGCAGACCACACACGCCAGCACCACCGGCGCCCAGTTGTCCGGTTGAGTAAACACGCCATTGTCCTTGCTCAAAAAAACCCGTTGGATGGGTGTGCGATCCTGGGGCAGCAGTTGAACCGACCGGGCGAGCAATCCCAGCGTCAATGCGCCGCAAACGGCGGAAAACAAATTCAAACCCGCGGGAATCAAAACTGCTGGCAGAAGGCGCAACGGCAGGGTAACCAGCCACAGCAACGGCTGGCCGGTCATCGGCAGCCAGTCCCAGCCGGCCAACTGCGCCGTCAGCGGCAGGCTTTGCAGCGTGACGCTCCAGCTCAAAGTCAACACATAAACCAGCAGGGCCCCCAGCGCCACATACCGGGGCAAACGACGATTGGTTTCGGCCATGGAGAAGTTGTTCCAGAATTGCCCGGTAAAATCCATAAAAAACGGATGCGGAACGAATTCTGCATCCATTACCCACCCCAAATCAGATTTTCAGGTTTCAGCTTTTACTAGGATATTTCATGTTTCCAGTAGTTGTCCTGCAATCAGGGGACAATGCCGATGGCACGGCGCAAAAATTATGAAATATTTTTGTGGCATATTTGTTTTGCTCTGCTACATTCCCGCGCCCTTGAGAAATCAAAACCGATTTAAAACGTGACCATAAAGAAAAAAACGACCGGCAAAGCCCAAGTTTCCGCCACAGCGGCAATCCTCGGCCGGCCGGTGTTGAAAGCCAAATCCACCGCCGACCCGAAAAAAGTCAAGGCCGAGTGGCAGAAGTATTGCCAGCGGCTGCTGGATTTGCGCGAGCAACTGCTCCGGCAGATGAACGGCCTGGCCAAGGAATCCGCGCAGGAACTGCCCGGCTACAGCCTGCACATGGCCGATTCGGGCACGGACAACTTCGACCGCGACTTCGCGTTGAGCCTGTTGTCGTCCGATCAGGACGCGGTTTATGAAATTGAGGAGGCGCTCAAACGCATCGAGAAAAAGACCTACGGGGTCTGTGAATTGACCGGCAAGACGATTCCCAAGGCGCGCCTCGAAGCGATCCCGTGGACGCGGTTCACCGTCGAAGCGCAGGCGCAATTGGAACGCGAAGGCGCGCTGCGTTCGCGCCGCATCGGCCAGCTCGGGACAATTGACAGCGCCGGCGTCTCGGAAATCGAAACCGAGGAAGATGAGCCGGAGGAAAAGGCAGCCAAGGAGAAGGAATAATTTATGCCGCGCGAAACCATCACCATCGAATGCACCGAAGCGCGCAAGCTGGGCAAAACGCCCTCGCGCTACACCACCAGCCGCAACAAGAAGCTCAAGACCGAAAAGCTGGAAATCAAAAAGTATAATCCGGCGCTCCGCCGACACACGCTTCACCGCGAAATCAAGTAATTATGCCCCGCAAGACCCATGCCGACAAGGACCGCCGCGGTTCACGCCGCGGCCAGATGGAAAAACGCACTCCCCGGCCGAAGCCGAAAATTGACTTTACCGCCGACGCGCTCGATTTCAAAAACACCAATTTGCTCCGGCAATATGTGACCGATCAGGGCCGCATTCTGCCCCGCAAATACACCGGCATGCCCGCGCATTACCAGCGCCGTCTGACCCTCGCCATCAAACGCGCCCGCCAGATGCTGCTGATGAAGTAGTTTTTCCGCCGCCCGATTGCATTTGCCGTCCGGCGGCTTTTGTGTCAGATTAGGTTGCAAATGATTTGCAGTTGAAAATGAACGCGGACACCGCCGCCATTCTGTTCCAGATTTTCACGGCCTTTGGCATTGCCGTGGCCGGCGGCGCGTTGAGCGCGACGTTCGCGCGAACCCACAGGCAGCTCTGCGCGTTTATCAGCCTGGGCGCGGGGACCCTCCTGGGCGTGGCCCTCTGCGGCATCGCGCCGGAATGCTGGGAAGCGTTGCGCGGCTGGTTTCTGCCGGCGGCGGCCTCCGGTTATCTCCTGTTCGCCATCGTCACCAAATACGTTTACCACGTTTGTCCGGCGTGCGCGGCCAGCCATTTTGACGAGGCCACGACGCACCGGCTGGCGGAATTCGCGACGGCGATGATGATTGCGCTGGGCATCCATTGCCTGGTGGACGGGCTGGCGCTGGCGGCGGGTATCGAGGAAAGCGAGCCGGTGAAGCTCTCCATCGTGTTCGCCATTTGCGTCCATAAATTTCCCGAAGGCCTCGCGCTGGGCGCCCTGCTGCTCGGCGGCGGAATCCCGCGCGCAAAAATGCTGTGGCTCGTCGCGCTGGTCGAATCCACGACCATTCTGGGCGGATTGCTCGGCTTTTTTGTGCTGCAGAACCTGCCGCATTCCGCGCTGGCCCTGACGCTGGCGTTGATGCTCGCCAACGCGTGCGGCGGATTTTTATATCTGGCCATTCACGCGGTGATCGGGGAAATTTTCAAACATCACAAGGGCCTGGTACTGGGAAACTTCGCCGCCGGCTTCGGGGTGATCGCCGGATTGATTCTTTATTTTCATTTGCGGGCCTGATGAAATCCGGCGCACACAAACATTCGCATAAACGGCAGGAAATGTCCGCGCTGACAGGCCGTTTGCGCCGGCAGGCGCGAAAGATCACCGGCCCGCGCGCGGCGATTCTGGAACTTTTGCGGCAACATCCGCATCCGTTCACGAACAGGGAAATCTTCGCCGCCCTGCCCCGCGGCCAGTGCGATCTGGCGACGATTTACCGCGCCATGCACCTGCTCGAAAAACTGGGAATGGTGAAGCGATTTGACTTCGGCGACGGCACGGCGCGGTTTGAACTGGTCGGCGAAGGCGACGATGGCCATCACCATCATCTGGTTTGCACGCGTTGCGCGGAAGTGGTCGAAATCGGGGAATGCTTCCCCCGTGAGATTGAGACACGCATTGCCGCCGCGAACGGCTTCACCAGCGTGACTCACAAACTCGAATTTTTCGGCCTCTGCCCGGAGTGCCAAACGACACGCCGTCATTAAAGAAAAAGCCGCGCTCGCGCGCGGCTCATTTAATCAATTGGGGCAGGATTATTCATGCCATCTCTTCCTGCCAGTCACCGAGATGCAGATACTCCTTTACTTTTCTGCGTTCGTAACGATTTTTGAGTGGTTTTTTGGGCTGATGATCCAACTTGCGGAATGGATGTTTAGGATCCTGAACAGCCTCCGTTATCGCTTCCATTATTCTTTTCATAACACAACTCATGTCGAGCAGCGTCTAACAGCGCCTTCAACCTTCCTTGTTGGCTGACGGCAACCGCTTCGGTTTTAGTATAAGACCGAATGGCGTGTTTGTCATTCAAAATTTCCCAAAATATTTTTTGGCGAAATTAAACGAACCCGAACACCACTCGCCTTCCACCTTTCTCCCAGCAAGTTTCAATCCAAGTTCCGCGAAAGCTTTTTGCACCTGCGAAAATTCCGATTTCAGAATGCCGGCCAGCACGAGCGTCCCGTCGCACTTCAATTGCGCCACTATCCGCCGCCGCCCGGAAATCAGCAGCGGCGAAATCAAATTCGCGCATATCAAATCGTATTGTTTCGCCGCATGAACAGGCAGCTTTGTCACGTTTTTGCGAATAATCCGTAATTTTTTATGAACCCCGTTCACACGGGCGTTGGCCCGCGCAATACGAACCGCCTCGGGATCAAAATCGAAGGCGCAGACCGGCGAGAATCCTAGCTTCACCGCCGCAATCGCCAGAATCCCCGACCCGGTACCCATGTCTAAAAATGACCAGCGTGGTCGTTTTTTTCGATTCCCAACCATTTCGCGCAGACAAAACGCCGTCGTCGGATGCTGGCCGGTGCCAAAGCTGAGTCCGGGGTCCAGCACGACGACCGCCTGTTTTTTGCGCGGCAGTTTTTTGCTCCAGCTCGGTTTGACGAGCAAGGCATCGCCGATTTCGATGGGTTTGAAATGCCGCTTCCACGATTCGGCCCAATCTTCGCGCCGGACTTTCGCCAGCGAAACCTTGCCGGAGCCAATTTTCAGTCCGCAGTTTTTAATTTGCCTCATCCCGGCAAGAATTGTTTCACGGGCCGCCGGGGAAAAAGCCTGCCTCGGTTCACAATAAACCGTGACCGTGCTCACGGCAGTTTCCAGATTGAAATAGGACGAAGCCGGCTGGCCAAGCACCGCGCCAAGAAGTTCCGATACCGCGTCTTCCGCTTCCGGCGTCGTGACGACGGAAACTCGCCAGAGTGGTTTGGTTTTCATTTTTTGAACTGGTGGGGCGAGCGTACTCGCGAGCCGCTTTGGCATTGCAATAATCGGCTCGCCGGGAGTCTCGCCCCACCTAAAAATTCAATCACGTTACCAGATCGCGCCACGGCGTTAAGTTGAGCAGTTCGATTTCGTTTAGATGCGGATGCAGCGCAACCTGCGTGACGCTGGCGTATTCAATTTCGAACGCATTGGTCTTGGGCAGCGGCAGTTCGAGCAAAACGGCCAGCATCATGCGGATGACCCCGCCATGGCAAAAAATCGCCGCCGTCCCGCCCGGATGCCGCCGGATGATTTCAAACAGGCACGGCTCGACGCGGGCGCGGAACTGAACGCCGGTTTCGCCGTTGGGCACCGCGCCCAGCTCGATTTCGTCCAGCCAGTCGTAGGGGTGAACGCCAAATTTTTTGCGCACTTCCTCCCAGTTTAACCCCGTCCAGTTGCCGAAATCCACTTCGCGCAATCCGGGCAGAATGGTCGGCGCGGGCGCGCCGTTTTTGAGCAGCGGCGCGAGCGTTTGCCGGACGCGCTTCATCGGGCTGGCGTAAATGGCGTCAAACGTCTTGCCGCGCAAATATTCGGCGAGCGTTTCGGCTTGCGCGCGGCCCCGGGGCGAGAGATTCATGTCAATCTGGCCGCCGAAAGTGTTCTGGTAACGCGATTCGACCTCGGCGTGACGGACAAACAACAGGCGTGTTGACTGCGAATGTTTGGGTTTTTGCCGCGGACGTTTTGAGTGCGACATGGGATGCAAATTTAAGTTGGAGTTCACGCTTCAGCGTGGCCGGAACAAGCTAAAGCTTGGACTCCAGCAGCGCTTTTTCTTGTGCGGCGAGCAGTTCGCGGATACCCGTCTTGCCGAGCGCAAGCAAATCGGCAAGCTGCGTGTCAGTGAACGTGGCCTCCTCGCCGGTGCCTTGCAGTTCGATAAATTCGCCGGCGGCGTTCATCACCAGATTCATGTCCACGGTGGCGCCCACGTCCTCCGTGTAGCACAAGTCGAGCAACGGCGTGCCGTTGACGATGCCGACGCTGACGGCGGCGACGCCGGAAATGATCGGGCTGGCGGAAAGCTTTTTCTCGGCCATCAACTTTTTCACCGCGAGCGACAACGCGACGAACGAGCCGGTAATTGCCGCGGTGCGCGTGCCGCCATCGGCCTGGAGCACGTCGCAATCCACCCAGACCGTGCGTTCGCCGAGTTTGTCGAGGCCCAGCGCGGCGCGCATGGCGCGGCCGATGAGCCGCTGGATTTCCTGCGACCGCCCGTCAATTTTGCCCTTGGTGCTGTCGCGCTGCTTCCGTTGCAACGTGGAGTAAGGAAGCATCGAGTATTCGGCGGTTATCCAGCCGCCTTTGACCCCCTGCTCTTTCATCCAGCGCGGGATGGTTTCCTCGATGGTCACGCCGCAGATGACGCGCGTGTTGCCCCATTCGACGAGCGTCGAACCGGCGGCGTACGGCGCGATGTGATTTTGAAAGCGCAGCGGACGGAGTTGATTGGGCGCACGACCGTCGGCGCGCAAGTTTGAATCAGCCATAAACGCCACGATATTAAACGCGAATCGTTTCAAGGAAAAGCAAAACCATGCGGATTAACGCCAAGAGACACGAATTTCAGGCGGGTATCAGCGGCTATTACACCATGGGCTGATAAAAGCCTTGTCATGTGTTTTTATGACATGAATTTTGGGATCCATCAGCTAAGAGCTTATCCCTAAATAATCTTTACACCGTGTGTGGGCTTTGTTACGTTGTCGGCATGAGCAAAGTTTACTCTTGGGAAGTGTCCGATGAACTCTGGACTCGGGTCGAGCCGCTGGTTCCAGTGCGCGCGGCGCGGGCCAAAGATCAAAAATACCAGCGGCGTCCCGGAGGCGGGCGCAAGCCGTTAAAATCGCGCTCCGTGTTCGCTGCCATTGTGTATGTGTTGCGGACGGGTTGTCAATGGAAAGCGTTGCCCAAGAGTTTTGGCAGTGCCACGGCGGTTCACCGTCGCTTTCAGCAGTGGCGCGCGGCGGGATTCTTCCGCCGACTGTGGCGGGCCGGTTTGGCCGAATACGATGATCTGGAAGGGATTGCCTGGGAATGGCAGAGCATTGACGGCACTCAGGGCAAAGCTCCTTTGGCGCTGGAAGCGGTAGGCAACAACCCCACGGATCGGGGGAAAAAAAGGCACCAAACGCAGTTTGCTGGTCGACGGGACTGGCGTCCCGCTCTCGCTTATCGTCAGCGGGGCCAACCGGCATGATGTGAAACTGCTGGCCGAAACACTGGACAGCATTGTGATTCGGCGACCCAAGCCAACCCGTCGGTGTCGCCAAAACCTGTGTGCCGATAAAGGCTACAGCGGCAAGCCCGCCGCCGCGATCATGCGGAAACGCGGTTATATTCCGCAGGTGCGGCAAATCGGCCAGGAAACCAAACCGATCTGCGGGCGGAAGCAGCCTGCCCGCCGATGGCGGGTGGAACGAACGCATTCGTGGTTGAACCGTTTCCGCAAGTTGCTGGTGCGGTACGAAAAGAAGGCGGAGAATTATCTGGGCTTGTTGCATTGCGCTTCGGCCTTGATTTGCTGGCGAATGTGTTGAATACGTAAAATCGTTATTTAGGGATAAGCTCTAAGTTGCTTCAAAAGCAAAACACCAAATGAAACCTGTGAAAAGTTCCAGATTCAGATCGGCGTTCACGCTGATTGAACTTCTAGTTGTTATCGTGATCACTGCGATTCTGGCAGCGTTGTCGCTACCGACATTGAAGTCGGAGCCGCGCGGGTATGAACGTACAGCCTGTCTGAACAACATGAAACAATTGGGTCTGGCGTTGAATATGTATTTAACCGACAACCATGATTATATGCCCTGGCCCAATTGGGGTAATGATGCCAGTCCGCCCTGTCCTCCGGGGTGGTTATATCGCGGTGGCCCCAATTATCCTGTCAACTTCAAAACCGGGAACGCCAAAGTTGATACCGATAATTGGCATGAGAAGCGGGTACAGAATCTACAGGGTGGCGTTTTTTGGCAATACATTCCAAATGCTGATACATTCGTATGCCCGGTGTTCGCCGTATCTGTCGTGGGAACTAAAAAGTGGGGAAATTATAACCAAAAATTAAGCAGCTATGTCATGAATGGAGCGAGCGCCTTCTATCCAGCGCCAAAAAACGACGAATATCAATGGAAGACTTGCAAGGCGAGTGAGATTTGGAGTCCTTCGTGCATTATCAATTGGGAACCGGACGGTTCCAAGGATGCCTCTGTTTATAATGCCGGTGGCGTCTATCCGGATACAAAAACAGGTGTTAGCACCAAGCTTCACAAAAAAGGCTGCAATGTTTTGTCGGTGGGAGGCGCTGTGAATATGATGTCGTTTTCAGATTTCATGGCTCAAATGACGAGCGATAAAACCAAAGAAAAAGGGTTGTTGTGGTGGAATCCAAATACGCCCAGCGGGCATGGTATGAACGAATAGCCTTGGTGGCATTCCAATGAAAAAGTGCCTATTCTGCGGAAAAGAATACCCGGACGATGCCGTTATTTGTTCATCAGACCGGAGTTCGCTTGTCGCTTCAGAGGCCGCAACGCGTCCTGATCAACACTCATGCCCGGCGCAATGGTTTGACCAGCGAATTTCAAGCGGATAACAACACGCCATAGCGCCCACAAGTCTTCGGATGTATTGTGGCGTTTTAGAAAGTAAAAAACAACATTGCTAAACACTTGCACAGGAACGAGGCGCGGTATAGAATTGCATTGTGTAAACGAAAGGTTGTTTTTATGAAAACAAAATTATTGACCGTTGTGTGTGTAACCGTGATCGGACTGTGCAGCGTCAACGTCGGTCATGCATTCGGAGATAATCCGGCTGACATCGCGAGCGACGTGTTCGTCATTCGACCGGCTTATTTTGTCAGCACCGTGCTTGGCTCGGCGGTGTTCGTTGTCGCCTTGCCGATGACTGCGATAGCCGGAAGCGTGAAGCAAAACGCAGAAACACTTGTCGTACACCCCGCGAAGATGACTTTCACGAGACAAGTTGGCGACCTTGAAAAGCCCAATCGGTGACTTTTCAACCCTATTCTGAATTTCGGCAATAATGCAATTGCTGCTGCCGGGTTTGGATTCAAGCCCGGAGCCATGGTGACTTAAGGTTCGTTAAATGTTTTGACGAGACGGTGGAGTTCATGTTGGAACAAAAAACATTCAACACCCAACGTCGAACATCCAACTCCGATAATCCCGCTCAGGTGATTATGCGCGCCGGAAGTTTGTCTGGATGTTGAACGTTGAACGTTCGTTGTTGGAAGTTTCCACCGGCATTTTGATCACGTCGGATACCCGCCGGTGATGTAATGCGTCATCTGGTCAATCGTCGCTTTTTGGGTGGAGATGGTCCAGTTCACCAGGTCGCCGATGGAGATGAGGCCGACAACTTTTTCCCCTTCCACCACCGGCAAATGCCGCACGCGATGTTCGGTCATCAACTTCATGCATTCCTCGACGGAATGATGCAGCCCGACGGAAATGACCTCGGTGGAAATAATCTCCCGCACGCGCGTTTCCCTGGAGGATTTCCCCTGCAGCGCAACTTTGCGCGTGTAATCGCGCTCTGAAAAAACTCCCGACAGTTGCCCGCCCGACATGACGAGCAACGCGCCGATGTTCTTGTCCGCCATGAGCTTGATGGCTTCAAAGACGGTGGTTTCCGGCGGGACCGACCAAATTTCCGATCCCTTGTGATGCAACAATGCGCTGACTGTGCCGCTGGATTTCATAGGCATGATGCTTATATCCGCCTCTTCCGCGCATGATTCAAGCAAATTATTGCAATCATTATAACTTTTGGAACTGCGGTTGGATGAAACATTTCCTCGCCTCCCTGGCCCGATTCTGGTATCCTGTGCGCGTTGGAGTTCAAGCTTCAGCTTGTCCGCACAGCACGCTGAGGCGTGGCCTCCAACCAAACTGTTTACAAACCATGGACTCATTAACGACTGTTTTACTAAAGCCCGGCGAGGCCGACCGCATCGTGGCGGGCCATCCCTGGATCTATCACACCGAAATTCTCCGGCTCACCGCGCCCGTTGCCGACGGCGAACTCGTCCAAGTCAAAGACCATCGCCAGCGGCTGATCGGCGCCGGCTTTTTCAATTCAAAATCAAAAATCAATGTCCGGGTGCTGTCGCCGGAGCGCGTGGAGGTGAACGAAAAGTTTTTCGAGGAGCGCATTCGCGCCGCGCTCGCCGTCCGGCAAAAGCACCTGCCGGCCGCGACCTCTTTCCGCGTGGTCAACGCCGAGAGCGATTTTCTCAGCGGCTTGATTGTGGACAAATATGGGTGGGGCGAGGCTGCTGACGAGCCGGCTCGCGAGGATGCTCGCCCCACCGAAAATGGCAAGGACTTTTTGGTCGTCCAGATTTCGTCGCTCGGCATGGACCAGCGCAAAGCCCAAATCGTCGCCGCGCTGCAAAAAATTTTCTCGCCGCGCGCCATCCTCGAACGCGGCGACATGGCGACACGCAAGTTTGAGGGCTTGACCGAAGCCGATGGCGTGTTAGCCGGCGAATTCAGCGGACCCATTGCAGTAAACCTGAACGGCCTAAAATTTGAAACCGACCTGGTTGGCGGCCACAAGACCGGGATGTATTTGGATCAGCAGGTGAATTATCAGGCCGTGTCGCAATTTGCGAAAGGAGCGCAGGTTTTGGATTGCTTCAGTTTTCTCGGCGGGTTTGGCCTGCACGCGGCGCGCGCGGGCGCGGCGCACGTCCACCTGCTCGACCAAAGCGCGGACGCCATCGCCGCGGCCACCCGCAATGCCGCGGCCAACGGCCTGGCGGAAAAATGTTCATTCGAGGCCGTGAACGTTTTCGACTGGCTCAAGTCCAACACCGCCGTCAAACCGCACGAGCGCGTTGTTCCTCGATTCGATCTCATCGTTCTCGATCCGCCGTCATTCACGCGCAACCGCGCGTCCGTGCCTGATGCGTTGCGCGGCTACAAGGAAATCCATCTGCGCGCGCTCAAGCTGCTCAAGCCCGGTGGCACGCTGGCGACCTTTTGCTGCTCGCATCACGTGGACATCGTGACGTTTCAGGACGTGATTCTCTCCGCCGCCTACGACACGCGCCACGTCCTGCGCCGGGTCGCAACCTATTCCCAAAGCCCGGATCATCCCATCATCCCGATGATTCCGGAAACGGAATACCTGAAGGGCTTCGTGTTTGAAGTGGTGAGATAGGTTCTCATGAGCACGTTCCCCGTCAGCTTGGAAAAGGAAAACCAACTCACGGAGCGCATGGCCGCGCTGGGCGTGCGCGAGGCTGATATCGAGGAAACTTTTGTCCGCTCCGGCGGGCACGGCGGGCAGAACGTCAACAAAACCTCCACTTGCGTGATGCTGCTGCACCGTCCAACCGGCCTGCAGGTGAAATGCCAGGCCACCCGCCAACAGGGACTCAATCGCTTCATCGCCCGCCGTCTGCTGCTCGACAAGATTGAAGCGATGAAACGCGGCTATGTGGCCTCGCGACGCGCCGAGATCGAGAAAATCCGCCGCCAGAAACGGAAGCGTTCACGCCGCGCCAGGGCCAGGTTGCTCGCCGACAAATCCCACCACGCCGACAAGAAGGCGGCGCGCCGTCCGGTGAGAATGGAATAAAAAGCTTTTAACCGCTGCGGAAGGTTGATTTGTGACTGACCGGAATGTTTTAACCGATGGACGCAGACAGACACGGATCCGGTGAAAATTAAATTCTGGATTTGTTGTTTTGAATGCTTGTTGTTCGTGGGAATGTGCTAACATCCCCGTCCATGAACATCCTGATTGAAGACGCCGAGACGCTGGAATATTTCACCAGCGACAACAAGTGGACAAAAATAGCATCCGAAGGCAAAAACTTCGGGGCGACCGAAAAGGCCTTTGCCGTTGCGAAAAAAGAACCGATTGGCAAATTCAACATCGTCTTTTACATCCCCCAGACGAAACAATTCATCAACATGGATCACGGCCGTGGCAAGGGCGTTGGCGAAGTCAGCACGGTGGGGGAAACCGCCCACGCCGCGGCATGAGTCGGCGCGAGAGAAGGCAGGGAGTGGTTGCCGCGAATTGGCGCGCATAACGCAGAACAGGCGTCCTGCCTGTTCAGGCAAAGGGGAAATAACCGGCCTGAGTCCGCGTCACGATGGGCGGGCGGGACGCACGGCCCTGCGTTTCGCCGCTTGTCACCTTGTTGCGGTTCGGCATAATCTCGAGTCCATGAGCAAAGCCAAAGTACCGGAAACCGGGGAAGGTTATCTCGGCGAAACCATGGTCCATCGAATTTCCCGCGCCATGGGCGTCGTGGAAAATGTGATTGAGGGCAAGGCTGGCTGGCCGCCGGAGATCACGTTGAAACTCCCGGATGGCTCCATCAAGAAAGGCCGGCTCAGTGATTTCCGGGAGCCAAACAGCGCCGAGCGGAAAAAAATCTCCTCCGCGTAATCCTTTGCACAAATTCCGCGAATTAACGCGTATCTGTTCGGCGTAAAAAGTCAGTTCGCCCAGCTTAGGATATTGTTCTTGTTGGCCCCTTGGTTGGCCGGAAGGCCGGGGGCGATGGTGTTGGAGAAACGAATATCGTAAATTCCCCGATCCGCCAGCCAAAACTATTTTCACCCGCGAAAAGGCGCCAATTTCGGGGGGGGCGAATCCGGGCACTGGCACCCTGTTTTTTATTCGACACTCAACGCTTAACTCTCAACACTCAATGCCATGAAATGGCCCGCCGATTATCACCTGCACACGCCGCTTTGCCGGCACGCAACCGGCGCATCGGGCGAATACGCCGCCCGCGCCGTGGCCATCGGCCTCACGGAAATCGGCTTCTCCGACCATTCGCCGATGCCGCGCGACGGTTTCGACAACTGGCGGATGTACGCCGCCCAGCTCGATGAATACGTCGCACAAGTTCGTCAGGCACAAAAGGATTTTCCGAACCTGGCCATCCGCCTCGCACTGGAAGTGGATTATCTGCCCGGTTACGAAGATTGGATTCGCGGACTCGCCGGGCGGCATCCGTGGGATTATTTCATCGGCTCCGCGCATTACGTCTCCGATTCCTGGGCCATTGATGATCCGCAGAAATTGTCTGAATGGAAACACCGCAACGCTGGCGAAGTCTGGTCCGTCTATTTCGACCGGTTGACGATGGCCGCCGAAACCGGTTTTTTCGAAATCATCGGCCACGTGGACCTGCCGAAAAAGTTCGGGCATCGCCCGCCGCCGGATTGCGCATCACTTTACGAAAAATTCCTGAATGCGGCAAAGAAACACAACTGCGCCATCGAACTCAACACCGCCGGGTTGCGGAAAGATTGCCGGGAAATTTACCCCAGCCGCCAGATTCTTGAGTTGGCGTTCCAAAAAGGTGTGCCGATCACGTTTGGCTCGGACGCCCATGCGCCGGAGGAAGTGGGGATGAATTTTGCCGAAGCCCTCCGGCTCGCGCGCGCCGCCGGCTATCGGGAAAGCTGCCGGTTTGCGCAGCGGAAACGTCGAATGGTTGATTTTTGATTCTCGCCCTTTCAGCTTATGCCCACGACCAAACTGACAAATAACCAGCTCGCAGCCGTCGTCTGCCTCGCACTGGCCGTGATCACCACCGCGCTTTACCTGCCGATTACTCATCACGATTTTGTCAATTTCGACGACGACGATTACATCACCAACAATTCCCACGTTCAGGCCGGGCTGACCTGGGCCGGGGTAATCTGGGCCTTCCAAACCGGAGCCGCCGCCAACTGGCATCCGTTGACCTGGCTTTCACACATGCTGGATTGCCAGTTGTATGGTTTGAATCCTGGCGGCCATCACTCGACCAATCTGATTTTCCATGTCGTCAACACTTTGCTGCTGTTCCTTTGGTTGAACCAATTGACCGGCGCTTTGTGGCGCAGCGCGATGGTGGCTGCCTTGTTCGCCTGGCATCCATTGCACGTCGAATCGGTGGCGTGGGCGGCGGAACGCAAGGATGTGTTGAGCACTTTTTTCTGGATGCTGACTTTGCTGGCGTACACGCGCTACGCGCGGGAGTCCAAAGTTCAAAGTCCAATGTCCAATGTCTTTTATGGTTTGAGCCTGCTGGCATTTGCCTGCGGGCTGATGGCCAAGCCGATGGTGGTAACGTTGCCGTTTGTTCTGCTCCTGCTTGATTTCTGGCCCTTGAACCGTTTTCAGTCTGGAAGCCCGGCGCGTTCCATCATCAATTTAATTGTCGAAAAACTGCCTTTCTTCGCACTCACGCTGGCGGCCAGCCTGGTGACCTATTTTGTGCAAACTTCTGGCCGGACGCTTTGGTCACCGGCGGGATTGTCTTTTTCGTCCCGGGTGGCAAACGCCTTGTGGGCCTACGAACGTTACATCTCCAAAACCTTTTGGCCGGCGGATCTCGCAATTTTTTACCCGCATCCGTATCATTGGCCGGCCGGTTTGGTGCTGGGCGCGGCATTATTGCTGGCCCTGTGGTCGGGATTGTTCCTCTGGCGTGCCCGGCAAAATCCGTATTTGTTCGTCGGCTGGTTCTGGTTTCTGGGAACGCTCGTCCCCACCATCGGCCTGGTGCAGGTCGGTTCGCAATCCATGGCCGACCGTTACATGTATATTCCCAGCATCGGTCTGTTCGTTCTGGTGGTGTGGGGCGTGAATGATTTTTTGAACTGGCGTCCCCACTGGCGGCGAATCGCGACGCTGGCCGGAGGCGTGGCGCTGGCGGGATGTCTGGTTGGCACTCGAATTCAACTCAGTTACTGGCAGAACAGCATCAAACTCTTCACGCATGCCATTGAAGCGACCACCGATAATTTCGTAGCCTACACCTGCCTGGGGGAAACCCTCAGAGACTTGGGCGTGAATAATAAGGAAGCCATGACGAATGCCATGAGGCTTTGCGCGGAAGCGGTGCGCATTTCGCCCAACAGCCCGGTGGCACAATATAATTTCGGCATGGCTTTGCTGCAGAACCAGAGACTGGATGAAGCAATGGAACATCTGGACGCCGCCGCGCGGCTCGCTCCTTGCAATTCCGAAATACAATACAACCTGGGCCTGGTCTTGTTGCTGCATGGCAAACTGGATGAAGCCGCGCGATATTTCGGCGCCGCGCTCGTTGAAAAGCCGGACTTCGCGGAGGCGCAGCGCCGCCTCGCGCAGGCTTTGTCCCAACAATCCAAATCAAAGGAAGCTATTTTCCATTACCGCGCGGCGTTGCGGCTCAAGCCTGATTTTGCCGACGCGCTGAACGAGCTGGCCTGGATACTTGCCACCACTCCCGACTCCAGCCTCCGCTCCGGCGCCGAGGCCGTTCAACTGGCCAAACATGCTTGTGAACTGACCAAAAACCAGCAGGCCGCTTTTCTCACCACGCTCTCCGCCGCCTATGCGGAAGCCGGCCAATTCCCCGACGCCATGGTCGCCGCGCAAAGAGCCGGCAAACTGGCACAACTTGCCGGACAAAAAGAAATCGCCGCCCAGGACGAGGAATTGTTGAAGCTGTATCAAGCCGGCCAGCCTTTTCGGGAAACCCATTGAAACTTTGAAAGGCGGCCCACTCTTCATCATGTTCACAGCCAAACCAATCCGAAAGCAACTCCCCGCCGGCATTTGTCTCATGCTCGCTCTGGCAACGGCGGCCTTGTATTGGCCAATGATGCACCATGACTTCGTCTGCCTCGACGACGACGCATACATCGTCAGCAACTCGCATGTTAACCAGGGATTGACATGGACAGGGCTGGTCTGGGCCTTCCAGAGCGGATACGCTGCCAATTGGCATCCGCTGACGTGGATTTCGCACATGCTGGATTGCCAATTATTCGGTTTGAATCCGGGCGGCCACCATCTGACCAATCTGCTTTTCCACGTGGCGAATACGTTGCTGCTGTTCCTCTGGTTGAACCAATTGACCGGCGCTTTGTGGCGCAGCGCGTTCGTGGCGGCCTTGTTCGCCTGGCACCCGTTGCACGTCGAGTCGGTGGCGTGGGCGGCGGAACGCAAGGATGTGTTGAGCGCTTTCTTCTGGATGCTGACCCTCATCACGTACACGCGCTATGCGCAAAAACGGTCGAAGGTCGAAGGTCGAGGGTCGAGTGCGGACGTTACAACTCAGGGTCTCGACTCTCGACTCTCGACCCTCGACTATCTTCTAGCATTGTTGTTCTTCGCGTGCGGGCTGATGTCCAAACCGATGGTGGTGACGCTGCCCTTCGTCCTGCTCCTGCTGGATTTCTGGCCGATTCAACGATTCAACCGTCCAACGCTTCCGCGTCTGCTTTTGGAAAAGCTGCCTTTTTTTGCGCTGGCCCTGGCGGGAAGTGTCGTAACCTTTCGGGTTCAAAAGTCCGCCGGGGCGGTCTGGGCGGCTGGCGCCGTGCCCTTCTACTCCCACGTGGGAAACGCCCTGCTGTCCTACCTGCGTTACCTCTCCAAATGTTTTTGGCCGGTGGACCTCGCCGTCCTTTACCCGTATCACACTCATTGTCCCGCCGGGTTGGTCATCGGCGCGGCATTGTTGCTGGCCCTGTGGTCGGGATTGTTCCTCTGGCGTGCCCGGTCAAATCCATATTTGCTCGTCGGCTGGTTCTGGTTTCTGGGAACGCTCGTGCCCACCATCGGGATCGTGCAGGTCGGTTCACAGTCCATCGCCGACCGTTACTTGTATCTGCCCAGCATCGGCCTGTTCATTCTGGTGGTGTGGGGCGTTGACGATTTTTTGAACTGGCGTCCCCGCTGGCGGCGAATTGCCGCGTTGGCCGGGGCTGCGGCGCTGGTTGGTTGTCTCGTCTGCACCCGGATTCAACTGGGCTACTGGCAAAACAACATCAAACTCCTGACGCACACCGTCGCCGTCACCACGGACAATTATTCCATTTACAATGCGGTGGGTTTGGTGCTGGAACAGGCCGGGCGGAAGGATGACGCCATGATGTGGTACATCCGATCGCTTCAGATCGTAACGAATTATCCGCCGGCGCAATACAATCTCGGCATGGCCCTGCTGAAGCGAAACTGGCCGGCCCAGGCCGCCGAACACCTTGCCATCGCCGCCAGGCTGGTGCCGGACGAGCCTGGCGGACACTTTGCGCTTGGCCAGGCATTGCTGGCAACCGGCCAACGGGACAACGCCATTGCTCAATTCACCGAAACCTTGCGGCTCGATCCCGGTTATGCCGACGCGCACAACAACCTCGGCCTGATTTTCATTAAAGAGGGCAAAACGAACGACGCGATCGCCCATTTTTCCGAGGCGGTGCGGTTGCGCCCAAACGACGCGCAAATGCGTTTCAATCTCGGCCTCGCCCTGCTCGACAGCCATCGTCCCGCCGAGGCCGCCATCCAATTTTCCGAGGAACTCCGCCTCGCGCCGAATGAAACCAAGGCGCACTTCCGTCTGGCGCAGGCGCTGCAACAACAGAACCAACTGGCCGAGGCCATCGAGCATTACCGCGAAGCGCTGCGGCTCACACCAGACTTCCCCGAAGCGAAAGCCGCGCTCAACCAAATCCTTTCCACCAATTTAAATCTGAAAGCCGGACCTTGAACCGCTCGACACCGCCGGTTGTTTTTGGAAAACTCTTGCCGCTGTGAAACAATCAATCGTCACTTTGGACATGGAAGGCGTGTTGACGCCGGAAATCTGGATCGCCGTCGCCGAGAAGACCGGCATCCCGGAATTGCGCCGCACCACGCGCGACGAGCCGGATTACGACAAACTCATGCGCGGCCGGCTGGCCATTCTGGATAAACATGGATTGAAGTTGTCCGACATTCAAAACGTCATCGGCACGCTGTGTCCGTTGCCCGGCGGCAGGGAGTTTCTGGATGAACTGCGCTCGTTCGTGCAGGTCGTCATTCTATCCGACACGTTCGAGCAGTTCGCCGCTCCCCTGCTCCGCCAGCTCGGCCAGCCGACGCTCCTGTGCCACCGGCTCATCGTCGAAAACGACCGCATCGTGAATTACCAGTTGCGCATCCGGGAGCAGAAACGCGAAGCGGTGGCCGCCTTCAAACGGATGAATTACCACGTCATCTCCGGCGGCGATTCGTTCAACGACACCGCCATGCTCATCGAAGCGAACGTGGGCATCCTTTTCCGCGCACCCGAGGCGGTGAAAAAACAATTCCCCCAATTCAAAGCCGTTGAGGCCTATGCCGATTTGTTGAAGCTGATCAAACAAGCCTTGGCGTAGTGCTGGAGTTCAAGCTTTAGCTTGCTTCATCTGTCACTTACCTTCCCGAAAAACAAGCTGAAGCTTGAACTCCAACTTTAATCCTCGGCTTTAAACGCGCGGGAAATCAAATCCTGCACCGCCTGTTTGGGTTCCTTGCCTTCGTAGAGCAGCGCGTAAACCTCGTCCATGATCGGCGTGAGCACCTTTTTCTCCCGCGCCAGCCGGTGCGCGGAGCGCGCCGTCGGATAACCCTCGGCCAGTTTCGGATGCGATGCCTGGATGGCCGCCATCGTCTCGCCTCGCCCGAGGCGTTCGCCGAGGTCGCGATTGCGGCTCTGCTTCGAGAAACACGTCAGCATGAGGTCGCCTAGGCCGCTCAAGCCGGCAAACGTCTCCGGCTGCGCGCCGCACGCCACCCCCAGCCGGCGAATTTCAGACAACGCCCGCGTGACCAGTCCGGCCTTGGTGTTGTCGCCGTAGCCCAGCCCGTCGCTCACGCCGGCGGCAATGGCGATGATGTTTTTCAACGCGCCGCCGTATTCCACGCCCAGAACGTCCGTGCTGCGGTAAATGCGAAACCGGGGACGGTGGAACAGCCCCTGCACCGTTCGCGCCGTGGCGTCGTTTTCACTGGCGCAAACCACCGTGGTCGGAATGCCCAGCGCCACTTCGCGGGCAAAGCTCGGCCCGGAAAGCGCGGCCACGCGGTCCGCCGGGGCCTGCTCGCGCAGAATCCGGCTCATGGTTTCGCCGGTCTCATATTCAATGCCCTTGGTCACGCTCACCATGATGGCCGGATGCCCTTTCAATTTGACGGCGATCTGACGGAAGGACTGCGACGGGATGGCCAGGGCCAGGCACTCGGCGCCGGCCACCGCGCCGGCGAAATCCGCCTCCACTTTCCAGTCGGTGGACAACGCCACGCCAGGCAGGTAGCGCTCGTTACGCCCTTGGCGAAGTTCGTCCAGCGTCACGGTGTCAATGTCCCAAAGCGTTACGGCATGGCCGTTTTCCTTAAGCACTTTCGCCAGCGCGGTTCCCCAGGCGCCCGCGCCGAGCACGGTAATTTTCATTTGGTTGCCTCCCGTGTCACGGATTTTTGACCCAGGCGCCGCTCGGTGCCATTGAGCAGACGCTGGATATTGCTTTTGTGTTTGTAAATGGCGAGCAGTCCCAGCGCCGTGGTGACAATTCGCAGGATGAGGCTGTTGGGTGTCAACCAGACCGCCGCAGGCAGCGCCACCGCTGCCGCTATGGAAGCCACCGACACATAGCGCCCCAGCGCGAACACGATGATCCATGTGCCCAGCGCAACGCCTGCAGCCAGCGGCGCCAGCGCAAAATAAACTCCCGCGCTGGTGGCAATGCCCTTGCCACCTTTGAACTTCAGCCAGCAGGTAAAATTGTGGCCGAGCACCGCCGCAATGCCTGCAAGAATCCGGTAAAGTTCCATGTTCGCCGTTGGACCAACCAAAATTGCCAGCACCCAATCGCAAAGCCAGGTGCAGGCGGCGTAGCCTTTCAATCCATCAACGACGAGTGCAAATACTCCCGCCGTTTTGCCAACCATGCGAAAAACATTAGTCGCTCCGATGTTGCCGCTGCCAACCGTGCGGATGTCAATCCCCCTGGCGCGGGCGACCAGATAGCCGGTCGGGATTGAACCCAGCAAATACGCCGCCACGGCCATGACAATGTAAACGAGCACGGCGGGAGTTTATGGCGCAGGAATAGAAAACAGAAAGCGCAAAGTTAAATCCGAAATCCGAACTCGAAGTTCGAAAGAAACCGAATTTCAAAAAAGAATCCGTTTTACTTGGCAAGACGTCTGATTTAAACATCCCCAATGTTGATGAACGAAAACTCGCGTATTTATGTGGCCGGCCATCGCGGTCTGGTCGGCAGCGCCATCTGGCGCGAGCTTCAACGGCAGGGATTTGGCAACCTCATCGGACGCACGCGCCAGGAGGTCAACCTGCTGGATGCCGACGCGGTCAAAAAATTCTTTGCCGAAACGAAACCGGAGTTTGTGTTCATCGCGGCCGCCAAGGTCGGCGGCATTTACGCCAACGATACGCAGCCGGCGTCGTTTCTTTTTGAAAACCTGCAAATTCAGAACAACCTCATCCATGCGGCCTGGCAGGCCGGGGTCCGGAAGCTGTTGTTTCTGGGCAGTTCCTGCATTTATCCCAAACTCGCGCCGCAACCGCTCAAGGAGGAATATCTGCTGACCGGGCCATTGGAGCCGACCAACGAGTGGTATGCCGTCGCCAAAATCGCCGGCATCAAGCTGTGCCAGGCCTGCCGGCGACAGCATGGCTGCGATTTCATCAGCGCCATGCCCACCAACATGTACGGGCCGAACGACAACTACGACCTGCAAACGTCGCACGTGCTGCCGGCGTTGATCCGGAAGTTTCACGAGGCCAGACAAACCGCCGCCGCCACCGTCACCTGCTGGGGCACGGGCGCGCCGTTGCGGGAATTTCTTTACGCCGACGATCTGGCCGGCGCGTGCGTTTTCCTCATGCAACATTACAGCGAGGAACAATTCATCAACGTGGGCTTTGGCAGCGACCTCAGCATCCGGGAACTGGCCGAACTGATAAAAGGCGTGGTCGGTTTTGCCGGCGAGATTGTCTGGGACGCGTCCAAACCGGATGGCACCCCGCGCAAGCTCATGGACAGTTCGCGATTGTTCGCCCTGGGCTGGCATCCGCAGGTGGACCTGGAAACCGGCATCCGCCGCACTTACGAGGACTTTTTGCGCAAACAACCGCGTGGAAAATAATCAGGACGTCGCCGCGTCAACTCGCGACCCGGCCCTTGCCGGCCAGGTGGTCCTTCACCATTTGCATGTCGGCGTCCACCATCAATTTGACGAGGTCGTTGAACTTCGTCTTGGGTTCCCACTTCAGCGCCTTTTTCGCTTTTGACGCATCGCCAATCAGCACGTCCACCTCGGCCGGACGGCAATAGTTTTGATCAATTTCGACGTATTTCTGCCAGTCAAGGCCGGCGTGGGTGAAGGCCGCTTCGAGAAATTCCCGGACGCTGTGGGTTTCGCCGGTGGCAATCACATAATCGTCCGGCCGGTCCTGCTGGAGCATCAGCCACATTGCCTCAACATATTCCCGTGCGTAACCCCAGTCGCGTTTGGCGTCCAGATTGCCAAGGTAAAGTTTGTCCTGCAGGCCGTTGGCAATGTGGGCCACCGCGCGCGTAATCTTGCGCGTGACAAAGGTTTCGCCCCGCCGCGGCGATTCGTGGTTGAACAAAATGCCGTTGCACGCAAAAAGGCCGTACGACTCCCGGTAATTGACCGTGATCCAGTAAGCATAGACCTTGGCACAGCCGTACGGGCTGCGCGGATAAAACGGGGTCGTTTCGCGCTGCGGTATTTCCCGCACCATGCCAAACATCTCGCTCGATGACGCCTGGTAGAAACGCGGTTTGATGCCGGTCTCACGAACGGCTTCCAGCAGCCGCACCACGCCCGTGGCCGTGATATCGGTCGTATATTCCGGGCTGTCGAAACTCACGCGCACGTGGCTCTGGGAGGCGAGATTGTAGATTTCGTCCGGCGTGATCCGGCCAACCAGCCGCGCCAGCGCGCTGGCGTCGCTCAAGTCGCCATAATGCAGCTTCAACGCGGTTTTCTTGATGTGAGGATCGGTGTAAAGATGCTCCAGCCGGGACGTATTGAACGTGCTGGCGCGCCGGATGATGCCATGCACCTCGTAACCTTTCGATAGAAGCAATTCCGCCAGATAAGAACCGTCCTGGCCGGTAATGCCGGTAATAAGAGCTTTTTTGCCCATAGTTGGTGACTTGATGGTTGCCCGGCCATCCACACAACGCAAGCGAAACTTGACTGCCAGTTGCCAGTTGTCAGCCATCCGCCATCAATGGCAAACTGCCCGCATGGCATCAAAGATCAAAGTCGCCGTCCTCGGCACCGGATCACTGGGACAGAACCACGTCCGCATTTACGCGGAACTGGCCGCCGCCGGCCAGGTGGAACTCGCCGGCATTTACGATTCGTCGGCGGAAACCGCGCGCAAAATCGCCGCCAAATACAATGCGCGCATTTTTAACTCCGTCGCGGAAGCCGCTGCCGCCGCCGACTCGTTGAACATCGTCACGCCCACGACCACGCATTTCGAACTCGCCAAATTGCTGTTGCAGCAGGGCAAACACGTCCTCGTCGAAAAACCGATGACCGACAGTTCCGAGCAGGCCGCCGAGTTGATTCAAATTGCGCAGCAGAAAAACTGCGTCTTGCAAGTCGGCCACGTTGAGCGGTTCAATCCTGTTTTCACCTATCTGGAAACCGCCGCGCCCGAACCGCGGTTCATCGAAACTCACCGGCTGTCGCCCTACCCTGCCCGCTCGACCGACATCGGCGTCGTGCTGGATCTGATGATTCACGATTTGGATGTCGTACTCGCGTTTGTAAAATCGCCCGTGACGAGCGTGGACGCCGTCGGCATTCCCGTTTTGAGCAAGTCCGAGGACATCGCCAACGTGCGGCTGCACTTCGCCAACGGCTGCGTCGCCAACCTCACGGCCAGCCGCGTCAGCCCGGAGCGGATGCGGAAGATTCGTGTGTTCAGCGGCGGCGCGATGCCGAGCTACATCTCGCTCGATTACCGCGCGCAGGAAGGTTTCATCTATCGCATCGCCCGCGACGGCGAGGAAGAAAGCTCGATCCTGAAAAAAGTTTTGGCCGCCAAGCTCGGCATCGGCAAAGACTCCGCCATCGTCAGCGAATTCGGCGGGAAGCGGATCGTGCGCGAGCCGGTGCCGATTACGAAGGATGAACCGCTCAAGCTCGAACTGCAAAGCTTCGTCAACTGTGTCCGCGAAAAACAGAAGCCCGTCGTCAGCGGCGAATCCGCCAAACGCGCGCTGGACCTGGCCTTTGAAATCACGCGACAAATCCAAAGTAAGAAAACTTAATGCAAAGATGCAAAGACGCAAAGACCAATAATGACATGAAAAACTTCGTCGCCTACCACAGCGTCAAGTTATGGGGAGATTATGAACCCACCGAGCGACTTCACTTTTATAGTGGCAAAGGCGTGGATTTCCTCCGCACTTCAATCGGTGAGCGCGTTTGGGTAATCATCGGAACGTCAAGCAAAGGAGGGATTTCATATTGTCTCGCTGGCGTTTATTCACCAAAACAGATCCGCGCGCAAAAACGTCGCGGTTGCGACATTCTTGGTTCTGGCAGACCATTCAAACCGCCAATCCCAATCACGAATCTGCCGTGGTTTACACGGCTGCTTCGGGAAACAGGGGTCATTTCAGATTCGGTTTCAATGCGATAAAAGATAAAGTGGTTTTAGCAAAGCTTCGCGGATTGCTTGACCAAGTAAATCAGCCGGTGCTGTCGGGCAAACTTACGGCTGATGATTATGTCAAAGCATTCGAAGCCGTTGATGACAAAATCTCCAAACTACAACGCCGAATGATTCTCGCCCACATCAGCGCACCAGGCCGAACACTGACCGCCCGACAACTCGCCTCGGCTGTTGGTCTGACCAAATATAACGCGGCAAACCTTCATTACGGTAAATTAGGCACATTGCTTTGTTCCGTTCTCGGCAAGGAACGCGAAGCCGATAATCTGTTCATTTTGGTGTCCTTCGTTCCGCCAGGTAAGCGCAAAAATAAAGAATGGCTGTGGATCATGCGTCCACAGGTCGCCAAGGCATTGGAACGATTGGGTTATGCACCACAAGAAACTCAATCCCCCGATCCCGAACTCACTGCTTTGGAGGGAGCTGCACGCATGGCTTTGGTGAGGCATCGCAAACGTGAACAGTCATTGCGTGATGCCAAAGTCGCTGAAACACGAAAGCTTGGAAATGGCAAACTCCAATGTGAATGCCTGGTTGCGTTTTATTTCGAGGTTGTTTATGGCGAGCTTGGTCGAGATTACGCACAAGTGCATCACCTCAAACCACTGGGCGACAGAACAAAACCAAGCCAAACCAAACTCGATGACCTCGCCGTCGTTTGTGCAAATTGTCACGCCATGATTCATCGTGGCGGAAAATGCCGTCCCTTGAACGGATTGATCAAATGAAACCGCCTTGCGTCTTTGCGCCTTTGCGTTAAAAAAAGTTTGTGAAACCAAAATCGTTCATGCTCATTGCCGGTGAGGCGAGCGGGGATTTGCTCGCGGCGGAACTGGTTTCCGCGCTGCGCGAACAAATTCCATTCTCCACCCTCCATCCGCCATCCTCGCTGGTTTTCTTCGGCGCGGGCGGTGCGCGCATGGCATCAGCGGGCGTCGAACTGGCCTTCGATATGACGCAGCACTCGGTCATCGGCATTTCCGATGTGCTGAAGAATTATTTCAAGTTCCGACGGCTGTTCAACCAACTGCTTGCGCTGGCGATTGTGCGCAAGCCGGACGTGGTCATCGGCGTGGATTACGGCGGGTTCAATCTGCGTTTCGGCCATGCCATCAAACAATACGTCCGCAAAAATCAGTCGGCGTCCGCGCCGTGGAACCCGAAGATTATTCAGTTCGTGTCGCCGCAGGTCTGGGCGTCGCGGCCAGGCCGGGCGAACCTGCTGGCGGCGGATTACGATCTGCTCCTGAGCATTTTCCCGTTTGAAAAGGATTGGTACGCCAAGCGCGTGCCGAAATTGCGCGTGGAATTTGTCGGACATCCCATGATTGGGAGATTTACGATTGACGATTTACGATTGACGCGCCGAAGTGAAGAACCCGCGTCAATCGTCAATCGTCAATCGCAAATTCTTCTGCTGCCCGGCAGCCGTGCCGACGAATTGCGGCGGCATTTGCCGGTGATGCTCGGCGCGCTGAAATTAATCCGGGAAAAATTGCCGGCGGTAAAAGCAATAATGGTTTTGCCGGACGAAACTCTGAAACAACTCGCGCACAAGCAGTCCGCGCTCCCGTCGGATATGGAAATCCAAATCGGCAATCTCCCGCAGGCGCTCGCCGAAGCCGACGTTGCCATCGCCTCGACCGGCACGGTAACGATGGAGTGCGCGTTCTTCGGCGTGCCCACAGTGACGCTCTACAAAACGTCGTGGAGCACCTACCAAATCGGCAAGCGCATCGTGAAGGTGAAATGGCTGACGATGCCGAACATCCTGGCGGACGAGGAAATTTATCCCGAATTCGTCCAGAACGCCGCCATACCAGAAAACATCGCCGCTGCCGCGCTGGAGCTTTTGCAAAACGAGCCGCGCCGCATTCAAATCAAAAAGCGGCTGGCGGAAGTTGTTTCGTCCCTGGGCGGCCCCGGCGCGAACGCCCGGGCAGCGGCGGCAATTTTGAGTTTGTTCTCATGATTTTATCATGAAAGACCTGACAAATCCGGGCTGGATCAAATTGAAAGGACTGTTGTTCCTGTTCATCGGCATCATTGCCGGCATTTTGCTTTTCCTCGACAACCCGACGTGGAAGACGGTCGGGCTGCTCGCGCTGGCCATCTGGGGGTTTTGCCGGTTCTACTATTTCGCATTTTATGTCATCGAACATTATGTGGACCCGAATTACAAATTTTCCGGCCTGGTCTCATTTGCACGTTATTTATTTCAGCGGCGGCCTTGAGTTTGAGTTTTTTATCGTAGCAGCCGACGTGAGGAGGCTCTGGCTGAATTTACAATAATTGATTTACGATTTACGAATCATTCCACGGTCCACGAAGACCGCGTAAATCGTATATCGTAAATCGAGAATAATGAGCCTCGTTACCTCGGCTGCTACACGGTTTTGACTTTTTGCGTTTCCACCTCTACCCTGCCGTCATGGAATCGCTGCACGCACCGTGGCGGATTGAATACATCCTTGCGCCCAAGCCACAACTCGACACCAGCCTGTTCACCCGCATCGCGCAGTCCAATGACGACGAGGCGAACCGCGTCATCGTTCGCGACCGCACGTGCTTCGCGCTGCTCAACACCTATCCGTATAACGGCGGACATTTGTTGATCGTGCCCTACAAACAAGTCGCCGATATGAACGGCCTGACCGACGAGGAGTTGGCGGATTTGTGGAAGCTCACGCGCCGCTGCATCAACGCGCTGACGCAGGTGATGAAGCCCGACGGCTTCAACGTGGGCATCAATCTGGGCAAGGTGGCCGGCGCGGGCATCGCGGAACATTTGCACATCCACGTCGTGCCGCGCTGGAACGGCGACACCAATTTCATGCCGGTGCTGGCCAACACCACCGTTTTGCCGACGGCGCTGGACGAGGTCGCCGCCAACTTGCGCGCGGAACTGGGAAAATAACTTGCCATGATAAACCTATTATTTTTCGTTGGGGCAATTGGATTCATCTCTTGGCAGCTTGCCATTTTCTTCAACGATGTTTGGTTACGAGATGCGCAACACAAGAAATTGAGGCAAAAATTTGAAGACTGGTGGTTGACTGTTGTAGATTTAGATAAACTCAAGTTAGCTTTGGCGTGCACCATTCACTTGAATGAGATTTTAGACAAGGTTTTTGGGGTAAGACTTTTTTCTAAACTGGCGTTTTGGAGGACTTCGATTGCAGCGTCTGGCCTGTTAATTGCGACACTGGCTCTGAACGGTTTTTTTTACCATGAAAAATTTGGCGGCATTGAACCATGGAGCAACTATCAGAAAACCGTGGATGGAGTAGAAACATTTATTCCACAACTTCAAGCAAGCTATCAAGCGATGCCGAAAACCAGCTTGATTACAAACATCCAATTAAATGCATCCCATACATATGTAACAAATGTCGTTTCAATAACAAACACGGCAACAATCGAACTTTTAAACGGGCTCGAACAAGTAAAATTAGCGACAAGAAAATACGACACCACTGCATATGTCTGTGTCTACAGCAGTATATTTATCCTTGTTTTGTTTTTTCTAAATGCGCTTCTCAGTTTTATCTCACTAATTATTAGCAGATTGATATTGCGGGAAATGATTGCTGCGGCAAGGCCGTATTCAACATTTTGCCTCCTCATAACAAATCTCTTTTTAGTTGTTAATGTATCAAGCGTCTTTCTGTTGCTTTTAACCATTCTTTACACTCCCATTATCTGGTATTTTTTGCCTCTAGTATTTATCTTTGCAGGCCACTCTTTCTCAATTTTCATACTGGTCATTTTTGGCGGACAATTGGGGGCGTGGATTTTTGGCAGCCCGGCATTAAAACTCGTGGCTCTTATTGCCATGCTTCCTTTTATTTTCACATTGGCTGTAAGCGTGTTTTCTTACGCGGCCATGATTTGGCGAAATGCTTTTCACAAATGTGTTAGCGCAATACTTCTGCGATGCGCAGAAAAAGGACCGTTAACTGTGCTTGTTGTAACCTCTACTTTAATTGCGTCATTTATTGTCGGAATTGGAAAGTTTATTCATTGGATTCGTTAAACAAAAAATGTCTTGTGGCCACTGAAACCCTTCATTTTGAAAACGCGAGATTTGCGCCGCCGTTTTCATCTTTGCCAAGCCAGGATTCATCGTTTAGATTTGTGCCATGACAACGACGGTGGATGCGATTTATGAACACGGCAAATTGGTGCTGCCGCAACCGTTGTCATTGCCCGAAAAAACCAGCGTCCGCGTCACCATCGAATCCGACGACGCTGAGCGCGAGAACTGGCTGAAACTTTCCGAGGCGTCCTTGTTGAAAACCTGGGGCAACGACGCCGATGACATCTTCAATGAACTGCTCAAGAAATGATGTCGTTCTCCTGCCGATTCCGTTCACGAACCTGACCAGCCGCAAAGTTCGCCCCGCCATCGTGGTGGGCGGAAACGGCGCGGATTTATTCTTGGTTCCGATTTCCTCAGTGATGGCGAACACGGATTTTCCGTTGAATGAATGGCGCGCAGCAGGATTGAATGTGACTTCCGGCGTCAAAGCCCAACTCGCCACCGTGGAAGAAAAACTGGTGGTAAAAGTGGTCGGCCAGCTGGCCGGCAAGGATGTTCAAGTTTTGAATGCGCAGTTGCGGAAATGGTTAAAATTATAATGCCCACTGAAACCCTTCATTTTGAAAACGCGCGCGTCGCGCAGCAGCTTTTCAATCACGAGCCGCGCAATCTTAAATCGCTCGAAGAACAGCTCGGCGTCAAGGCCACCGCCCGCGAAGGCTGGATCAAACTCGAAGGCGCCGCTGATGCCGTCGAGCGCGCCAAACAGCTTTTTGTTTCGCTGGAAAGCATGCTCAAGGCCGGCTCGCCGGTGCGCAACCGTGAGTTCACCCACGCGCTGAATGTCATCCAGCACGAGGGCGCTTCGACGCTCAAGGATTTGGTGAGCGACCGCGTGTTGACGCACGAGCGCAAACCCGGCGTCACCGCCAAAACCGTCGGCCAGAAGAAATATCTCGACGCGATTCGCAAGCACGACATCACGTTCGGCGTCGGACCGGCCGGCACGGGCAAGACGTATCTGGCCGTGGCCATGGCGTTGACGGCGTTGCGCGAGGGGAAAGTCTCGCGGATCATCCTCACCCGCCCGGCGGTCGAAGCCGGCGAGGCGCTCGGTTTTTTGCCCGGCGACCTTTACGAAAAAATCACGCCGTATCTGCGCCCCCTTCACGATGCGCTGCATGACATGCTGCCCGCCGAGGAAATCCAGAAGCACACCGAGCGCGGCACCATTGAAATCGCGCCGCTGGCCTACATGCGCGGGCGCACGCTGAACAACGCCTTCATCATCCTCGACGAGGCGCAAAATTCGACGACCGAGCAAATGCTGATGTTCCTCACCCGGCTCGGCCACGGCTCGAAGGCCGTCATCACCGGCGACGAGACGCAGATTGATTTGCCGCCGCACAAAAATTCGGGCCTGCTCGAGGCGCATCGCGCGCTGAAATACACCGAAGGCATCTCGATTGTGGAATTGGGCAAGCGCGACGTTGTCCGCCACCCGCTCGTGCAACGCATCATCTCGGCTTACGAGGAGCATCGCGGCCAAAAACCCGGAGGGACGGGCGCTGCGAGTCCCCAAATGTAATGGTAATGGGCGTCGTAGAACTCCGCCCTCCGACAAAATGAGCGTCACCATTGCCAACCGCCAGCGCGTGCGAAAAATCAACCTGCGGCTGCTGAAAAAAATCGCCAACGCGCTGCTCGCGGAATTGGAAATTCAAAAGGCCGAAATTGGAATCTTTTTGGTCGCCGCGCCGGAAATGACCCGGCTCAATGAAACCTTCCTCAAACACAAAGGTTCGACGGATGTCATTGCGTTTGATTACCGGGACAGCGTAGGACAGGCTTCCAGCCTGTCTCATTCTAAGATTCCGAAAGTCAGAGACAGGCAAGATGCCTGTCCTACGCTTTACGGCGAAATTATTGTGTGCGTGGATGAAGCAGTTTTGCAGGCGCACAAGTTCGGCACGAGCTGGCAGTCCGAAGTCGTCCGCTACATCATCCACGGAGTTTTACATCTGCTTGGCTTTGATGATTTGCGCGCGGGCGCCCGGCGCAAAATGAAGCGCGAGGAAAACCACCGGTTGCGCGAAATGACCCGCCGCTTTCCCTTGAGCAAACTCTGATGCGGTCTTAGACTCGGCGCATGGAACAGAAAAGCATGTTCGCCCGCTGGCGATCCAATTTTGTGACCGGCCTGGTGATTGTCCTGCCCGGGGTGATTTCCATTGCGGTTCTGGTCTGGCTGTTCGGCACCATCTCCAACATCACCGACACGCTGCTTATTTTCATTCCCAAAAGCATCACGCATCGAAGCAACGGCGAGGGACCGATGTATTGGTATTGGAGTCTCGTTGCCTTCATGCTGGCAGTTGTGCTGATCAGCGCGGCGGGCCGGCTGGCGCGGAATTATGTCGGCATAAAAATGATCGAATGGATGGACCGCGCGTTGATGCAGGTGCCCTTTCTGAACAAGATTTACGCCGCCACCAAACAGGTCAACGAGGCGTTTGCCGGGAACAAAAATTCCTTCAAGACCGTAGTGCTCGTTCAATTTCCGCGCGAGGGGATGTATTCCGTCGGTTTCATCACCAGCGAACAGAACGACGAGATTCAAGCCAAGACCAGGGAAAAGGTTGTGGGCGTGTTCGTGCCCACCACACCCAACCCCACGTCGGGCTTTTTGATTCTCGTGCCGGAAACCCAGCTCATCAAACTGGAAATGTCCGTCGCTGACGCCATTAAATACATCGTCAGCCTGGGTTCGATTTCCCAGGAATACACGCCGCTTCCGGGAGAAAAGCGAAAATAGAAGATGGAGGATGGAGAATAGCCCGCTCCGCTGAAACTACATGCCATCCTCCATCCTCCATCTTTCATCCCCGGTTTCGTTATGATTCAAAACGCCACCGGCCTCATCCTGCGCACGCGACCGCTCACGGAAACCAGCCTCGTCGTCCACTGGCTCACGCCGGATTTTGGCCGCATTTCGACGGTGGCCAAAGGCGCGCGCTGCGCCCAATCGCCGTTCCTTGGCAAACTGGATTTGTTTTACCTGGCGGATTTTTCGTTCAGCCGCGGCCATCGTTCCGATTTGCACACGCTCCGTGAAGCCGGTTTGCGCGAGACCCACGGCGCGCTTCGGCAGGACCTTGGCCGGTTGCGCCAGGCCGCCTACGCCGCGTCGTTCGTGGAGCAAGCCACGGAAACCGAAACACCTTTGCCCGCCGTTTTTGAATTGATGCGCGATTTTCTCGCTGGTCTTTGCCGGCATCCCTGCGCGCCGCAAAATATTTTTGCCTTTGAGCTCAGGCTCCTGCATGAACTTGGCCTGAAACCGGATTTGGGGGAAACCAAGCTGACGGCCGGCGCAAAACAAATCGTCCGTGCGCTGATGCGGGCCGACTGGCCTGCGGTTTCGCGTTTGAAGCCCACGCCCGGTCAAACTGACGAATTGCGCCAGTTTCTGCATGGTTTTTTGATTTTTCATCTCGGCCGGCTGCCCAAAGGCCGTGCCGGTGCGCTGGCCAGTGAAGCCTGATTTGGAAGATTGAAACGGCTTTTCGCGCGGACTAATTTGCGGTATGGTCCGGTTACTGCTCCGAAATCAAGAGCCATGATTAGAAAAATTGCGAAGACATTTTCCAGCGTGCGCATGCAGTTGGTGTTCAGCGTGTTTGTCGCCATCGCGCCGGCGCTGGTGTTGACGTATATCATCAACCAATCCTGGTTCTGGCAATTCGCTCCGGAATGGGTGAAGCCCTATGCCCTGGACGTGCCGTGGGCCAGCCTGACGGTCGGTTTGCTGGCACTGATCGCGGCGTGGTTCGGCGGCGAACATTTCATTTTGCGCCAGGTGCGCGCCTTGTACAACGCAACCCAGCGGCTGGCGGGGGGTGATTGGAGCGCACGCACCGGCCTGAAGGAGGCGGAGGGTGAACTCGGTCAACTGGCCAAGACTTTCGACCGCATGGCCGAGTCGTTGCAACAGCGGATTGCCGAACGGGAGGCGGCGGAAAAAAACCTGTTGAATCGCACGTTCCAGCAAACCGTGGTCGCCGCACTCGGACAATTCGCGCTGACCAACAGCGACCTGGAGGCGCTGCTGAATCAAACCGTCATCCTTGCGGCGCAAACCTTGGAAGCGGAATACGCCGCCGTGTTCGAGCAATTGCCCGGCGGTCAGCCGCGGCTGCAGGCCGGCGTGGGCTGGAAACCGGAGTACGACCGGCAGACCTCCCTGCCCGGAAATGAGGATTCACCGATCACTTCTGCTTTGAGTTCCGGCGATCCCGTTGTCATCGCCGATCTGAAGTCCGAAACGCGAAGCTCCGCGTCGCCGTTTCTGGTCGAACATGGCGTGGTCAGCGGTGTCACGGTTGCCATTCCCACTCACGACCGGCCTTTTGGAATGCTGGGCGTCTACAGCACGAACCGGCGGAAATTCAGTGCGGATGAAGTGCAATTTCTCCAAGCCGCCGCCACCGCCATCGGCTTGGCCGTCGAGCGCAAACGCGCCGATGCCGAATTGCAAAAACTCGCCGCGTTTGTCCAGTTGAGCCCCGATGCGGCGATGGAATTGAACGCACACGGCACCATCACCTATTTCAACGAGGCGGCGCAACAACTGGCGTCCTCCGTAAACCGAAATCATCCTTTTGAAGCATTGCCGCCGGACATTGACTGCATCATCCGCGAATGTCTTGCCACCGGACAAAGCAAGGTGCGTCTGGAAACCCAAATCGCCGGGCGCACATTCTCCTGGTCGTTTCATCCCGTTTTGCCGAGCGACGTCGTGCATTGTTACGTCGAAGACACCACCGAACGGCTGAATCTGGAGGAACAGTTGCGCCAGTCGCAAAAGATGGAGTCCATCGGCCAGCTCGCCGCCGGTGTCGCGCATGATTTCAACAACCTGCTCACGATTATCCGGGGGCATTCCAGTTCGTTGCTCGCCCGGCCGGCTCTGCCGCCGGATGTGCTCGCCCCGGTTCAGGCCGTTTATTTTGCCGCCGAACGCGCCGCCAGCCTCACGCGGCAGTTGCTCATGTTCAGCCACAAGAATGTCATGCAGCCCGAGTTGCTCGACTTGCATAAAATCATCGGCAACATGAGCAAAATGTTGCAGCGTCTCCTCGGCGAAGCCATCACGCTTGAATTACAGCCGCCGGCGGAAAATTCATTTATTCAAGGTGACGGCGGCATGATCGAGCAGGTCGTGGTGAACCTTTCCGTCAACGCCCGGGATGCCATGCCGCAAGGCGGGCGGCTGGCCATCGGCGTCGAAACTGTGAACCTTGACATCGCCAGCACCGAAACCCATCCCCAGGCCCGCTCCGGTCGCTTCGTGCGATTGCGCGTCAGCGACACGGGTGCGGGCATGGACACCGCGACTTTGGGCCACATCTTTGAACCTTTTTTCACCACGAAAGACATCGGCAAAGGCACCGGCCTCGGCCTGGCGACGGTTTATGGCATTGTCAAACAACACGAAGGCTGGGTCGAAGCCAGCAGTGAACCCGGAAAAGGCAGCACGTTTGATGTGTTTTTTCCCGCCACCGACGAAGTTCCCGCGGCCGCAAAGGAAGAAACGATTTTCCCCGCCCCCGTTGTCACCGGCGGCACGGAAACCGTTCTGATTGTCGAAGACGAAGCCATCTTGCGGAGCATGGCCCGTGACATCCTCGAAGAATGCGGCTATCAAATTCTTGAAGCCTCAACCGGCAAAGAAGCCCTTGAGGTTTGGAAACAACAGACCAGCCGGATTGATTTGCTGCTCACCGACATGGTGATGCCCGAAGGCATTTCCGGCGTTGATCTCGCAGAACGATTGCAGGCCAAACAGCCGCATTTGCGGGTCGTTTTCACCAGCGGTTACGCCGCCAACGAAGTCAACCGCGAAATGCTGGCCAAAACCCGCGCACGCTTTCTCCCCAAACCGTACACCCGCGACGAACTCGCCCAAACCGTCCGTGAATGCCTCGACAAAAGCGGCGGCGACGGGGACGCGGCGGCGGCGGATGGTTGACGCCCATGGAAACCCGCACGCCAGGCGATGTCACCATCGCCATTTTGAGCGACATCCACTATGCGGCCGACGCCGAACGCGCCCGCGGCAACGATTATGAATTTTGCACCATCGCCAATCCCCTTGCCCGCGCCTTGGTGCGCACCTTCCGGCATTTCATCTGGATGCGCCATCCCCTCGATCAGGCGCCGCAACTCAACCGTTTCCTGGCCGTGGTCGGGCCGGTGGATTATCTCGTTGCCAATGGAGATTATACCTGCGACAGCGGTTTTGTTGGCGTAAGCGATCCGGCGGCATTCGAAAGCACTCAGGAATGTCTCGGCAAGTTCCGCGCGCAATTTGGCGACCGCGTCCGGTTCACCTTTGGCGATCATGAACTGGGCAAGCCGACCTTGTTTGGCGGCACCGGCGGCCTGCGGCTGGCGAGCTGGCATTGCGCCACCCAACAACTCGGCCTGCAGGCGCTTTGGAAACTATTGGTCGGACGTTACCTGCTCCTGGGCGTGGCGTCGCCGCTCATCGCCCTGCCCGCAAACCAGCCCGATGCGCTGCCGGACGAATGGCCGGAGTGGCAGCGATTGCGCGAGACGCATCTCGCCGAAATCCGCGCCGCTTTCGACGCGCTCCAGCCGGACCAGCGCGTCATTTTGTTTTGTCATGACCCCACGGCACTGCCTTTTCTGTGGCGCGAAGAATCGGTGCGCCACCGATTGCCGCAAGTGGAACAAACCATCATCGGACATTTGCACACGCCGCTGATTTTATGGAAAAGCCGGGTGCTGGCCGGCATTCCGCCCATCCGGTTTCTGGGCCGCTCCATCGCCCGCTTCACGGCGGCGCTGCACGAAGCGCATTATTGGTGGCCGTTCCGGCTGCGATTATGCCCGGCGCTCTCCGGCACCGAGTTGCTGAACGACGGCGGATATTACACCGTGCAAATTGACCCGGCAGCGAACCAGCCGGCGCGGTTCACATTCCACCCGCTGCCGCGGTAAACAATTATCGGAAAGCCGCTGTCCGTGCGGTCCGAGTCTCTGGAAAACAAAACCGGCGATCCGAACTTTTGGACCGCCGGTCAAGCTTTTTCTCCGCCTGCTACTCGCGCCGCGCCGGAGTTTTCACACAGGCTCGCGATTTTGTTAGGCATCATAAATCAAATACTCGCTTATCACACTTATAGCAGCGGCCTGTGAGCAAGGTCAACCGTACCAGATCGCTACCATATCGTAAGAAAACCAAGTAACTCTGACAAGAGGGGCACTTCAAAGCCCATCTCTCAAGAACTCTGGAAGTATAGCGCCTCGCAGGAAAGCTGCCCCAAAAAAGCGATACGAATACAAGAAGCCCAAGGAAGAATTTCACCCGCCCCTCTGAGTCAAGCGACCAAAAAGCAACGGGTGCTGCTAAAATCAGGACGAAAGCAGCGAGCGCCGATCCCAGACGAACGGAATAAATAATCCCAATGGGAATGGCGCGTCGCCTAATCCGATGCTCAGATTCTTCCATCTGTGCTATGAACTGATCGCGGGTCATGCCAGAGGCTCCCATTGACGCCGTCGAAGGCACGCGGGACCAACCAGCATGAACCGCGAAGCGGAACTGGACCGGCCATCCCGCGTTGCCTGCAGCGATTTGGTATCATGGTAAAATGTGAAGCAAATGTTCTCCCTGATCATTTATGTCACCAAGCGAACATCTTGGCGACTCACCGACTCGTCCCAATATATATGTCCCACCGGCTGGACATATTGGAATATTATTCGACCATCTATTTTTCGGCATATACGGTTGAATATCCTCCCACATCGGGGTATCTCGGGAGGTCTTATTATGCTCACGAGCCCAAGCTGTTTTAGCTCGATCAATAGTGGCAAGATTATTCATACAGGCCGAATATGCTCTCGTGGAACGGGACTTGACAAACTCAGGGATGAGCAAGGCAATTAGCAACACCCCAAAAGCAACGAAGACTAATATTCTCACTCTTTTTGCCATACGCGAATGATACCTAACGACTCAATATAGGTAATCCGAAGTTATTCATGGGCGGGGCGGCGGGCCGAAGGGAAGCCCCAGCCGTTCCGACCGTGAATAACTTCGCCGCCGCGACCGGCGCGGTGGCGGGATCAGGATGGCGGTTGGTTGTCATTTCCTGTACATGACGACTTTTCTATATTGGCGTCGCCGGGTCAAGTCTGAGGGAGAACGGTTTGTTCAACATCCAAAAGTTTCATCACGGCAGCCACAGCGTCGTCAGCCTTGACGGGTTGCAGCGCGCCGCCGCGGGATTTGAGTTCCACTTCGCCCTTGGCCAGCGATTTCTCGCCAATGCCGATGCGAATGGGAAAGCCCACCAGTTCGGAATCCTTGAATTTCACGCCGGGACGCTCGTCGCGGTCGTCCAGAATCACGTCCACGCCGCGCGCCGTCAGTTCCGCGTAAATTTTCTCCGCCAGTTGCATGACCGCGCTGTCCGGCGCCACGCCAAGCGGCGTGATGCAGACGGTGTAGGGCGCGACGCTCAACGGCCAGATGATGCCGTCCTTGTCGTTGCATTGCTCGATGACGGCCTGCATGGTGCGGGTGACGCCGATACCGTAGCAGCCCATGACGGCGGGCTTGCGCGCGCCGGCCTCGTCCAAGAAGGTCGCGCCCAGCTTCTCGCTGTATTTTGTGCCGAGCTTGAACACGTGGCCGACTTCGATGGCGCGGCGAATTTTCAACGGCTTGCTGCATTTCGCGCAGGGTTCACCGACAGTCACCGTCCGCAAGTCGAACCACTCTACTATCTTGATGTCACGTTCAATGGAGACGTTGCAGTAATGGAAACCGTCCTCGTTCGCGCCGGTTGTCATGCCGTTCGCACCTCGCAAACGTTCGTCGGCAAAAACTTTAACCGCACCAGTCGCAGCCAGCAAAGGTACTTGCGTTACTGCCCCTAAACTTCCGGGATGTGCGCCCAAAAGCTGGAAAATTTCTTCAACCGTGGCGGGTCGGGCCGCAACCGCGCCGGTCCGGGCCATGAACTTCGTCTCGTTCAACTGGTCGTCGCCGCGGATCAAAACGATGACCGGCTTGCTGTCGGCGATGTAAACCAGCGTCTTGATCTGGCGGTTGGCCGGAACTTTGTAAGGTTCCCTGCTTAACGCTTCGATGGTGACGACGCCGGGCGTGGCGAATTTTTCAACGGCGGGGCCGACCTCGCGCGCGGCGGTTTTGGGAATGCCACTGGTAGCCTTCTCGATGTTCGCCGCATAACCGCAGGCCTCGCAATAAACAACCTCGTTTTCGCCGGTCTCGGCGGGCACCATGAATTCGTGGGATTGGCTGCCGCCGATAACACCGGTATCGGCCTCGACTGGGAACGCCTTCAGTCCGCACCGGGCGAAGATGCGCGCATAAGCTTCGTACATTTTTTTGTAGCTGGCCATCGCGCCGTCGTCCGTGGTATCGAACGAATACGCGTCTTTCATGATGAATTCCTTCGCGCGCATGAGGCCGAAGCGCGGGCGGATTTCATCGCGGAATTTCACGCTGACCTGGTAGAAGTTTTTGGGCAACTGCCGGTAGGAATTGATTTCGTTGGCGGCGATGATGGTGATGACCTCCTCGGCCGTGGGGCTGAGAACCCATTCGCGGTTGCCGCTGTCCTTTAATTTGAACAGCACGTTGCTGGCGGTTTCGTACCGGCCGGTTTGCTGCCAGATTTCCGGCGGCTGGAGGGCGGGCATGAGCAGTTCGAGCGCCCCGGCGCGGTCCATTTCCTCGCGGATGATCTGCTCGACCTTGCGCAGCGCGCGGAGGCCGAGCGGCAGAAAGGTATAAACGCCGCCGGCGAGCTTGCGGATCAGCCCGGCGCGGAGCAGGAGTTTGTGGGAAAGGATTTCCGCGTCAGCCGGAGCCTCGCGGAGGGTCGGAATAAAGGCATTGGTCCAACGCATATCGAAGTACGAAGTTTGAAGTGCGAAGAGCGAATTGTCGAATTTTATTCGCGACCGCGCCTTTTTGAAGCGACGAAAATCGCAACCAGCTCATCCGCCTCCTGCGTTAACCGCTTCAGTTCGGAATGCTCGTGCGTTGCCAGTTCGGCGAGACATTCCAGCCAAAACAAGGACTCATCAGCTTCTTCTTCCACGGTTCCGAGCTTGCTCAGAAAGTCGGCGCGCGATTTCGCCCGTTGAGTGGCGCGGTAATTTGCCGCCGTTGAAGTGGCTGAACGGATCAATTGCCGTTTGATGATCACAAATTCGTCACCTCGCGGCAGTTTGCGCGAATAACGAATGACATCCAAAGCGAACTTTTTGGTTCTTGATTTCAGGTCGTTCATAAGCCAAGGTTTTCGAAAGCGCCCGCACCTCGCACTTCGCACTTCACACTTCTCACTTCACCGCGTTCACCAGCGGCGCAAGTCCCTGAATCCGCACTTCCAGCTTGTCGCCGCTTTGGATCGGGCCGATGCCGCCCGGTGTGCCGGTGAGGATAACGTCGCCGGGCAGCAGCGTCATGTTCGTGGAGATGAAACTGACGAGTTCGTGCGGCTTGAAAATGAGCTGCTTCGTGTTCGAGTTCTGGCGCAACTGGCCGTTTTGGAAAAGCTGGATGGTCAATTCATTCGGATCAATTTTCGTTTCCACATACGGGCCGAGTGGCGTGAACGTGTCGAACGATTTGCAACGCGCCCACTGGGTTTCAGCGTTTTGGATGGTGCGGTCGCTGATGTCCTGCGCGGTGGTGTAACCAAAAATGTAGCGCGCCGCCTGCGTGGGCGAGACACTGCGGATTTTGCGCGCGATGACGATGGCCAGCTCGGCTTCATAATCCGTGCGGTGATCGCGAAATGGGATTTCAATTTTTCCGCCGTCGGGAATCAGCGACGTGGTGGCTTTGAGCCAGAACAACGGCTCTTTCGGCAGCGGCCGGCCCGTCTCGCGCGCGTGGTCGGCGTAATTCAGCCCGACGGCGATGATTTTGGACGGCACAACCGGAGTCAAGGTCCTGATGCCCTTGCGCGGAATCGGTTTGCGGTCGAAGGACGGCGAACCGAAAACGTCGCCGCGCAGGCGGAACCATTCTCCGTCCACGACTTTGGCGTAAAATATTTCCTCGCCCTTTTGAAATCGGCCAATGGCTGCCATAAAACAGGAGAAATTTAACCAACCCCGCAAAGCCGTCGCAAGATTAAAGCCGGTTTCCCTATTGCGGCAGGATGCCTGTCGCTATAGACCGGTGGCCATGCATGGTTGCACCTGCAATTGTCGAGCCGCTGATTAAAAACTCGCCAGCGCGCCCGGCGATTGTATTTTGTTAAGCGTGATTTATTTCGACCATAACGCCACGGCACCAGTGATCCGCGAGGCCCGCGACGCCTGGCTCGACGCGACGGAAACCGTCACCGGCAATCCGTCCAGCCCGCATCGCATCGGCGAGCGCGCGAATGCCGCCCTGCGCGAGGCCCGCGAAAAACTCGCCGCCTTCCTCGGCTGCCATCCCACCGACATCATCTGGACAAGCGGCGCGACCGAGGCGAACAACACAGTCATGCACCATTTTGCGCGGACGCTCGACACGAAGACCGAGGTCTGGGTTTCCGCCATTGAACATCCGTGCGTCCACGAATCCGCCAAACATTATTTCGGCAAACGCGCGAAATTCATTCCCGTCACGCACGACGGCGTGATTGACCTGGACTGGCTGACGGCGGAACTGGCTGACACGCGCCCCGGGCTGGTCGGCGTAATGGCCGCGAACAACGAGACCGGCGTCATCCAGCCCTGGCGCGAGATTCTGGCGATTTGCCGTCAATACCAGGTGCCGTTCTTCTCCGACGCCGTGCAATGGCTCGGCAAAATGCCCGCGAAGGAACTCGGCGAATGCGATTTTCTCAGCGGCGCGGCGCACAAATTCGGCGGGCCGCGCGGCATCGGCTTTTTGAAAGCACCGGGCAAAAGCCACGTCACGCCGCTGCTCGTCGGCGGCAAACAGGAACAGGGCCGGCGCGCCGGAACGGAGAACGTGGCGGCCATCCTTTCGATGCTCGCCGCGCTGGAAGTTCGCGAAAAACAAATCGCGCGCGGCGAACACGTTCTGCGCGGCGTCTGGCGGGAGAATTTCGAGCGGCAGCTTTTGCACAAGCTTCCCGGCGCGACGATTGTGGGCGCAAAGTCGCCGCGCTTGTGGAACACGGTTTCGGCGTTGATGCCGGAAGGCGTCCAACTGCGCTGGCTGTCCAGGCTCGACAAGGCCGGTTTTGCCGTTTCCACCGGCTCGGCCTGCACGACGGGCAAGGAAGAGCCGTCGCACGTGCTGGCCGCGATGGGATTCAAGGCGGCGGAAGCGCATCGCGTGCTGCGTTTCAGCAGCGGCTGGGAAACCAGCGAAGCCGACTGGGCTGCGCTGGCCGACGGCCTGGCGAAAGTCCACGCCGAATTGCATCACGCCAGGGCGTGACCAGCCAAATCCGCCGTAGCGGCGACTCGGCAGAGCGCCGCAAAAATTTGGTGGAATTGAAAATGATATTTTGCCCGCCCTCATCCTGACCTTCTCCCCCGGGGAGAAGGAACAGCGATGAGGCGCTTTTGGTTTTGCGAATGGTCATCCGGCAAATCCAACCGCAGGATTTTCAAAGAGACGGCGGAAAATTCTCCTTCTCCTTGGGGAGAAGGCCGGGATGAGGGAAGGCGTTGCCACTAATGTTCATGCGCGCTTTTGCTGGACAGAAACTTAAATGCGAAACACACTCGCAAACATGAAACAGGATAGACTGCACAACACGCTGTCCTTTATCTGTTAGGCGACTCGCACAGGACTATGTCACGAAGCATTCATACGACTCAGAAAGATTTGAAGCGAGAGCGGATGTATGCAGCTTATGACGATGTCCCGCCATCCGTCGGCATGACCGAGTTAGAGCGCGAAGACATTCAGAAGCGCGTTCACAAGCTGAACGCGAATCGGAAGCGGCAGGCAGAGAGTCAGGATGCTCCCACTCACACTCACCTGAAACTTGGCGAGAGTGATTTTGTCACAAGTGCAAGAGCGAGGAAACAGAAATGACGCCGCCCAATAAGAAGACAGGCTGCAAGTCTCCCTCTGGTTGACTTCATCCGTCTTGTTCCATTGAGGCGCTCAGGCAGGCAAGGCGGCTGACCCGGTTCAGGCCGAATTCCATAGTAAAAAATCAAAGCCAAAGCCAGATTGTAGGGGCGCGGCGTTCACGCCGCTTCACCGCCCGAATGGTTTGGGATGTTTGTGAATCGCAGGCCTTGCGAACGTTGAAGCGGCCTGAAGGCCGCGCGCCTTTCGCGACCCACGATTCAACATCGGATTTCAGTTCAGGCCGGGGTGTTGAGCATCCGCACTTCGCGTTGCGGGAAGGGAATTTCAATCTTGTTGGCGCGGAATTGATCAACGATGTCCTGATAAATTTCCGCCGTCGCCGGATTGTAATCGGCCACGGCCGTCCACGGTTTGACGGCAATGTTGATGGATGAATCCGCCAGCATGGTCACGCCAACGACGGGCACGGGTTCCTTGAGCGCGCGGGCATTGCGGGCCAGCACATCCCGCACGACGAGCAGGGCATGGTTGATGTCCGTGCCGTAGGCGACGCCCACCGTCATGTCCAGTTGCCGGATGTGACCGTAATTATGCAAAATTTCGCCGACAATTTTCCGGTTGGGAACAACGATTCGCGAGTGATCGGTATGCAGCAGCGTGGTCGAGAAAAGTTCAATGTTGGTGACCTGCCCCTGCACGCCGACAATTTCAATATATTCGCCGAAGCGGAAGGGTTTGGTGAAAATAATGGTAAACCCGGCCACCAAATTGCCGAGCACGCCCTGCAACGCGAGGCCAATGCCAACACCGGCCACGCCCACACCGGCAATCAGCGCCGTCACGTCCATGCCCGCCGTGCCCAGGGCGACGACCAACGCCAGGCCGAAGACAAGCAGCCTTACAATGCGCACCAGCAAGGTGCTCATCGGCGGTTCCATCGCCTTGCGCGTCAGCCAGCGGTCCATCAGTTTGCCAATCCAGCGCGCGAGAAGGAAACCCACCAGCGCCACGATGAGCGCCGAAATGAGCGCGCCGCTGTGGGTGATGACGTATTCAATGAGTTTGTCCTGCCAGGGTGTTGTGCTTCCGCTTTTATTCATGGGTCACCTCAAATTGATGGTTCGTTGCCGTCATTCGTTAAATCAATTCCATGCGCCTCGTCAATACCTGAATGGTTGACGCCAGCCGTTTTTTTGCCAAGCTGCCGGCGCCGCATGACGAAAAAAACACGCAGCCGGCTCATGGCGCTCCTGCTCATTCCAGCGGTGATCGTCATTGCCGCGGCTGGTCTGCTGGTCTTCCAGGAGCTTCAACCGCTGCCGCCAATCCGGCCTTTGCCCCAGCCCAACGGCTACGTCGGCCTGGTGCAGGCCGGGGAAATGATTCCAACGGAGAGTTGGGATTACAAGGTCCTGGACGAAGCGCAACTGCGTGAAATCGTTTCGGTCAATGCCGAAGCCTTGTTGCTCGCCCGCGCCAGTTTAAGCAATGAATGCCGGGTGCCCATTCAGTTTTCACTGCCATATCTCGACCGGCATCTTTCCGAATTGGCCGGCCTCAAACGGCTGGCGCAGGCATTTGTGGCCGAAGGCAGGTTCGCGGAAAAGCAAAAGCGCTTCAGCGATGCCGCCGGGGCGTATTTGGATTTGATCCGTCTGGGCAGCGATGCGGAGCGCGGCGGAGTTTTGATTGACGCCTTGGTTGGCTTCGCCATTGAAAACATGGGGGTGGCCGGTCTGCAAAAAATTACCGGCCAACTCGACGCAAAATCCTGTCTTAAGGCCGCGGCAACGCTGGAAACGTTCGATGCCCAAAGGCAAACGTGGAATGAGGTCGTGCAACAGGAACGAGCATGGTCGCGGCGGACTTATCCTGGCATCAAATACAGAATGGTTGAACTGGTTATGTCTTCGTCGTTAAAGAAAGCCCATAAAGCGGGTGAACGAAAATTCAACAAACAACAGTTATTGACGCGCCAATTGCTGGTTGAACTCGCCGCCCGCGCTTATGAGTTGGAAAAAGGCCGGCGGCCCGCAAGCCTCACTGAGCTGGCGCCGGATTATCTCAAGGCTGTTCCCAAAGACGCGGTCAGCGGCACGAACCTGGTTTTGACGCCGTAAAATTTCATTCGCCGCGGTAAACCGCGCGCGCCGTGCAGGTTTCCGCCACAACGACTTCGGTGAGCAGCGGCAATCTCGGTTTCAACTTTTTCCAAATCCACACGGCGATTTCCTCGCTGGTCGGATTTTCCAGGCCGGGAACCTGGTTCAGGTAATTGTGGTCAATCTTTTCCCAGATGGGCTTGAACGCCGCCGTGATGTCCGCGTAATCCATCAGCCAGCCGAGTTTCGCGTCGCACTCGCCCGCCACGACGATGTCCACCTTGAAACTGTGTCCGTGCAATCGCCGGCATTTGTGCGCCTTGGGCAAACGCGGCAGCAAATGCGCCGCCTCGAATTGAAATGTTTTTCGTAATTCCATTTTCATAATTTGTGAAACGTAATGCGTAAAACGTGAAGCGCGACGAGTTCACGCTTCACGTTTCACGTTTCACGTTTCAAAATCCATCCACGTCACCATATCCCCCAGCACCGGGCGGCCGTCGTGCCGCCACGTCAGCGGCGGATTTTGCATCCGGCCCAGCGGACAAACCCGGGTCACACCCCAGCACGCCAGTTGCTCCGCCAATTCGCGCGTTTTTTGTTCCGACGCGGCGATGCCGACGGTTGAAACCTTGCCGCGCACGCTCTCGGCGTTATGCAGCATTTCTTGCAAATCCTTCACGCCTTTCACATAGACGAACCGGTTCAGGCACGACAGTTGGAAACGCGGGTCGGTTTCGTAAATCACCGTCCAAGCCGTTGAATTTTTGCTGTGCCACATCAGCGTGTCCAATCCCTCAGCGCGGGCTGCCGCGCGCACTTCGTAGAACGCCCGGCGTGAAGCGATGACCGCCGCATGTTCGACCGCCAGTTCGCCGCGCGGCTCGGTTTGTTCGCGCCGCTCCAATTCGTCGGCGAGCATTTCCGCGAATTGCTCCGGCGACACCCTGCCGCCAAACTGGACGTAAATAACGTGCGGCGAAAGACAGCCAAGCTGATTCCACGCCACCACGTCGTCCGCCGCGTGTGAAATGATTTGCCGGGTGTTCGAACCATGCAAAACCGCGTCGGCCACAAAACCAAAACTCACGCGATGACCATAGCCAAGAAAACGGGCTTTGGCCGGCAAACGCGCGCGAATGGCCGACAGCGTCTCGTCACTGCCCGTCGCCGTGACACAATCAGCCTCGGCAAATAATACGGTCTCCAAATCCGCATTCCCACCGCGCCATTCGGCGATTTCCAGGCAGGCGCCCAGCTTGGGGTCGGCATCGTAAAGCGAGTGGGCGAACAGCCGGGGCAGAAACGCCGCGCCACTCGCGCATTTCACGAATTGCGCCGAACGGGTCAGCAGACCGAGCACGATGCTCATCAACGCCGGATTCGGCACGTTGCCCGCCGTGATATGAACGAGCAACTCCGGACCGCGCCAAAAGTGACGAGTGACATGTGGCGAGTGACGCGGGGAAGCCGCTTTGCCTGTCACCAGACAGCCGTCACCTGTCACACTGTTGGCGTCACCCAGTTCCTGCTCCAGCAGCACTTCCATATTTTCCGTTGTGAGTTGCCGGAAAAAATTGTCCAGGCCCTTTTCCCAGGTGGCGCGTGAAAAAGCAGGCGCCGGAGCGCCCTGTTGGAGTTCACGCTTTAGCGTGTCTGAAGAACAAGCTAAAGCTTGAACTCCAGCGCGCTCCAGCGCCAGCTTGCGGAACCGATTTTCTTTGTCCAACCAGCCCTCCGCCACGTCGCTCAGTATTTGTATGAGGTTTTCCGTTGAACGGCCGGCGAGGTAACGCTCGCGATTGCGCTTCAGCGTCTGGCACGCCTCCGTGATCATCGCCGGCGACAGTGTCGCTTCCGACGGCAGATCAGCGAGAAAATAGTTGGGCAGGCTCACTTTTCTTCGGCCGGCGGCAGTTGGGCGAGTTGCACTTTGATTTGTGAATAGAGGATGCTTGACCAATCCGGCAGCTTGACCGGCTTCGGCACCGTTTTTCCCTTGCGAAAATCCACGGGCGCAATGATCACGGTGACGTTTGGCAATCCCACATCCGCCGCCAGGACGAACAAATCCTCCGCGGTTTCATTTCCCATAGCCAGGCATCCCACCGAAACCGAGCTGCCATGAATCATGATGTCCCCTCCCAATTTTGTGCGCCCGTCCTTTTCCGCTTGCGAGCGGTCAAATACATTCGGATAGCCAACCCGCAAGGCCACATGAAAACGGCTGTTGGGATTGAGTGATTCAATCGGGTAAACGCCTTCCGGCACTTGGCCATCACCTTCCTGTAGCTTTGGTCCCGGGATGCCGCTGGCCGCCAGGATGGGATACGAACGAATCCAGTGGCTGTGGCCCGATTTATCGACGGCATAGACCTGCAAAACCCGTTCGGTTTTCAAAGCGACGAGTTTCACGCCCGCTGGCGGATAAGCGGTTTGCGCCTTGTTAAAACATGGTTTCCACCTGCCCCGGGCGGCTTCGCCAAACTGATTGAGCCGCTCGGCAACCGTTTTGGACTTGGTGAACCTCATCGCCACGGGAGAGATGGCCGCCCAAACGTAGGGTCTGAAAACATAGGCAGACACCACCAAGGCCAGCAGGAAAAGAAGAAGGTAAAGTCGTTTCATAAAATCGGTTTTTAGATTGTCATCAGCGAACAGCCGCGAGCTTCAACCAAAGCTGCCCGCCCGATCAATTCAAATCCGTCGCCGCGACGGATCCCCAAATCTTCCGTTTGAACGGCCATGACGGAAAACACGTTCGCCAAATCGAACACGCGAATCAAACCGGTTTCGCCGTCGGCGACTTCGCGCCCCGTTTCCGGCGAAATGATTTGCGCCTGCGCCCACGGAGGAAAATGGAAGTGACGCACGTCAGGCGGAGCGCCGGTCTCCGACCCGGCGTGTTGGAGTTCACACTCTCGCCTCGGCGAAGCCTGGGTTAGCGTGCCATCAGAACAAGCTAAAGCTTGAACTCCAACCGCATCGCACCGGGCCGGAGACCGGCGCTCCAATTCTGTGTCATACGCCTGTGAACTCAACTCGCTCATGCCGTATTCGCAGATGATGCGGGATGGCGGCACACCGAGCCTTTCGGTGATGAGTTGGTGCAGTTCGGTTTTGGTCAGGGAACGCGAACGGTTTTTGTAACCGCCGGTTTCCATCACCCGTGAACCGGCGGGCAAATCAAAATGCAAATCTTTCTCCTCCAGATAATCCAGCAGGTGAACGAATGAAAACGCAGTGCCCAAAAGAAGTGACGGGTGAGGAATGACGAGTGACGAGTTGAGCGCGGCAAGTGTGGCATCAAAATTCAAAGTCCAGGAACCGTCGTCTGCCGCAATGTCGCCAAAGAATGTCCGGCTCGCGGGGACGCTCGCCCCACCGAGCTTTTGTCGGATGGTCTCAAACATGTGGACGAGCGACGAATGCGGCGCTTGAACTGGCGGCGGCGTGAGAATGACCAAGCCGAAATCTTCGTCACCACAACCACAAGCTGAAGCTTGAACTCCAGCAGGTGTGGCGGATGGTTGGAGTTCAAGCTTCAGCTTGTCCGCGAACAAATGAGATCGAAACCACGGCCAGAGCGACGCTTCATAAACCGCCAGTGATTCCGGGCTGTGATAATGCCGGCTTGGGCGTTGTTCCGTCGTGCCGCTGGAATGGAAAACCGTGGTGCTTTCCGCCGGCGCCAGACAGGTCAATTCCAGTTCCTTGAACGCCGCCGGCGGCACGGCTGGAATTTGCGTCCAATGTTCGACGACTTCCGGCGTAAGATTGCGAGCCACGCAGATTTTCCGGTAGGCGGCGTTGGTTTTAAACTGAAGCGCGAAGAGTTCGAGCGCAAGAGTATTGAATTCATTTTCGTAGCAGCCTACGTAAGGAGGCTCTAACAATTTCCGATTTCCGATTTCCGATTTCCGATCTTGAAGAGCGAGCCTCATCACCTCGGCTGCTGCATCAGTAAACAAGAGGATACGCTCGCGCAAACGCGCGGCAAAGTTTGAAAGCCCGGTTGTCATGCGGTTTTTGTTTGCCGGCTGGTTTTCCGCCACAGCCGGAAGGAATTGTAGCACGAAATGACCGTGCGGCAAGCGTGAACACTTCATCAGGTGGGGCGAGGCTACAGACGAGCCGTGTTTGCTTTTGCCTCCGGCTCGCGAGGACACTCGCCCCACCAAGTTACACTTCGCAGGATTGCCAACGTCACGTTTGTCCTTCACACTGTCCTCCTTGATGACCAAACAGTTTTACATCACCACCGCCATCGATTACGTCAACGGCCAGCCGCACCTCGGCCATGCCTACGAGAAAATCGTCGCCGACGTCATCGCGCGGTCGCGGCGCAGCCTGGGGCAGGAGGTTTTTTTCCTGACCGGCCTGGATGAACACGGCCAGAAGGTCCAGCAGGCGGCCGTCGCGGAAGGAAAAACGCCCGCAGGCCTATTGCGACAAACTGGCGGCGGACTGGCAGGCGTTCGCGAAAAAACTGGAACTGACCAACGACGATTTCGTCCGCACCACCGATCCGCGGCACAAGGAAATCGTCCAGGCCGGCCTTGCGAAGGTGCATCAAGCCGGCCAGATTTACAAAAAAACCTACTCGGGCTTTTATTCGACGAAGGAGGAAACCTTCCTGACCGAGAAAGACCGCCGTCCGGATGGAACGTTCGATCCCAGCTACGGCGAAGTCATCGAACTGCAAGAGGAGAATTATTTCTTCAAGCTGAACGAGCATCAGCAATGGCTGATTGATTACCTGGCGGCGAACCCGACGTTCGTCCAGCCCGATCATCGCCGCAACGAGGTGCTGGGTTTTCTCAAGAACAACGAACTGGAAGACCTGTGCATCTCGCGTCCGGCGGCGCGTTTGAACTGGGGCATTCCCCTGCCCTTCGACAAGGATTTTGTCACCTACGTCTGGTTCGACGCGCTGGTGAATTACATCAGCATCGCCGCCGCCCACGGCGATCCCACCGTCCTGTCCGCCCTGTCCCCGTCAACCCGCACGCATCCCTCGCCACTTTACCTCTGGCCCGCCGATGTTCACGTCATCGGCAAGGACATCGTGAAATTTCACGCCGTCTATTGGCCGATCATGCTCAAGGCGATGGGCCTGCCGCTGCCGAAACAAATTCTCGTCCACGGCTGGTGGCAGAAGGACGGCGCGAAAATCAGCAAGAGCACCGGCAACATCGTTGACCCGATCGCGGTCATTGACGAATGGGGCCTGGATGCCTTTCGTTTTTACGTGTTGCGCGAACTCGACATCGGCCCGGACGGCAACTGGACCGACGCCGGATTCAAGTCGCGTTATCAGGCCGAACTGGCGAATGGTTTGGGCAATCTCGTCAACCGCTCGCTCTCGATGCTCAAACGATACCGCAACAGCGTCGTGCCGGCCAAACACGATGAACTCGCTGCCGCCGCCGCGAAGGCCGCGGACGAGACGCGCGCTTTGCTCAAACAAAACCAGCTCCAGTCCACGCTGCAAAGCATCTGGGGACTTGTCACACGCGCCAATCAATACGTGGATCAGACCGCGCCGTTCAAGCTGGCCAAGGACCCGGCACAGGCCAAACGGCTGGACGAAGTGCTCTACAATCTGACGGAAACCTGCCGGGTGCTGGCGGTTTTGCTCTGGCCGTTTCTGCCCGGCACGGCGGTGAAAATTTACGCGCAACTCGGATTGACCGGCACACCGGACAAGCTGGACGCCACGGCTTGGGGCGGTTTGCCCGCCGGCCACAAAATCGGCGAACCCGCGCCGTTGTTTCCGCGCAAGGAAACATAAACGCGGATGGATTGAATTCAAAGGTGCAGCGCGGTGTGGCTGCAACCAAAGTCGAAGCGTGAGGGTTATGCATACCAACGGATTATTTGAGGAATACTTTTTGTATCCGTTGGAAACTTTCATCCGTTGGCAAAAATGGATGTTCTCTCAACACTTGACGGCGTCACCTCACCCGTTACGATTCCGGCATGAACTTGGAAAACAAAAGCCATTCCTTCCGGCCGCTCGCTCTTGTATCGCTCATCATTTTCCTGTCGGGATTTTGCGCCGGCCCCGCGCGCGCGCACGCCGACAACAATTCGCTGCCGCATCTCGTGACTGAAAACGGACGCCACGCGCTGATCGTGGACGGCGCGCCGTTCCTCATGCTCGGGGCGCAATGCCACAACTCCAGCGCCTGGCCGGCAATGCTGCCCAAGGTCTGGCCGGCCATCGAATATCTCCACGCCAACACGCTTGAAATTCCGATTTACTGGGAGCAGTTCGAGCCGGAGCCGGGCAAGTTCGACACCTCCATCGTGGACACCATCCTCAAGCAGGCGCGCGAGCACAACGTGCGGCTGGTGTTGCTCTGGTTCGGCACCTGGAAAAACGGCAGTTCGCATTACCTCCCGCTTTGGATGAAAAGCCAGCCCGACAAATACCCGCGCATCATCGGGAAATCGGGCCGCCGCGTGGATACGCCATCCCCGCACGCGCCCGCCACGCTCGCGGCGGACATTCACGCTTTCAGCGCGCTCATGCGGCACCTGAAGGCGAAGGACACCCAGCACACGGTCATCATGGTGCAGGTTGAAAACGAGCCTGGCTCCTGGAACACCGTCCGCGATTATTCACCCGAGGCGCAAAAGCTCTTCACGGCGCCGGTGCCGCCGGAACTGTTGAAGGCAATGGGCCCTAACGCGCCCGTCGGCGGCGGCAACTGGCCGGAAGTCTTCGGCACCAATGCCGACGAATATTTCCATGCCTGGTCCGTCGCGTATTTCATCGGCCAGGTGGCCGCCGCCGGCAAGCAGGAATATCCATTGCCAATGTATGTCAATGCCTCGCTGCGCGATCCACTGTCACCGGGTTCCGCGAACACCTACGAAAGCGGCGGGGCAACGGATAACGTGCTTTGGATCTGGAAAGCTGCGGCGCCGGCGATTGATATTCTGGCCCCGGACATTTACCAGGGCGACGACGTCAAATACCGCAAGGTGCTGGAACTTTACAGCGGGCCGGACAAGCCGCTGTTCGTGCCCGAAACCCGTGGTAATGGTGCATCCGCCCGGATGTGCTTCGCCGCGCTGGGACAGGGAACCATCGGCTGGTCGCCCTTCGGTCTCGACTACACCAAGTACGCCAATACCAACCAGCCGCTGGGCGCGCCCCGGGAAACAGAAGCGACGCTGGCCCCGGTTGCGCTGAACTACAAGATTCTGGGGCCGATCATGCGCGAAGTCGCCCGGCTCAATTTCGAAGGCAAACTCCAGGCGGTCGCCGAGGAAAAGGGTGAACCCACGCAAACGCTGGATTTTGGCAACTGGCAGGCCGTCGTCACTTACGGTGTGGCCCGCAACGGCAGTCCGAAGGGGAATTTCGAACCGATAGGCCGCGCCCTGATCGCGAAAATCGGCGAGAACGAATTTCTGGTGACCGGCGCGTTCTGCCGCGTGGATTTCAAGGCCGCCTCGGGCGGACAACGCGATTTCCTGCGGGTCGAGGAAGGCGGCTACGAGAAAGGAACCTGGCATCCGCTTTACATCTGGAACGGGGATGAAACCGACTGGGGCCTCGACTTCAGTTCCGCGCCGCAGGTCCTGCGTGTCTCGCTGGGCACTTACTGACCCTTCGAGAACCACCGATTGCACTTTGGCAACACTCGTTTGGATTGATTCCATGAAAAGGAATCTCGCCGCCCAATTTTCATAGCTCACCATTGTGGCTTTGGTGGCCGCGTTCATAGTCGGCTGCCAGACGACCAAGCCGGTTAATTGGAACAGCCGCATTGGGAATTACACGTTTGACCAGGCCGTGACCGAACTCGGCCCGCCGGACAAACAGGCCAAACTCAGCGATGGCAAAACGGTCGCGGAATGGATCACACACCGTAGCGGTGGCAGCGGCCTCAGCGTCGGCACCGGATTTGTTGGCGGTGGCGTCGGCGTCGGCATGAGCCACAGCGTCGGGCAAGGCTACAGCGACAAGGTTTTGAAACTTATGTTCGACACGGACAACAAGCTCGCCTCGTGGTCGAAGAATTATTGAAGTGGGAGTGCCGTGCTGGCGGCACTGAAATTGGGACCGCAACGTGTTGTCCCTCCCAGATCTCAACCGCGTAATCTGGAGCTTTTGAGCCAACAGATATTGCCATTATCGTTTTCGGTTATCTGGTTAACTCGTTTTATTTACAGCCGGATTCTTCGCCTTCATCCCGTGCCTGTTTAATCGGGAATCGAACACTTCCAGCAGGATTATTAGTGCTTGCCATCACCGCCGAACCGTCCTACACATTCCGTCATGCGCGTTAAACCTGCAACCGGAAGGCGGGATGATGGAAATCAGAGCGCGAAGTTGCATGATTCAGGAGTTGCTCCCATGAGTTCCCAGGAAGGATATTGATAAAATGGTGCTCGTAACCAAATGCAGTATATCGACTACTTGCCTTCGCTTCGCATGGAGGAGATTGATTGGGCTGTTCTGGCTTGGCTTGCTATTTGGGGTGGGGTGTATTTCTCCCTCTGAACCTAGCGCGCTTGATCCACAAAACGTCGGGGGCGACCAACAAGTTGACCATTGGTTGGAGTGTCCACGGATTGCGACCTATCGGACTTTCAATGAACTGGTGGAGGCTCTCCCACGCCACTTTAAGGACGAAGGAGGCACTGAGTTACTTGTGATTGGATTCTCTGTTTACGGTAATCCCTGCTCTCCGACACCCCGCATTGGCGGCAGCGGGGAACAGGCACGTGTCGTCGGCAGCGGCGAGCAAGCCCGCGTTGCGGGCAGTGGAGAACAACCCCGCATCGGCGGCAGCGGAGAACAGGCACGTGTTGCCGGCAGCGGCGAGCAAGCCCGCGTTGCGGGCAGTGGAGAACAATCCCGCATCGGCGGCAGCGGAGAACAGGCACGTGTTGCCGGCAGCGGCGAGCAAGCCCGTGTTGCGGGCAGTGGAGAACAATCCCGCATCGGCGGCAGCGGAGAACAGGCACGTGTCGCCGGCAGCGGCGAGCAAGCCCGCATTGCGGGCAGTGGAGAACAACCCCGCATCGGCGGCAGCGGAGAACAGGCACGTGTCGCCGGCAGCGGCGAGCAGGCCCGCATCGCGGGCAGTGGAGAACAACCTCGCATCGGCGGCAGCACGGAGCAGTCTCGGGTCGCAGGCAGTGGAGAAAAACCTCGTGTTGCAGGTCTGTCACTGGCCATACGCTGCGCTGTTGTACGTTCCGCCGTTGGTTACCTCATAGATAACCATTTGGGAACTCCCGTTTACATCTTTGATGGAGCGCAGTTATGGCAATTAATCGGAAATCACCTTATCCAAATGAAAGGAGAATTAGCCAATGAACAAACACATTAAGAATTCGTTCGGAACATTGATGGTGGCAGGACTGATATTGCTTGTCGGATGCGCCGACCCACAAGCACCGCGTCCCCAACCGCCGCCACCGCCTCCCAAAGTGACATTCCCGAACCATGCCATCCTCACCACGCCTGGAGTTAAAATCGTCGCCAAGAATGGCGACTGGAAAATGGAATATATGAAACCAGTCACGCCTCCTGCTTATTACTCGGGTGATATGTGGAAAACTGCGTGGATAGATGAAAACCGCAACGCCTACCGGACCGCGCCTTTCTCGAAATACACATTCGATGTTGACGTGTTTGTTGAAGGAATGAGAGATCCCTTGCACGGCAAGATGTGTTTCTTTGCAGTCCCCGATGGCTGGCATATTGAACCCAGTGCCAAAAGAGTTTGGACGGTTGCCCTACCCGCCGAATTCATTGAAATTGCCCGCACTGGAAATATGGCGATTGTCTATCAGCCTACGCTCCGTGATATTAATAACCCTCAGGCCCCGAAATCGACAGAGCGTGCCACCTGGATATTGTGGCTGTCATCTGTTCCATTTTGAGTAAACAAAGATGGCTGGAGATAACGAATATAGAAGGGTCTTCGTTCATCCTGACTAAACCGCGCGTAATTATCGCCACGGTCTAGGTTGGCTCGGTTTGCATCTTCTCAGCACATTGCCTTTTTCTTCCATCACTCCATCACTCCAATACTCCATCACTCCCTTTCCCCGCCCTTCACCGTCGGCGAACTGGCCGGGTGCGAGCCGAGCTGTTTTACGCCGTCCCAGACGTAAAGCAGTCCCGACATGCCGGTGCAGATCGCCGCGCCGAGCATCCAGATTTTGAGCCAGCGCGCATTCAAATCACGGTCCCAGTCCAGCAAAATCCAGATGACCACGATCATTTGCAGCACCGTCGCGATTTTACCCATGACACGCGGGCGCACGACGACATCACCGACAATGAATCGAACGACGGCAATGCCGATGAGCAGCAGCAAATCGCGTCCGAGAATGGTGCCGGTAAGCCAGAGCGGAATTTGCCCGATGTACGCCCCGTGGTTGAAGCTCAATGTGATGATGGCCGACACGAGCAACAGCTTGTCAGCCAGCGGATCGAGAATCGCGCCCAGCTCGCTTTTTTGGTTGTAACGCCGCGCAATGTAACCGTCCACGCCGTCCAGAATCGCCGTGACCGCAAAGGTAAGGAGCGCCAGCAGCCGGTGAACTTCGTCGCCGGTTTCGAGGTAATAAAGCAATTCGACAACAAAAAACGGAATCAGCAGGATCCGTAGAATCGTGATTTTATTGGCGGTCGTCATAACCGGCGGGGGACATCTTGCCGGTTATTGGTTTGACTCGGAAGTCATTTTTGTTTGAATTCACGTCCGAAGGATTCCCTATGTTCATTGTTCTGCCAGTCGGAATGAATTACCGGACCGAAAGGCTTCCCGTCGTCACGTTCACCCTGATTGGCATTAACACGCTGGTTTACCTGGTCTCGCTGTTTTTCTTTTTCAGCACCGGCGGGGAGTCCGAATTGTGGATCTACCATCACCTATGGCTGACGCCGGCGGACTCAATCCTCTGGACTTATCTGACCTCAATGTTCGTTCACGCGGGGATTTTTCACCTGCTCGGCAACATGATGTTCCTGTTTCTGTTCGGCTGTTGTGTGGAAGACATCATCAAACGCTGGCGTTTTCTGTTTTTTTACCTCGCCGGCGGACTGGCCGCGGAACTGGCTTACATCGCATTGATCCCCGCCCATTTCGCCTCGTCAATTCCGATGGGCGGCGCGTCGGGGGCCATCAGCGCCTGCATGGGGATGTATTTGCTGCTGCGGGCGGACGCCGACATCGAGTTCAAATATTTCTATTTTTTCCTGATGTTTGGGGGCGCCGGCAGCGGTGATTTTTCCGTGCCCGCGTGGGTGGCAATTTCGTTTTGGTTTTTGAAGGACTTGTTTTGGACGGTGCTGGGTTTCATCTACCAGCACGCTGGCGGAGGCGTGGCTTTTGGCGCGCACGTTGGCGGTCTTCTGGGCGGATTGGGTTTGATCGGGATGTACAAAATACTTGAGCGAAGACGCGATAAAACCCCGGCCAGCGAAATCATTAAGCCGGGTCCGATACGGGTTGCGATCCCCGTGCGCCCCGAAAATTCTCCGGCTGAAACACCGGCCATCTTTGTGCATGATGGGGGCGTCCAATCCGGGCCCTTTTCCATGTTCCAAATTGACCAAATGCTCGCGCTCGGCTCCATCAGCCAAGACGCCCTGTATTGGAGCGAGGGCATGACGGATTGGGCCAGCGTATTGGAACTGTCCGGCCGACCTGCCGGATGATCCCGGGAGAATGCCGTCAATTTATTCCAGGGATGACTTTTGATTTTGAAACGGGTAATTTGTCCGCCGATGAAAGCGAGCAAAACTGACAAACCTCTGGTTGGCATTCTGATGGGCAGCGACTCCGATTGGCCAACGATGAAAGCCGCCGCCGATACGCTCACCGAATTCGGCATCGCCAGCAAAGCCAGGGTAATTTCGGCGCACCGCGATCCGCACGGCCTTGAGAAATATGCCGGCAGCGCAGACCAGCGCGGCTTGCGCGTCATCATCGCCGGCGCGGGCGGTGCGGCGCATTTGCCGGGCGTGACGGCGGCGTTCACCACCCTGCCCGTCATCGGCGTGCCCATCGAAAGCAAATCGCTCAAGGGCCTCGACTCGCTGCTGTCCATCGTGCAAATGCCCCCGGGCGTGCCGGTGGCCACCGTTGGCATTGGCGCGGCCAAAAATGCCGGGCTGCTGGCGGTGCAAATCCTGGCCGTGGGCGACGCGCGATTGCAAAAGGCGCTGGCCGGTTTCAAACAAAAGCTCGCCATGGAATCAAGGGCGAAGAACAAAACTTTGGCGCAGTAATCTCCCCCTGAACCTCGTAGCAGCGGACGTGAGTACGCTCCATCTTGTCTAAAGCAATGTCAGAACCGACTGACGTCGGCTGCTACGTCTTCGTGAACGGAAGCGGCTTCTTTTGATGGAACGGGTTTTGTTTCCGGCTTTTCGTCACCTTCCGGGGCCATTTTTTCCAGCAGCGGTTCGACCTTGTTCCAAAGATCGCGCGGGACTTTGTCGCGCTGCTGGGACGTATCAATTTCTCCGTCGAACAACAGTTTGCCGTCCTTGTCGTGCGCAGTCAGGTGAAGCTTCGGGTTCCTGACCATCATGATGGTGCCTGACTCGTCGGCTTTCACGAGGCTCTTTGCCGACCGGCCGGTGCTCCGTACCGTAACGCTGGCGTCATTGTCCACCGAAGCCCCCATCCGTGCGAGGTCTTCCAGCATCGGACCCAGCGCCAGGTTCGCATTAGTCGCCTGTCGCATCGCTTCCCAATAAGTTTTTCGGGCTTCTTCCATGCTGCGACGGATTTCCTCCTGCACCTGCTTTTGATCAAATTTTACGTTTTCCATCTGCTTGCGCAGCGCTTTCATTTGCTCGCGAAAGGCGTCGCCCGTTGGCAAGTCCCCGAACTGCCGGAACATGCCGCCATTGCCCGGTCCGGCCGGCATGTCATTCCAACCGAATCCGATGACGGTCTTCGACAGCGTCGCTGAAACTGTCTGTTTCTTCCCCGCCCGGTAAAACATGAGCTTGACGGTATCGCCTTCCTTGCGAACCAGGACCAGCTTGCGCAATTGCATGGGATGCACCAGTGGCTGGCCGTCAAATTCCACCAGCAGGTCGTTCTTTTGCAGGCCGGCCTTTGCAGCCGGGCTGTTCGTCACGACGTAGGTCACCACCAGCCCGACGCCGGGGTCCAGGCCGAGTTGCGCGGTCACAACTTCCGGGGCCTCATCAACGGCCGTGCCCAGCCACGTCACTTCCCTGTTGCCGAAGGGTTCGCCTGCGTTTAACGGTTCGAAGTTTCCAAAACCCATTGGGTTGGCGGTCATGACGCCGGTTGACGCCGCCGAACTCCCATTGGCAATTTCGGAAACATTCGTAGCGTCGTGCCCTGTTCCTTTGATCTTGGTCTCCGCGCCGATGGCGTGGACCTGTGTTAAAAACAGCACTGCGGCAATGGCCAGCGACCAACCCGCCACACTTGTCAATTTCTGCATCGATATTTTCATAATGTTCATTTTCCTTGTTTAATAAGTTTCAAATCCAACCGGCACAATTTCGAGGCGGGGGGTGCGTTGTTCGACCTCGACACCGCGTGCCGAGTCGCGCAAGGCAACATTGTCCATCCACTCTTGGCAACGGAACCGCACCGGTTCACCGCCCGGCATCCGCATCACGGCGTCGAAAACCGCGACCAGCTTCCGGTCAATCTCCACGTCGTCCGCCTTGAGCGCGGATTTGGCCGGGGCGATGACCGGCTGATGTTGCGGGCCCTCCGGATTGGACGATTGCCAGACCAGCAAGGCCGCAACCGCCGCTGCCGCCGCCATCGCCGGCACCAGCCAACGCAGCAAAACCCGCCACACGTCGGGTTGCCGCGCCGGCCGGGACCGGACATTGGGCTGCACGCCCTGCATCGGCTGCGCCGCGGCCAGCCGGGCCATGAATTCCTTAGGCGGTTCCGCAGGCTTCAGCCGGCACAGTTCCGCTTCGAACAGTTCATGCTCGCGGTCGTTCATGCCAGCACCTCTTTCGTCAGCTTGCGCAGTTCCGCCAGACCGTAGCGATAGCGCGACGCGGCGGTATTCGCCGGAATGCCGAGCGCATCGGCAATCCCGGCAAACGTCAACCCGCCCCACAC
>CAWFZJ010000037.1:0-84622 GCA_963820205.1 uncultured Verrucomicrobiae bacterium
CTACTTTAGCGATTCCAAAATTTTCTCCGCTGCCGCGCGCGGGTTTTCCGCCGCGTAAATCGGGCGGCCAATCACCAGCCAGTTCGCTCCGGCGGCCATGGCTTCCCGCGGCGTGAGCGTGCGTTTCTGGTCGTCGGCCTTTTCCGCGCCCGTGCGGATGCCGGGCGTGACGAGTTGAATTTCTTCCGGAAGAATTTCCCGCAGGTCGGCAATCTCCAGCGGCGAACAAACCAAGCCGCGCAAGCCTGAGTTTGCCGCCAGTGACGCGAGCCGCTCCACCTGGTGGCCGACATTGGATTCACAACCGATCTCAGCCAGTGTGTTGCTGTTCATGCTGGTCAGCACGGTCACGCCGAGCACCAGTGGCGCGGGCAATCCGAGCAATTTGGCAGTGTCCTGCGCGGATTTTTCCGCCGCGCGCATCATCTCGCTGCCGCCGCTGGTGTGGATGGTGAGCATTTGCACGTCGAGCCGCACTGCGGCGGCGACGGCCCGGGCGACGGTGTTCGGGATGTCGTGAAATTTCAGATCCAGGAACACCGCCGCGCCGGTGCCGCGAACGCGGCGCACGATGTCCGGCCCGGCGGCGACGAACAGTTCCTTGCCGATCTTGAAGGCGCCGACCGCGGGTGCGATTTGCGCGGCAAGCTTGAGCGCGGTCTCGGCGTCCGGCACGTCCAGCGCGGCAATGATGGGATTACGCATGAGCATATCAGCCACAGATGAACACGGATGAAACACAGATTTTCGGAACTTGAAACTGAAAACCGAAAGCTTGAAACTGTTGCCATGATAGTCATCCACCACAGCGATGCTGATTTTTCCCGGAAACTGGGCGAAGTAACGGCGCCGTCCAGCCTGTTCGATCCCAGCATCGAGCAACGCACCCGCGCCATCCTGAACGATGTTCACATCCGCGGCGACGCCGCGCTGCTGGAACTCACCGAAAAATTCGACGGCGCGAAACTCGCGGCCGGCCGGCTGGCCGTCACGCAGGCGGAATTGTTCAACGCCTCGCTGGCCGCCGATGAATCGCTCCGCGCCGCCGTGGCCGAGGCGGAAAATAACATTGCGAACTTCGCCAAAAAATCGCTGCGCAAAAACTGGCAGATGGAAAATTCGCACGGCGCATCCGTGGGCGAGAAATTCGATCCGTTCCGGCGTGTCGGGGTTTACATCCCCGGCGGCAAGGCGCCGCTGGCCTCAACCGCGCTGATGACCATCACGCTGGCGAAGGCGGCGGGCTGCCCGGAAATCGTCGCCTGCACGCCCTGCGGCCGGGACGGCTCCATCAATCCCGCGCTGTTGTTCGCGACCCGGGCGGCCGGGGCGACGGAGATTTATCGCGTCGGCGGGGCGCAGGCCATTGCGGCCATGGCTTACGGCACGAAGACCATTCGCCGCGTGCAGAAAATTTTCGGTCCGGGCAACGCCTACGTGGTCACCGCCAAGCGATTGCTTGTCGGCCACGTCGCGATTGATTTGCTGCCCGGTCCGAGCGAACTGCTCGTGCTCGCGGACGAAACGGCGAACCCCAAATTCGCCGCCGCCGATTTGCTGGCGCAGGCCGAGCACGGCTCCGGCCACGAGCGCGTCTGGCTCGTGACGACTTCGGCGAAAATCATCAAAGCCGTCGGGCAGGAGATTGCCCGACAGTTGCCGAAGCTGGCGCGGCGGGAACTCATCAGGCATGTGCTCGACAACAACGTCTGGCTGATCCAGGTGAAAACCCTCGACGACGGCGTGGCCCTAGCGAACCGGCTCGCGCCGGAGCATTGCGAAGTGATGACGCGCAATCCGCGCAAGCTCTCGGAAAAGATTCTGACCGCCGGCGCGATTTTCCTCGGTCCGTGGTCGCCGACGGTGCTGGGCGATTACGTGGCCGGGCCGAGCCACACGCTGCCGACCGGCGGCGCGGGCGCGTCGTTTCCCGGCCTGACCGTGGACCAGTTCCAGCGCCGCACCAGCGTTGTCGAATACACCCGCGCCTCACTCAGGAAAGCGCTGCCGTCGGTGAAAAAATTTGCGGAACTGGAAGGGCTGGGCGCGCATGGAAAAAGCGCGGAGATTAGGAAATAAATTTTCTGTGCAGAGACGCAGGGACGCGGAGTTTTTTGACACGAATTGACACGAATTTCCAAGCCCGTCAGGGCTGGCATATTTGTAGAAAATTGAAATCAGAAAATCCAAGCTCCGTCGGAGCGAATTCATCTGTTTGGTGGGGCGAGCGTCCTCGCGAGCCGGACGCAGCGCGCCGGAACCCTGTGAAGGCGGCTCGTCGGTAGCCTCGCCCCACCGGAATATGCCGCCCCAACGGGGCTGGAATTTTGTTTGGGTTGTGGTTCTACAAAGATGCCGCGCCTGACGGCGCTGGTGGGGCGGCTCCGGCGGGAGGCGGGACCGGCGCGGAAGCGCGGTGGCTTTCCTGCCGGAACCAGACACCCGCAAAACCCGCCTGACATGGGTGGCCAAGCAGTCGCGGATGCTGGCGCTCGTGAAAATTGTTGCATTCCGGCGACCTGGCATTGAAATTATCTGCGTTTGAGTGCAAATTGAAACCATGAGCGCCAAAGAAATTCTCCTGGAAGTGGCCGAAAAACTGCCGTCCGACGCCACCCTCAGTGACGCCATTTATGAATTGGAGTTTCGTCAGGCCGTCCAGCAGGGTTTGGACGAATTGGACCGTGGCGAAGGTGTGCCGATTGAGGAAGTCAAAGCCAGGATTGCCCAATGGGCTGGAAAATAATCATCGCCCCGTCGGCACAAGCCGATTTGGCTGATATTGTCCGCTATGTCGCCCGGCATAACTCCGATGCCGCAGCCCGGCTTGGTTACGAATTGATAACTCACGCCGAAAATATCGCGAACTTTCCCGAAATCGGCCGCATCGTGCCGGAATTTCAGCAATCGAATCTGCGGGAAGTGGTTTGCCGTTCCTATCGCATCATCTATCGGCTGAGGGGCAACGAGCAACGCATTGACATCGTCCGATTCTGGCACGCCGCGCGCGGATTCCCCCGCATCCCCGGCGGGAACTGAATCGTTCGAGTTGCAGCAACACGCGGTTGCGAACTGCTCGCCGTTCATCCGCTCAATTTTCCCGGATCGGACGGGCTGGAGCGGCTCCGGCGGGATGGCGCGGAAGCGCAGTGGCTTTTCATGCCGGAATCAGACACCCGCAACTTGGTTTCGATAAGGAACCCATGAAACCATCAGCCGGCTTTTCTCCTGCATTCCTGGATTCCTCATTCCGGAGAAATTCAAACCGGAAGGAATCCTTGCGGCGGCGGATTGCCTTGTCGTCACAATCCAAGCCAGCGCCGAACACCTTGTTCAACCGGTGCAAGCTGTGCCGGAGTCAGGCCGCCAAGTTTGCGGAGCGCCAGTTTCGACGGAATTGTAATCAGGCTTTGAACGACAAACGCGCCCCGTTTGAGGAAGGGAACGTCAACGGCAATTTCAAATTCCGAACCGCGAAGCGCCGTCGAATGCGAGACAATGGTGATGAGCGCGCGGTCAGCGTATTGATAGGGGATATTCAGAATCAAGGCAGGGCGAACCTTTTGCGCCATGCCAAGGTCAACCAGCCAAACTTCACCGCGCCGAGGCATCTTCCTCCTTGTCGTGCAGGGCGAAGACGCTGGCGGCGGCGGCGGTCAACTCTTCGTCCGTGGGCGCGGCGTAATCGAGTTGGGCCGTGCGGTGAAGAATCACGCGGCTGAACTCCCTTTGCTCGCCGGGAGAAAGCTGCTCGAATTCTTCAAGCAAATGCGCGGTCGCTGTGCTCATGCTGAAAAGATAATGCACTTGTTTTCATCGGCAAGTGTGAAAAAGTGTGGTTTGGGAGCATTCCCGCTCGATTTTCCCTGCCGGACGGGCTGGAGCGGCTCCGGCGGGACCGGCGCGGAAACGCAGTGGCTTTTCCTGCCGGAACCAGACACCCGCAAAACCGTTCGTAATTGAAGTAGTGAGACGACGTAAAGGTAGGGCGCGTCACTCCGTGCGCGCCGTCGTCCGATGAAAAAACGGCGCGCAGAGGACTGACGCGCCCTACCAACGAAACCCCGGAAACCATGAACCGGCTTTTCTCCTGCATTCCTGGATTCCTTATTCCGGATAAATTCAAACCATAATTGCTTGCAACTCCTTTCGCTTTCCATTTCGCCGCCGTTTCTTAAACTTGGTGCATGGGAAAAGCGTTGAGATAAAAATAAACTGATCGAATGATGCCGAATCAAAAAATCCAAGACGGAAGCTATAAAATGAATGCTTTCTTCAACGACGGCAGCAAAAACTCACTTGGTCTTTTTGAACTCGTTGTTCGGAATGGAATTCCTCATGCACTTGTTTCGGTTGTTCCCACGACTGCCGGTGAAGAAAAGATTTGGAAAGTATTGGATGCCAATCAGCTTGAACCCGCTCAAATCGGCGGCGCAAATTATTTTTGCCCAGGCAAATGCTTTACCTTCCTTCCGATTTGAAATCAATGTGGCAAGAACTTTATGGTCATGTGCGCCCATTTGTTCACACGGAAGGGAATCGGCCAGTTGCGGCGGCTGTATGAGACGTTGCAACTGGAAATCATCAGCGTGATCGAATCACTGGAGCAGTTGCGCGAAAGCCCGGATTACGAGCTTTGCCAGTTGAGCGGGCAAAAGGCCGGCGTGCTGGATGAACTGGCTTCGGAACGGGCCAAGCTGCTGGATCAGGAAAGCGCCGAACTGGAGCAGCAGGCGGAACGGCTGGCGGCGGAAATGAAGGAGTTGAACGGGGAGGCGGCGAGTCGGATTGGATAGGTTTCCCGGCTTGAGCGGTTGTTCGGATGGGTTAGAATGAAGCGGATGAAATTAAAACTCACAGTCGGCGTTCGGAAATTTTCCAAAGGTTACGCGGCGTGCGCTGAAGAGTTGACGGCGGCGGGGCGGAAACATCGTTCAGGCCTGCGCGGCGGCATTCCGGTGCTGCCTTCAAGAGGGGAGCTTGTGACATTGGAACATGTGCAAAAAATACAGGGCAAGGAAGGGGTTTAATCCATGCCCAATCCACAATTAATCCGCCCGCTGGTGCGGGAGTTGCGCGCCTATGTGCCGGGCGAGCAGCCGAAGATCAAGGGGTTGATCAAGCTCAACACCAACGAGAACCCGTATCCGCCGTCGCCGAAGGTGCTGGCGGCGGTCAAGGCGGCGGTGGACGGGCGGCTGCGGCTGTATCCGAACCCGACGGCGGAGCGGTTGCGGGAAAAACTGGCGAAGCTGCATGGCTGCCGGCCGGAGAACATCATCGTGGGCAACGGCTCGGATGAATTGCTGGCGCTGGCGGTGCGCGGCTTCGCCGAGCCAGTTCTAAAGTCCAGAGTCCGGAGTCCAAGGTCGTTGGTCCAATATTTCACGCCGAGCTACTCGCTTTACCCGGTGCTGGCGGACATCCATGGCGCGGTGAAAAATGCCCTGCCGCTCAATCCGGATTTCGGCCTGCCGACCCTGCGCGAATTGAAGCTCGGCAAGGTTTGGGATTTTCGCGCCGCCTTGACGTTCGTCACCACTCCCAACGCGCCGAGCGGTCGCGGCTACCCAACCAAGAACTGGACGAACTTTGCCGCGCGCACAAGGGAGTCGTTGTGCTGGACGAAGCTTACGTGGATTTCGCGGAGGAGAACGCCATGGCCCTGGCGCTGAAATATCCGCACGTGCTCGTGGCGCGGAACGTTCTCGAAGGCGTATTCGCTGTGCTTCCAGCGCGTCGGCTATTTCGTCGGCCACCCGGAACTCATCGCCGCGCTGCACAAGATTCGCGACAGTTACAACGTGAACGGCCTCGGCCAGATCGCCGCCGAAGCCACGCTGGACGATTTGCCGTATTACCGGGCAAATTTCAAAAAAATCATCGCCACGCGCGGCCAGTTAAGCCGCGAGTTGACGCAGCTCGGCTTCCGCGTTTTGCCCAGCCAGACGAATTTCATCCTGGTCCAGCCACCGCGATTTTCGGCGGAGGCGTGGCTGCAAAAGCTGCGCGCCCGCAAAATTCTGGTGCGCTGGTTCAATCAGCCGGAGGTGCGGAATTATCTGCGAATCACGATTGGCACGGCGGCGGAAGCGGAAGCTTTGGTCCGGGTGGCCAGGGCGATTCTCGGTTGAGCCATGTTGCGCATGATGTTTATTATCAAGCACTAACCGTAAAATATTTGATGCAAGGCGGAAAATGTTTCGGTAAAACTTTCCTTTGCCGTTTGCACGATTCTTGCTGACAAACAGGGGTTGTGTATCTCGATTTCTACAAGTTAAAGCAGGCGCCATTCGACCTTACGCCGAACCCGCGTTTCCTGTTTCAAAGCCAGAAGCATCGCGAAGCGTATAACCATCTGCTTTACGGCATACGGGAGCGCAAGGGCTTTGTGCAGCTCACCGGCGAAGTCGGCGCGGGCAAGACGACGATCTGCCGCGCGATGCTTCGGCAGCTCGACATCAATTTTACCACCGCCGTCATCCTCAACCCGGTGCTGAACGCGGATGAATTGATGCGGGCCATTGGCACGGAATACCGCCTGGACGTCAAAAACCTGGACCGGCATGACACGCTGGCAGCCATCAACAATTTTCTGCTCGATCAGGTCCAGCAGTGCAAGGACGTCGTGCTGATCATTGACGAGGCGCAAAATCTCACCGACGAATTGCTCGAACAGGTGCGGCTTTTGTCGAATCTCGAACTGGACAACCGCAAGCTGCTGCAAATCATTTTGATGGGGCAGCCGGAATTGCGCGCCCGGCTCGACAGCCCGCGCCTCCGCCAGTTGCGCCAGCGCATCACGGTGCGTTATCATCTCGCGCCGTTAAGCCGCGCCGAGGTGGTCCAATACATCAAGTACCGGCTCGAACTGGCCGGCGCCAATGGCGTGCCTCATTTCACCGGGCCGGCGTTCTGGAGGATTTTTGGTTACAGCCACGGCATTCCCCGGCTGATCAATTCCATCTGTGACAAGGCGCTGCTCGCCGGTTATGTGGAACACAGCGAAAACATCAACTACCGGCTGGTGGGCCGTGCCATCCGCGAGCTTGAAGGACACATCAACTCATAAGCCTGGCCAGCGGCGCGCGATTTGTCCCAACTCGCAGCAGTTTCATTCGCGGAAACCGGGTCATGCACTTGCCTGTGCTGCGGCTTGAGACAAGCCACGCTCCAGATATCGTGCCCGCCCGCGCCCGCAAAAAACATCCGGCGTGGGCCGCCATTGCAAATTGCGTGGCGCCGTCTATAATCCGGTGCGGCTGTGGGCGATGTTCAGCAACAGTTGTTCCTCGGCCGATGAACTGATGTTCCTGCGCAAACCATTCGCCGCGTCACCGCTGCTCGCCCGGGTTGCGCCGTTTGTCATTTTCCTTGCGCTGACGTTTTGCCAGGGGCAGTTCGGCGAGGCGTCGCGTTACTGGTTTTATCTGGCCAAAACCCTGGTTGGCGTGTGGCTGATTTGGGCCATGCGCCCGTTCGTTTCCGAAATGCGCTGGACGGCAAGCTGGGAGGCGGTCGTGGTGGGCGTGGCTGTATTTGCCGTCTGGGTCGGCATCACCGGGGAATGGACGGCGCAAAACTCACTTTGGGCAAAGCTCGGCTTCACCCATCCTTTGGGTGCGCCGCCAAAAAACTGGAACCCCAATGCACAATTTGGTGATGGTTCGGCGCTCGCGTGGCTCTTCATTGTCACGCGAATTCTGGGTTCAACCTTCATTGTCCCGCCGCTGGAGGAGGTTTTTTACCGTTCGTTTTTGTATCGCTACATTGCCAAGGTGGATTTCCAATCCGTTCCGCTCAACCAATTTTTGCCATGGCCGTTTCTGGCCACCGCCGCCGTGTTCGGTTTTTCACACAACGAATGGCTGGCCGGCATTTTGTGCGGCGCGGCCTATCAATGGCTGGTGATTCGCAAAAACCGTCTGGGCGATGCGATGACCGCGCACGCGATCACAAATTTTCTGCTCGGGTTATGGATCGTCTGGCGTGGCGCGTGGCATTTTTGGTAGGGACATCGCGCTGCGCGGCATCCCTGCCATTACTTAATTTCGATGTTGATGTAATTGCGTTCCAGCGTGCTGCCCTCCGCCTGCGCGAGGTTGACGATCGCTTCGTAGTAATTGGCCAGCGAGCGGATTTCCTGCCCGCGGTCGGCGGTGAGCGTGTTTTGGAGCTGCAGCACGGTGAAAGTGGTGCTTTTGCCGACGGCATATTTTTTCTGCTCGGCGTCAAGCGCAGCCTCGGCATAAATGCGCGCCTGCCGTGTGGCCCCCACACTTTCATGGGCGGATTGGGCGTTCTTGATGGCGTTGTCAATCTGCACCATGACGTTCTGTTCAAACTGTTTGAGGGTGAGCAGGAGCTGCTGCAAAGTCGCCTTGTCCGATTTGGCGGTATTGCGCGCTTTGGCATTGCTGAGCGGGACCGAAAGTTGCGCGCCGTAGCTGTAAAAGGGCCGGTCGCCTTCATGGTACTGGTTTAACGCATCGCTGAATTCCCTGCCGGTGCCGTTGAAACCGTAGGTGCCGGTCAAATCGAGTTCGGGGAAAAGCTGATTGCGGTCGAATTTCAACTGGATGCCCTGCTTTTCGACATCCAGGCGCGCCTGCAAGAGGTCGGGCCGCTTGCTCATGCCTTTGCTCCAACTGTCCTGCAAATCGAACAATTGGAACGGCGCGTTGGTGATTGTCGCCGTGGGTTGAATATCCAGGTCATGCCAGCGTGAATAAGCGTCGGTGATCAGGTTCTTCAAAGTGTTTTGGTCCGTGTTAAGCGTGCTTTGCGCGGCAATCAAACTGGCCCGGCTCTGCGCCACCTGCGCCTCGTCCTGCTGCACGTCCAGTTGCGCCAGCGTGCCGATCTGCACGCGCTGCTGGTCCTGGTCCAGCTGGGTCTGGGCGAGAACGAGCGCCTCCTGCTGCACCTTGACGTTTTCCTGCGCGTAAATCAGTTCGTAATAGGCGTTCTCGACGGCGGTGACGGAATTGATGACCTGCAGGCGCAATGCCTGCTCGGAATAATTCAGCCGGTTTTTGGCGACGTGAATCGTCAGCCGTGTGCTGTCAATCCAGAAATTTTTCAGCAACGGCTGGGTGAGTTGCACGCCGATGCTGCCGCCGGAATTGTCAAAGTTTGTGGGAAAGGAAAAGCCATATTGTTCCGAGACATTGCCGCTGAAATCGTATTGTAAACCCCACGGCAGCGAACCGCCCAGGTCGGACTTGAAAGAATTCTGGTCGGAAGTCGAAGCGGGCATTAATTCAGGACCGGACACGTTGCGATCATGCTGGCCGGAGATGTTGAGCAGCGGGTCGTAGCCCGCATACGCGCCGCGCAAATTGTAGAGCGAGATTTGCGGGGCGTAGCGCTCGACCTGGATATCGAGGTTGTGCTGCAAGGCTTCCTGGATGCAATCTTCCAATGACATGGCGCGCGGCGCGACCGTGTTCGCGCTCGTTTGCGCGGCGGCCACGAAGGCCGTGAATAAAAAAAATGAAACCACCAGGCTGAATTTTTTCATGGTGCTGCAATTTTGCGGCTTTTGCCGAAATTCATCAAACTTAAGACGCTCCGGCGCGCCCGAAGGTAACCATTTGGTTAATTCGCACTCGCGCCCATCCAACGAACCCCGCGCCGCGGCCAAAGTTGCAGCCGTCCCGCTGCTCAACCGGCTTTCGCGGCAACCGCGGGGATTTCCTCGATTTTGGCGTTTTGTTCAAGGAACGCGAGCACTTTTTCGTGCGCGATCTGGTCATACAATTCCACCACGCCGTTGCGCTTCTGCAGGTCCTTGAGGAATTTCTCCAGCGGAATCTGATACGCCAGCGCCAGCGACTGCACGCGTTTCAAAACCTCGTCCTGCGACACCTGGATGCCCTCCTTCTCGGCGATGCGCTGGATCAGGAATGACAATTTCACGCGCTCCTTCGCGCTCTGCGCCGCGGCGGAATAAATTTCGTCCTTCTGCTTTTCAATCAAATCGCGCGCCACCCCGCGCTGGCTGTTCTCGCGCACGATGTCATAAACCACGTTGCGCGTTTCGTGCGCGACGGCGGTTTCCGGCAGATCAAAATTCGTGGCGTTGAGCAGCGCGCGGATGACCTGGCCGCGAACGGCCTTGGCCTGCGAATACTTCAATTCATTCTCCAGATCCCGTTGCACGCCTTCCCGGAGCTTGGCCAGGTTTTCCGCGTCGTATTTTTTGGCGAACGTGTCGTCAATCGGCGGCAAAACTTTTTCCTTCACCTCGACGATTTCGACTTCAAACACGCCCTTCCGGCCGGCGAGCTGTTTCGTCACGAAATCGGCGGGGAAATCCACATTCACCGTGCGTTTGTCGCCCGCCTTTGCGCCGGCAAGCTGGCTGGCAAAACCGGGAATAAAAGAGTCCGGCGCGGCGTCCACCCAGAAATTTTTCTGCTCCGTCAAACCTTTCGCCGTCGGCGCGGTGTCGGTGATCGGCTTGCCGTCGCACAGGCCGTTGTAATTGACCACCGCCACGTCGCCCCGGCGCAGCTCGCGCGCGACCGTCTCAAACTTCGTGTGCTGCTTGGCGAGCAATTCGATGGCGCGGTCCACATCCGCCGCGGTGACTGATTTCGCCTCGCGTTTGGCCGGCAGCCCCTTGTATTCCGGCAGTTGAAATTCCGGCGCGGTTTCGATGGTGGCGGCGAATTGCAGCGCCTGGCCGCGGCCAAACTGGATTTCCTCGATGTCCGGGTGGCCGATCACGGCGATTTTTTTCTCATCCAGCGCCTGGCGGTACGAATCGCCGATGAGTTTGCGTTTGACCTCATCCTTGATGTCCGCCTCGTATTTTTTGAGCACCATGGCGCGGGGCGCCTTGCCGGGACGAAAACCGGGCAGCGATGCCTGTTTCTGAAAGTCCTTGGTGACGGCGTCAAAGGCTTCATCCACGGCCTTCGCGTCCACTTCCACCCGCAGCAATTTTTTGCACGGAGCCAGATTTTCGACGGTGATATTCACAATAATTCCCGCTGGTCAGCGAGCCGTTTAAGATAAATGAACCGCGCCGAGTCCGTCAATGGTTTTGATGGCTTGTCACCGGTATTTCCGCTTTGATGTTGCCGGAATGAAGCGAACGACCTTCTTCATCACCGGCACGGACACCAGCGTTGGCAAAACCGTGCTGACGGCGCTGCTGACGCGCCACTTGCGGGAACGCGGCGTCAACGCCGTGGCGCTCAAGCCGGTTTGCTCCGGCGATCGTGCCGACGCCCGCGCACTCCACGCCGCTTCGGCTGGCGCGCTCACGCTCGACGAAATCAATCCGTGGCATTTTCGCGCGCCGATTGCGCCGCTGCTCGCCGCCCGCCGTGAACACAGGCAGGTCAAACTCGCGGACGCGCTCGCGCTTGTCCGCGCAATGCAAAAGCGTTTTGATGTGGTGTTGATCGAGGGCGCGGGTGGTTTGCTCAGTCCGCTGGGCGAAAAATTTGACTCGCGCGAACTCGTCGCGGCCCTGCGCGCAACGCCGCTGGTTGTTTGCCCAAACCGGCTTGGCGCGATGAACCAGATTTTGCTGACCTTTGCCGCGCTGCCGCGAACCGCGGCCTGCCGGGCGCGCGTCGTGTTGATGTCGCCGGCAAAACCGGATGCTTCCACTTCGACAAATGCCAGCCTGCTGGCCGAATTTCTGGACGTGAAGAAGATTTTTTGTCTGCCGCATTTTGGCCGGCCGATTGACCCGGAAAATATATTGAAAGATTTGCGTGTGCGGCGAATGTTGTGCTTGTTGATGAGATGAATTCCAACGGAGCGCCGGCCTCCGGCACGGCGTGTTGGAGTTCACGCTTCAGCGTGTCATCCGAACAAGCTAAAGCTTGAACTCCAGCGTTTTCGCGCCGGGTCGGAGACCGGCGGTCCGATCAAGGTTTTGCCGGCGCGTTGGTGGCCAGGAACGACTCGCGCCACGGCTGATGATTTTGGTAAAGCTGCAATCGTTGTTGCAACGGCTCGGTTTTTTTCATTTGGGCGGCGGTGGCGAGGTCAATCGCCCTTTGGGTCGCTTCCTGCGCGTTGGTGAAATCACCGGTCTCGGCAAAGGCCATGCCGAGCGCGTCAAGCACGAACGGTTGCGCGCCGCCGGTCAGGGTATTGGCCCTGGCCGCGAGTGCGAGCGCGGTTTTCCCGTCGCGAATTTGCGGATGGTCATCAGCGGCCAGCACGTGGGCGGTGTAGGCGAGGATTTGAAAATTGTCCGGGTCGAGCCGCAGCGCGGCGCGAAACTCATCCATCGCCCCGGAGTCGCGGCCTTGTTTGAGCAGCGCCTTGCCCAGGTCGAAATGCGCCGACGGGTAGTCGGGGTCGAGGCGCGCGGCTTCGGTGAACTGGCTCATGGCTTCGTCAAAGCGGCCGAGTTCAACCAGCACGGCGCCAAGGGCGTCACGCAAGGACGGCAATTTCGGATTGAGCTGAACGGCTTTGCGCAGTTCCGGCAGGGCTTCTTCCGGCTGGCCCATTTTATCGAGCAGGTTGCCGAGGTTGTATTGCGCCTCGACGTTGTCGGGTGCCATGCGAGCCGCCTCCCGATATTGGGCGAGCGCTTCGGCCAGGCGGCCATTTTGTTCGAGGGCCGCGCCATAATTGATTTGGGCATAAGGATTGTCTTCCTTGGTCACCGCGAGGGCGTGGGCAAAAAGCGATTCGCTGTCGTGCCAATGGCGCAATTGGTTTTCGGTGAGAATCAGGCACAGCGCGAGAGTCAAAACGGCGGCGGCGGCGACGGCGGCTTTGGGAAATTGAAACCGGGTCGCCAGATCGCGGACGCCGAACGTCACGGCGATGAACACGCCGACGAGAGGAAAATAAGTATAACGATCCGCCATTGCCGCGCTGCCCACCTGCACCAACCCGATGACGGGCACGAGCGTTCCCAAAAACCAGAGCCAGCCGGCCAGCAAATAAGGACATGGCCGGCGCATCCGCCAGATGAGCCAGGAGATGCCGCCCAGCAGACCGACGGCGGTTGCCGCCATGGCCCGCATCCATGACCAGTGATTGTGCAACGGATAGAGGATGGCCAGGCCCGACGGCCAGAATGTTTTTCCGAGATACCGTTCGCAGGCGATCAAGGCGTTGGCGATTCGCAAAGGCAGCGGAAATTGTTGGAAGGTCACGACCGCTTCTCCGTGGCGTTGCACCAGAAAAGTGACGATGCAGGAAATGATCGTGAGCAAAAAAAACGGCCATTTTTCGAGCACGAGCCGCAGAACATTTGTTCCCCAACACCCGATGCCTGGCACTCTCCGCAGCGGCCAGTAATCCAATAGCAACATTACAAACGGCAAGGTCACCAGCATCGGTTTGGACATCAGGCCGAGGGCGAAGAAAACCAGGGCCAGCCAGTAGAAACGTGAAACAGTGAAACGTAAAACGTGACCGGACTTGCGCACTTGTCACTTTGCTGCGCATAGCGCGTGTAGGCCAGCAGTGTCAGCAGCGCGAAAAAGGTGCTCAACACGTCCTTGCGTTCGGAAATCCAGGCAACGGATTCCACGTGCAGCGGATGCCACGCGAACAACGCGGCGACAAACAGGCACGGCCACAATTCCTGAGTGAGCCGGAGCAGCAGGAGGAAAAGCAATACCGCGTTTGCCGCGTGAAACAGGACATTGACGGAATGCTGTGCCCCGGCGTTCAAGCCAAACAACTCGCAATCCAGCATGTGCGAAAGCCACGTGACCGGATGCCAGTTGCCGGCGTGTCCGGTGGTGAAGGCCCATTTGATTCCGGCCCGCGTCAGCCCGTTTTGGACGGCGCGATTTTCCGTGACGTAATCGTTGTCGTCGTAATTGATAAAGCTGTCGCGCGCCACCGGCCAATACGCCAGCAGCGTGATGAGCGCGAGCAACAGAGCCATGAGGCGCGGAAGGCGCATGGGTTTCTTTTACGCGATTTTTTCCGCCGGGCAAGCGCGGAGAGTTTTCCGATGTCCCGGCCGGCCGCCGCCACGCCGCCCGCCGTGCCGGCAATTCCCTCAGGGCGTTTGGGCAAAGGATTGGCGGAACGGCTGGTGGTTTTGGTAAAGTTGCAATCGCTGCTGAACGACGGCCGCCTCATTCGTCAAGCGGCTGGCGATGACAAGTTTTAGGGCGGCCTGCGCGTTTTTTTGCGCGTCGCCGAAACGTCCCAGTTCGGCGCAGGCCATCGCCAGCACGTCGAGCATGGCGGGTTGACCGCCGCCCGTAAGCGCATTGGCTTTGGCCGCCAGATCCAACGCGGCCGGACCATCGCGGACCTTTGGATTTTCATCCGAGGCCAGCACTTGTGCCGCGTAGATCAGCACCTGGGGATTGTCCGGATTCATTTGGATTGCCTGCTGAAACAACGGGATGGCTTCCGCGTCGCGGCCTTGTTTGAGCCGCACTTTGCCCATCAGATAGGCCGCACGCCAGTCGGCCGGATCCAACCGCGCCGCCTCGGCATAGTGTTTCATCGCCTCGTCAAGCCGGCCCACCTGAACGAGCAAAGCGCCCAGATTATCGTGTAACAGCGCGTTTTGGGGATTTATCTGCAACGCCTCCTGAAATTCGGCCAGCGCCTCGTTGGTCTGGCCGGAATCGGCGAGCAAATTGGCGAGGGCGTTACAGGAGGGCGCGTCGCCGGGAAACAATCGCAACGCCTCCCGCAATTCAGCCAGCGCCTCGTTGGTGCGGCCGGCATCGGCAAGCAGCCGGGCGAGGGACTGGTGCGTTTTGACACGATCGGGATTCAGCCGCAGGGCGGTGCGATATTCGGCCATGGCGGCGGGGTTCCGTCCGTTCGCTTCATACACCAGCCCCAGGCAAAGATGGGCCGGTTCATTATCCCTGACGACGCTGATGGCGTGGGAGAAAAGCGATTCATCATCGCGCCAACAACGCAATTGGTTTTCCGCGAGAACCACACAGCCTCCCAGAATCAACACGGCGGCGGCGGTGACCAGGGAAGGGAATCGAAACCGGTTTGCCAGATCACGGACGCCGAACGTCACGGCGATGAAAAACCCGATGGACGGGAAATAGGTGTAGCGGTCGGCCATCGCGGCGTGACCGACCTGCACCAGGCCAATCACCGGCACCAGCGCGCCCAGAAACCACAGCCAGCCAACCAGCGTGTACGGCCCGCGTTTGCGCCCGAGCCAGACGGCAACAGAGATGGCAATCAAAACAACGGCGGCAATGAAAACGGCCGGCAGGGGGATGGTTTTGGGCAGGGGATAGAGAATGGCCAGATGCACCGGCCAAAATGTTTTAAGCAAGTAAAGGTTGTAAGCCAGCAACGCGTTGCCCAAACGATACTCCAGCGGCATTTCCTCGAGTGAAACAACCAACTCCCCCTCCTTTTGCGCCGGGTAGGTGATGACACACGAAGCCGCCGCCAGCACAAAAAACGGCCATTTTTCCAAGACCAAACGGGACCAATTCGCCACCGCTGGCCTTTCACCATGCGCCCGCTGCAGCGGCCAATAATCCAGCAGCAACATCACAAACGGCAAGGTTACCAGCATCGGTTTGGACATGAGACCGAGGGCGAAGAAAGCAAGCGCCAGCCAGTAAAAGCGTGAAACGTGAAACGTGAAACGTGACCGGACTTGCGCACTTGTCATTTGCTGCGCATAGCGCGTGTAGGCCAGCAGGGTCAGCAGCGCAAAGAAGGTGCTCAACACGTCCTTGCGTTCGGAAATCCACGCAACGGATTCCACGTGCAGCGGGTGCCAGGCGAACAACGCGGCGACGAACGCCGTCGGCCACAATTTGCCCGTGAGCCGGAGCAGCAGGAGGAAAAGCAAAGCCGCATTCGCCGCGTGAAACAGCACGCTGACGAGATGATGGGCCCCGGCGTTGAGGCCGAACAACTCGCAATCCAGCATGTGCGAAAGCCACGTGACCGGATGCCAGTTGCCGGCATACCAGGTGGTAAAAGCCCATTTGACTCCGGTCCACGTCAGGCCGTTTCGGACGATGTAATTTTGGCTGACATAATCGTCATCGTCAAAGATGCTGAACCCATGACTGGCCACCGGCAGGTAAACCAGCAGCGTGATGAGCGCGAGCGACAGGCCTATGAGACGCGGACGGGCCTTCGCCGCGCCGAAGTGCATGCGCAGGAAAGCCGCGCCGGGGTCTCCCGGGCAGGATTCCTGGTTTTCGCGATTATGGCTTTGGCCACGCAGGCGGGACATCGGGTTCTTTGTATGCGATTTTGCCCGGGCGGCAAGCGCGGAGACAAAGTTTATTTTTCAGAAAAAAGACGTTGCATTTTCCGGCGCGAGGGGTAGAAATTGTCCAGGCAGGGAATTGCTCGGCTCCCTGCCGCTTGGACGCAATATCGGTTCCTCACGACCAAGTTTGTTTTTATGAGCGGATTATCGTTTGCTGTCGTGGGAGCCGCTTCCAATCAAGCGGAACTCATTTATATTTGGACACAGGCAACGCCGGAAGCCAAGGCGATCATTGTCTGTCTCATTCTTTTTTCCATCTCGCCTGGTCGGTGATGGTCTCCAAGGCCATCCAGGTCCGGCGCGCCCGCCGGTTGAATTATTATTTCAACGAGGAATTCCGCGCGCAAAAATCCGTGCTCGAACTTTTTGACCGCAAGTTGCACGTGGAGGGCTGCCCGCTTTATGAGGTTTATCAGGCCGGCTGCGTGCAGCTCGACGCGCGGTTGCGCGGGCCGGGCGGCGAGCGCAGCAAACAGCAGGTCACGCTCAAAAACATGGAGCATGTCAAACGCGCGCTCGAAAACATCGTCGCGCAGGAATCCTTGAAACTGGAATCCGGCCTGATTCTGCTCGCCATCGCCGTCAGCGGCGCGCCGTTCATGGGGCTGCTCGGCACGGTCTGGGGCGTGATGAGCACGTTTGCCGGCATTGCGCAACAGGGTTCGGCGACGATGGCGGCGATGGCGCCCGGGGTTTCGGCGGCGCTCATTACCACGGTGGCCGGACTGCTCGTGGCGATTCCTTCGATGTTCGGTTACAATTGGCTCGTGCATAATCTGCGCGTGTTCACGGTCGGCCTGGACAATTTCGCGCAGGAACTGGTTTCCAGGATGGAAACGGAATTTTTGTCGGACGAATAGCTCGGTTGAAAGTTGAATGTTAAAAGTTGCAGGTTAAACAATGGCCACCGCACGACAATTTGAAGACTTGAATGTCTGGCAAAACGCCCGCCAGCTCGTCGGCGCGATTTATTCCGCATCGAAGCAGCGGGCTTTCAATCAGGATTTTGGATTGCGCGAACAAATCCGCCGCGCAGCCGTTGGTTCAAACGGCGAGGTCCGTTCGCAACTTCACATTGCATTGGATCAGAAATATGTCAGCGAGACGGAATTTGCGGCATTGCGCGGAATGGCCGTCGTACTGTCGAAAAAACTTTCCGCATTTATTCGCTATCTCGAAGGTTATGCCGGCGACTCGCGTGTTAAAAAACCGGCGCGGACACGCAGCAACCTTCAACTTTCAACCCGCAACCTTCAACCGAAGTGAGACGCTTTTCCCAACGCAGTTACCTGGTGACGTTGAGCGAGATCAACATCACGCCGCTGCTCGACCTCGCGTTCGTGCTGCTCATCATCTTCGTCATCACCACGCCGCTGCTGGAGCAAAGCATCAACCTCAAGCTGCCCACCGGCGGCCGGCCCGACCAGCACGTGGACAAACGCAACGTCCGCACCGTCGAAGTCAGCACGACGGGCGTCTATGCGCTCGACAAACAGCGCCTGAACCTCGACCAGTTGACCGCGCGGCTGGCGGCGGAATTTCGCTCGAACCCGAACCTCATTGTCTATATCCGCGCGGATGAAGACGGCCGCTATAAATTCGTGGCGGATTTGATTGACCGCTGCCAGCGCAGCGGCATCACGCGCTATTCGCTCCGCACCGAACCGACAAAATGAACCGCCTGCAAAAAAAATGCGTCATAGCCACCGCAGGCGCCCACCTGCTGCTGATCGTGATTTTATTCGTCGGCCCGGCGTTTTTTTATTCGAAGCCGAAGGCGGACGACTTGCAGGTGCTGGATGTGATTCCGGCCAATTTGATTGACGCGCCGTTCAGCAGCGGCGTCGCCAATGCCACCCCGCCGCCGCCCGCGCCGGTGGCTCCGCCGCAACCGCCTCCGCCGGCGCCCGTGGTCACTCCACCCGCGCCCGCGCCCCAACCGGAGAAAGCTGAAAAAGCCGAGCCGGTCAAGCCGCCGGACAAACTGCCGTCGGACGATATGAAACCGGTTGAAAAAACCGCCAAAGTCGAGCCGCGGAAAATCCAAATCAGCACACAACTGGTGACGCGCACCGCGCCAAAAAATTCCCCGACGGCCGACAATTCACAGCAGCAACAGCAACAACAACAGCAGCAGCGGCAGGCCCGGGCGATCCAAAGCGCGCTTCGGAATTTGAAAAGCAATTTAACCCCGGGCACGACGATTGACATGCCTGGCAACAGCAGCGTGGCCTACGCGAATTATGCCACGGTGGTAAAGAGCGTTTACGAGCAGGCCTGGATTTTGCCCAATGATGTCGCCGACAACGCGAACACGAAAGTCAGCGTTACCATTGCCAGCGATGGCACGGTTATTTCCGCGCGGATCATCACTCCCTCGGGCGATGCCGGCCTGGATGCCTCGGTCCAGCGCACTCTGGAACGCGTCAGGTCCATCGCGCCATTTCCGGAAGGTGCGACGGAAAAAGAACGGACTTACATCATCAACTTCAACCCCCAGGTTAAACGATTACTCGGATGAAAAAATATTGCTCTCCCCTGCTGAATATCTGCCTCGCGCTTTTCCTTTTTGCCGCCGGCGGCGCGCCCGGCCAGAACGAAATCACCATTCGCCCGGAGCTGACCGTTTTGGGTTCAACCAAGCCGATTCCCGTTTCGCTTGAAGGATTCAGCGATGAAGTCATGGAAGTCTTGAGATTCGACCTTTATGTCCAGGGCTTCAATTTTGTCGCGCCGGAGGCCGCGCAGTATCAAATCAGCGGCGGCAGCGCGGGCAGCGTTCAAGGCCGCGTGGTGGATCGTTTTGCCAGGAGCACGCTGCTCGCGCGCAGCTACACCGGCGCGTCGTTGCGGCGGCAGGCACACGCCTTTGCCGACGACATCGTGCAGGCCATCACGCACAAAAACGGCATCGGGCAGACCAAAATCGCCTTCAAGGTCCAGTCCAGCACGGGCAATGGAGAAATTTACGTGGCCGATTTCGACGGCCACAACGCGCAAGCCATCACGCACGATGACACCATCGTGGCCGCGCCGGCCTGGGTGCCGGGCCGGCTGGCGATTTATTACACGTCGTACAAGCCGGGCAACCCGGACATTTTTTACCACAACCTCGGCACCGGCCAGCGCCGGGTCGTGGCGGGTTATTCCGGCTTGAACACCGGCGCGGCGGTTTCGCCGGACGGCTCGAAGGTGGCGATGATTTTGAGCAAGAGCGGCAGCCCGAATGTCTGGGTCTGCAATGCCGACGGCACGGATTTGAAACGGTTGACAACGAGCAGCGAGGATTCGTCGCCGTGCTGGTCGCCGGACGGCCAATGGATTTGTTTCGCCACGAAAATCGCCGAGCGGCGCGTGCTGGCGAAAGTGCCGGCGGGCGGCGGGGCGATGCAGCGGATTTCAACTCCCGGCGCGCCGAACCCGACCGAACCCGACTGGTCGCCGGATGGCAAATGGATCGCGTTCACGTCGCAGACGGGCGGGTTCGACATTTGCGTCATGCCGGCGGACGGCGGCACGCCCACGGTGCTCGTGGCGGGCGAAGATCCGTCATGGTCCCCAAACTCGCGGACGCTGATTTTCACGCGGCGCGCGGGCGGGCGGTACGCATTATCTGTGCTTGACGTGTTCACGAAACAGGTCAAGGATATTGCCCGAATTTCGGGAAGCGATTCTCAACCAGCTTGGGCGAGATAATTTTGGCTTTTTTAACAAACTTTTAACCGAAAAAAATATGAAAATGATGAAACTAACCTGTTCGCTGGCGTTCGCGCTGGCCGTCGCGCTGGCTGCCACCGGCTGTAAAAATCACAAACCCGTTGGAGTCACGCCGCTGCCCGGATCAATGCATACCGGCCAGGTCGGCGAACCAGGCCCTGGTGGCACGATGCGGGCCGGCGGCACGATAGGCACCGGCGGCACGACGAGTGCGAATGAACCCGGCGGCGGACCGAACGGCGAATATTTCACCGGGTGATTATAATGAACGACCGCGCCGCGCTGGCGAATTACACGGTGCATTTCGCTTTTGACAGCGCCGCGGTGAGAAAGAGCGAGAAGGCGAACATCCAGGCGGTTGCCGACGCCTTGAGCAAGGATTCGAGCGCCAAGCTGCTCATCGAAGGTCATTGCGACGAGCGCGGCACGGAGGAATACAACCGGTCGCTCGGCGAACGCCGTGCGCTGGCGTTGCGCGAGGCGCTGGCCAAACTCGGCGTTGACCCGTTGCGCATCCGCACCATCAGTTATGGCAAGGACCGTCCGGCGGATCCCGGCCACGACGAATCCGCCTGGGCGAAAAACCGCCGCGGCGAATTTGTCCTGTTGCATCCCAAGGCGGGCGCTTGATCGTCAGGAAACATTTGAAACCATTCAGGGGCCGCGTTTGCCGCGGCCCTTGTTTTTTTGATGCTTTACTATTGGCCAGGGCAGGCGTAGCTTTTGAAAGGCTCGACAAAATTTATGAATGCTATATTTGCATGGGCACCGGGCGGCATGGAAATCGTTTTGATCTTGTTGGTCATTTTGGTTTTATTCGGCTCCAAGAAAATTCCCGAGTTTGCCCGCGGTTTGGGCCAGGGCATCAAGGAATTCAAGAAGGCGTCGCGTGAAGTGACGGATGAAATCCAGAATGCGGCAACCGACGCACCGCAGAAACCGGCGGCCAACGGCCAATCGCAGCCGGCGCCAACCGTTTCCCAATCCTCCAATCCGCCCAAGGCCTGAGCGGAACATTCTGGCATGGCCGGCGACCACGAATCGGAGCACCCCGACGAGGCCGAAGGCGGCCCGGTCAAGACCTTTCTCGAACACCTCGAAGATCTGCGCTGGGTGCTTATCAAGAGCCTGGTGGCGCTGGGCGTGGCGGTGTTGCTCTGCCTGCTCGCGGGCAATTACGTCGTTCAGATCGTCAAATGGCCGTTGACGCACGCCAGGATCAGTTATCCCGGCACCAATCAAATCGTCGCGGTCAGCTTCGGCACAAACCGGCTTGGCGCGTTTCAACTCACCGCCGAACAACAAAAAGCCCTGGAACTCGGCACGAACCGCTTCGCATCCGTTCAAGTCGAGCCGCTGGTCATCGGCACGAACCGGGTGCTCGGTTGGCGCGTCAGTTCCGATCCCGCTGCCATTGCCGACGCGCAACGGGTGAAGATTGATTTGATCAATCTTGGTCCGGCGGGCGGATTTGTGGTTGCCTTCCAGGTGGCCATTTACGGCGGCGCGGTGCTGGCGTCGCCGTTCATTTTTTATTTCGTCGCCACGTTCGTCTTTCCGGCGCTCAAACTGCGCGAGCGCAAATACATTTATCGCGGACTGGCCTTTGGCGGCGGACTTTTCCTCACCGGCGTGGCGTTTTGTTATTTCATCCTGATGCCGGTGGCGCTGTCCGCGGCGCAGATGTATTCGCACTGGCTCGGTTTCGGAGCTTTTCAGTGGCGGGCGGAGGACTACATCAGTTTTGTCTGCCGATTCCTGCTGGGCATGGGGCTGGGCTTTGAGCTGCCGGTGGTGATTCTGACGCTCGTGAAAATCGGCATTCTCGACTACCACATGCTCTCCAAGGCCCGCCGTTACATGATCGTCATCAATTTGATTCTGGGCGCGGTGCTGACGACGCCGGAGGTGTTCACGCAAATCGTCATGTTCGTGCCGCTGCAGGCCCTCTACGAAATCACCGTCTGGATTGCGTGGTATTGGGACCGGCGGGAACGGAAACGCGCCGCGCGCGAATCGTAAAACGCGCTTTACATCCGGCGATTTCGGCGTAAGCTCACCTCGTCAACTTTAAAACGTATGCGAAACGTAATGCCTCTTCTCGCTTTGGCCGGCTTGGCCGCTTTGTTCACATCCGGCTGCGCCGGACCGGAACAAAAACTCGGCCGCGGCGTGAGCAACACTCTTGAAATCACCCGCCTGGGCGACATGCGCCGCTCCATCGAGCAAACGGCCATTTTTGAATCGCCCAGCGCCGGCTACACCGCCGGCGTTGTCAGCGGCTTCAATCGCACATTGGCGCGCACGGGCCTGGGCATTTTTGAAATCGCCACCGCGCCCTTCCCCCCGTATCATCCAATTTGGACCCGTTACCTGAGTCCCGGCCCCGCTTATCCTGAAAGCTACAAGCCGGGCCTGATTTCGGAAACGACGTTCGATACGGACACCTACACCGGCTTCAGCGGCGGCGACGTTGCGCCGTACATTCCCGGCAGCCGGTTCCGCGTGTTCGACAACTGATGAGCCAATCCATTTTGCCGGACGCGCCAACCATTTTCCGTTGGCGCGTTTTGTTTTTGTGAAATACCCATGCGCCTGGAAAAAAATTCGCCCTGCAAAGTCAACCTGCTGCTGAACATCCTCGGCCGGCGCGCCGACGGTTTTCATGAACTCGAAACCGTCCTGCAGCCAATCGCCCTTTGCGACCGGCTGACGTTCGAACGTTGCGGCGGCGCGGTCGAGCTTGCGTGCAGCGGCGCCACGCTGCCGGTGGATGCGCGCAATCTCGTCCATCGCGCGGCCACCGGGTTTTTGCAGGCCGCGAGGGCCGACGGTGGCGTTCGCATCCATTTGGAGAAAAAAATCCCGCTGGCCGCCGGTCTGGGCGGCGGCAGCGGCAATGCCGCGACCACGCTGCTCGCGTTGAACGAACTGTTCGACCGGCCGCTTCCCGCCGCGAAGCTGATTGAACTTGCGGCGGCGCTCGGTTCGGACGTGCCGTTTTTCCTCCAGGGCAAACCGGTGCTGGCCACGGGTCGCGGCGAGAAAATCCAGCCGCTGGATTTTTTCCCGGCACTGTCGGGCAGGGCCATGCTGCTGATTCATCCCGGATTCGGCATTTCAACGCCGTGGGCTTATCAAAATCTCGCGCGTTTTCCCGAGGCGCTGAACGGCAGGCCGGGCCGCGCGCAAAAGCTGATTGCCAAACTTCAAACCGGCGATTTGCGCGTTGCGGGCGCCGAATTTTACAATTCGCTCGAAGCTCCGGCGCTGGAAAAATATCCGGTGCTCGCGCTGTTTCAGAAATTTCTCCGCGCGAACGGCGCGCTGGCCGCGTTGATGTCCGGCAGCGGCTCAACCACGTTTGCCATCACGGAAAGCAAAGCCGCCGCCGAATCGCTGGTGGAGAAATTCAAATCGAAGTTCGGACAAAATTGCTGGACCGCCGTCGTGCCGGTTTGAAACCGTGGCGGCTTTCGGAAGAAAGCCGCATTCATTCCAAGAAGTTTCCGGCGGTCTGCCGACCGCCGCTACGCGCGCCCTACCTTTTAAATCTGGCCAGAACCAAATCGGTTGTCTCTTTCGCCGCCGGAATTTTAAGCGCGAGCGCGGCCAGCCAATAAACGAGACCCGCGATTCCGGCCGGCGCAAAAACCGCGCCGATTTTAAGCGCGATGATTTGGTGGCCGAACGACTTTTCCCAGAATTGCCAGCCCAGCCAGGCCACCAATCCGGCCAGCGCGCCGGCCAGCGCCAGCGGCAGCAGCGTCGTGCGCAGCGATTCCATTTCCAAGGTTCCCAATTTGCGCCGGAGTGCATAAAGCAGCAGCCAGACGTTGCAGATGGAAGTCGTAGTGTTCGCAATGCCCAGTCCGCCCTGCCGCAGCGGTTCCACGAGCGCGGCGGCCAGAACCAGATTCAGCGCGAGACTCACGAGGCTGATCTGCATCGGCGTTTTGGTGTCGCCCAGCGCGTAAAAGGCACGGGCCAGCACGTTGACCGTGGAAAACGCCACCAGCCCCGGCGCGAGACATACCAGCGCCAGCGTTGCGCGCTGGGTCGAGGCGGCGGTGAACAACCCCCGCTCGAACAGCAGCCGCACAATCGGCTCGGCCAGCACGACCAGCAGGATGGCTGCAAGCAGATTAAAGAAAATCAGCGTGCCCACGCCGTGGCGCAGAGTGGCGCGAAATTCGGAATGCTTTTTTTCGGCCGCCAGCCCGGAAAGCGTCGGCAGCAAATACGTGGCCAGGGAAATGCCGAACATGCCCTGAGGCAGTTCCATCAGGCGCACCGCGTAGTTGAAGGACGCGACGATTTGCGGGCTGACCCAGAACGCGATGCTTTGCGTCAGGAGCACGTTGATTTGAAACGCCGCCACGCCGATGGTGCCGGGAATCATCTGGCGCACGACGCGCCCGACGGTTTCGTTGCGCCACGGCGAAACCCACCGATAACGGAAACCATCGTGCCAGAGGGTGGGCAGTTGAAACGCCGCCTGGGCGACCCCCGCCGCGAGCACGCCGAAAGCAAGCGCGAAAATCTGCTTCGGCAATCTCAATTCCTTCGGCAATTCCAATCCCATCCGAGGCGCGAGCCAGAGCACGGACGCGATCATCACCACGTTGAGCATGGTCGCGCCCATGGCCGGGATGAAAAAGTGTCCGCGCGCGTTGAGCATGCCCATGAACGCCGCCGCGAGGCAAACGAGCAGCATGTAGGGAAACATGACGCGCAGCAGTTGCAGCATGAGTTCCGTCTGCGCCTCGAATTGATGCACGCCGAGCGCGACTGAAACACCGAGCATGGCCACCGCGATGATGACGCAGGCGGCGACCACCAGCCCGGAAATCACCGCGTTGGCCGTGCGCCACATTTCGACTTCGCCGTGGGTCTTTTCCTTTTCCTTGAAAATGGGAATAAACGCGGCGGTCAGCGCCCCTTCGCCGAGCAACCGGCGGAACAGGTTCGGAATCATGAAAGCGAGCTGGAATGCGCCGGCCACCCACCCATCGCCCATGAACCGTGCATAAACCATTTCGCGCACCATGCCGAGCACGCGGCTGGTCAGCGTGGCGGCGGCCATCGAACCGGACGATTTGAGCATCTGCGACATCGCGCGAAGTTTAGGGTTCGGGTCACGAACTCCAAAGCGGAAAGTGCAACACCGTGAAGCCAAAGTCAGGCCGCGCCCGGGCGCCCGCCGGTTCAAGGTTGATTGGGGCCGGGAGCTGCTTCTGTTTGGGGAGCGCTGCGGAGCGGGGAACCCGCCTGGAACAACTTGATGTGCTGGCGCAGGGTATCCGCCAGGGCGGTGTTGTTTTGGGCGAGGGCCAATGCCAGAGCGCGTTGGGCTGCGTCAATTGCCTCGGGAAATTGCCCGGTCTCGGCACAGGCGGCGGCCAGCGTGTCGAGAATGGCCGGATTATTCCCTCTGGAAAGCCGGTCCAGTTGCCGGGCCAGTGCCAGCGCCTTGGCGCCGTTGCGGATGGACACATCGGGCGCGGTGGCCAGCAACCACGCCGCGTTGTCCAGGTTGTCCCGGGCGTCGGCAAAATCGGGGCGAATCTCCAACGCCTTTTGGAACTGCGCAATCGCCTCGTCCACCAATCCCTTTTGGAGAAGAGCATTGCCCAGATTATTATGAGCCTCGGCAAAGCCGGGCCGCGTCTCCAGGGCTTTTTTGAATTGCGCAATCCCTTCATCCATCCGTCCCTCCTGGCAAAGAACGAGGCCGAGGTTGTAGTGGGCGGTCGGATCGCCGGGGTCGAATTCCAGGTTTTTTTGGAACTGAACCAGCGCCTCGCGCTCCTGTCCTTTCATGAGCAAAGCCGTACCGAGGTTGTTGCGGGCCAGCACAGAGCCGGGCTGGACGGCCAGGGACTTTTGGAAATAAGCAATCGCCTCGTCCACCCGCCCCTTGGCGAGAAGAAAGTTGCCGAGGTTGTAGTTGGCCATGGGTTCGCGGGGATCGTTTTCCAGAACCTGTTGGAACTGAACCAGCGCCTCGCGCTCCTGTCCATCTTGGAGAAGAATTTGACCGAGATTGTTGCGGGCCACGGCATCATTGGGCTGAATGGCTAGGACCTGTTGGAATTGGACCAGCGCTTCGCGCTTCTGTCCTTTTAAGAGTAAAGCAATGCCGAGGTTTTTGCGGGTCACAATATCATCGGGCTGGATGGCCAGGGCCTTTTGGAACTGTAAAATCGCCCTGTCCACCTGCCCTTGTTGAAAAAAAACGATGCCAAGGTTGTCGTATGCCATCCAGGCATCTGGATTTCTGGCGATGGTTGTCCGCCAGAGGGTTTCGGCATTGGCGTACATCCGGCCCTGGTGCCAGGTCAAACTTGCCAGTGTCGCCAGCAGCGTCAGGCACAGCAGGTTGCCACCCACCCGTCCCCAAAGTCGCCATCGGTCCAACAGCCGTGCGGCGCCGGCCGACACAAGTGTAATAATTCCCAGGCTCGCCAAATACTGAAAGTGATCCGCCACGAACGAATAGCGGAACGGATATACATTGAGAAAGCCCAGCGCCGGAAACAGGGTCCCGGCGAAAAAGAGCAGCCCCGCCAGAGGCCCGCGCCACCGCCGCGCCCGCCACAACGCGGCCAGCAACAGCAGCATGGCTGCCGGGAACAGGTATTGCCACCACACCGCCTGGCTGATCTTCCAGCGCGGGTAGATAAAGACCAGCTTTGCCGGGCAGCAAAGCCTGCCCAGATAAAACCACAGCGCACGTCCGGCGATGAGAATACGTTCAATGAAGCTGAAATCGAAGGCTTGGCCTTCAGCGTGAAGGATCTTTCGTTCGAACCAGGCGGTAAACAGTCCGGTGCCAATTCCCGCCAGAAAAAATGGAACCAGCGGCAGCACGTCCCGTTTCCAGAACAACCTCCCCCGTTGCCACCAGAAAATCAGCAGCAACGCCGCCGGCAGGGTCGCAATGACCGTCTTGGACAACAAGCCCAGGAGGAACAGTCCCAAGGCGGCGGCAAAAAACTTCCGGCTCCGGGTCCGGTCAAATTCCAGGTAAGCCAGCGCCGAGCCCAGATAGAAAACGCCCGACAACGTGTTCTTGAGTTCCGAGATCCACGCCACCGACTCCACCTGCACCGGATGCAGGGCGAAAATGCCTGCCGCCAGCCAGGCCCCGGGCACTTTGAGCTTTTGCAGAATTCCCACCACCAGCAACGCCGAGGCAGCGTGCAGCAGAATGTTGACCCAATGATATCCCAGAGTCGAATCGCCCCACAGCCGGTGCTCCAGCCAAAAGACAGTGTATGCCAATGGATAGTATTGCTGCGTTGCGCCGGGCTGCATCCAAATGCGTGCCAGACCCGCCATCGAACGGAGTCCCGGCGGTGTCATGTGCTGACCATCATCCCAGATCGGTTTTCCAGACCAGGCCGGCTGGTAGGCCAGCAGCGTGGCGGCCACCAGCAGCAGGCCCAAAAGCCAGGCCCGATTCCGCGAAGAGCGGAGGAATTCGGCCATGGAGCCGGATGATTTGAGCATCTGCGACATCGCGCGAAGTTTAGGGTTCGGGTCACGAACTCCAAAGCGGAAAGTGCGACACCGCGAAGCCAAAGTCAGGCTGCGCCCGGGCGCACCCGGTTCAAGGTTGATTGGGGCCGGGAGCCGCTTCCGTTTGGGGAGCGCTGCGGAGCGGGGAACCCGCCTGGAACAACTTGATGTGCTGGCGCAGAGTCTCCGCCATCTCGGTATTGTTTTGGGCGCGGGCCAAGGCCAGAGCGCGTTGGGCTGCGTCAATCGCCTCGGGAAATTGTCCGGTCTCGGCATAGGCGGCGGCCAGCGTGTCGAGCTTGGCCAGATTATTTCCTCCGGAAAGCCGGGCCAGCAGCCGGGCCAGCGCCAGCGCCTTGGGCCCGTTGCGGATGGACGCGTCGGGAGAGGTGGCCAGCAGCCACGCCGTATGGTCCAGACTGTCCCAGGCGTCTGCAAAATCAGGTTGGCTTTCCAAAGCCTTTTGGAAGCGCGCCATCGCCTCGTCCACCCGTCCGGTCTGGAAAAGTGCGATGCCGAGGTAGTAGTTGGCCTTTGGGTCGAGGGGACTTTTTTCCAGAATCTTTTGGAACTGAATCATCGCCTCGCGCGGCTGTCCCATGGCGAGAAAAGCTTTGCCAAGGTTGTTGCGGATCGGTGCATCATCGGGCAGAACGGCCAGGGCTTTTTGGAACTGCCCGATCGCCTCGTCCATCCGCCCCTTTTGGCAAAGAGCGAGGCCGAGATTGTTGCGGGCCAATGCGTTGTCGGGCTGGGTGGCCAGGGCCTTTTGGAATTGTTGAATCGCTTTGTCCACCTGCTCCTGTTGCAAAAGAATGATGCCGAGGTTGTCGTGGGCGATCGGATCGCTGGGATCGCTTTCGAGAGCCTTTTGGAATTGCACCGCCGCCTCGCGTGCCTGTCCTTTTTGGAGCAGAATTTGACCGAGGTTGTCGCGGGCCGTGCCATCATTGGGCTGGCTGGCCAGGACTTTCTGGAATTGGGCAATCGCCTCGCCTTCCTGTCCCATTTGACGCAGAATAGTGCCGAAATCGTCACGGGCCAAGGCATCATCGGGCCGGTTGGCCAGGACCTTTTGGAACTGGGCAATCGCCTCGTCCACCCGCCCTTTTTTGAAAAGAACGGTGCCAAGGTTGTGGTAAGCCATCCAGGCGCTGGGGTTTCTGGCGATGGTTGTCCGCCAGAGTGTTTCAGCATCAACGTACATCCCGCATTGCTGCCACGTCAGGATGGCCTGGACCGGCAGCACAATGGCGGCAAACCCATAGAGCACCACCGGCGCCCGAAGATGTTTCGCCGCCCGCGCCACCAGCGCCGACCCCAGTGCAATGGGGCCGAGACTGGAAAGATAAACCCAGTGGTCCCATACATACGAGAAGCGCATGCCATACGCATTCATGAACCCCAGCACCGGAAACAAGGTGCCGACAAAAAAGAACGCCGCCGCAGCCGGACCGCGCCCGATTCGCTTCCGGGCCAGCCATAGCGCCAAAAGCGTGCCAGCGGCGGTCACCGGATGCAGCCATTGCTGCCACGAACCAGCATTAAGCGGCCACTGCGGATAAATAAAACAAAGACTCGCCGGCCAGAGCAGGTGGCCGAGGTAAAACCAGGGCGCCCGGCCGGCAATCAAACAGCGTTCCGGGAAAGTCAGCGCAAAGCCCGGACCTTGCGCCATCACATGGTTTTTTTCCAGCCACGCTGTCGCCAGACACATGCCGAAGGACAGGACAAAGAACGGGATAGCCGGCAGCACCTCCGCCCGCCACCGCAGCCGTCCGCCTTTCCACCAGCCAATCAACAGCACCACCGCCGGCAGTGAAAAGGCGGTGGTTTTTGCCAGCAGGGCGCCCAGAAACAAAAACAGGGCAGTCGTGTAATGACCCCAACGCCACCGCGACGTCCTTTCCGGGACCGTTGCGTCGGCGTCTGCCTGCCAAAACGCATTAAACCGGCCGTACGCCAGCAGCGCCCCAAGGTAGAACACCAGCGACAGCACGTTCTTGCGTTCGGTAATCCAGCCCGCCGATTCGACCATGACCGGGTGCAGCGCGAAGATCGCCGCCGCCAGCCAGGCCCCCGCCACTGCAAGGCGTTCCAATAAACGCCAGAACAGCAGCGCGGCCAGCGCGTGCAGCAGGACATTCTCCACGTGATACGGCAGCGGCCAGAACCCCCACAGATGATAATCCAGCCAGAACGTCGTGGCCGTCAGCGGATAATACTGTTGCAGCGCGGTGAACTGGCACCAGATCAGGCGCAAACCGGAAACATTGCGCAACAGCCCGCCAATATTCGTGGTCCACGAGTCGTCGTCCCAGACGAATTGTCCCCGGAATACCGGCAGATAAGCCAGGAACGTGACCCCCGCCAACAGCAGACCCAAAAGCCAGGCCCGATTCCGCGAAGACCGGAAGGATTCGGCCATGGAGCCGGACGGCTTGAGTAATTGCAACATCGGGCGAAAGGCTAAAGTCCAAAAGAAAAAGGCAAAAGCCCAAAGTGCGCGTTGAAGTTCGCGCTTATTGGCAAACTCGTTTGCATTTCTGGAATCCTTTTTCCGTGTGCCATCCGTGGTTAAAAGATTTTTCCTGCATGAACACGGCTTCAATCTACGCCCGGGGATGCGCCGCGTCGTAAGCTTTTTTCAACCGCTCAGTGGTGACGTGGGTATAGACCTGCGTCGTGACCAGGTGCGCGTGGCCGAGCAATTCCTGCACACTCCGCAAATCCGCGCCCGCGTCCAGCAGGTGCGTCGCGTAGCTGTGCCGCAGCTTGTGCGGTGTCAGGCCCGGATCGAGCCCGGCGATGGCCAGATATTGTTTCAAGCGCCGTGACAACTGGACCGGCTGGAGCGGCGCGGCGGTTTTCGTTTCCGCAAAAAATACCGGCGCCGGCCCGGAGGGCGGATGTTTCAACGTGCGCCAATAATTTTCAATCGCCTGCAACGCCGGCTGGCCAATCGGCACGAGCCGTTCTTTTTTCCCCTTGCCGCGCACGCGCACCAGTTGCTCCGTCCAATCCATGTCCTCCACCCGCAACCCGCACAATTCGCTCACGCGCAACCCGCACGAGTAAATCGTCTCCAGCACCGCCACGTCCCGCAAACACACACTGGCCGAAATGGGCCGGCCCGGTCCTTTGCGCCGGGGCGTGGCCATGAGCTTGACCGGCGCGCCGAACAAATCGAGCATTTGCTGTTGGGTCAGATACTTCGGCAATCGCCGGCCCTGCTTTGGCAACGCCAGATTTTTTATCGGCGACGCCCCGGCCACGCCGTGCCGGATCAGAAACTTGTAAAATGTTCCGCAACGCGCAGAACCGGAGTTGAATCGCCGCGCGGCCCAGATTCTGCCGGCCCAAAAAACGCAGGTACCCGCGAAAATCATCGCGCTGAAGTTTTTCCCAGGCGACAGCCTGTCGCGCCGAAGCGGATTTATCCGCGAAGGCGGACCGTTCGTCCTGGTGCCAGTGGGAAAATTCCTGCAACGCCTGCCGGTAATTCCGCTGGGTGTAAACCGACGCCCCGCGGTCCGTGGCCAGGTGCGCGAGGAATTTCTGAATCCATTTGTCGTTTGCCATCGGCTTGGTCGTTGCAGCATCAGTCACACGAAACAAATACACCATTTCACCGGCAAATGCAGCAAAATGGAAACATCATCACGGACGGAGATGCAGATTGACGATCTGATTCCTTCTCCATCTCAACTATGATTTTTTGTGCGTAGCTGACGCCAGCATCTGACAACGCAAATTTGGATTTTGTTTCCATTTTGGTTTTCTGTCACGCCGTCGCCAGATTGTCTTCCAACACTTTGGATTTGGTTGTTGGCGGTTCGACTTCGTTAGCTGTGAGTGAGTGGCTGTCCGCAAGGACCTTGACCGGTTCGTAAAACGTGTTGCGCTGCACCGGGGTGCGGCCGGCTTCGCGGATGGCTTTGATCATTTCCGCTTCGGTCTGCAATTGCGGCGAGGTCGCGCCGGCCATGTGGAAAATGTGTTCCTCGATGATCGTGCCGTGCAAATCGTCCGCGCCGTAGCTCAACGCCACCTGCGCCAGCTTCAGCCCCATGCCCACCCAATACGCCGTGATGTGGTCGAAGTTGTCGAGGAAGACGCGGCTCACGGCGATGGTGCGCAGCGCATCGAAACCGGTCGGCGGTTTTTCCACCGGAATATCGTTGTCCTCCGGCTGATACGGCAGCGGCACGAAACCCACGAAGCCGCGCGTCTCGTCCTGCAACGCGCGCAACTGCCGCAGATGATCCACTCGGTCGGCCAGCGATTCGACATGGCCGTAGAGCATTGTGCAGGTGCTGCGCCCGCCCAGCTTGTGCCAAGTGCGATGCACGTCCAGGTATTCCTCGGCGGATTCCTTGCCCCTGGCGATGGCCGAGCGGACTTCCGGGCGAAAAATTTCCGCGCCGCCGCCGGTGAGCGAATCGAGTCCGGCGGCCTTCAGTTCACTCAAGGTCTGTTCCACAGATTTTTTCGCCACCCAGGCGAGGTGGAGAATTTCAATCGCTGTGAAGCATTTGAGATGCAGCCTGGGAGCGCTGCCAGTGACTTTGTTTGAAGTAGCGCAGGCGTCCCCGCCTGCGAGTTCTCGCACCGTCCCGGTGCGAGGATCACCCGTTTTCCGGTTATCTGGCAGCGAGACGCTGCCGGAACTCGCAGCCGGGACGGCTGCGCTACATGGAGCAGGCGCATCGAGCCCGCGCAACGCCTTGAGCATGTCGGTGTAATAATTGAACGGCAGCGACGGATGCAGTCCGCCGACGATGTGCAGTTCGGTGATGCCGAGCTTCAAGGCTTCCCGCGCCTTTTCAACGATTTGCCCGACGGTCAGCTCAAAGCCGTCGGCGTCGCGTTTTTTGCGGGCGAACGAGCAGAACTGGCACGAGAGGATGCAATAGTTCGAATAGTTGATGTAGCGATTGATGATGTAGCTGGCGCGGTTGCCAGCCTTCTTCCGGCACGCGAGATCGGCGATGGCTCCGACCGCGTTCAAATCCTTGGATTCAAACAGCCGCAGCGCGTCCGCCTCGGAAATGCGTTCGCCGGCGGCGACCTTGTCGTAGAGGTCGCGCAGTTCGCTGCGTTGAACGAAGAAATTCATTTTGCTCGTAGCCACCGATGTGAATCGGCAGACCAATCCGCGCTTTCACAAGCGCGGCTACAGAGTTAGCACCTTTTGCACGGCAAGGCAAACGCACTTGGCTTGTGGGTGGCACAGGCCTCCGGCCTGTCGTTTCCGGCGTCGCGCCGGAAACAACCGTGAAATGTGCGATTACTTGATGCTCAAATGAACTGCGGCAATCTGTGGTTCACGACGAAATTCGGCGGGACGCCGAATTTGACCCGCGAGACGCGGGTGCTACCCTGAAAACGCCCCGAACAGCGCGCGCATCTCCTCGTCCACGTCCGCTGAATCAGCCAGGGTTTGCGCAATTTCATCGCGGAGCAGTTGCCGGTAGCGTTTTCGCAGGCGATGCACGGCCACGCGCACCGCGCCTTCGTCCATGTCCAGCGTTTTGGCCACATCGGCATGGGACAACTCGCCCTTGCCGGCGGTGAGGAAAATTTTCAGTTCCGCGAACTGTTTTCCGCGTCCTTCCGTCTCGCACTCGGCGTGCAACCGTTCGATGACCTTGGCGAGCAGGGCCACGGCCCATTCGCGGTCGAACGCCTTGTCGGGACTAGGTTCGGCGGTGGCGGCGATTTGAAATTGCGTGTCGGCGGTCTGCCAGTCCAGGGACAGCGGTGCCATACCGCCGCCGCGCTTCTGGCGGCGCGATTTGTCCCATTCGTTAGCGAGAAAATGTTTCAGCGACGCGAGCAGAAAGGCGCGGAAACGTCCGCGCTCGGCGCTCAGGCCGGCGAGGTAATTTTTTTTGAGAAAGCGCGCGAAGAAGGCCTGGGTCAAATCTTCGGCATCCTCCTTGGTGTGACCGCGCCGGCGGACGTAGGCGTAGAGCGGGAACCAGTAGGTGCGGCACAATTCCTCCAGCGCCAGGTCGGATTGCGGCGTGGAACGTCTGCCCGCCGCGAGGACGACCGTCCAGTGCGTCGTGGCGAAAATGTCGCCCGGCGCGGTCGTCGATTGGCTGGAATGTTTGGGGGTCAAACGATCGGCTTTCACCAGGTAATCACGACCTCGTACCAATCGGCACCGCCGGGAATACCCGGAAAATCATCATCCAACCTGACCGCCAGGGTTTCCTCGTTGGCGGGTGAAGGAAATTGCGCGATGCTGACAATCCCGCGCCCGGCGCGTTTTGTAATTTGGATATCATGTGCGTTCGCCGATCGGAAGGCCGGGGTCAAGCCCATGAATTCAGTGCTCACATTGTTGGTCCAATCCGGCGTCCAAGCCTTGCCGTTCACGTAAATGGTTCTTCCGGGCAGCGCGCATGTTTCGTGCTCGAACCACAGCTTGTTGCCGCTCACCTTGACGACATCACGGCCGTCAATGTAGGCTCTTACAGTTAATTTGTGATGGCTGAGGCTGATCAAGAAGGTCAGCAGCGCTATCACCAGCGCGACACACGCTATTCCTATGGCCGATCCGATCCAAATGGTTTTATGGCTTGTTGTTTGCATAATATTTCTTTGGTTTTTAGTTGAGGGTTGAGGATAAAAGGCGCTCTGCTTTTCATTGGTGGGCAGGCGCGTTCGACGCCAAAAGCGGACCAGCAGCATGATCAAAACGCCAATGCCGATAAAGGCAGTCCCCGTCACACCCGCCCGGAAGAGCAAGGAATGCGGCGGGGTTGTGACGGAAATGTGGTCAAACCGTCCGGTGCCCGAAACCCAAGGCAAGTCAGGATTTACGTTGGCGAGGAGGTCAATGTAAATCATCCGGGCTTTGGGCGGAGCCAGGATGCCGTTAATTGTCAACGTTCGGTAGCTGGTCATGGCCGAATCGCCTGTGTGGGCGCCAACATCAATGTCTCGTCCCCCCAGGAAGTTGGTGCCGGTTGAATCAAAGAAACACAAATGGACGCGCAGGTTGTTCCCGGCGGCCACAGGATCATCAAGCTTGTAGGCGAATGAAAAGGTGATCGGCCTCGCTCCACCGGCGGCGGGTCCAAGTGAAAAGATCGGACAACGCCAGAACGCGTTATTTTCCACACCGGCAACGGCGTTGTTAAGCACGAAATCACAACCGTCTTTGGTGGCCGGTTCGTTAAAATCAACCGACGCGGAGCCTCCACCTATCGCGCCCTGAAACCAGCTTGCGCCGGCACTCGACGCATCGAAATCAGGCGGTCCGAGCATGATTTGCGTCTTGAGAAGGAACCGGACGGCAAATACAGCGAGGATCACGCATGCGGTCACGCCGGCAAACATGACAGCCCCGCGCCAAAACAATTTGATGATGCTTGTATTCAGAATTTGAGTGGAAGGTTGAGATTGAGCGGTTAAATTGGCGAGGTCGCGGACAAACGCTTCGGGGTCGGCGGGTGAAACGACCACAGTGCGGTTGGCGTAGCGCAGCACCACGGTTCGAATGTAGTCGGTGACAAAGGCACGATGAAAGCCCAGCTTGCGGTTGTAAAAAAGGCCGGTGAACGAAAAAAAACCGCCATTGCCGCAGCGAATACCCCATCGCATAGCGCCCAATTCGAACCGCGCGGACTTCAATCCGTCCAGCGACAGCCGGGTATTCCACAACAGACGATGCACCAGGAGGGCATTCCGCGTGATGGTATAGCCGCGGATGGTAAAGAGTGCGCACACGAAGGTTATTGCCAGCATTCCCACGCCTATCATTACTTCCATGCCGCTGCCACGCGCGAAAAATCGGAACGCCGGACCCACACACAGGATCGTCAGCCCGATTGACATCAAAATCAGCAATGGACTCCAGGGCGCCTTGTGATGTTTGTCTGTAAACGACGCATTGCTTCCCGCGACAGGAGTTTGCGCAATCGTTTCCACCTGCGTCTTGAGGACGCTGACCTGTTGGAAGCGGAGTTCGGGATTCTTTTCCAACGCCCGCAACACCACTTCATCCAAGCGAACGTCAATTTGCACTTTCGACGATGGCGGTTCGATTTTTTTGCCGGGCAGTTCGCCGGTGAGCATCTGGTAAAACACCACGCCCAATGCGTAAATGTCCGCGCGGTTGTCAACTTCGTTGGGATGTTCCCTCTGCTCCGGCGCCATGTAATTCGGCGTGCCCATCACCTTGCCGGCGTCGGTCAGGGCATCGGTAGGGCGTGTCACTCCGTGCGCGCCGTCAGCCCTCCTGCGTACCGGCGGCGGGCAGGGGACTGCCGGCCCTACCACTTTCCATTCCCACCAGTTTCGCCAAACCAAAATCCGCCAACTTTACCCGGCCGCGGCGGTCCAGCAAAATGTTCTCCGGCTTGATGTCGCGATGGACGATGCCCTGGTCGTGCGCGAACTGGAGCGCATCGCAAATTTGCGGGACGATGGCCAGCGCCTCGCGCGGCGCGATGCGTCCGGCGTGCAGCAATTGCCGCAGGTTCACGCCATCCACAAATTCCATCAGGAAGTAAAATAGTGGCACAGGCATCTTGCCTGTGTGTTTCTCGTTTGCGGCTTCTCCGACACTCACAGGCGGGACGCCTGTGCCACTACCGACCTGCCCAAACTCGTAAAGCGTGACGATGCCGGGATGATTCAGTTTCGCAAGCGCCCTGGCTTCACGCGCGAAACGCCCGGCGAAAGCGGCGTCACGACCGATGCCCGGCGGAAGAATTTTCAGCGCCACCAGGCGGTCCAGCTCCTTTTGCCGCGCCTTATAGACCGCGCCCATGCCGCCCTTGCCGATAAGTTCAAGGATTTCGAGCTGCGGGAACAACGGCGCGAGTTCGGCAACGGATGGCGGATTAAACGGCAGGGTTGAACCGCCGGTGACCGTGTCATCTGCCGCGCCCTGTTTCAGCAGGCAGGCGGGGCAAAGCCCGGCGAGCGCGCCGGTTGGCAGCGGCGTGCCGCATTGCGGACATTTCGGGATTTCAGACGGCGTCACTTGGGTTTCACTCATACACGCAACTCAGAAGCAAATCACGACCGATGTTACCGGAAAAGTTGGGAAAACATCGAACATCCAACATCGAACGCCCAACATCCAATAGACTCCTGGACAGCGAAATCGTTGGAGGTTCGATGTTGGATGTTGGTTGTTGGATGTTCCCAATTCATCACCGCAGCTTGAATCCGCCCTGAAACACCACCTCCGCCACCGTCACAATCAAGAACACCGCGCTTACGACGGCGTTGAGACGGAAGAACGCGACGTTGATCCAGTTCAGGCTGCGGCGGCGGGCAATCCAATGTTCCAGCACCAGGCAGCCGACGATGATCATCCAGCCGACGAGATACGCGATGTGGAACCGGCAGAGCAAACCGAACGCCAGCAGCAGGCCGCACATGAACAGATGCGCGAGAAATGCCGCTTGCAGCGCATTCTTTTGTCCCCACGCCACGACGAGCGAGTGCAGGCCGTGCGATTTGTCGAACTCGTAATCCTGCAACGCGTATATGATGTCAAAGCCGACGAGCCACAGCACGACCGCCAGCGCGAGAACGATCGGCTGTAGGCCAACCCGTGCCGCCTGTTCCCAGGCCCAAAAGGACTCGGATGACGAGAACATGCCTGCGGGTGACGCAAAGCCGAATCCTCCTTTCACCGCCAGCCACGCGCCCACGGGCGCGAGCGCGAGCGCGAGGCCGAGGAAAACGTGGGTGTAATCCGTGAACCGCTTCGTCAACGAATAAAAGCAAATCACCAACAACGCGACGGGCGACAGATAAAGACACACCGGATTCAGAAAGCAACTGGCGGCAACCAAACCCGCGCCGCTCGACAGACAAAGCAACCAGGCGCTGAACAAGGAAATCTGGCCGGCGGGCAGATGGCGGTTGGCCGTGCGCGGATTCAACGCGTCGAATTCACGATCGGCGATGCGGTTGAACGCCATGGCGCAGGTGCGCGCACAAACCATGGCCGCGAGGATCAATCCGAACGTCCGCCAGCCGGGCCAGCCGCGATTGTCCCGCGCCGCCACGGCCATGGCCGCCAGCGCGAACGGCAGGGCGAAGACCGTGTGCGGGAAGCGCACGAACGCGCCCCACTTCCGAAGCGAGGATAGAGGATGGATGATGGAGGATGGAGGCTTGCCTGCTGTCCTGCGAGGTTGGTCGTCCGGGGAATTTGCCATCTTCTATCTTCCATTCTCCATCTTCGTCTTACTCACGCTCTTGCGCCCAGCGCGGCGCGAGCTGGTTCGGCACGCCAAGATGATCCAGCACACGGGCGACCACCGTGTCCACCACTTCCTGGATCGTTTTCGGGCCGGCATAAAAACCGGGGTTCGCCGGCAGAATCACCGCGCCCGCCAGCAACAGCAGTTCCATGTTTTTGACATGCACCAGGCTGAGCGGCGTCTCGCGTGGAACCAGAATCAGCTTTTTCCGCTCCTTCAACACCACATCCGCCGCGCGGAGCAAAACGTCCTCGCTATAACCGTGCGCAATACGTCCCATCGTGCCCATCGTGCAGGGAATGACCACCATTGCGTCCGGCGGGTTCGAGCCGCTGGCAAACGGCGCGTTCATGCTTTTGATGCTGTGCGTCCTGACACCGTCGGGCAGGCGCAGGCCACCGGGCAGTTCCACGGCGATGACCTGCGGCGCGTAATTGCTGAGCACGACATGGATTTCGTGGGTGCGCGGGTCGAGGTTGTCGAGCAGACGCTGGGCGTAAAGCGCGCCGCTGGCCCCGGTGATGGCAACGAGTATTTTCACTGCCTGAATCATGCCGCAATCACGCGCCGCAAACAAGCCGCGCGCGTGAATCGTCCTCGTTCTCGTCCTCGTCCTCGAATTTGATGGTTCGATTACGAGAACGAGGACGACGACGAGGACGATTTGAGTTTATCAAAACAGCTTGAGTCCGGTTTCCGCATCCGCACAATGACCGGATGTTCAAACCAGCGGCCATCATTGTCGGCGCGGCGATTCTTCTGGCGGGGTGTTCCTCCACACCCACCATTCCGGAGGAAACCATTGCGTCGCCGCCGGGCATGACTGGTGAAAACTCCGCGTTGAACTGGACGGATACCAACGTCGTTAAAAAAATTCCCGCGGCACGGCCGTGCAAGCCGGTGGTACCCACTGTCCGGACCAACCCGCCACCCGCCGCGCCGGTGATGACGTGGACTTCGCTGAATCGGTGGGCGGCTGAAAACAAGATCAGCCAGCCGCATTTAATCGCCCGCACGCCGGTGGCCGCATACGGCATCGGAACGGCGAACGGCACGATGGTTTTGGACATCGGCAGCCGCGAAGCAAGTTGGAACGGCACGGAGGTCAATCTCGGTTTCGCCCCGGAATTCATTGATGACCAGGTTTTCGTCCACAGTGCCGACTTGCGGAAAAACATCGAACCGCTGTTGTTCGGGCAGCCGCTGGCCTTTGGCAATCGCGTCATCGTGATTGACCCCGGTCATGGCGGCTCCAACGTCGGCACCCGCAGCGTCCTCGACGGCCGGTTTGAAAAAGAATTCACGCTCGACTGGGCAAAACGTCTCGCGCCACTGCTCGAAACCAATGGCTGGAAAGTTTTTTTGACGCGCACCAGCGACGTCACCGTATCGAACCTGGCCCGTGTCGTTTTCGCCGAGGCGCATCACGCGGATTTGTTCATCAGCCTGCATTTTAATTCCGGGGCGCCGGACAAGAGGCCGTCCGGCCTCCAAACCTACTGTCTCACGCCGGTCGGGATGCCATCCACCATAACGCGCGGCTGGCCGGACCCCTGGTCCCAAGTTTTTCCCAACAACGCTTTTGATGCGCAAAACCTCCAACTTGCCGTTCGAGTCCACGGCGCCGTTTTGCGCGCGACGGGTCTGGAAGATCGCGGCGTCTGTCATTTGCGGTTCGACACGGTTTTGCGCGGACAAAATCGCCCGGCAATTTTGATTGAAGGCGGTTTTATGTCCAATCCCCACGAAGCCAGGCTGATCGAAAGCCCGGAATTCCGGCAAAAACTCGCGGAAGCCGTCGCGAACGCACTACGGCAACACTTGAAACGAGAGTGGAAGATAGAGGATGGAGGATGGACAAAAAACAATAATAGAAAATGAGGATAGAATATGGCGATCATCCGAAGTTTCCGGGACTTGAATGTTTATCAACGGGCACGCGTTGAGGGCAGTCGTGTTTTCAAGGCGACAAAATCATTTCCGTCCGAGGAAAAATTCTCGCTTACCGACCAGATCCGGCGTTCATCCCGGGCGGTGAAATCCATGGTCGCTGAAGCCTGGGCACACCGTCGCTATCCAGCAGCGTTCATCAGCAAGCTCACCGATGCTTTGGGCGAAGCCACGGAAACGCAATCATGGCTCGACGATGCGCTTGATTGTGGGTACATCTCGGTTTCGCAACACAAAGAAATGGATGCCGCATGGCAATCAATCGGGGCCAGCATAAACAAAATGATCGAGCGCGCGGACGATTTTTGCAAAAACGCTGCGTGACCTTTAATCTTCCATTTTCCATCCTCCTTTCTCGTTGAACCCCATGCCATCCTCCATCTTCAATCCTCTATCCTCGTTTGTCTTGGTGACCGGCGGCGCCGGTTTTATCGGCTCGCACCTCGTCGAGCGCCTGCTGGCCGATGGCAGGACGGTCGTCGTCATTGACGATCTTTCCACGGGCAGCCTGGAAAATCTGCGCGCGGTCAAATCGCATCCACGGCTGCGCGTGATTCAATCGAAAATTTCCGCGTGCCCCGGACTGCCGGAACTGGCGGCGGACGCGGAGTTCGTTTTTCATCTGGCCGCAACCGTCGGCGTCGAATTGGTGGTGAAATCCGCGTTGAACGTTTTGGAGTCGAGTTTTCATGAGACGCAAATTTTGTTGCGGGCCGCTGCGACCGGACGCACGCCGCTGCTGTTGACTTCGACTTCAGAAGTCTATGGCAAGAGCCAGAAGCCGGCATTCGGCGAGGACGACGATCTGCTCATCGGCCCGCCCGGGCAATCGCGCTGGAGTTATGCCTGCTCGAAGCTCACCGATGAATTTCTGGCGCTGGCTTATGCGCGGGAAAAAACGCTGCCGGTCATCATCGCGCGGCTGTTCAACACCGTCGGCCCGCGCCAGACGGGGCGCTACGGCATGGTGCTGCCCCGGTTCATCGCGGCGGCAAAAAAGGGCGAGCCGCTGAAAGTTTTCGGCGATGGCGCGCAAACCCGCTGTTTCTGCCACGTTGGCGACGCGGTGGAGGCGCTGGCGCGGCTGCAAAATTGTCCGAAGGCGCGCGGGGAAATTTTCAACGTGGGCGGCACGGAGGAAGTCAGCATCCTCAAACTGGCGCGGCTCGTGGTGAAAACGCTGGATTCAAAATCGAAGATTCAACTCGTGCCGTATGCCAAGGCCTATCCGCCTACGCCGAAAGGCTTCGGCGCGACAAGTGTGCCGGAGTTCGATGACATGCGCCGGCGCAAGCCGATGGTGAAAAAGCTCGAACGCTTCGTGAAGTTCCGCCCGCGCACGACGTTGCGCAAAATCATCCTGCTGACGGCGGGGTGAAATTTTGCAACCAGGCGCTGGAGGCGCGGATGAGAATAGCCCGCAGCTTCAACGGTTTGTCCTTGCCCACAGCTTCTGAGGAATTGTGCCAGGGGTTCCAACTATGCCGAAGGGCGTGCCATTACAATCTTTTCAAAACTTCCTGACAGACTGCCGTGGCTGCCTGCGGACGGCCCAATGACTTTGCGGCTTTGGCCATTTCGGACAGTTTCTTCGAGCCAAGCAGTTTTTCGATGCGGAACGGCAGATCTTCCACGCGGTTAACCTTGACCGCCGCGCCGCGTTCGAGCAGGAAATCGCTGTTGGCCGCCTCCTGTCCGGGGATCGGGTTCAGAATGAAGAGCGGTTTGCCCAGCGCCAGCGCCTCGGACGTGGTCAGCCCGCCGGGCTTGGTGATGATAAGGTCGGCCACGGCCATCAACTCGTGCATGTTGGTCGAAAAGCCCAGCACGTGCGTCGGATGCCGGCGGGTTTGCGTGGCGAGTTTGCGCCGCAATTCCTCGTTGCGGCCGGTGACGACGAGGGTCTGGAACCGATCCGGCGCCTTGTCCAATTCGGCGAGGATTTCCGCGACCGGCCCCATGCCGAAGCCGCCGCCCAGCACAAGCAATACCGGCTGGTCATCGCGCAGACCGTACTGTTTGCGGACGGCGCTTGGGTCGGGTTTGGACAGGAATTTTGCGGCGATGGGAATGCCGGTGGCCACGACATTTCCCGCCGTGGCGCCGCGGGCGACCAGCCGCGCCCGGGTTTCCTCGGCGGCGACGCAATACAAGTCCACGCACGAGTCCATCCACAGCGCGTGCGCCTCGAAATCCGTCACGATGCTGACGACGAAGGGATGCTTCCAATTTTCGGAGGGGCGAGTTCCACGAGTCCCCATCTTTTCAATCAAATTTCGGTGTCGTGTAACTCCGCCCTCCGAGGTTTTAAGCAGTCCTAGCGTTTCGAACGGCGAGAAATGCGTGCAGAGCACAACGTCGGGTTTGAATTGTTTCAAATGCCGGGCAAACTTTTTGCGCGAGTTGCTGGGAAACAACCGACGCAATTTGTTCAAGCGGCGGGCAATCTTGGGATTATCGGTTTTACCGAACAGCATACCCCAGATTTCCGGGGCGTGTTCGACCAGCTTCACATAGCCGTCCGCGTGGACTTTTTTATGGAGCGGCGAGAAAAACTTGATGAGGTCGAGCCGTTCGACGGCGTCGTCCGGGCGCAACGCGCGCCATGCTTCCTCCAGAGCGGCGGCGGCGGCGATGTGTCCGCCCCCGGCCGTGACGGTGGCAATCAGGATGCGCATAAAGAGCGCCAGCTTGCCGCAGTCGGTCGTGATTGAAAAGCAGAAATGGCATGCCCGGAGAAACGGGGAATACCCGATCACGACCACCTTTATTCCCTTGGGAGTGCTGGCTCCCCGCCGGCTCTTGGTCTGAGCGTGCAATAAGAGCGGAACCCCCACGAGTTCCGCCCTGATGCTGCAAATTTGAACGGCTGGTGAATTTGGCAGGTCAGTATCCGCCCCCCAGAAACCATCGGCCGGTCGCCTTGTCCTTCTGCAAGGTCAGGTTCGACTTGGAGACACCGCGATTCTTCAAGTTGATGACGTAAGGCACAAATTGGCCATCGAATGCGGTGGAGGTAAAAGCCGTGCCGATGCTGATGATTTCCAAGCCGCCATAACGCTCCTTGGTGAAACGATTGATCGGCGATTCCCATACGAATTTTCCGGCTTCATCCCAATCGTTGCGGCTGCAAGCTTCAAAAAACGCGCGCGCTGCCTGCTCCGCGGTCATGGACGCATAGAATGCGTTGTTGGTCAGCATCGGCTTTTGAGGCTGGAACCAGCTTACGTCAGCCGGCAACGTCAGTGTCCACTCGTTCGTGTCAATTGGCTGGTTGTAGTCAATCTGGTCCAATGTGAAAATCAACTTGTCACCCGACGTAGTGTGAAGATAAATCTGCGCCGATTCCAATAATTTGCTTGAGTCGTCGAAAACATACACCCGGTGTGAGTCGCAGGTCTCGAAAGAGGTGTTTTTAAGAAAATCATCTGCCGGCACGCTGGATTTGGCCTCGATTGTGACTATATCTTTCCGGCGGCCATTCGCATTGGTTTCGGTCGTGAGACTCATGTTCCAGCCCTTGGCGGTCGCATTATTGAGTTCGTTGGTGATGGTGTTGCTGATATTGGCGATCTCCTGGAGCCAGTTCGTCGCGGCGGGGCCGGTCATCGCGGGACCTTTCCAGGCGGAATTGAAGCTTTTGACGAACATTGCGGTTAATGCGCCGTCCATGACTATTACTCTTTCCGGTTTTTCAACCCGCCATTTCAAGTCCGGTTCGAACTGTTTCCAGAGTTCAACCGTGCAAAATGGGAAATCGGCGTTGATGTAGCTGAATGCGGCGGCCGGCGAAGTGCGCAATTGGCCGCGAAAATGAATACTGGTCAGTTTGGCCACGGCTTGAGCGCCTCTGACCATGACCTCGGCGGCGGTGACTTGTGTTTTTGGCATGGTAAGGAAGGCGACAAAAATAATCGCTGCTGCACCAGCGGCGGCACCCAGCCCGAATCCCCAACGATGTTTCAAAAGTTTGCTCATAACGGTTTCTCTTTCCGGTTTGAACTGTGCCTGATGAACCCGCCGCATCACCGGATTGACCAGTGACACTTCGGCGGTTGCCGGACCGCAGGCCGCCAGTTGCCGTTGCAGGCGGGTGATGGCCGCGTGCTCAGCCCGGCAGGCCGCGCAGGTTTCAAGGTGTGCCTGACATTGGAGCGATTCCTCGCGGTCGAGCAATTCTTCCACGCAGGCGACCAGATTTTCCCGGCATTCAGCGCAGTTCATGGCAGTTACGTTTGGTTGACGGTTGTTTCCGGGCGTTCGCGGTCAGCCAGCTCCTGACGGAGCAGGACGTAAGCGCGCGAAAGCGTTTTGGTGACCGTGCCCAGCGGCAGGTCGAGGCGGGAGGCGATCTCCTGACAGGAGTGCCCCTCGTAATACCGCAGCAGTATCACCTGACGATAGGATTCGGGCAGGGCGGCGATGGCTTCTTCCAACGGATAATCTTCCCGGCGGTCGGCGGCGTTGGCCATGATAGATTCCGTGACTTCACAATCCTGCTGGCGATGTTTCAGCGAGCGCAGTTGTTCCTTGGCGACCCGTCCGGCAATGCCCAGCAGCCAGGAATAAAACGACTCCGGCTTCCGCAGCTTCTTCAGGGACAGGAACGCCCTGACAAACGACTCCTGCGCCGCTTCTTCCACCTGCCGGCCGTCCCGAAGCCGCCCCGCCAGGTAGGCGAACAGCGGCTTCTGATAGCGATCCACCAGCACGCGGAAATCCTCCTGATGTCCATCGCGGCAACGCTCGACGTATTCTTTGTCGGTCAAGTCCATGCAATGTCCTGTCCAGGCAAATTCATATCGTCATTCTATAGTGAAGTCCGGGGCGGTTTTGCGACAAAAGAATGAGAATTTCTTCAGCCGGCGATGACATGGGATGAGGGTTGAGGGCGAAAAGAAAACCGAGTCCGTGTCCTGGGAGCGCCGGCGTCCCCGCCGGCTTGTTCCACTGCGGCGGACTTGTCCATTTGCCGACGAGACGCCGGCGCTCCCAGGGGTTGCAATCCGGTCTTGAACTCCAGCGGTTCAGACAACAGATTGCTTGGCAATGGCGGACGATCGTTCAACAGAGAAGCTCCGATTGTTCATCGCGATTCCGATTCCGGAGCCGGTTCGGGATGAAATCATCCGCGTCCAGCGGGAGATGCAGCCTCTGGCGCCGCAGGGCGCGGCTCGCTGGACCCGGCCGGACCAATTTCATCTCACGCTCCGGTTTCTGGGCGATGTGCCCGTGGCCGGTCTGGAACAGTTGAAGGAATCGGTCAATGCCGTTTGCCGGAGCGCCCGGCCATTGCAATTGCGCGCCGGGGGCGTCGGCTTTTTTCCGAACCCTCATTCGCCGCGGGTCGTCTGGGTTGGCATTGATGATCAAGCAGGGCTGCTGGTTGATTTGCAGAAACGGATTGAGACTGCGATCCGGCTATTCACCGCGGAACCGGGCGAAAAGAATTTTGCGGGTCATGTGACCTTGGGACGTCTGAAAAATCTGAAACCACCCGACATCCGAAAACTGGCGGCTCACACGCAAACGGTCCAAGACCGGACGTTCGGTGAATGGACGGCTGACGAAATTGAAATCATCCGGAGCGAATTGTCCCCCGGCGGGGCGCGTCACACTTCGTTCGCGGCGTTCCGGTTGGGCGTGGTATGAACCGCTGCCCGCAGGTTCAATCGCCAAGGGAAATTCCCAGGGCACGCGCCGTCCGCGCCAGATCGCCCTCGGGAGGGACGGTTTTCAGCCGGCCAACGGCATCGGCAATCGGCACGGAGCCGACGTGCTGGCCGGTGAACGCAACCATTTTGCCGAAGTCCCCGGCGGCAATCAGTTCCACGGCGACCGCGCCGAACATCGAGCAGAGCACGCGGTCAAACGTCGTCGGGCTGCCGCCGCGCTGAAGATGGCCGAGCACGCAGTACCGCGTTTCCTTGTCCGAACGCCGGCTGATTTCCCCCGAAATCACCGCGCCGATGCCGCCCAGGTGCGCCTCGCGATTGGCCTCTTGGGCGCCCGAGGTGACGAAGCCGCCGCCTTTTTCCCGCGCGCCTTCCGCGACCGTGACGAGCGTGAATTTTTTTCCCTTGGCTTCACGCTCGCGAATCTTGGCGCAGATGCTGTCGTAGGTGAACGGGATTTCCGGAATCAGAATCACATCCGCGCCGCCAGCGACACCGGCGTAAATCGCAATCCAGCCCGCGTAACGGCCCATGACTTCGAGCACCATCACGCGGTTGTGGCTCTCGGCCGTGGTGTGCAGCCGGTCCAGGGCGTCGGTCGCGCAAGCCACGGCGGAATCGAAACCGAAGGTCAACAGCGTGCCGTCGAGGTCGTTGTCAATCGTCTTGGGCACGCCGATGATGGGGATGCCGTGCTCGAGCATCTGCAGGGCGATGCTGAGCGAGCCGTCGCCGCCAATGGACACCAGCGCCGAGATGCCCAGCGCGTCCATGCCGGCTTTGGTATCGTCGAGCAACTCCTTCGGCAACTGCCGGCCTTCGCCGTGGCCGGTTTTGGCGGAAAATTTTCCGCGGTTGGCGGTGCCGAGAATGGTGCCGCCGCGGGTCAGCAGGCCGCCCAGTGCGTTGTAGTCGAGCAGCCGGTATTGGCGCGGCTCCAGCAGGCCCTCGTAGCCGCCGATGATGCCGATGGTTTCCCAACCGCGCATGGCGGCCGCCTTGGCCACGCCGCGAATGACCGCGTTAAGTCCGGGACAATCGCCGCCGCCGGTTACAATGCCGATTTTTTTGTTCATGGTCTGTGCCTGGATTAAAGTTCACCCGCAGATTGCAAAAGTCGGCGTCCGATGTCACGCACCAGTTGTGCGGGCCGGGGCGGAAGGGAATGCCCGTCGGAATCTCGAACACCGTGAGCGACATGACAACTCATGGTCGCAAATAGGCTGGGATTGGTGGTGGGGCGAGCGTCCCCGCGAGCCGTTGTTGCGTCGGGGAGCGGCTCGCGGGGACGCTCGCCCCACCTTTCGTCTAAATTTCCGCAGTCCTTTAAGTACATTTGAATCCGTGTCCATCCCTGTTCATCCGTGGTTGAAAAATTCTTCGTTGCTGGCGTTCTACGGCCAAATATTTCAAAATAAATTTTGCGGGTTGGATTTGACAAAAAAGATTTTCTTCGCATGTTTGCCCCGCCCGGTGTACAAGCGCGGGCATAGAAATGGGCAAAGCTCTCATCATCGCGGAGAAACCGTCCGTCGCCGGCGACATCGCCAAGGCGCTCGGCGGCTTCAAGAAACAAGGCGACTACTACGAAAGCGATCAATTCGTAGTTTCGTCCGCCGTCGGTCATTTGCTTACCATCGTTCCGCCGGAAGGCGTCGAGGCCGCGCGCGGCAAATGGACGTTCAAACATCTGCCCGTCATCCCGCCGCATTTTGATTTGCTGCCGATTGAGAAAACCGAGCCGCGGCTGAAGGTCCTCAAAAAACTGATCAAGCGCGACGACGTGGACGCGCTGATCAATGCCTGCGACGCCGGGCGCGAAGGCGAATTGATTTTCCGCAACATCGTCAGGTTCACCAAGGCGAAGCAGCCCATCAAACGCCTCTGGCTGCAATCCATGACGCCGGCGGCCATCCGCGAAGGGTTTGCACAGCTTCGCGAAGACAAGGACATGCTGCCGCTGGCCGACGCCGCGTACAGCCGGTCGGAAGCCGACTGGCTGGTGGGCATCAACGGCACGCGCGCGATGACGGCGTTCAACTCCAAGCTCGGCGGCTTTTTCAAGACGACCGTTGGCCGCGTCCAGACGCCGACACTGGCCATCGTGGTCGAGCGTGAAGCGAAAATCCGCAAATTCGTGCCGCGCGATTTCTGGGAGGTCATCGGCGCGTTCGACGCGGCGGCGGGGCAATACACCGGACGCTGGTTTGACGAAAAATTTGCCAAGCGCAGTGGCACGGGCGTCCCGCCCGTGAGTTCCGATGGCAAAGAAATTTCAGAAACCCACGGGCAAGATGCCCGTGCCACTATTGGAGACGACCAGCTCAAGCCGGAGCGCATTTGGGACAAGGCGCGGGCCGAGGCCATTCGGAAAAAATGCCTGGCCAAGCCGGGCATCGTCACCGAGGAAAGCAAGCCGAGCACGTCGCTGTCGCCATTGCTTTACGATTTGACCAGTTTGCAGCGCGACGCGAACTCGCGCTTTGGTTTTTCCGCGAAGAACACGCTCGGCCTGGCGCAGGCGCTTTACGAGCGGCACAAGGTGCTGACGTATCCGCGCACCGATTCGCGGGCGTTGCCGGAGGATTACATCGGCACGGTGAAGAATGCGTTGAAGATGCTCGGCGAAACCAGCTACGCGTCCTTCGCTGAAACCATCCTCAAGAACAACTGGGTGCGTCCGAACAAACGCATCTTCAACAACACCAAGGTTTCCGACCACTTCGCCATTATTCCAACTACGCAGACTCCGCACGGTTTGTCTGAGCCGGAACGGAAGCTGTACGACATGGTGACGAAGCGGTTTCTGGCGATTTTTTATCCGGCGGCGGAATTTCTCGAAACCAACCGCGTCACCCGCGTTGAAGGCGAACCGTTCAAGAGCGCCGGCAAGGTGCTGGTGAATCCGGGCTGGCTGGCGGTCTATGGCAAGGAGGCGGAATCGGATGACACGCCGAGCCTCGTGCCGGTAAAGCCGAATGAAAAGGTCAACACCAGCGCGGTCGAGGTAAAACAAAACGTCACCAAACCGCCGCCGCGCCACACGGAAGCGACGCTGCTCTCGGCGATGGAAGGCGCGGGCAAGCTGGTGGAGGACGACGAATTGCGCGAGGCGATGCGCGAGAAGGGCTTGGGCACGCCGGCCACGCGCGCGGCCATCATCGAGGGTTTGATTTACGAGGATTACCTGCATCGCAACGGGCGCGAGCTTCAGGCGACGGCCAAGGCGTTTTCGTTGATGGAATTGCTCAATGGCCTGGGCATTCCCGAACTGACCAGGCCGGAGCTGACCGGAGATTGGGAGTTTAAGCTGCGCCAGATCCAGCGCCGGCAGACGAGCCGCGCCGAATTCATGTCGGAGATCGCCGACATGACGCGGCACATCGTCGAGCGCGCCAAAAAATTCGAGGAAGACACCATTCCCGGTGATTTTGGTGTGTTGAAGGTGCCATGCCCGAAGTGCGGCGGCGAGGTCCACGAAAAATACAAGCAATTCCAGTGCATCAACGAAAAGTGCGACTTCGCGGTCTGGAAAACGCTGTGCAGCCGGATGTTTGAGATGGAGGAAGTGGAAAAGCTCATCACGGAAAGACAAGTCGGGCCGCTGCAAAATTTCCGCAGCAAGCAGGGATTTCCGTTTACCGCCGTGCTGAAGCTGACGCCCGAGTTCAAGATCGAATTTGATTTCGGCAACGGCCAGCAAAGGGACGGTGAGGCCGCCGCGCCGGTGGATTTTACCGGCAAGGAGCCGCTGGGCAAATGTCCCAAGTGCGGCGCGCGGGTGTACGACGCCGGGATGAGTTATATTTGCGAGAAGGCGGCGGGCGCAGAGAGGACCTGCAAGTTCCGCACCGGCAAAATCATCCTGCAGCAGACCCTTGAGCCGGCGCAGGTGAAGAAGCTGCTCGCCGAAGGCAAAACAGATTTGCTCAAGGGATTTGTTTCCAAAAAGACCAACCGCAAGTTCGAGGCGTTCCTGGTCATCAAGGACGGCGGCACGGCGTTTGAATTCGCGCCGCGCGAACGGAAAACGAAGGCGAAGAGCGGAACGCCGAAATCGCCACTGCCAAAGATGGATTTTACGGGCAAGGCGCCGCTCGGCAATTGTCCCAAATGCGGCGGGAAGATTTTTGACACGGAGGCGGGTTATCTTTGCGAAAAGTCGCAGGCGGACGCCCGGCCATGCAAATTCAGGATCAACCGGGAAATTTTACAGCAGCCGATTGAGCCGGCGCAGGCGCAAAAACTGCTGGCCGCGCACAAGACCGATTTGCTGACGAAATTCATCTCCAAGGCCGGGAGACCGTTTCCGGCCTGTCTCGTGATGGACGACAAGGGCAAGGTCACGTTTGAATTTCCGCCGCGCAAAGGTGAAGGGCAATCGTAATGACTGAAGCAGCATAAGCCAGGCCGACAGAAATCCACGACCGGCACGGATGCCTTGCGTTTTTGCGCCCGCGTTAGCACAGAGGTTCCCATGCGGCCCCGCAGATGGCGCAGTTGGCATTGAGCTGCGGCGCGGACGATTTGCACGGCACCATCATCGAGGAACACATCTTCCACATGGCCGGCGCGACCTCGCCGCAATTGCAGACCGAAGCCGAGATGATCAAAGCCATCCGCGAAGCCGGCCGCACTCCGGTGCAGCGCAACACGTTTTACGAGCTGATCAAAGTCCTTGCGGATGGCACGCTGCCGGCAACGGAAGCTGAACCGCCGACGGGCAAATCCAAAATGTTCGAAGATAATCTGGCGACGGCGTGAGCGGCCTTGCTTAAAAATCCTTTTGCTCTTACATTGCCAGCGTCTTATGAGCGCATTGGAAGCAGCGGAAGAAATCCTTGCGAAGCTCTCGCCGGCTGAAAAAGCGCAGTTGCTCCGCTGGACGGCCAGCGACTTGAGCGATGCGTTCCCCGGCATTGAAAGCCGCCCCGGCGTGTGCGGCGGCGAGCCGTGCATTGTTCGCACGCGGATTCCGGTCTGGGTCTTGGAACAAGCCCGGCGGCTGGGGGTTTCCGAGGCGGAACTTTTGCGCTCCTATCCCACCCTGCGGGCGGAGGATTTGGCCAACGCCTGGGCCTACGTGCGCTCGCACCGTGACGAAATCAACCGCCAGATCGAGGACAATGAGGCCGACTGATGGCGCGGCTTTATTCCATGAAAACTTTCCGCTGCCGGTGGTCGAAAAACTTCGCGCGCTCGGCCATGACGTTCTGACCATTCAGGAAACCGGCCGCATATCTGAACGTCATGCCGTTGACGCGCCCGCGTTATTGAAGCATTATTGAACCATGAGTTCGTTGGCAGAAATTGAGAGGGCGGCGGCGGCGCTGCCACCGGAGCAGAAGCAGGAGTTGATGCTGTTTCTCGGCGCGCGTTTGCGCGGGGACAACGGCCACGACCGGAAACTTTCACCCGCCGAGCGCGCGGCGGACTTGCAACGCTGGGCGGCCAGCCATGAGCGCGGGCCGGGATTGCCTGATTCCGCCGTCGGGCGCGACGCCATCTACGATTGATGGCCACCTACCTTGCCGACACAAACCTTTTGTTGCGACTGGCCGACCCGGCTTCAGCGCAACATCCGGCTGCCATCCAGGCTCTGGCCCGATTGTTCCGTCAAGGCGACGAAGTTTTCCTGACACCGCAAAATTTCATTGAGTTTTGGGCGGTCGCCACGCGCCCGGTGGCGGCGAATGGATTTGGCTGGAACGGTGAGCGGACGGCGCGCGAAGTGGACGATCTGCAAAAACGGTTTCCATTGCTGGCCGATTCGCCGGAAGTTTTTACGCGCTGGCTTGACCTTGTGAAGCAACTGCCGGTGACTGGCAAGCGCGTCCACGACGCGCGGCTGGTGGCGGTTCTACAGGCCCACGCGGTGGAAAACCTGATCACCTTCAACACGTCCGACTTTGCCGTTTTTCCATCGCTTTCGTTGGTTGACCCAAGGGCGCTGGTCGCGTCGTTGGAAAAGTGATTTCTTTCATTTCTGACGACAAACCTCCAATACTCCGCATGACACCACTGGAATCGGCGGAGTAGATTGTGCGGCGGCAGGAACGCGAACCGGACCACCGCGAAGCTGGCCGCCGGCGGGGCAACTAAATATATTTTACGAACCGACAGTGTTGGAAGATAATCTGGCGACGGCGTGACAGAAAACCAAAATGGAAACAGAAACAAAATCCAAATTTTCGTTGTCAGATGCTGGTGTCAGCTACGCACAAAAAATCATAGATGAGATGGAGAAGGAATCAGATCGTTCAACGGCGATTCTTCTCGGCGCTGAATTGGATGATACTTTAGGTCGGATTTTGGAAAAGCACCTGCTTCCACCACGAGCAAAGGAAGATAGTGGCGCGATAGCCAAATCCTTTTATGCGCGGATTGAGCTAACAAATCGTTTGGGGTTGATCCACCCGCTTTTTCATCACGAATTGCATCTGATTAAGGATGTCAGAAATGAATTCGCACATAAAAAACTTGGAATAACTTTTGAGAGCCCTGAAGTTCAGGCGCTTACTTCCAAATTGGTCTGCCCTAGAGCATTCGACCAATTCATTCTTGGTAAAACTACTGAGCACCCAGAATTGTCTGGCTTGGTTAGTCAAAATTCTCGCGAGCGATTTATATTTTCTGGAGCAATACTGCTGCACCGGCTTAATTCTATTCAAGAGCAGGTAAGCCAAGTAACAATTTCCCCATTGGCATTGCATCAACGATTATGAATGCATGGACATAATGCCAAACGACAATCCACCTTTGAACTCCGGTGAAGAATGGCCTTATGGCTATGGAATGTGCTGTTGTGGCTGCGGAAAGAAAGCGAGAGTGTTAAATGGCGTTTTGCATAAATTCTACCAAGGCTATCACGAAAACTGGCTAAAAAACGAAAGCGGCGGGAACATGATTGGCCTTATGGCTATGGAATGTGCTGTTGCGGCTGCGGAAAGAAGGCGAGAGTGGTAAATGGTGTTTTGCAAAAATTCCATCGAGACTATCACGAAAGCTGGCTAAAAAAATATAAGGGGTGGGAACCTGGAGGTGCGAGCAAAATTGAGAAGCCTCTTCTTCCAAAGGATAAGGCGACCAGGCCGAACATGTATGCAATAGCCGAACATCTGCCCGGTGAGTTTCAGATTTCTCAATCAGAGGTAGACAAAGCATATTCAAACTTGGGAAGCCAAATGCCAACGGCCAACGACAGAGAAAAACAATTCCCGCACTTAAATGCTCCGTTAGTCGAATTAAAGAATCGGTTTAAGAATGCCATTGCCGCCCAATCTGAATCCAATAATCCGGCAGCCAGCCAACCGGAACTATTGGGCGGCGATGAAAAATCTGACCGACTAAAACAGCAACTCGCTTGGATAAAAGCAAATCAACCGTTGCTTGAAGCTATTTCGCGGGCAAGAAGTCGTGTGGATCAAGCCGTAACTTGGAGACGCGTACGGAAAAGAGAAAAAATTGATGTGGGATTTCGACTCCTACAAAGAATACGAGGAAGCATTTCCGCCGTGCTTAAGGGCAGAGTAAAAGATAGTTCCGCGTTAAAATTGATTGGCTGCACACTGCCTGAATTCAAAGCGCACTTGGAAAAACAATTCAAAACTGACATGTCATGGTCGAATTACGGCAAGTGGCACGTTGATCACATACGCCCATGTGCATCGTTTGACTTCAATGATCCAGTTTCACTTTCGCAGTGTTTCCATTATACAAATCTGCAACCCATGTGGAAGTTGGACAACATAAAGAAAAATTCAAATTGGGAAGGGAAATTGATTCGGCGAAAGAAACAGGAATGATGAATCTTCCGACAACACTTCCAAACTTCATATGGTTGCGCTGGCGTCGGCGCTGTCTCGGCGCTACGAGCGATTCCCTTGACTTCGTCATCCGGTCTTCAAAATCTTGACCTGAACGTGTAGGCACCGGATTCAATTTCGAAAACTGCGCGGTCGTTTTCCATCCGCAAAAATTTCACCCCGCCGCTTTGGGCCGCGGGTTTGCCGCCTTCCGTCACCGTTTCCGCCGATGCGGCGGGAATAAAAACGGTGGCCGTCGTGTTCGCGGGAATCGTGACGTTCAAGGTGAATTTGCCGCCGGCGCGCTTCCAGTCGCTGGTGATTTTTCCGCGAATCGAGTCGTAGCCCGCCCTGGCCCAGGTCAAATCACCAACGGGTTGCGGGCGGATGATGATTTTTTTGAAGCCCGGCCCGGCGGGATCGCATCCGATGCCGGCCACGTCGTGATAAAACCATTCCTCAATCTGGCCGAGCATGAAATGGTTCTGGGAACTGCCGCGGCGCGCGTCCCACGCCTCGGTCAGGCTCGTCGCGCCCTTTTTGAGCTGGTAACCGTAGCCCGGTTTGTCCGACTGGTTGTTCAGGTCAAAAATCACGTCGGAACGTCCGCCTTCAGCCAGGGCCAGGAGGAGATACCGGTAGCCGACGTCGCCGGCGGTGAGCGCGTTGCCGCGCGCGCGGACGTCGCGCACGATGGCGTCCAGCACGGCGGCGCGGTTGGTTGGGTCGCACAGATTCATCACCAGCGGAATGGCGTTGGCGGTTTGCGAGCCGGTGGCGTAACAGCGGTTCGTCACATCGTAAAATTTTTTGTTGAACGCATTCCGGATTTCCGCGGCCCGGGCTTCAAATTGTTGCGCCTCGTCCGGTTTGCCGAGCAGCGCGGCGGTCTGCGCCAGAATCCAGGTGTCGTAATAATAAAATGCCGTGGCGGTCAGCGAAATCGGCGTGAGCTGCGCGATGCCGGGCGATTTCGGCCCGACGTCATACCAGTCGCCAAGCCCGTAATTGACAATGTTGTTCGTGGCGCGGCTGGCGAGATAATCCACGTAGCGTTTCATGCCGTCGTAGTGGCGGCGGAGCAGGTCGAGGTCGCCGTCGAACTGGTATTGCTGCCAGGGCACGAGCAGGAAGGCGCTGCCCCATTCCGGCGAATCGCCGAATATCCCACGCAGATGATTCGTGTCCCCCCGGTCGTGGAAAATCGTGTATTCCGGCGCGGTGGTCGGCACGAGACCGTTCGTGAGCTGCGAGTCCGCCATGTCGTTCATGGTCTTGGTGAAGAATTGCGCCAGATTAAATTCGTAGCGCAGCGACGGGCCGTTGAGATGATCCTGCTCCAGCCAGCCGAGCCGCTCGCGGTGCGGACAGTCGGTCAGCACACTCATCAGATTGCTGCGTTGCGCCCAGCGGACCAGCTTGCGGATGCGGTTGAACAGCGGGTTGGAACATTCAAATTCGCCGACCGGCTCCGAAGCAGAATGAATGACCACACCCTCGATTATTTTCACGACCGGAGTTTTGCCGCCTTCGGCGGCCGGCCGGCATTCGACCTGCAAATAACGGCAGCCGTGGTAAAAAAATTTCGGGAAATAATTTTCGCGGCCATCCCCCGCCAGCGTGTATTGCCACCAGGCCTGGCCGCCACCGCTCGAACCGCGATCCACGGAACCATCGGGCTTCAGCAATTCCGCCGGAATGATCCGCACCTTTGAACCCGCCGGGCCGCGAACGGCCAGGCGAACCATGAGCGCGGCGTTCTGGCCGAGGTCATACACCGTCGCGCCGTTGGTGAGCGGGCAGGCGGAAACCGGTTTTAACACGTCAAACGCGCGAATCGGCGGCGCGGCGCAGGAAAGCCCCCGAAGTTCGCCGCCGGGGCCGGTGACTGTTTTCGCGGGCGGCCATCGGTAATTTTCAAAATTCGGTTCATCCCAGCCGGCCTGCACGAGACGGGCGTCAAAATCCTCGCCGCCAAAGATCGAGGAAAAGGTGATCGGGCCGGGCGCAACGTCCCATTGATTGTCGGTGCCGATGATCTCAATCGAGCCATCGGCGTATTCGAGGCGGATTTGTGCGATGGCCTGGAGCGAGCCGAACGAACCTTGGAATTTGGTGTAGCGACCGCCGTGAACGTTGTACATCCCGTTGCCGAGCAGAAGCCCGGCGGCATTCGGGCCCTGGCGGAGTAATGGTGTGATGTCGCGCGTGTCGTAAAGGCAGGTCCGGTCGTATTTCGTCCAGCCGGGCGTCAGCAAATCATCGCCGGCCTTTTTGCCGTTGAGCGACAATTCGTATTGGCCGAGACCGCAGACGTGAATCAACGCGCGCTTGAGTCCGGGTTTGACAGCAAACTCGCGGCGCAGCAGCACCGTTTCCCAATTGGTCGCGCCGGCAATCCATTTCGCGTTCCAGTCGGACGGTTTCAAAATGCCCATCGTCCACGCCGCCGGCCGGCTCCAAGCGGATCGGTTTCCGTTCGCATCCCAAACGCGGACCTTCCAGAAGACCGGCTGCGACGATTCCAACGGCCGGCCGGCGTAGGGGATTTGAATGGTTTCGTCGGAGGACACTTTGCCGCTGTCCCACAAATCACCGTTGGCCCGGGCGAGCAATTCCGGCGACGATGCGGCGAGAATTTCATAAGCCGTCTGTTTTTGGCCGCATTGGCTGCTTTCCACCGTCCAAAACAGGCGCGGGTTTGGCGCGTCAACTCCCAGCGGGTTGACGGCATATTCGCAGCGCAAATTCGCGGGCGACAGGGCGGCCGCCGGAGCCGAAAGTGCCGCTCCGCCAAGAAGCAGCAGGAAAAGATTTCCCCAAACAAATTTGCGCTTTGAACCACTGAACCATAGCACGGTTCCTGGGAGCGCTGGCGTCTCGTCGGCGAGTTCCGGTTTTCGGCTCTTGACTGGCTGGCGGGACGTCAGCCTTCGCTCTGAAGCTTCGGCGCGACAAGCCGGCGCTCCCAGGAGGTTCATGGAAAGGGCGCAAAGGAAACTGGATGCGCCGGAAAATTTCATGGCCCAATTAGGCATTGGTTTTCCGACGCGGGTCAAGCGCGGAACATGAATAGCCTCCAATCCCATAATAATCGAGCGCGCACTGGGACCATGAACCAGAGTCAATAATGGTCCCTGCTGGCAGCGAAAACCTGTTTTTTACAAGTTTCTGTCCCGCAATTAGATGACAAAACTTTGATGCAGGTGAATCAAAGTTTTGTATAATGTTCTATCCGCATCGGTCTATGGAGAGCTTCAACCTTGGATCCGGTTTTAGCTGTCCCCCATGACCGTGATGGCGATGGTGCGACGGCGCGGCTTGATGTCGCACTCCAGGTGAAAAACCTGCTGCCACGTGCCCAGGACCAGTTTGCCGTCCTTGACCGGCACGGTGAGCGAGGGACCCAGCATGGTTGCTTGCAGATGCGAGTGGCCGTTGCCGTCGTGCCAGGCGCGCTCATGGCCGTAGTCGCGGCTGGGCGGCATCAACTTGTCCAGCATGGCCGGCAAATCCTGCTGGAGGCCGGGTTCGAATTCGACGGTGCCGATGGCGCCGGTGCTGCCGACGTTGAAAATGTTCACGAGTCCGGAGCGCACCTTGGATTCACCCACGATTTGGGCGACTTCATCCGTGAGATCGTGCATCTGGCCGTGTTGGGAAGTCTGGATCTGGATTTCGCGCTGATAGATCATGCCGGTTTTCTAACCGGAACCGGCCATTCGGGCGAGATTTTATCCAAGGCTGGCGCAACGCGCTCTCACCGCTACCATGCACGCCGACGCATCGGAAACCCTACGCATGTTGAATCCAATTCGCAAGCATCTCGCGTGTCTGCGCGTCGTCATCAACAATCGAAACGGTGATGCTGTGGGGTGAAGACCACATAGGAACCATGCAGCAGTGTGTTATTTTACGGTCATGAACCTATTCTCGCAAATAGTTATGAAAAACGCCCACGGGTTTGTCTGGAGTTTAATCGTGATGACCTTGGCGACCAGAGCACAGGGGCAATCAGCGGTCACCAGCGTCCCTGCCGGGCGTTCGCTTGAAATGCCGATGAACAATATCCTGGTTCTGTCAAATGTCACCGGCGAGGTGCGGGTGCTGGATTCCAAGGGCTTGCTGTTGGAAACAAATCTGGTTTATCTGCCACGCATCAAGTTATCGGATTTGTCCCGGGCTGAACTCCAGTCACTGCTGGAAACCAAAACAGCCTATGCCGCCTTGACGGCCTACGGGTCGCTCCAATGGACGAATGCGCAAAGCGCGGCCATTGAAAATCAGCCTCGACAAGTCTGGCGGCAAGGGAAGTCTTTGGTGGAAAAAATGCAAACGCGCCTGGAAATTCTGGCGGACCTGCGCGAATATAATTACAACCTTACCTTCCTGCCGGGGAGCATGGCCACCGCCAGCCAGTATGATGCTCAAGCCGCCGCAGTCAACGACCGGCTGACGAAACGAGCCGCAATGGTGGTCACGGCCGCCGCGCAGGTGGATATAACCGAGCAGGAACGTGCTTCCGGCGGTGCAGACGCAAGACTGGCGGAGCGTCAAGCCAGGGAGACTTACCAGGAAATGTCGAACCGGGTGGAGAAGGTCAACGACCGGGCAATTATCGCAAACGGCCTGGCCGCCAACGCCAATCAACAGGTCACGGATTATCTGGCCAATTGCGCCGCACTTTCGATCCGTCTGGCCGGCCACGGCATCAATCTTCCCGGTGCCCCGCCGTTTTACCCGATCCCGCCGCTGACGATGAAAGCTGAAGTGGATGCGGAGAGGATGGCAAATTAAACTTCAGCGGTCGAACGGGCCCAGGGCGGGAAAAATTGAATTCTCTCGTAAAACATCAACCTGAAAGGTTAACCGGTTGCGGATTCACGCGTCGCTCGCGTTTGAGCCGCCAGCATTTGGAAATCTCCTTCGTGGCCTTGTGCAGCCAGTCTTGATCAGCCGCGAGCCGGATCATTTCAACGGCCGCAAACCACTTGGGCGCATTCGGGGCGGGATCGCCCAGCGGAGTCAGCTTGCCCACGGCCATCAAAAACCCAACACCGCTCTCGTCGCAACAGTTCTGGCGCACCACCGACAACCTGATTGACGCGGTGACATTACGCTGTGAACATAGACGGAACATGCGTTTGGGGACATACCTTGCACTGGGGCTGTTGCTCATCGCGCTGAAGGTTTGCGCGGATGAAAAATTGCCGGTGCTCAAGGTGGGGGACGAGGTGTTCAGCAATGTGACCGTCACCGCAGTTACGCCCACGGACATTTACTTCACTTACCCCGGCGGGATGGCCAATGCCAAATTGAAGAAGCTCGACCCGGAGTTGCAAAAGCATTTTCACTACAACGGGACCAACGCGATGGCGGTGGAGAAAAAACAAATTGAGGCCAACGCCCAATACCATGCCGCCCATCCCGTCAGTCACCCGGCGCTGCCGCCGTCCAACGAAGGCCGTTCCGTGCCGGCGTCCGCCGACACGCCTGATTCTGCTTCGCCTCGCGTGCTGTTCATCGGCAACAGCTATACAGGCGTATAACAACCTCCCGCAGATTTTCCACGATGTTGCCGCCAGCGCGGGCCACGCGCCGTCCGATATCAAGGACGTCACACCCGGCGGGGTGACATTGTATCAACACCTCACTTCTCCCGGCACGTTGAAGCTCATTGACGAAGGGAATTGGGACATTGTCATCCTGCAGGCGCAAAGTATGGAAGCGGCCATGTCCGAGCAATTCCCGAACTGGCGTTACTATTTTCTCAAGGGCGCAGCCGGCCTTTACGACCGCGTCAAGGCCGGCAGTCCGCACGCCAAAATCATCCTTTACCAGACCTGGGCGCGTCACGCCGATTACTGGAACGACCCCAAAGCCGACCGAAGCATCGGCAACAATCCCGACGACATGCAGGCGCGCATCCGCAAATGGCATCAAAACGCCGCCGCGCAGAAAAACGACTTTATCATCGCGCCCGTCGGCGATGCGTGGGAATTGAATTACAAGAATCCGAACGCCATCCGCCTCCACGCTGCCGACAATTCGCACCCCGCCTTCAGCGGCTCTTACCTCGCGGCACTCGTGATTTACGGGACCATCTATCATCCGCCGAACCTGAACGTCCCCTACCACGGCGATCTCAGCCACGCCGAGACGCTCTATCTTCAGACCATCGCAATGCAGGTCACGCACTGAGTTTTTTGCCGTGACCGAACACTCTCCATCCATCCGGCATTTTCTCCGAACCCAACGCCGCGCTCGTCGCAAATCGGCTGGCGCACTGCCGCGCGCAATTTGACAGATTTTGATTTTTTTCGTCGTTGCGTGACACCGGCACAGAATGAACTAGAATCGTGATGTGGCAGACGTGTTCACAAAGTCAAAGCGTTCGCAGGTCATGGCGGCAATTCGTTCGTCTGGAAATCAAGACACGGAATTGAAACTCGTGGCGCTGTTCAAGATTCACGGCATCACGGGATGGCGGCGCAAACAACGCTTGTTTGGGAAACCTGATTTTATTTTCCGCAGGCAGAAAGTCGCAGTGTTTGTTGATGGCTGTTTCTGGCATGGCTGCCCCAAACATGGTCGCAAGCCAGGTTCAAACCGCGCCTACTGGCTGCCCAAATTTCGTCGCAACCGCGAACGCGACAAATTCGTCAAACGCGTGCTTTCCAAGGCTGGCTGGACTGTCCTCCGCCTCTGGGAACACGACCTTGCCACTCAAAATCGGGTGGCGCAGCGAGTCGCCAAAGCACTAGATCAAGCGGTTCCCCGCTTGCAGTCACCCAGAAGATGATGTCAAATCTTTACAAATGAGTTTTGCTGTCCTTGAACTTTGCGCTGGTGGTGGAGGTCAAGCCCTCGGTCTTGAGATGGCTGGCTTCCATCATGCCGCCGCAGTTGAATATGAGGCACAATATTGCACCACGCTACGAAAAAACCGGCCGCATTGGGATGTGATTCAGGATGACATCCGCAACATCAGGCATCAGAAGTTTATCGGCATAGACCTGCTTGCCGCAGGCGTCCCGTGTCCCCCTTTCAGCATCGCCAGCAAACAGCTCGGAGCCGATGACGACCGCGATATGTTTCCCGCTGCATTGGATCTCGTTGAACATATCCAGCCCCATGCTGTCCTTTTCGAAAATGTCCCCGGCTTCGCCTCTGCCAAGTTTGAAGATTACCGCCGGAATTTGCTGTGCAGACTTTCAAAGCTCGGCTATCAGCCCGAATGGAAAATCTTGCAGGCTGCAGATTTCGGAGTTCCGCAATTGCGTCCGCGTTTTGTGCTGGTCGCACTTCAACCAAAGGATGCTGAGTTTTTTGCGTGGCCCATCGAGACCGGCCCACTTGAAACTGTCGGGAGCACATTGGTGGACCTCATGGGCGCAAACGGCTGGCCCGGAGCAGAAGCGTGGGCAGCTAAAGCCTGCGGAATTGCACCGACCGTCGTTGGTGGTTCGAAAAAACATGGCGGCCCCGATCTTGGCCCAACTCGTGCCCGGCTCCAGTGGCGCCAGCTGGCAGTTGATGGTCTCGGTATTGCCGATTCTGCTCCTGATATAAGCTTTCCTGAGGACAAGTTGCCGCGTCTTACCGTTCAAATGGTTGCACGTATTCAAAGTTTTCCGGATGATTGGTATTTTACCGGCGGAAAAACGTGGGCATACCGGCAGGTTGGCAATGCATTCCCGCCTCAAGTTGCTAAATGTGTGGGCCAGTCAATTATGAACGCCTTAAATCGGCGTCGCGCCACCGCCAACGGCAGCAATGGGAACAACGGCAAGCCAGTTGAGATGCGCTTGCTGGATAAACCGCGATCACTTCGTCGGCTGCCATTCCAGTTCAAACCGAAAGCTCGATAAAGCTGCCATCGAGGCCGGTTTTGCATTCGTCTCGCGCGCGACCATATACCATAGTCTCTGGCTGTTTATTGGGAAAAATGCCAAATAAGTGGCCTCATGCCAATTTCGAGCATCTCGAAACAGTTTGGAACTGCCGTTCGTAGTCGGCGGATGGCCGTCGGCATGTCCCAGGAGAAACTGGCCGAGCGAGCCGGACTTCACCCAACTTATGTGAGCATGATTGAACGCGGCGTGCGCAACGCCACGTTGGATGTTTCAGCCAGAATCGCCAATGCCCTCAAGGTTGACCTGCCAAAGCTCATTAAGGAAGCACAGCAAAAATACGGCAGCAGTGCGAAGAAAGCGTAGTCTTCATGCCAGCCCAAGCTATCATTGATCCAGAGTTAGAGGCTGTTGCCGCTGCATTAAAAAAACTTGATCCAGACGGAACCCGAACCGCGCAAGTTCTCCGCGACACAATGGATTAACTTTATGATGGCCAGCGAACTGGCCGCTATCGTGTAGATCAGCTACACAAGACGGAAAAAACCCACTGTGGAACCCTCGTTGAAATTAACCTCCACCGCGAATTCAAATTTGAAGACGGTGAAAAGATGGATTACCAGATCGCCGGAATTGAAGTTGATTGTAAATATTCCCAGAAGCTTAATGCGTGGATGATTCCACCCGAGGCGCATGGACATTTGTGCCTAGTGGTCTGGGCTGAAGACAATGCAGACCCGACGTGGAGCATGGGTCTCGTGCGAGCCACTGCGGACCGGCTTCACACCAGCGGTAACAGAGATGCCAAGGCAACACTGAACGAAGCCGGGCGAAAAGCCATCACTTGGCTTTTTAAGGATGCGGCCTTGCCGCCCAATGTTTTGTTGCAGCTCGATAGCAAGGTCGTTGCAAAAATCATGAGCCAAAATTCAGGCCAAAAGCGGATCAATGAACTTTTTCGAGCCGCGCTCTGTAGAAAAGTCGGGCGAGCGGTCGTCGCCACGGTGGCACAACAGGATGACTATATGAAGCGTGTTCGTGGAAATGGCGGAGCGCGAACAGCCCTTCAACCACATGGAATTTTGATTCTAGGCCAGTTTCAATCCCACGGGGCCGTTGCCAAAGCGCTTAAAATCCCCGTGCCGGGTCGCGGAGAATCGGTATCCGTTCAAATCACTCCTGCAAAAAGCTCCGGAGTTGGAGTAGCTGAAATCGGCGGGAAATTTTGGAAAATCGCCAAGCCTACCGATCCAATCGTGCGCGCCCCCGTCCTTCCGAGAATTTGATTGTTTCTAACGGCGGCCGGAAATCCACTGGCAGCAACTTTGGTTGCACGTTCCGTTGCGAATTTTTCTCCCATTCCTTTTCCCAATCATCTAGCGACGATACGGTGACTTCCGCCTTCGTCCCGCAAAGCGGGACTACGGCGGGACAAGTCGGCATGTATTGAGCAGGCATGATGCACCGCCCTGGAATTGTGCCCCAACGTCTGCCGCGCAAACCGCACCGGTATCTAAATAGAAAATGCTCCAGCTCGCTCTTTTAAGCGCGCCCAATTTCAAAACTTGACAAGCTCCGGTCTTCATCACCCTGATGGTTTATTTCATTGGCGTCCGTAAATACATCCATCCGGCGTTTTTGGTCTGTAGGGGAGATGGTGATGCGCCAGGTTCGATTGAATCCATCCTTATCGCGGTACGGCGTGGAAAGCTGACGGACAAGCTCTTGGATTTCCCCGCGGATTGCCGCACCGTCGCCCGACGATACGCGCGGAATCAAAAACAAAAACGCCGTTGCCCGGCTGCTGCAAACATAAAGTTCCTTGCGCCGCTGCCACATGCGCTGCTCCGCCTCGGGCGAATTCCACGCAAACATATCGTCAGAAAAGCCTTCGATTACAACGACAGGAAAATCCTGCCCCTTGATGTACTTGTCCGTGAGTTCGACGGATTCCAGCGAGTTGAGATTGTGATAGGTGAAACAGCTCAATTGCTCGTAATCGAAATGTTCGTCTTCGTCGGCAAAGCGAACCCAAAGAACGTCCTGCGGCCGAAAACGACAAGGCCGCAGCCGTGCGAGCGTCGCCTCGCAATTTGGGAAGATGCTCACACAATCCGACCAACTGTTGGCCGGGTGCGCATCGTTCCGCATGGACAACGTGAGTGGTTTGCCCGGCTGATTTTCTTCCACTGTGAACCCAAAACCGTTCTGCAAATCATCTTTGTTCGGCAGGACTTTTGGGCCGTCCGCGGCGAACCAACGAAACATCAATCCGAGACTTGCAGAATAAACGGCAAAGGGGTTGCGATAGTTGAGGCGGAGCTTTTTGGTTTTGAGGCTGAAACTGACGCCTTCAATTATGTTCTCGTCGCGGCCAACCAGGCGCAATTTCTGATGCCGATCGCAAGCAATCAAAAGATAACGTTTCTGCCCGGGCACGTTGACCCAATCAGAAATCAGTTTGGCATGGGCGGAAGACAGATCGTGCGCCTCGTCCAGAACCAGAACATGGCAATCTTCCGGTATTTTTCCCGTCCATAACCGGATGGCCGGGCGGCGAATTCCAAGATCATGGTCTTGGGAAAGGGGTGAGAAATCGTCCACGAAACGGCGAAACAGAATCTCGATCACCTGCCTCTGCTTTTCTTTCAGCGCAAAGGCATAGACGCGCCGCTGCCCCAAAGGAGGAAGATTTAACTGCGCAGCCTGTTCGGAAAAGTTTACAAGTTGCTTGTGGTTTCCCTGAGCTTCGACCCGGCGGTCGGTGGTGAGAACAAACAAACTATAGGCAAGAAGAACGCTCTTGCCCATGCCGGCGGAGCCATTGATCGCCCAGCGCTCCTTGGCAGGATCGAATGCGCGGAATAATTCCATGTCGAGGTTTCGCCGGCAGCGTTCGATGTAGGCGATGGCGTTTGGCAGTTCTGGATGCCCCAGTTCCGCCACCGGCAGACCGAGTCGTAAAAGGCCAAGCAAGTCTGACTGCACGATGCGGAGTGGCGGCGGGGTCAACAATCCCAAAGCGTTTGTGAACCGCTGCAAATTGACGAGATAGTAAGTCAGCCACGGGCGCACATGTCGCACGGCATACTGCGTTTCGTCAGCGCTGGATACAACAATCACGTCAATTGACAACCGACGGCCACGGGCGATGGGATTTACATAGGAGCGCACCGCTCTGGCATGACGTTCGATTTGATCCTGGACGTTATGGGCCTGGAATCCAAGTTCGGACCTCTGTGAATCATGGTAAGCAACCTCCCAAGTGCATTCATCCCTAATCGCAATCGGTTGGTTTTTGCACTCCACAAGAATCAAATTGTCCGTCCCCTCGTCCGTTCGGTGAAGCAAATGGTCAAGTTCGACAGCATAGTCACTTTGAACCGGCTCTTGCGGGTCGCTTGCAAAATGCGCCCGCTCGGCATGAAACAGCAAAATGTTCGATAGAACAGAGCAAGGGAACCGGTCTTCGATAATCTTGCGCACCTTGCGTTCAAACTGTTGTGATGGGCTTGGCTCTTGTCGCTCTGGCCTGGGTTGGACTGGCGGTTTCTGTGGAGGCGTCGGGGCTTGGAGCGTGCGTGACGCAAAGGAGACTTGCGGCAACGGGAGCGATCTTACGACGCCAATTGGCTCAGTGACCGGAGGGTTAAGGGGCTTGGGCGCAAGTCTGGCGGCGATTTCGGGGTGATCCTCAAGCAGTTGATTTTCGAGATCCTGGGCGGTGATTTTATCGAGCGAACTGGATGGGACCTGGGCGGCGGCAATGCCCATCGCCTTGGCCTTCGCGAGAATTTCCTTGTTCTCCAGGCCAAGCTTCTTCGAAATGTCGTAAATTCTGAGTGGCATATGGATGTCGTTTGCAGTGACTTAGGTGAACCGGCCATTCTCATTGTCTAAAAAAACTTTCTTCTCGCGCCAGATGACTTTGATTTCCAACGAGTCGAGCCGGTCAACAATATCGGAACGCGGTTCCACGAGCAACTGCTTTTGGCCGAGACTCCAGACAGCGGGGCGCTGAAAATCAGGATTGGTGAACGCCTCGATCAGATGGGACTGTTCGGAGGCGAAGGCCGCTTGGAGCGGCTCCAAGACCAACCCGCCTTGGGCGGTTCACCGTTTCAAACCTCCGGCTTTGCCGGAGGTCGCTGACTCGCATTTCATGCTTTGTCGGCAGATGAACCAAACCCCGCCTGAAAACCTCAAGAATGGCTCAAAAGTGGCTCAGTGAAATTATTTTTAGCTCAATCGTAATAGTATGAGTATCAAAACATCATATACACCTTGCAAATAAAGGACAAATCAATGGCGCGTCCGGCAGGACTTGAACCGGCAAATTTCGGATCCGAAATCAGAAGCTCCATCTCAACGATCCACGACTTGCAGGATCTCCGGTCTGCTTTGGGCCTGATTCTGCGGCTGATAGTATTCGTAAACCGCGCTCGGCGGGGTCTGGACCCGAAGCGGATATTTTGCACGGAGCGCGTACTCGAACTGGAAGGGGGTGGTCTCGGACAATTCGCGCAGATAAAGGATGACCTGATTGCCGGTGACCTCGAATTTGGCAATCCGGCCCTGCTCCTGCATCGCTTCAAACGCCGCCACATCCACATCGAATCCCGGCGGAATGCCGAGATCCACGATGGCCATGTTGATTCCCCGACCGGTATGGTTTTTCACGGTGACGGCGCATTTGAGCTGGTCGTTTACGGCCAGTGTGGCGCGGTCGTATTGGAGATTGATTTGCAGGAGATCGGTTTGGCGGGGTGCGATAGCGGCAACACTCGAACGGGCGGGAAGCCAGTACGCGCCGGTGATCTGGACTGGCAGTTCGCCGGCGGGCGACTGGCGTAATTCGAGCCGATTGTCTCCTGCTTGAAGATGTCCGGTCAGGTCAACTTGTTTCATCACATCGCTGTTGTCCTGGTTGATCCGGAACGTTTCGATGTTCGCGCCGTTGAGCAGGACCGTAATGGTGGATTCAAATTCCTGTCCCAGTGACGTGCCGCTAGCCTGCAACAACGCGCGCATGGCGAGAATGGTGGCCTGTGTGGAACCCAGCGTTCCATCTGCGAACTTGTGGGTGGAAATCCAGGTCAGCGCCTGTTTCACTGATTGCGGCGAGGTTCCGGCCTTCATCAATGCCATGGCACAAAGCGCAGTGCATTCGGTGTCCATTCCCGAATCGTGGGAGCCTGTCATGCTGTATCCAGTCGAGGACCAATGGATGGTCTGTGGGTTGTCCACGACGGCAGCCTCCTTGAGCTGGGTGGCCAGTTCGCGTCCGAAAGAATCGTTCCGGTCCCGGGCCAGAAAAGCATTGGCCGCGAGCGCCTTCGCATAAGTATCGGAGAGTTCCTGGGGATGGGAGCGCAGATAATTCAACGCCTTGTCCAGGTTGGGCGACTGATCGCCGGACTCGGCCAGCGCCCAGGCGACGAACGCCGTGATGGACCCGCGTCCGGCCCAAGTCCAGCCCCGGTGAATTTCATCCCAGGAACCGTTTCCGTTTTGTTGGCCAAACAGCCATTTTCGCGCGCGTTCGGTGACCGCTTCGTCAACCGGATGCACGCGCGCCATGTCGGTAAACTCCAGAATTCCATAGGCCGTCAGGCAGACATTCGCCGGATCGCGGCCAAACCATTCAAAGCCGCCGCCGGGGACTTCAAAGGTGAGCAGGCGCTGATAGCCGGCGTTGATGAATTTGCGCGCCTTGATTTCGATTTCCGGGGTCAAACGTCCCGTGCGCTTCATATAATCGAGCACCAGCACGTTCGGGTAGGTCGTCGAAGAGGTTTGCTCGAAACAGCCGTAAGGCGCCTGGAAAATGGATTCCAGCCCCTCGACCACTTCGCTGAACCGGGATGGATAAAACTTCAGCCAAAAATTTTCCGACCCGGGAATTGCGTCGGCGGGGATCGAAAAATTGTCAGCGAACGCATCTTTCAGAACCTCGTTCTTCAAGTGCTCCATTTTGTCTCCCGTGGGCAGAACGCGGATTTCACGCTCAATCGCGTCGGCAACCTTGGTTCCTTGGGCGGTGACACGCAGAACATGCCCGCCCACCCGAAAGACCTTGATGGGGAAGCCCACGCTTTTCACCGCGCCGGGTTCGAGATGCACGACGGAGTCTGGCGCGGAAGACTCGAACCAGTCCGCCCCGGCCAGGTGGAGATGGATGTCCTGCGGCTCCTTCAAATAATTATAGCAGGTGACCGGCACCGAAATCTGGTCGCCCAGCGACATCGAAACCGGCAAATCCAGGTCCACGAAGAAATCCTGAAAGACGGTGATGGGCATCTCGACGCTGCCCATTTTTCCAGCGGCGCTGATGCCATCAACGGAGGCGCGCCAGGTGGTGATGGAATCGGCCAGCGGAATTTCCAGTGAAGCCCGGCCATGGTCATCGGTGATCAGTTCCGGCCGCCAGAACAGGGTCTCGGGAAAATCACGGCGGACACGCGGGGAGGATGGAGCGCCAGCCGAACCGGGTTTAACCCCTTCTTCTTCCGCCATTTGTTTGGCGAGATCAATTTGCTTGAGGTCGTTCTCTAGTGAGGCACGCATGCCCCTGGATTTTGCCGATGCCAAGGCCGGCAGAAGCAGGGCCGCCAAAACGGCTATGATCGAAATGATGATCAGAATCCCGACGAGCGTGATTTTAGCTTCGGGCAGCGAAATTCCCCTGGCCGTCATTTGCCGGCGAATGTGACCATTCAACCCGCCCAGCACGATTAAAGGAGCTATCAAGCTTCCCAAGCCCCAGAGGAGAACAAACCATCCTCCGAAATCTTCGAAATACACGAGATGCAAAGAGAAAACGACAAAACCCAGACGTGAGAGAATAAATTGACCGAGGAAGGCGGCCATGAACATGCGCAAAGGCGCCATTTCCTTTTCCATGCGGTCAGACGCCGCCAGAGAAATGCGGATGAACTGAAGAACGAGGGTAATGATGACCACCCCGACTTCGAGCCCAAGCAGAACCCATCCCGGGTTGTTGATGTTCCACTGATCGCAGAAATATCCCCCGAGCGGGTAGAAGAGAAATGGGCAAAGAACCAGGGCACCCAGCAGATGATAGGAGGAAGAAGCGATCTCAACATACTTCCGATCCTGTGCGGAGGCGAGTGCGTTCGTGAAGATGCCGGCGCCGGGTCGCGTATAGTGAATCAACAGGAAGATCGGCAGAAGAAAAAGCAAGCCGAGAAATCCCAGCTTGATGACCGTCGTAAGTTTTTTGAAATAGGCTTTCCGATGGGCTTCAACCGATTGCAGTTTCACCAGCCCGGTGGCTTCCCGCAGGTTGTAATTCCCCTTTTCATTTTCCAGGAGACGGAAAATTTCCGCGTATTGCGGGTCTCTCCGCAACGATTCGTAGGCCGGCGTCCCCTGCATGGAACGGATGTGTTCGAGAATCTTCGGGGAGATATACTGATCCCGGATCAAGCTATCGAGTCCGGGACTGGCGGGTTGCTGCTGTCCCAACGACGAAAAATATGCCTGGGCCAGGGCCTGATCGTCGCCGGTGTCGAACAGGAGCTGTTCCGGGGATGAAAAGAATTTGATCTGGTAACGCGGTTTCAGCAATTCGCCCTCGGCCTCCAGAAATTGCCGGAGCAGCCCGGGCCGGTTTTCGCTCAGGGCAAAAACACTTTCGTCAACCACCGCCATTCCCAGCGCCGCCGGCGCCGGTCGGCCCTGCGCATCCGTTACGCTGAAGTCCAATCGCGCCACCTCGCCCGGACGATAAACCGGTTTTGACATTTTGGTTGCGATCTGAAGCGCCGAGGCGGGATTGACGTAAATGAGGCGCGAACTACCGCGGTCTTCGCCGGCTTCGGTGATCACGTAGGCATTAATTTGGAGGGCGCCAACCAGTGAAGCCGGCAACGATAGCGCATATTGGGATTTGTGATTGCTCAACGGCACCGACCGGGTCAAGACAGTCTGGCCGTCCTTGATTACATCCAGGAAAACCGTGTTGTTTTTCTCCGGCGAGAGCAGGGTCACCTGCGCAGTCTCGCCTGCCCGGTAAACCGCCTTGTCGGTGCGCACCAACAGCGGCGGCGCTTCCTTGGGATTATCCGGGTGATAACTTGCCTGGGCTTTTCTGCCGGCAGAATCCAGGGCTTGCAGCTCAAGTTGCTGGCCGGCGTCAGCCGGCGTGATCCTGATGATGCAAACTCCCTGGGCGTCACCTTGATACGCGACCCCGTTGAAAAACACCCGGCAAACAGCCGGGCGTCCGTCAGGATAAGTTGTCAGGACATAAACCAGATTTTCCACGCCAGGGACGAGCGCGCCGGCTTCCGGGAGCACGGTTATTTCCAGCTCATTTTGCGCGACGGACAGGGACAGCGTTTTTTGTTCGGTGTGCTGGGCGGAATCGCAAACTTCAGCCGTCAAATCCAGGAACGCCTGTCCGTTTTTCTGGGGCATTCCCGCAAAAAAATCGGGCAGAACAAATTGAAACGGATAATGGCCGGCGGCATCCGTCTGTCCGTGCAATTCGGCGACGTCCACCGGTTTCTCCTCAAACGTGGCGGCGGTCAGCTTGACGGTTGCGCCGCCAGCCGGCTTGCCGAAGAAATAATCCGCCTGCACGGAACCGGAAACCGTCTGGCCGGGAAGGTAATAGGGTTTGTCGGTGGTAATCTGGATTTTAAATTTGGGCAGGACGTAGGGTTTGACATCCACCGTGCGTTCCGCAGTGATTGCCCCGGCGATGGCGCGAATTTCGTAACGGCCCAGGTTCAATTCCGAAGCCAGAACGAAATCCGCCGAGGCAATGCCAAACGCGGAAGCCTTGCGGTTCTCCTTGAAAACCTTGTTGCCCTTCGGATCGCTGACTTCAAAGGTGACCGGTTCACCCGCGGACGGTTTCTGCGTGCGTCCGTTGATCATCAAACTCCGGAGATGGATGGTCTGGCCGGCTTGATAAACCGGCTTGTCGGACGAGAGCAGCAGGCGGAGCGGATGCTGCACCTCCACCTTCTTGATGACGTGATCGCGACCGAGAGAAGAGGCCACGTCCACGATCAACTGATATTCACCTGCTGGAATTTCCGGAATGTTGATCGCGTCGGACAAACTTCCGTCGGCATCCGTATGGAATGTTCCGAGCGTGATGGGAGCCGCCGCTTTGCCCGACAAACTCGACGCAACGATTGCTCCCTTTACCGGCCTTCCCGAAACTCGATTACGAACGAGTACGCGCAGGGCCATCGGGCTTCCGGAAGCAATCTTTGTTTGTCCCAGAACGACGGTTTCCTGCGGGTCGGGTTCATGTACGGCCACGTATATGGAGTAACCGGTTACCGCGAGCACAAACGACAGCAGCAGGGCAATGATTATTCTAACGAGCGGGTGTCGAAAACGGGCAGCTTTGATCGAAGCAACACTTGAGCCTTGACCGGGCACCGCTGTGGATTGATTTGGTGTATTCATGGAAACCTCCGATTTCACTAGGATTATCTGAACTTCCTAATTCTCATGTACTGTTATATACTATCATATCAAATCAAATGCAAGAAAATAATTGCATACGATAGCAAATGGAGTATAATGGGTGAAAACGAACGAAATTGATAATGTTATGGAAACGACCAAAGTTGCAAGCAAGACCAGGTGGTATTCGATTCAGGAAGCGGCGGAATATCTGGATGTGGGAGAGCCTACGCTGTATCGCTGGATGCGCGATGGCAAGATCACCTTTCGCAAGGTGGGGGATTCCACCCGGTTCTGGCAGGAGGATTTGGACTCGGTCATGCAGGTGTTTCACAGCGCAAAGGATTTGGACAAGGCGCGAGAAGTTTGCCCCGTGTGCCGCCACGATGAGTTGCTCGAAGGAAAGGTGCAGAGCACCGGGTTGAATTATTTCATCCCTCAGAAAACCAAGTTCTGGACGCTCAAAGATAGTTATGTGGTGACGAAAGCGAGGATGTGCGCTCGATGTGGCGCAATCGTCTGGTTCGGAGACCTGATCAAACTGGCGACACTGCGAATGGAAAGTCAGCCAAAAGAAGCAAAAATTGCTCCTCCCAACACCGAAGAAAAATCCTGACCCTTCAACAAACTGGCGCGTCCGGCAGGACTTGAACCTGCAACCTTCTGATCCGAAGTCAGAAGCTCTATCCAATTGAGCTACGGACGCCCACCCCCGCAGTCTGCCACTTATTCGGCGGTGATAAAGCGGATTTATCGCGCCGGATTTTTAATGAAGGCGGATTCGCGCGCTGATTGACTTGGCCGCCGGGTTTGTTAGCGTGACGCAACAGCATGGCAAAAAAGCCGCTCTCACGTCTCATCAAAATTTTAACCGGCGTTCACACCGGCGCGGAAGGCGAGCTGGACCGGCTCGAACGGTTCGCGCACTTTTGCGCGCTCGTCATCAGAAGTTTCGTGCGCAACCGCTGCCTCGTCCGCGCCTCCGCGCTGTCCTACACCACGCTGCTGGCGCTCATCCCGCTGCTCGCGGTGGCCATCAGCATCACCAGCAGCCTGCTCAAGAGCGAAGGGGAGGAAAAAATCTACCAGGCGATTGACAAATTGGTTTCCATGGTCATGCCGCCCGCAACGCTCAACAACAACGGCGCGGCGGTTTCGCTCAATCTCAGCCCGGGCATGTCGGTCGCATTGACGCCGACGAATTCCGAACCCGCGGAAACAAACCTGATTGCCGGTACAGCCGGCGAAACAAACACTTTGGCGGAACTCCCCGACGCGCGCGTCGTCAGCGCGCAAAAGGAGGCGGCCCGGCGCATTCATGAATTCGTGCAAAACACGCGCAGCGGCACGCTGGGCACCACCGGCATGATTCTCCTGATCATCGCGGCCATCTCGTTGCTGACCCGCATCGAGGAAACGTTCAATGACATCTGGGGCGTGACCCGGGGGCGCAACCGGCTGCGGCAGATCGAGCTTTACTGCACGACCATCATCCTCGGCCCGTTGTTGCTGGTCGTCGCGGTCGGGCTGACCGGCGGTGGAAGGTTCCAGGCCGTGAAACATTTCATCGAGCAAACACCATTGATCGGCGGCTTCATTTTTCAATTCCTGCCGTTCGTGGTTCTGTGGCTGGCGTTCGCGCTGGTCTATCTGCTGGTGCCGAACACCAAAATCCGGTTCAGCGCGGCGCTGGCCGGCGGCATGGTGGGCGGTTCGCTGTGGTACTTGAACAACCTCTTCGGTTCCCTCTACGTTTCCCGTGTCGTTACCAACAGCAAGATTTACGGCAGCCTCGGTCTCGTGCCGGTGTTCATGATCGGGCTTTATTTTTCGTGGGCAATCCTGCTGTTCGGCGCGCAGGTCGCCTACGCGTTCCAGAACCGCCAGGCGTATTTGCAGGACAAACTTGTCGAAAACGTGAACCAGCGCGGACGCGAATTCATCGCGCTGCGGCTGATGACGTGCATCGGGCAGCGCTTCCAACGCTGCCTGCCGCCGGTCACGATCCAGGAAATTTCCGCCGAACTGGGCATCCCGAGCCGGCTCGCGCAACAGGTTTTGCGAACGCTCCTCACGGCGCGGCTCGTCACGGAAACCACCGGCGCCGAACCCGCCTATGTGCCCGCGCGTCCGCTGGATTCAATGAACGCCCACCATATTCTCCAGGCCATGCGCGCGGGCGGCGGACAGGAATTGCTCCTGCGCGACGAACCGGCGCGCACGGAGGTCTATGGCGAGTTTGCGCGCATTGAGGAAGCCGAGCGCCTGGCCGCCGCGTCCGTCACGATGCTCGCGCTGGTCAACCGCACCCAGCCCCGGCCCGAAATCACCGCGCCAGCGGTGGAATCGGAAAAATAAATTCACCCCTGACTCATCGAATGCCTCTGAAAATGGAGGCTCGTGTAACTCACCCCTCCGGCGGGAAATTGTCTTGAGACAAACTCATCACATCCCCGCCAGGATGATTACCCGGTTGGTTGCGATTCCTCTGGCGGCAGCGGAGGGGGCTTTGGTGGCGGCGTAGCCTTGGGAGCGCGCACCTCCACTTTCATTTTCAGCGTGCTGGGAATGGGTGCGTTCGCCCGGCGCTTGTTGATCGTATCCAGGCGCTGGTGCATCTGCGGTTTGTTGATGGAATTCAGCATCGCCGTTTCCTCGGTGATCAAATCGTCTTCGTAGGCCCTGGCCAGGGATTGTTCGAAGCTGTGCCAGCCGGAGGTGTTTCCGGCCTCGATGATGTCCGAGAAGCGGCGGGTTTCAGATTCCCCCATCGTGATGGCTTCGCGGGTGCGCAGGCTGCTGCCCATCAATTCGGTGACCAGCAGCCGGCCGCCGCCCTTTTTGGGAACCAGCCGCTGGCTGATGATGTAACGCACAGTTTCGGCCAGACGCTGGCGCACCTGCTGTTCCTCGTCCCGGCTGAACATGCCGAGGATGCGGTTAATGGTCTGGCCGGCGCTGACGGTGTGCAGGGTGCTGTAAACCGCGTGGCCGGTTTCCCCGGCCGTGAGCGCAATGGCCATGGTCTCGCGGTCGCGGATCTCGCCGACGAGGATGATCTTGGGCGCCTGCCGCAGGGAGGCGCGCAGGCCGTCCGGATAGCTGAAAAAGTCGCGTCCCAACTCGCGCTGGCTGAACGTGGCCTTGAGATGCGGATGCAGGAATTCGATCGGGTCTTCCAGCGTGACGATATGGACTTCGCTGGTCTGGTTGATTTCGTTCAGCATGGCCGCCAGGGTGGTGGTCTTGCCGCTGCCGGCGCCGCCGGTCACAAAAATGACGCCGTTGTTTTCCTTGATCACCTCCTGGAACACCGGCGGCAGGCCGAGCGATTCCAAAGAGGGAATCTGGGCCGGGAGACGCCGCATCACCACCGCAAAATTTCCGTTCTGGCGGTAAATGTTGACGCGAAAGCGGCAGAAATTCTTCAGGGCATAACTACAGTCGCACGAACCCTGATTGGCCAGATCCTGCAACAGCCGGGGATTATCGCGGATGATGGCTCCGGCCAGGCCCTCGATGTGCTGGCTGGTAAGCGCGGATTCAGGCGGTTCCATGGCAAACGGCTTGAGGTTGCCGCCCACTTCCGCCTGGGGCGGCTTGCCGGCCACGAAGAGCAGATCCGAAATGTCTTCGGCGCTCTGAATCATGGCCGCCAGCATCTGGTCGAGGTCTTCGGAGGGAATTGTTTTCATCGTTCCAGCCTCATGGGACCGGCCGCAGGTACATTTATCGTTTCCGCCCCGGTTTGGTCCGGGCGCCGGCTTCCTTCGCGGCCGTCAGGGTTTTCAATTGCGTCTGGATTTCGCGCGCCTGCCGGTGGAGGATGCGGGTTTGCAGCAGATTTTTTATCCGCAGCGTGACTTCGGTGTGATCAATCGGTTTGCCGAGAAAATCGGTGGCCCCGGCTTTCAGAGCCTGGCTGCGGATTTCGGAGGAGTTGTCACCCGTCAACACCAGCACCGGCAGAAATTCCCCCGCCGGCTCCGATTCCCGCAACTGCTTCAAGACGGCGAACCCGTCCACCTTCGGCATGTGCAAATCCAGCACCACGAGGTCGGGTTGAAACCGGTTGAATTCATCCCGCGTCCGGGTGGAGTCGGTCAAGCTTCGGAAATTGGAAAACTTGGCCTGGCGCAACGCCCATTCGAGGGCGCGGATGTAAGTCTCCTCATCGTCAATAATGAGAATTTTCGCCGCGCAAAGCTGCTGTTCATTTGGAAATAAACTGCTGTTCATTATGTGGTCAAGCCGATGCTTTTATCCTTTTCCGGTCTTTGGTTCATTGCTGCCTGTCGCAAGCGGTATTCGCATTATCCATACCACTTTCAGGGGCGTGACGCGCTTTTCCACATTTTTTGCCGGGCCGCTCTTGAAGCTAAAAAAGGGGATGCGCCGGTCCCATTTTCACAACCTTTCTCCTCTCCAGATTTCATGCTTGGTATCGGCAATGCCGCTGTCTGGCAAATCCAAAGCCCGACATGAAACCAAGTTTTAACCTTATCCAATTGAAGCCTGCTCCCCGCGCAATTCCCACCGGCCAAGCAAACTGCCGCTGCCAGAATCAATTTGGGATGGACGACCAGGAGAAAAACGACGACGAACGCGTGCGCAGTCCAAGACCTGGCGGACATGCGGAGCGGCCCGGCGAACGCGAAGCGTCTTGGAGTGCGCCAGCCCTCTGGCGCTGTGGAACGCGGCAATGGCCAAACGCCTTCAGATCGCCGCGGGTGTGAAAACACTGGTAGCCCCAGCGCGTGAACACGGCATCAGTCGGGTTCTTGTCACCCGAGCGGTCAATGTCGGTCAGAACGGCCATGACCTGCGGGGGATTGACCCGGTGGGTCAGATCATCCTTCGGCGGCTTCGCTTCCGTCGTTTCAGACATGCCGGGTGAGGTTCCGGCCAGGAGCAGCGCGCCACAGGCGCAGCCGTGAGTGACAAATTGTCTGCGGTTCAAGTTCTTGTTCATTGGTTTTTGTTCATTGAATGACGACTCGCACTATTCTTGACGTTGATCCGGCGGAGTTGCCCCTGGAGCGGGATATGGTTCAATTCGATGTTTACCGTGAAACCACGCCCAGTTTTGACCTGGCCGTCATTGTCAACATCCACAATGGATTCGAGACCGATCAGGCACATGAGCGCGCCCCAGGTGTAATGCGGATCCGAACTCTGATCGCCGGTCGTGCTCAGGTAGTTCTCGCCACAAACACGCTTTGCCGTCCAGTTCCGCATGAAGATGTCCACACTTTTGCGGGCGAATTCCGCCTGCAATTCCGGCGAGGCATAGCGTTTCAACCCTTGGAAAACAAGGTAATTGACCGGCGCCCAGACCTTGCCCTTCCAATAATTCTGCGTGGGCCACAGCGGATCGTCGCGGCAGCGTCGGCAGAACCCCACTGGCCCCAGAATTTTTTTGGGTTGGTCATGAGCTTGAGCACGCGCCCGGACCGGGATGAATCGGGAACGCCGGCAATCAGCGGATAGAAGTTCATCGGCGTGAGCCGGCGTCAGGAATGCGCCCGGCTTTCCGTCCTCATCCCAGTAACGGCTGCAATAAACGCCCAGTTCCTCGTTCCAGAGTTTGTCGTTGATTCGTTGGATCATCGCCGCGCGTTCCTGGCGATAGGCCCTGGCATCCCCGGGCTTGCCGATGGCATCGGCAATCAGAGCCAGATACTCGGCATCCATCGTGTAGAGGGAATTGAGATCAACCGCATTGACGTTGAGCGTGTTGCCAACCATTTTCGCGCCGTCGAAGGCCGGCGAGTCGTCCCATCCCGTCTCAAAGATTGCCTCGCGCGCACTTTGGCCGTTGCTCCCCCATTCGAGCAAGCCGTCGTGGTTGCCGTCGCGAGCCGTGAACCACCAGGCATGCCACCGGGCCAGCTTCGGGTAAACCTCACGGAGAAAGTCAACGTCCGGCCAGCGCTGGTGCATTTTCCAGACGCAAAGTGCCCCCACCGGTGGCTGGGACCGTACGTGGCACAGCCGGTTCGGGTAGCGAGCCGGGTTGCGGTCCCAGTGAGCGAAGTTGGGGACAAAACCGTCCGGTGACGCCCAGGAAAGGATTGAGCGGACTGTCTGCCGACCGGTCTGGGGATCATCCAGCGACGCGAGCAAGCCATTGAAGAAACTGTCCCAGCAAAACAAAGGCGCGTTGTTCGGTTTGCCATCGGCCCATCCGCGTCCGACCGTGTGGAAGACCACGCGGTCGTCGCTGCTGTAAATGCGCGAGTTGTTGAGATTCTCGGCAATTGGACTGACAAAGTCACCCCAATCGCCGGTGGGCAACAGACGGCGCGCCAGATAACTTTTTTTGGCGGCGGCCAGAAGGTCATCCACTTTGTCAAAAGCCGGCAGCTTGCCAAACCCCGCAACAAAACGCGCCGGCGCATCCGGGGCCACGGCAACGGACACTTCTCCGGTGATGATACTCGCCGGTTTTGGACGTGTCTCCAGGCGCCACGTAATTTCCGCCGTCCTTTAGCTCCGTCTCACCTGTGACCCCGGAATTTACCGGCGTAAAGCGGCTGTCAAACCCCAGCCAGATTCGGCTCAACTGTAATTTGACGTTTGTCGGTTTGGAAGAGGTCAGCCGCGCCACGACCACGTCGCCGGTTCGTCCCCGTTCAATCGTGACGTCTCCGTCCAACTGGTGGAACGAATCATCGGGTGCGGCGCAGACCCGCCGCTCGTTCACACCCCCAAAGTCCAATACAAAAGCCGCCGCGTCGTCTGCCACAAAGGCAATTCCGGTGGGGGTGGTCACCAGATAATTGCCAATGTGTATTCTTGATGGAGCCTGTGGATGGGCATCGCCACCCTTTGCCACCAAGGACATCAAGGCCAGCACACAAATCGTCTTCCTCAGAATTGACGGTAATTCGGTTTCGGGTTTCCTTGGGCCATTCATTTTCAGACGCCTATTGTTGCGACTGGTAAAGGAACGCGACTTCATTGGCGGAAAGCGCGCGGTTCCACATCATCGGCTCGGCAATCAGGCCGCGGAAGGATGCGCCCAGATCATTTTCTGTCGGACTGAGATTGGACCGGTTGCATCCAATCACCAGGTTGAAGTCGGTCGCTCCCAGTTTCCCCCCTTTTTCCAGCGAAGCGGCCGGGCTTCCAGCTTGCCGTCCACGAAAAGCATCTCATCGGTGCCATCAAAGGTGGCCACCACTTGATGCCATTGCCCGTCCGCCACTTTTTTTCTGGTCACAATGAAGTGGGTTCCCGGTCCCATCTCCAGGCTGACCAGGCCGCGCCACGTTTTTTTCCCAAAGTCGCCGGCGATGCTGAGGGCGTAGCCTTGGGTGTAAGATTTGTCGAAAATGCGCCGCCATATCGCGTCCTCGGTGGTGGTCTTGATCCAGGCCGCCAGGGTCAGTTGCTTCGGATTCAGCGACGGGTTGTTGGATATTACAATCTCATCGCCGTCGTCGGTGAATTCATACGCTCCGCCCCGCTTGCCATCGGCCGTCCAGCGAACACCGGCAGCCACGCCATGGTTTCCCTGGCCGCTGTTGTCGGTGATTTTGCCGCCCCTGGTCTTGCCGCTGCTGTCCGTGATCACGCCGCTGCTGGCCTCATCCTGGTCGAAGGTCATGTCGAGCACCAACCCCTCGCGCAGGCTGGCCGCGGTGACGGGCGCATCGGCCCGGGCGTGTTTGGTTTTTACAGCGGAGATGGAAACGATGGTGGCGGTGAGGATGACCGCGGCTGCGATGAGCGTGGTTTTTTTCACCAGCATGGTTTTGAAGCCAGGTGGATGCGAGGCCGAAAGAGCTGGAACCCGCCGCGCCGGCCAGCGAAGCGGTGGTCACGGCTGAAGCCAGGCCGGCGGGCGCCGCGTGGACGGCGTGGGCGGCGATGACCGAAGCGATCACGGTGGAGGAGGCCACGATGCCCCGGCGGGCGAAATGGCCGCGCAACTTTTCCACGGCGCGGCTGACGCGTTTTTGCGCCGCGTCCTCGTTGCTGCCCAGCGCCACGCCGACGGCGCGGAGGTCGCGATGCTCGAAAAAGCGCAGCACAATCGCCGCCCGGTCGCTGGCGCCCAATTGATTGATGGCCTCGTCCAGCAGGGGGGCGATCCGCTCAAACTGGCCTTCGGGGTGGTCCTGCAAAGTGTTCATTTCAGCGGCCTGCCTTTCACGATTTTGACGGCGGCGTTCGTTTCGCATGAGCGTGGTGGCGACGTGCCATGTGCGCCGATGCAGCCAGCCGCCCAGCATGACGTCCTTGGAAATCTTCCCGGCCAGCCGCGCCAGATCCGCGAACACCGTTTGCGCGACATCTTCGGCCCGGTGGGTGTCGCCGTTGACCAGCCGCACGGCCGTCGAATAAACGAGGTCAATGTAACGCGCCACCAATTCGCGAAACGCCTCCTCCGAGCCGTTGGCGGCGTACTCCGCAAGCAATGTCCGGTGATCCGTCATTTATCACCAGTAAAGCGCCACCCGGCCGCAAATCCGACAAAAAACTTATGGAAATCCTAATTTTGTTGAGAATCTGGAGGATTAATCCTTGGGAAATCTTCCGGCTATGCCAGAGGACTCCCGAAGCTTGACAGTTCCGGAAAGGCACCGTCTGGGCGCGATCTCCGCAAGAGGATCGCCGATGAACTCCCTCTTGGGAGAGGGGCGGACGCTCATTGATTTCGTGGCCGGACCGAAAAGTCCTGTGCTCACATCACGTCACCCAATGAAAAAATCTGGAAGCAATTTTATATGTTCTTTGCGCCTCTTTGCGGTTAAAACAATCCGCGATGAAAGAAATTGTACCGCCATCACCGCCGCCGCTCGTTCACAACCAGTTCGAGTCGGTGCGGGAATTGTTCAGCCAGAACGTAGTGCCCAGCTATGGCCGCTTCGACCTCGTGTTCAGCCATGGCGCGGGCAGTTACCTGTTTGATGTCGCCGGCAAGCGTTACCTCGACCTCGGCGCAGGCATCGCCGTGTGCTGTCTCGGCCACGCGCACCCGGCCATCACCGAGGCGCTCGTCGAACAATCGCGCAAATTGATTCACGTCTCGAACCTGTATTTCACCGAACCGCAGGGCCGGCTCGCCGCCGAACTCGTCAAGCGCATCGGCGCGGGCAAATGCTTTTTTTCCAACAGCGGCGCGGAGGCCAACGAAGGCCTGTTCAAGCTCGCCCGCAAGTTCGGCCATGACGAAGGCCGGTTTGAAATCCTGACGGCGACGAATTCCTTTCACGGACGCACGCTGGCGGGCATCGCCGCGACCGGCCAGGACAAGGTCAAGAAAGGGTTCGAGCCGGCGATGCCGGGTTTCCGGCACATTCCGTTCAACGATCTGGCCGCCGCGCGCAACGCGATTTCGCCCGCGACCGTCGCCATCATGATGGAAGGCGTGCAGGGCGAAGGCGGCGTCACGCCCGCCACGCCGGAATACCTGCTCGGCCTGCGCGCGTTGTGCGACGAGAAAAAACTGTTGCTGTTCCTGGACGGCGTGCAGTGCGGACATTATCGCACCGGCCGGTTCCAAAGCTTTCAGCGGATTTTGGAAAACGTTCCCGGCGGCGAAAAATTCCTGCCCGACGGCGTTTCGATGGCCAAATCGCTTGGTGGCGGATTTCCCATCGGCGCGTTCTGGGTGCGGGCGCCGTATGCCGATTTGCTGGGGCCGGGCACGCACGCCTCGACGTTTGGCGGCACGCCGCTGGCCTGCGCGGTCGCGCTCAAGGTGCTTGAAGTCATCGAACGCGAACAGCTGGACGAACAAGCCCGCAAACTCGGCAAATGGTTTAAAGAGGAATTGGAACGGCTCGCAACAAAGTATCCGCAGGTCGTCAAACGCGGACGCGGCCTGGGTTTCATCCTGGGCCTGGAACTGGTTGAAAAAGAGAAAATCCCGGCGTTTGCCAAAAGTGATAAATCGGCGGCGTTGCAATTTGTGAATCGCCTGCATGAAATCGGCGTGCTCACGATTCCGGCAGGCACGCAAATTGTGCGTTTGCTGCCGCCGCTGAATCTGAAGCCGCAGGAAGCCGGCGAAGGCATCAGCAAAATTGAGGAAGTCATCAAATCGGTGGCGTGATTGGTTTGCATGACCGCCGAAGTGAACTGAACTGTTAAGATGCTGAATCGAACCCCTCACCCGTCCTTCCACCTTCACTGCGCTTCGGCGCGACATGTCGGACACCCTCTCCCCGCCAAACGGGGAGAGGGATGGGGCGAGGGGCGCGTCCAATTTATCCGGAAACGAGTCTTGTTAACCAACCCCGATCGAAAGTCATGACCCCCGCCGCGCTCAAGCATCTGTCCGCGAGTGATCCCGTGATGCGGCGGCTCATCCGGGATTTTGGACCCTGCGGACTTGAGCCGGAAACCCGGCGTTCACCATTCCAGTCGCTCGTGCTGGCAGTCGCGCACCAGCAACTCAATAGCAAGGCGGCGGGCTCAATCCTCTCCCGTTTTAAAAAACTGTTTCCCGGACGAAGATTTCCCCGGCCGGAAGATTTGGCAGGCGTGACCGACGAACAAATCCGCGCCTGCGGATTCTCCTTCGCAAAAATCGCCGCGATCCGCGACATCGCGGCAAAAACCCTGTCCGGCGTCGTCCCGGCGTCGCGGCAAATCGTGAGGCTGTCCGATGACGAAATAATCGAACGGCTCACGGAGGTGCGCGGGGTGGGGCGCTGGACGGTTGAAATGCTCCTGATTTTTCAACTGGGCCGCCACGATGTTTTGCCCGCCGACGATTTCGGCGTGCGCTGCGGCTTTCGCCGCGCCTACAAAAAGCGCGATTTGCCGGCGGTGAAGGAACTGCTGGCGTTCGGCGAACGCTGGCGTCCGCACCGCACGACCGCGGCGTGGTATCTCTGGCGGGCGGCGGATGCGGCAAAAAAGTAGGACGGGCTTCCAGCCTGTCTCAAACTTCAATTCGAAATGACGGAGACAGGCAAGATGCCTGTCCTACGTTGGTTGAATGCGGTGCATAAAAAGAGGTGACGCCGTTCCGTGATTGGGTTATAAAATTTCCTTTGGGCGAATTCCCGAAAACCTTGAAAAAATGAAGCATCTATTGTCATTGGAAAAACTGGCGCGGGCGGATTTTGACAAAATTCTGCACGCTGCCGCTGTGTTCAAGCGCGAGCGCGGTCATCACAATACCCAGCCGCTGGCGGGCCAAACCTGGGCGTTGATGTTTTCCAAATCGTCCACGCGCACACGGGTTTCGTTTGAGGTCGGCATCCACGAACTCGGCGGGCGGCCGATGTTTCTCAATGCCAATGACATTCAGCTTGGCCGCGGCGAGCCGATCAAGGACACCGCGCGCGTGCTGGGCCGGATGATTCACGGCGCGGTCATCCGCACCTTCGCGCAAAGCGACATCGAGGAGTTCGCCAGGTTTTCCGGCATCCCGACCATCAACGCGCTGACGGACGACGAGCATCCGTGCCAGATTCTCGCGGACATTTTCACGTTCCAGGAAAAGCGGGGGCCGATTGCGGGCAAAACCGTCGCGTTCATTGGCGACGGCGCGTGCAACGTGGCGAACTCGTGGATTTGGACGGCGGCAAAGTTCGGATTTGAACTGCGCATTGCCGCGCCGAAAAAATTCCAGCCGTCCGCCGCCTTGTTGAAACGCGCCGGCGGAAAAATATCCGTTTCAACCGACCTCAAGGCAACGGCGAAAGGCGCGGACCTGCTTTACACCGATGTCTGGATTTCGATGGGCAAGGAGGCCGAAGCGAAGGAGCGCATCAAGATTTTGACGGGCTACCAGATCAATCAACCGCTGGTGAAGCTCGCCAAACCCGGCGCTCTGGTGATGCATTGTCTGCCGGCGTATTGCGGCAAGGAAATTGACGAGGAAACGTTCGAGGCGAACGCCGAAACGATTTTCACGCAGGCCGAAAACCGGCTGCACGTGCAGAAGGCCATTTTGAACTGGGCGGTGTCGCAAAGCGTGTAGCCGCGTTTGTAAAAACGCGGATCTTCTGTCGCGAAATGTCCGCGCTTTTACAAGCGCGGCTACAGGGCAAACTGCCGCAGATATTTCAACGCGACTTTCAATTCCTTCGGCCACGGGGCGGTGATGGTCAAAATTTCGCCGGTGACCGGATGCGGGAGATTTAGTTCTTCCGCGTGCAGCGTGGCGCGTGAAAGCAGCGGGCGTTCCTCGTGTCCGGGCTTGAGCCGGTAATTCGGTTTGAGGCGCGAAAGCCAGAGCGGTTTGCCGCCGTAAAGTTCGTCGCCGACGACCGGGAACCCGGCGTAACGCAAGTGAACCCGAATCTGGTGCGGGCGGGCGATGAGCGGTTCGCATTTCAGGAGCGCATGGCCGCTGCGGGGAAATGTTTCCAGCACTTCAAATTGGGTCTTCGATTTCTTGCCGTTTTTCGCATCCACGCACAGCAACCCGATTTTGACCGGATGCGGCGCGAGTTTGGCGTCCACGGCAAATTGCTTTTCCGGCGGCAGGCCCTGCACGAGGGCGGTGAATTTTTTCACCGGTTTTTCCGTGCCAAAAAGATTCGCCAGCGCGATGAGCGCGGGTTTGTTTTTGGCGAGCAGAATCACGCCGCTCATCTCCGGGTCGAGCCGGTGCGCGTTCATCAGGTAATCCAGCCCGCGTTCGCGCGCCCACGGCTTGGCGCCGGCGATGGCGGTGTGCAGCAGCTTCATCAGGCAGGGCCGCTCCGGGTCGCAGCGGTCGGGTGAGACCGGCAGCCCGGCGGGTTTGTCGAGCGACAGCAGGTGCCCGTCTTCAAAGAGGACGGGAATTTCCCAAAACTCGCGCGTGGCGGGCGAAGAGAGTTTGATGGCCGCGCTCACTTTTTCCCCATCGTCTTTTTGCCCTTGATCCCAATCCGAATCGAGCGGGGATGACGCTTAACCGCCCGTTCAAAAACGCCTTCTCTCGTAGCAGCCGAGGTAGCGAGGCTCTGATCAGGTTGAGGGTTCATGGTTGAGAGTTGAGGATTTTGAAAAGTCAGAGCCTCCTCACGTCGGCTGCTACGTATTTAACGTGCGGTTAAGATTTATTTGGCAGCGTCGCGCGCGGCTTGCTCGCGAAAGACCGGCAGGGAGCGCAATTGACGGCTGGCTTCCAGGTTGATCCATTGAGTGAACGCCTCGTTCTGGCGCTCGCGGCGGAGCGCGGTGGTGTATTGCGCCAGGTCGGACTTCATTTTTGCCTGGTCAATCGGCAGGCGGGATTGGACATAAACCACGAAGCCACCGTCGCTGGTCGCCACGAAATCGCTCGCTTTCCCAACGGACGTGGTGAACACGGCCTGCTTGAGCTGGTTCAACTCGGCGCGTTCGCCCAGTTCCGGCAATTCCTGCGTGCTCAACGAAAACGCCGGCAACACCTGCGGCTGCAAACCGGCGGCCACACACAGGGACGCGAAGCCGCGATTCGCCGTCATGCCCGTCAAGGTACGAACAAAATTTGTTCCGGCACGCCGGGCCAGCAAAGTCGCCTCTTGCAATTGATATTCCCGCGTGACGCGTTCACGGATTTGGTCGAGCGACGGGATTTCGCTGGGCAGTCGTTTGTCGAACGCGAGAACATACACGGCGTTCGGTCCGGCCATCGGTCCGGCGAAGGGTTCGTCGGGTGTCAGTCCAAAGGCGGCTTTGGTGAAGCCCGGCGGCGCGGCAAATTCTTCCGGCCCGAATTCGCCCGCAAAGGGCGCGGTCACGTGAACGGGCAGTCCTTTTTGTTTGGCGACAGCGGCGAGATTTTCGGGCGGGCCGGATCAATGCTGAAAACGGCGTTGGCGAAATCATTCGCGTCCTTGCGCGCGTCGCTTCCGGCGCGGTCACGAATCAGTTCCTCGCGGATTTTGTCCTTCGCTTCGGCGGGCGACTTGGAATTTCTGTAATTCTCGCCGACCTGGCGGAAGTAGTCTTCCACCAGCTCGTCAAAATTTGTCCTGGCCCATTCGGCCCTGGCCTGCGCGAGATAATTCGTCACTTCAAATGCGACGTAGCTGACCTGCATGCGTTCGGGCAGGCGGTATTCCGCGAGGTAATTCGTGTAAAATTGCGCGACGGCGGCGGGCGTGACGGTGACCGACGACAGATAGTTCGACGCGGAGAAGAAAACAATCTGCGCGGAGAGTTCCTGGTGGTCGCGCTGATAGGCGGCGGCGGCTTCCTGTGGCGTGATGAGTTCCCCGGTCAGGCCGATCGCGCC
>CAWFZJ010000038.1:0-4759 GCA_963820205.1 uncultured Verrucomicrobiae bacterium
GTCCTGCTATTTGCTCAAAACGAGCTGGGACCGCGTGCTGTTTTTTGGCGCGGTGGTCACCGTCATGACGTTTGCGCTCAACGGTCTCGCCATGGGATTGGGCGTGTTGTATCCGAACCTGAAGGAGGCCAACCCGAACAAAATTGTCAGCGGCTTCGGCGGCACCCTGTGTTTCGTGCTGAGTTCGTTGTACATCCTGGCGTCCGTGTTGTTGCTGATGTTCGGTGCGGCCGGTTTGCACGCCCACGCCATCTGGGCGGTGGAAGGCATCGCCGGCTTTGTGCTGCTGTCCTTTTGCATCGGCTGGCTGCCGCTCAAATTGGGGCTGCGACAATTGAAAAATTTCGAGATGTAATACCAGCTCCGGCAGGGCGGAGCTGCCGCTCCGCCTGGCCGCGCGGCAGCGCGGGTCCTGCCGATTGAATTTACGATTAATAAGCCTCCTCACCAGTCGTCACACCCAGTGCTACGACCCGGCAAGCGTCGGCTCCTACGAGGAACGCAAAAATTTCTCCAGCGCTTCGAACAACAACGGCGCGCTGGCCAGGTGCGCCGCCTTGCCATCGCGCGCCACCAACCCAAAACCCTCACCATAAGCCGGGCCGTTCGCCACGCACAAATCGATTGAACATTCGGTGATTTGCCGTTTGGCGGCGCTGAGGGCCTCGGCACGCGCGCCATCCGCTTCAAATTTCCATCCCACGATGCGTGTGCGCGGAAACCAGCCGCGCAACTCGGCGATGATCTTGGGCGTCGCCACCAGTTCGACGAGCAACTTGCCGGTCCGGGTGGAAATTTTATTGACCGACTTGATTTCGGTGAGCTTGCCGGATTCGTTGGGCGTGAAAATTCTTCCGAACGCAAAATCGCTGACCGCCGCCGCGTGAAAAATCGCGTCCACCTTTTTGGCTGACACCACTTTCAGCTTGTCGCGCAGATCGGCCGTCGTGGTAAAGGTCTCCACCCGTTGCGCGCGCCGCGCGCCGGCATACGTGGCTGTTTCGCCAACGAGCAGAATCACCTTGTGGCTGCGCGCGGCGAGATAATTGGCCAGTTCCGTGCCAAGGCGGCCGGTGGAGAAGTTCGTGAGCCGCCGCACGTCGTCCAGCGGCTCAAAAGTGGGTCCGGCAGTGACGATGCAGTTCATGCGACGATGATAGTGGATGGAGGAAGGAGAATGGAAGCGCGAATCACACCCATTGATCCTTGCAGGAGACGACGCCTGCCGGGTCGGAGCACCTGGTGCGAAGACCGGTGAGGAGTCTCAAATTTTCGGGAATACAGTTGGAGCCTCGTCACCACGTCTCCTACGGCGGAAAAATCACGTTGAGATTGAGCCGGGCGTAGCGGCGTCCCGGCAGAGCGGCGCATAACCAACGGGAGGATTTCAGATGGCGGCTTTCTTCCGAAAGCCGTTACGTTGCACGTAGCGATTTCATTTGATCAACGGGCGAAGTCAGCGGGCGAAAACTTTTGGTTTACAACAATATTCTCGTGCGTCTGGGTGGAAACAATTTTTCCCGACGCCACCATGGTTTGAGCTTGCTTGTTAGCCGTCTCCAACAGCGTTCTCATCGCCGCGATGGCTTCAGGTGTTGCCGGTTTGTTTTGTCTTTCCACCATCGCTTTGATTTGTGAATCGCTCAATAGCGGCAGAGTGATGGACATTCCTTCCACGATTGTTTGCACTTGATGGATCAGATGGTCCTGCTTGCCGATCCAAAGCGTAGTAGTTGTTTTTCCCATCTTGCCTGCGTTATTCGGCAGCTTTCCTGCTTTGGGCAGGTTTGCCGCGTCTATGGTGGTGGATAGAACAAAACAATCAACGTCATCAACTGTCTCGTCTTTAAGTTTTTGCAGCGTGGATTTGGACGGATTCAGTTTTAGCATATTACCCCAGTTTTGCTTGAAGAAAGTTCCGGGAATGGTGGATGATGCTGACCCCGAAATACCGGTGGCTGCGGCCAACGCCGATTGCATATCCTGATATTTTGCTGGCTTGGCGTTGTATTGCCCATAATTTTGCGCCAGAAAGTCACCGTTTCCAGCCGACCACACGGTTCCACCGTTGGTAAAGAATGCTGTCGTTTGAGTCCATTCGATGCGATAAAGATTTGGACGCTGCAACCGGATGCTGAAAGTAGTCGGGATAGTTTGATTGCCAACTTCAGCAGATATTTTCCCACTGTCGCTGTAACTGGAAAGCGCAGCGTAAGCGTCTTGTGACTTTTTTATGATTTTCTGCGGCGTTATCTCACTATCACCGCCGGTTTGGGAAATGGCCACCGTCACCGCACCACCCGCCAATAAAATTCCGGCGGTAATACCGATAGCCAGTTTGAGTTTTGCGTAGGTCATAATTTTCAGAGTTCCATTTACAAGGGTTGTGATTGAGGTTGTAACCGCCGCGCCTTTTGCCGCTATCACAGAAACTTTCACCGCCAAACCCGCCGGCGCGGCTTGCACCGAGTTCGCCGCCACCATTCCGGCGATGTCCGTGGCCGTCAGCGTCACGCCGCGTTTCACAAAAATGGCGCGCAGTTTCTCCAGCGCCCGCGCCACGCGTTTTTGCGCCGCTTCCTCTTCCATCCGCAAAGCCGCCGCGATTTCGCGGGCGGTCTTGTTCTCGAAATAGCGCAGCACCAGCGCGGCGCGGTCGGTTTCGCCCAGTTGGTTCAGGGCGTCGTCCAGCAGCGGCGCGAGTTGCGCCCAGATTTCTTCACGGTGATGCGACGGGCGTCGCCGCCACGTTCAAGATGGATTGCATGAATGCCTCCTGTTCGCGGATTTGGCGGCGGCGCCTGGCTTTGAGCGCGTCCGCCGCCGCGTAGCGCGTGGTGCGATACAGCCACGCGGCGAGCACGGTCTTCGGTCCCAGCGTCGCGGCCTTGCGCGCGAGGATGATGAACACGGCCTGCGTGATGTCCCCGGCCAGATGCGCGTCGCCCACCTGCCGCAGCGCGGCCGAGTGGACGAGGCCGATGTGCCGTTCCACGAATTCGGCAAACGCCGGCTCGGACCGGCTGGCGGCGAACTCCCGCACCAGCGTCATGTCATCGCCCATCATCATCTATACATGGCCGCTGGCGCGGATTCGGACAATTTAAAATTTCTGCAAAACCGCATTGGCGGAAGTTGTGATGTCCGGCCTGTGGCCGGAAATGCACGTTTTTTGGCCTAATTTGTCGAGGCACAGCCTCGACGCTACACGTTTTGCATCGGTCTCAATTTATTTGAACAGCCACGCCAGCAGCGGCGCGACGGCGAGGGCGGGCAGAAAATTGGCCAGTTCCACCCGGCGCACCTCAAAAATCATCAACGCAATGGCGCACGCGACCAATCCGCCGGCGGCATTGACCGGGTCAACCAAACCGTGCGCTGCGAGAAACGGTTTTGCGTAAAACTGGCAGGCGAAGTGATGCCGCCGAGAAAGGCAAAGACGGGAAACGCCGACAACGCGGACGGCCAGCCGAACAATTTCACGAAACCGGTCATCGCCAGCCCGTCCATCACAGCTTTGACCGCCAGCAGCCAGAAATAGCCGGACGGACTTTCCATCGGTGGCAGGCCATCGGTTACGGCTCCCAGCAGCCCAGCGGCGCGGCGCAAAATAAAATGGTGCAGGCGGTGAAAGCCGTCGCCGATTTTGCGCGGCGAATCGGATGACGCGGACGCGACCAAATGGCCCGCGTAACGGCCAAGGCGATTCGAGAGTTTTTGCAGGCGCAGCAGTTTGCCGATCCAAAACCCCAGCGTCATGGCGAGCACGGCAATGAACAGTTGCTTCAGGCACCGACAAGAAAGTTCCGTTGACACTCAACCAGACGAGCCGCAGGCCGAAGAAAATGGTGAACACGCCGAGGGCCGAACGGAAAAAAATCTGCGTGCGGGCGGACAGCGGTTCGCGCATCGCCAGCCCGAACAGCCGCCGAGCAAAATGCCCATGGCGTTGAGAAATGCGCCGGTCACACGCTGACTCAACGCGAGTCCGCAGCCAAAGCCAAGCCGGAAAATTTTTGCCCGGACGACCTTAAGCCTGTTACTCAAAGGCGGATGGCCGACGCAAAAACCAGTTCCCGCAGTCCGTGGTTTTGGATTCCCACGCTTTACGTGGCGGAAGGGCTGCCTAATGCGCTGGCCATGTCGGTGTCGGTGGTGCTCTACAAAAATCTCGGCGTGTCGAACGCGGCCATCGCGTTTTACACAAGCTGGCTGTATTTGCCGTGGGTCATCAAGCCGCTGTGGAGTCCGGTGGTGGACCTTCTCAAAACCCGGCGGCAATGGATTTGGGCGACGCAATTGTTCCTGGGTGGAGGGCTGGCCGCCGTGGCGCTGACGATTCCCGCGCCGCATTTTTTCCAACTCACGCTCGCGTTTTTCTGGCTGGTGGCGTTTAGCTCGGCCACGCACGACATCGCGGCGGACGGTTTTTACATGCTGGCGCTGACGGAACACGAGCAGGCTTTTTTCACGGCATGCGCAGCACGTTTTACCGCGTGGCGATGATTTGGCGCAGGGCGGCTGGTCGTTCTGGCCGGGAAAAATTCACGAGCGCAGCGGCAGTTTTGCCTCCGTCTGGTCGGCGGCGTTCGCCATCGTCGCGGGAATTTTTTTCTGCTTTGGCGTCTATCATTGTTTTATTTTGCCAAGCCGGAGATTGACAACCCGGGATGCGGCCCGCCGGAAAACTTCTTCGCGGAATTTTTCAAAACATTCGGGACATTTTTTCAAAAGCCAAAAATCATCGCGCTCCTGCTCT
>CAWFZJ010000039.1:0-3528 GCA_963820205.1 uncultured Verrucomicrobiae bacterium
CTGATACCAATCAGTTTGGGATGGACGACCGGGGCAATACCGCTTGCCAAAGACAAATTTTGCCGGATAATAAAACCATGAGTGCGCAGGAAATTTTGATTGAAGAAATCAGGCGCCAGCCCGAGCCGGTGGCGCGCGAAGTCCTGCATTATCTGAAATTCCTCGAACGCCAGCGCGCGCAGGAAGATTGGGCCGACGTGCTGCCCTCGCGCGAAGTCGAACAGGAAAAGCTGGACCTCCTCGACGGCAAATGAACCCGCGCCACGGCGAAGTCTGGCTGGTGGACATGGGCCTGGCCGCCAAAACCCGCCCCGCCGTGGTTCTCATCGCCGACCAACATGGCAGTGAACGCGCGCGCAGTCCAAGACCTGGCGGACATGCGGAGCGGCCCGGCGAACGCGCAGCGTCTTGCGGCGGGAAGCGAAGCGCCATGCCGCTTTGGAAGCTCGGTCCGCAATCGAAAAGTGGTGTCGCCGCTGCGCTCTGCCACCGCAGTCCAAAATCTTCTTTGCAGTGCTATCTCGCAACATCGCCACATTCCGCGAAGATTATTTATAAGGAAGCCAGGAAACCAGGAACCATCGGAAAGAATTCCTGGTTTCCTGGCTTCCTTATGGAATTGTGTTTGGTTGCGGCTCCGCCGCGCTGCGTCTTTGCGTCCCGGCGACTTTGCGTTAAAATTTCAAGCCAAGTTTTCGGATTGAAGTTCCGCCCCGGTTAGACCATAACTTCCCCATGTTAGCGAGGGTCTGTTCCGCCGCGCTCAACGGGATTGAAGCTTTTCCGGTTGAAGTCGAGGTCAATGCCGGTTACGGCGACACCCTCGTCGTCATCGTCGGTTTGCCGGACGCCGCAGTGAAGGAATCGCGCGACCGGGTCTCGACCGCGCTCACGAATTCCGGTTTCAAATTTCCGATGGGGCGCACGACCATCAACCTCGCGCCCGCCGACGTGAAAAAGGAAGGGCCGAGCTTCGATCTGCCCATCGCCGTCGGCATGCTGGCCGCCAGCGAACAAATCGAAACCGACCAGCTCGACAATTTCATCATCGTGGGCGAACTCGCGCTGACCGGCGCGGTGCGTCCGTGCAAGGGCGTTTTGCCCGTCGCCTTGCGCGCGCGTGCCGATGGCAAGATCGGCGTGCTGGTTCCGGCGGAAAACGCCGCCGAGGCGGCGGTCGTGGAAGGACTGCAGGTCATCCCGGTCCAAAATTTGCGCGAAGCGGCAAGTTTTCTGGAAGGCGAAATCAAAATCGCGCCGGCCAAGGTGGACATTGCCAAAATCTTTGACCAAGCGCACGACGACGATCTGGACTTTGCCGAGGTCAAGGGCCAGGAAAACGTGAAACGCGCCCTGGAAATCGCCGCCGCGGGCGGACACAACGCGCTGCTCATCGGCCCGCCTGGCACCGGCAAATCCATGTTGGCCAAGCGGCTGCCGACGATTCTGCCGCCGCTGACTTTGGACGAGGCGCTGGAGACGACGAAGATTCACAGCATCGTCGGGTTGCTGGGGCCGGGGCAGGCGTTGGTGACGCGGCGGCCGTTCCGCACGCCGCATCACACGGCGAGCGACGCCGGTTTGCTCGGCGGCAACATCAATCCGACGCCGGGCGAAATATCGCTGGCGCATAACGGCGTGTTGTTTCTGGACGAACTGCCGGAGTTCAAGCGCAGCGTGCTGGAGACCATGCGCCAGCCGCTTGAGGAAGGCCGCGTGACGATTTCACGTGCGGCGGGCACGATGACTTTTCCGTCGCAATTCATGCTGGTGGCGGCGATGAATCCGACGCCGGACGGCAAAATGCCCGGCGAATCGAAAAGTTCACCGCGGGAAATCCAGAATTATCTGGGCCGGATTTCCGGGCCGCTGCTGGACCGGATTGATTTGCACGTGGAAGTGCCGCAGGTGAAATTCCGGGAAATTGCCGGCGACCGGACGGGCGAGACCTCCGCGCAAATCCGTGACCGCGTCGTCCAGGCGCGGAAACGGCAGCAGAACCGATTTGCGCACAAGCGGAAAATCACCTGCAACGCGCTCATGGGCCCGAAGGAGCTCAAGGATTTCTGCGCGCTGGACGAGGCGACCAAGGAACTGCTCAAGAACGCGATGGCCGATTTGAATTTGAGCGCGCGGGCCTACGACCGGATTTTGAAGGTGGCGCGGACAATCGCGGACCTGGCCGGCTCGGAAAAAATCCTGAGCGACCACATATCGGAAGCGATTCAATACCGCTCGCTCGACCGGCAGTTGTGGTCGTGAGACTGCAAGGTAATGACCTTGCCGGTGAATTTGGATTTCATCAGACTGGACCGAAATCGCTCTTATGAACTATCGAATGCGTCGTCAGGGGGTGGACTTGGGCGTTTTTACGCTGGAAGAACTGCGGCGCCGCCGCGAGTCCGGAGAATTGACCGGTGGTGAATATATTCAAGGTGAAGGGATGCCGGACTGGCAGCCGCTGGATTTGGTGTTGCAGCAGGGTTATCGCGTCGTCCCTCCGCCCCTGCCATTGTCCGTTTCAAAAGGCGGACTGAACCCGGGCGCCATCTGGCTGATGGTTGTCGTTGGGGTGATTGTCTTCGTCGCATTTTGTGTTTTTGTGGGGCTCAGTTTTCAACGCGGTTATCAGTCCGCCATCAATTCCGCCCGGTCCCGGAGGAGTTTGAACCAATCGCGTCCGGAGGCGATGACCGCCGCGAGCAAACCGGTGACGTGGACCACCAACACGCTGACCACGCAGGACATACAAAAACGAGGCCGGGAATTTCGCATTCGCCAATGGCTGGAGGGTTATGAAAAACGAGGCCGGCACAATCCGGCGTGCGATGCCGGGGTGGCGCAGTATCTTCAGACGTGGATTGCCCGCAACTACGGCGGCCCGGAAGCAACCAATTCGATTTCCATCGAACGAGTGACCGAACAACTGGCGGCGGACACCAATTGCATTGACCCGCTGGTGCTGACGGTGGTTGCCAATAACAGCCGGCATTCATCGAACATCATTTCCCGGCTGGAACGCGCCTTGGACATGTTCCCCCAATCGAATCACAAGGCCTATCCGAGGCTTTATGCCACCGTTGTCCTCGCCGGATATTTAAGCCATCAACCGGATCGGGTCGGCGTCCTCGATCGCGCGGCGCTGGAATGGCTGGGAAAATGTTTTGCCGACGGCAGTTTCACTCCCGCCGATCAGCAGGAAATCGCGGACATTTTTGTGAACGGCTGGGGCGACGATTTCTTTAAAAGAAACGGCGACGCGGTTTGCAAAATCATGCAGGAAGCCGGCCCGGTGCACCAATGGCTCGCCCTGACGCTGGAGGGGGAACATCACATCACGGAAGCCTGGAAGGCACGCGGGAATGGTTATGCCAACACGGTGACGCAGCAAGGCTGGCAGGATTTCACAGCCACATCTCGCCGCCGCCCGAAAATCCCTTGCCAAAGCGTGGACCCGGCAGCCCAGCTTTCCTCTGGCGCCTTGCCGCATGATGACGGTGTCGCTGGGTGATTCCGGCATTGACGAAA
>CAWFZJ010000040.1:0-14051 GCA_963820205.1 uncultured Verrucomicrobiae bacterium
GCCATCGTCGCCTCTCGCAGCTTTGATTCAAAGAACGCCATGACAATTCAGGGGGCCGCCACGACATAACAAGCAAGACATAACCACAGGGAAGCTGACCAGGAATGAACACAGCGAAACCGATCGCGCCGCGAATTCATCTTTGATGGCGCGGCGCGTCGGCGCGTCGATAAAGACACATGACAAACATCGCGGAAACGGAAAACAAACATAGATCACCCTGCGCTCGCGCGGCGGCTCGGGACGTCGCGCCATGTCGCAGTGGGAGATCCACGCCGCTGGCAAGAGTTGCCGGTGCAAAAAGGCGTCGTCGCTGGAACGGAGAAACACGCCCACGACACGGCGAAGGCGGCCCTCGCCGCGCTCGAGCGGCGCGCGGCGTCCAAATAGCGAGCGGCGGGGAAACGAATTGCCCCAATGAAAACATTCGCCGGCGGCGCCCGCGCGACCAATGGTGGAGGCGCTGGAATTGTGCAACTCCGCGGCCAGCGCAAGGAACGGCTTGCCGTCCACGACCAGTTGCGTGGCGTTGCCCTGCTTCTGTAGATGAGGCGTGGCCGGCGCAGTCTGCGATGACGCGCTGGTTGCCAATAACGCAAGCCCGACAAAGGCCGTGACGATGGAGTGGATATATTTTTTCATATTGATTATTCGGTTCATGGGTTTGAGGTTAGGCTGGTAAAGCTCATGGCGTCCAGCGGAAGTTTCACCTTGCCATGGACGACGGGCACGCGCCCGGTTTCCTTCATGCCGCGGTGGCTGTCGGTCACAAACACGCGCACTTCTTTGACCCCCGCCGGCAGCCCGGAAACGGTGGCCTTGCGGGCGGCGCCGTTGTTGACCAGATGCACCACGCAGGCTCCGTGATCGGCAAACGCGCACGAGACAATCTTGGAATTGTCGCAGGTGACCGGAACGGCTGTGGAATCCTCTGCTGTCATGCCAAGTTGTTTGATATTCCAGAATCGCTGCGCGGGTTGAAACGGCTGGCCGTTAATCCCGCCGGTGAGAATTGAATAATCCGCCGTGAACTGCCAGTGCAAAATGGAGAGCGGCTGGGCGACGCGGCAGATTTCGACATACTGGGCGATTTCGTCGAGGCAATACCAAGGTTCAAGAAAGAGGTTCCGATAATGCCATGCGGCAGGATCGAGGCCGCCCTCGGCGACGATCAAGGGCACATTGAGCTGCCGTGCCGCTTCGCTGAAATGCGTGTATTGCCCGACCGTGCCGCCGTTCCAGGAATGAAACGACACCGCCCCGATGAATTTGGCAGCCTCGGGATCGGCCAGTGCCACGTCAATGAACTGGTCGCCCGTGGGATTGCCGGTGTCGCCCAAGAGCATCCGGGTCTTCAGCCCGTGCGACGCAAAATAAGACCCCAATTGCTTGATGGCATCGGCGTGTTCCTGCGGACTCTGGAGTACGTTGACACCCATGTCGGATTCGTTGAACGAGAAGAGCACGGGTTCGGCACCGTAATTTATTTTCAGGTATTCCAGGTAGGAACCGATGGACTGGCAGACCTGATTCCATTTATCGGGATTGATGCGTGCGCTTCCCCGCCGCATTCCGCTGTTCATCGCCAAAGCCCAGTTCGGAGCCGCCCAGAGGCTGATGATCGTGGGAATGTTTTTCCGGGCGAGCCGTTGTGCCATCTCCATGGATTCGCGGACTTTGTCATTCAACGCGTTGGTGGCCGGGCCGGCGGTTTCGTCCGGCTGCCAGCGGTCGAGCGGCATGGCTACGCGGCCCCAGGCGACGCGCAGGTGGTCGAGGTTATATTGAATCTGGGCCGCATCGGCCGGGCTTTGAATGCGGAAGTTGCCGCCCATGCCGTCGAACTGGCGTCCAGGCCGCGACCAATCAATTGTGAGGTGGGTGGGAGATTTGTCCGCCTTGCCCGTGGCTTTGATTGTGAAAGCGGTGCGAACCGTCTGTCCGTTGGTCAAATTTCCCAGACTCAGGGGAAAGGAAATTTCGAGGTTGCCTTTGGTGTGAACGTCTTGTATGACCAACTCCACCGGCGCGGGGAAATGAAGCGCGATTTGCCGGCGCGGGGAAACCACCCGCATGCCTGTGGCCGATGCACGCAGGTGGATGTTCGTGGTTGGGGATACCGGCTTGCCCTCCGCCGAAGTCGGCGCGGTCAACCGAACTGAGCCGTCGGCGTAATCAGCGCCCGGCAGCGTGAGGGTAAAGAAGACACCCTGCATGGAGACGTTTGTGTTCGAAGAAATCTGAATCCCGGCATCCACCTTCCCCGGAGCAACGTCTTTGAAGCTGGCCTGATAACTCGCTCCGGCGGCGGGCGGGCCCCCGTAACCGCGGCCGCCACCACCCGGGCCGCCGCCGCGGCGCACGCCGCCGGAGAGGCTGCCCGTCATGATCAATGTGTCGCCTTCGCGGGAGAACTGTCCGCCCCTGCCGCGATCGCCCTGGTCTGCTTCCGCAGTGGCTGAAGCGACCGCGTGGATGCTGGTGCTGAAGGCCATCAACTCTCCGCCAACCCGGATGCCATGGAGATTTCCCGGAGCGGTGCATTCCGCCTGCCCGAAGACCACGGTATTCCAAAAGCCCGGCAGCAAGAGTGACGCGATGATCAATAGTGGAGTCGAGACTTTCATTACCAATTGAATGTCATGCCGGTTCTCCGGCAGTTCGCGCGTTTTACCGCTGATCAAACGGCTGTTTTATGTTCCAGGTGACTTTGCCGGCCAGCGGATCGTTAGCCAGTTTGAATGTGTCGCCGGTTTTGTTCAGCGTCAATTCGCGCAGCGTCTTGTCCGCGGGCAGATAGACCAGTCCTTTGGCGGTCGGGGCGTCCTTGGCGAAGACCACGAGGTCCAGTTGCGACCAGTCCATTTGCAGGGTGGATTGCGCGAGCTTGATTTGCGGCAGCACCGTGCCGTCGCGCACCAGCATCACGACCGGAAGCTTGTCCGCCTCGATTTTTTGCCAGCCGCCGGCCTAGGATTTTCCGGTTTGATAATCAATCCAGGTTCCCGGCGGCAGATAGACGTTTCGTCCGGTGGAGCCTTCCTCCATCAGCGGCGCGACCAGCAGGCTCGAACCGAAAAGATATTCGTCATCCACGTTCCACGATCCGGGGTCGTCTGGAAATTCGAGGAACAACGCCCGCACCATCGGCAGGCCGTGTTCGGAGCAGTCCTTGGCTTGGGCGTAAACATAGGGCATGAGCTTGTATTTGAGTTCGTCAATCGCGCGGAATTCATCCATGAACGCGGCGCCGTAATTCCACGGTTCCTTGGGCGCGATGCCGTGGCAGCGGCTGTGCGAGCTTAACATCCCGAAGGCGAGCCAGCGCGCGAAAAGATTCTTGTCCATGTTGGTCACGGAGTTCGCCGTGAAGCCGCCCACGTCGTGGCTCCAAAATGAAAATCCGGAAAGGCCGAAGGACAATCCGCCGCGCAATTCCGCGACCATGCCCTGGTCGGTGCTTTCGGCGTCGCCGCCCCAGTGGATGGGATACCGCTGGCTGCCGGCCCAGGCGCTGCGTGCCCAGATGATGTTCTCGCCGGTGGTTTTCCTGGTAATGTCGGCGACGGCCTTGTTGTAGCGAAGCGGATACAAATTGTGCTCGTAAAATCCGGTGCGGCCGTCGGCAAAAATTCCGTTGTTCGGCGCGGCCTCGCCGAAGTCCACCTTGATGGCGCCCACGCCCAGTTTCAGCAGGTTCGCGATTTTGCCCTGATACCATTCGACCGTCTGCGGATTGGAAAAGTCCAGCACGGCGTCTTCGTAGGGCAGATTGCCCTTGGCGTCACGGACGACGAGGTTCTTTTCGAGGAGTTCGGGGAACAATTTGTTTTTGGGCACAAAATACGGCAATTGCCAGCACGAGACATGGAAGCCATCCTGCTTCAGGTCCGCGAGCATCTTCCGGGGATTCTCGAAGCGGGTAGTCGAGAATTCGTAATCGCACTGCCAGTCGGTCTCAAACCAGCCGGTGTCGAGATGCAGCACGTCGCAGGGGACTTTGTTCGCGCGCAATTCGGCGGCGATGTCGCGCACCTGCTTTTCGGCGTTGTAAGTGCAGCGGCTCATCCACAGGCCGAACGACCAGAGCGGCGGCAGCGGCGATTTGCCGGTGAGGGTGGTGTATTCATCGAGTATTTGTTTGGGTGAACCGAAGAACACAAACAAATCCAGCGCGTCATCGCCGATCATCAGCGAGTTGACGCCGGCAAAGGAATTTCCAAAGTCGCAGGTGATGGGCGACGAGGTGTGAATGAACATGCCGTATCCGCGGTTGCTCATGAAAAACGGGATGGGCTTGTACATGCCCTGGTTTTGAATGCCGTTGGCGTCGTCCGTCCAGAGCACGATTTTCTGGCCGCGCTTGTCGAGGCTGGTGAAGGATTCGCCGCAGCCGAAAATCTTTTCGCCGGGCGAAAGCGTGAACACCGCGTCCAGGCTCCGCGAATAATCCGCCGCGCGCCGTACAAATGAAAACGGCATGATGGGCGTGAACGTGCTGACGTTGTCCGAATCATGGTCCGTCCGGGTAAGCAATTTGCCCTGGGCGTCGCGGAATTCAATGCGCCAGGGATTTTCAAAAATAGTGACCGAGCCGGATTCACTTGTGTAGCGGTGGCCGCCTTCAATCTTGCTGTATTTCCAGGAATGGTCCTGCGGCACGGCGCCGGCCAGCATCAACTCCTCGAAGTTTTTGTGGACCTGCGGGCCGCTCGTCATGCGGATGCGCACCGTTCGCGGCGAGACGAATTCGACGGAAAATGGCAGGGTCGGGTTGACCGCGTATTGATCCTCGGGAAATTCATTCAGACCGACCGGCTTGATGACCGCCAGCATGTTGTCGAACGCCTGGCGGGTGAAATACTCGGCGCGTTGATAAGTGATTTTTCCCGCGCCGGTGGCCGGATCGAAATCGGCGAGTTTGTCCGCCAGATAATAAAGGTTGGAGAAATCCCGGAAGTCGCCGCTGACATCCACCGGATCGTTCAGCAAAGGCATCGTTGGATTGGCTGCGGACAGCCGGTTGATTGCGCAGAGGGAAAGGCCCGCGCAAAGGCAGGCAATCGTCAATTGACTTGGTTTGTGTTTCATGGCTTGAATCATCGGTTCACAGTAAATTTTGAAATGCCATCTCCGGCGCCGGACGCGGACAAAGAGATTGTCGAATCGTAACGCGACGTGGCAACTCGTGGCAAGCCGTCAGTTTTATGGAACGCCCGGCGGGACTCAATGCTTGCTTGTCCGGCGCAAACAGAGCGGCGACTTTTGCTCGATGTCCGTCGTCAAAATCCTTGGTCTGTCTTGAACCGGCCCCCGCCCGCGCGTCAGGCCCAAATCCGGTGAAAAACCGGCCCATGTGGTGTTGTTGGTTCACGGCACCGGGGTGAAAATCTGAGGCATTTGAGGCGTTTTCTGCGTTTGGCATATCTAACCCCGGTTTTTCATCTAATCAATACTGGTGACATGACAACCGCAGGCGTTCCCGGTAGTATCTGGCAACGAATCACTCTTGTGGGTCGGGCGTGTGTTGTCTGGACGCCCGGCGTTGTTTTTTAGGGACGGCGCAGGAGATGAAAACCATGAAGAAATGACCGAAAAAATCGAAGTGAAAACCATGACCAATAAGGCCTTGCAACTCTCCAACTAAAACAAGATTATGAAAAAAATAAAACTCGTTCTAAAAGCAACACTGTTCTGTTTGGCGGCGGCCTTGAGCATGGGCCTCGCTCAAGCCGGAACCGGGACCACCAATTTATTGCAGAATTGGAGCTTTGAGCTGCCGGGCACGGGGAAAATCACCACCGGTTATGATACCATCCCCTATTGGTTTAGCCGTGCAATCGCGTTTGATAGTGGAGTGGAGAGCGGTGAAGTTCCTCCCGACGGCAGCACTTGGTGTGCTTATATGGATGCCACCAATGCCGATGTCCGTGCGAACCAAACCACCACCCATATCATTCAGACGAACGAGTGTTTCATCGCCTCCATCTGGATAAAGAATGAGTGGATTTGGACTGTTGGTTATCAGCATACCAACGGTTACGTGTCGGTGGTGCTGTATTACGGCGGAACGCCCGATGTCGTCGTGAACGGCGTCAGTGGACCCTACAATGAAACTCTAGGAACCGTGGGAACGCCGTTTTTTACAAACACCTTCGAGATTCTTCCCGGTTCGGCCAGTCATACCACTGAAACAGACTGGACAAATTATGTGTTTGGAGTCATCTCGGATTGGATTCCCACCAACGCCATTGGCCAGCCCATCGGCATTCAATTCTGGAACAGCTCGACACAATACAACAATGCTGTTGATGGGACCAAGGCGTGGATGGAGTTGGACGATGTGCAGTTATTCGCCACCAACGGAATTGCGCCGATTCTCAGCCCGGTGGGGTTGACGCCCACCAACAGCGTCTGGGGCGGCGACACCTTGACTTTCAGTGAAAGCGCTTTCGGTTCGCTGCCTCTAACCTATCAGTGGCAGACGGATGGCGGCGGCGGCGGCAGCATGACCAACATTGTCGGGGCTACCTTGACCAACTTGGTGGTGGTGACCTCGACGAATCCCGGCACCTACAACTATCAAGTGATTGTCACCAACAGCTACGGTATGGCAACCAGCGGGGTGGCGTCTTATGTCGTTATGGGGCTAACGCCGCCGTCCCTCACCCGGGACACCGGCACGGCGGAATTTGGAACGATCACCAACATCGTTGGTTTTATCGGAGGGTATGTGGATCTTTATGCGGCCTTTCTTGGTGCGCCACCGGTCACCAATCAGTGGCTGGTGAAGCTGGATAGCGGCGGCGGATACACCAATATTGCCGGCGCCACAGGCTGGGGCTGGACGGTGACCAACGTTCAATCCGCGAAGACCGGCAATTATTATCTGGGAGCGACCAATGCGTTCGGCAGTATTAACAGCACACCGACGCATCTGACGGCGCTGGCCGATCCGGCGGCGCCCGGCTCCCTTGGCGTGACGAACATGTATGCGAATGACGTGATGACGAACCACCCGTGGGCTTACTGGAAGTTTGAGGAAACGAACGATACCTTCTTCCAATCCATGCAGGCCTACGATTACAGCGGCCATAATTTTGACGCCACTTACGGCAACAGCGATGATGGAACCATGGCGACCGGCTGCAAGGACGGCGGCGAAAGCCTCCCCGATTTAGGCCCGATACCTAACAATAGTTATTCCGGGTTTCCTGTCAACAATATGACGGCGAAGATGTCAGCCAATCATGACAACGGGTATTTACGCTTGCCGCCGTTAAACCTGAACACCAACACGGTGACCTTCACGATGTGGATAAAACCCAATGTTTCGACGCTCCCGCTCAATACCGGGCTGCTCATGAATCGCAATGGCGTGGATGCCGCCGGGATTGGCTTTGGTTCGACGACAAACGGGGCGCACATGCCGAATTTGGCTTACACGTGGAACACCAACGGCTCGGCGACGTATGGCTGGAACTCCGGTCTGTTTCCGGTTGCGGGCGTCTGGAATTTTGTGGCCTGCGTAATCTCGCCCGCCAACACGACGATGTACCTTTATTATGTCAACGGCAGTACGACCAACCTGTCCAAGAACACGCACTTGGGCTCAACCAACGCGCCGGAATCATTTTCTGGTGGAACGACCTGGCTGGGCAGTGACAACTGGAACAATGGCAACACCTTCAATGGTTGGATTGACGAAGTGGCGATTTTCACCAATGCCATGAGTGAAGGGCAGATTCAGGATCTCTTCCTGAAAGCGCTTGGGATGAACAACGGGATTGCTCCCGTCTTTACCCAGCAGCCGACCAACGTGGCGGTATTCCAAGGCCAGACGTTGCAGTTAAGCTCCCTGGCCACCGGCATTCCGAGCCCGGCGACCAATTCCCAATACCAATGGCAGTATTTCACAGCCGCCGGCAGTTGGGTAAGTCTGGCCACCACGCTTCCTTCCAGATTGACCACCAACGCCACGTTCTACTGGCAGTATTTCAACGGCGCTTTTACCAACTATAGGTGCATTGCGACAAACGGCGCCGGCAAGGCCACGAGCAGTGTGGCCCAAGTGACGTTTGTCCCGTCGCCGACAAACGCAGGGTTGTGGACGATGAACTTCTGCGTCCCGTCCGCCGCAAATACCGGCCCCAACACTCCTTATGTTGGCCCCGGAGTTCTGGCGTCCACCAATACGACGGCATATTGGAACCCCCTGCAGGGTGGTAATATGCAAAACGCCACCGGTTTGCTGGATGATGGGGTTACTCCCAGCGGAGTCAAAGTTAGCGCGACCAATGGCTACCTTGGAACGTTCTGCAGCGGAGTGCCCTGCAACAACCTGCTGTTGGATCAATACTGCCAAATTATGGACACGAACAACGGGTTGAATTTCTTCTTCACCCAGGTTCCGAGAGGCATATACAACCTGGCCCTCTATGGCTGTACGGCATCTTATGCGAATCGCGGCGTTGGCTTCACGGTCATCACCAACGGAGTGATTGCTGGCGCGACCCAGTGGGTTACCAACAACCTGTGGAACGCGGGGGACCTCTCCTTCACGCCTTACGACAACACGGTGGTCTTTACCAACCTGCTGGTCGTGAACGGGAAGCTGCAGGTGAACGCCAGCATTGCGCGGGCCGTCCCGCTGTACACCAACAGCACGGAGGCCGACTTCAACGGGGCGCAACTTCAGTTGGTAACGGCCGGGCCGGACATTTGGAGTTGTGCGACCAAGGGCACGAATGTGGTGCTGAGGTGGGGCGGTGGCGGGCTCCAGCAATCCACGAACCTGACGCCTGGAGTGGGGTCGGGATGGGTGACGAACACGGCGGTGTCGCCGTACACGTTTGCCCCCACGGGAGCCGTGAGATTCTTCCGGGTAGTGAATGGGGCTCCCCACTGGCCCTGAGTAGGCGACTGGTGAGAACCTCCGGTCTTTGGGCCGGAGGGCGGAAACAAATTACGGCCGGGGCAAGAAGCCCCGGCCGTTTTTATTGGTCCGGGACGAAAAGGGCCGCCCTTTTTTGTTTTAAGCCAGAAAAACTGAGTTCACCTCTAAAAACAAACCTTACGCTCTCGCACACAACAACTTGCAATGCGAAATTACAACTCCGCCGAAGTTGAAACGTGATTTCACAAGCAGTTGATTTGAAGCCGGATAAATGTTCAACTTGGGTTTTTCGGGTTAAGTTCGCCAAGAATTGTCCATCTGGCGGCGGGCCGCGCGGGGGGTTTCTTGTCATGTATTTTCATGACATGACTTTTGGGCGGCTTCGGCTATTATGCTTCAAATCCAATACACATAGACAATAGGCAATATGAAAAATAACTCTGAAAAATGTTACAAATTCCGGTCGGCATTCACACTGATTGAACTTCTAATCGTCATCGCGATCATTGCGATTCTGGCGGCGTTGCTGCTGCCAGCCTTGAGGTCGGCCAAGGAAAAGGCCCAGCGCACCGCCTGTCTGAACAACGAGAAACAATTGGGTCTGGCGCTGAACATGTATTTGACCGACGCCCAGGATTTCATGCCTTGGGTGAACTGGGGAAATGATTCTCTTGCCAGTGGTTGTCCTGCGGGGTGGTTATATGGCGGTGATCCCAATCAGCCCAATAACATCATGCAAGGCTTGGCCAAGGATACCCAGAATTGGCCCACGTACCGGGTCGCCAACATGGCGACCGGCGTTTTTTGGCAATTCCTGCCCAATGCCGATACATTTTTCTGCCCGGTTTTTCTCGCGAATGTGGTGGGAACCAAAAATTGGGAAACTTATCAAAATAAATTATCCACTTATTGCATGAATGGAGCGCCTTGTTTCTATCCTCCGATGGGGCAAAACGGCATCTATGGATACAAGTCGTGCAAGGCGAGCCAGATTTGGAGCCCCTTGTGCATTTTAACCTGGGAACCGTCAGGGACCTCCGGAAACGACAATGGTTACAATGACGCTTGCAACTACCCGGATACAAAAGAAGGTGTCGCCAAAACGCTTCACACCAAAGGCGCCAATGTGCTGGCGGTGGGAGGCAGTGCGAACATGATGTCCTTTAATGACTTCCTGGGTGAAATGAATAATCCGGTCTATGGCGATTGCAACCACGGAAAAGGGTTGTTGTGGTGGAATCCAAATCAGTGTGACGGGCATGGACAGGATGAGTAAGCGAGCCGGCTTGGGATTCAATTTCTTCGACCTTCCTTTGTGAAAACAATTGCCCTTGCGGGAACCCGCAAGGGCAATTTAAATTGGGCCATGCTCCGCTGGCCTGCATTTGTGCCGTTCGTGCGGGGAGTCATTCTGGCACTGGCCTGGCTGCCCGGTGGCGGGATATTTCCGACTCCGGTTTCCGCGGCGCCCAATTATTTTATTCGTGCCTGGCAGACGGAAAACGGCCTGCCCCAAAACACGGTTACCGCGGTGGCGCAAACCCGTGACGGCTATTTGTGGCTCGGCACTTACAGTGGCCTGGCGCGGTTCGATGGCGCCCGCTTCACGGTTTTTAATGACAGCAATACGCCGGAGTTGCGCGACAGCCGCGTGACCAGTTTGTTTGAAGCCGATGACGGCACGCTGTGGATCGGTCATGAAAATGGAGAGGTGACCTGGTATAAAAACCGGCGGTTCCAAACGATGGAAGTTCCGGCAGCCTGGGAAGACAGTAAAATTCATGACGTCGGTACGGATGAATCCGGGGAGGTCTGGCTGTTGAATGAAGAAGGTCTGCTGGCCCGCCTGAGAGATGGACTGGTTCTGACACCCCAGGCGGGGACCGTGGCAAAACTGGTGGGAATGGCAAGATCCCGAAGTGGAACCATCTGGGTTTTGCGTAACGGGAGGGTTTCCATGCTTGAACATGGGCAACTGACGGCCCTTCCGATTGAAGAAATGTCCGCCAACAATTCCGTCCAAGGAATCGGCGCCAGCCAGGATGGCGGACTTTGGGTGGTGAATGAGGGACGCATCAGGAAGTGGAAGGAAAACAAGTGGACTGCGGATTTGGGACCATCCCCGTGGGGCGAGAATCCTGTTCATGCGCTAATTGAAACCAAAAAAGGAACTTTAGCCGCGGGAACCGCCGACCATGGAATTTATCTCGTTTTTCCGGGTGCGTCCGGGAACGTATTGCGCTTTAGCCGCACCAACGGTTTCCCGTCGGACTGGGTGATGTCCCTGTTGGAAGATAGCGAGGGAAATCTGTGGGCTGGCACCGGTGGCGGCGGACTGGCCGTGGTCCGCTCCCGCAAGATCCAGACGATCGAGCCGCCCGATCAATGGCAGGGTCGCGCGGTTTTGTCGGTGACCGCCAGCCGGAACGGCGCATTATGGATCGGAACCGAAGGCGCCGGTTTGTATCGCTTTCAAGATGGAACTTGGTCCAAATTTGGCCCGGATCAGGGGATTCTCAATCCCTACGTCTGGTCTGTGGCCGAAGATGCCGGGGGCGAAGTATGGGCAGGCACCTGGGCGGGTGGACTCTTTGTGAGACGCGGCAATCGTTTCGAGCCGGCTCCCGGATTGGAGCAAATCACCGCACCCATGCCTGCAATTTTATGCGACCGGGAGGATGGATTATGGATCGGCACCAGAGAAGGGTTATTGCGCTATCGGGCCGGCCAGGCCTCGTGGGTTTTGGACAATCGGGGCAAAAAATTGCGCGATGTGCGTGCCATGGTGGAAGACAAGGACGGCGCCATTTGGTTCGGCATGTCCAGTGGCGGGTTGGGCTGCTGGAAGAATGGCGAGCTAAAACGGTTTCGGAGAAGCGATGGGCTGGCCAGCGACTATATCCAGTGCCTGCACCTTGATGATGAAGGCGCGCTCTGGATCGGCACCTTTGGGAGCGGCCTCAGCCGCTTGAAGGAGGGTCGTTTTACGGTCGTTGGCAAGGACCAAGGATTGCCCGACAGCGTCATCTGCGACATTGAGGACGATGGGAATGGTTATTTTTGGATGAGTTCGCACGACGGCATCATCCGGGCCGACAAGGCGGAATTGAACCGTTGCGCCGACGGGCAGATCAAGGAAGTGCGTTGCCTGACTTACGGCATCAGCGACGGTTTGCCGACGCTGGAATGTTCGGGCGGACTGCAACCGGCGGGGTGCCGGACGGCGGACGGGCGATTGTGGTTTCCCACCAGCAAGGGGCTTGGAATAGTGGATCCGCAAAACATCATCACCAACCAGTTTCCCCCGCCGGTCGTGATTGAAGCGTTGCTGGTTGATGACCGCCCGGTAAAAAACACCGCGGTTTTGCCCGTTTTGCAAATTCCGCCCGGCCGTCACCGGTTTGAATTCCAATACGCCGGACTCAGTTTCATTGCCCCGGAAAAAATGCAATTCAGATACCAGCTCGCGGGATTTGATCAAGAGTGGGTGAATGCACAGACCCGGCGCGTGGCCACTTACAATTATGTTCCGCCCGGCCAGTACGCCTTTCAAGTCATCGCTTGCAACAGTGACGGGGTTTGGAACAACCTGGGCGCGAAAATCACCTTCAAGGTGTTGCCCTATTATTGGCAGACGTTGCAGTTCCGCATCCTGGCCGGGATAATGGTGATCGCCGCCAGCAGCGGAATCGCCTGGTTCGGCACGCGGTGGCGGATCCGGCGAAAGCTCGAACTCAGTGAGCGGCAGCGGGCCATTGAGCACGAGCGCGCCCGCATTGCCAATGACATTCACGATGATCTGGGCACCCACCTGACGCGCATCACCATGTTGAGCGAGTCGGCGCGGGCCGAACTGGATGATCCCCATCAGGCGGAGATCGAACTCAACCAGATTTACGACACGGCGCGCGAATTGACCCGGGCCATGGATGAGATTGTCTGGGCGGTCAACCCGAAACACGACACTCTGGACAGCCTGGTGAGCTATCTGGAGCAGTTCGCCCAGGACTTTCTGACCATGACCGGCGTCCGTTGCCGGTTGGACATGCCCTTGGAGCTTCCGGAATGGCGGCTGACGACGGAGGTGCGCCACAACCTGTTTCTGGCCTTCAAGGAAGCCTTGAACAATGTCGCCAAACACGCGGCGGCATCGGAAGTCCATGTTTGCCTCGTGCTGAAGCCCGGGGCTTTCGAATTGTCCGTTGAGGACAACGGCTGCGGTTTGGAACCTGAAGCGACAAAGAATCAAACCGTCCGTTTCGCATCCGGCAATGGGCTGAAGAACATGGTTCGGCGGCTGGCAGCCATTGGCGGGCGTTGTGACATCCGCAGCCAGACGGGACAAGGCACGAAGGTGTTGTTCGTGGTGCCATTCAAATCAAAGTGAAATGGGCGCCTGCGCCAGCCGGATGGTCGGTCATGCAAACTTACGACTTTCCTTGGCGGACAGACGGTGTTAAAGGAATGAAATTTGAGCATTGCCGTATCCATAATTGAAGATGATGCCTCGGTCCGAAAAATCCTGGCCGGCTGGGTCAACCAGGCCAAAGGATTTCGTTGCGTGAGCGAACATGGCAACGTGGAGAGCGCGCTGCTGCAATTGCCGGAGGTAAACCCGGACGTGGTTTTGGTGGACATCAATCTCCCCGGCCAAAATGGCATTCAATGCGTGGGCCAGCTCAAGCCACTGATGCCCAAGACACAATTTCTGATGGTCACCGTCTATGAGGATTCCGATCATATCTTCGACGCGCTGGCGGCGGGTGCGTCCGGTTATTTGCTGAAGCGGACACCGCGCGAGGAGTTGCTCACCTCCATCAAACAGGTGTACGAGGGCGGGTCGCCCATGACCAGTTACATCGCGCGCAAAGTGGTGCAATCGTTTCAACGCGCCCAGGCGGCTAAAACGGACATTGAGGGCCTTTCTCCGCGTGAAGGGGAAGTGTTGGAATTGCTCGCGCACGGTTTTCTTTACAAGGAAATTGCCGAATCGCTTCAGATCAGCATTCCGACGGTCAACACTTACATCCGCCGCATTTACGAAAAACTTCATGTCCGTTCCCGGTCCCAGGCCGTGGCCCGGTATGCGCAACTTCCCGGTCGTGGACAAACGCCAACTCCTGAAGAATAGATTCAATGGGTTGCCGGCGCGTCT
>CAWFZJ010000041.1:0-238746 GCA_963820205.1 uncultured Verrucomicrobiae bacterium
ATGTATTGCTACCTCGTTCGCCCAACGAACTCCGATTCGTGGGAGCTGGGGAACGCGCGGACTCGGCGATCCGCGCTCCGAACCGGAATCCTTTGGCGCTGCGTTCGCCGGCGTGCCGGCATTACGAACTCTTCAGCCGATAGAACCGGTTTTCGGCCGGCGGGCATTTCATTGGATGGCCCGCAGGACGCCGTTGGTGAAGCAAAGCGTGTTCGTTCCGCCGCCCGGCACAAGCACGGTGAGGTTGGCGGTGAATCCGCCAACAATCGCGTTGGCCGATAGATTGATCAGCCCGGAGCCATTGCCAATCGCAGCGAGGGTAAGCGGTTGGCCGTCATTGTCGTATTTGTTCGTCGCACACACATTGCCGTAATAAATCAAATTGCCATCCGTACTGAATGACAAGTTGGTCCAAACTCCCCAGTAAACATTGTTTCTGAAAAAGTTTTGCTGCACGGGACTGCCGGCTGTGTTCGTAAAGCAGAGCGAGTCGAACGCGCAGTTATCAATGGACCAGCCCTGGCAGGAATTCAAGGTGATGCCTTGACCGCCGCCGCCGCCGCGAAATTGACAGTTAATAATTTGCTCGCCGGCTGTGCTGCCATAGACCAGCAAAGACCCGGACATGTTGTGGTTGTACAGCACGGAGTTGATCAACCCGTGATGCTCGTTCACACCGTAACTGTCCAACTCGCCGATGTAGTTGTTCGCAATGACCGAGCAAACAAACGCGTCATTCCCGGCCACATTGTTCAGCCCAATCGTGTTGCCATTCAAATTCAAATGCGAGTAGGTTTGATATTCCGGACTCAAGTAGCCCAGCGTGTTGATATAATGGTTCAGCCAGTTGACATTGTAATACCCGTCTCCGCGCCCCGCCAGTGACGACGACCAGAATCCGCAAAAATTACTAAAACAATCAATCCCGTCAATCTGCGCATGAACCTCGGTGTAACTTAAATTATCCATTGAAGAAACCGGGATGAAGCCGCACCCACTAAAGCCGATGATTTTGATGTTGTTGAACCGGCCTTGTCCAATGATGTTCACCTGCAAACCGTGACGCAGCCCAAGCGGATTCCAGTAAAGAAACTGCGAAGGATTGGCGAAGGTTTGCGCACCAAGGTACGTGTTAAAAGTTCGCGAGTAGATATTGCTATAGTTTCCACCATCAAATGCCAGACCGGAAATTGATATGTTGGTGTTCAGGCCGCATGTGACAAAGATGTTGGTGCAGGCCGCGTTGGTCGAATAAACAAGGGTTGCCCCAAGTCCCAAAAGCGATGTATTATTGGTCAAATATAATTCTTTCGCGAGGTATTTTCCGGGTGGAAAATAAAACGACCCTCCAGAATTCAAAAGTGCCTGCAAGGGAGTCGTGACATCTGTAACCCCGTCATTCATTATACCCACACCCGCAGTCATTACGTTCTGATACCACGGCAAATTGTTCGCATTCGTGGCCGTTCCATTCAGCACGTACATGTTTAAAATGTTTGTGGTTATACTGTTCGTCGGAAAATAGGTTAAAACGGTTGGGCTTGAACCGTTATCAAAAGCCCAACTTGAGCAACAAAAGTTTTGCAGATTAGACCAATTAGTCGTCCTGTTGGAGTCGTAATCTGGATTACCTGAAATCAGAGCGCTTAGAGAACCAATTCCTATGGTCAAGCCCCCGTAATTTACAATCTGCATTCCAAACCCCGCCAAGTTGGTGTAGCCGCCGAGCGTTACGTTGGTGTGCATCATCCCGTCCTCACCGGCAATTCCTGTATTCGTCACCCAGATTCTGGTGTAATCCAAAATCGGCGTGATGTTGGTCTGGTAAGGAACATTGCTGCCGATGACGGTGCCGTTGGCGAGCACAATGTTCTGAGCATTCGTCGCGGTTGCCGCCGTAGTGGCGCTGGCGACGGTGCCGGCGGCGGCGATGCCGGCGTTAGCGGCGTAGAGGGCGTAAGGCGTCGGCAGAATCGGCTGGCGCGGAGACAATGATGTGAACGCACCACCGCCATTGGTGCGTACGCCGATGTCCAGCCACCGCGCATTGCCGTCAAATACGCCGGAACCAAAGTCCAGCGTGACGGTGAACAGACCGTTGGTCACCGGGGTGGCGACATTCGTAAGCCCCCCCCCCCACATTGCCGCCGCCGGCCGCGTCGTAAACCGTAAATTGCAAATCGTAAATCCCGTTGGCGGGATTGGCGCCGTCGGTGAGTTTGCCCTGGTAGTTGAAGGCCGTGCCTTGAGCCACAGCCACCAAGCTGCCGCCCACGAGAGACAATGCGAAGAGGAGAGACCGTTTTTTCATGGGCTTGCCAGGTTGATCATTGATGGTTTTAAACAATTGGGGGCGACTGGGTTCAAAAGATGGAAACGGTCCGGACCAGGAAAGGATTCACGTTGCGTCCGAATCCGGCCTGTACTTCCCCGGACAACCGGCTGTGGCAGTGAAACATTATTAACTGACATTTCCCATATGGTTTAATGCCCACGAACGGCGTGGGTGGTTTTGGTGATTTTCTGCTTTCTTCATAAGTTTGCAAATCATTTTTCCAGTCCGCCCTCGGTTTTGTCCGGCGCAGGTGGTGTTTCGACGCCGGCTTGTGTTCCAAAGCTCATTTTCTTCCAACGGTGAAGACACCGCCTCCGTTGTTGCCGTGGTTTTCATGTGATTCCTTCCACTTTTCCTCATCCGGTTGCTGCTGCTGGTGATCTCAGCCGGCCAATCCGTTCCAAAATCGTCTGGAACAACTCTCGTGGCACCGCCACTTCCGCCATCTGAAAGACGATCTTCCGGGAATGACGCACGACCTTCGCACCAATCTTGATCAGTTTCTCCCGCAACGTCGTCAAGGTCCAGTGACGCACCGCTTGGGGCAGCACCGCCTGACGCAAGAAGTTGCCCAAATTGTAGGCCAGCACGAACAGGTGCAGCCGCACCTGATTGTCCACAAAGTCGTGACAGGACAGGCGCGTCCATTTGACCGCATTCTTGCCTTCCTTAATCCACTGCTCAGCCGTGCCACGCTGGTTGTAGAACCGCACCACCCGTTTGGCGGGCCGTTTTAGGTTGGTCACGATGAATCCGACGCGAGGGAACAGTTCGCCATTGTGCCATTCCACCTTCGCCACCACACGCCGAGCGCGATTCCAACTCTTGGCCTGATACAAAAATCCGGCATACCACACCACCGGCGCGTTTGAAGGACGCCCCACCGGTCGGGTCAGCAGTGGCTCGATGTCCCGCTGCAACGCATCATTGGCTGGCAAACGGATGGCATACTCGAATCCCTCGGCTTCCAGATACTCATAGAGTTCCGGGTTGGCAAAGGCGGCATCGGCCCGAAATTTGCGTGGAATATTTCGCCCCTGATACCGTGCCACCACCGGTTCGAGCACCGCCCGCCAATCCTTGGCGCTATGCACGTTGCCATCTCGCAGTAGGGACTGCTCCACATCGCCAAACTGATTGAAGCAAAACAACAGATGGTAGCAGGTGCAGCCGAAATGTCCGTTGAACGCCGTTCCTTCCTGCTCGCCATAGGTCTCGCTCACCGAACTATCCATGTCCAAAATCAGTTCCCGCATCGGCTGGCGTTCGCGCAGCCGGTCAATCCATTTTCCTGATAGATTAGTCAACGACTTCAGGTTGCCCGGCTGGGTCAACACTTCAGTCTCAAACCGTCCCATCTGGCTGGTCGAAGCCGCCGTGTGTTCCGTGGCTCGTCCACCAACCACGTGCCGCATCGTGGGATCAACGGAGAGCCGTTCAGCATCATTGGTGTCTTCGTAACCTGCCAACCGGCTGAAGATGGACTGCCGCATCTGCGCCACCATCGAGTGTTGCGTGTTCTTACCCGTCCGCCCATCGCGCAAAAGATTTTCACCCAGATCGGTCAGACCCAGCGCCGCATCCAGTTCCCGATAGGCCAGCAACCCGGCATCAGACGTGATCTTGGAACCGTGAAACTCCAGCTTCAATCGACTATCAAAAGCCATCCGCAGACCCGCTTTTTTGCCTACACCCGTTGGATTCGCCGTTTTTTGTTGTTTGGACATAGAGGAAAGCCTTTGTTTATGGGGCTTTATTGTATGTCGCTAACTCTTGCTTGTGAAGTTTATTTGGGAAATATGGGATCAAATCATTTGGAACTAGGAAACGTGGCACTCCGATATTCTTCCAGAGCCGATTTTGCAGCAGCCAAACTTTTCGCGGCTTGGTCTTTGCATTCATCCAAATGCTGGTTGGCCGCAACTAAACTTAATTTCGCGTCAGTTAGCTTTGCGCCTGCAACAGCCGCAGCCAACGCCGATTCGGCATCCTGAAGTTTGCTTTCCTGAAAAGCAACTACATCCCCTTTGATTTGCGCCAACGTCTGTTGATCACGGGGGATTTGTGCATAAGCGTTGGACAGATCATTTTTGGCACCAGCCAGTTGTTCCCGATAAGCCCGCTTTTGTTCAGCCTGCTCTGCCTGAGTAGCACCCGCCCAATGACCGCTTCCGAATCTGCCTGCACCGTCTTGAACCCATGTTTGGCTAGAATATGGCTTTTCCAATTCTTGTGTCAGATATGTTGGCGATCAGGGGTTTGCCGGCGCGGCTTGATGTCACGGCGACTGCGAAGCTGCTCGGCTTCGCGGAGAGTGATATTCAGGTTTTGATGGCCGTGGGCAAGCTGACGCCATTGGGCGATCCAGCTCCCAATGCGCCGAAATGGTTTGCGGCCGTCGAAATGATCCGGCTCGGTGCGGACCAAGACTGGCTGAACAAGGCTACCAAAGAGATTACCAAATACTGGCGGCAAAAGCGCGAGCGGCACTCGAATCACTTGGCCACGTCAAAAACAGTTATATGTCGAGCGTGAATTCAAAAGGGTTAAAGCGTAAAAGAGCAAAAACTAAAGCCCCTTCACACACCGAAAGCCAGTGTCAATGGAGTAGCTGTACGGTTGATCGCCAGCGCGACAGGCGCACCGGACCACGGCGGCGGAGTTGGCCCACCCACCGCCGCGCACAATACGATAGGTCAACGGCCCGTCAGGCCCGCTGGGATCGGTGCCTCCCAAATACGCACTGCCAGCCGGATACGGCGGAGTTGCATACCAGTCCCAACACCACTCAAACACATTGCCAGCCATGTCATACAGCCCATACCCGTTCGGTGCAAACGACCCCACCGGACTCGTGTAGGCGGAGCCGCTATCGTAGTTCGTGTTGTTGCCACTATATGGGCCCAAATCATAACTGTATCCGGCGGGAAAAGCGTAGTAGTTGGCCTGGCTTTCCGTGATGATATTGCCCCACGGAAAACGGTTTCCGACCAAGCCTCCCCGCGCCGCCTTCTCCCACTCCGCTTCCGTCGGCAGCCGATAGCCGGTGGCAGCCCAATTTGGATAAATTGCATCTGTTTCACCGTTCGTATAAATCTGCGTCATCCCCGCATCCGTGAAATAAACCGGGGTCAAACCCGCCTGCTGTGACCGGGCGTTGCACCATTTCACACAGTCATACCAATCTACCGTTAGCACCGGATTGTTACCCGCCTTCGCCCCCGGATTGGTGCCCTCCTTCGACAACGCATGAAAGGTATAACCATTACTCGTGGCGTAGCTGTAAACCGCCGCCCATTGATTGGAGCTCACCAGGTTTACGTCCATGTAAAATGCCGAAACATACACATTCGTCGGATTGGCAATCGTAATGTCGGGGTCATTCGTGGCAGTATTATAGAAATTGTTGAGGATGTAATTTCCGATTGTGAACGAACCCGCTGGGATCAGCACCATGCCCGGAGGATTGGTGGATTGGAGCAATCGAAAATAACCCGCGGGGGCGGAGTTCATCACCGTCACGGCATTGACCGTGACCGCATTGGTCGCCGCAACCCAACTCGCCGAAGCAAGTTTGGTGGTGGTCTGCAAGACGTAATTCGTCGAGCTCACCGGCCAGTAAAGGAGGGATTGCCCACCAGAGACCGGCGCGATGCCAAGATTCGTGACTTGCGCATTGGCTTGGTGGACTACAGCGAGGAGCGCCAGCCCGAGGATTAAATGTTGGATTTTAGTTTTCATAAAAAAGGGTTAAAGAGTAAAAGAGCAAAAACTAAAGCCCCCTCACACAACGAAACCCAATGTAGAAGCAGGAGAAGAACGGGGGGGATTGGCTGCGATAGGCGCACCGCGCGTTGCTGGCGACGAAGTCCCAATTGCCGCCGCGAACCACACAGACGTTCGGTCCTCCTAGCCCCGCTCCTGTCGGATTGGTCCCTCCCAAATACGCACTGCCAGCCGGATACGGCGGAGCTGCATACCAGTCCCAACACCACTCGTCAACATTCCCAGCCATGTCGTATAGCCCATACGCGTTCGGTGCAAACGACCCCACCGGACTCGTGTAGGCGGAGCCGCTATCGAAATCGAAGTTCGTGTTGTAGCCACTATACGGGCACAAATCATAACTGTTTCCGGCGGGTATGGCGTAGTAGTTGGCCTGGCTTTCCGTGATGATATTGCCCCACGGAAAACGGTTGCCGGTCAAGCCGCCCCGCGCCGCCTTCTCCCACTCCGCTTCCGTCGGCAGCCGATACCCGTTGTTCGCCATGTTCAGATAAACATTCGTGACCAAGACACTCATCCCGGCGTTCGTATAAACCTGCGTAAAACCCGCATCCGTGTAATAACATGGCGTCAAGCCCGCCTGCTGCGACCGCGCATTGCACCACGCCACACAATCATACCAGTCCACGGATTGCACTGGATGGTTGCCCGCCTTCGCCGAACCCACATGGGTAAAGGTATAACCATTGCCCGTGGCGTAGCTGTAAACCCCCGCCCATTGATTGGAACTCACCAGATTCACGTCCATGTAAAACGCCGACACATACACATTCGTCGGATAGGCGTCTGTGATGTCCGGGTCGCTCGTGGCCGTGTTATAGAAATTGTTGACGATGTAATTTCCGATCAGAAAAGAACCCGCTGGGATCAGCACCATGCCCGGGGGATTGGTGGATTGGAGCAACCGGAAATAACCCGACGGGGCGGAGTTCGTCACCGTCACGGCATTGACCGTGACCGCATTGGTCGCCGTCACCCAGTTCGGCGTGGCAAGATTGGTGGTGGTCTGCAAAACGTAATTCGTGCTCGTCGGCCAGTAAAGGAGAGATTGCCCGCCCGCGACCGGGGCGATGCCCAGGTTCGTGACTTGTGCGAGTGCCGGGTGAACGCCAGAGAACAACACCAGCAAGATGAAACAAGAGCACAGTTTGGTTTGCATAATAATAAAGTTTAGTTATTTTTACTTCAATGAATGCCTGTATCAGAAAGTTTCTATGCCTCGGCCAAGCGAATTGCAATTTAAAAAGTGGCACTGTCAAAAGTTTCACCTGATTCTTCACCTAAAGTTACACCTGACGAGCAATAAAGGGGCGGTGACGGGGCAATGAGCGAGCGTTGAACGGGCGGTCGAAAAAAGAGCTTGAACCCCTGTAAAATAAGGTTATACTAAGCCTTGAAACAGAGTGTGTTAGGCTCGGAACGGTAAAGCTTCCTCGTTCGATTCCAACCCTCGCCTCCAAACCTAAGTTGTTGGTAGAAAATAAGTTGGGAATCAAAAATGGCGAACTGTGTATGAAATTAGCTAGTCATGCACTAACACACATCCGAACTGTGATAAAGTAAGGCGGCCACCCGGAACGGCTCGCGCAGGAGGCTTTGGGCCACAACAGCAAAGCGGTGCATTGCGGTATAGTGCCATATCGAAGAATCGCGCATTTCTGAGTGGCCTTCCAAACGGTTATCTGTCATAATTCAAAGCATGACGGCAACTTGTGACCGTTGGACTTGGCGCTGTGTTTGGCAGCATGCCCCCAAACACTGGTTCCGAAGCACAGTCTCATGAACCGCAACAACAGTTCTTCATCCATCTGGCAGAAGCGGGCTTTGCGCCACGGCCTGGCCTTCGTGGCCGTGGCGGCGGGATTCGGGTTGCGCTCGGCGTTGACGGCTTGGATCGGGCCAGGGCTGCCCACCTATATCACATTCTACCCGGCGGTGATGGTGGCGGCGTTGCTGGCCGGCTTCGGGCCGGGCCTGCTGGCCACTGCATTGACGGGGCTCTCGGTGGCATACTGGGTCCTGCCGCCGGAAGGGTTTGCCATCTCCTCGACTGTTGACCGCGTCGGACTGGTGTTATTTGCCGGCATGGGCCTGTTCATGAGCACAATCGCCGAACTTTATCGGCGCGACCGGCGCAAAGCCGCGGCCTACGACCAGGAAATGGCCTTGCGCGAGAGCCGGGAAACATTGCGCCAGAGCGAAGCGCGGCTGGCAGGCATCATCAGCTCGGCGATGGACGCCATTATCAGTGTGGACGCCGACCAGCGGATCGTGTTGTTCAATGCCGCGGCGGAGAATATGTTTCGCTGTTCCACCGCGGAGGCGCTCGGCCAGCCATTGGACCGGTTCATCCCGATCCGGTATCGCGCCTCGCACCGCGAGCACATGCGCAGCTTTAGCGCCACCGGAGTAACGGCCCGCACGATGGCCGCCCTCGGCGCGCTTAGCGGGCTGCGCGCCGATGGTCAGGAGTTTCCGATAGAAGCGTCTATTTCGCAAGGTAACGTGAAAGGCCAGAAGCTGTTCACCGTGATTTTGCGCGACATCACCGAGCGGCAGTTGGCCGAGGCAGCGTTGAAGAAGGCCAACGAGGAATTGGAGCAGCGTGTGGCGGAACGCACTTCGGAGCTGCAAGCAGCCTTCCGCTACGCCCGCGGCCTGTTGGAAGCCAGCTTGGATCCCCTGGTCACCATCAGTCTGGAGGGGAGAGTCACCGACGTGAACAAAGCCACCGAATTGGTGACGGGCGTGCCGCGCGAGCAGTTGATCGGCACCGATTTCGCCCGCTACTTCACGGAGCCGCAAAAGGCGGAAGCGGGCTACCAGAATGTCCTCGCCGAAGGCCAGGTGCGCGACTATCCGCTGACCATTTGCCACGTATCCGGCCGCACCACCGACGTGCTTTACAACGCCACGGTTTATCGCAATGAAGCCGGCGCGGTGCAGGGTGTTTTTGCGGCGGCTCGCGACATCACCGAACGCACGGAGGCCGAGCGGCGGCGGGACTTTACCAATTCGCTGCTGGCGCTTTTTGCGCATAAGACCTCTTCCAGAGAATATCTTGACTCGGCGGTGGACGTCATTCGCCGGTGGTGTGGCTGCCAAGCCCTGGGCATCCGCATCGTGGATGGAAACCAGGAGATTCCCTACGAAGCTTCGGCGGGTTTTGAGCCTGGTTTCCTCGAGCTGGAAAACCGGCTTTCCATCGAGCGGGACAACTGCTGTTGCATTCGCGCGATCACGGCGGCGTTTGAAAGCCAGGACCGCGCGCTCCTGACGCCAAGCGGCTCGTTTCGCTGTGATGATGCCATCGCATTCCACAACCAACTCCCGCCGGAAAGACGAGCGCAGAATCGCGGCAACTGCGTAAAGTTCGGTTTTGCGTCCGTCGCCATCATTCCGATCCGGTACCGCGACGAGGTGATTGGCGCCATCCATCTGGCGGACTGCCGGCCGGGCCGTTTCCCGCCCGCCGTCGCGGAGTTCATTGAATCCATGTCACCGTTGATTGGCGAGGCTGTCCGCCGTTTCCAAACAGAGGCCGAACTGGCCAAACATCGCAATCAACTTGAAGACTTGGTCAGTCAGCGCACCGGCGAACTGGAGGCCGCCAACCTTCATCTGCAGAAGGAGATCGCCCAGCGCGCGGATGCCGAAGCAGCGCTGCGGCGGTCGGCGCAGGATCTGGAGCGCTCGAACCGCGACCTGGAACAATTTGCCTATGTTGCCTCGCACGATTTGCAGGAGCCGCTCCGGGCGGTGGGCGGTTACGTGAAACTACTTCAACACCGCTTTCCGGAAAAGCTGGATGCCGCGGTCCGGGAGTATATCAACGGCGCCGCCGATGGCGCTGAGCGCATGCAAAGGCTGATCACGGATTTGCTGGCGTTCTCGCGCGTGGGCACCCGGAACGTTGCCTTTACGCCGACCGACTTGAACGCGCTTTTGAAAGACGCCTTGACCAACCTGCAAGTCACCATCACGGAGTCCGGCGCGAAGGTCACCAGCGACCCATTGCCCAGCCTGCCGGTGGATGGCACCCAGATCACCCAGCTCTTTCAAAACCTGATTGGCAATGCCATCAAGTTCCGCAGCGAGCGGTTGCCGGAAATCCATGTTGGCGCCCGCAAGGAGGAGGGGCGGTGGCTCTTTGGGGTACGGGACAACAGCATCGGCATCGAGCCGCAGTATGCCGGGCGGATTTTTCAGATTTTCCAGCGCCTGCACACCCGCAAACAATATCCCGGCACCGGCATCGGACTGGCCATTTGCAAGAAGATTGTCGAGCGGCATGGCGGCGAAATCCGGGTCGAGTCACAGTTGGGCCAAGGCTCAACTTTTTATTTTTCAATTCCTGAAATTTCTGCTAAAATGGAACACGTCGCATGAAAACAGCCGAAGTCCGACCCATCGAAATTCTGCTGGTGGAAGACAGCCCCAGCGATGCCGAGTTCACCATCGAGGCACTCAAGGAGGCCAAGGTGCGCAATCACCTGAGCCTTGTCGAGGACGGCGTGCAAGCCATGGATTTTCTGCGCCGCCAGGGCAGTTATGCCAGCGCGGCGCGGCCCGATTTGATCATGCTGGATTTGAATCTCCCGCGCAAAGACGGCCGCGAAGTGCTGGCGGAACTGAAGGCCGACGAAAATTTACAAACGATCCCGGTGGTGGTGTTGACCACCTCGCGCGCCGAGCAGGACGTGCTTCGCGCCTACCAACTCCACGCCAACTGCTACATCACCAAGCCGGTTGATTTCCAGCAGTTTTTGAACGTGGTGCGGTCCATCGAATCGTTCTGGCTGTTTGTCGTGACGCTGCCGCCGCGCTGACCGCCGTCCATTCCGTTCCGGCGGAGCGGTTAACCACCTTTGACTGAAACTTTATGCGGTGTTGCCGGGCGGCAAATGCGCGATCGGCGACAAGGAAAGGCGCAGGCCGCGCAAAATCATGAACAAGACGCCGTTAAAAATTCTGTTGGTGGAAGACAGCCCGTCGGATGCCGCGCTGTTGAGGGAATCCCTGACTCAAAGCGGGCTTTTACATTTCGCGTTCACCCATGCCGACTGCTTGGCGGAAGCAGCCAAAAAACTACAGCAGGGACAATTCGACGTTATGCTGCTGGACCTGTCCCTGCCCGACAGCATCGGTCGGGACACCTTTCTTCGGGCGCGCGCCGAGGCGCCTCATTTGCCCATCGTGGTTTTGACCGGGGTGGAGGATGAAGTCGTCAGCCTTGATGCTGTGCGCCACGGGATTCAGGACTATTTGGTCAAAGGCCAGGCTGATGGACGCCAGACCGCACGTGCCATTCGCTACGCCATCGAGCGCAAGCGGCTTGAGGAGGCGCTCCAAAAAATCCAAGCCGAACTGGAAAAAAGGGTGGAAGAGAGGACCGCCGAATTGTCGAAAACCAACCAGGCCTTGCAGTCGGAAATCACGCGGCGGGAGCGGGTCGAGGAGGCGCACCGGCAGGTGTTGCGCCGGCTGGCCGAGGCGGAGGAAACTGAACGGGGCCGCATCTCGCGCGAGCTTCACGACCGGCTGGGCCAGGACCTCACTGGGCTGAAATTGGGACTTCAACTGGTTCGCAAGCTGGATCCCCTCGCGCCGTCAGTCCAGGAAAACGTCGGCAAGCTGGAACAACTGGCGGATGGTCTGATGCGGGACATCCATCGTCTGGCTTGGGAACTGCACCCGGCCGCGCTGGATGATCTGGGGCTGGAATCAGCTCTGCGGCACTACACTACCAAATGGTCCGAAAACAACCAGGTGCCGGTGGATTTTCACAGCGACGACGTGGAAGCGCCACGGCTGCCGCTACAGATCGAAACCACACTTTATCGAATCGCGCAGGAAGCGCTCACCAACGTGACCCGGCACGCAAACGCGAAGCGGGTCAGCGTCCTGCTGGAGCGCCGGCCCAACCATGTCTCGCTCATTGTTGAAGACGACGGCAGCGGTTTTGACGCCGGGATCCAAGCGTCCGCGGCGCAGGGCAAATTGGGCTTGTTGGGCATGCGGGAACGTGTGACGCTGGCGAGCGGGACGCTCGAGATTGAGTCCACGCTGGGGGTGGGCACAACGGTATTTGTGCGAGTTCCCTTGAAACAGGAACCGGCGGAAAGTTGAGAGTCCATGAAAAAACTGCGCGTTCTTCTGGCCGACGACCATAAAATCGTCCGCGAAGGGTTGCGGCTGTTAATCAACAGCCAGCCGGACATGCAGGTCGTCGGGGAAGCGGCCAATGGCAACGAAGTCCTGGTCAAGGCGCGGGACCTCAAGCCCGACGTGGTGGTTATGGACCTTTCCATGCCGGAACTGAACGGCTTGCAAGCCACCGAACGGCTCAAGGCAGAGCGCCCGGGGATGAAAGTGGTGGCGCTCACTGCTCATGAGGATGAAAGTTATTTGCGCCAGTTGTGCAAGGTGGGGGCCGCCGGCTACGTGCTCAAACGTTCGGCGGGCGACGAACTGGTAAAGGCCATCGGCACGGTGGCAAAAGGCGGGGTCCACTTCGAGGCCAGCCTGGCCAGCAAGGCGCTGGCCAGTCAGATGACCGGGTCGCCGATGAAGGGTGAATCACACTCCATCGAATTGAGCGAACGGGAAAAGGAAGTCCTGATCATGCTGGCCTGGGGTTACAGCAACAAAGAGATTGCCGGCCAGCTCAAATTGAGCGTCAAGACCGTCGAAACCTACAAGCTGCGCATCGGAGAAAAGCTCGGTCTGCGCAGCCGGACGGAGATGGTGCAATACGCCCTTCGACTAGGATGGTTGAACGAGACGCACTCATCCCTGCCGCTGGCCCGTTGAAGGAATCTGCCGGGGCGCGGCGCGATTCTTTCGAGCAGCCATTCTCACTGCCAGTCATTTCCGTTCCGTTTTATCCCGAATTCCGAAGTCGCCGGCGGTGGTGGGTCGGATGAAGTCAGACCGGAGTGCGCCCTAACTCCAGAATCGCTGCTGACGGAACAACCGAACCTCCTCGAGGTGAATACTTTAGTGCATGAAAGTCCCGCTCCGCCGAAGTCGGATTCAGTTCGCCCAGACGCTGCTCGCAAATGTGTTTTGAGGGCACTGAAGTTCTATTTCGGTTTTCAGGTTTATTTTTGTTATCCGCTTCTGAACACCCGTTCACCCCCGGCGCGAACCAAGCTCCCAGCGCTGAATGTCAGAAAAATAAATGCAAGGTGGCAGCCGAACCGCCCGTTTCCGCACAGCCAGTCATTGATCAACCCAGCGCCAAATCAACACGTATTTGGGTAAACTTATGACAAGTTATGGTTATGTACTGTAAAAGCCAACCTATTGGGGACGGGCGGACAAAAGTCCGGAGGACGGGGCGGGCGTTACTTCACACCAAGCTGCTGCAGCTTGTCGCGGTAGCGCCGGCTCAACGTCAGGCGCGTGCCGTCGTGGAGGACCAGTTCACAACCGCCGTAAAACAGCCGGTGAAGTTCTTTGATGCGCGGCGCGTTGACAATGGCCGAGCGGCTGATGCGAACGAATTTGTCCGGCGGCAGCCGGGTTTCGAGCGCTCCCAGCGTCTCGCGCAGCAGATGCGATTTCGGGCCCACATGCAGCTCGGCGTAATTGTCCGCCGACCCGATCCAGTCAATCTCCTCCAGCTTCACCCACACGACATGCCCGCCCGATTTCACCGCCACCCGGTCGGTTATTTTGGACGGCGGCAATTCGGCGATCACAGCCGACTGCCGCTGCTGGACTGCGGCATCGCGATTCCGGACCTGTTCGATGGCGCGGCCCAGCGCCTTCTGAAACCGTTCGCGGTCGAAAGGTTTCAACAGGTAATCCACCGCGTGAACCTCAAAGGCCTTGACTGCGAACTTGTCGAACGCCGTTACGAACACAATCACCGGCATGGGTCCGGCGCCCAGGGCAGCGAGCACGCCGAAGCCGTCGAGTTCGGGCATCTGGATGTCCAGGAAGAGAAGGTCCGGCGGCGTTTTCTGAATGGCGGCGACCGCGTCGTGACCGTTGGCGTATTCGCCGGCGATTTCAATTTCCGGCTCGTTTTGAAGCAACTGGCGCAGCCGGTCGCGCGCCAGCGATTCGTCATCCACGATAAACGTCTTGATTTTCATGCCGGGGAATTCTCCTTGCGAAAGGGAATGATCAATCGCACCAGCAGTCCGCCTTCCGGCGCGTTGCGCAATTCAAAGCCGTGGGCCTCGCCGTAAAGCGCCTGCAAGCGCGCCCGCGTATTGGACAGTCCCACGCCTTCCTCGGTCGGCCCCCCCTTCCGCAGGCCGGCGCCGTTGTCGCAAACTTCCAGCGTGAGCGCGCCGGCCTCGCGCTGCGAGCGCAACTCGATGCACCCGGGTTTGGCGCGCGGTTCGATGCCGTGGCGGATCGCATTTTCCACCAGCGGCTGCAAAATCAGATTCGGCACCCGGGCGTCGAGCGTGTCCGGCGCGATGTTCATTTTCACCGTCAGCCGGCTGCCGAACCGGATTTGTTCGATTTCCAGATAGCGCTGGAGAATCCCCAGTTCCTCGCGCAAGGCCACCTCCTGGGTGTCGGAACTTTCCAGCGCTGCCCGCAGCAGATCGCTGAGGCGCACAATCATCCGGTCCGCCGCATCCGCGTTCTGATGCACCAGCGCGGAGATCGAGTGCAGGCTGTTGAAAAGAAAATGCGGATTCAACTGCATCTGGAGCGTCTGCAATTTCGCCTCCGCCAGCCGTTTCTCCAGTTCCACCGCCCGCAGTTCGCGCTCCCGGTACTTGCGGTAATAGTCGAACGCGAATGTGACCGCGACGATGACCCAATAGATGAGCAGGTTGAAATGCCACGTCTTCACCAGCAGCGGCAGGAAGGCCTCCGCAAAACTCGCCTCGGTTTGCAAGCGCCCGACGCCGGCCCGCAAGACCATGTACGCGAGGGAAAACGCCAGGCTGGCGGGCAGATGCACCGCCAGACTTCGCCGCCGGTGGCCGGATTCAAAATCAAACCGCCGCGCCAGCCAGACGACCGGGATGGAAAGCAGAGCGAATACGTACCAGTCCCCGAGCGCATAGCTGACCGCCTGCCGCCAGGTCACCTCCAGCCCCGCCTTCGCGCTGGAAATGTAAAACTGAAACGCGAAGGACAGCCCGATCAGCGTCCAAAAGCCGAACCAGAGCAGCCATTTGACCCGGCGTCTTTGCAGCGCGTTTTTAATTGTCATGTTGCCTGATGTTGCAGTTGCTGGTAAAAGCTATAACCGATTTCAAAATGCCAAACAAATCCTCTCTCGCACAAGCCAAAGGAGGCCACCTGGCACCGAGGTCCGGGGAAAATCATCCCTGCCTGGAAACTCCCGGTAGGGCGCGTCACTCCGTGCGCGCCGCAACTCGGCCAACGGGAAACGGCGCGCAGAGGACTGACGCGCCCTACCCGGCACTCCGTGCCGGTCTGGCGGCGCTTTTTCTGGCCGCCAGTGCGTGCACGCTCCCGGCGGCAGACGAAATTCCCGTGGCGAAATTTACGGACATCACGAAGGAAGCCGGCATCACCTTCGTTCACAACAATGGCGCTTACGGCGACAAATTGCTGCCGGAAACCCTGGGCGGCGGCGTGGCCTTTTTCGATTACGACAACGAGGGCCGTCAGGATTTGCTCTTCATCAATTCGACCTACTGGCCCGGCCATGTTCCCGAAGGCAAAACTGCCGCCGACCATGGCGCTCTATCACAACGACGGGCATGGCCATTTCACCGATGTCACCAAAGGGTCGGGACTCGATGTGAGTTTTTACGGCATGGGCGTGGCCATCGGGGATTATGACAATGATGGACTGCCCGATGTTTTCATCACGGCGGTCGGAGGGAATCATCTTTTCCACAACGACGGGCATGGCAAGTTTCACGAGGTGACCAAAGAGGCGGGTGTGGGCGGTTCAACGAACGGCTGGAGCACGGGCGCGGCGTTCATTGATTACGACAACGACGGCAAGCTCGACCTGTTTGTCTGCAATTACGTGCAATGGTCGCCGGAGATTGACCGGGCAAAGAGCTATGTCCTGCCAAACATCGGGCGCGCCTACGGCCCGCCCCGCAACTTTGCTGGCACATTCCCGTATCTGTATCACAACGACGGACATGGACACTTCACCGACGTGTCGGCGCAGGCCGGCGTCCAGATCAAGGATCCCGCCACCGGATTGCCGATGGCCAAATCGCTCGCGGTGGCGCCGGTGGACGTGGACAACGACGGCTGGATTGACCTGGTGGTGGCCAATGACACCGTGCCGAATTTTCTCTTCCACAACCAGCACGACGGCACGTTCAAGGAAATCGGCGCGCGTTCGGGTGTCGCCTATGACGCTTACGGCTTGGTCCGGGGCGCGATGGGCATTGATACCGCCCGGTTCCGCAACGACGACACGCTGGGCATTGCCATTGGCAACTACGCCAACGAGATGAACGCGCTCTACGTCGCCCAACGCGATTCACTCCTGTTTGCCGACGAAGCAACCCAGGCCGGCGTCGGCCCAGCCAGTCAGAAACTCTTGAAGTTCGGCCTCTTTTTCTTCGATTACGACCTCGACGGCCGCCTCGACGTGCTCACCGCCAATGGCCACCTCGAACCCGAAATCAATCGCGTCCAGTCCAACCAGCAATACCGCCAGCCCGCGCAATTGTTCTGGAACCGCGGCGACAGCAAGGGCACGAGCTTCGTGCCCGTGCCACCGGACAAGGCCGGCACCGACCTGTTTCAACCCATTGTCGGCCGCGGCGCGGCCTTTGCCGACATTGACGGCGACGGCGACCTCGACGTGGTGCTCACGCAAATCGGCGGCCCGCCGCTGCTGTTGCGCAACGACCAGAATTTGCATCACCACTGGATTCGCCTGAAACTCGTCGGCACCAAAAGCAACCGCGACGCCATCGGCGCTTGGATCAAGGTGCGGGTGAGCGGCCAGACGCTCTGGCGGCAGGTCATGCCCACGCGCGCCTACCTCTCGCAATCCGAACTGCCCGTCACCATCGGACTGGGCAACACGGACAAGGTGGACAGCGTTGAAATCAACTGGCCCAGCGGAATCAAGCAGAAGGTGGAAAACGTGCTGATAGACCGCCCGATGACCATCACGGAAAACCGGTAGTTGTGGGTCTGGTAGGGCGCGTCACTCCGTGCGCGCCGTCGGACAGTCGTTTGATATTGCCTGCCCCCAATCGTCCTCGTCCTCCTCCTCGTTCTCGTAATCGAAGACGTACCAAATCCCGGTTTTCGAGGACGAGGACGAGTCGGAAGATTTGCGCAGACTGAAAACTTGCTCGTTCTTTTTTCTACTCCGCCTGGGCGTCGTAAGGGCGGATTTCCGAATGCCGGATTTGCCCGCCGAGATTGGCCGTCCGCGCGATCAGGACGCCGACCACCAGCGCGCTCACGAGCAACACCACGCTGAACCAGCCGGCCACGGCCCGGCCACGGTAATGGATCAATCCCGCCAGCGCCAGGATGCCGAGCGCGATGCAGCCCGCCAGTGCCACGCCCGCCGACGCCTGGTGTTGTTCCAGGATGCGTTCGGAAAATCCCGGCAATCCTTTGATTGTGCCCGAGGCCGGTTCGCCGGTCAGATAGGACGGCACGGCCAGGACCGCGGCCACGATGAACATGCCCAGCGCGGCCTTCTGAATTTCCCGGCTCCCGCGCCACAAACCGAAGGCCAGCCAGCCCAAACCGAACACGATGGCCATGACCGGGACGTGGCACAGGAAAAGATGAATGTGCGCGGCAGTGACTGGATTCATGGTGTGAGCATGATTGCAACTGGCAGCCGTTGCTGCAATTCAATTTGATTGCCGGTGAAGAAATGTCGCAATTCTAGGGCCAACCTTTTCGTGAATGCCAGCGGCCAGAACAGTGCCTTCAATCTTCGTACCGCCGAGGTCTATGCCAATGCGAAACATGTTTTCAAACCTTCCGCAAGGGCGGCGAATTGTTCAAGCGTACAACGGCAATCAAATTCCTTCTCGCACCGCACTTTCGCCTTCGTGATTTGAGATTTGAATTTGTTTGGTGGCAGTAATGTGCATTCGGGAACATGTTTTTTGTCGAATTCCGGCCGGCGAGGGCTTAGGCTATGGCCATGTTTCTGGCCCTGACGAACAAAGCGAAACGGTTGCTCTACCTGGGTTACGTCCAACAGGTGCGGACCAAGGACCTCCAGCGCGGACTGGAAGAGATGCCGGCGCTGCTGGCCGATTTGCCGCCCGGCTTCCACTTGCTGGTGGACCTGGCCCGGCTGGAATCCATGGAACCCGCCTGCTCGACACAAATTGGCAAGGAGATGGATTTGTGTGATCAGCACGGCGTGGGACTGGTGGTTCGCGTCATTCCCGATCCGGCGAAAGACATCGGGTTTAACCTGCTTTCCATTTTCCATTACCCGCATCACCCGCGGATGGTCACCTGCAAGACCATGAGCGAAGCGGCCAAACTCCTTTCAATTTAGAGGGCCTCTCCCCGCCGCGAAAAATGAAAAGGCAAACGGGGCCACCGTTCGCCTCTGTTTGAATTCTTCGGTAGGGCGCGGTGTCCCACCGCGCCGCGGCCGGCTCGGAATCACCCTTGCGATTTTTGGAAAACCAATTCTCCGCGCTCCACGACAAACTTCACGGGGATTTTCGGATTGTTGATATCTTTGCCACCCGACTCGTGCCACTTCGATTCCCATTTCGAGAAATACGGCTCCAATCCTGTCGGCTGCATCCGATAAATTGCCTGCAACTCAATTCCCTCGTAGATGGCAAACACCCAATCCACCTGCCGATATTTGGCTAAGATCGTCGGATTCATGTGGTGGTGAGTTGAAAAGCTTTGAGTCAGCAGAACATTGACGGACTTCAACTCATATTCGTTGCCGGCTTCATCACGAGCGTCATTGCCTTCGCGGCTGCCTATTCCTTTGAGGCCGGTGATGAGTAACAATTGTAGAAGCTTACCGCCGTTGTCTTGGAAGATGTCGCCGATGCCATGTTTCGACGCCAGCGCTTGGTATTCGCGAATATGGGGGAATAATCGGTCAAGCTCCGCCTTGTCAGGGTGCGGTCTCATTTCGCGTCCCCTTTCAACAATGAAGCTGGCGAAACACCCAACGCAATCGCAAGCCGTTCAATGTTGTCTATGGAGATATTGCGCTCCGCCCTCTCGACCGAGCCGACGTAAGTGCGGTGAAGATTCGCCAGTTCTGCCAAATCTTCCTGTGAAAGTTTTTTCGCGAGCCTTGCTTTGCGCAGGTTTTCGGCGAAAATACGTCGAGCGGATGGTTTGACTTTCATCTGCGACAGATTATCGAAGTTGACGACTTTACGGCTACAGACTTAAAGTAGCTTTTATGTTGCTCGAAAAACATGCGCCTGCGTACCTCACGAACTGGGGAGCGGCATATTGCGGCGACTCGCTTGACCTGCTCGCGGCGTTGCCGGATTCCAGCGTCAACCTCGTTCTGACCAGCCCGCCTTTCGCCCTCCAGCGCGAAAAGGAATACGGAAACAAAGCGCAGGCCGAGTACATGGCATGGCTTGCACAATTCGCCCGGCTCGTGCATCGCAAGCTCAAGGACGACGGCAGCTTCGTGCTCGACCTCGGCGGCGCCTATGAGCGCGGTTCGACGCGCAGCCACAATTTCGCGTCACGAGCACGTGACGAACTTGCTTTCCCCTGCCGAGGATTTTCTTGTTTAAAACCGTCCAAGTCCCACCAATTGAATGGGTCCAAAGTCATGGTCGGCAAAGAGCGGTCAACACCGTTTGGTGGTTCGGCAAAACCCGCTGGCCCAAGGCCAACGTGTCCAAGGTGCTCGCCGAATATAGCGACCGGATGAAGAAACTGCTTGAAGACCCGGAAGGTTTTTACACGCCCAAAAAACGCCCGTCCGGGCACGATATTGGCAAAGCCTTCGGCAAGGACAATGGCGGTGCGATTCCACCGAACCTCTTGCAAATCCCGAACTCCGAGTCCAACGGCAGCTACCTGCGCGGTTGCAAAACCGTCGGCGCGAAGGGCCATCCCGCCCGTTTCCCGGCGAAACTGCCGGAGTTTTTCATCCGCTTCCTCACGGAGCCGGGCGATCTGGTGCTGGATATTTTCGCCGGCTCGAACACCACCGGCCACGTGGCCGAGTGCGAAGGCCGCAAATAGCTACGCCTTTGAAGAACGTCTCGATTACCTCGCCGCATCCTCATTCCGCTTTTTCGCCGACGCCGCCACCGACGCTGAACTCAAGGCCACCCACGACGCGATTCTCCACGGCAAAACCGCCGACCTGCGCCGCAACGTTTTCAAATTCAGCGATCGCCGGCGCGAAACGGCAACGTTCATAAACCTGCAACTCCATCGCAAGGCGTGTTGGTGCTGGCGGAAACAGCCGACGTTACGGCTGTGCGAAGTAAACACACGGCCAAAGCCGTTTCTTACAAACGACGGGCTGTCGCCAAAAGTTAAATTCGGCAACGCGGCGAACCGAAAACCTGAAAGGCGATTATGGCAGAACCAACCATCACTTGTCCCAAGTGCAAAAACGAAATCAAGCTGACGGAATCATTGGCAGCACCGCTCATTGAGTCCACGCGCAAAGAATACGAAAAGAAACTTGCACAGAAAAGACCTCGACATTGTCGACCGGGAAAAAGCTGTCCGTAAAAAGGAAGACGCGCTTGGGAAAGCGAAAGAGGCACTTGAAGACCAAGTTGCCGAAAGAGTGAAGGAGGAACGAGCCAAAATAGCGGCTGACGAAGCAAGAAAGAAAGCTAGCGCTCTCGAATGAGATTGATCAAAAGGCGAGAGAGGTCGCTGATTTGCAGAAGATTCTAAAGCAGCGCGAGGACAAGCTTGCGAAGCACAGCAAGCACAAGCCGACCTGATCCGAAAGACGCGAGAACTTGACGACGCAAACGCGAGATGGATTTGACGATTGAAAAGCGGGTTCAGGAATCGCTGACAGGCGTGCGTGAAAAAGCTCGAAAGGAAGCTGACGAACAGCTTTCCCTTAAAGTCATGGAGAAAGAGCAAACGATTCTCTCCATGCAAAAACAGATTGAGGAATTGAAACGAAAGGCCGAACAAGGCTCACAGCAGCTTCAGGGCGAAGTGCTGGAATTAAGATTGGAAGCTTTGCTTGGCGAAAAGTTTCAGCGTGATCTCATTGAACCGTTCCAAGGGGGAACATGGCGGAGATATTTTGCACCGAGTCATGACGCAACTGGCGTGGCCTGCGGCACAATCCTCTGGGAATCCAAACGGACAAAGAATTGGAGCGACGGATGGCTGCGAAACTGCGGGAAGATCAACGCGCTGCAAAGCAGAGGTCGCAGTCATTGTGAGCGCTGTGCTCCAAAAGCGGTTGAAACCTTCGATCAAATTGATGGCGTTTGGATCGCACATCCTCGCGCGATTCTTCCTGTGGCGCTCGCTTTGCGCAAACGTTGATTGAGGTCAACAGCGTGCGCCAAGCATCTGTGGGCCAGCAGTCAAAGATGGAAATGATGTATCAGTATTTGACCGGCCCGAAATTCCGACTGCGGGTGCAGGCGATCGCAGAGGCGTTCACTGGCATGGCAGAGGACTGCAAAAAGAGAAAAAGGTCATCATGAAGCAGTGGGCGAAACGCGAAGAGCAAATCACTCGTGTCGTTGAGGCCACCGTAGGCATGTATGGAGAACTTCAAGGCATCGCTGGCAAGACATTACAAGAGGTCGAAGGGTTAGAATTAAAATCACTGGAGGCGGGTGAGGAATCGAAGGGCGAAGAGCTATGAAAATTCGAGAAATCGTGCTACACAATTACCGTTCAATCAAGAACGCCAAGTTCTACGTTGCGGATTACGGCCTTCTAATTGGCGCGAATAACTCTGGAAAAACGTCTGTGTTAGATGCGTTACGCAACTTTTACGAGAAGGACATTAAGTTCGACCCGCAACGCGATTTCCCAAAGTTTCCAACCGACGACAAGGAAAGCTGGATGGAGATCGAATACAACATGACCAAAGATGAGGCGGATTCAATAAGGCCGAATATCGGCAGCCGGGGATCGCTTCCGTGTGCGAAAAGTTCTGTGCAGCGATGACAAGGGCAAACTCCATCTTTACGCTTACGAGGGGGGAAAATTATCTCAAAACCAGTTCTACGGCGAAGACAACGTTGGCCTTGGGAAACTCGGTGACGTAATTCACATTCCGGCTGTCGCGACTCGAGGACGTGAGCAAGTTTAGCGGCAAAGGCGCGTGCGCGATCTTGTTAACGCGATTTTCAAGAAGCTCGTAAAGGACAGCACAGCGTTTGCGGCTTTCAAAGGCGCGATCAACACTTTTGGACAAGACATTCAAGCCGAGGAGACGCCCGAAAACGATCACTTAAGGGTCTGGAGGATGACATCAATGCCGGACTTGCGGATTGGGACGCAAAGCTCAAATTCAAGGTCACACCACTCACAGAAACTGAAGTGGTCAGCAATATGTTGGGCTACGAGATTTTCGACGAAAGATTGAAGTCCAATCAAAGTGCTGCAAGTTACGGCCAAGGATTTCAACGGCAACTCATTTATCGACTGTTTCGCGTCTCGGCGGTTTACTCGACAAGCCGCCCGGCAGCGAAGAAAAAGACTTTTCTCCAGATTTCACGTTACTCTTGTTTGAAGAGCCGGAAGCGTTTCTCCATCCGCCGCAACAATCTAAACTCGACCGCATGCCAAGATAGGTCTAAAACGGGCGCAAGTATTAATTTCGACGCACTCACCGCAATTCGTCAGCCACGCAACTGAAAATATCCCCGGCATCGCACAAATGCATCGCAACGATGGACAGGTAAGTATCGGGCAGGTTCGTCCTGAAAACATAGGTGCGCTTTTTTTGGAAAACCAAGAGATCAACAAACTCGCTGCTGGGCTGAAAAATTACGAAGCAGGCACGGATGAGAGTAAATTGGAGATGGAAGCGGTCAAATACTTCCTTTGGCTCTATCCAGAGCGGTGCGGTGTTTTCTTCGCCAAGCGAACGCTCATCGTGGAAGGACCTATCCGAGTTGGTGCTGATCAACTATTTGATTCAAACAGGGAAAATACGAACGCCAACTGGCGGACTTTTTGTCTTGGACGCCATGGGGAAGTTCAACATTCACCGTTTCATGAACCTTTTGGGTGAACTCAAGATTGAACATTCCGTTCTTCATGACGCCGATCCGAATAAAACCGGAGACGACAAAGTGTTTCACACCAGCGTGAACAAGCTGATTCAAGATAAGCGGAATCTGTTTACGCAGAAAATTCACGTCTTTCCTGATGACCTCGAAAAATTTCTCAATATTCGTGGCAGCAATGACGAAACCGTCACCGCGGTAATCCTCCAACATTTGAAGAAGCATATTGACGATGCGCGGAGCCTCCCTGACAATGTTTTCGAAACGCGCACGCGGACGCCAGCCGTTCAGGCCAAGACACTCTCTGGGCCAATAGAAAAAGCGCACCATTGCTGTGCGCCAGTGAAAATTTTAGATTTGGGTTTGCTCAATACCGGTAGTGTTCCGGCTTGTAGGGGCCTTCGACCGGCACGCCGAGGTAGTCGGCCTGCTTCTTCGTCAGCTTGGTGAGCTTCACGCCGATTTTTTCCAGGTGCAGCCGGGCGACTTCCTCGTCCAGTTTCTTGGGCAGACGATAGACGCCGATCTTGGCGGTGTCCTTGTTCTTCCACAAATCCAGTTGCGCGAGGCATTGGTTGGTGAAGCTGTTGGACATGACAAAACTCGGATGGCCGGTGGCGCAGCCGAGGTTCACCAGCCGGCCTTCGGCGAGCAGGTAAATGCTGTTGCCGCCCGCAAAGGTGTATTTGTCCACCTGCGGCTTGATGTTGAGCTTGGTGACGCCCTTGGCGTTGTTCAGGCGGTCCACCTGGATCTCGTTGTCGAAGTGGCCGATGTTGCAGACGATGGCCTGGTCTTTCATCTTCGCCATGTGTTCGAGCGTGATGATGTCGCAGTTGCCGGTGGTGGTGACGTAGATGTCCGCCTCGCCGAGCGTGTCCTCGACGGTCTTGACTTCAAAACCTTCCATCGCGGCCTGCAAGGCGTTGATGGGATCAATCTCGGTGACGATGACGCGCGCGCCGAACCCGCGCAACGAGTGGGAGCAGCCTTTGCCGACGTCGCCGTAACCGCAAACGCAGGCGACCTTGCCGGCGACCATCACGTCGGTCGCGCGCTTGATGCCGTCGGCGAGCGATTCGCGGCAGCCGTAGAGGTTGTCGAACTTGGACTTGGTGACGGAGTCGTTGACGTTGATGGCGGGCACGAGGAGCTTGCCCTGTTCCAGCATCTGGTACAGGCGATGGACGCCGGTGGTGGTTTCCTCGGAAACACCCTTCCAATCTTTCACGACGGTGTGCCAGAAACCGGGGCGCTCCTTCGCCACGCGCTTGAGCAGGGCCTTGATGACGGCCACTTCGTGGTTGTCGCTGGGCGTGTTGACCCAGTTGTCGCCGTTTTCGAGTTCGTAACCCTTGTGGATGAGCAGCGTGGCGTCGCCGCCGTCGTCCACGATGAGTTGCGGACCTTTGTTGCCCGGATGCGTGAGCGCGGCGAGCGTGAAATCCCAGTATTCCTCGAGCGTTTCGCCCTTGTGCGCGAAGACCGGGATGCCGGCCACCGGCAATCGGCGGCGGCGGCGTGGTCTTGCGTCGAGAAAATGTTGCAGCTCGCCCAGCGCACGGACGCGCCGAGTTCGACCAGCGTCTCGATGAGGATGGCCGTCTCGATGGTCATGTGCAGCGAGCCGGTGATGCGCACGCCCTTGAGCGGCTTCAACGGGCCGTATTTTTTGCGGATGGCCATGAGGCCGGGCATTTCGTGCTCGGAAACCTGGATGGTCTTGCGTCCCCACTCGGCGAGCGAGAGGTCGCGGACTTGGTAATCGGGTTTGGCGGCGCCGTTGCCGTTGACTCTTGGCAGACTTTGGCGCGCGGAGGAGGTAAGTTTGATTGCGGGCATAACTGGTTGAGTGTTGAAAGTTGAGCGTTGAATGTTGAAGTTACTTCAATGCTCGTTTCAGTTCGTTGACCTTGTCGGTCTTTTCCCACGTCAACGCGGGGTCGTTCTTGCCGAAGTGGCCGTAGTTGGTGGTCTTCAAATAAATCGGCCGGCGCAGGTTGAGCTGGTCAATGATGTCCGAGGGCAGGAAGCTGAACACGCGGTTGACGGCGCGGATGATTTTGCTCTCCGGAACGGTCGCCGTGCCGAACGTGTCCACGCTGACGCTGACCGGGATCGGGATAACCGATGGCGTAGGCAAACTGGATTTCGCATTTCGCGGCGAGTTTCGCGGCCACGATGTTCTTGGCGACCCAGCGGCCCATGTAAGCCGCGCTGCGGTCCACCTTCGTCGGGTCCTTGCCGGAGAACGCGCCGCCGCCGTGACGGCCCATGCCGCCGTAGCTGTCCACAATGATCTTGCGCCCGGTCAAACCGGTGTCGCCCTGCGGCCCGCCGACGACGAAACGTCCGGTCGGGTTGATGAGAAACTCGGTCTTCTTCGTGAGCAATCGTTTGGGCAAAACTTTTTTGACGATGTGCTCGATGCAAAACTTTTCAATCTCGCGATGCTCAACATACGCCGCGTGCTGCGTGGAAATGACGACGTTGGAAATGGCGACGGGCTTGTCGTTCACGTAAACAACGGAAACCTGCGACTTCGCGTCGGGGCGCAGCCACGGCACCTTGCCGGTCTTGCGGATGCGGGTGAGTTCGCGGCCGAGGCGATGCGCGAACATGATGGGCGCGGGCATCAGCTCGGGCGTTTCATTGCAGGCGTAGCCGAACATGAGCCCCTGGTCGCCGGCGCCCTGCTTGGCGGTTTTCTTGCCCTTGGCCTTGCGCGCGTCCACGCCCTGCGCGATGTCGGGCGACTGCTGCGTGATGATGGTGTTCACGAACACCTTGTCCGCATGGAACACGTCGTCGTCATTCACGTAGCCGATTTCGCGGATGGTGTCGCGGGCGATCTTGGTGAAGTCGAGTTTCGCGCGGGTGGTGATTTCGCCGCCGACGATGACGATGTTGGATTTGGCGTAGCATTCGCAGGCGACGCGGCTGAACTTGTCCTGCGCCAGGCAGGCGTCCAGCACGGCGTCAGAAATGGTGTCGCAAACCTTGTCCGGGTGGCCTTCGCCGACGGACTCCGAGGAAAAGATGTAGTTTTTGCTCATGAATTAATTGGTTAAAATGTCATATTGACGTATCAAGATAAGATGATATATCTTTTTTGAAGCGCGTCAAATGGTTTTTTGTGAAAAGAGTTGACGCGCCGGAACAATCGATGTCACCGCCACCTTGAAATCATTGCGGGCTCTGTCCGACCCGACGCGGCTGCGCATCGTGGCGTTGCTGGAGCGCGACGAGCTGTCCGTGAACGAGCTGCAGGAAATCACGCGACTCGGCCAGTCGCGCATCTCAACGCATCTTGGCTTGCTGGCGGACTGCGCACTCGTACAGTCGCGGCGCGAGGGCAAACGGACGTTTTACAAGCTGAATCCGCAGGCGGATGGCACGGCGGGCGAATTCATCCAGCTCGCCATTCGCGGCGCGAAGGAATTGCCGGAGCATGGCGGCGATCAGATCAATCTCAAGCGCATCCTCGCCCGCCGACGCGAGCAGGCACAGGTTTATTTCAACCAGGTGGCCGGACGCTTTGATCGTGTTTATGGACCGGGCCGTTCCTGGCAGGCGTTCGGGCATTTGCTGCTGCGCATCTTGCCGCCGTTGGTCGTGGCCGATCTCGGCGCGGGTGAAGGTTTGTTGAGCGAACTGCTGGCGCGGCGGTGCAAAAAGGTCATCGCCGTGGACAATTCGGAAAAGATCGTCGCGTTTGGCGCGGCCAAGGCAAAAAAGAACGGGCTGAAAAATCTGGAATTCCGGCTGGGCGATTTGCAGAACCCGCCGATTGACGCCGGCAGTGTTGACCTGGTGATTTTGAGCCAGGCATTGCATCACGCCGACGAACCGGCCCGGGCCATTCGCAGCGCGCATAAAATTCTGAGGAGCGGCGGGCAGATTTTGATTCTCGATTTGCTCAAGCACAACTTTGACAAGGCGCAGCAGCTTTACGGCGACCGCTGGCCGGGTTTTGCCGAGAGCGATTTGCACCGCTGGCTGGACGAAGCCGGTTTCAAGAAGATCGAAATCAGCGTCGTGGCGCGCGAGGAACAGCCGCCGCATTTCCAGACGATGCTGGCGGGCGGGGAAAGTGACACCCAGCTAAAGTCCCGCCGAGAGGTCAATCTTCTGCAACGGCAGTGACCCCAGATTTTGTTCCGCCCAGGCGGCGGCTTTGGCGTTGAGCGGGCTTTTCAGGTTGTAGCTCTGATAGCAAATCATCTCCGCGATATGCACAACCATTTGCGCCAGCGACTGGCCGGCGCTCCAGTGGTCGCCGATGCAGATTTTTTGCGGGTCAATGTTGGGGTGGAAGACGGGCGTGGTCATCCGGCAAAAGGGCGGCCGGCGGGGATAATCCACCGGGAGAAACACTTCCGCCTGGTGCAGCGGACAGCGGGTGAAGGCGTCCTCCCCCGTGGGTGTCAAGCCTTCCACCCGCAGCGCGAAGGTATATTGTTCCGGCGGCACGCCCTCGGTGCTGACGAGACGGATATACGGATGGTTTGCGAACACCCGTTGGACCAGTTCGTAGTCGGCGTTCAATCGTCGTAATCGTGCTTGCATGGCCATTCAATAATTCAGGGTTTTCAGTGCCGGATGAGCGAAAACAACAGTGTTACCAACACCATGGCGACCGTCTGGCCGATGGCGACGCCCAATCCGATTTTGCAGAGGGCGCCATAAAGCGTCGGCAACGCCCTCACGTCTTCACGATGCGTCGGATACCAGATTGCGCCCCAGACGGCGCCAATCGGGGCCAAGCAGGGCAACACACTGAAGATGAACAACAACACCACGGTGCGGCGGAGGGCCGGCAACCGCTGCGTCAATTCCGCTCGTTGCTGAAATTCCACCGCATCCTGCGGCCGGGCGGAATCGAACGTGGCGCCGCAATGGCGGCACCGCACCGCCGCCGCCAGAATTTCACGTTTGCAGTTCGGGCACTGTTTGTTTTCCTGACCCCAATAGGAGATCGGGATTTCAATGTCCTGGCGTTTCTCAATGGCCGGCACCTGCGAACAACCATAAACCGCACAACCGCCATTTTCCTGCCAGCATTCAGCATGGTACTCTGCCTTGCAGGCTGGACAGGCGTTCTTCACCTCACCGGCGGCGATGGGTGACAGGCAAATGGCACACATTGGATTCATGCTGCCAGCCGGGGATGAAGGCCCGGCTTCGGCGGCGCCGCCTGCGACCGGTGCTTTGGCCAAGGCCGGTATCTGGATGGGCTGGTTGCAATACGGGCAAGGCAACGTCATGCCGGCGGCTTCATCCGGTGCATCCAGAAGCTGCGCACAGTGGGGGCACTTGAATTGAAATCCGCCCATACGCGTCAACTTTTGCGCTGCTGGAACACAAACGCGGTTCGTCCGATGGTCACGTTGTCACCATGGCGAAGGCGTGCCCGGGTGATAGGCCGGTTGTTCAACAGCACGGGATTGCTGCTTTCACGCGCCTCAATTTCGCATTCGTCGCCCAAGGCGCGGATGATCGCATGTTGCCCGGCCACCAGCGGGTCGTTGAACAGGTAAATATCCGACCGGGGCGACGCCCCCACGTTCATCACATCCTTGAAAATCAGAAATTCCTTGCCGGTGAGTGGTCCCTGGGTCATGCGCAGCCAGGCATCGCGGGCGAGCAATTCCACCAGACCGATCATCCCGCCCACGGAGAGGCCGATGACACCAAAGCCGACCAAACGGCTCCAGTGTGCGCTGGGTTTGTCCGGACCGAGCAGAATCATGTCAATCGGATCGAACAGGAGCCCGCCCAACAGCCCGCCCACAACGCCGCCGAGCAATCCGTAAAGCAGCAGCCGTTTCGACCGCAAGGCAATGCCCTGGCCCAATCCCATTGCCATGCCCGCAAGGCACCAAGCGAACGAACGCCCCACAACCTGGATGACGAAGCCCAGCGCGCTCAAACCATTCTCGCCTCCGCTGGCCTTCATCGCCAGTTGGGTCAACGGTGCGTAAATAATGTTCGCCATGAGACTGCAAATGAAACCGCCGACGAAACCCACCAGCAGACCGACCAGGCCGCAGAGCAGCGCGCGGCGGGGCAGCCGGCACACCAAGCCATCGGCCGCACCGATGAACAATCCTATCAATCCCGCCACCAGTGGAAAGATTAACAATCCGGCGGCGCTTTGACGCGACTCCAATTGATCGAGCGAAAGTCTGGCGCGGTCGGGAGATTGCGGTGCCGGGGAGCGGACGATGAAGCGGGCCCCGGCCAGGCTGCGTTCTGCCCCCCGTTTATAATGAACATAAACGCCAATCGTTTCCCCACCCTTCAACATGCCGGACTTGAGTCTGACGTAGCTGCCATCGGCCAGGATTTCCTTGGTTGAGGGCAAGAGAATGATGGTTTCGTTTTTGATGGTTACCGAACCGAGACTGCGCAAGGGTAGGTCAGAATCTTCGTCGTTTGACTTGGAATGTTCCAACAGGTCCTCCGACTGACTCACCGCACTGATGGTTCCCTGAAAATAGAGCAGGTCGTCGAAAAATGGTTCCGTAATCGCCCAGGCGGCGAGGGCGCCGAGCATTCCGACGATGGCGAAGACAAACCAGTTCTGGTAAAACCAGTTTCGCCGCCGGTCGCGCGTCACGCCCGGATCACCGCGCAAGCTCATCTGGCGCTTGAGCATGTCTTCCACATGCTCGCTCAGGGCTTCTTCCCTGGTGATGTGAATCACACGGTCAGTGTCGTTTGGGTTCATGGAAGGGTCGGGGTTGGGTTTTTACGGTGTTCGCTGCGGTGGCGTATTGGTGGCAGGGGCCGAGGCGGTGTTTGTTGCTCCTGATTTTTCGGCTTCCGCCCGGGCGGCCTTTTCCGCAGCTTCGCGTTTCAGCAATTCGGCCTGGAGCATGATGGCGTTCAATTCCGGGGGCACTTCCCACGAGGTTACGGCCACTCCAAGAATCACAACCTTGTCACCCACCTGCACCGGCACGGGGACAATCTGGTTCAGCTTGGGTGGTTCCAGCCGGAAACTCCACTGACTGTAAATGGAATAACCCACCGCAATAATGAGCGCCAGGCAAAACAGAATCCCGCAGGCCAGCATGAAGCGGTAATGAAAACGCCTCATTTCATCGAGCGCTTCCAGCAACTGGCTGACGCGGGCTTCCAAGGCGCGCAGGGTGTCCGGGTCGCCGCCAGTCGAACCGCCGGACGATGGAGCCGGGGCGGATTTTTCAGAAACCCGTTCGGGCACCCGGCACTGTTGTTCGCGGCCATCCACCCAGAAACGGTTGAGGTATTCGATGCCTTGCGGGGCATTGGCACAAATGGCCACCGCGCCGTTGAGCGGGTCGGTGACGAGGGCGATATGCGCCGGACCGGAAAAGAAATTGCGCTGGATGAACATGTCCATCTCCGAAAACTCAACCCCAAAACCCGGATGGGTGTGGTACCAGCCGACAACCTTTAGTTTCGGATGGTCGCGTTCCAAAATTTTGTAGATGGCATTCCAGGTCGCCTGCGTGAAGGTGACGTGCCTGCTGCCCTCGGTGGCGGCGGCGCCGCGAATCACCGCTTCAACATGCACAAAAACGCCTTCGTCATCCTCGCACATCTGCCCGGCCAGAACCCCGCAGACCTCCGCATCGAGTGATTCCCTGGCGTGGGCGATTAAATCGGCATGGGCATTTCGTTCCACGGCCACACGCAACGTGGCCTTGGCGCCACGCGGCCCGGGGAAGGTGCGGAGCACAGGTTTTTCACCGCCCGCGGTTTCACGCACATTAATCTGGCTGGCGCCGGATGGAGCCGGCTTGTCTTTCCGGAAGTCTTGTTCTTTTTGTTGTGACATGATTATTTCCGTGCGTTGTCGTTTTGGTCAGCCAGGGGATTGTCCCCGCTCATCTCCAAGCCAACGGTTTTGTCGCCGTGCCGCGCCCAGACGATGTCCCATACCGGCAACCCGATCTGGCGGATGGTTTTGCCGAGGCAACCGCTGGTGGCGGTGACCGAATGCAAGAATGTGGCGTTGCATTCGGCGCCACAACCCGGGCAGCGCAGTTGATCTTCGTGGATTTTTTCGGCTGGCAAAAACACGTCCTCCCGGCGGCCGCAGGCGGAGCATTCCAGGCGCTCGACAATTTCGCGGGCAAAATCAATCGCATCCAGACCGCCCAGCCGCCGCGAAGCCTCCTGCCAGATGGCGCTCAATCCGGTCCCGGAATTGAATTGCGGCATAGTCTCGACGAGTGCGGGCGGTTCATGCCAGGGACATTCCGGATCCACCGGATAATTCACGCCGTAGGATGAATGTTCCGCCCCATCGAACACAAACCCGCGGCCGAGCAGGGCATTGCGACCATGCAGGAGTTTCACAACCTCCTGCACCTGGATCGCGCCGATGACTGAGGCCGTGGTGGGTGTGGTGGGTGTGCCACGCTGCGCCAGGGCGCGGCGCGCGAGCAATGAACAGGAGCGGCGCTTGTTCAGCAATTCCCAATCCACCTGGCTCATGGTGCATTCATAACAAGCGGTTCGCGGAGGGGCGAAACCGCGCACGACACCGTGCAGAACCTCGATGCCGCCGTCAACCCAGGGCCGGCCCACGCGGGCGCAACTGCTGTTGACAAACACCCGCGCCTCGCGATTGTCCAGGGCGCCAATGACGGCATCGGCCCAGCGGAACCAGCCGAGTCCGAGGTCGGCCAGAATGTTGCCGACGATGGGGGTTGCCCGTACACCGGCGAAAATGTTTTGCGCGGCGCGGGCGGCGCATTCGGCCTTGAACCGGCCTTCGTCAGTCTCACGAAATAGCACCGACCGGCTCAAATTGCTCAACTCCACCGAATCCATGTCGGCGATGACGATGTGTCCGACGCCGAGCAGGGCGAGGTTTTTGATGACTTCATTGCCCAGCGCGCCGGCACCGACGACCAAAACTTTTGCGCGGGCCAGCAACGCCTGATCCCACCATTCGATGGCTTCCAGCCGCGAAAACCGGCCTTCGGCGATTTGAATGGGCGGGGCTGTTGAAGCAGATGGCATAAGCAGTGTCGCTTCAATCGCCGCCATGAGGTGCAGGGACGGCACCGGCGGTGATTTCGGGCTGCAGCCGCAATTCGTCGCCGCTGGCCACCCCGGCCTGCGCCAGTGTCTGGTTGTCGAGCAATTGCTGTCCGGTGCGGCGGTGGTGAAGTTTGTAGCTCATCAACTGGCCGTCGGGACTGTTGAGCGGCAGGCTCATCCGCTCGACGAGCACGACGAGGATGCGGTTGACCGGCACGTCGTCCGGCGCTTCAACTTCGTTGATCCGGCTTCCGGAGATGTCGGAAACCTGCATTTTAATCATTCCCATAAGTTGTTTCTCCTGTCTGTGTCTGGTTTGCGCAGGCGGAACGGGTGGCATCGGCCTTAGGTTTGTTCCGCGGGCCGCCGGACTTCCTGCAACAAGAAGTCAATCACGCTTTGGTGTTTTGGGTCGCCGGGTTTGGTTGGAATGCTGAACACTTCCTGGCCGACTTGGAAGGAAAGCCTGTGGTTCGGCGCCATCAAGACGCATTCAATTTGACTGAAACGGAACCGCCTCGCTCCAGAAAAACCCGTGCCATCGTAGAATTTGACCCCACCTGAGTCCACCATCAGGAAATGTTTCGTGAGAAGCGAATTGGCGGTGATTTTCAGGCTCATGGCGCGGTGGTCATTTCATGAACATGCCAATAATCATCAGAAGGAGGAACCCGACCAGAATCATTCCGTTCCAAGCGGTGGCGATCCACATGGCGATGGAATTGGGCTGGCGGCGGTCCATGGAACTGACGCCGAACGCCACGCCGATGATGGAGGGGGCCAGCAAAAGCAACATCAACAGCATTCCGAACGCCTCTTGGTCCTCTTTGTGTTTAGCCATGCCTTTAAATGCGCCGGCGAGCAGCGCGGCCATCACCAGCGTGCACCAAACGCCCAGTGCAAAGGAACCGACGAGGTAGGCCTTCCGTTTCGGGCTGAGCACGGTCCGCTGGCTGGTGGCGCAACGGGGACACAGGTGGAGGTTTCCGGGCAGCGCAAAATCGCAGGTGGCGCACATCGGCATACCGCAGAGTTTGCAAATTTGGACCGCCGCGACGTCGGGGTGTTGCCGGCATTTCCGGTCCTGCACAGCCAGAGTAACGGCGGAAACCCCGCCCAGTGTCGGAGGTTCAAACCCGGGCGAATGCACAGTGGCGCAACTGGGACAGAGCCGGCTGCCGTCATCCTGCGGGAAGGCACAAAGCGAGCAAATCGCCGCGCCGCAGCGCTTGCAGACGAACACCGCGGGCAAATTCGAGTGGTTGGCGCACATGCCCGGGACGACCGCGAGGACCGGAGGGACATCGGCGGCTGGCGATGGCGCGCCGCGCCGGAAGAGGATCTTGTATTCCCCGCCATGCGTGGCACAACGCACCTTGCCGTCATCCAGCAACTCCAGCGTTCCCATGCACTCAGGACAAAGTAATTCCATGCTTATGGTCCGTGGCTAATGGCATTAACGCGCGCGATCATGCCCAGAACCCATAACACCAGCCCGACAATTCCAATGATCAACCCCGCGGTTGCTTTGCCTGATCCGGTAAGACGCGGGTTCATCGCCATCATTTTCTTTGCCTTGAGCGCTTTGCTGATGGCCACGGGTTCCAGAATAATGCCAAAGCAGAATATGCCGATGATGGCATACTTCAGGGCTTCACCCGCCTCTTTGCAGGGAATGGTGGCTTCCTCCACCATTGGAGGAGCGCCGCGCAAGGCCATGGTTTTGCATGAGGCGCAATATTTCTGGCCCTGAAGCTCAATAAGACAATTGGCACAAAACGACTCGGCACAACCGGCGCAACGATCCACTGCCGGGACTTCCGGATGATTCTTGCATTGCATATGGGTGATGATATGGGGGTTGTTTGTCTTTGTTATTGACTGGTTTCCATCAACGGTTCCAGTTGCGAGCATTGAGTGGCCCGCGAGGGCTGTCAATTATTTTTTCCATCGCATTAGGAACCTTTATCAAAATGATTCGCACTTGGCTCGAAATGGACGGCTTCAAAAAAAGCGGAATCCGTGCCGTGGCGCGCGAGGAACAGCCGCCGCGCTTCCAGACGATCCCGCCGCCGGCCTAAAGCGGATTCTGTGCGGATAAATTCATGCCGGCAGAGTCTTCTTCATACATGACAATAGCCTGGCAGATCTGGATTTTTTCGCCCGGAATGACGTAAGGGCTGCCGTAGGGTTGATAGTCGTCCTTCACAAACGCATTGACCTGCTTGTCCAATCCTTTGATGTCCGTGTCAACGGCGGTAAAGTAGATGAGAATTTTTCTGTTCATAATCCGGTTTCGTGCTTGGGGTGAATCAGCCGGCGACAATGTTTACCAGTTTTTTGGGCACGACGATGATTTTCTTGATCGTTTTGCCATCGGTGAACGGTTTCACTTCGGCGGAATTTTTTGCGGCAGCTTCCAAATCGGCTTGGGTCGCATTCGCGGGAACCTTGATCACGACGCGCAGCTTGCCGTTGACCTGCACCGGGATTTCCAACGTGTCTTCAATGAGCAGGGCGGGATCGAACTTGGGCCAGACCGCGTAGGTAAGGCTGTTTGGATGTTGGGTGTTGGATGTTGAATGTTGAATGTTCAGCTTCGCCCATAGCTCTTCCGCGATGTGCGGCGCGAACGGCGCGAGCAAAATCAAAAATTCGCGCAACACGGAAACCGGCTTCGTCTCCCACGTGATCGCGTCGTTCACAAAAACCATCATCGCCGAGATGGCGGTGTTGAAGCGCATCCCGTCGAGTTCTCCAGTGACTTTCTTGATGCAGGCATGGAGCGTCTTGAGCTGCGCGGGGGTCGGCGTTGCATCTTTGATTGCCGGATTTAATTTTATCAAATCAAGCAACTCTCCGCGTCTCTGCGTCTCGGCGGTGGTTTCCGCCTGTTCAAATTCCGTCTCGCTCGCCTCATCCACGAACAACCGCCAGACGCGGCCCAGAAAACGGTAAACGCCTTCGACGCCCTTGGTGTTCCACGGTTTCACCATTTCGAGCGGACCCATGAACATTTCGTAAAGGCGAAACGCATCCGCGCCGAATTCCTTGAGAATGTCGTCGGGATTCACCACGTTGCCGCGCGACTTGGACATCTTCTGTCCGTCCTCGCCGAGAATCAGCCCTTGATTGACGAGCTTGAAGAACGGTTCGGGCGTCGAGACGTGGCCGAGATCGAAAAGAACCTTGTGCCAGAAACGCGCGTAAAGCAGGTGCAGGACGGCGTGTTCCGTGCCGCCGACGTATAAATCAACTCCCGGCGTAGCAGCGCGCGTGAGCGCGCTCTGATCTGAAAGTTTGAGCGAACTGACGTTCGCTGCTACGGGATCTTTGGCCTTCCCCATCCAATAATTCTCCGCCTCTTTGCTCACGAACGCGTTTGAATTCTTCGCGTCGAGATAACGGAGATAATACCAACAACTGCCGGCCCATTGCGGCATGGTGTTCGTCTCGCGCACGGAGCCGTCGGGTAGATTCACCCATTCCTTCGCGCGGGCGAGCGGCGGCTCGCCGGTGGCCGTGGGTTTGTAATCCGTGAGCGACGGCGGCAAAACCGGCAACGCGGATTCCGGCAACGCCTCGTGATAAAGATTCCCGGCGGCATCCTTCTTCCAAATAATCGGGAACGGCTCGCCCCAGTAACGCTGACGCGAAAACAGCCAGTCGCGCAACTTGAAGTTGACCGTCTTTTTGCCGAGGCCTTTCGCTTCAAGCCAGGCGGTGATTTTCTTTTTGGCTTCGGCGGTGGGCAGGCCGGTGATGGAAATCTCCGGGCCGGTGGAATTCACCGAAGTGCCATCGTCCACAAACCCATGCCAATCGGTTTTCGGATCTGGCGGCTGGACAACCTGGATAATTAGCAGATTGAACTTGGTGGCGAACTCGAAATCGCGGGTGTCGTGGGCCGGCACGGCCATGATGGCGCCCGTGCCGTAGCTGGCGAGAACGTAATCCGCAATCCAGATGGGAATTTTTTGGCCGTTGACCGGGTTGATGGCGTACGCGCCGGTGAACACGCCGGTCTTTTCCTTGGCCAGTTCGGTGCGTTCGAGGTCGGATTTTGCGGAGATGGACGCCCGGTAATTTTGAACTGCTTCCCAACAATCATGCGGTGTGATTCCTTCAACCAAATAATGTTCAGGCGCAAGCACCATGTAGGTGGCTCCGAATAAAGTATCAGGACGCGTGGTGAATACCTTGATGTAAACTCCGCTTTCGGGAACTTTGAATTTAACCTCCGCACCTTCGCTCCTCCCAATCCAATTTCGTTGCATTTGCTTGAGCGAATCGCTCCAGTCAATTGTGTCGAGGTCAGCAAGCAACTTCTCAGAATATGCAGTTATCCGAAGCATCCATTGGCGCATCGGTTTACGGACAACGGGAAATCCACCGACTTCGCTTTTGCCATCGACGACTTCCTCGTTGGCGAGCACGGTGCCAAGCTCTTCACACCACCACACGGGTTGCTCGCTGACGAATGCGAGGCGTTTTGAATCGCGATAACGTCGTTGTTTTTCTTCGAGTGTTTGAGGTTTTATGAAATGAAATTCGTCACCTTTAACAGGATCAATTTCCCGAAATTCTTCCATTGTCTCAAGCTCTGCCGGATACTTCAGCGTCTCAATGGATTCAGCCTTGTTCGTTTCCGGATTGAACCACGAGTTGTAGAGCTTGAGAAAAATCCATTGCGTCCACTTGAAATAATCCGGGTCGGTCGTGGCGAGTTCGCGCGACCAGTCGTAGCTGAAGCCGAGGCTTTTGATCTGCTTCGTGAAATTGGCGACGTTCGCCTCGGTGGTCTGGCGCGGATGCTGACCGGTCTTGATGGCGTATTGCTCGGCGGGCAGGCCGAAGGCATCCCAGCCCATCGGATGCAGCACGTGCAAGCCCTGGGCGCGTTTGTAGCGCGCGAGAATATCCGTGGCGGTGTAACCCTCCGGATGGCCAACGTGCAGGCCCGCGCCGGACGGATACGGAAACATGTCGAGGATGTAAAACTTGGGCGGCAACTGCGCGGCGGCCACCTTGCCGGAAAGCTGATGGCGCCGGGCAAACGGGTGCGCGTCCGGAAGGACTTCGCCCGGATTGAAAGCGCGAAAAGTCTGTTGTTCGTCCCAAAATTGCTGCCATTTGGGCTCGATCAAATGAAACGGATATTGTCTGCGACTGCTCGACATAGAAATTGAATTTTGCGGAAAGTGGCGCGGCGGGGCAATGGCAGAGTTTTCGCTCCCAACTGGCGAATTGAGGCGTTCCGTGAGCCGGGCACTTGCTTCTGTAGTAGCAGCCATCCTTGATTGCCGTATCGCCCGCCTTCCAGCCGGGTGGTCTGATGGGGAAGCGAAGCACAATTCCTGGGAGCGCTGGCGTCTCGCCAGCGAGTTCCAGTTTTAGGCTCCCGACTGGCCGGCCCTGTGGAATAATGGCTGCAATTCCACGGGGCCGGCGGGACGCCGGCGCTCCGAGGGGGTTTGCACGTGTGTCAAGATGCGCCTGTACAATTTTGTAACGGCGTCCAGCTTGACCCCGGCCAGCAAATCAGATTGTCTGTGCGGATAATTTTATGAGTGTTTCCAAAACTCCGCTCGATGAGTTGCGGATTGAGCGCGGCGCAGCGCGGGAACCCGAATCCAAAACCTGGATGGCGGTTGCCGCCGTCGTTGTCGTTTTGGTTCTGGCACTCGTGGCGATGGTCTGGCACTCGCGCTCGGGCGGAATCATCGTGCATACCGCCGTGGCGCGGGAACTTGGCGGCGGCAGCAGCGGCGGCGAGCGCACGGTGTTGAACGCCTCCGGTTATGTCACCGCGCGCCGGGCGGCGACGGTTTCTTCCAAAGTTACCGGCAAAGTCGTCGAGATACTTATCGAAGAGGGCATGAAAGTGAAAGAGGGGCAGGTGGTGGCGCGGCTGGACGACACGAACGTCAAGGCCAGCCTGGACGTGGCGCAGGCCCAGTTGGAATCGGCCAAGGCGGCGCTGGACGAAACCCGCGCCCAGCTCAAGCAGGCGGATCACGAATATCAACGCGCCATCGAGCTGGCCAAACAACACATCGCGTCCCAATCCGACCTGGACCTGGCCGAATCGAACGCCAAATCGCTGCAAGCGCACTTGGCGCAGCAGGAAGTGGATGTCACTGTGGCGGAGCGCACGTTGGTCACGTGGCAGCAACAAATGGACGATATGATCATTCGCGCGCCGTTCGACGGCGTGGTCACGACCAAGGACGCCCAGCCGGGCGAGATGATTTCGCCGGTGTCAGCCGGCGGCGGGTTCACGCGCACTGGCATCGGCACCGTGGTGGACATGGGCTCGCTGGAAATTGAAATTGATGTCAACGAGAGCTACATCAACCGGGTCGAACCCGGCCAGCCGGTCGTGGCCACGCTGGACGCGTATCCCGACTGGAAAATTCCCTGCAAAGTCATTGCCATCATCCCGACTGCCGACCGGCAAAAATCCACGGTCAAGGTGCGCGTCGGCTTCGACAAGCTGGACCCGCGTATCCTGCCGGAAATGTCGGTGAAAGTGGCGTTTCAACGAGAAGCCGGCGGCGGAAAGGTCGGGGCGATTCGCGCGGTAACGGTTCCGAAAAACGCGGTGCAAAGCCAGGATGGCCGGGATGTCGTCTTCGTCGTCCAAAATGGGCGCGCTGAACGCCGCGCCGTAACGGTGACCGACACGCAAGGCGACGACTCCGTGTTGAGCGCGGGCGTCTCCGCCGGCGAAAGCGTGATTGTGGATTCACCCGCCGGTCTGACCGACGGAACGGCAGTCAAGGCAACGAAACTATGAGCGAAAACCAGTCAAATAATAATGGCGCGTTGGTCCGCGTCGAGGATGTGGAAAAGATTTTCCATCGCGGTTCGGAGGACATCCATGTTCTGGCGGATTTGCATTTGCAGGTTCCGACCGGCGAATTTCTCGCTTTGATGGGGCCGTCGGGTTCGGGCAAGAGCACCTTGTTGAACCTGATTGGCGGCCTCGACCGTCCGACCAAAGGCACGGTCAGCGTCGCGGGCGAACGGCTTGACCAATTGTCCGATCACCGGCTGGCCGCATGGCGGGCGCGGCACGTCGGCTTCGTATTCCAGCTTTACAATCTTGCTGCCCGTGCTCACGGCGGAGCGGAACGTGGAACTGCCGCTGTTGCTCACGCACCTTTCCAAAGCCGAACGGCAGAAGCACGTGGAGACGGCGCTGGCGGTCGTCGGACTCTCGCACCGCGCGAAACATTATCCGCGCACACTTTCCGGCGGCGAACAACAGCGCGTGGGCATCGCCCGCGGGATTGTCACCGACCCGACGCTGCTGCTGTGCGACGAGCCGACCGGCGATCTGGATCGCAAGGCCGGCAACGAAATTCTGGATTTGCTTCAGGCGCTGAACCGGGAGCACGGCAAAACCATCATCATGGTCACGCACGACCCGCACGCTTCCGCGCGCGCGTCGCGGACGGTGTATTTGGACAAGGGACAATTGAGCAACGAACCGGTGAAATGAACCCCTTTCATCCTCATCCTCCTCGTTCTCGTCCTTCGTCCTCGATTTCGCCGTTTTCGATTACGAGGACGAGAACGACGACGAGCGAGGAGAAGCCTGCCATGAAATTTCTCCACCTCATCTGGTGCAACCTGAAGCGGAAGAAGCTGCGGACGTCGCTGACGCTGCTTTCAATTCTGGTGGCGTTCATCCTGTTCGGGTTTTTGATGGCGATCAAACAGGCGCTGGCGGGCGGCGTCAGCATGACCCGTCAGGACCGGCTGGTGGTGCGGCACAAGGTGTCCATCATCCAGATGCTGCCGGAAAGCTACAAGGCGCGCATGGCGCGGATTCCGGGCGTGGCGCTGGCGACGCACCAAACCTGGTTCGGCGGCATTTACCAGGACCCGAAGAATTTCTTCATGCAAAATCCCGTGGTGCCGGAGGAATTCCTGGACATGCACCCGGAAGTCGTCCTTTCGCCGGAACAAAAAAAGGCGTGGCTGGAAACACGGACCGGCGCCATCGTCGGCCGCAAAACGGCGGACCGGTTCCATTGGAAAATCGGCGACAAGGTGCCGATCCAGTCGTCCATTTGGGCCAAGCAGGATGGCAGCCGGCTCTGGGAATTCGACATCGTGGGCATCTACGACGGGGACAAAAAGGGCATCGACACGACCCCGCTGTTTTTCCGCTATGATTATTTCGATGAGGCCCGGCGGTCCGGCGCCAAGGGGCTGGTGGGCTGGTACACCATCCGCGTGAAGGACCCGGCGCAGGCGGCGGAGGTGGCGAAGCGGGTGGACCAGGAGTTTGAAAATTCGGACGCGGAGACCAAGACGGAGCCGGAGGGCGCGTTCGTGCAGGCGTGGATGAGCCAGATCGGCAATATTGTGTTGATTGTGTCCGCTATTCTGAGCGCGGTGTTCTTTACCATTTTGCTGGTGACCGGCAACACCATGTCGCAGGCCGTGCGCGAGCGGACCGGGGAACTGGGCGTGCTCAAGGCCATTGGCTTCACCAACTCGCAGGTCATGTCGCTTGTGCTGGCCGAGTCGTGTCTGCTGACCATCCTGGGTGGAATCTTGGGGCTGGGACTGGCGTGCCTGCTGGTGCCGGTCATGGCCAAGGCGTTGGCCGGCCTGCTGCCGCTCTTCTCCCTGCCCACGCACGATTTGTTCATCGGTTTGGGTCTCAGCATCGCGCTGGGTTTGGTCACCGGAATTTTTCCCGCGCTCCAGGCCATGCGCCTGCGCGTGGCGGACGCCTTGAGAAGGATGTGAAATGCCAGACATCGAACCATTCATCTCAAAAGTTTCGGAGGGGCGAGTTATACGAGCTCCCGACTCATCGAATGCTTCTGAAAATGGGGGCTCGTGTAACTCGCCCTTCCGACAAGAAATTGTTTTGAGACAAACTCATTCCGTGCGCGCCGAGGCTGGGCGGCTCCAAAACGGCGCGCACAGAGTGACGCGCCCTACCACAACTTGATTATGTCCGGCCCCATCAACTGGTTTTCCCAAATCGGGTCCATCACGAAATTCGGGCTGCTGAGCATCCCGCAACGGCGCGGCACGGTCGCGGCCACGGTGTTCGGCATCGCCGGCGTCGTGGCGGTGCTCGTGGGCGTGCTCTCCATCGCGGCGGGATTCAAGCAGGCCATGACCGTTTCCGGCGCGCCGGACGCCGCCGTCGTCCTGCGCAGCGGCGCGGACAGCGAGATGGTCAGCGGTTTGGGACGCGACGAGACCCGCGTGATTGCCGATTCGCCGGGCGTGGCGCACGCCGCGTCGGGTCCGCTCTCATCCTCGGAATTGTTTGTCATCATCAACGTGCCCAAACGTTCCACCGGCACGGACGCCAACGTGCCGTTGCGCGGCGTGGAAGCGAGCGCATTGCAGGTGCGTGACCAGGTCAAAATTGTCCAGGGCCGGATGTTTGAATGGGGAAAGAACGAAGTCATTGTCGGCAGCGGCGCCGCTCAGGAATTTGCCGGCTTGGAATTGGGATCGACGTTGAAGGTGGGCCGCTACGACTGGCCGGTGGTCGGGATTTTTTCCGCGAACGGCGGCGTGGCGGAATCGGAAATCTGGACCGACGCGAAAGTGCTTCAGGATGCGTATCATCGCGGCGACTCGTTCCAGTCGGTTTATGTGAAATTGAATTCGCCCGGCGCGTTTCAGGCGTTCAAGGATTCGCTGACCTCGAACCCGCAGCTCAGCGTGAAGGTCGTCCGGCAATCCGACTATTACGCTGAGCAATCGCAAACCATGACCCGGCTCATCACCACTCTGGGTTTTATGATTGCATTTCTGATGGCCGTCGGCGCGGTGTTCGGCGCGCTGAACACGATGTACAGCGCGGTTTCGACGCGGACGCGGGAAATCGCCACCTTGCGGGCGCTGGGTTTTGGGCGCGGCGCGGTGATCGTGTCTTTGATGATGGAATCACTGGTGCTGGCGCTGGTGGGCGGCGCCATTGGCGGCGGGCTGGCGTATTTTGCCTTCAATAATTTTCACACCTCGACCATGAATTTTCAGAGTTTCAGCCAGGTCACGTTCGCCTTCCGGGTCACACCGGAATTGCTGGTGCGCGGCATTGTGTGGGCGGCGCTGATTGGTTTGATTGGCGGCCTGTTCCCGGCCATTCGCGCCGCGCGCCTGCCGATCGCGGCGGGGCTGCGGGAGCTGTGACCGGCGCTCCCGGGAGGTTCATGAAAAGTGCAACAATCAAATTGCCCCGGTCGGTTTCGTTCATTAATGTCCGTGGCCATGAAATCACTTTTTATCCGTGCCGGGCTGGTCATGTTCATTTTTTCGTTTGCCCTTGTCAGTCTGGCTGACACTGCCGATGGGCCGCGCGAGCGCGTTTCCTTCAACGCCGGCTGGCGCTTTGTGAAGGGCGATCCGGCGGGGATGACAAACTCGCTGGCTTACGCGAACATCAAGGATTGGATGGATCTCATCGGTTCGGAATTTTCCACCAACATAAACCTGACCGCCAAAACCCGTCCGGCGGGCGAGCTTGGTGGCGGCAACATTTCGTACGCGCAGAGCAGCTTCAACGACAGCCAGTGGCGGCTGCTAAACCTGCCGCACGACTGGGGCATCGAAGGGCCGTTCAAACAGGAGTATCCCGGCGAAACCGGCAAGCTGCCGTGGTGGGGCGTCGGCTGGTATCGCAAACATCTGGAAGTTCCCGCGTCCGACTTGGGCAAAAAAATTTATCTGGAGGTGGACGGCGCGATGGCTTACGCGACGGTCTGGGTGAACGGCCGGTTCGCCGGCGGCTGGCCCTACGGTTACGCCTCGTGGCGTGTTGACCTGACTCCGTTTGTCAGATTTGGCGCGGACAACGTCATCGCCATCCGCCTCGACAATCCGCCGAATTCCTCGCGCTGGTATCCGGGCGGCGGCATTTACCGCAACGTCTGGCTTGTCAAAACCGCGCCGGTGCACGTCGCGCATTGGGGGACCTACGTCACCACGCCGGAGGTCAGCACCCGGGCGGCGATGGTGAAAATCCAGGTCAACGTGGACAATGAAATGAATGCCGACTCCACCGTGACCGTGAAGAATGAAATTTTCGAACTCGCTGCGAACGGCGACAAAGGGAAATCCGTCGGGTCGCTCACCACCGCCGGCGTTAAAATCACCGCCCGCCAGTCCCAACCGTACCTGGGCCAGATTGTCATTCCCAATCCGAAATTGTGGAGCATCGAGACCCCGCAACGCTATGTTGTTGTCACTTCCATCGAACAGTACGGCAAACTGTTGGACGGTTACGAAACGCCTTTCGGCGTCCGCACCATCCAGTTCACGGCGGACAACGGATTTCTTTTGAACGGCCGACGCGTGCCGCTGAACGGCGTTTGCGACCATCACGATCTCGGCGCGCTCGGCGCGGCCATCAACACCCGCGCGTTGGAACGGCAGATTGAAATCCTGAAGGCCATGGGCGGCAACGCCATCCGCACCAGCCACAATCCGCCCGCGCCGGAGTTGCTCGATTTATGCGACCGCTTGGGCATGGTGGTGATGGACGAATCGTTCGACTGCTGGAAAAACGGCAAGACGCAAAATGATTATCAGCGGTTGTGGGACGACTGGCATGAAAAAGACTGGCGCGCGGAACTTCGCCGCGACCGCAATCATCCCTGCATCATCCTCTGGAGCATCGGCAATGAGGTTGGCGAACAAGACTCGCCTGCGGGACTGGAAATTTCCGCGGAGTTGACCCGCATCGCCCACGAAGAGGACCCGACGCGACCGACAACGGCGGCCTGCAGTGACGCCCGCGCCGCGTTCAACGGTTTCCAGCAGCACCTGGATGTCTTTGGCTATAATTACAAACCGACCGAGTATGGCCGGGCGCACGAAGCCAATCCGGGCATGCCGATCTTCGGCAGCGAGACAGCCTCGTGCATCAGTTCGCGCGGCGAATATTTCTTCCCGGTCAGCAACAACAAGGACGATGGCAAGGCCGATTTCCAGATGAGTTCCTATGACCTTTACGCGCCGCCCTGGGCAACCCCTCCAGACTGGGAATTTAAGGGACAGGATCAGTTTCCCTATGTCGCCGGCGAATTTGTCTGGACCGGTTTCGATTATCTCGGCGAGCCGACGCCTTACAACGGCGACATGAGCAACCTGCTGAATTTCACCGACCCGGCCGAGAAAGCCAGGATGCAAAAGGAATTGGAAGCGCTGGGCCGGATCAGAGTGCCGTCGCGCAGTTCCTACTTCGGCATCGTTGACCTCGCCGGTTTCCCGAAGGACCGCTACTACCTCTATCAGGCGCGTTGGCGTCCCAATTTCCCCATGGCGCACATTCTGCCGCACTGGAACTGGCCGGACCGCGTTGGCCAAATTACGCCGGTGCATGTTTATACCTCCGGGGATTCGGCGGAACTTTTCCTGAACGGCAAGTCGCTCGGTTTGAAGCAGAAGGGCCAGTTTGAATACCGCCTGCACTGGGACGACGTGGTTTATCAACCCGGCGAACTCAAGGTGGTGGCCTACAAGAACGGCAAAAAATGGGCGACGGACGTGATGAAGACGACCGGCCCGGCCGCCGGACTCAAGTTGCAGGCTGACCGCAACACGATCAAGGCCGACGGCCAGGATTTGTCATTTGTCACCGTGACCATTGTGGACAAGAACAGCCTGTCCGTGCCGCGTTCACAGAACCGGGTCCACTTTGACATTACTGGGCCCGGTGAAATCGTGGCGACCGACAACGGCGATGCGACAAGTTTAGAACCGTTCCAGTCGTGCGAACGCAATGCCTTCAACGGACTTTGCCTGGTGATTGTCCGCACGAAAGCCGGCGAGTCCGGCAAAATCATGCTCCGGGCCGCGTCCGAAGGTCTGGCCAGCGCGGAGATTCCTGTCACGGTCGTGCCGGCTCATTGACGTTTGTTATGCTTTTGATCCGCTCGGCAGCGGGCTAACCCGCAGCCTTACTTGCCTTTGCCCGATGGTGTCGCGTTGCGTTCCGTCAGGTGCGCCTCGAGATACTGATCCTCCGGCGCTTCGAGCCACGCGGTGTACCAGATGTTGCCGAGCATCTGGCCGGCCTTGACGAGCTGGCCATCGAGGAACGCACGACCCTCCAGGCCCTTGTCCCCTTCACCGGTGAGTTTGCCTTCCTTCTCCAATTCATAAAGCGGCCCGACCAATTTGTTCTGTTCGACAACATAGCTTACGGCGTCGCGGAACATTCCATCCGGCTGGCCCGCATTCTTGATGCGCTCGGCGGAATGAATTTTCCCCGCCAGCTTTTCGGCGTCAATGCCCCCGGTCTGGCGAAAGTACCCGCCGTCAATCCACGCATGAAATTTCGTGCTGGTCGTATAACCATGCGGATTGTCGCCCACCCAGCCGTTGAAATGCATCGTGGTGTGCAGCGGCTGCGAGCCGTCGCCGACGAAATGCCCCATTACACCCATGACATAGACGACATTCGCTTCCGCATTGGCAATCTCCTCCGGCGTGCCGCCGTATTTTTGAAAGGTTTTCAGGTAACTGAAGCACGATTTCAATTTTTCATAATACTCCGTGATGGCCCACGGCAGGAACCCGCTCAATTCGCGCGTGTGGTCGGCATCCCTGGCCGGATCAATCGCCGGAAATTTCTCCGGGTGCGCCGCCCGCGCCCGCGCGATGTCCGCGACAAAATCGTAACGCATGATTGGCAGCGTCTCCGGCGTCAGGCCGTAAAGTTTCAAATCCTCCAAATCAAAGTAATGGTCCGGCCCGTTGAAATGTTTCAGCGGCAGATCGCCCACGTTCCGCCAGCGGTCCGGCTCGCCCGCGAGAAACGCGATGCGCGCCTTTCTTTCGGGTGTCAAGGTGAACCCGCCGAAATCCGCCGGCAACGACGCCAGCGCCAGTTCATTGATGGCGTGATGTCCCTCGTAATCCCAAGCGCCGGCATTCAAAACCAACACGCCCAGCGCCGCTGCAATGGTGAACCATCTTCTGTTCATAATAATATTCCTAATGCATACCAACGTAACGGAATATCACTTCATTGCAAAAAAAATCTGCTCCCACACCAACAAATTTTTTGTTAAGCCTGATCGGGACGAATGAAAATCATCACCGACGAACACTGCGCTGGTTATTCGTGTTTCAGCCATCCCGAACGCCCCTTGCGCATTCTGGGCACGCTCGAACTTCTGCGCCACCAAACCGAACTGCCCGTCGAATGGGCTGAACCGGGCCGGGTGAGCGACGCGCAAATTCTCCGCGCCCATTCGGCAGAACATCTCGCGCGGCTGGATGAACCGGAGGATTTTGACGCCGACACGCCGTTTTACGAAAACATTGCCGGTTTCGCCCGCGCCTCCGTCGCGGCCGCGCTCGGCGCTCTGGCCGCCGCGCGCAATGGCGAAAATGTTTTCAGCCTCATGCGTCCGCCCGGCCATCATGCCACTCGCAACCGGGCGATGGGCTTTTGTTATTTGAACAACATCGCCATCGCCGCGCTCGAAGCCGTGGCCACGGGCGCAAAGCGCGTCGCGGTTTTCGATTTTGACGTGCATCATGGCAACGGCACCGAGGCCATTCTGCTCAACCGGCCCGGTATCGCGTTTTTTTCAATCCATTTGCATCCGTTTTATCCCGGCACCGGCGGCGCGAATGCCGGCAAAAACTGTTTTAATTATCCCGTCTCGCCGGACGCCCCGCGCGAAACCTATCGCGCCGCGCTCGCGTGCGCGCTGGACGACCTGAAAAAATTCCGGCCCGGCCTGGTTGCCGTGTCCGCCGGATTCGACGCTTATGTGCGCGATCCCCTTGGGCAAAGCGTGCTCGTGGCGGACGATTTTTACTGGCTTGGCCAGTCGCTGCGCGCGCTTGGCGTGCCGCTGTTCAGCCTGCTCGAGGGCGGGTACAGCCGCGATTTGCCCGAACTCATTTTCGCCTGCCTCAAGGGCGTGGAGGGAAAATAAAATTCCCATTGTGAAATATTGATTCTTGTGCTACAGATTTGGCGCAGCCATTTTGAATGTGAGCAAACTTTGCGCTTGTCAAACAGCCATGCAAGACGTTCGGTCAAACAATGTTCCTCCTGAGTACGCCGGGTTGACGAAGAAACAAAAACGCTTTGTCCGCAAGCTTGCCTGGGAGAGTTTGAAAAGCGAGGCGCAGTTTGTTGTGATCGTTCCCTGGGTCACCGGCTGTTTGGGAGTGCTGATGGGCATTTTCGCGGGCGTGGTTTTGGGCGGCGTGGCATTTCGCGGCCACAGGCCTCGTTGCCTTTTGATTTGTATGGTGACGGGAGCGGGTATCGGCGCCTGGATTGGCTGTCTGTGGCTGAAGCGGGAATGCCAGTCTCACTTCAAGGAAATTATCAGGGAAAACACAGACCGGATTTCACAAATCGTTTAGCGACCGGCTGTCAACACTGGAAATGCGGAAAATCCGCGTTGGGGAATCTGAAAACTCCGTTGCTGCTGTTCTTGTTTGATTACACCGTCCCGGTTTAGACTGTCCGTGTGACCGTTCTCGAAGTGATTCAGAAGAGCGCGGAATTTCTCGCCAAAAAGGGCGTCGAGTCGCCGCGCCTGCAAATCGAACTCCTGCTCGCGCATTTGCTCAAGCTGCCGCGCATGAAGTTGTATCTGAATTTCGAGCGTGTGCTCTCCCCGGCGGAAACGGACGCGCTGCGCGAACTCGTCAAACGCCGCGGACAACGCGAACCCCTCCAACACATCACCGGCTCAACCTCGTTCTGCGGCTTCGAAATCGCCGTGAACCGCCGCGCGCTGGTTCCGCGTCCGGAAACGGAAATTCTCGCCGAATCCGGGTGGCAGTGGTTGGAGTTCACGCTTCAGCGTGCCCCGGAACAACCTGAAGGTTGGACTCCAACGGCTTTGGACTTCGGCACCGGCACCGGCTGCATCGCCATTGCGCTGGCGGCGAAATGCCCATCCGCAAAAATCATCGCGACGGATGTTTCACCGGAGGCACTCGCGCTGGCTGGGGAAAATGTGGCCAGGAACAATGTCGCCGACCGGATTGAATTTGTGCAAAGCGATGGTTTTGCCGCGCTGAAGGACAGGTGGGGCGAGCGTCCCCGCGAGCCGGGAGGAAATGCCATCGCCAACGGCTTGCCGGGAGTCTCGCCCCACCAATTCGACCTCATCATCAGTAATCCGCCTTACATTCCCTCCGCGGAAATCGCCACGCTGCAACCGGAAGTGCGCGATTTCGATCCGCGCGGCGCGCTGGACGGCGGCGCCGACGGACTGGACTTTTACCGGAAGCTGGCGGCGGAGGCGAAACCGTTCTTGAAACCGGGCGGGAAAATCATGCTGGAATTCGGCGACGGCCAGGCGGACGCCGTCCGGACAATTTTTGAAGCTGAAAAGTGGGTTGTCGAAGCGGTAAAGGAGGACTACTCTCAACGGGCAAGAATTTTAATTGCCAAATCGTCCTCGTCGTCGTCCTCGTAATCGTAATCGAAAAACGAGGACGAAGACAAGAACGAGGAGGATAAACCAATTTCACATGGAAAGTTTTTTGATTAAAGGCGGCGTGCCGTTGCACGGCGAGGTGGCCATCAGCGGCAGCAAGAATGCCGCGCTGCCCATCATGGCGGCGACGTTGCTGACCGCCGAACCGTGCGTCATCCGCCACGTGCCCCGCCTGAGCGACACCCGGTTCATGGCGCAGATTCTTGAATCGCTCGGCGCCACGGCGAAGTTCGAGCGCGACACGCTTACCGTCCACGCGCAAAAAATCCGCGGCTACGCCGATTATGAACTGTCCGCAAAATGCGCGGCTCGATTTGCATCATGGGACCGCTGCTCGGCCGCCTGAAAAAAGCGCGCGTGTCGCTGCCGGGCGGCTGCGTGATCGGCGCGCGCCCCATCAACCTGCATTTGAAAGGTTTTGAGGCGCTCGGCGTGAAAATCGCGATTGAAGGCGGTTACATCAGCGCCACGGCCAGACAACTCGCGGGCGTGCCGATATTTCTCGGCGGGCGCGCGGGCTCGACTGTGCTCGGCACGGCCAACGTGATGATGGCGGCTACACTGGCGGAAGGCGTGACGGTCGTTGAAAGCGCGGCCTGCGAGCCGGAAGTGGTGGACCTGGCAAATTTTCTGAACGCAATGGGCGCGAAAGTCTCCGGCGCCGGCAGCCCGACCATTACGATTACCGGCGTCAAAAAATTGCACGGTGCGGAGTACAAGGTCATTCCCGACCGGATTGAAGCGGCGACGTTTGCCATTGCCGCCGCCGCGACGAACGGCGAGGTCACGCTCAAGGGCGCGCGGGCGGATCACCTGCGCGCGGTGATTGACAAGTTGAACGAAGCGGGCGTGGCGGTGGAACGGCGGGGCGACAATTTGCTCGTGCGGCGCAATGGCCGGCTCAAGCCGGTGGACGTGACGACGCTGCCCTATTCCGGTTTCCCGACGGACGTGCAGGCGCAAATGATGTCGCTGCTCGCGCTCACACCGGGCATCAGCATCATCACGGAGCGGATTTTTGAGTCGCGTTTCATGCACGTGAGCGAACTGGCGCGGCTCGGCGCGGACATCGAGATCGAGGGGCCGAGCGCGATTGTCAAGGGCGGCAGGCCGTTGAGCGGCGCGCCGGTGATGGCCAGCGATTTGCGCGCGTCGTCGGCGCTGGTGATAGCCGGTCTGGCGGCCAAAGGCGCAACGCAGGTCAACCGCATTTACCATCTGGATCGCGGCTATGAAAATATGGATGCAAAGCTGCGTAAGCTCGGCGCGCGCATTCAGCGCGTCGAGGAATAATGAATTTTACAGTGAGCCTTTTTTAAAAACTGTAGCAGCCGACGTGAGGAGGCTCCATTTTCTCCGGAACCAAGGGATTTATAGACATTGTTACCCTAAAAATCCTCAACAGCGGGAGGATTTATGAGGGCTAGGATTCGGCGGTGGGTTTCGCGTCTGGTGGATTTTGTATCCAGTCTGGAGCTTCCTCAAAAAACAGAACGCGAATCGGAATGCTGTAATCCTTCATGGCCTGAACCAGACCAGCTATCGCGGGCTAAAAGCCGAGTTCAATCACGCCACGGTTGACCACATGGCAATCAAAGGCGACTTTAACAACATCCTGAGAGCCGTTGCAATGGGAAGCGGTGTCGGGAAGCGTGCGGCGATCAAGCTCGCCAGAGACAAATCGGCGGGGCAAAACATTGTGAAGGCGCACGAACCATCACCAAAAAAACCTTAAAGGGTTATGGGCGAATCAAGTTCAAGATATTCCCAGTTGCCAGATGGCCGCATTTTGGATTGCGCTCCGATGGCCAAAGGCAATCCCGTTTTGGCGTTTGAAAACGGTGTTTGGGGGACATTCAAAGGAACGGTTGGCGAGTGGCGTCATTCCAAACCATTGACCGCTTCCGAAGTTGCGATATTAACCAGCTACCGCGCCAAATAATATGACACCCAAGCGCGTCAATTATCGCAAGCTGGCCCTGGGTCATTATCACAACCGCGTTTATTGCGTGCATTGCGGTTTTGGCATCGTTGAGGTTTTGGAAGTTGCCCATATTGACGGCAACCGGCAACACAACACCCCCGGCAATCTCGTCATTCTTTGCCCGACGTGCCACAAAATGCTCGACGTGGACATCATTTCGACAAAGACGATTCGAGAGATGCGGGATAGGCCAAGAGTTGTGCGGTGGAAAAAGCGAATGAAGAACGCCGGGCCGAAGTCGGCAGAAACCCGCAAACGACATCGGGCCGAAAAACGGCGTAAAAGGCACTTGGCCGCAATAAGGGCCGCGCAGACGCGAGCCAAAAATAAAAATCTAGGGTAACAATGTCTATAAATCCCGGAACCAATGAAGTTTGAGCCTCGTTACCTCGGCTGCTACGGAGTTTTGAAAGAACCTCCAATGAATGCGAACATCCAGTTGCGAAATGTGAGACTCCCGGCACTTGAGCCCGTCGAGGTCGAGGCGCTCGCGGATTCCGGAGCGGTGCATCTTTGCATTCCCGAACACGTCCGCATGCAACTAAAACTGGATTCGCTGGACAGCAAGGAAGCCACTCTCGCCGACAGCAGCAAACGTCTCGTGCCCTATGTCGGCCCGTTGGAAATTGGTCGCTTTTTTACGCAAATTCAACGCTGGGCCTTGCCCGAAGGTGATACTGCGCTTTACTTCTACGACCAAAATCTCAACATTTGGTGGTCTAAATTTCTATTCTAAACAAATATGGAAAGCAGAAGTGTCTGGCCATTGTTGCGAGCAGGAAAAGCGGAGCAGGAACAAGGATTGGAACTGTGCCGGCAAGCTTATGCGAGAAATCCGAGTGCTTCACACATTATGCAGCTCGGAATCGCGCATTTGTGGCTCAAAAAATATGCTAAAGCATGGGAACATTTTTCAACCATCATCGAACGGAAAGCTCCAAAAGGGACATCGCATAAACAAGACTCATTTTATGGAATGGCTGGTGTCGCAAAGTAGTGCCTTGGAGAACGACGCGAACGCTATTGCAGAGTGGGTGTTAGGATTAAACGCACAATATGCCAGATCTGGCGGGGCAAAAATGCCACTTCTGCTTTTTTTTGCTTCGGTCGTCAGTCCGGAATTGTATGACAACGCCTCTGCCAAAAAATTGATGCTGGAAAAAACAAAGGGTGTGCTCATCCAGGCATGGCCTGGCCCGATGCTGCAATGGATACTGGGTCAAATCAAGGACGGCGAATTCCTAAAGCACTGTCAAGGTAGGGACAAGCGCGATTTGCGCGAGAATCTTTGGGAGGCGGAATTCTATCGAAGTCTTATGCGGTTTGAGCAGAGTAAAATTTCGGACTTCAGAGAATCGATGCATAAATTGACCGACATTCAGCAGCTTGAATGGCAGGACGAAGATGTATTTTTGTCTAGGATTTGGGGCGAAGAATATTTTCTGGCCCGATGCGAAGCATCAAGCGATCAGAAGCTAACTATTGACCTTCCCCTTTTGCGGTCCCGTGCCGTCAGTTTGAACTCGACACGCCAACCATAGCACCTGTGATGCCAATAAAAAATAAACGTAAAGGGGTCCCAAGTATTGACACAATTCTTTCGCGCCGCAGGAACACGGACAGTTTCGCATCAAGCTGAAGCTTGAACTCCAACTTGCGGACAAGCCGTCCGCTCTCCGAAGATTATTTCCCGGAAACAAAAAGGCGCTGCAAGCCCGCTGGAGGGTGTCGCAACTCCTGACATTGCATTCTCATGGAGTTCCGACATGAACCATGAGTCTTGACTTTGGCGCCGGCGCACGCGAGATTTTTCAACCATGAGTTCACCATTGGATCGAACGCGCCAAGCCGGCTGTGGCGGATGTTTTTTTGCGTTTCAATGGGTCGCTCACAACAACACTGGCCGGCATGAATGACCTAAGTTTCGGGAGCCTGGGAGAAACCTGGGTTAGGCTGGTCCAGACGACAGTCCGGACAGGAAACTCCGTGGACGGCAAAAGCATCGAGTTGCTGGGAGTGCGGGTTGTTTTTCCCGCCGAAGTTGAGGGTGATGAATTCATCCGGCAGTTTGGGGACAGCCGCATGATTGCCGAGATGAACAACGTTTTCTTCGCGGACGGGGCCAACGCGCTGAGGCACGGTTACGCGAGCCTGATGCGAGGGCCGGACGGACGGCAGGATCTCGATGATGTGATTTCCCTCCTGCGCGCCAAACCCGCCAGCAAACGGGCGGTGGTCACCCTGTGCGGACCCGGCGGCGGAAAAGTGCCGTGTGTCAACGTCGTTCAATTTTTGATTCGCGCTGGGGTCCTGCGCACCATTTACTTCGCCCGCGGCCAGGACGTCTTCAAAAAATTTTACGCCGATGCGCTTTGCCTGGCGAAAATGGCGCGGCGCGTGGCGGACGGGTTGGGACTGCCAGCCGGCACGGTGTCGGGATTCATCGGCTCCAGCCACGTCTATCATGAAGACCAGCCGGCCATTGACGATTTTCTGGCGCGGGGAAACCAGTTTCTGCTGAACGGCAAATCGAAAGGAGCCCGCTGATGCGCGTCCTGTTTGTCGTTCCACGATCGTATAATCCCAAGCAGATGTATCGCGAATACCCGCTGGGCATCGGTTTCCTGGGCACGCTGCTCAAGCAGAACGGGCATGAAGTGCGTGTCTTCGACCAAAATGTGGAAGGCCTGGAGGACGAGGGCTTGTTTCAACTGGTCGGGGAGTTCCAACCCGACATTGCCGGCTTTTCCGTCATCACGCCGAATTACCCCGTGGCCCGGCGGCAAATTCGCCGGCTGAAGCAACTGCACCCGGACGTGTGGGTTCTGGCGGGGGGCATCCACGCGACGCTCTTTCCCGACGACCTGGTTGCCGACGGGGCTGATGTGGTTGTTTTGGGTGAAGGCGAGCCGGTCATTCTCGAATTGGTGGCGGGCCTGGCTGCGGGACGGGACTTGACCGGCCTGCCGGGCCTATTGATCCGCACCCGCACGGGCGGGAGCATCCGGACGGAGGGACATGGCCGGATCACTTCCCTCGATGATTTGCCGTTCGTGGACCGGAGCCTTTACAATCTTCCCAAATACACCCATCACTCGATGCTCGCGTCGCGCGGATGCCCCCACGATTGCGCTTTCTGCTGCAATTACACCGGCACGGTCCGCAAAGACGGCGTGGCGGTCCGCGGATGCCAGAACATTATCGCGGAAATGGAATACCTGCGTGACACCCATGGCGCGCGCGAAATTTTTTTTGCGGATGACATTTTCCTGCTGCGCAAACCTGACATCCTGGAATTTTGCCGGGCTTGCGCCGCCCGTCACGTCGGCGTCAAATGGATTGGCCAGATGCGCGCGGATCGCGTGGACCCGGCGGTGGCGGAAGCGATGCGGGCGGCGGAATGCCAGCGGATTTATTTCGGCGTCGAATCGGGTTCCGACCGCATCCTGCGCGCGGCCAAAAAAGGAATGACCACGGCGCAAATCCGGCGCGGCATCCGGGCGGCGCTCACCGCCGGATTGCGGGTAAAGACTGGCTGGATTTATGGCTTGCCCGGCTCGCTGGCGGAGCAGTACAAGTCCATTCCTTTCATGCTGGACCTGCGGCCGCACGAAATTTCCATCCACCAGCTCATCCCTTTTCCGGGAACCAGTTATTACACCGACCCGGAGCGCTTTGGCATTCGGATCGCGGACTCCAGGAACTTTGAGAGCTTTTGTTACGGCGGGCTCGACGGCAATATCCAGTTCGATTATCTGAGCCATGACCAATTGCGGCAATTGCTGAAAGACACGGCCACCGCGCTGGAGGCGGCCGGTTACGTCAGCAGCGACAAGGCCGGTCCGGGCGCGGAATACATTTATACCACGCCGCTTTCCCTCAACTCCATGAACGTCTTCCGGCCCGCCACGGCCACGCTTGCCGCATGAAGCCTGACTGCGATCAGGAACAACATCGTCTCGCCCTCGAGCCGCTGCGCCTGCCCCGGTTCGCGGACCGCGACGCCTCCCGTCCGTTTGTGGTCGCGCTTGAAGGGGCCAACGGGGCTGGAAAATCCACCCTCTGCCACTTGCTCGCGCGCACCTTTGCCGCGCCCGCCTGCCTGGGCACGGATGAGGCCTGGCTGTCAGATGCTTTCAAAACCCGCATGATCCGGGACGCGGAATGGTTTGTCTCCGCCATGTTCTTTTTAAGCGGCTGCTGCGAGCAGATGCGCGTCTTGCGGAGCCGGCCCAACCCGCTCGTCATCATGGACCGTTCGCTTTGGTCCACTCTCGCTGTTCACGGCGCCGAAAATCCCAAACGGTTGGAAACCCTGCTCGCCATGTTGCGGCCGGTGGCCGCTCAAATTCACGTTCCCGACCTCACCCTCGTCCTCGAGGCGGAGCTTCGAGACTTGCCAGTCGCGCATTGCGCGCAAGAGCGGTGTGGCCCGCCTTTTGGATGATTTGACGGCCACTCCGGCTTTTCATGCGCGCGAACGGGAATTCTACCGCTGGCTGGCGCGGCAAAGTTCAGAAGTGCGGATCCTCGACACAAATCAAGCCGGACCTGAAGCCGTCGCGAAGCAGGCGGCGGCAATAATCCGCGACCGGGCCGGAGCGCGGAATCTGGCTCTGCCTGATGGCGGGAATGATAAAACCTCCGGCGGCGCTGCTTCGTAAAAGCACCCATGCTCACACTCGTTACCTCCAATCCCGCGAAATACGCCCCGTTCGCCGCCGAGCTGGAGCGGTTGCGCCTCGCAGTCAAGCCGCCGGTCCAGCCGCTTCCGGAACTCCAGAGCCTCAATTTCATCGAAACCCTGACCGCAAAGGCGCGTGCCGCCACCACCCTGTTTGGCCGGCCCGTGCTCGTGGATGACACCGGTTTGGTGTTGCAGGCCTATGCGCCGTTCCCGGGGCCGCTGACCTCGACCATCCTCCGCAGCCTTGGCATTGCAGGGCTCCGCCGGCTCCTGGCCGGCGCCTCCGACCGGGCGGTGATGGAATGCCATCTCGGTTGCTGGCTCAATGGCGCATTGAGAAACTGGTCCGGCGCGGTTCCGGGCCGGATTGACCTCTCCTGTCAGCCCCGCGATGAGCGGATGCCGTTATCCGATTTGTTCGTCCCCGATTTGTCCGAAGCCCCCGGTCGCAAGGTTTCCTCCGTCGAACAGCCTCAATTGCTTCACCGCGCCCGTGCGCTCGCCGCCTTGGAAGCAAATATATTTGAACTGCACCTCGAAACCGCTCCGCCGGAGAGCGGCGATGTGAAGGCCTGCGCCACCCGGGCGGGTTATGATTGCCCGTTTTGCGCCGAGTTTGAAAATGACAGCCTGGGCATCTATGCCAGCATGATGGGCAGCCGTCTTCCTTCCCGGGTGCTGTATGAAGACGAACATTTCATGGTCATGCCGCCGTTGGGGGAGTTTATGGAAGGCGGCCTGCTGTTGTTGACCCGCGAACATATTCTTTCATTCGCCCACCTCCCGCCGGCACAGTTCGACCACCTCGAACGCTTGTTGCAGGCAATCCAGCAGGCGCTCGTCAAACGCTGGGGCGTCGCCCCGCTGATTTTTGAACACGGCCCCGCCCCCGACTCCGGCAAAGGCGTTTGCTGCGTGGATCACGCGCACCTGAACATTTTCCCGGCGCCGGTTTGCATCCATCCGCACCTGGCGGAACGGATGAATTTCCCCCTCGGTCCGCTTTCCGAACTGGCCAAACTCCGGCGCGCCGAATTCGGCCATCTCTTCGTCCAGGAAAACGACGGCACCCGCCGCGCCTACGACGGACGGAATGTGCCCAGCCAGCTGGTGCGCCGCATCATCACTGCCCGGCTTGGCCTGCCCGAACGTTGGCACTGGCGCGATTACATCGGACAGGAGGAGTTGCTCGCCACTTACAACGCGCTCAAAGGCCGGATCCGCTTATGAGTGGCAAAGCCTCAGGCATCGGCGGCATCCGGAAAATTTACGCCCGCCGCCAGATCAAAAAAATCGCCGACCGTTGGGATGCCCGGGCCGACTCCTGGGATCAAGCATTGACGGATTCAACCTGCCATCTGAACGAAGATGACGCCTACCGCCGGTTCATCCGCGTCGTTAGGCGCCTGATCGCCCAGCGCCGTCAATTCTGTGCCGCCCAGGGCGTCATTGATGTCGGGTGCGGCACCGGTCTGGTTTTGGCCGAAGTGATTTCCGCCTTCGCCTGGGGAATCGGCGTTGACATCAGCCCGCGGATGATTCGCGTCGCCCGCGCCAAGCGCATTGCCAAAACCAGCTTTCTCGTTGGCGACTGTTTTTCTCTGCCGTCACTTTGTCCAAGTGCTGGCGCGGTGCTTTCGCGCGGCGTGCTGCTCTCGCATTATGGCCGCAAGCAAGGCCAGGGCATTCTGGAAGCGGCTCGGTCCGCCCTCGTACCCGGCGGTTTTTCGGTCTTCGATTTCTTGAACGAGGCTGCGCGAACTCAGCATCGCCATGCGCCCGAAAATAAATTCTGGTTCACCGGCGAAGAAATTCAAATGATGGCTCTCCGCGCCGGTTTCTCCGCCATTACAATCTTGGGTCAACCAAACCACCGTGTCCTCCTGTTGCTGGCCGAGACCTGACCATCGTCCAGAGCGGGCGCAAATCACACACATTGCTGGGAAATCCAAGTATAATCACTTGACTTAAATTCACATGAATGTTACCAGTTTGTTACAATTCTGTAACTTGTATGACAAACCGCACCACTGTGTCGCGATCTGTAAGAGTTAAATCTCGTTCGGCGCGTCACGAACTCGCAACTTGGAAAGTGCCTGAAATTATGGCCACGATCGGGCCGACGCTGGAAAAGCAGGAAGACCTGCGCCAGGCCATTGAGGCGGGCGCCCGATGGATCCGGTTGCCATGCGGCTATCGCCAGCGACCGCACGTGGAAAACGCCCGGATCGCGCAAGCAGCTGCGATTCAGGCGGGTCTGCCCATCCAACTGCTCCTGGACCTTCCCTCTTCCCGGCCGCGCACGGGAACGATGCAGGAATTGTGCCTGTCGGTGGGAGACAAAGTGGTTTTTTGGGATCCCGAGGCCAACGCCGTCTCGCCAGAAAAAAACTGCGCGTGGCCGGTGCCGTTGCCCGGCCTCGGGGAATTGGTCGGCAAACTTTCTCCCAGCCATCGCATGTGGTTTTGCGATGGGCGGCTTAATTTCGTTGTCGATAAAATTCGTGACGGCTTCGTCGCCGCCCATTTGGTTGAAGGAGAGATTCCGCTCAAGTCGTCCAACTCATTGTTTTTACCCGACAGTCCGACCGGCTTTTCGGCCATTACGCCACTGGACTGCGAGTTGTTGACCGCGTTCGCTGCGGCCAGGCTGATGCCCGACTGGGTGGCGCTGTCATTGATTGCATCGCCCCAGGACGTGCGCGAAGGCCGCGCGGAAACCCGGAAACTGCTTGGAAAGGATGTCCGCGTAATGGCCAAGTTCGAGACCGTGGCGGCGGTGGAGTGCGCGGATGAAATTATTGACGCGGCCGACGGCATCATGGTGGCCCGCGGAGATCTCGGACTGGCCGTCGGTTACGCGCGCCTGCCGGGAATTCAAGAGCAGCTTGTCGCTGCCGCGCGGCGCGCCGGCAAGCCGGTGGTGGTCGCCACTCAAATTCTGGAAATGTTCGCGGCAACGGGAATTCCTCATCGGGCTGAACTGTCGGATTTGTCGTTGATCGCCCGCCAGCGGGCCGATGCCATCATGCTGGGCAAGGAAACCGTCTTCAGCCCCCGGCCTTTGGAGTGCATCCGGCTGGCGTGCGAGGTTCTGACGCACGAGACCCGCCGATTCGAGCAAGCGTATGGGACACAGTGCGCGGTTTGAATTGAAATACATCATCGAGGAATCTCGCGCCGTGGCGGTGGCTGATTTCGTCAGTTGCTATCTTAGACCTTCTGAACACAATGGATCGGGACCCATCCGCGGCCACCCGGTCATCAGCCTTTACCTCGATTCGGCCGATTTCTTTTTCTTCCGGCAGGCCTTCACCGGCCACAAAAACCGGATAAAGCTTCGTATTCGGTTTTACGACGACGAATGGAAGCGGCCCGCCTTTCTGGAAGTCAAGCGCCGGGTCAGCGAGGTCATCTGCAAAGACCGGGCGATGATGACGCGCGAAGGCGTCCGCCAGATTCTGACTGCTGGCTGGCCCAACCAGCCCTTTTGGGCCGACTGCACCCACCTCATCAAGGGGAAACTGCGGCAGGATGTGAACGAGGATTTCTGGGGGTTCGCGAACACGATGCGCGCCTACGGAACCATTTATGTCTCCTATTACCGGGAGATATACGAGTCGGCGCATGACGAAGAACTGCGGGTGACCCTTGACCGCTGCATCCGCGGCAGCCGTTACGATGGCAGCGGCCGGTTGCAAGTTCCCAAGCGCGGCTGGCCTCCGATCTGCTTCCCTCCTTACATGGGGCCGTTCCCCAAAGACGGCGTTATCCTCGAGTTGAAATTCGACAATCAGGCGCCGCGCTGGATGTTTGATCTTGTCAAAATCTTCAACCTCCGGCAGATTCCCGTCTGCAAATATGTTGCGTGCATGTATGCGCAGGATCTCCATTGGCGCCGGCGCGTGCTGTCGGAGCAGGAGCATGATTTGGTGCTATGAATGATTTTTTCAACTTAATTCAACATTCCGACCTGACCCCGTCCGCCGGCCCCGGCAATCCAGCCCCCATCATCGTACTGTTCATAATCGTCCTGGCCTTTGCCGTGGGCATGTTCATCGGGTTTGTTTATATGTGGACCCATGATGCGCTCTCTTATTCTCGCACTTTCGTCGGGGCTTTGGGCGTCATGCCGTTGATCGTTGCGATGCTCATGCTCGCAATGGCCGGCAATATTTTCGTCGCCTTTGGCCTGCTGGGAGTCTTTGGCGTCGTGCGCTTCCGCAACGTGCTCAAAGACACGCGCGACACGGTTTTCATCCTTTGGGCGATCATGGAAGGCGTGGCGATTGGCACCACCCGGTTTTCCACGGGCGCGATGGCCGCCTTGGGCATTGCCGCCGCGCTGCTTTGCCTCCGATTCATCGCGTTTGGCACGCGGCGGCGTTATGATGCCGTGTTGAGCCTGCGCGTAACCGGCGATGTGGCCGCCCGGCTCCCGGTCTTGACCCGAATCCTCAATCGCCATGCCACCCGGCTGGACCTCGCCAGCGACCGCCGGGCAACCAATGAAGGCACGGACATGACTTACCGGCTGCTCTTGCGCGACACTTCCCGCTCCAATGAACTGCAGTCGGAACTCACCGGCACTGAAGGTTTCGCCAATGTCTCCGTTTACATGCACGAGGACGAGGCGGAGATTTGACCGCCGGACCGGCAGACCCCCGGTAATGGCTCAGTTTGTAATTTTGGTGGGGCGAGCGTCCTCGCGAGCCGGCTCGTCAGGTGGCCTCGCCCCACCCAAACTGAGCCACTACCCAACGCCCGTGTTTTTATTGGTAATCCTTGTGGCGGGAAACGCACTAGGGCCTGTTAACACTAAACCGCAAAGCTTCGACAATGAGCGCCAAAACGATAAACCCCAAGAAAAGGACGTCGAGCTTGTCGAAGCGGCAAAAGACACGACGATAGCTCTTGAGCCGTCGGAAGAGTCGTTCAATTTCGTTTCGGCGACGATAGGCTACGCGATCATATTCCCAAGGGGACAAGCGTTTTGGATTGGGCGGCACGATCGGTATGTAGCCCAATTGGCGCGCTAATCGTAGTGTTTCATCACCTTCGTAGGCGCTATCCATAATCAACAAGCAATCCGGCGGTGCCGGGCCGCCCGCTTCCAGCAATTCACGCCCTTGGGGTGCATCCCCGGCCTGCCCCGGCGACAGTTTCAGCATCAACGCGCACCGAGCCTCCGCGGCAACCAGATGAATTTTGGTGGTACACCCGCCTCGGGAGCGGCCGATGGCCTGTGGGCCGTTTTTTTTAGCGCCCCGGTGCCGTCGGGATGTACCTTGATCGTTGTGCTGTCCAAGCACACGTGTTCGATGTGAATGGCCAAGATTTGTTCCTCTTGCAGTCGGGCAAAGACCCGATCCAAGACTCCGGCTTTGCTCCAGCGATTCATCCGTGTGTAGATGGTATGCCAATTGCCAAAATACTTCGGTAAACCGCGCCATTTGCATCCATGCTCAACCACATACAGCAACGCGTTGAGCAGATGCAAATTGGTCATGCCGACGTTGCCGCGTTGGCGTGGCAGGCAATCAGCAATGCGTTGAAACTGGCTCTCGGTTAGTTCCATGCCCGACAAGAATGCCTCAAACCCTTCGATTGTCAATTAGTGTTAACAGGCCCTAGAGCAGATTAAATGAAACTGTAGCCACACGAAGCGAACCAGTTCATGGCGTCTTGGGCGGTTAGCCACGGCCGGCCAGCCTTCGCAGTTTGGCAACTTGTTCCACAATGGCAGCGGCCGTGTATTGCATCTCGGCTTTAGTTGTGCGCCGGCCCAGGCCGAACCTGACCGACGCATGGACTTCGGCGCTGGAAAGACCCAGCGCCTTCAAGACGTGCGAAGGATCGGCCGCCGTGGTGGTGCAGGCGGAACCGGCGGAAATGGCGATGTCATCAGCCAAAGCGAGGATCAAAGATTCATTCACAATGCCCGGAATACAAACGTTGAGGTTGCCAGCCAGACGGTGGCCGGGATGCCCGTTGAGTTTCAACTCAGGAATTTCCTTTCGGAGTGCCTGGAAGAGAGAATCGCGAAGTTCTCGGAGCCGGGCCTGTTCGGTTTTCATTTCAGCAAGGGATATTTCAATTGCTTTAGCGAAGCCAACGATACCTGGAACATTGAGCGTGCCTGACCGAAGGCCGCGCTCATGGCCGCCACCGTCAATGATGGGCCGGAGTGAGACTTTGGGGTTGCTTCGGCGGCAATAAAGGATGCCGATTCCTTTGGGGCCGTAAATTTTGTGCGCAGAACCGGCCAGCAGATGAACGTTCAACGCTTGAACATCCAGCGGGATCTTTCCCAAAGCCTGCGTCACATCGGTCATGAAAAAGAGGTTGTGCTCCCGGCAAATCGCACCGATTTCGGTTAAAGGCTGGAGGACGCCGATTTCATTATTGGCGGCCATGACGCTGACCATTCTGGTGTGGGGCAAAATCGCGTCGGCAATCTGATTCGGGTCGAGCATTCCTTGGACATCTACGGGCAGATAGGTGACTTCCGCGCCTTCCGATTCAATTCTGCGGAACGGGTCGAGCACGGCCGGATGCTCGGTAAGCACGGTGATAAAGTGCTGCCGGGTTTTGCCGCCGGCGCGGAAGAGTCCTTTGATTGCGAGGTTCACGGACTCTGTGGCCCCCGAGGTAAAGCAAATATCCTGGGGTCTGGCATTGATTGACCTGCCAATAATTTCCCGCGACGCTTCAACCGCGCGGTGTGCCTCCCGGCCGAAGACGTGAATCTTGGAGGCGGCATTGCCAAAAACCTCCGTAAAGAACGGCGCCATCGCTTCCAAAACACGCGGATCAACGGGTGTCGTGGCGTGGTGGTCGAGGTAAATCGGCAGTTTTAGTTGCGGCGACATAAATGCGTCCCGAGCTAGGACCTTGTGCTTATGACATCACTTTTGAGCATGGAATAAAAGCGGGAACCAAGTCAAAAACAAACCGCTGACATTTGGATTGTTTCCAACGACGTTTTTCACTCTTGCCATCCACCGGCAAAATCAACAATCTTTACCGATGGTTCGTCGTGTCTTTCGAGAGAACAATTGTCCGGTCCTCGAACCCCATTTCAAGAATCGTCACGCATCGTCTTTTGGATTTTGCGGTGATAAAAGCATTCCAGGGGCGGCGGCCCGCCGTGTCCAGCTCACATTTTGATTGGTTTTAAGGTCGCTTTTCCAACACACTGCACGCCTTTATCAAATAAATCTTAAACATTACAGATGCCTTCAACCTCACCCATTCCGATTCCGTGGCACCAGCGCTGGCACGATGTCCGGCTGCGCTACATTCCGGCATTTATTTTCATCGTCATCGTGCTTGTCCTGGCGCTGTTGTGGAAGAACTACACCTCGGCTCCGCTGCTGGTGGGGCAGGCCGAATCGGTCCCGTCCAATGTCAGCAGCTATAAGCCCGGTATGTTGGCGCAATTGAACGTCAATCGTTTTCAGAAGGTCAAGGCGGGTGACGCACTCGGGCAAGTGCGGGTGACGGACCCTAAAATTCTGGCCGCCTCGCTGGCGGTGATCCAGGCGGAGATTGACGAACTGCGCGCGACCCAGCAGCCGATCGCGGCCCGGCAGCGCGTGGCCATGGACTACGGCCAGTTGCGCCTGGACTGGATGCGCCAACGAGCGCAGCTGGGGATGGCCAGGGCCAATCTGCAATTCGCCGAAACGGATTTCCACCGCACCGAGGAATTGTTCAAGGACAAAATTGTTTCGGAACGCGCCTACGATCAGGCGAAAGAGGCACAAGAACGCTTGCAAAATGAAGTGGAGGAGTTGACCCGGTTGGTGGAGGAAGAGGGGCGCAATTTGGACCAACTGCAACTTACCAACACGGTCGAAATTTCCAAGGTGACGGATGACCCCTTGCAGACCGCCATTGCGACTGAGGAATCCAAACTGCGGTTGAAGGAAGCCGAACTGAGTCCGATCACCTTGCGCGCCTCCGTGGATGGCATGGTTGATATGATTTATCATCGCGTGGGGGAGGCGGTGACAGTGGGAGAACCCATTGTCAGCATCGCGCCCTTCAACGCCGTTCGGATCATCGGCTATCTGCGTCCGCCGATTCTCAAAGAACCCAAAGTGGGCGAACACGTCGAAGTTCGCACCCGTGGTCCGCACCCGCAGGCCGCCTCCGCTGAAATCATCGAGGTGGGAACCCAGTTTGAGCCCCTGCCGCTGGAATTGCAGGTTCCCGTCCGGCTGGCCAATGGCGAATTGGGGCTGCCTCTGTGCGTCAGCATGCCGCCGGGCCTGAAAATCCGGCCGGGTGAATTAGTTGACTTGCAGCTTGGTTCCAAGGCCGACCCGCCTCGATAAGACGAAGCACTTATCGAAACGGAATTATCCCCTCGGCATACGGTGTTGACAAATTGACCCGGCTTTGTGATTATATAAGTGTATGCAGACGATGCCGCCATCTATACCCTCAAAAGAAGGAGGCAAGCCATATACGATTGACCTTTTATTTGCCATTATTTCTGCTGGGTTTCCTTTTGGGTGGAGTATGATCGGATTTCCGCCAAACATTATTTGGGGATGCTGCTGCTGGGTATTGACGCTCGCTGCTGTTTTAGACTTTTTCATGAGGTGGTCACACAATACGAAAAAGTTCAAAAGAACAAGATGGATTGTGATAATAATAGTGCCTGTTTTAGTAGCGGCATTTTCATGGAGGCCGATTGCAAATCAATACCGAATACAACACCCCACAGCGCCCGAACTGCCGCAAATTTTGCTGGAAACAATAAACGGATACCCATTTGGAGCACAACCCGACCCAAATCTTCGCTGGAATAATTTATCTGTCCGAAACTCATCTGATATTGATATTTACAATTTATTTTGTCGGATACAATTGCCAGAGGCCATAGTGGAAACAGGGCCGGTAAATAAAATGGTTGGCATAAACACAGATTGGCACCCAGCGTTGGTCAACCCAATAATTACGGCTGGAACTGCGAGTCGTGGCAGCAATGGCGGATTTTCTTTGGGCGGGCATTCATCGCTTGAATTGCCATACAATTATGGTCAATTCAACAGACCACATAAACATGGAGACATTATTGAATTAGGGTTTACGGAAACCGGGGGGGGGACATGCGACGGGGATATGGGTGTTAAATGTGGAAAGACTACCATCCACCCGTCTGGTGAACATTGAATTTATCACATCAAGTGCGGAAACAAATTACAATGTTTCTTGGTATTCACGAACCAATGAGGACACAAACACTCTGCGGTTTTATATGGAGGGAGAATATCAGTTCAAAACTGGCAATGGCATGACAACCCAATACTTTATCGCGCCGATAAATTTTGACTTTAGCCAGAGAAGACTTTCAATTCCTGGGGTGTGCAGAGATGTTGGAACGAACATTTTGGTACTAATGCAATTTCATTGAATTTATGCACCTCAAAGAAGCCATAGCAAAAAACAAGCTGGCGCAATTCGCCAAAGAGCACGAAGCGAAATATCCGCCAGCCAGCCGGAAGCATTTTCACGCCGTCCTGAAATCTATGGTTTCTGGAAAGTTGAAACCAAAGCGGGGAACATCTCGGCGGGGTGTTCGCGGGAGTTGAACCGATACTCAAATTCTTTGGCATATTTATGCAAGTGCTTTTTGGAAACGTGCATGTGAGTGGAGCGGATGCTGCCTTTCAGGTGCTTCCAAAAGTTCTCCATGCCGTTGACGTGCGATTTGCCATTTACATACTCGCCAGCGGCGTGATTTACAGTCTGGTGATCGTAGCCGCTCTTTTTCAGTCCCTTGTAGGATTTCAGTTCATCCGTGTGAACCGTTGCGCCATCCAAAACATTTTCTTCAATAATAGGCTGCAAAGTTTTCTTGGCGACATTCGGGACAACTTTAGTCATCACCTGGCCCTTGCGTTGCATCATGCCGAAAACGATTGTCTTATTCGCCGCGCCGCGCCCGCGAACACCGTGAGTGCGCCCGCCAACGTAGGTTTCATCACATTCAACGTTGCCAAACAACGGCCATTCATCGTCCACGGTTGCCATGTGATTACGGATAAGGTCAGCCATGCGCCATGCTGTCTTGTAGGTTACGCCAAGTTGCCGCTCCAATTCTTTCGCGGGGACACCGTGGCGGGAAGTGGTGAACAGGTAAATTGCATAGAACCAAAGTTGCAACGGCGTCCGGCTGTCTTCAAACGGAGTGCCCACTGTCGGGTGGATATGGTGTCCGCACCACTGGCAGGAATAGGCGCGTTCGGCTTCAATCCGATACCACTTGGCTTTGCGATTGCAGGACGGGCAGACATGGCCCTGACCAAACCGGGTGTCAAACAGGTGCTGCAAACAGGCTTCGGCGGTCGAGAATTTGGCGAGAAATTCCTGAATCGTTGCGCTGGCTTTTTCTTTGTTCGTTTTCATGCCGCAAATATACGCCAACACATACCGTATGTCAATGGGATAATTCCCTATCGAAATTCATAATCTACCAGTTGGGCCTTTTACTTCACCTCCAGGCCGAGGTGATGTCTTTCCATGATCGTTCCCTCGGCGAAGGCCAGTTGTGCGAGCGCCTTGTTGTAATCAGCTTCCGCCCGGACTTCAGCGGTGCGGGCCGCCGTGAGGATTTCCTGAAATTGGAGAACAACAAAACTCGTGGTGAACCCGTTTTGTAATTTCTTATTTTCGGCGTCGAGCGCCGCCTCGGCATAGGTTCGCGCCTGATGCGTGGAGGCAACCTGGCTGAAGCGGAACTCAACGCTGCTGACTAAATCTGCCACCTGCAACAGCACGTCCTGCTCCGCCTTGTGGAGTTGCAGCTCGGCAATTTTTTGGGCGGCTTTGCTGGCCCGGTAATTGTTCCGCTCACTGACGTTGCTCAACGGGAAACTGACCACCACGCCGTAAGAATACTCCGGGTTGCGGAAGCTAAACGCGTCATTGATGGTTGAACTGGAACCAGAGTCAACGCCCTGGCCGCCGTAGCCGCCGACCAGGTCAAGGCTGGGAAAGAGCTGGTTGAGCCGGAACTTTACCACCGCGCCGGTTTTCTCCACCGCCAGCCGGGCTTCGATGAGATCGGGACGGGTGGAGAGCGCGGATTGAAAGCTGTTCGAACGGTTGACCTCGGCGGGGAGTGCCTGGAGAGCGTCCGTGGGCTGCACCTCAACATTGGCCCAGGCCTTGTAGTCATCCGTGATAAGCCCGATCAAGTGGTTCTGGCGGGCGGAGAAAATCTCGCGGGCGGCGGCCAGCGCAGTCAGCGCGTTTTGCAGTTGGGTTTCGGCCTGCGCGCTGTCCAGGGGCGGCGAATCTCCGACCTCGATGCGGCGCTGGGTTTCGGCGACAAACTGCCGGCGAAGTTCCACCGCTTTTTCCTGCACCCGGATTTCCTCGCGGGCGTCAATCAGGTCGTCATAGGCCAGTTCGACTGCCAGCAAGGTCTGCATGATTTGAAAACGCAGGGCTTGTTGGGAAATGTTCAAGTCCGTGCGGCGGACCAGCAGCAGTTCCCGGTCGGCATCAATCCAGAAGTCCTTCAACAGGTGCTGCCGCATGGTCAGGCGGGCGTTGGCGGAATAGTCATTGGTCGAACGGATGCCGCCGGGGAAGTAGGCGGCATCCGAGGGGTCGGAGTTGAAGTCCGTGGTGGCCTCGTTCTTGCGGACGAAGCCGCTGAAATCGTAACTGAATCCGAACGGCACCTTGCCGCCCAACTCCGTGCCAAGCTTGTCGGTGGTAATCTCGGCTGGAAAGTAAGGGTTGAACTTTCGCGCATCAAAGTCGCCCAAGTCCGACTCATAACTATGCGTCGCGCCAAACGTGAACGTGGGGACGTAAATACCGTAGGCACTGTTCAGTTCATCCCCGGTCATCTCGCCCTTAAGATGTTCGATCTGCAGATCCAGGTTTCGGCTTAATGCGAGATCAATGCAGTCCCGCAGGGAAAGGGACCGTGTGCTGGTCGGTGAATTTGTCGTTTGGGCGGACGCGGCGGCGGCGCAGAGGACCAGTCCCAACAGTATTCGAATGCGCATTCAATTGAATCATGCCCCGACCCAAGGCGCCCGTCAATCCAGTTTGGCGCGTTGGATCGGGCAAAGCGTTCAAGGCAAGCGCCTTCTGCCTCTGCAGCCGGATGGCCTGCCGGATGATGCGGATTGCGCACTGATTATCAGCAGCCTTTCCGGTCTTGAAGAAAGACCCGAACGCGCTCACGGCGGGATGCGGTCAATGGCTGTTGCCGGGCGCGAGCCAGAAACTCCGGAACGTTCTCAGGCGCATCGGCAAATCCCGGTTTGAAACCCCGTTGACCACCCGCTTTCCATCATCGCTCAAGATTTGGATCTCACGCAATCCCTTGTCTGGATAAATAATGATCGCCTCCGGATGATAATCCCCAAGATCTTCCACCGACAATCGCTCCGGCTGGGTTCCGATCCCCGACCAGCGATAGAAACAGAACGGCCCGCCACCGTGATATGAGCCCGCGCTGATGATGTAGGTTCCATTATAAAGGGCGATATCACGAATTCCCAGCCCGCCCAAATCCAGCAGAATGGCGGGACCAAAACGGGCCGTTTTCCCATCAACAACCTCATTCGGATTCAGCAGTGGAATGAGCAATGCCTTGCCCTGCGGAATGGGGTTGCGGAACCCGATGAGCAGATGACCATCCGGCGTTGCCGAAAGCCCCTCAATGTTCAGGGCGTTGGCCGCCTTGGGCGTGAGCTGGGCAGCGTCGGCAAAATGAAACGAATCGAAGCGCGGGTCGCGGATTAAATCGTCCAGAAGATCCTTGTATGGCTTTCCCACCGGGGTCAGCATCACTTCGCCGCCCGCCACGCGGATGTCCGTGGCAAAAAAACGGCAGCGATTTAACCTTTCCTTGCCATGTATATTCCGGCCATGCGAGCCGATCCAATAGGCGCGGTCGCCAATCCGCGCGCCGGCTTCCAAATCGGCCTCCAGCGACTTGCCATGAACTTCCAGAAAGGCGTTGCAATCGAATTCCTTTATCGGCGGCCCGCCCCGGTCACTGCGATACAAACGCAAGGAGTTGTCCTCGTCATCCGCGACCACGAACAAATTCGAAGTAATGGCGACCGCTCCCGAGGCGTCGGCGCTGCCGGTGTAAAGCGTTGGCCGGAGCAGCGCGGATTTTTCGCCAGCCCGGGCGCAAAGAGACAGGACCAGAAAAAACAAAACCGTCGTGCGCATGGGCGCACCATGACAGGAGGCTGACGACCGGGCAAGCCGTGAATTGCGAACGGTCGCAGGAATTGCTCAAACTGCTTGAGCGAACGTTGAAACCCTCGCTCCGGCCTCGACCCGAATTGGATGTTGCCCGCAAGGTAGCCCGAATGCATCCCATCACGGGATCAGCCGGTGAAAGTCAATTTGGCGAACGTAACCCATGTCGTTTTCCACGATGAGCAGGTTGCCCTGGCAGTCCATCGAAACGGAGCGCAATTGACCGAACTTGGGGACGGACGGGTTGTTATAGAACCATTGGCCATCGCCCGCATGGGTGTCGTCGTAGCCATTGACAAAAACATGGATCATCCCGGCCTTGTCCACATAGAGAAGTTGGGCGCCGGCGCCAGTAGCCAGGAAATAACCGCCGATGGGCGGTTGCCAGACCCCGCGCACATCGTTAAGGCTGTTGGTGGCCGCCAGCGTGCCATCCACGACGGCGTTGGTGCCGCCGTTGCCAAACAGAAGCGTGCGGTTGCCATTATTCGTGTTCACCAGCCAGACGGTGTTGTCATCCCGGTCGGTGGCCACGATGTTGGTTCCACTGATGATGATGTTGCCCAAGTTGTTGAAATTACCGTTCAGGGTCTTGGTGCCGCCACCGGGAGTCCACTGTCTCAAATTGCTGCTCGAAGCATAGTAGATGAGCGATTCATCGTCCTTGACCCACAGCCCGCGCCCGTTGTTGATGCCCTTGCTGTCGGTGAACAGGGTGGTCATCATGCCATTGGTATCCAGCCGGCGCACTTTGCCGTTGCCGGTATCCAGCACATAAACCCTGCCATCACCCCGCACCCACAACCCGTTGGGCAAATTCATCGCGACGGTCGTGGCAATGGTGGAACCGTCCGGGCCATTGCCGATGGCGTGCGTGCCGGCGACGGTGTGGATGCGGCCATCCGTCGTGATTCTCAGGACGGAATCGCTGTTTTTGTCCACAATGAAAACGTTGCCGGCATTGTCCGCCATGGCAAAGTGCGGGCGGGAAAGCGCGGCATTGGTGGCGTAACCGCCTTCAAAACCCGGCAGCCAGTAGTTCACACCGTCAATTCCAGCGTCAGCGCCGCTGCCGGCGATGGTGTGCAAGAGACCGTACGACTGCACCAGATTCGTATAAGCCAGCGGGGTATTGGTGGAAACATTCACCGCCAGCAGGCGGAAAAAGTGATTGCCGGGCAAAAGCGGAAAACCACCCATGCCGGCGGAATTCGTGGTGAAATAGTTTTGTTGGGTAATCCATGCCGTGTGGCCGTTGGTGACATCGAGGCGGGAGGCGGCTTCCACGGTGCAAACCCCGCCAATGAAAGCGTTGGTCCAGGATATTTGGCCGTTGAGACTGAAGGCACTGACCTGAAAATTAGTCCCGGCGGCCTGCGCCAGCATCGGACTGATGACCAAAGGCCAAAAATACTTTTTTAGACTTTCCATGAAAATGGACAAACCTGCCACATGCCTGTTTTTCAGCGACATAAAAAGAACACAACAAAAAAACAATAATACAATAATATCAGGGACGCAAACCATGCAAATCCGCCCGGGTGTGATCCGTATCGAAAACATTGGCTCGCAATGCGGGTCCGTCACCAACAAGCTGGCTGTCGTTTATCCCGGCGTGCCGGTTGACCCCGGCTGCCCTTTGATATCAGTCTGCCATCCAGCGCGCGTTCGGCACGTCGAGGAAAAGCGGGTGACGGTGCAAGGCTTACTATTTGCCGGAGCATCCGCGTGTTGCACATTGTTTTTGGCACGATAAAATAAGAACATGAAATTCAACCGGCTTTTCTGCGGATTATTGGCGCTGGCAATTCCAACGGCAATACTCGCGGCGCCGCCGCCCGATGGAAAATCCAGCGCGCTGAAAAACGCGGTCATCTTGGTCATCCGTCATGCCGAAAAACCGGACGCGGGCAACGGTTTGTCCGCCGCTGGTGAAGCGCGGGCCACGGCTTACGCCAATTATTTCAAGAATTTCAAAATTGATGGACAGCCGTTGAAGCTGGACTGCCTATTCGCCGCCGCCGATTCCAAAGCCAGTCATCGCCCGCGCCTCACCCTCGAACCGGCCGCCAAAGCGCTCGGGCTGGACATAAACAGCCGGTTTAAGGCCAGGGATTTTCAGGAACTGGCGGATGAAATCAAGTCCCAGCCGCACGGCCAGGCGATGCTAATCGCATGGCATCACAACAAAATTCCGTCGTTGTTGCGCGCGCTCGGCGCCGACCCGGATCAGGTCATCCCGAACGGCAAGTGGCCGGAGGATGTGTTCAGCTGGCTGATTCAGTTGCGCTACGATTCCGACGGACACCTGATGGAAGCCAAACGCATCATCGAAAAATTGATGCCCGATGATTCAACCGAACCTGCTTTGACGGCCCCCTTGAACAAGGGAAAAACTTGAGCGGTTTCCCGACCAGTCGGGATTGACATCGCCGTTCCGGGGTGTTCGCGTCGTTCGCTGTCGTGCCGCCCTGAAAATTTGGGCTGCGCGGCAACGGAGCCCACCACGCCAAATTAACCATTGGCAATTAACCCGCAGGTCTGATATATAAACCACCCGCTTTTTTTAGGCGGCTGAAACTTAACCAAAACAATTTATGTCACAGCATCGCAGTCTGCGCGCGGCGGCCACTCTCGGCGGCAAGCGCAATGTCCTCAAGCGCTTCGAGCGCACCGAACTCCTTAAAAAGCGCGGCCAGTGGAAGGACGGCGACCGCATCACCGGCCTCCGCAAAACCAAACCGGACGTGTAAAATGTGACGCGTGACAGGTGACGCGTAACACGGATTTCCGCTGCCTGTCACTTGCCACCTGTCACATGCCCCCCAGCACTCGTCTTCAAAAATTTCTGGCGGATGCCGGCGTGGCTTCGCGCCGCGCGGGCGAGCAAATCATTCTGGCCGGGCGGGTCGGCGTCAACGGCCAGTTGGTGCGGTTGCTTGGAACCAAGGTGGATCCGGTGCATGACGAGGTGACGGTGGACGGCAAGCCGGTTCGCGCCAAACGCAAGCTTTACCTGGCCCTGCACAAGCCGGTCGGCTACGTTTGTTCAAACCGGGATGAGTTGGGACGTCGGGCCATCCACGATTTATTGCCAAAAGAGTGGCAAAATCTGCATTCCGTGGGCCGTTTGGATTTTAACAGTGAGGGATTGATTTTTCTGACGAATGATGGACAATTCGCCTTGCACCTGACTCATCCGCGCTACGGTGTCCGCAAAAAATACGTGGCCACCGTCGAAGGCCGGGTGGACCAGGCGCTGCTCGCGCAGTTTACGCACGGTGTGTGGCATGCGGGCGAAAAGCTCCAGGCGCAGGCGGCACGGCTGGTTTCCGCCGGGCACGGGCGGAGCGTGGTGGAATTGGAACTCGGTGAAGGCAAAAACCGCGAAGTGCGGCGGTTGTTTGAATCGCAGGGTCTGGCGGTGAAACGGTTGCAGCGGACGCAGATTGGCAAAATCAAGCTGGGCGAGCTGAAACCGGGCCGATGGCGGACATTGACAGAGACGGAAATAAAGACTTTACTTTCGAAATTATGAAAATGAATTGCTGGTTGATCTTGGGCGCGATGCTCGCGACGAGCGCGGTTGCGCAAAACAATACAAACACTCCAAACACATTGCCTCCCATCCCCGCGCCGTCCGCGGAGGTTGCGCCTGCGCCCAGCACCCCGGCGCCGGCGGTGGAGCCGGCCCCAAGCGCGGCGCCGGTCAAACATAAGAAGCACAAGGCTGCGCACCCGGCAAAGCCGATCAGCGAGCCGACGGTTGCTCTGGTTCCCGGTCCGGCGGAAGTGGCCGCCAACATTAACGCCCGCGGCCAGGCGGGTCTCAAGGGCGAAGTCGTTACCCATTTGAAAAAGGGCGAAGCCGTGACGGTTTTGGGCCAGATCAATTTGGATAAACACAAGGCCGGTGAACCCGCGCAATGGGCCAAAATCGCCCTGCCGTCGAGCGCGCATGCCTGGGTCAAAGCCTCGTATATTGACGCCACGAGCAAGACTGTTTTGCCAAAGAAATTGAATTTGCGCGCCGGACCGGGTGAAAACTACAGCGTCCTGGGCGTTATTGAGCGGGGCACGGCGGTGAACCAAGTCACCACCAAAGGTGATTGGATGCAAATTGATCCGCCCACCAACAGCTATGCCTTTGTTGCCGCGATGTATTTGAAACAAGAAGCTCCGGCTCCAGCTCCGGCTCCAGCCCCAGCTCCGGCTCCGGCTCCAGCTCCTGAACCCGCGCCAGCGCCCACACCGGTTGCCGAACCCCAGCAGCCGGCCATGGCCCCGCCAGCCGCCCCGGCTGAACCAATGGTGCCGCCCGTGCGCATTGTGTCCCATGAAGGTGTCGTGCGCGCTGTGGGCAGCCCCGTCGCGCCAACCAAATACGAATTGTATGACCCGGCAACGGAAGTGAACATCAATTATCTTTACTCGACTTCACCGGACCTCGACCTGAGCCGTTACGTTAACACGCGGATTATTGTCACCGGCCAGGAGGGGCTTGATGCGCGCTGGAAGGATACGCCCATCATCACCATCCAGAGCATCCAGGTGATTTCCACAAATGCCGTCCCACGCGTCATCTTCAAGAGCCCCAGACAGTCACAACGTCATTGACGGCCGCGCCATTGCCGCGCAAATCCAGCGCGAAGTGGCGCAGCGCGTCGTTGAACTGAACCAACGCGGGGTCCATCCGGGCCTCGCGTTCGTTCGCGTTGGCGAAGACCCGGCGTCCAGGGTTTACGTCGGCCGCAAGGAGAAAACCTGCGCCGAACTCGGCATTTTTTCCGAAACGCGCGTTTTGCCCGCAACCGCGGGCGAAAGCGAATTGCTCGCGTTGCTGAAAAAGCTGAACGCCGATTCGCGCTTGCACGGCATTCTGGTCCAGGCGCCGCTGCCGAAACAAATTCGCGAATCGGTCATCTACTCGGCGGTTTTGCCGCAGAAGGATGTGGACGGGTTTCATCCGGTCAACGTTGGCAAACTGATGCTTGGCGACCCGGCCGGCTTTCAACCTTGCACCCCGGCGGGCATCCGCGAATTGCTCGTGCGCTCGAACGTGAACACCGACGGCGCGGAAGTGGTGATTTTGGGCCGCGGCAACATTGTCGGCAAACCGATGGCCGCGCTGCTGTGCCAGAAGACCAAAGGCGCGAATGCCACCGTGACCATTTGCCATTCCGGCACCCGCGACATCCGGGTGCACTGCCGCCGCGCGGACATTTTGATTGCCGCGATGGGCGTCGCCGAATTTGTGAAGGCCGACATGGTCAAGCCCGGCGCAACCGTGATTGATGTGGGCGTCAATCGCGTGAACGGCAAGCTCGTCGGCGACGTGGATTTCGCGCGCGTGCAACCCATTGCCGGCAAAATCACGCCCAATCCCGGCGGGGTCGGCCCGATGACCATTGCGATGCTTATGCAGAACACCGTTCGCGCCGCGGAAAACTTTGTTTCGTAGGAGACGACGTAAGGAGTCTCTATTGGGATTTGGAAAACAGAATAAAATTATAATGGAGTCTCGTTACCTTGACTCCGGCAACGATTGAATTGATAAAATTATGAACCCAACCCGAATTCTCCCCGATTTGCAGGCCTCGCTGCTGTGCGAAGAGGTCCGCCAGGAAGCCAACGGAAATTTTTTCATCATCGGCGTCGTCAATTTTCTTCGCGTGCCGCAACTGCCCATCGTGGCCGGCCGGCTGTGCGTGTTCAACCGCTGGACGGCGGGCATCGGCCAGTTCACCGAAAGCGTCCGGCTCATCGCGCCCGACCAGACCACGGTGTTGCGCAAGGGTGAAATGAAGTTTGAACTGCGCGAACCGGGATCGCATTCGACCAACGTCATGGTCTTCAACCAGGTCGAATTCAAAACCGCCGGAACCTACTTTGTCGAAGTGCTCGTGGACGACGTGATGAAATTGCGTTATCCCGTGCCGCTGATTCACACGCCGCCGCCGAACCAGAATCCCCCCCCGCCAGCCGACGAGAAAAAGGGCTGATTTTTCCGTGCGCCGCAAGGCGGTGGATTGATCGGTGGGGCGAGCGTCCTCGCGAGCCGGACAGGCTGATCTTCGTTTCGGCTCGCCGGGAGTCTCGCCCCACCGGTTCAATTAAATTATCCTGCTGCCCGTATGCACGGATTGATTTTCCTCTGGCTTCATTTCTGATAATCTGCGGTTCGATGAGCGTGCCTGCTGAATCAACATTTGCCTGGGAACCGCTGACGCCGCGCGGCGTGGCGGCGTTCGCGCGCGCCCGGCTCAGCCGTCTGCTGCTCGTGCAATTCGTCGTCGCCTCACTCGCCGCCGCCGCCGGCGTCTGGTTTCTTTCCGATGGCTGTTTCCCGACCGTGCGCGTCGCCATCCGCAATTTGCCGGTGGCCGGCGAAATTCGCGCGGGCCAGCTGGATTGGCCCGGCCACCCGCCGCAACTCCTCGCCGAAGGCCGGTTTCTCGCGTTTATGGTTGATCCGAATCACAGCGGCCAGATTCATTCACCCGCCGACGTGCAAATTGAATTCGGCCGGGAATCCGTCCGGATCATTTCGCTGCTCGGCTACACGGAGCAGGAATATCCGCGCGATTGGATTGTGAGTTTCAACCGCACGGATTTGGAACCGCTTTGGGGCGCTTGGGAGCCGGAACTGCTGGCCATTGCGGTTTTGGCCCTGGTGGCCGGCCTGATGCTGGCGTGGGCGGTGCTGGCGACGATATATTTTCTGCCGGTCCGTCTCATCAGCTTTTTCGCAAACCGCGATTTGGATTTCCGCGGCAGTTGGAAGCTGGCGGGTGCGGCGTTGATGCCGGGCGCCTTGCTGCTGACCGCCGCCACTGTGCTTTATGGTTATGCCGTGCTCGATCTGGTCCAATTTTGTTTCATCTTCGGCGCGCACTTCGCGCTCGGCTGGATCTATATGTTTCTCAGCCAGTTTTTTTTGCCGCGCACGGTGGCCGTGGAGAAGCGGAACCCATTTTTAACCGATTCTTAATCGTAATCCCATTCTGCCCACCGAAGGATTACGACGAATTCCAGATCAACCCCTTTCCGCCAGCCAGTAGCAACAGCAATTCCATCTCGCCGTTACCGGCCCCGATCACGACCCCCAAGCCGTGACTGGCGGCGTGGAATTGCATACAACCCATTCGCCGCGCAACTGTGCCGAGTGAGGAAAATAGTTTTAGGGTTACCCCGCAAATGTCCAACCCCGCTTGGCAGAATTGAGGCGAAAAAATGAAGACGGCAAAAAATTCTCAAGTCCCGCCACATCAAACTGGCGGATTCACGTTGATCGAATTGTTGGTGGTTATCGTGGCCATTGGCATCCTGAGCGCGCTGCTGTTGGCCGCATTGGGCAAGGCTAAAAGCCGGGCGCAAACACTCGCCTGTCTGAACAACCTCAAACAACTCGAACTATGCTGTCATCTTTACTCGGCGGATTTCGACGATTATCTCGTGCCTAATCAAGCTGGTGGAATTGTCCCCGAGCCGATGTCCACCAACGCATTTCAGTTGCTAACGAACATCCAGTCATGGTGTCCTGGCATTGCGCCGCATGATGCAACCACTGCCGGCATCGAAAGCGGGCTGCTGTTCGCTTATAACAAATCGCCGCGGATTTACCATTGTCCGGCAGACCATTCGACGGTGGCTGGCTGGCCGGGATTGTTGCGCTCACGAAGTTATTGCATGGAAATCAGCATGAATTGCGATGCCTTGGACGGCTCGTATCGCAAATTCACCGAAATCACAGAACCGCCGCCCAGTGATCTCTTCGTGCTGATTGACACAAAAGAGGAAGCCATCCAAGACGCGACCTTCGGCATTTTTTCGCCCGACAGCGATTGGGAGGATTACTGGCTTGATCTCGCCGCCGACCGGCACAATTGCGGCGCAAATTTAACTTTTGCCGACGGGCACGCCGAATCCTGGCACTGGCAGGCGCAAAAAATATTTAGCGGCCTGTGGTGGCCTGCTTCCTCTGATGGCGACCTCGAAGACCTGCACCGGCTTCAACAACACGTCAAGCCGGGCGTGAACTAATAATTCCACTTTTACTTTCCTCATCTATTTTGTAAGTTTTCTCAGGAAAACATGAAAACGATCGCAACGATTCTTTGGTATGCTGCACGACTACAAATAAATGCGATCATTTTTCTGATTATTTTTGGCCCTGCCTCTGTTGAGGCGCAATTTGCCACGGCTCACCCGAATTACTTGGTAAATTCAAAATTGAAAGGACCCTGTGGTGAAGCCGTAAGCGATGTGATTTTCAAAAACGAAGGGTGGACTAAACTTTCAATCAAACCGCTTAACGCGGCGCAAGGATTGGATGGCGTGTATGTTAAGCGAACCAGTTCTGGGGCGATAAAAGACGTGCTGTTTGTTGAATCCAAGGCGGAAGGCGCTCAATTAAATCGACTCACTTCTGGCGCCAAGCAGGGGAGTCAAGCCTATATCAAAGAAAAATTATCTGAATATCAAAATGATATTTTGTCTGGCTTGCCGGAAAACAATCCTCTCATAAAAGAGTATGCGGAAGTGCAAAAGTTCTGCTCAAAGCTTGGCAATTATCCATCCCGAGTCGTTCGAAGTGTTTTTCAGGACGGAAAATTGAATGTCACGATGAATAAGATTGAGTCACCGCTGCCGAAAGAAGCGGTGTTAGGCGAGTCAACTTTAGAGGAATCGGTAAATTTGGCCAATCCAGAAAATCCCTTTCATAAAAAGCTGGCAGATGGATACACGAAAGCCATGAGAAACGGCTTGCAGAAATCAGGTATTACACCGGAGCGAGCCGACGCTATTGTAAAAGCTGTCAGGACAGGAGAAACGATGGACTTGTTGCCAATAGCGGCTGAAGTGGAACAACTTCCTGTCGCAAAATTAGAACCCATCGCAGAAGAATTGGGCGCTTCCAGAGTTGTGCGGTTGACTACGCCGCCAACTGAAATCGGGCAGTATGCAAAAGCCGCTTCAAAAGCTGGGTTGAATGTCACCAAAACCGAAGTAGTCGGCGGTTTATTGTTGGCGGATGGACGTGTAGTGATGTCGGCAGCTAAAGTCGGAGCCGGGGCTGGATTGCTGACATTTGCAGTTGACGGGGGTATGGCAACTATTCGACATATCAATGGATCGCTACTCGATGCTGATTATGAGCGGGACTTAGGCTATGCAGCCATAAAAGGAACGAGCGTGGGAGCGGGTGTTGCAGTCGCTGTGGTTTTGGGGGCAACTCCCGCAGGATGGGTCGTGCTGGCAGTCGGCACCGGGGCATACATTGTCACCGACTTTGCCGTCCGTTGTTATGAAGATAAAAGGAATTTCTCCAATCTGACTATTGAGGACTTGAAGGCGTTCGGAATTCCCGCTTCAAACAGACCAGACTTTGGGATTCCCGCTTCAACCACACCAAACCTATTCCATTAAATTCACCAATTATTATGAAAGTCGTCTTTCCCCTTGTTCTCTTTGCTCTCACTGTAGGTTGCGCTCACGAATTTACAGGCCAGCCAACGGAACACGAATTTGCAAGTCAGCCAATGAAACTAGCAATTACTGCGCCCATTGAGCTTGCACAAAAGAACTATACCAACGGATTGGTTTCGGAAGCATTCACTGTTTTGCTGCGTGCTTATGAGGATACACATGACCTCAAATGTCTCGAATTTGCGACAGACCTATCGGATCGGGAAATTAAGTTGATGACGAATCAATTTCATATTAAGGCCGAAAAATTAAAGCATACAAAAAATGAACTTACCAATTTCTGGAATAAACACGTGTGCTTTGACGGGAAAATTATAAAAGTTGAAACGTCTGAACAAATTAAAATCAGCAACGATGCTTACGATGTGTTGCGGAGTGATTCCATTGAAATATTTTCCAAGGAGATATTTATTCCACGAACCGAGTTGGTCAAAAACAAAATGATGGCGGTTCAAGCGTTTGTATCCGCAGATATTACAAATCCAAATAACAAGGAATCTGATCGTCTGATTGAATTACAAAAGCGGATAAATAACCAACGCGAATCACTTTGCAAACTCAGGACTGAATATATTTCCGAAGTATTCATCGGCCCGCGTGTGAACTTGGGTGACAAACTGGTTTTCTTGGCAAAATATGATAAACCTCATGCCGGACCGATTGCTCAGGGTGTAAATTCTTACTGGATTGAAAAACTTGAGCTGCTATTTACCAAGGACTATGGGACTTGGATTGCGCAGAGTGACGAGCGCACTAGATTGGATTTTAAAAATCTTGCAAGCGGCATCAAAAATGCACTTGGCGATGCAAAATATAAAGAATTCCAAGCCACAATAGAATTATTGAGCAACAATAAAGAAGGCGGCATCGATGCTTGGTGGCCATTAGAATCCGCAAAATAATAGCGCAATGATCACGTTTGCGAAATGCTTGCGCTTGTTCCGCTTTTACGAAGCGTTGGCGCTTTACGCACTCTACTACCGTAAGTTAGACGATAGCCTCGGACGTCAATCTGAGCTGGTCTTCATAGAAGACCGGCCGATTACATGGGTGCCACTTGTTTTTCATGGAACAAGTCTGAAAGCTTTGACTAGGATTCTGGGTGATGGACAGATTCGACCGTCTAAATGTAGTCAATGTGTCTCACTTACAGAGCTTCCGATTACAGAGTTGAGCCGTTTGAGATCGCTTGGCAGCAGGGTGTCAGAGGTTGCAATAGGATTTCCTCGTGTTGTTCTAGAGGCAAAGGGACTATTTCAACCGGCCTATCTCAAGCACACTTCTGATATTGTTAAGGAAGCATTTCGTGACCTTCCAAAAGGGTATGTGGAGATCGATCAGGATCTTGGCGCGCTCCACGAAGTGCGCGTTCCTGGCAGCATACCGCTGGACGACGCTGTCTGGATACTTTGTTCGGCTCGCGACGAGGAGAGCAAAGAGGTTAATGATCCAGTTCTGTTACAGTGTCAAGAACGAGGAATCGCGCTTTCCTATTGGCATCCAACTCATCAACAAGAGATGGTGCAGGAGCCTACTTTTCGAAAGGAATATCGAGATGAGAACGGACGCTTGTTTTCATTTGAATCGTGCGGAGAATTCTACCTACCGCCGTCGTTAAAACATGAATTTGTGGCGGTTGTTGGGGCAGATAGCCGGGAAATAGAAAGGATGGTCATTCTGCCAGATGGAAATCCATTTAATCTCCGCTTTCCCTCCACCGCACACATGGCAAAAAAGACTTCGGTTGGCTGGGCTGGGCCTTACACAAAGATAGACATGGCACAATTTTTTATTAACGAGATTCGAAATCAATTCCCCGCCAAGGCCACAGAGATCAAGACAAGAGTCCAGCTTTGAAATTTTTCCTGGCTTTTATTACCCATTGCAAACGTCGAGGAAGCGAGTGTTTTTTTAACCGGTGAGTGAGCGGACTCCAAATTTGCGGATTCAAGAACTCTCATTCCTCCACCGGCACGACGAGGCTGTCCATGATGTAGTCCTTGCGTTCCGGCGTGTTCTTGCCCATGTAAAAATTGAAGATCGGCCCGGACTCGGCGCGCGGGGCGTATTCGATTTTGCTCAAGCGCATCTGCTTGCCGATGAATTGCGCGAACTCTTTCGGGCTGATTTCGCCCAACGTAGGACAGGCGTCGCGCCTGTCTCAAACTTCAAGCAGCGCCACAAGGCGGAGATCTATGACTTTCTGCCAGGCTTCTTTACGGCAGCGACCTCGCACAAGAACACATTACAAAGTAAAGCGTTGCCACGCTTGCACCAAACGCAAACCCAAGCCGTCTGTCAGTCCATCCGAAGTTTGTGAAAAAGCTTGCAAGGCCCTCAAAATCTCTTGTGCCAAATCGGCAGGGATGTTGGAACTACGCGTAAACGTTCTTAAAAAAGGCGCACCGAGAGGCAGGTTTGGACCCTGTATGTTATACGAACCACTGATTTTTAGAACTTTTTCAGCAAGGAATGGATCCTTTTGTTGTAGGGCAAGTTGGATATTTTGAAAATCGCTCTCTTTAATCGCGCTCATATGTAAATTCATACCAACTTTTTCCACGCTGTCAAGTGGCGAAAAGGGGTCAATCCTGAATCGTTGTGGAAAGGGTCCTAGAAAAATGACATTTCTGGACCGAGGCTGCGTAAAAGGCTTCGCCTCACGCGATGAATCCGCATCAGTGTTCCGGCGCGGTAAATTCCAGCCGCAGATTTAACCGGGCGGTGATGCCGCGAGCCGGTTTTATGGCAACAACGGAGCGCCGAATTCCGATCCGGCGCGTTTCTGCTGGACCTCAATCTCAACCCGCCGTGCCGGAGGCCGGCGCTCCGGGGCCAGGCCGCTCAAACTTGCCGGCGGATTTCCAGACACTCCAGCAGCGCGTCTTCGATTTGGCGAACGTGCGCTTCCGTTGCCCGTGCGGTCAAAGCCATCTGCCTGGAAAAAACAGTTGGAACCACGAAACACACCAAAGACACGAAAGAACAAGGCATTGCGAGGCACGCTGGTTCACCACTTGCGGCCCAAACGGACGTCAGCGTGAACCGTTCCCGCCATTGCGGGTTTTGAGCCATTGTTTGAAGGAGCGCTGGCTTTCGCCGGAAGGATGGCCGAGCAGGACATTTTCCACGCTGATGTCTTCATCCAAGTCCGGCCAGTGGACGCCTTCGCCGCCGCCGATCAGCCGCCAGTTGGCGCGTTCCCTGGCCGCGCCATGTAACAGCCGGGGATACCACGCCAGCGGCGCGGTCACGGTGCGCCCGTCAGCGAGTTCCAACGCCAGCGTGTCCTTGGTGACGGTGACATTTTCCACCGTCGCCTCGCGCAGTTCAGTCGTTAAAGTATTCATTCCAACTCTCCAACAATAGCCTCTGATTTTTTTGAATCAACTGCTGAATGCGGTTAATTTCATGGCTGCGAAAACCGCCGCTTTGCTCCAGCCGGACCGGGTCGAGCCAGAACTTGGCCTTGTGACTCTCCCGTTCCACATGGACGTGAGGCGGTTCATTCCGGTCTCCTGCGTAGAAGAAAAACCGGTAGGGGCCAATTTGCAAAACCGTCGGCATCTACGGCTGAAATTTTAATGCCAGTGCGGAAATAGGCAATGACATTACATCATTTCAGTTCTGCAATTCTGGCTGGTGTCTGTCAGGCATTCGTGTGCGAGCCAAAAATTGACACCCACGCGGCCCACCTTTAGCCTTTACGCACCATGTCGAAACTGCCGTTTGAACTTCTGCTGGCCCTGCGCTATTTGCGGCCCAAACGGACTTTTGTTTCCATCATCACGCTCATTTCCATTCTCGGTGTCGCGCTTGGCGTCGCGGTGCTTATCATTGTCATCAGCGTCATGAGCGGGTTCGACCACGACCTACGGGAAAAAATCCTTGGCTTCAACGCGCACTTGAAAGTTTATGCACTCGACCAGGCGGGCAGGACCGGAACGATGAAGGATTATGAACGGGTGATGAACCAGATCGCCGCCAACAAAAACGTTCGCGGCGTCACCCCGTTTATCCTGGGTCCGGTGCTGGTGGAGACGCAAGCGGAAACGAACCGGCCATCGTTGCAGGACGCGCCCATACTGCGCGGCATTGACCCGCAAACTGAGGACAAGGTCAGCAATCTTCCGCGCAGCATTGTCGAGGGCAAATTTGATCTGAGCGGACGCGGCCTGCTCGTGGGCAATGACTTTGCCCGCAATCTGAATCTGCGGATTGGCGATCATCTTTCCATTTATTCGGCGCGGGAAATCAAAAAGATGAAGGCCGGTCGTGACAAAAATCAAGACACGGCGATTCTGCCCGATGACTACGAAGTGCGGGGCATTTTTGACGTGGGCTATTACGACTACGACGCCCGCGTCATCGTCGTGTCGCTGGAAAATGCGCAGGATTTGTATGACTTGGGCGATTCGGTTCACGGCCTGCTGGTGATGCTGCGGAACCCATATCAGGCGCCGGCCGTGCGGCATGAACTGAATGGCGCGCTGGGACCGGACTATGCCATCACGACATGGATGGAGGAAAATTCTGCGATTCTCGGCGCGCTTGTCGTTGAAAAAAACGTCATGTTTTACCTGCTGTTTTTCATCGTCATCGTCGCTGCGCTCTGCATTTTGAGCGCGCAAATCACATTTGTCGTCCAGAAAACGCGCGAAATCGGAATGCTCAAGGCGCTCGGCGCGACGAATCTCCAGGTCTCCGGCGTGTTCATCAGCCAGAGCGCCATCATCGGCGTGCTCGGCGTGCTGGCCGGTTACGGACTCGGCATCCTGGCGCTGACGTACCGCAACGAGTTCCTGCATTTCATGAACCACTGGACCGGCTGGGAATTGTTCCCCGCGTCCATTTACGGTTTCAGCGAGTTGCCGGCGATCATTGCCACCCGCGACATTGCGCTGATTTGCGGGAGTTCATTTGTCATTTGCATTCTTGGCGGCGTGCTGCCCGCGATTCGCGCCGGCCGGTTGAAACCCGTGGAGGCGCTGCGTTATGAATGAACCATTGCTCTCCGCCCGCGGCCTGACCAAAACCTACGCGATGGGCAAGCGTGTGCTCGAAGTATTGCGCGGCATAGATCTGGACGTGTTGCGCGGTCAATCGCTCGCGTTGCGCGGCGCATCCGGCGCGGGCAAAAGCACACTGCTGCACCTGATCGGCGGTCTGGATTCGCCGAATGCGGGTCAAATCCATTTTGCCGGGCAAAATCTGGCCGCGTTTTCCGAAAATCAACTCACGGAATTCCGCAACCGGCGCGTCGGTTTTGTTTTCCAGGCGTATCATCTGCTGCCGGAGCTTAACGCGCTCGAAAATGTCTGCCTGCCGGCGCGCATGGCCCGGACGGCCGCCGGCCAGGCCGAGGGGCGCGGACGCGAGTTGCTCGCTCGCGTTGGCCTCCAGGACCGCATGGAACACAAACCCTACGAGCTTTCCGGCGGCGAACAGCAGCGCGTCGCCATCGCGCGCGCCCTCATCAACGAGCCGGAACTGCTGCTGGCCGACGAACCCACGGGCAACCTCGATTCCCATACCGGCGGCGAAATCATTGAGCTGCTCAAGAATCTTCGCGCCGAAAAACAGATGACACTGATCATTGCCACGCACGACGCCAAGGTTGCCGCGCACGCGGAGAACGTGGTTGAACTGGTGGATGGGCGGATTGCGTGAGACGTAAAACGTGAGGCGTGAAGCGTGAACCCGACCGGCGACCTTCACGTATTACGCATCACGTTTCATTTCATGACTGGCCCAGTTCGACTGGATTTTTGAACACACGCTGTTCTGCACCATCAAACCCGGGGGCGTGGCGGCGGCGGGCGGCATAAATGTCCGTTGAAAAACAGCAGTTTGGCGACTAGCTTGCCTCGGTTATGCTTGAAGATCGTGAATATATGCGCCAGCCGGATTACGGAAGACGAACGTCGTTGACCGTGGCGCTCATCATTGTCAACGCGATTGTTTTTGTCTTCGAACTGCTGGTTTCGGGTAATCCGCACAGTTTGTTCATCGAGGATCATTATTTTGCGTTGAGCGGGGACGGGCTGAAAAGCGGCTTCGTGTGGCAGTTGCTCACCTTCCAATTCATGCATGCCGGCCTGTTGCATATTTTCCTCAACTGCTGGGCGATTTATGTTTTCGGGCGCGCCATTGAAGAAACGCTGGGGTGGAAAAAATTCCTGGTTCTGTATCTAAGCAGCGGCGTGGTCGGCGGAATTTGCCAGGTGCTGGTGGCATTGCTTTGGCCGGGTCTTTTCGGCGGGCCGGTTGTCGGCGCGTCAGCGGGGGTGTTCGGCCTGGTCGCGGCGTTTGCGGTTTTGTTCCCGGAGCGCGAATTGCTGCTGCTGCTGTTTTTCGTTTTACCCGTCCGGTTGAGCGCAAAAATGCTGCTGATGTTATCGGCGGTACTGGCGCTGGCCGGCATTGTTTTCCCCATCAGCCACGTTGCCAACGCCGCGCATCTGGGCGGGATGCTGGCGGGTGTGGTTTTCATCCGGCAGTTTATCCAGGGCCGCGGGTGGCAATGGGAATTTCCTTTCCGCCGCGCCGCGCCGCGCAAGATGGTCAGCACCCGCGCGGGCAAAAGCTCGCTCTGGCGTTCGGCGTCGGACCAGCCGGACGAGGATTTGTCCACCGATGAATTTGTAAAAAGCGAGGTGGACCCCATCCTTGACAAAATTTCCCGGCAGGGCATCCAAAGCCTGACGGCGCGCGAACGCGAAATTCTCGAAAAAGCCCGCGAGCGAATGGCCAAGCATTAGGTTGGAGTTCACGCTTCAGCGTGTCTTGGAACAGTTTGATTCCGGTCCGTCATCGCGAAAACAGGCTGAAGCCTGAACTCCAACGCCGCCACCTTTCCCTGCCCGCCGAAGCGTAGCGAAAGCGGCTCGACTCCCGCCCTTCGACGTTTTACCTTCGCGCCATGATTACGCGCTACTCACGCCCGGAAATGCGGGCCATCTGGACGGATGAAAACAAGCTCCGCATCTGGCTCCAAATCGAACTCCTCGCCAGCGAGGCGCTCGTCCAGCAGGGCATCGTGCCCGCAGCCGACTTCGCCAAAATCAAGGCCGGTGCCGATAAATGGTTTGCCGACCTGCCCGGCTTGGTCGCCCGTCAAAAGGAACTGGAGAAAGTCCTCAATCACGACGTCATCGCCTTCACCACCGCCGTCGCCGAGAAAATCAAAGGCTCGGCCAGCCGCTGGTTCCATTTCGGCCTGACCAGCAGCGACGTGGGTGACACCACCTGCGCCGTGCAGATGGTTCAGAGCGCCGACATTCTCATCGCCGACGTAAAGGCGCTGCGCAAAATCATCGCGCGGCGGGCGGGGGAAACCCAGTTCATGCCCTGCATTGGCCGCAGCCACGGCATCCACGGCGAACCGACCACCTTCGGCCTCAAGCTCGCGCTCATGCACGACGAATTCGGCCGCGCGCTCGAACGCCTCGAACGCGCCCGCGAAGTCGCCGCCGTCGGCAAGCTCTCCGGCGCTGTCGGCACCAGCGCCCACCTGTCTCCGAAAGTCGAGGCCGCCGTGTGCCAGCAACTCGGCCTGCGACCCGCGCCGATTGCCACCCAGGTCGTCCAGCGCGACATCCATGCCGAATTTCAAACCACGCTGGCCCTCGTCGGCGCGAGCATCGAACGTTGGGCCGTTGAGTTCCGCCACCTGCAGCGCACCGAGGTGCTGGAAACCGAGGAACCGTTTGCCAAGGGCCAGAAAGGCAGCAGCGCCATGCCGCACAAGCGCAATCCCATCACCTGGGAACGCCTCACCGGCCTCGCCCGCGTGCTCCGTGGCAACGCCTTCGCCGCGCTGGAAAACGTCGCCCTCTGGCACGAGCGCGACATCAGCCACAGCAGCGTCGAGCGCATCATCTTTCCCGACTCCTGCACGCTGCTCGACTACATGTTTGGCCTGCTCACGCGCCTGATGGACGGGCTCAACGTTTATCCGGAGAACATGAAGAAGAATCTCGGCTTGAGCCTGGGCATGTGGAATTCGCAGACCATTTTGCTGGCGCTCATCAAAAAAGGCCTGACGCGCGAAGCCGCCTACAAGCTGGTCCAGGACGCGGCGATGAAAACGTGGGAGGTGAAACACGCCGGCCGCGACGACGCCAATTTTGTCGAGGTCTTGAAAGCTGACCCTGCCGTGGCGAAACATTTCAAGCCCGGCGAACTGGAAAAACTCTGCTCGCTCGACTTCCATTTCAAGGAAGTGAAGAACCGGTTTAAAAAACTGGGGTTGTGAGACAGGAATTGCACTGATTAACACGAATGGAATCTCCACGTTGCATCGTTATCGCCGGACCAAACGGTGCGGGCAAAACGACCTTTGCGCGGGAATACTTGCCGAAGGATGCGGGTGTGATTCATTTTGTGAACGCCGATTTGCTTGCCGCTGGATTGTCGCCGTTAAGCCCTGAATCAGCGGTGCTTGCTGCTGGCCGGTGGTTTCTCATGGAACTCGACCGGCTGTCCAAGGCGCGGCTCGACTTCGCTTTTGAAAGCACATTGAGCGGATTGACCTATTTGGGACGGCTCAAACGATGGAAGGCTGCCGGCTATCGGATTGAGATAATTTATCTTCGCCTCGCCACGCCACAACTCGCACTACATCGTATCGCCGCCAGGGTGAAACAAGGCGGGCATAATGTGCCGCGCGCCGACGTTCTGCGCCGCTTTGATCGTGGCTGGAAAAATTTTATGACCGCCTACCGGTTGCAAGCCGATGCCTGGACGGTGTATGATAATTCCGGTGACAGACCCAAGCTGTTGGAGAAAAGCCTATGAAAGCGAAGAATGGAAAGCAAAGCTCAAATGATTTTTCGGCATTGGTTGGCCGTGCGCTCCGGCGCTCCGGCCAGGTCGCTCGCAAAACCGCCCGCGCCCATGGCACGCCCGTTTACATTTGGCGCGCCGGGAAAATCGTGGCCGAGAAACCTTGAACCCGACCCCGCCGTGGCGAAACATTTCCAGCCGGGCGAACTGGAAAAGCTTTGCTCGCTCGAATTCCATTTCAAGGAAGTGAAGAACCGGTTCAAGAAACTGGGGTTGTAGAAAAACGGGCAAATGGATACGCTGAAGGCGGACTCAAAACAAATTCACATATGATCACAGAATTGAGCTTCGGCAATTTCAAGTCATGGAAGTGCGTAGAAAAAATGCGTTTCGCTCCTATTACCGGGCTCTTTGGGACAAACAGCTCTGGCAAGACGAGCATTCTTCAGTTGCTTCTGATGATCAAGCAAACCGTGGAATCAACGGATCGCTTGCAGGTTTTGGATTTTGGAAATGAGAAAAGCCCGGCCAATCTTGGCAGCTTCCGCAACGTGATCTTCTCGCATGACACGTCAGGGGCATTGGATTGGAACATCCGATGGAAGTTGAATCAACGGCTAGTCGTCAAACAGCCTGATGACAAAAAAGCTGAATTGTTCTCCGGCGATGAAATCGGCTTTCAAGTCGAGATAACCGAAAATGAAAAGCGGCGCTTGTTGGTGAATAATCTAGTCTATTCGTTCGCAACTCGCAGTTTTGAAATGCGCCAAAAGTCCGGGGGTTACGAACTCACGGTGAATCCTTCCGCTGATTTCCGATTTATTAGGACGCGCGGTCGGAAATGGGGACTGTCTGCTCCGGTAAAATGCTACGGATTTCCTAACGAGGTGAATGCGCGTTTTCAAAATGCAGGTTTTCTATCGGATCTTCAGTTGGCGTTCGAGCGGCTATTTGAGGGCGTCAAGTATCTTGGCCCTCTGCGCGATTATCCCAAAAGACAATACCCGTGGTCGGGAGCAGAACCTGCAGACATGGGACAACGCGGTGAGCGTGTTGTGGAGGCTTTGCTGGCGGCCAAAGAGAAAGGGGCATACCTTTCTCGTGGACGAGGCAGCAAAAAGGAAACGCTTGAAGAACGCGTAGCTACATGGTTGAAGGAACTTCACCTGATAAGTGGATTTAGTGTTGAACCGGTGGCCAAAGAGGGGGGCAACATTTATCGAGTCAAGGTTCGCCGGAATCCAGGTTCTCCGGACGTGCTGATTACCGATGTAGGTTTTGGTGTTTCGCAAATTCTTCCGGCGATTGTCTTGTGCTATTACGCCCCGGCAGGTTCGATCATCATCCTAGAGCAGCCGGAAATTCATCTGCATCCGGCCGTGCAGGCAGGATTGGCTGATGTTTTTATTGATGCTGTCAAGACTCGTAACATTCAAATTATTTTTGAAAGCCATAGTGAACATCTGCTTAGGCGCCTTCAACGCCGGATTGCTGAAAAGGCAATTACACCAGACACGACGGCTCTCTACTTTTGCGAATCCAGCAATGGGGCGTCCACGTTGAAGCCTCTCGATGTTGACCTCTTTGGCACTATCAAGAACTGGCCCAAAGATTTCTTTGGTAATCAATTTGAAGAAATGGCGCTGACGACCAAGGCGGCGATTGAACGAAAAAGGGAACAACAAGCGGCATGAAAGCCTTCGTCGTGGATGTAAATGTGCCGATTGTGGCCAATGGCAGGGAAACGCACGCAGATCTCGACTGCCAAAACGCTTCGGTCAATGCTTTGCTTGAAATTGTCCAATCTGGAATGTTGGTGTTGGATGACCAGATGCAAATTCTTGACCAATATCGGGAGTATTTGAGCCCAAGCGGGCAACCGGGTGTCGGTGATGCCTTTATGCAATGGGTCTGGGAAAATCAAGCGGTTATCGAACGTTGTGAGCAAGTCTCATTGACCGTTAGTGCTAACGGATTTGTTGAATTTCCAGACGATCCAACTCTCAATCAATTTGATTTTGCAGACCGCATTTATGTGGCTGTTGCCAAAGCAAGCAAGAACAAACCGGAGGTTTTGAATGCCGTTGATTCTGACGGGTGGGAACATCGGGATGCGTTAGCTCAAAATGGAATACGAATCAGCTTTTTGTGTCCGCAGCACATGTAGTCGTAGTTAATCATTAGTGCCGGTTCCAACCAGACGCAACTCCAACACGACCTGCACCGACTGCTTTGCAGCATGGACTTTGTGGCGCGGCATCCGGTGTTGAAAAGTAATCCGCGTTCATCAGCGGTTGAAGACCAATTCCGGTGCTGACGGCGGCAGGGTTTCTGGATTAATCTCCCGGCATGGAAGATGATTTAATCAAACGTCTGCACTCGGCCCGGCTGACGCAGGGCGAGATGCGCTCTCTCGCCGCCCAACTACCGGCCACCGATGAAGATTTGCACCGGCTGATCGAGTCGCTGGTGGCATCCGCCGACGAGGCGGGCGTGACGGCGTTGATGTTCGCGATGGTGGCGGGCGGGCGAACCATCGAGGCGCGGGTGTTGTCCGGGGTGCTGCCGCTGGTGAATCAGCTTGATGGCGTGTCGGTGGTGGCGTTGCAGGCGCGCGGCGAGGTGGTGGAGACGCTGCTGGCCGCAGTCGAAAGCGGTCTGATGGGTTGGGAGCGCGAGGCGGTGCTGCTGTTGATTGCCGGCTGGATATGCCTGAATCGCGACCCCAAGCGGCCGTTGCCGCCGAACCTGATTCCCAAGGCACGCCTGCTGGCGCGCGAGGTGACGGGTGATCGCGAGGCGCTGTTGCCGCTGTTCGCGCTGGCGCACATCACCGGAAACAAGGCGCTTCAGACGGTCCTCGAAGAACTAATTTCCCCGCCGCCGCTTAATGTGATTGAGACGGCGCTCGAATTCATCATCGAGAAACCGGACGCCGACCCGCTGGGTTTTCTGCCCGAGCAGACGGATCGGGTGCTTCATGTCAGCGGCACGTTGCGGCGCGCGGCGGCCAAGGTGGGGCGCAATGATCCGTGTCCCTGCGGCAGTGGAAAGAAATACAAAAAGTGTTGTTTCGAGAAGGATCAGGAACGGCTGCATCATTCCTCGGAAGTCGCGGGCGTCACGACCGAAGAACTTGAGGCATTGCCTGAGCCGTTTCTCACGCGGGAAAAGCTTGAAGCCATGCGCGGGCCGAAGCTGGCGCGGTTACGGATCGAAATGCTTGCGCCCGACTTGCAGCGCGAGTTTCTCGAACGGCTTTCGGTGTTCCAGCAAATGGACGCGTTGCTTGCCGCGTGGGAAAAGGCAGGCTGGCGCGAGGACCTGCGCAATGCCTGGGATTACTGTCTCTTCAATGCCGCGCAGGCGGGTCGGCGTGACGTGGTGGCCCGGCTGGTTCAACTGCGCGGGATATCGGAGGACCACGACGACATTCCCTTGAATGCCCGGCTGTTGTTGTTGCAGGAGCAGCCGGAAAAATTCCTGCATCTGCTTGAAGAGGCCGCCCGGCGCAATCTCACGGACCCAAAGAACCTGGATTACGTGGATGTGGCTTGCGCGCTGACGGAGGGCGGTCTGCCGGGATTGGGAACGCTGGTGGCGCGCGGCGCGGCGGCCGTTGCCTCGCCCTTGGACGCGGAGATGCTGTTCGAATCCATCTGCAAAGTGCGCGATCAGTTGGACCTGCCGCCCGAAGATCCGGGCGAGTGGATGCTGGATCACCTTTACAATCTGCCGGAGGAACTGGACGAGGAAACGCGCGAAGAACTGGCCGTCGCGCGACGGCAAATGGAGGCCGCCGCCGCGGAAGCCAGCCGCCTGCGGGCGCAACTGGCGGAAACCCGCGCGCAACTGGAACGTCAGGAACGGCTCGCCGCCCGCAAGAAGACCGCGCCAGCCACACCGGCCGCACCAGTCACCGCACCGGAAATTTCAGCGGCCGAACTGCGCAAACGGATTGACGAACTTAAATCCGCGCTCAAGGAGCGCCACACCGAGCGCAACGCGCTGCGTCGCGAGTTGAACGAGGTGTTGAAGGAGACCGCCGAGCTTCGGGAATCGAAAGCCCGCCAGGATCCGGACGCAAACGCCGCGAGCGAGCCCGACCGCGAAGAGCAGGCCTTGCTGGCCGAGGAGACGACGGCGCTGCAACCCGTGCGCGTGCCGGTTTTCCCGGGCCGTTTTTTGCAGACGCTGGAATCGTTTCCCGGGAATGTGTCCCGCGGCGCCATGGCGCTGATCGGGCGGCTGGCCGCGGGCGAGCCGGCGGCATTTGTGGGGATGCGCCGGCTGCGGGTGCGCCATGAGATTTGCCGCGTGCGCCTCGCGGGCGATTACCGCCTATTGTTCAAACTGCAGCCCGAAAAACTCGAAATCCTTGATCTGATCAATCGCCGTGACTTTGAGAAGTGGCTTAAAACACTGGGCTGAGTCGAGGGATCCAACACAACACTTGCGCCAGGCGGGCGAAATGGTTCGCGCTGAAATTGAAAAGCTGCTGGGCCGGTGGGAATTCACCCGCTAAAACGTAAAATCACATTTCAAGTGCCGTGCCGGAGGCCGGTGCTCCGATCAACTTTGATTTCGGGGTTTATCCGAGGTGGTCACGAACGAATTGCAGATATCCCTGGCGTCCGCCAAATTTGGTGTGCCGTTCAACGGAACGCTGCAGTTCGCGCAAATAGTCCACCAGCTTCTCGATCACAATCGGCTTGGTGTTGCCCTCCGGCAGGCCCTTCATTGGTTCGGCACCGGTGGCGAGGAGTTTCTCACAGACATCCCGCACCACGCCAAAGGTCTCGGCGTCAATGCCGGCGAGGTTGGACGGTTTGGGTTCATGGTTTCGCAGCCGGGAACGGTATGTCTGGTGGGCGGCTTCATAAGCGCGTCCAGCCGCGTAATCGCTCATGTCGGGCTGGCGAATCCAGACGGCGATGACAACCGATTCCAGTTCGCGCAGCGCGGGCAGGTCTTCGTCTTTGCAGTTCATAATTTATCGTCAGGCATGGGCGGATCGTAGCGGTGCGGCGGCTGGAAGAAAAGTTTCGTGTTTTCGCCGCCTGTCGTGGTAAAAAATTGCCTGGCTTGGCGTATTCAAGACAGCGTGATTCGCGGTGAGATTGACAACCGCGTGAAGGGCCGTGTGCGCGGCAAGCTTTGGCTCGATGGCCTCGACAAGCCGGTGAAGCTTGAGCTGGAAGGCAATGCCTGCCCCGACCTCGCGGGTTGTCTGCTCAAATTCAAGAATCCCGACAAAACTTTTCCCATGCGAAAGAAGCCGGAGTTCAATCCGCTTCAACGCGGAAAAATCGGCAATCTTTCGGCGTCGCAAAAGGTGCGCGTGTTCACAATTCCCGACGAGGAGGCGTTTGAGATGATGGATCGCGGCGAGAAACCGCCGGAGCGCACGGCCAACGCGCTTTATCTTGAATGGTTCAGCGAGGGCAACGGACGGGTCGTCATTGAGAGCGCGAATTTTGAGCTGAACCTTTCAGCGCCGGAGTGGCGGTTGACGCCCGCCGAGGAGAAGCAGCGCGCCGAAGACGCCGAAGCGGGCTGGAAAATGTTCTCCCAGCAGTTGAACGAGGCATTGGAAAAACAGAAAAGCGGGCAAAAGGACCCGGAGGCGGAATGGGACGAGCACGATTACGAAAAGTTCATGAAGGAATGCGACGCCCGCACGGACAAATACATGGAACTGCGGGAAAAATACGGTGATTCCGACGAAGCTGAGGCGAAAATCGCGAAGGAGATGGGCTGGATTTCCGAGTCCGAGAACGAGAACGAGGACGACGATGAGCGAATATCGGTGGAGGAAATGAATCGCATAACCGAAGAGGCGTTGAACGAGCCGTTGCCCGAACCAGAACCGCACCGGGAAGGGATAGACTGGATTCGCACCGCTCGCGGTGACATCCGGCATCCGCTCCAGCATCGCTGTCATGAAAGCGCAATGAAGGTCTGGCACGAATGCGATGAACTAAAGCTCAATAAAACCGAAGACGACGATTTACAGCAGTTCATTTTCGAGTTCCACACGACCGGTGCGAAACTTGCCGGCGCGTTGCATGGCGTCGCCCAGGGCCGCGGGCCTCGCGATGGCGCATTCACCGTTGCCTACCTGAAACGCGCGCTCGACCATCTACACCAGGCGCAGGCGGGGCTGGAGGCGGTTGCGCCAAGGAAACTGCTGCCGGAGAAAATGGTTGCCGAGGCGCGCAAGGAATTGTTTGAAATCCGCGAAGGCATCCTGAAATTGATGGATGAGTTTCGCGGGCGCAAATAGACTTTGACGTGAGATAGCGGTTCACGTTGACCTTGGCTTACTCGCGCCGCCGTTTCGTAGCGGCGGGCATCCTGCCTGCCGTTGAGCCGGGGTGTCCCGCCCGGCGGAGAAAACCCACGCGACACCAACCGTGCTGGAAAATTCAAAACTTCACTCCGCCACCATCGTTCTTTCCGGGCGGCGGGACGCCAGCCCTCCACGGCAGACGAGACGTCCGCCGCTACAACAAATTCCTTCCTTCCGGTTTGTGTTGGGGACGACAATGAGATAAATTCAATTGGATATTGTTGTATGACTCAACATTTTGGCAATGCTTTCCTCAAGAAGCCGTCGCATAAGCACGAGCCGGCAGCGTCGGAGCCGCAAGTTCGCCCGGCGTTGGGCGGCAAGGCGCCCGCTTTCGGGAACGCTTTCCTCAAGAAGCCGTCGCCCAGGCACGAACCGACACACGAAACTACAGTGGAGCCGGTGGTCCGCTCGGCGCTGGGCGGCAAGGCGCCCGCCGCCCCCAAACCGACCTACGCGAAGATATTCCGCTGGCAGTTGCCGGAGGGCTGGACGCCGGAGCCGGCCACGGTCGAAATTGTCGGCACATTCACCAACTGGCAGAAGGTGCCGCTGATTCGCAAAAACAAGGCGGATGGATGGCAGGTGATTATTCCCGATGTTCCCGCCCACAAGACGCACCATTACATGCTGCTCGTGGACGGCCAACCAGCCCACGACAAAACCAGCGACGGACTGGCCGTTCCGCATGGCCCGCAGGAGAAACAATACCAGTTGATGACCAGCCGCGGGCCGCGCCTGTTCATGCTTTTCGCACAAACGAAATGATCGCGTGGGGTTTGTGAACAAGACTTTGCAGAACAACACACAGATATTCCGCGCCCAAGAGGAAGACCTGCCCGCCATTTCCGACCTGGCCGGCGTCATCTGGCGCGCGTGTTATCCGGGCATCATCACCCACGAGCAGATTGATTACATGCTGGCGCGGATGTATTCGCTTGATGTTTTGCGCGACGAAATCCGTTCCCAAGGCATACGCTATGACCAGTTGCTGGTGGATGGCAAACCGGCTGGCTTTGCGTCTTACGGCCCGACATCCGAACCGGGCGTGATGAAACTGCACAAGCTTTACCTGCTGCCTGAGTTGCACGGTCGCGGGCTGGGCAGCCGCCTGTTGCAGCATGTTGAGCGCGAAGTCCGCGCCGGGGCCGGGCGCCGGTTGATCCTTTCCGTGAACAAGCGCAACACCAAAGCCATCGCCGCCTACCGCAGGAATGGTTTTGTCATTGCCAAATCCATCGTTACGGACATCGGAGGCGGTTTCGTCATGGACGATTTCGTCATGGCGAAGGAATTGCCCGGACTCTCCGCCAGCGATTTCTCGTCAGAAATTAAACCGTCAGCGGAAAGTCCGCCCTGAAAACCATCCTGATGTGTCTGACAAGATGGTTTAAGTCTTGTGATTTCAAGCAAAACGATTACAATGAAGACATCCGTTTGAACGCAAAAAAATTCCAATGCGGCAGGCTCAAGGACGGTTGTTTCCTGGGTTTGGTTGTACTATTGCTTGCCGGTTTGAACCTGTCCGGCCGGACGCCGCCCGAAGCCAGTGATCCCGTTGGCTTTTTCAGCAGTGTCGCCGACAAGATGCTGCGCAGCACGTTTAGCTTTGGCGTGACCAACATCCCGGTTTATTTCAACGGGGTCTTTGTTTATTCGCCCGCTGTTCAGCGGATACTTCAGCTCTCGGCGAATGTTTACGACGCCTCGAATACGAACTTTTTCCCGACCGTCTTCCGCCCTGTTTTTTGGGTGACCAATGAATCTGGTTGCACAAATATGTATATCAACGGCTACGTGGATGTCTCACAGTATTCCTCAAACAACACACTGACCATCGGTCTTCCGCCGCTGGATCCGCCCGTGGATGTCAACAGTCCATTGGTGGCGTCGAACGCGCAGCTAACCAATTATTATGGAAACGTCTATGGCGTGCCGTGGATCATCGGGGTGAAGAAAGGTCTGCCGAATTTCAACCAGTTTTACATGAACGAGGTTGTGCAGATTACACGCAAACTGGAAGTGACTCGTCGGTCCACCAATTCATCGTCGTCAGATTACAGAAGCTATGACACCAACCAGATCTATGTGATGAGCATCACCAACAATATCGGCATTTCGTTCTGGAATTCTTATTCCAATAATTATCCCCGGCCATTGACGGTTTATGCTCTGGACCGGATTCAGATGATCTTGACCAATGGGGTGATTAGCTGGGTTGGTAATACCAATTATTTCATTCCTTCCGTCACCATCAATCCCTGGCCGGGATCGCAATGGGGGAAGGGAAATGCCTCGCCGCTGGTTGCGCCCTCTATACCCGTCGGCTCATTTTATTATACCAACTGGTCTTATGCCTTCCTTCCGGAATCGGTTTATCGGTTTGGCGCCAATGGCTATTCGACGGGTTTTTATCCGGATACGAATGGAGTGGGTTGGGAAACCAACATAACGCCGTACGAACTACCGCCATTGCCGCAATTTGAATTGATGGTCACCAACAGCCTGCAGGCATATATTTTGGATGGCAACAACGTGATTGACTACGTCCAGTTGTACGGCCCGATTGACAATACAAACGTGAATCAAGTGCTCGCCGACCCGAACTATCCCGACCAGTCACAGATACGTTATCAATGGAGCACAAATCTCTGGCAACCACCCAACCCCCTGACGTATGGCGTGTATAATCAAATCGTAGTTTCAGAAAATCCGAGTGTTGCTCCGGGGAATAATTTCTGGATCAGACCCCCCGGCATGCCGGCTTCCCTGGGGTCAATCCCTGACGCAGAGTCGGCATTTTTTAGAGGCTTTTTTGCCCCCAATTTTCAGTATGGAGGCCAGATCTATACGAATAGACAAGCCATTGTTCAGGCTCCATACACGCCCACAAGGACGGTGTATAATTACATTCTGTGGCAGGCGAATGATCCGCTGGTGCATTATCTGGCGAGTGATTTGAATTACGTGAATCCGGGAGTCATCGGCTGGAAACAGACCGATGAACCGACAACCCAGTTGCCAGTTGTGTTCCAAAACACACCCGGCCCGCGATTTCAACCCTGGGGTCAAAACCTGCAGATGCAAAAATTGACCGGGGTGGATCAGAATGCGTACAACCTGACTTACAAGGATCCGCTGATCTGGTGTCCGGACAATTGGAATTTTCCGAGCAACTTGCTTGCATCACTGGGCGGGCTGGGGCAGGTGCATCGCGGCACACCGTGGCAGACGGTTTATCTCAAGGCGTCGGACGTACTGAAGGAAATCCTGATCAGTGGCGGCACCGCATACTATATTGGCACCAACACTTGGGCGCAGTGGACGGGTGACACGCAGTTGACTTATGGCCAGTACTTCGATGCTGCCAATATGGCTCCGGCCAATGACTGGCGGCTGGCCGGTTTGCTTATCTCATTGCTGAACACGAACGATGCCACCCAACTCCTTTCTGTGAACGATCCAAACATCGCCGACTGGCTGAATGTCCTGAACGGCCTGACTGTTTATTCCAATTCAGTTGCCTATCCATTTCCATCATATACTATTGCTCCGCAATTCGACACTTACGCCATTGCGAGCAACTCGCCGCAGACATTGGTTGTCGCCAACGGCATCGCTCAAGTAAGAGCCGTTCAACCCAATCAGCTTTTTTATTTTATCGGCGATATTCTGGCGACAATCGAGTTGACCGAGAACTCTCCTTGGTTGAACACAAACAGCCCCAGTCGCATCTTCAATCAGCTTCAATACGGCATCACCGATGCCGCTTACGAAGCGATTCCCACCCAATTGTTACTATTGCTGCGCCCGGATTCAATCGGTGCAATGTTACCGACCAACGGCGGCTGGAGCCTCCAGTTTTCCGGCTCCGACGGCTACGCCTATGCGCTGCAAACTTCTACAAACCTGGTGAACTGGGATACAGTGAGTACGAATTATCCGGTTCAGGGGCGTTTCTATGCGTCGCCGTTGCAAAATTCATCCGCTCGGTATTACCGCACGGTGTTGTTGCCTTGAAGGCAGCCGTCAACATCCCTGCGTACCTTTTCCCCGATATGCCGCCAGAAAATAAACCAGCACCGCCGCCACGGCCGCGGCGAGGCCACCCCAGAAAACTGACCAGCGCGTGATGGTGTTTTCCGTGCAAGCGGCAAACCACCAGCCCGAGCCGAGGTAGCCAATGAGGTTGCCCACGCCGCTGTTTATCAGCGACATCAGCGCCTGCGCCCGCGCGCGCCACGCGATGTCCACGCGCTGATCAAGATAGATTTGCGCCGTGATGAACACGAGAGTGAAGGAACAGCCGTGCAGCGCCACGCCCGCCAGCAGCCCCGCCCGGTCATTGAACGCGCTCAAGACGTATCGCAGCACGCCAAAGCCAAGGCCGCACGCGAAAATCCATTTCATCCGCCATTTCAGCAACAGTCCGCCGAGGCTGAACATGGCGACGATTTCGGTCACTTGCGCGAGACTCATCCAGGCGGCCGTGTGTTGCAGGCCGAGATCGCGCAGGTGTGCCGGTGCATACGGAAAAAACGCCGCCAGCGGAATGCTGAACAATGCCGTGGTGATGAAAACAACGCGATGGTCGGGATTTTTCAACAGCGTGAGCGCGTCCAGCCCCAAGCGTTCGTGCCACGAGAGATGTTCGGCGGATTTTGGTGTTTCCAAGGCCGGCAGGAAAAATGTGAACCCGGCGACCATCAGCCACGTCACCGCGCCGGTGTATCCCGCCAGCGATGAAGTGTCCGCATTCAAAAGGCTGACGAGCAGGCATCCGGCCATCCAGCCAATCGTGGCCATGGCGCGGATTGGACCAAATTCCTTTTTGGCGTCCTCCAACCGCGCGAGAACAATCGTCGAGGAAATACTCCACATCGGCGCGGAGCAGAGCGAGTAAAGCTGGACCAACGCGAGCACCAGCCACGGATGGCCGTTCATTTTGATGGCGGTGCTGACCAGTGCAAGGGCGGCGGCGGCGGCCAGCGCCAGGCCGCGCAGCACTTTTACCGGCGATGTGTGGCGGTCGGCCATCGCGCCGAAAATCAGCGGCGAGACAAATGCCGCCACCGCGGATGCGGCAAAAGCTAACGGCTTGATGGCACTCAACCCGTGCGCATCCAGCACGGGGCCGAGCGGCACGAACCAGATGCCCATTGCCGCCGCCTGAATAAAGAACAACACCGTCAGTTCGGTGTATTCGGCTTTGCGCAGCGTGGTCAGCACATCAGTCGGGTCTTTCGGCGACGCGCTGAATTTTCAACGCTTTGCCGGTGGCTTCATCAATTTCAATCATCGCGCCGTGGAGCAGCACGCGGTCTTTCGCCACTTCAAACCGCTGCGGCATGCCGGTGAGAAGATTGTTCACGCAAAAAGCTCCCGGATTTTGGCGCGGACTCCGTTGAGTTTTTCAAACTTCACTTTGCCCGCCGCGTAAATAATCAACGATTGCTCGACAGTAAAAAGCCGATTGGGCCGGATAAAGCTGTCTCTGGCAAGGCGACCGCGCTCAAAATCCGCAGCGGTCAGGGGAACGGAATAGCCGTCGGAACGCGCCTGGCTGGTAATCTGGCAGAGAATCAAATCGTCGCCTTTGAGGCCGGCCACGACGAGGGCGGGCCGGCGTTTGCCGCTTTGCAAATTCGTCTGCGGAAAAGGAAAAACAACGACTTCGCCGATTAAAGGCTTGCCCATGCTGCGTCCTCCTCCGGCGTGTTCCAATCCCGGGCGAGCGCGGATTCACTAAACAGCAGGCCGTTAAAAGGCTCATCCGCCTTCTTGCTTTGCAGGAAGCGCGCGAAGTCATACACCTCGCGCTGCAACGTTTCCGGCATGGCGGAGATTTCTTTTTCAATGAGTTCTCGCGTGCTCATGCTTTTTAATAGCGCAATCCCCAAGATTTTACAAATCAAACTATTGATTCAGAAACGCGCTGAATTTTCAGCGCCTTGCCGCTGGCCGCGTCAATTTCAATCATCGCGCCGTGGAGCAGCACGCGGTCTTTCGCCACTTCAAACCGCTGTGGCATGCCGGTGAGAAAGCGTTTGAGGACCGGCTCTATTTCGCGGCCCAGCACACTTTCGTGCGGGCCGGTGAATCCGGCGTCGGTCAAATACGCCGTGCCGCCGGGGAAAATCTGCTCGTCCGCCGTTTGCACGTGCGTGTGCGTGCCCACGACCGCACTCACCTGGCCGTCGAGCATCCGGGCGAACGCAATTTTTTCCGAGGTCGCCTCGGCATGAAAATCCACGAAGATGATTTTCGTCCGTTCGCGCAGCCGTTTTACCTCTTCGGCAGCGAGGAGAAACGGATTTTCCAGCGGCGGCATGAACGTGCGGCCTTGGGCGTTGAGCACGGCGATTGAAAGATTGGTGGGGCGAGCGTCCTCGCGAGCCGAAACTTTATCACTGCCCGACGGCTCGCCAGTAGTCTCGCCCCACCGTTTGAGTGTAATTTCAAATATGGCGCTGCCCTGGCCGGGCGTGCCGGGCGGATAATTCAGCGGGCGCAGAAAGCGTTTTTCACTGGCGAGCAGTTCCATGACTTCTTTTTGGTCCCACAAATGGTCGCCGGTGGTGATGACGTCCACGCCCGCCGAAAAGATTTCCTCGGCGGTTTTGGGCGTGATGCCGGAGCCGCCGGCGGAATTTTCGCCATTGGCGATGACGAAGTCGAGCGCGTGTTGTTCGCGGAGTTTGGGAACAAGTTCCGCAACCGCGCGCCGGCCTGGTTGTCCCACAATGTCGCCGATGAAGAGAATTTTCACAGGCCGAATTTAACCGCGAAATACACGAAATACACGAAAGAAAGCGACCATGGACGGATTGAATCCGAAAGCGCCAGAGAGCTGGCGCACTCCATGACGCTTCGCGCGATTCGCAAGTCGCCGGCAAATGCCCCGCGTCTTGGACTGCGGCCCTCCGCCGCTTTCCCTAGAGGAATATTCAATTGCGCCAATGTTGACTGAAACTGCGCCAGGGTGTTTTCTTCGATCCACCCACCGGATGCCAGTTCCCATCTTGGCCGGCCATCTCGATGACATTTTCAGCCACAGTATGAAATTAAGTCCGGGGCGGTGAGGGTGCCATGGCGGGCGGTGAAGGCGCACTGGGTGCCGGTGAAGCCGCCGTCGTGGAAGCTTCAAGGCGCAAGTCCACCCGGCCAAGGCGCAAGATCTGTCCGGGCTTCAGGATGGCTTCGGTGATTCGCTCTCCCTGGATGAAAGTGCCATTGGTTGATTTGAGGTCACGAACCACCACTTCACCGCCGCGCAGCAGGATTTCACAATGCCGGCCGGAGACCGCCGGCTCGATGATTTGAAGCAGATTCCCCTCCGCGCGCCCGACCGTGGTCGGGTTCACGCTCAACTCGTGCGTCAATCCCGTCAGGCCCCCTGTCAGGATAACAAGTTTGGCCATATCGAAATCAAGACTTTCGAATCAAGACTTTCGGATTGTGATATGACCTGCGAGCAAAAGTCAAACACAAATCGCCGTCCGGGGACAGCCTTGCCAGGTACGAGGCATGTTTGAAATGCAGAAGGAAGATGAACCACAGCCCATGAGCCTCGACAGGACCAACGGGTCGGCGTGGCACAGGCACGTCGGGACGGGCAACCACAGATCAAGCGGGGAGAGCGGAACCGACAACCAAGGTCGGTTCAACCCGCCTCCTTCCACTTCGCTGCTCTCCCTCTGGCCGACGATTCTATCACCGGCGCATGGCAACCATTCACGGCAATGGCTCGCCGCGCGCGGCGGTGAACAGGCGATACCATTCTTCGCGGCTCAAAGAAATCTCCGCCGCGCGAGCGGCTTCACGGATGCGCCGGGGATTGGTTGAACCGACAATGGGCATGATGCCGGAGGGATGTTTCAGCAACCACGCCAGCGGCACGGCGGAGCGCGTCACGCTGTGCTGCTTCGCGTAATCATCGAGCAACGGCAGCACGCCTTCGGTGCGATAACCTTCCTGATATTTCAACAGCCGTTTTGGGCCGTCGGCAAACTGGCCGCCGCCCAGCGGACTCCATGCCATCGGCGTCATCTTCGCGGCCAGGCATTGATCCAGCGTGCCGTCATCAAAGGCGGCGAGCCGGCCGAGGCTGATTTCCACCTGATGCACCACGAGCGGCATCGGGCAGGCGGATTGAATGGCGGTGACGTGGGTCGGGCGAAAATTACTGACGCCGAAGAATCGCACCTTGCCCGATTGCTTGAGTTGAGTGAACGCCCCGGCCACCTCCGCCGGGTCCGCGAGCCAGTCGGCGCGGTGCAGCAAAAACAAGTCAATGGTCTCAACGCCAAGCCGCCGGAGCGAACTTTCGCATGATCGCACGATGTGTTCGCCGGAAAGATTGAAGTGATAAGGCGAACCGGGTGGGTCCTCGGCGCGGCGCACTCCGGCCTTGGTCACAATCAGGACGCGCGCGCGCATTCCCGGCACGTCACGCAGGACTTCGCCAAAGATTTTTTCGGCTTCACCCTGACCGTAGATATCCGCGTGGTCGAAAATGGTGTAGCCCGCTTCGAATGCCGCGATGACCGCCTGCTTGCCGGCGGCCCGAAATTCCGGCGCGCCGTTCAACCGCCAGCAGCCGTAGGCCAGGCGGCTGGCGGACAATGAACTGGTCCCCAAAGTTATGGTTTGCATGGCATGAACAAAAAAGGTTCGGGAGGCTCGCAAATCGCCGTCGCGATGGCGATTAGATTTTCACCAAGGTTTGCGCGGGCATGGCGCTGGCGTAAAAAACAAGCAGGCCGCCCCTCCCGCGCATTGCGGGACGGAGCGGCTTAAACTTGCCGGTCTGAAAGTTCAGGCCGCACGGATGACATCACTTCACCGAATCCAGTTTCATGGTAATTACCTGGTTCATGATATTCGTTATTGTTTGGTTGCGGGCAGCGGCATTTCCGCGTCCGTTCATGGGTATGGTCATGGCCATTTTCATGTCCTGGTTCATGGTCATATCAATGGTTATCCCCAGTTCCGGGTCGAACCAGGACACACCTGAAAAATTGCCATCCAGAATGGACATGGACATTCCGGTCGGATTGGCATTGGTGCCGGGCATGGATTTGGCGGTTCCCTGGAACTCAATGCGGGCGCAGTTGCGTTTCCCGTGCATTTCCCAGCTCTGAAGGGTGCAGTCGAAATCCATGACCAGGGTGCCGAGCGGACCCATCTCGTAGTTCTGCTTTACCGGCCAGGTGTCGCCCGGTTGCACCGATTTGGGCGGCATGAAACGGTTTGCGCTCATCATCTGCTTGAAATGATCCTTGCCAAACATGCTGTTCTTGAACATTTCCACGCCCGCATCCGCCTTCCCGCCGGACGACATCCTGTTCATCAGTTCATCCACGCCTTCAATCCGCTCAACCTCGTTGCTGGCGTCCATGAAATACTGGATTTTGGCACCGATAATTTTCCCGAACATGTCGGCCATCGGATTCGCCTTGTCGCTCCCTGTTTTTTTGTCCGAATCATAATCCAGCAACTTTTTGCCCCCCATCTCCATCGCCATCCGGTCACTGAGGAATTCCATCTCCACTTCATGCCCGCCGTCAGGGGTTTCCTTCAACACCGTAAGCCCGTATTTCTGCCCCATCGTCATGTTCTGCTTCATGGAAGCGGGTTGATTCGGCATGAAGATCTCCATGTTCTGCTTCATGTCCATGTTCATCACGACACGTTCGTTCAGCGGCCATTTCAGCTTCAACTCCACCGGCCCGCTCGGCGCCTTGAACTCGGATTTCGTGTCCAGTTTGCCGGACTTGTTGCAACCCACCCAGGACAGGCTCAATGCCAGAGTAACCGCAATTAGCAATGTGTTTTTATTCATAGTTGGTTTTTATTGAAAATTTTGGCGAGTCTAACCGCCCCGCCCGAATACGCAAACTACAAAATGACACCAAAAAAATAATGCCGCTCCAACTATACGGAATCACTTCATCGTCGTGGTTCCTGTTGCGCCAGGCAAATTGGGAAGCGCGCTTCAGTCTTCTCAGAGCCGGGCAACTGTCGGCGCGGAAGCAAATAGATCAACCTGGCCTTGGTGACGGGGGTTTTGCCTCTGCCAAGCCGGGCGGATTGAGAGGCAATTCCAAAATAAACGTGGCGCCTTGGCCCACACCCCCGCTCCGAACCGCCAGCACTCCTCCCATCTCCCGCGCCGCCAGCGCCGAACTGTGCAATCCAAATCCATGCCCGTGCTTGCGTGTCGTGAAGCCATGCGAAAATATCCGCGTCAGATTCTCCGGCGGTATCCCCACCCCGTTGTCGGCAATCTCTATGAGCACACGGTCATTGCCCGCCCGTTTGATCCGAACCGTCACCTGCTTCTCGGATGACCCGCTCTCGTCGCACGCATATTTCGCGTTGCGCAGGACGTTCACCAAAATTTGCAGCATCTTGTGCTTGTCCACCGTCATGAATTCCACCGGTTCGTATTCCCGCACCACGCTTATCCCATGCCGCGAAAAAGCGCCCAGGTTCATCGTGATCCCATTCTCCACCACCTCGGACACCGCCACCTTTTCATGCACCCCGGATACACTCGCGTAGTTCTGTTGCATGGCCACAATTTCGTTGATGTGTTCCACGTTTTGCGCCAGCCCGTTGATCTCATTCAGCAGATAGTTTTGCTCGTGGCTCAAATACTGCGTCACTTCACTCAGGTATCGCGGAAAATGACGCCCTTTCTCGTCGCTGGTCAGAAACTTGCCCAGATCGTCCGCGTGTTCCCGGATCATTTCCGCGGCTTCATCCAGGTTCGACGAGCGCAGCCGCTCGAGATGGTCGCGGATGAGGGCGGCTGAAACATTGACGCTGTTGAGAACGTTGCCGACATTATGCAACACGCTGGAGGCCACTTCCGCCTGGCCGGCCTGCCGCGAGGCAGCCACCAACTCGCGGTTGATCCGCTCCACTTCCACCTCCATACGCTTCCGCTCTTCAATTTCACTTTTCAGCAACAGGTTGCTTTCGGCCAGTTCCGCGGTGCGTTCTTCGACCCTTCTTTCCAAGAGGTCCCGCGCCTTCTGGAGCGCCTGTTGTTTGCGGTTCAAATTGTAAAGTCTCCAGCCATAGCCGCCGAAGACAGCACCGACAAGCCCAACACCGCACAGCACACGAAACCACACCGTTTGATGGAAACTCGGCAACAACTCGACCGGAACCGATGCGCCAGCCTGGTTCCAGACGCCGTCCGCATTGCAAGCGGTGACGAGGAAGGCGTAGCTGCCCGGCTTGAGATTGGCGTAATACGCCAGCCGTCGCGTTCCGGCATCAATCCAATCCCGATCCAGCCCTTCGAGTTTGTAGCGAAAGCGCATTTTTTCGGGCGAGATGAAACTGATGGCGGTGTATGAGAATTCGATATCCTGCTGGCCGGGTTTCAGGACGAGAGGTTTTGAGCAGTCCAACTCGGCTCCCCCGGCGCGAATGCGATGAACATGAACGGGTGGAACCATCTGGTTGACGGGAACGTTGGTCGGATCAACCATGATGACACCCTTCGAACCGGGAAACCAGATGCGGCCGTCCAGAGTCCGGCAGGCGGAATTCTCCTGCCCATAACCCTCGGGACCTTCATAAGCGGTGCATTCTACATGATTAATCCTGCCGTGGAAGAAATCGTCCACGTTTTTCTTGTTGAGCCGAAAGAGGCCGCGAAGGGTGTAAACCCAGAGATTGCCACGCTCATCGGGCACGATTGCGCTGATGTTGGGGTCCAACAGGCCGTCCAGCCGCCGGAGGATTTGGATCCGACCGTTTTGCAGGCGTGCGATGCCCATGGCCATACCCGCCCAGACGGTGCCGTCAGGTTCTTCGCAAACCCAGCGCACGTCCGCCAGACCATCGCTCTGCGTCCATTGTTTGAAAGTGCCGTTTTTCACGCGGCAAATGCCGTTGGCGCAGGCCACCCAGATGCTGTCATCGCGTCCGGGCGCCAGGTTGATCACCCACCAAAACTCAGGCTTCCGTCCATTGGTGAACTCATAGGGGACCAGGCCGTCCCGGCTGACCCGGAAAAGCTCCCATCCGACGGAAACGACAACCCCCTTGGAATCCTCCACCAGAGCCACCGGCATATTCGTGGTGGTGTGCCGGGCCACAACCCGATCCTCTGACAGCACCTCGATCTGGTTCTGGCCTGAAAGGACAAACACGTCCCCATTTTTCGCCTCAAGCGTCCGTTTGACGAAAGGAATTGCCAGCCCGGAATTTGTCGAACATATCCGGGTCACACCGTGATCGTAGTATAGCGCGCCAATAGATGTGCTCACCCAGAGACCGCCCCGGGGTGACGCGCTGACGGAGTGAACCGCGTTATCGTTCGGAATGCCGTCCGCGCTCGAATAAGTCGGAAATTTGACGTCGGTGAGCTGGCTCATGCCATCCCGTGTGCCGATCCAAAGGCTGCCTTCCTGATCCTCAGCCAGCGCCAAAATGAAGTCGCTGGCCAGCCCATCGGCTTTCCGCAACGAAGTAAAGGTGCCGTTCCTGTACCGGATGAGACCGTCGCCGCTCGTTCCGATCCACAGGATGCCATTCCGATCCACGAGCAAACAGGTGATTTCACTGCCGGTGAATCTGCCTCGCACGCGTTGGAGATCGCTCCCATAGCAGAGCAACCCGGCTTGCGTTCCCACCCAAAGCTGGCCGCGCCTGTCTTCAGCCAGGGCATAGATGATGCGGGATTCGGTTGCGGGGTCGGAAAGTTTATTCAGCTTGTCATTCTGCCAGTAATACAAACCCTGGCTGCTGGTTCCCAGCCAGGTGCGGCCTTTGGAATCCTGAAACATGGCGCTCACGAAGGGAGCTTGGGGCTGGTCCGCAAACAAAAGCTGCAAGTTGGTGGTGCCGGACGCAATTTGGGAGCAATACTCCCCACCGATCCACAGGGTTCCATGCTTATCTTCCAGCAAACTGCGCACGTCCCAGTCCACGTCGCCGTGTGGATTTTTTCCCATGAACCATCCGCCCCGGGCATCGTGAAGGCCATACGCGCTGTGCTCCAGCCCAAACCAAAGACCTCCGTCATGGGCGGGTGACAGGCAGGTGACGCGGGTGTTGCGAAGTTCTGACGCTGGCGGAGCGCCAACAAGCGTGAAGTCCACGCCATCAAAGCGGAGCAGCCCGATGGAAGTGCCAAGCCACAGATAACCATCCTTCGTTTGCGCGATGGCATACACGTTGTTCACGGGAAGGCCGTTGTGGCGGCTCCAGGACAGGCAGTTGTATTGGAAAACGCTCCGGCCCGGATCCAAGGCCGAAGCTCGAAACGCGACAAGGACAAACCCCAGCAAGAAACCCGCCAGAGCCGGGTTCCGAAGCCGCTTTTGCCGCATAAGTATTTTTTTCAAAATAATGTTAGTTGGCCGATTTAATCCGACCCAGCACAAGTCGAACCAATTTCCGGAGCGTTTGTGTTGTGGAATTCGCTTTTCACGGCTCCTGACCCGGTAACGTGGGTTTTGCCTCTGCCAAGCCGGGCGGATTGAGAGGCAATTCCAAAATAAACGTGGCGCCTTGGCCCACACCCCCGCTCCGAACCGCCAGCACTCCTCCCATCTCCCGCGCCGCCAGCGCCGAACTGTGCAATCCAAATCCATGCCCGTGCTTGCGTGTCGTGAAGCCATGCGAAAATATCCGCGTCAGATTCTCCGGCGGTATCCCCACCCCGTTGTCGGCAATCTCTATGAGCACACGGTCATTGCCCGCCCGTTTGATCCGAACCGTCACCTGCTTCTCGGATGACCCGCTCTCGTCGCACGCATATTTCGCGTTGCGCAGGACGTTCACCAAAATTTGCAGCATCTTGTGCTTGTCCACCGTCATGAATTCCACCGGTTCGTATTCCCGCACCACGCTTATCCCATGCCGCGAAAAAGCGCCCAGGTTCATCGTGATCCCATTCTCCACCACCTCGGACACCGCCACCTTTTCATGCACCCCGGATACACTCGCGTAGTTCTGTTGCATGGCCACAATTTCGTTGATGTGTTCCACGTTTTGCGCCAGCCCGTTGATCTCATTCAGCAGATAGTTTTGCTCGTGGCTCAAATACTGCGTCACTTCACTCAGGTATCGCGGAAAATGACGCCCTTTCTCGTCGCTGGTCAGAAACTTGCCCAGATCGTCCGCGTGTTCCCGGATCATTTCCGCGGCTTCATCCAGGTTCGACGAGCGCAGCCGCTCGAGATGGTCGCGGATGAGGGCGGCTGAAACATTGACGCTGTTGAGAACGTTGCCGACATTATGCAACACGCTGGAGGCCACTTCCGCCTGGCCGGCCTGCCGCGAGGCAGCCACCAACTCGCGGTTGATCCGCTCCACTTCCACCTCCATTCGCTTCCGCCCCTCAATTTCGGCGACCAGTTCGGTTTTTTGCGCCTCCAACTCGGACTGAACCAGGACCCGTTGCCGGACCTCATAGCGGAGCGAAGAGACGGTTTCGGCCAGTTCTGTAGTGCGTTTCTTGACTTCCGTTTCCAGTTGGTCATGGGCTTTTTGCAGGGCGAATTCCTTGTTCCTCAGATGTTTGATCCGCCAGGCATAGATGCCCGCCAGAACGACACACGCCAGCCCGGCACACAGCAAATCGAACCAGATGGTTTGGTAAAAGTGGGGAAGCAAATGGATTTCAACGGAATCTCCGTGGTCATTCCAAAGTCCATCGGCATTGGCGGCAACGACATGGAAGGTATATTTGCCGGGCTTGAGATTCGTATAAAGAGCCAGCCGGCGATTTCCCGCAAACACCGGATTTTGATCGTATCCTTCAAGCCAGTACTGAAACTGAACGGCTTGGGGCGCGACGAAACTCGGCGCGGTATAGTAAAATTCGAGGTCGCCCCGGCCAGGCTGAACCACCGCAGCTTTGTTCCCAGCCAGATCGAGGCCGTTGGCGCGAACACGATAGATGTCAACCAGCACTGCAACCCTGTTGGTGGGAATGTTCGAGGGATCAATCATCACCACGCCCTTGGAACTCGGGAACCAAATCCGGCCATCCGCCGTCCGGCAGCACGAATTCTCCTGCGCGTCCCAGTCCGCCGGTTTGACATCCGCCGCGTTGTTGTAGGCAACGCACGTCACACGATTGGTTTTTTCGTCGGCAAAATCGTTCAGGCTTTGCCGGCTGACCTTGAACAACCCCCGGCTGGAGTCCACCCAGAGAAATCCGTGATTGTCAAAAACCATCGCTTGAATCCCGTCGTCCAGCAGACCGTCGTTCCGGCCGATGATTTTGATTTGGTTGTTTTTCAGCCGGACAATGCCGGGTTGCAGCCCCGCCCAGATCACACCGTCGCTGTCTTCGCAAAGATAGTTGACCCGGGTGTCAGGCAACCCGTCCTGTTCCGTCCATTGATGGAATTGTCCGTCCTTGATCCGGCAGATTCCGTTGGCGCCCACGACCCATAACGAGCCATCGCGCCCCGTGATCATGTTCACCACCCACTTGAGGGGTGGTTTATGGCCGTTGGGGAACGGATAAGGGGTGAAGTAATCTCTGCCGGCGCGGAACAGATCTCCCGCCACGGCCACCACCACACCCTGCGCATCTTCCGTCAAGGCGACCGGCCAGGTCGGGTTCGAATGACGGGCCACAACTTTTCCGTCTGAAAAAATTTCCACGTCCATGTTCCCATTGATGAGATAAAGATCGCCGTTTCTGGCTTCAAGTGATTGTTTAGGTAAGGCGTCTGAAAGCCGGCATTAGTGGAATAGTCCGTCGTGTTCGTTCCGTCAAAATAGGCAAGCCCGGTTTCCGATGTCACCCACACTCCGCCCTTCCGTGAGGCGCACACGGAATGAACTTCCTTGTCGGCCCCCCCCCCGACCGTGGAAAAGGTTGGAAATTTTACGTTCGTAAACTGGTTCAAACCGTCGCGGGTTCCAATCCAGATGCTGCCTTCCCGGTCTTCTGCCAGGGCGGTCACAAAATCGTTCATCAAACCGTTCTGTTTCTGAAAAAACTCGTTCCGGTTGTGATAGCGGCGCACCAGCCCGTTGCCGCTGGTCCCAATCCAAAGAGCGCCGTGATGGTCCACCAGCAAGGCGCGTATTTCGGTGGTTAACGGCGCCGCCGGCATTATCTCCAGATTTGAATTGCAGCAAATCAGTCCCAACTCTGTCCCCAGCCAGATCCGGCCTTCGTGATCCTCGGCCAGGGCAAAAATAATGCGCTGGTCCAGCGAGGCATCGGACATCTTGGCGAGTTTTCCCGCCTGCCAGCGATAGATGCCACGTTTGGCCGTTCCCAGCCAGATGCCTCCGCGGGAATCTTCGAGCAGAGAGGTCACATCGCAGTAGGCATCGCCGTTGGTCGCGCCAAGAATTGGCACAAAGTTCGTCCCCTCCGTGAATCTCGCCGCCAGGCGTTCCGAAGCAATCCACACCACACCGTCCCTGGCCTCGATCATGGATTTGACATTCAAGTCCCGCCCGCCCCAACCCCGCTGCCCCAAGTATGATGAGGAATCATCATTGCATAATCCAAAAGCATTGCGGTGCAACCCGAACCACAATCCGCCGTTTTGTGAACTGGCCAGACAGGTCACATTGGCGGACCAAAAGGATGGAGATTTCGGCATCTCCACCAGCTTGAATTCCACGCCGTCAAAGCGCACCAGTCCCTCCGCCGTGCCCAGCCACAGATATCCGTCCCGGGTCTGCGCAATGGCTTGGACGCCGTTGGCCGGCAGGCCATTCTGACGGGTCCACGCCCGGCAATTGTATTGCAACAAGCTCTTGTCCGGGTTGAGGGCCAAAACCGGCAACGCGGCGACGAAGAATGGCAACCAGACCCCTGCCCGGAGAGGTTTAAGCCACTGCCAATGTTTTGTGCCTGGGTTCTTCAATTGACTTTGTCCATTTGCCATCAGCAAAAGGCGGCTCCGTTTTTCATATAAGATATGCTATTCTTTGCTGCTTTGCCAGCAAGCTAACAGATATCCCCGACAACGCCACTTTTAACCTCTGTGGCAGCACCCCGATAATGCGGCACCCCCGTTTTGAATCATTGACCAATCCACCGTTGAGGAGTTGAATGGTGGTGGGAAATGATATGGCCCTAAATTATGAATCCTCTAAAGACTAGGCTGTCAGATTTTTCAAGGACCTGCCCTTCTTGCGGCGGCAAAGTCTATCGCGAATTGTCTTTGTGGGCAATCATTGGCTACTTCGTTCCAGTGCATGTTTTCATCGTGCCTCACCACAGATGCCTGCGCTGTGGTGACGCATTCATATCTCGTCCGAACATATCCGATATCCTGCTCATGCTGCTTTTCGCTGAGGCGATTATGGTTTTGGGAAAGCTTTGGTGGTTGTCAATAATCTTTCTTGCACTGTGGTTGCTTGTGGCTTCGCTGCTTCGGAAGGAAGGGCATGCCGCGACAGATGTTCACACGCTTTTTGCAAGTATTTTTCTGGCGAACCTTTGGATTATCGCACTCGCTGCAAAGACTGATGTTTTTTCACGGCTCACGGCGTCCTTCTTCCCCGGCATTATAATCTACACGTTGTTCGTTTTGGCTGGGTGTGTTTTTGGTTTTATATTGTATTACTTGGATTACCGCTTTTCTCCAGAAATGACCCGCACAACTAAAGCATGAAATTCGTTTCGATCAGGACGAAAAAATTGAACCGGCACAAGAGCGGCGGATAATCGCCGCGCTGGACGAAAAATGCCGAGACGTGGAGTTTTAATTGGACTGCAAATGTCCCAGCGTTGTTGCGACACATTTGCCGCGTCTGCAAATTGTGAACCAAATACGACAACCTTTTGTTGCATATGCGACAAAAGGTTGCATGTGCGCCATGGTTGGCGGCATTCGCCGGGGGTCAAAGTAACGCTGTATTCGGAGCGCGGCTTGTCCCAAGCCGCAGCACCGGCAAATGCAAGATCTGGCGGAATGTGTTTATGTACCGATTTCCGCGAATGGACCTGCTGCGAGTTGGGACAACTCGCGCCCCGGCGGTCGTACAATGTTGCATGGCGCCCTTTTCGCCGCATCCCTGCCACCTTCAATCTTCAATCTTCGCTTTCTGTCAAACCGGCAGCTTGTCCTTTTTCCGGTAGGCCAGGCCCTGGAAGGTCGCAACCAATTCTCCCTGGTCGTCCTTCACTTCGACGACATACGACCCGATTTTGAAATTCTTGGACACTTCCCGGGCCTCAGCCCAAAGGGTGCCGGTGGCGACGGCTTTCATGAAAGTGATGCTCACGTTGATGGCCACGGCCACGGTGCCGTGCGAATTGGCCGCGGCGGCAAAGGCATAATCCGCCAGCGTGAAAATCGCCCCGCCCTGGGCCGACCCCAGCCCGTTCATGTGGTGCGGTTGCAAAACCATTTTGGCCGTCGCGTGCCCGGGCGAGACGGACAACAATTCAACGTTCGCGCGCTCGGCAAAGCGGTCGTTCTTGAGACATCGTTTGATCTCTTCCATGTCCGTTTGGCGTTTCGATCACTTGGAGGAGCCGGCGCCACCCACAACGTTAATCCCATTTTTTTGCAAAATCCGGATGGCGGCGTCCGGATCGTCGAAGCAGAACACGAGCACGCCTTTGTTCTCGCGCGTGACGGTGAATCCATAGGCGTATTTCACGTTGATGCCCGTGCCGTCGAGCGCGTCGAGGATGGCGGCCAGGCCGCCCGGACGGTCGGGCACTTCGAGCACGACCACTTTCGTGACCTTCACCGCAAAGCCGTTGCGCTGGAGCAGCCGCCGCGCCTTGTCGGAATCCTCCACGACGAGGCGCAAAATGCCGAACTCGCGGGTGTCGGCCAGCGAGAAGGTCTGGATGCTGATGCCGGCCTTCGCCAGCAGCCGGCAAGGCTCGCTGAGCGCGCCCGGCTTGTTTTCCAGGAAGACGGAGAGTTGTTTTAATTTCATACGCTTGCCTTTCTCATTTCGGTTGCGGTCCTACAGGATTCGTTTGTCAATCACCCGTTTGGCCTTGCCTTCGCTGCGTTGCAAGGTGCGCGGAGCCACCAGTTTCACGGCGGGCCGCAGGCCGGTGATGATTTCAATGGAATGCGCGATGCGCTTTTGCATCTGTTCCATGCCGCTCACCGTGTCACTTAACGCTTCGTTGGTCACCTCCACCTGCACTTCCAACGTGTCGAGGTCCTTCTGCCGGTCCACGATGATCTGATAATGGGGCAGCGTGCCTTCCACCTTCAACAGTGCGGCTTCGATCTGCGACGGGAACAGGTTCACGCCACGGATGATGAGCATGTCGTCGCTGCGCCGGCCAATGCGGCGGATGCGGCGGAGCGTGCGCCCGCAGGCACAGCGGGCCGGATCCAGCGAGGTGATGTCGCGCGTGCGGTAACGGATCATCGGCATGGCCCGCTTGCACAACGTGGTCAGCACCAGCTCGCCTTCCGTGCCATCCGGCACCGGTTCAAGGGTCTTCGGATCAATGATCTCCGGATAGAACATGTCCTCAAAAATATGCGGGCCGGACTGGTGGATGCATTCGTTGGCCACGCCCGGCCCCACGATTTCGGACAGGCCGTAAATATCGTAAGCCTTGATGTCGCTGCCGGCCTCGATGCGCTCGCGCATGTTCTCGGTCCACGGTTCAGCCCCGAACACACCGATGCGCAGCGGTAATTCCTTCAGGTTCAACCCCACTTCGCCGGCGCGGTCAATCAGATGCAGGAAATAGCTGGGCGTGCAGCAGACGACCGTGACGCCAAAATCCTTCATGAGCATGATCTGGCGGTCAGTGTTGCCGCCGGAAATGGGAATGACGCTGGCACCGAGCGCTTCCGCGCCGTAATGCAAGCCGAGGCCGCCGGTGAACAGGCCATAGCCGTAGGCGACCTGGACAATGTCCCCGTTATGCACGCCGCACGCCGCGAGACTGCGCAGCACGGCCCGCGTCCAGTCATTAAGGTCTTCCTGGGTGTAGGCGACGACAATCGGCTTGCCGGTCGTGCCGCTGGAGGCGTGAAAACGCACGATGTCCCGCATCGGGCTGGCGCAAAGACCGAACGGATACGTGTCGCGCAGGTCCGTCTTAACGGTGAACGGCAGCTTGACGATGTCATCGAGCGTCCGCAGGTCGGACGGTTTGAGTTTCTGCTCGTCCATGCGTTTGCGGAACAACGCGACATGGTCGTAGGCGTGCTGCACGATGAATTTGAGGCGGGTGAATTGCACGTCCCGCAACTGGGCCAGCGGCAGAAAATCCACCGCGCTGGCGGGGTGCATGGGAGGAATTTCGCGATTCTTGGTCATATTTGCTCAGGGTTTCTTGGTCTTCAGATGCGTCTGACCGGCGCGGCCGCTCAGGAAAGCCTGCTGGTTGTGCTCGAAAAACTCCGGTCGGAAAGCCTCGCGCAACGCTTCCAGCCATTCCGCTTCCGGCAGCGGCAGGTGCGCGCTCAACGCGCCGAGCAACGCCACATTCAGACTTTTCTTGTTTGTCAGTTTTTCGAGATTGACGGCATCGGGCGTGATCAGCACCCCGCCCGCTTTGAGGTAATGGCGGTGGGGATCAACCTGCGTCGGCTCCAGCACCAGCAGAAAATGCGCTTCGCCCGGCGGCACCATCGGACTGAGCACCGCGTCCCCAAACCGCACGTCGCTGCTGACCGAACCGCCGCGCTGGCTCATGCCCTTGATTTCGCTCTTCTTCACATCAAACCCGGCGCGCACCGCCACGTCGGCAAGAATGTCCGAGGCCTTGAGCACGCCCTGGCCGCCGAGACCGGCGACCACTACGTTGGTTAGCTTGCCTGGCATTGGTCCTCCTTCTTGTCACATTCGCGCGCTTCCAACTCCCGCAGCCGCTTCACGATAAGGAGACATGGCCGGCGGGCGATGATGACGCACAATTCCCGGCTTGCGAGACATTCATCCAGCACCCGGTCAAACTCATTCACGCCGACGCGCGGCTCGACCACGTGGACGCGTTTCACGCCGAACGAACGGGCCAGATCCTCGATCACAAGCTTGTTTGTCGGCTCGTGGCCGAGCTTGCGACCGGTTCCAGGATGTTCCTGATGGCCGGTCATCGCCGTGGTGGCATTGTCCAGGATGATGAGCACATGTCCATCGGGCGGCGGGTTGTAAATCATCTCCACCAGACCGCTGATGCCGCTGTGCACAAACGTGCTGTCGCCAATGACGCTGACCACGCGCCGCGCCTGTTCCGGCGGCAGCACGTGACGCAAGCCGAGCCCCACGCCGAGACTCGCCCCCATGCAGACGCAGGAATCCATCGCCTCAAACGGCTGCAACACGCCCAGCGTGTAACAGCCGATGTCACCGGCCACAATGCAATCGCGCTTGCGCAACGAATCGAAAACCAGGCGGTACTGGCAGCCATCGCACAATTGCGGCGGTTTGCCCGGCGGCTTCGCCGGCTCGGGACTCACGTCATGGTCCAGGATGCGCCGCACGCGGGGCACATCCAGTTCGCCAAAACGATACATCTCCGCCTTGCCTTCAACCGCAATGCCCGCCGCGCGGATGGCGTCCACAAGATACGGATCGCCTTCCTCGATCACCACGCAACGGTCCACCCCCCTGGCAAACGCCGCGATCTTTTTCAACGGCAGCGGATAGGTCACGCTGAGCTTGAGCACGCTGGCTTTCGGCGCGGCTTCGCGGGCGTGCATGAAGGAAATTCCCGAAGTGATGATGCCGAGTTGCTTGCCGCCCTTTATGATCCGGTTCATTGAATTGGTCTCGTTCCACTCCTGAATCTCGGCGAGTTTCTGGCGCAGGCGTTTGTGAGCCGGCCGGGCGTTGGCCGGAATCATCACGCGGCCGCGAATGTCGCGCTCAAAACGCGGCGGCTTGGGCGCGCCGTCCGGACCGCGCGGCTGAACGATTGTGTAACTGTGACAGACCCGTGTGGTGGCGCGCAATATCACCGGCAACTTCCATCGTTCGGAAATCTCAAACGCGGCGAACAGGAAATCATACGCTTCCTGCGAATCCGAAGGTTCGAGCATCGGCACGCCGGCGGCGACGGCATAACGGCGGTTGTCCTGCTCGTTCTGGCTTGACGCCATGCCGGGATCGTCCGCGGAAATGATCACCAGCCCGCCCGAGACGCCCGTGTAGGCCGCGGTGAACAGCGGGTCGGCGGCGACGTTGAGGCCGACATGTTTCATGGTGGCGATGGCGCGCGCGCCGGCAAAGGCGACACCCAGCGCCACTTCCAGCGCGACTTTTTCATTGGGCGACCATTGGCCGCGTCCGCCCAATTTAGAGAAACCTTCGAGGATTTCGGTGGAAGGCGTGCCGGGGTAGCCGGCGCCGAGCGCCACGCCGGCATCACGCGCGGCCAGCGCAATGGCTTCGTTGCCGCTCAGGAGTTGTCGTTTGGCTGAAGACATGTAATTTGCGTTTGCTCAGTAATTTACATCCCGGTGGATGACTCGCCCTTGAGTGCAACAAAATGTTCTGGCGATGACAAGCCTGCTTTTGCAGATTCACGCCAGTTGGGGTGGTTTGGCATCAAAATCATTGCGACGTATCTTTTTCATTATTGTGGCTTCTTTCTTGAAAAAACCACTTAGAAAGCTGGACTCACGGGGCATCGCTTCTAAAATTTCCTCAATCGCGCAAGTCAGATTCGGCTGCTTCCATTTGAATCGCCAAACGGCTGCCGGGACGGGCGCGAGAGTTGATGATGGCTAAACACAAGCATCAGAAGAAGCTGAAGATGGTGCTGGTGAATTTGTTCGCACGAAAGTCGGACGAAGCACACCGGAGCTTTTGTTTATCCTCCAACACGAAGAACAACGAATAGAAAGTCTGAATTCCTCTCTCAACTATAAAACCTTGAAACCCACATGAAAAAATCCGTTCTTAAACTGACCCTTGGCATCGCTGCATTCGCTGCAACGTCTGCCATCACCCAGGCCCAAACCGCCACCACCACCACAGCGGCACCTGCCGCGCCGCCCACCGCGTTTGATGAGTACGTCCAACAGATCAAGAACCCCTGCGACTGGTTCAGTTGGGGGGGCGATTTCCGGGTGCGCAATGAGTACTTCGACAATGCGTTGAGCCTGGGTTCGAGTCCCAGATCAGCGGGCCGTTTGCCGCCGTGCATGAACAGGACTATTTTCGTTTTCGCGGCCGGGTTTGGGCCAGCTTCTTTCCGACCAACGATCTGACTGTGAACGTCCGTCTGGCCGCTGAACCGCGGGAGTTCATGAAACCCTCGACCATGGACACATACTTCGAAAGATCGGGCATGCAGTGGCGCTACGGGATTATTGACACCCTCAACGTGCAATGGAAGAACCCGTTGGACCTGCCTGCCACCGTAACGGTTGGCCGCCAGGATATTAACCTGGGTGACAACTGGCTGTTCGGAGACGGCACGCCCGAGGACGGGTCCTTCACCTCTTTCCTCGATTCCGCCCGCGTCACCGTCAATCTGAAAGATCAGCACACCACCATTGATGCCATCGGCATTGTCCAGTACGCCCGGCCCGACGCCTGGCTGCCCACCATCGGCCCCTCCACCTCACAGGGTGGAAACCCGAACGCGTATCTCCTGACCGACCAAAACGAAAAGGGCGCGGTTCTGTGGATCGCCAACAAGAGCCTGCCGGCGGCCAACCTGGACGGGTTCTTTATCTACAAACACGACTCGGCCATCAATGACGATCCGGCCTCGTTATTCTCTGACAACGCGGACATCTTCACGTGTTGGCGGCCGCGTTTCGGGTTTGGTGGCGGAGCACTGGAACTATTCGGCGGAGGGGGCGTATCAGTTCGGCAGGAAACAATATCAGTATAAATGCCGCTGGGCGCGCCAGCGCCCGCGGCGGCGGACGACAAATTCCACGACCTCAGCGCTTTTGGAGTGAACAGCAAGATCAGCTACCTTTTCAAGGATCGAGATGAACGACCAGTTGAGCTTGGTCTTCGAGTTTCTTTCCGGGGATAATCCGAAAACCGGGACGGATGAGATGTTTGACGTGCTGTGGGGCCGGTGGCCGCAGTGGAGCGAGATGTACAACATTTACAGCTACGTTAACGAGACGCGGCCAGGGCAAACGGCCAATCTCATACGCTTCGGCCCGACTTGGAGCGTGACACCGATCAAGGACATGAATTTCAGCCTCAGCTATAACGCTTTGTTTGCGGATCAGGAAGTGCCCACTCAAGCGACTGTGCCTCCTTGCATTCCCGGGTAACGGGGGACTTTCGCGGCCATTACCTCCAGTCCATCATCAAATACAAATTCACCAAACACCTGAGCGGCCTCCTCCTGGGCGAATGTCTCTTCCCGGGCGACTACTACACCAGCCGGGAGGTGATGGATTTCGCGCGCGTCGAAATGATGTTTACGTTCTAGCCCGCTCTGACATTCATCGGGCAAAAACAGCCTATGAAAAAAAGCCTGCTGATTATCGCGGGAGCCTGCTGGCTTGCCGCCGGGTTGTCCGTTCCTTGCTGTTCCGCCGCGGAGGAGGCCAAACCCATCAAGATCGGCGCCATCTTCTCCGTCACCGGCCCGGCGTCCTTCCTCGGTGCGCCGGAATCCAAGACGGCCCAGATGCTGGTGGACAATATCAACGCCTCGGGCGGCGTGCTCGGCCAGAAACTGGAATTGATCATCAAGGACAGCGCTGGCAGCCCTGAAAAAGCCGTCTCGTTCGCCAAGCAGTTGATCGAAGAAGACAAGGTGCTGGCCATCATCGGCCCGTCCACCAGCGGTGAGACCATGCAGATCAAAAAGCTCTGCGAAGAGAGCCAGATGATCCTTGTCTCCTGCGCGGCGGCGGATGCCATCGTCAATCCCCTGGCCAAATATGTCTTCAAGACACCGCAAAAGGACAGCCAGGCGGCGACCTGGATTTACCGCACGATGAAGGAAAAGGGCATCACCAAAATCGCCGTGCTGACCGGCAATGATGGCTTCGGTGCCTCCGGCAAGAAACAGCTTGAGGAGCTCGCCAAGACCGAAGGCATCGAAATTGTGGCCAACGAAGTCTATGACAAACAGGCGACCGACCTGACGGACGTTCTGACGAAAGTCAAAAGCACGCCCGGCGTCCAGGCCGTGGTGAACTGGTCCATCGTTCCCGCCCAGTCCATTGTGGCCAAAAATATGAAACAGCTCGGCATGGACATTCCCCTGTTCCAGAGCCATGGTTTCGGCAACCGCAAGTACGTCGAACAGGCGGGTGTGGCGGCGGAAGGCATCCTGTTCCCGGCAGGCCGGCTGCTGGTGGTGGACGAACTGCCCGCAAGTAATCCTCAAAAGCAGGTGCTGGCCACCTATAAGAAGGACTATGAAACTGCCTACAAGGAGGACGTGAGCACCTTCGGCGGACATGCCTATGACGCGATCTTGATTGTGACCGAGGCGCTCAAGAAGGCCGGCACGACCGATCGCGATAAAGTGCGGGATGCGATTGAAAACCTGCACGGACTGGTGGGCACGGCGGGCATCTATAATTTTTCCGCCACCGACCACACGGGGCTGGACCTGAACGCGTTTGAAATGCTGACGGTCAAGAACGGCAAATTTACGATTTATAAAAAATAACCGGATTGGTTTGGTGGTAGTAGGTTCCTCCAAGGCCCCGGCGGGAAACCGACCGGGGCCTTTTGTCCCAAAGGACTGACGATGGAAAACGGAAGCCTGGCACTGCAATATTTATTGTCCGGTGTCACCAAGGGCAGCATCTATGCCGTGGTGGCCATCGGCTTCAACCTGATTTACAGCGCCACGGGGGTCCTCAATTTTGCGCAGGGCGAATTCGTGATGCTGGGCGGGATGGTAGCCGTCACTCTGTCGCATTTCGTACCGCTGCCCGTCGCAATTGCCGGCGCGGTGCTGATCGTGGCACTTATCGGCTGCCTGCTGGAAATCACCTTTTTTCGAAAACTCCGCCGGCATTCCATTCTCCACCTCATCATCATCACCATCGGGCTTTCCATCGTCATGCAGGAGGCCGCGCTGCATATCTGGGACGAAAAAGTGCGCTCCCTGCCCTACTTCACCGGCAATGAGGTGTCCTCCCTCAGGTTCTTGGGCGCGGCAATTTCACCGCAGGTGTTGTGGGTGCTGGGGACCGTTGCCGTCACGGTGGTCCTGCTGCACTTCTTTCTCAAATACACCCTGCGCGGCCGCGCCATGCGGGCCTGTTCGTCCAACCCCGACGCCGCGATGCTCGCGGGCATTAATATCCCGAACATGCGCACGCTGTCGTTCGGTTTGAGCGCCGCGCTCGGCGCGCTGGCGGGTTGCGTCATCTCGCCCATCACCATGACGCACTACGAAATGGGCGCACCGCTGGCCATCAAGGGATTTGCCGCGGCCATCCTTGGCGGCATGGGCAATCCGATGGGTGCAGTGGCGGGCGGATTGATGGTCGGCATTCTGGAATCGTTCGCCGTGAGCCGGCTGCCCGCCGCCTACAACGACGTCGCCGCCTTCGTAGTCCTGTTGTTGGTTTTGTTCGTCCGCCCGCACGGTCTCTTTGGCCGGCCAGGCGGGGAAAGCGTGAGGGAACACTGAACCTGTGAGTCACCGCCTTAAAACATTGTTGCCGTTCGCCCTCTTCGCTCTCGCGCTGGTCGCGGTGCAATCCGTCTTGGCCGCGATGGGAAGGGAATACTGCCTCACCCAGTTCACGATGTCGCTTTACTATGCCGTCGTCGTGATTGGCCTGTGTCTGGTGATGGGTTACGCCGGACAGGTGTCGCTCGGACACGGCGCGTTCTTCGCCATTGGCGGTTACACGTCGGCCGTGCTGACAACCCATGACTTCTCCCGGTTCAACGCCGCCGCCTCGGCCGGCGTGTTCCGTCAGATGCACCTGTTGGTGGCCAAAGATGATCTTTACGGCAACTCGATCGTCACCGTCTCCCCGTGGGCCGCATTCCTCGTGGCCATGTTGGCGACCTTGGTCATCGCGAGCCTGATTGGTTATCCCGCGCTCCGGCTCAAAGGCCATTACCTCGCCATGGCCACGCTCGGTTTCGGCCTGATCGTTTACAAAACTGTCCTCGGCACCGCCCTCTTCGGCGCGGCGGACGGCATCAACGGTGTGCCGGAATGGAGTCTGGGCTTGGGACTGACAGTGTCGGGCCGGAGCGCCCTGCGCGTCGAAAATTATTACATTGCCGGCGCCTTGGTATTGGTGCTGCTGGTGCTGTTGCGCAACCTCGTTCACTCCCGCGTCGGCCGCGCGTTGCAGGCCATCCACGACCGCGAGACTGCCGCCGGCGCGATGGGCATCAACACCGCCGCCTACAAACTGCGCGCCTTTGTGCTGAGCGCGCTGCTCGCGGCGATGGCCGGCGTGTTCTTCACGCATTACACCGGCGGCATCGGCCCATCGGAAGCCAGCGCGTTCAAGTCCGTCCGCTACGTCGCGCTGGCCGCGTCCGGCGGCATGGCGAGTCTCTGGGGCGTCGCCGGCATGAGCACCCTGTTGAACTACCTGTCGCTCCGCGGCCTGTTCGGCAGTTACGACAACGCCGTGTTCGGCGCGATTCTCATCGCCATTGTTTCGCTCGCGCCGGAAGGACCGCTCAAGCCGCTGGGACTTTGGATGCAAAGCAGGTTCGGCAAACTTCGCCGGGAAAGGAGGCTGGAGCATGGCGCTGCTTGAAGTAAAAAATGTCAGCCGCAGCTTCGGCGGCCTCGTGGCGGTGAACCAAGTTTCGTTCTCGGTCAATCCGGGCCGGATCAAGGCCGTCATCGGCCCCAACGGCGCAGGCAAGACGACCCTGTTCAACATCATCTCCGGCCTGCTCAAAGCCGACGCCGGCCAGGTCACTTTCAAGGACCGCTCCATCACCGGCTTCAAGTCGTATCAAATCGCCCGCGCGGGAATTTCGCGCACGTTCCAAAACCCCAGCCTGTTTCTCCAGATGAACGTCCTGGAAAACGTGATGGTGGGCCGGCATCGTCGTTCGAGTCGTGGATTCACCGCGTGCTGCCTGCGCCTTCCCGGCCAGCCGAAGGAGGAATGCTCCATCCGCGAAGCCGCGCTGGCGCAACTGGATTACGTCGGCCTCGCCCAGCTCGCCGGGTTCCCGGCCGGCGGACTCTCCTTCGGTCAGCGCCGCATGGTGGAACTGGCCCGCGCGCTGGCCACCGACCCCGAACTGCTGCTGCTGGATGAGCCTGCCAGCGGATTGAACACCCGGGAAAAGGAAAATCTGGGCGCGCTCATCCGCCGCATCCGCGACCGCGGCGTCACCATGCTCCTGGTCGAGCACGACATGACTTTGGTGATGGATTTGTCAGACGACATTCTCGTGCTGCACGATGGCACGGTCATCGCCGAAGGTTCGCCGGCCGCGATTCAAAACGATCCAACCGTCATCAGCACTTATCTGGGCGGGGAAATCCGCCCGGCCGAGGAAGTTGAACTGGCCCTGCTGACCGGTGGGCAACCGGACGCGGTCCCCGGAGCGCGAGTTGTCCCAACTCCCAGCAGCCCGGTCGGCGAAGATGCAATCCGATGAAAATTAATTTCGGCAACCAATGCGTTCGCGGATGCTGCGGCTTGAGACAAGCCGCGCTCCGTTCCTGAAATGTTATTGCAGGTCAAAAATTTGAGATGCAGCTACGGCAGCCTGGAGGTTGTCCACGGCATCAGTCTGCATGTGTGCGCCGGCGAGATCGTCGGCCTGCTCGGCGCCAACGGCGCGGGCAAATCCTCCCTGCTCAAGTCCATCATCGGCCTGCTGCCGCCGCGGCAGGGCGATATTTTCATTGATGGCCGGCCTACGCACGGCCAGCCCGCCTGGCGCAGCATCAGCAATTCCACCGTGCTCGTGCCGGAAGGCAAAATGATTTTTGCCGACATGACTGTGCGCGAAAACCTGCTCATCGGCGGCTACCACAACCCCGACCGCAACCAGCAGCTCGACATCGTGTTGGATCGTTTCCCGCGGTTGCGCGAGCGAATCAGCCAGCTCGGCGGCACGTTGTCCGGCGGCGAACAACAGATGCTCGCGCTGGGCCGCGCGCTGATGTCCCGGCCGAAACTGTTGTTGCTCGACGAACCTTCGCTGGGTCTCGCGCCGCTCATGGTCCGGGAGGTATTCAACGAAATCCTCAAGATGAAGGACCTGGGCATGACCGTGCTGCTCGTGGAGCAAAACGTCACCGGCACCCTGCAAATCGCCGACCGCGCCTACGTGATGGAAACCGGCGAAATCATTTTGGAAGGTGAAGCCGCCGATCTCCTGCACAACCCGGAAGTCAAACGCGCCTACCTCGGCAAAGGCGCCAAGGAGGTCTGGTTATGAGGCGGGGAAAACATCGAACATTCAACATCGAACATCCAACGCCCAATGTTCCTGCGACGTCCGAATGCCAGCCCTTGGATGTTGAGCGTTGGATGTTCCTCTTTTAAATTTCACGGTTCCCAAATTCCATTTGTTCTATGAACGTATTCGATCGCCGCTATGAAACGATGCCGCGCGCCGAACTGGAACAGCTCCAGCTCGAACGCCTCCAGGCCCTGCTCGTCCGCCTCAAACGCAACGTCCGCCGCGCCCGCGAGAATATCGGCGACACCCGCGTTGAATCGCTCGCTGACCTGCCGCGCCTGCCGTTCACCACGCCGGAGGACATGGTGGAAAGTTTTCCGTACGGCATGTTCGCGCTGCCCATGCGCGAAATCATCCGGCTCCACACCACGATCGGTCCGCAGGGCAAGCCGCTCGTCATCGGCCACACCCGCAATGACCTGGCCCAGTGGGGCCGGCTCGCCGCGCGCCAGCTCGTGGCCTTCGGCGTGACCGCCAATGACGTGGTCCAGATGTGCTTCGGCGGCGGCGTTTATGGCGCGGCCGGCTACCTTTTCGGCGCGCAGGTGATCGAGGCATCCGTCATCGCGGAGGATTCCGCCCACGTGGATTACCAGATCGCCACGCTGCAAAACTTTCAGCCCACCGTCCTCATCACCACCCCGGGCAACGCCCTGGACCTCATGCAGGTGATGGGACAACGTCGCATCGACCCGCAATCGCTCCACATCCGTACCGTCCTGCTCTCGCGTCCGGTGGCCCGCGATACCCGCGAACAACTGGCCGCAGGCTTATTCGCCAAAGTAAAGTGCAACTTTGGCCTCGGCGAGATTCTCAATCCCGGCCTGTGCGTGGAATGCAGCGCCGGACACTTCCACGTGCATGAAGACCACTTCCTTCCCGAAATACAGGATGGCGAACTGGTGCTGACCACACTCTGCCGCGAGGCCCTTCCCCTGCTCCGCTTTCGCACCCGTGTCCTCTGCAAATTGACCCGTGAGAAATGCTCCTGCGGACGCACCGGCGCGATAATCGCGCCCGGCGAGCGGCTCGATGGCCGGCTGCGCATCAACGAAACCCCGCTCTACCAGGACCAGATTGCCGAAGTCCTCGCCCGGACGAAGGTTGCCGGGCAGCCTTTCAACGTCACCGTGTCTGAGCGGCACATTGCGGTTTCCATCGAAATTTCCGACGCCTTGTTCGACGACACCGTCGGGTTTATCGAAGAACTCACGCGTGAAATCGAGTCCGAGTTTCTGGCCCGGCTCGGCATCGAAGCGACGTCCGCTTCATTCCGCCCCGCTCCCGCGCCGGGATGGACTCCGAACCGGATGGCAACAGTGAAACAGAGGATTGATTCGTTCTCGTCCTCGAATCATGAGAAAATCTCGCGGGCATTTCGTCTTCCGGCACAACGCCAGAGGGTTGGCGCATTCCATCCATTGAATTCAGACGTAGCCGCGTCTCGGCAAAGCGCCGCATTCTGCTCCTTCATTTTTCAGATGGCGGCCTTCTCCCGAAAGCCGCTTCGCGACATCCATTGCAATGAAATCTGGTTTGTAAGTTTGAATTTGAAAAGTCGGTTCGCGAGAACGTCCGCCCCACCCTTCCCCGTCACGATCCGGGCCACTCGGGCAGTTGATTGAGGAAATCCTTGTGGACGCCCCTGATCCAGACATTTTCCTTGGTAATTTTCGCAGCGGTGACCGTCGTTCCCCGGGCCGCCCCGTAAATGGCGCCGCCCAGCAACAGCACCACGCCCACCAGTGCCAGCCAGCCGGATGCCCAAAACGCACCGCCAATCAACAGGATCAAACCGCCCAAAACGCCCACCCAGCCGATAATGAGGGCCCATTTCCGCTGTGCGCGGTGTTTCTCGCAAAGGCCGACGTGCAGGACGGCCTTCTTGCGCACGATCAAGACCACGATGAGCAGAATCAGCAGGTTGCAGAAGAGCAACAAATAATAGGCGGGATGCTGCCAATAGAGAACCCGTTTGAGCTTGAAACCATTGGCGGGTGCGTTGCATTTCACACAGCGATCCGGAAACGGAGTCTCCGACCGGGTAACCAGTTGCCGGCCCAACCGCCAGATGCCGACTCCGGATGGCGCGGCCCCTTCACTGAGACGCTGGAGGAAAATGGGCTTGCATTGCGCGCAAACCCAGGACTGGTTCAATTTGATCGCCTCACCCGGCGGAAAGGCCCGGCCACATTCCACGCAGATGATGCCCGATGGCATTCCGGGAGGTGGCGGCGGGCCGGCAGCCCGAACCGCATGCAAAGGCTGCCAGTCGGCCATGCCCTCGTGCCAGACCGGAGTGTCACGGTTGATTTTCCCGGAACGAACCAGTTCATCCAACTGCGTTTCGGGCACGGGACCCGTTTGTTGACCACCCAGCGCGTAGTACCAGTTCATGGCCAAGCTTAACGCCAGGTCCACGGCAAAAACAATCCTGCAATCCCGGGCTCTCATGGCATCTCCGCTTTGAAACTGGCGGGATTGGGCGGGCAGGCGAAACGAAACATCGCTGCGTTTGTCAAAACAAACATGCGAGCAACGGATGCCAGGCAAAAAGCGATGTTTGTGGGCTGGCGCGCGTTCACCCTGATTGAACTGCTGGTGGTCATCGCCAGCATCGCCATGCTCGCGGCGTTGTTGCTGCCGGCGTTGTCCCGCGCAAAAGCGTCGGCGCAGCGGACGGATTGCCTCAATAATTTGCGGCAGATCAGTCTCGGCATCCACCTGTATGCCGGGGACAATGGCGACACCTTGCCGGCCGCGCCGAATGTGACCGGAAACTCCATAGAAACCAATCATGCCGCCATATTTTACAAGCGGCTCATGAAGAATTATGTCGGCCTCCAGGGCGCATCGTCGTCGCAGGACAAGGTCTTTGCCTGCCCGGCGGACATATTTTATTATGATTATCCCAGCCTGGCCTGCGAGACCCGGAGTTTGCATGACCAATTCGATTCCGATTATTCGAGTTATGGATTTAATGGCGGCAATGGATTTACCAACTGGCCTCCCCCTGCTTTCCTAAACGAGACTTCCTTTCCCGGCGTTTTTGGCCTGAAACAAGCCTCGATAAAAGATCCGGTCAAAACTGTTCTCCTTATGGAAATTGCGGCCTTTTTTCCCTGGTCCTGGCATCAACCGCAAAGACTGCCTTCGGGGCAATACGGGATTAACGACGCCAAAAACGGGGTCAGTTTCGTGGATGGCCACGTCAGTTATGTCAAATTTTATTGGAACTCGGCTTACAACATCACGTCGTGCTGCTACGATCCTCCGACCGGATACGATTACAAATTGAGCGGAAATTGAATTTGGAAACGCCCTGTCGAACGGGCTTTGCGTCGCGCAGGCCGGCGGCGTAAGCTTCAAACACACGACGCATTTCGTCGCGCACACGGCGGAAGCAGGCCAGAATTTCCTGCTCGCTGCCGACGGCTTTGGCTGGATCGTCAAACGGCCAGTGATGCCGGTTCACCTGGCCGGGAAAAATCGGGCAGGCGGCGTCCACATTGCCGCAGACGGTGATGACGGTATGCACTGGCTGTTCCAGAAATTCCTTCAGGTGCTTCGAACGATGGCCGGAAATGTCAATGCCCGCCTCGGCCATAACTTGGATGGCCAGCGGATGGACAAAGCCGGTTGGTTTTGAGCCGGCACTTTGGACATTCACGGGGTCGCCCGCCGCCCGGCGCAGAAAACCTTCCGCGATATGGCTGCGACAGGAATTGCCGGTGCAAAGAATGAGGACAATGGGTTTCATATTTCAACAGCGAGGATGGAGAATGGATGATAGAGAATGGCGGCCCGGCTATCTTCCATCCTCCATCTTCCATTCTCGTTTTTACTGTTCATGGAGTTGCTTGGCCAATTGGAGGCTGCGCCTGATACCACCCGCGCGACTGGTTGCAAATTTTGCAGACGGAAAGCATCACCGGCACTTCCACGAGCACGCCGACGACCGTGGCCAGCGCCGCGCCGGAGCCGGGGCCAAAGAGCGTGATGGCCACGGCCACCGCCAGCTCGAAGAAATTGCTTGCGCCGATGAGCGCGCCGGGCGACGCGACATTGTGCGGCACACGCAATCGCCGCATCAGCAGATAGGCGAGCGTGGAATTGAAATAAACCTGGATGACAATCGGCACGGCCAGCAGCAGCACCGCCAGCCAGCGTGTGGTCAGGTTTTCCGCCTGAAACGCAAAGATGAGCACCAGCGTCAGCAACAGCGCCCCAATGGTCACCGGATGAAATTTCGGCAGGAATTTTTGCTCGAACCAATCCTTGCCTTGCGATTTCAACAGCGCGTTGCGGGTCAGCCAGCCCGCCGCCAGCGGAATCACAATGAATACCACAACCGACGTGATGAGCAGCTTCGACGGCACGACCACGTTGGCCACGCCGCACAAAAACATCACGATGGGCGCGAACGCGACAAGCATGATGAGGTCGTTCACCGCCACTTGGACGAGCGTATAGACCGGGTCGCCATCGGTGAGATAACTCCAAACGAAGACCATCGCCGTGCAGGGCGCGGCGGCAAGAATGATGAGACCGGCGGTATAATTCTTTGCCGTCTCCGGTTCAATCCACGCGGCGAAAACATGCTGCATGAACAGCCAGGCCAGGAAGGCCATGCTGAACGGCTTGACCAGCCAGTTGACGAACAGCGTCACCGCGAGGCCCTTCGGCTTGCGCGCGATGCCGCCGAGCGCGGTGAAGTCCACCTTGAGCATCATCGGATAAATCATCAGCCAGATGAGCACGGCGATGGGAATGTTGACATGGGAGTCATGGCCAAATTCCAGTCGGCTTAACATACTGGTGAAGGCTGGCGCGAGTTTGCCGAGCAGGACGCCGGCGACCATGCACAGGAAAACCCAGACGGTCAGGTAACGCTCGAAGAACGCCAGGCGTTTGGCAACAGAAGCGCGGACAGCCTTGTCCGCATGTTTCGACTCCGATTCTCCGGGAACTCGCGGACATGGCCGTCCGCGCTCCGCATCCTGTTTCGAATTGCAGGCGGTGTTGTTCATCGCTTCACGCAACATTCACCACCGGTTTCGCGCGCCATGCGTTCGGTGTCGCTCAAAAGCACCGCTGGTTTGTGATAATCCTTGATAGACATTTGCGGGTTTGATTTTATAAGGTCATGGGAATGAATGAGAAAAAGACCGATTGCTGTTCGACCGGAACCACGATGCAACCCGTGATGCAGGTTACATACGACAGGAATGTGCATACGGTGGCAATGCACCATCCCCTGAAACAGACCATACCGCTGGAGGGTTGCAGCGCCTTCGGTGGAAAAAGGTTCGATCTCAATCCGATTGATCTGCTGGCAATGGGATTGGCCAGTTGTCTCATGATTGTGATGGGCAAGGCCGCGGAGGCCGAAAAACTGGATATTGTTGGAGCGAAGGCCGACGTCAGTTACGACCTGGTCAACTACCGCATTGGCCAAATCAATGTTGTCATTCACTTGCCGAAAAAACTGTCAGCGACTGACCAATCTAAATTGGAGACTGCGAGCAAGAAATGCCCGGTCTTTCTGGCAATCCATCCCGATGTCAAAGTGACGGTAAGCTACATCTGGCCGAAATAGAACAAGTGGCCAACAAGACATGCAGCAAATGGGAGCCATCCGGCGCATGGCTTCGTTTTTATCTTCGGTCAATGGTGGATTCATACATTTTCAACATCCCCGCCGGCGGCATTGGCGGCGGCAGATTTCCTTTCACGTTCATCCGCAAAATTTTGCCCAGACGCTGGGCGTCGGTTTTGGCTTCGGCGGTCCTGGCGAGCGACTGATGCACCCAGTCCAGCGCCTGGCGGATCGCCGCCGGCACGGGCGGGTCGGGCAGGCGGTAATGCACCCAGCGCTCGGTCTTGCGGGACTGGATCAAGCCCGCGTGATGGAGGATGGAGAGGTGTTTGGACATGGTGGACGGGGCGAAGCCGAACAGTTCCGTGATCTGGCAGACGCACAATTCCCGGCGCCGGAGCGCCAGGAGAATCCGCACGCGGCCGGGGTCGGACAGCGCCTTGGTGATGGCCATGAATTCGCGCATATTTTGTTGTTTCGTCAAACAACGAAATAACGGTCGCACGAACGGCTGCGGGGCGCAAGCGAAATATTGGAAACGACGCCTTGCGAAATGCGGTTGGATGCCGCCCCGGCGATTTATGTTAAAGGCCAGCCGCTGGCGCAGCCTGGTTTTTCATGGCCGGGCGTTGTCGGGGCTGTCTTCGTCCAGATCCGGAAAATATTTCTTGGTGCAATCCGGGCACAGGCCGTGGGTGAAGGTGGCTTCTGAATGCTTCTCCAAGTAGCTCTCCACCTGCCCCCAATAACCCCGGTCGTCGCGGATTTTTTTGCAGCCGGCGCAAATCGGCAGCAGGCCACTCAACAACTTCACCTTGGCCAGGGCCGCTTCCAATTCGGCGTTCTTCTCGCGCAGCGAGCGGTTCAGGCGCAGGATGCGGACAAACGCCGCCACCCGCGCGGCCAGCTCGCGATTGGCGATGGGCCGGGCGATGTAGCCGTCGGCGCCCGCTTCCAGTCCGGCAGCCTGCTCGTCGCTTTGCGTATAGGTGCCGGAAATGAGGATCACAAACATGTCCGACAACGCCGGATCGCCTTTGATTTGCCGGCACATTTCCACGCCATTCAACTCCGGCATTTCCCGATCCGACAGCACCAGATGCGGGTGAAAAGTTTGCACGGCCTTCAGTGCTTCCGCGCCGTTTTGGGCCATGGCGGTGGCGTATCCCGCCTGCTCCAGCAGATGCGCGGTGCCCCGCGCAACGTCGGCGTCATCGTCCACCACCAAGATTCTAATATCGGCAGGGTTAATTTGGTTCATAGGCTGTCAGGGGTGATTCGCCCTCGCGCTGGGTGCGCGCCGGGTCTGCTGGCGCGCTTGGGCCAAGGTTGCCTCGACGGCGGCAATCCATTCGGCAGGGAAACGGGTGGCGTCAGTCATCCATGAACAGAGACTCTCGACCGTGCCTTCGCATCCTTCCAACTCATCGGCCACGGCGGAGACGAGCAAGTCCCCGGTGCGGGGAAACCGCGCGCTCCACTCCGGTCCCACGGCCTGATCGAACCCGGCGGCGAACTTTTGAAGCTGGTCATCGGCCAGATGCCGGCGCCGCGACTCGCGCAGTTCGGCGGCGCCCGCCAAAAGCTTTTCATATTCGGATTTTTTTCCGGGGATGGCGGCGGCAAGTTCCGCAACCAGGATTTCCAATTGATCCTGCAACAGAAAGGTCGGCATGCCGCGGCCCGCCAGGACGCGGCCCAGCCAGCGCACCTGCTTGATGATTTGTGCCGGTTCGTACTGGCAAAGGGTGGCCTGCCAGGCGGCGTCGCTCCGGGCAAAACGCCGGCCCCGCTCGCCATAACGGTGTTCAAAATAGGGAAACCGCTGCCAGCAGAGATCGGCGGCCCGAAGCGAGGCTTGCACTTCGCGGGCATCAGCCGGCACCGGATGCCGCCCGGCTTCAGGATTGATGGACGTGACGAGAAAAGTCTTGGACTCCGGCTGGAACGGATACAACGCCTGAAAGATCGCCTCGAGTTGGGCAAAAAATTCATTGGCCGACTGAATCATTTGCTCGCGCTCCTCCGCGCTCAGGCGGAGGGCGTTCATACGCTGCTGATACTGTGCCCACCGGGTATGAACCGCGGGTCCGTAATTGCGCAGGTAGGCCAGACCATCCGTGCCGGTGAGCAGGAAGGCCCGGGCAAATTGCGGTCGTAGCACCATCGCGCCGAGGGTGGAACCCTCCAAAACATAAACGCAGGCCAGGAGCGCCAGCGGTTGCTCGACGGATTTTAGCCGAAGATACTCGACCGTTTTCAGCGCCGCATCCACCGCTTCTTTGAGGTCGGCTACGGTTCGCGGTTCAAAATACCGCAGGTCTTGCTGAAGCTGGGGAACTTTGCGCATGTCGCGGTTCCAGACGGAGGCGACCCGCTCATCCGGCGAGCTTTCAACCGCCTGTTCGAGCACCCCGTGAATGGCAGCCAGAGCGCGGAGTTGGCCCACATAAGATTCCAACGGCAATTGGCAGGCGAACAGCGCCTGAAAGTAAGGCAGGGTTTGCAGGCGGGCATGAGCCGGAAAAGTTGCTGCCTTGAGTTCTTCCGTCAGTACAAATTGCTGTCCGAAAAGTCCTCGTATCATGGATTTGCCATCAAGCTTGCTCCTGTTTTTTTGCCGGTAAAGAAAAAAGAAAGATCGCGCCCTGGCCGGGTGTGCTTTCCACCCAGATGCGTCCGCCGTGGGCCTCAATGATCAGGCGCGCGATGGCCAGACCCAGCCCCACGCTGCGTTCGCCGGCGGTTTTCCGCGTGCCCGCCCGCGCGAAGGCCGTGAATAGCCGCGCCTGGTCTTCGGGCGCGATCCCGGGGCCTTCATCGCGCACTGCAAAGATGAGGTTCTGGTCATCCCAGCGTGACGACAGCCATACGCGCTGGCCGGGAAAGGAGTGTTCGACGGCGTTGCCAATCAGATTCAAGAGCACTTGCTGAAGTTTGGATACATCCACTGGCAACCGCCGCTTGCCGTCCGCCGATTCCACCAGCAGGGAAATTTTTTTTCTTCGCCGCCACCAGCCGGGCAATCGGTTCGGCCCCGGCCAGAATCTCCGGCACCGTCGCCGGTGCCAGGTCCAGCCGCAATTTTCCCGACTCGATGACGGATACATCCAGAAAATTATCAATCAGCCGTTTCATGCCGGTGGCGGCGTCCAGACTGGTGCGCAAAAATTCGCGATGCGGCGCGGAGAGTTTCTCGCCGGCTTCATCCAGGACGAATTCGGTGTAGGTCATGATTATGCCGATGGGTTTGCGCAGGTCGTGCGCGGCCATGCCGAGGAACTGGTTTTTGACCTCATTCAATTCGCGCATTTCGGCGTTAGCCTGGTGCAACTGCCGGGTGAGGTTGTTCAAGTCGCGGTTCAGTTCCAGCACCTCGGTGCGCAGCCGTTCCTGCTCCGGGAAATCAAGGCTGCCCAGGGCCATCGTGCCTTCGGGCAGGGCAAAGAACCGAAAATGAAAACTTTCCGGCAACCCGCCGACAGTCTTCAGCGAGAGCAGGTGGCTGGCCTCGCTCGTCGCGCCCGGTGCGCAGAGGTCGGGCAAAGGCGTGAAGTCCACCACCAACTCGCTCAACGGCCGGCCAATCACGTCACCACCCAGCGCCCGGCGCGCGTGCGCGTTGGCGGTCACCACGCGCTGTTGCGCATCCAGTCTCAACGCCAGCACGGGCGCGGTTTCGCCCAGATAGGCGAGAACAGCGGCGGCCAGGGAAGAATCAGCGGGCATGGGGTGTTGGTGATTTCATCCACGACTCCAGTTCAGCCAGCAAGGCTAGGCATTGCACGCCCGCAATCTGTTCGGCGCACTCCCGTCCGCCCCAGCGAAACGCCTGTCCCCCGACAAGGATCGGCACCGAAGCAAACTCGGTCCGGATGGCGGTGACGGTCTGCAACAGCGACTCCAAGTTGAAATATACCGTCAGCGACAGCGTCACGACATCGGGTTGTTTTTCGCGGATTAGATCCAGCAAATCAAGGCGGGGCGTATTGGCGCCCAGGAAATAGCCGCGCCAGCCGTTCAACTCGAAGATGTCGGCCACCATTTTGCCGCCGATCTGATGGTATTCGTTGGCTGTGCAGGCCACCACGGCGGTCTTGCCAATGCGCGGCTGGCTGAAGAGACGGGGATAGACCAGATTGAGCAGGTTCTCCGTGATCGCCGTGGCCAGATGTTCGGTGGCCACCGACACCCGGCCCCGCTCCCACAACGTGCCCACATCGTAGAGCGAGTGTTGAACCAGTTCCTGATAAAGCGTTCGCAAATCCGTGCCGGAGGCCAGCCACGCTTCAAACTCCTCGTGGCACCGACGCCGGTCGCCCGCCAGCAGGGCGTCGAGATAACGCGCGTAAGCTTGGTCAGGAGCGAACGCAGTTGGAGCATCTTGGCCCATGATGTTGCCTAATTATAAGCCTAGCCGCCGATTTTCGCCAGCCCTGACCCGGCATTTTAGAGCTTGTCCGTAAATAAGGTTTTTGCGGCATAAACAGACGGTTTTATTGGGTTTTCAGCGTCCGAATTTTATTTACGGACAAGCTCTTAATGAGGAAGAGAAATTTGCCGGGCGGGGTTATTGGCGGCTCGCGCCCGGCGGCAAAAAGATTTCTCAGGCTGTACCGCCCTGGCTTTTTATGCCGGTGTGCCGGATGTCCTGGGCTTCGCAGCGATAAACGACGTCCTCCGCCACGTTCGTCGCGTGGTCAGCAATGCGCTCAAGGCTTTTGGACACGACCATCAAATGCAGGCAGCGGCCAATCGTCCTGTCACGTTTTGGTGACGCATCCGATTGGAATGTCACCTGCCTGACACATTGCGCTTAAAAACCTTTTGTGACAAGGCGACTTGAACTTTCAAGATGATGCAACGGCACGGCACGAAACTGAGTGCGACTGGCCGGTTTATGGAAGCAGGAGTGAGTGACGTTCCCCTAGTATCAGCGGCAAATGAATACCAAACCATCTCTTTACAAAGTGGCGTTGTTTTCGGCGATTGTGGCAATGGCCGGCCCGGCGCTAGCCCAGTTCACATATAATTCCGGCGATGTGCTGGTGTGTTTCCGGAATGTCGCTTCTCCCAAGTACGACCTGATCGTGGATGCGGGGCCGGTTTCAACGTTTACCAATCTGGCCATTGGCTCCCAAAAAACCATTACCTACAGCGCGTCCCAGCTGGCAAAAGTGGGCACCAACAATATTGCGTGGTCCGTTTGCGCGGCTTACTACAACTATCCGGTTAGCGACGATACTTGGTTGACCAAGCCGCGCGCGAGCCTGAACACTCCGACCAGCCCGTTTAACACCGGCACTCCCAGTCGCATGTCTTCCATCGCCGGCGACATTGATGGGAACCCAGGTCTTGGCAATGACGCTACTTATATCTCGGACACGGTCATCAACACTGCGACCGTTGTCGCCGAGACGGAATCAGGACATGAAACCACGTCCGATGTCACCGGCGATTGTTATTATTATTGGGTGGGATTGCCGGTGTCAGGTGGCAACTTGGCCAATTACGGCGGCGATGCTCCGGGGGTGGTGGAACAGACCACGCCGGCCAATTTCTCGACCAGCGGACAGCCGGTGCGCGCGGATTTTTACCAGTTACTGTCCCGATCCGGCACCGCCAACAACACGCCCGGCAAATATCTGGGCTATTTTGAGTTCTCGACGAACGGAGTGATGACCTACAACGCCGGACCGGCGTGCCCAGTCATCACGACCGTCACCCGCAAACAAACCACCAATACGATCGCGTTCACGACCGTTGCCGGCTGGACTTACAGCCTGTATGCGACCAATAAACTGACCGCGCCCAAATCCACCTGGCCGGCGGTGCCAGGCCAGACGAATTATTTTAACACCGGCACACCGCAATCGCTCAAGGACGTGACGACCAACGGTTCACGCTTCTACCTCATCAAGGTAAATAATTAGCTTTGATCATCAACGCAAAAACCAAGCAACCCCAAATAAATAAAAATAAATATGAAAATGTACAAGTTAGCCGTTTTATCCGCAGCGGCAGCAAGCTCCCTGTGGAGCCTGAATGCCTCCGCACAACTGAGCTACAATCAGGGCGACCTGTTGTTGGGCATGAGAACCCCGGGCCCCGGCAACGATTTGATCGTGGACATTGGCCCGGCCTCCCAATATATTAATGCCACCGGCCCCATTGCCATCTCGGGCGCCTATTACACTTCCGCCCAATTCACCGCTTCCGGTCTCAATTTCAACAACCTCTACTTCTCGGCGTTCGGCGATAACGCGGGGAATACTCTCTGGGTCACGGCCAATTCACCCCTGGCCGAGCACACTTTTTATTCACAGTCGATTGCCGCCGGCCAGTTCGAATCCATTGCTCAAGGGGGCATTGACGCCGGTTCGTGGTATCCTGCCAACGCGGCCAACAGTCCATCGGCCGTAATCACGCCGAATGGTTTTTTCACCGGTGGCGGCACAGACCTTTCCTACACCCTGGGTGTTTTGGATCCCAATTCCGGCGTTGCAAACTTTCAATACTTCGGGGCTGTCAATGAAGCCAACACAACGGCTGGTTTTAGTGCGGGCAGTTCTCCGTTGTATTTGGATTTATATGAACTCGATACCTATTCCAACAACACCACCCTGCCGCCAGGCAAAGAGCTCGGTTATTTTGAACTGGATCCCAACGGGACTTTGACCTACGACCCCGTACCGGAACCGGGCACTTGGGTCATGTTTGGCGCCGGCATGCTTGCCTTGGGCGCCATTCGCAGATTTCGCCGCACGTTCTGACTTTGAAACAACTTTACCAAACAAATCCATAAAAACCAAAAATAGTTAAAAAATAATATGAAAAAAATACTAACTCTGGCAGTTTTTGGCGGACTGTTGGCCGCCACCACCTTGCAAGCACAGGTGGAAATCTTTATCTGCGGTTCCACCGCTTTTCGTTCCAACGCCTATCGGGCCATCCGTACCATGTTCGATGGTGGCGCCCCTTCTATGTCCCCGGCCACTACCAGTTCGTCAACGGCAATGACTTTTCAAGGTACCATCAACTCCATGTTTCCCTCGCAGACAGTGACCATTTATTGCTACTGGACCGGTTCAGTGCAGGGGATTCATTCGCTCACTGCCACGCCCGGTGACAGTTTGCCGTTCCATTATATGAATGATACCATTTACAATCACACGGCTGATTTGGCGTTCTCGGATGTGTTCCAAGCCTCATCCGGTTTCACCACGCCGGAACTGACTGACGAGCAGGTGGCCATACAGCCGTTTGTCTGGGTCAGAAGCTCCAGCTGCCCCACCACGGTTACCAACATCACCATGCAACAGTTGCGCTTTGCCCTCCAGGGTTCCTGCCCCCTGTCCTTTATCACGGGCAATTCCAACGACTATAGCAGCGTCCTTTATTTCACCGGCCGCACCAAGGACTCGGGCAGCCGCGTGATTGCCTTGAGCGACTGCGCCTATTCCGGCACATACAATGTGTATAGCAATGCCTCTGGCACCTGGACAAAGTTCACTGCGAATCAGATTGTGAACGGTGTCAATTACGGTCCGGGCTTTACCTCTGGTGGCACGGAAGCGGGCAATCTCGCCCTTACTTCTGTCAATGGGGGCGGAGTCGGCTACCTCGGATATGCGGATTCCCGAACCGCAGTGAGTGCGGGGGGTACCAGCACCGCTCAAATCATCACCTACAACGGCGGCCTGCCTTTCAATGGCTGGACGGGTTCGACCAACGGCTTTGACCATCCGGATTGGACGCCAATCACCACTGGAAAATACAGCTTGTGGGGTCCTGAACACTTGTTCATCAATCCCAGCGGCGCCAACTATGCCAATGCGTATCCGGTTTTCACCAACCTGGCCACTTGGGTTGATCTCGACATATCCAACACGGTGCCAGTCACGGCCATTCGCCTCAGCCAGATGGGCAATACGTCCCGCAGCGCTGACGGCGGCAAAATCTCCCCGTAAGAGCTGGAGCCTGGAGATTTGCGGATAAAAATCGCAGGCCGGTGCGGGACAATCCGCGCCGGCCTTTTTTCTTAAAATTGATTCCGTACTGGAAACCATGAGAATTTTTCAAACCAGCGCCATTTGCCTGCTCGGAGCCGGTTGGCTTGCCAGTTCAACGCCGGCAGACGGTCAGGGCTCCGGGGATAATTTCCACCGGGGCATCGGGCATAATAATTCGTTTGACTTGAAACCAGCGCCCGCTGCCGCCGCTCAAGATGCTCAAACGCCGCCACCGGAGATCATATTGAACGGTATCATGACTGCTTTGGGCGATAGAAGCGCCTTGTTCAAATTGGCGTCACCCCAAGCGTCAGGGAAACAATTCTATTTTCTTTCGGAAGGGGAGCGCGCTGGCGGCATTGAGTTGCTGTCGGTTGACGTGAAGGCCGGTACGATCAAAGTCAGAAATCACGGGGTCATCCAGGTCATTGCTCTTTGCCAGCCGCCCCGGCTGCTTTCAATCCCGGGAGCGGCTGCGCCCGGCGGCGATGGCGGCATCAATCTCCCGGGCAATCAGGGTTTTCCAAGTGGAAACGGACAAACGGGACAAACGGCAGGTGGAAAAACTCCAGGAGTAGCCGTCGGACAATTCACTCAATCGGGATATGTCTGGAGCGTGGGCATCCCTGAGTTGCCCGCGACCAAGTTGTCGGCAAATAATAACAATAACACAGGATCGCAAAACACTGGCACCGCAAACACCGGCTCCGCAAACTCCGGGACCGCAGACTCCGGCACTGCAAGCACCGGCACTGCAAACACGCCGGCACCGCAAACACCGGCACCGCAAGCACCGGCATCGCAAACTCCGGGACCGCAAACTCCGGGACCGCAGACTCCGGCACTGCAAGCACTGGTACTGCAAGCACCGGCACCGCAAACACTGGCGCTGCAAACTCCGGGACCGCAGACTCCGGCGCTGCAAACACCAGCATCGCAGACTCCGGCACTGCAAGCACTGCAAGCACTAGCGCTGCAAACTCCGGGACCACAGACTCCGGCACTGCAAACACCGGTATCGCAGACCCTGGCACGCAAGAGGTCGAGCCGTTTTGGGTGAGGGCCAGCAAGGATTTTGAGCAGTTGCGCATCCAGACCGCAGACGCAGTCCGCAGTGGAGTGGATGAACCGATCCCGTTGACGCCTTTAACCCCGGCGGGCACTCCGGCGGAGCTTATCGGTCCGGATCAGGCATGGTTTGCAAACGACTGACGGACTTCAAACAAAAGGCTGAACCATCAGTTCCAACCGCACTGGAGTTTGCCATTTTCTGGACGCAGATCAGGTTCGGCTTAACCTTGCCTCAACGCAACCGGGCATCAGCGTGCCCTTCCAATTTTTACTATTATCAAACCGTATGGGAAGGCGTGTTGAGTCGTTTACCCTGACAGGCCACCCAAAACGAAACGCATGCCAGGCATGGTGTTATCGGGACAAAGGCGAGACGCAATATATGAACGGGTTGGAAATCCCGCCAGTCGTTTCAGCAGAAACGGCTGTGCGTGTTCGGATTGTGAAGGATACCAAACGAAAAAGGTGATTCATGGCTGTTGCTTCCATTTTTAACGGCATCCCCAACAACACCCCGCTCGTGGTAAAAGTTATCGTTGGAATAATCTGCGTAGCCCTGATTTGGCGTATGTTTAAGATGGGAAAATCGAATTAGGACACTACCAACAATCCCTTTCCTAAATCCGGTGTCATAAAATGAATTTGAAAATTTGACCTGCAGTTCACGAATTGACCGCGCACAAGGGGAGCCGGTCCTGGAAATAGTGGACGGCGGGAGCGGGGGCATCGAAACCATGACGTGTGTGGCCGGGGGAAGCGTCGGCAAAGTTGCGGTAAAGAGTGATGGCCACGTGTTCGTTGCGCCGGATGCAGTCTTTGATGGCTTCGGAATCCTTCTCCGCATGGATGAGCGTTTTCCACGAGTAGATGTGTTTGGGTTTGTGAAAATCGCTGTTGGCGATGAACGGCAGGCGCTTGAGGCCAACGTCGTTGAAAATGTTGTCGCGGTTGGCAATTTCCCAGGCGTCGAGCAGCGGCGCAAACTTGTCCTGGTTTTCCCAAAGGTAGAGCGTGTTTTTGCCCCACTCGCTTTTCATGATGTGCGGATGCGACGCGACGGCAAGGCCGCCCTGTGAATGAATTTGCGCGATGAGTTCGGGAATGTCGAGCGAGGCATCTATCGGCGATTGCAAATCAATGCCGAGCAGATGCGCGGAGGATTTGCGCGTGTAGCCGTCCTTGTTGAATTCGATGCCGGTCATTAAAAGCATCTTGTAACGCCGCCAGGCGCGCTGCCGTTCGCGCTCAATCACGGCAAAGTATTCTTCCACCTGCTCCCGGCCCAGGGTGAATCTGGCCAGCTCCGACAGTTTTCCGATCAAACGCTTCGGGTCGGCGAGGTGGTCGGTGATGCAGATGCAATCGAAACCGTGCTCGCCGTAAAAATCAATGATCTCCGGCACATTGAGCTTGCCATCGGAGTAATTCGAGTGGATGTGAAAATCGCACAGCAACATCTGCGCATGGCTGCCGTTGGCATTGATGGCCGGTGTGGGACGCATGACGCGCTCCGGCGCCGGATCAAAAAGTTTGATGGCTTTGCGACCGGGCTGGCCGTGTCCGGATTCACCGAGAATCAGTTCCCCGATGCGCAGCGCGGCATCAGGACGGCTGAAGTGTTTGAGGTTCTCCCGCCATTCGGACCATTGCGCGGCGCGTTTGGCGAAGGCGTTTTCAACCAGTTCGGCCACTTCGCGGTTTTTCTCGGCGATGGCGCCCAGGCCGCAACGCCAGATGAGTTCCGCGTTGCCTTCCTCCTGGCCGGGAATGACCTGGTTGATAATCATCGGGCAGCGCGCGGCGATGGCTTCCTGCACGATCGCGCCGCCGGCTTTGCCGATGACCAGATGATGGGACATCATCAATTCAGGCATTTGGTTCGTCCAGCCGAGGATGCGGACCCGGTCGGCCTGCTTGCGAGTGCGCTCAATCAACCGGGTGCGCAAATCAGGATCGCGCCCGACGGTGATGGTCAGATGCACGTCGTCCAGTTCGAGCAGCCGGTCAATGGCCTTGCCGGCCTTTTTCTTGCCGGTGTTGATGATGTAAAGCACGCGGCGCGGTTCGCGTCCGACCGGCGGAACGCAATTCCGCCGGCGGACTGGCAAAAACGGGGTTGACGGGAAAGCCGAGGGTCTTGATTTGCTTTTCCGTCACGCCGCTTTTGCGCAGGACTTCCGCCGTGGCGTCGTTGGCCACACAAAAATAATCACTCGGTGCGCGGAACCACGCGGGGTTGACGGTGATGGAATCGGTGACGACGGTGATGAAACGAAACGGGCGTTCGTGGTGGTTTTGGTAAATCCTTTTGATCACGTGCGCATAGACCGGGTAGGTCGAAACGACGCAATCGGGCTGGGTTTCCTCCAGAACCTTTTCAAGCGTGCTTTGCAGGCGGGTGAATCCGCCGAGCTGTTTTTCGACCAACGGATTTCCCAGCAGTGAATAAATGCCGCCCCAAAGTTTCGGGGCATATTGCACCACGCCGAGATAGGTCTTTCTGGCAAACGTGTTGAACGCCCCGTAGCTGTCGGCAAACAGGTCGAGGACTTCGGCGCGCGCGTCCTCATCGAGCAAGTCAATCGCGTCGCGCAAACTGCGGGCGGCGGCGTTGTGCCCGTCACCGAATCCGGCCGTCAAAATGAGGATTTTTTTCATGCTCGAACTTTGACACACTTAAACCCTATCCTGAACGTGTTACAACCGTGTGACGAACAGGTGAACTTCTATTCACATTTTATTCACTGCCCGGGCCAGTCTCGAAGATTAAAGTGTGGTTTTCGTCGTCACCAACGCGGGCCCGGCGACCGAAGCCGGCGCGACAAACCCGTAAAAACTTCAAAAGTTTCCGAATTGGCACCCGGGCTTCATTTGGCCGTAACGATTCCAATTCAAGTTTGCTGAAAATAAATTCCAAACCATGCACTCTGAAACTTTAATCGAACGGGAAATGGTGATTTTCGGGAAACTGCGTTTGTTCTCCTTGTATTTGGATTCCGCCGCGGCAATGCGTGCCCGATGGGCGACCGGCCAGATTGCCCGGCTGGCCGGCGAGCGTTGGAAATCTTCCACGGAAATGTGGAACTTGAATTCCCTTTTTGCCAGCGACCCGATCCGGACAATGATCACCCAGGATGCCGCGGAAGCCGACGTGATCGTGGTCGCGATGAGTTCATTGGATCGGCGCATACCGGAACTGATTCAGTGGCTCGATTCCCTGACTGCTTGCAAGGCGACCCGCCCGGTCTTCGGTTTGTTGGTCGGCCTGTTCGGCGAAGAAGATCAGCCGGCGGGTGAATTGGATTGGACGGTGGAACAATTTCTGGGTTGCGCTCAACGGAACGGTCGGGATTTCATCTGGTGCTGGATGACACCGGAAGCCATGACCGATGGCGGCGGCTGGCTGGCTGACAGTGTGGAAGTGCTGTTGTCCCGCAAACAGCCCGCGTAGGCCACGGCGTTTTTTTGCAGGAGGCCGCTATCAAGGATGTTTAAAGTTCCCCATCAACATGAATTTACCCGCCTGCCGCCTTCGTCGTTTTCCGAAATGTCACCAGTTTGTTTCCGTCCCGCTTTTGACGAAATGGACGGGCTGTGGTTGACTAGGCCCGCAAGTTGGCATTCTTACCGATGGTTCGCACAGGCGCTGGTGTGGGTTCAGACACCAGCGCCCTTCCATTTCCAAAATGAAAAAGGTCAGTTGGCGTGAAAGTCTGCTGTGTCTGTTCACAAAAAAAACGCTCTGGGTTTTGAATTGGTAAACGGAGCGAGCCAGACCCGCTTTGAACACCTCCCTTAAAGCATTTTCAAACAGGTGTAAAAGCACCGGCGCGATGGTCCGGCGTTTATTTGCCAAAACGTTACAGTCCAGCAGTTGGCAAGAGCGCCGGTGCGGGTAAAATTGGAGCGATGCTGGAACATATAATAACATTGGAACCCGAAAACCGGAATCCCGCCGGGCTGAAGCCCGGAACATCGCCATATTCCGGGTTGCGGTTTGAAGCTGCGGGGATTTCCGTGGCCAGGGCAGACAAACTCGCTGACCTGTGCGCGCTTGTCAGCCACAGATTTTCGCTGGCAGCGGACACGCCATTGGAAGCCGCGCACAAATTTTTCACCTCGCACGATTTGGAATTTGTCGCCGTGCTGGACGGTGAACGGGTGCTTGGCCTTTGCGCCCGGCGGCAAATCGGGATTATGCTGGGTTCCCGTTACGGCTTCGCACTTTTTTCGGGCAAGCCGGTGCGGGAACATCTTACGCCAGAGTCGTTGGTGATTCGCAGCGGCGATTCCATCCACCAAATTCTGGAGCGCGTTTCGTCCCGGCGGGACGAAAGTTTTTATGACGATGTCCTGCTGGTGGACGGCGCGGGTGGTTTTCTCGGCTCGATTTTTGTGCGGAACCTGGTGCGATTGCAGCACGGTCTGTTGCTCAACAATATCCAACAACTGGAGACGAAGCACCGTGAAATCGAGCGGAAAAACGGACAGATGGAACAGGAATTAATTCTGGCGGGTGGAGTACAGCGCGCCATGCTGCCGCCATCGCCGATGGAGACGAATGCTCTGAGGTTTCATCATCGTTACCTGCCTGCCGGCCGGGTCTCCGGCGATTTCTTCCTTATCCGCCGGATTTCCGATCAGGTCGCGGGGGTGTTTGTTTGCGATGTGATGGGACATGGCGTGCGATCGGCCATGATCACAGCCATGATGCGGGCGCTGGTGGAGGAATTACAGTCGGAGGCCAGCCAGCCAGGCAAATTACTGGAGCGGTTGAATCACGACCTTCACACGATCCTGAACCAGAATGACGAGTCCATGTATGCCTCGGCGATTTATATGGTGATTGATACGGCGAGCCGTCAGATTCGCTGGGCTTCGGCTGGGCATCCTTGTCCGCTCCATCTGCGACGAAGTGACAGAAAGGTCGAAACGATGTCTCTCCCGAAGGAGAAACGCGGCAAGGTGCTGGGGTTGTTTGAACAACCCGTTTACCACACTTGCGAGGCGATGGTACAACCCGGCGACATCCTGTTGCTTTACACCGATGGTGTTTATGAAATCTTTCAAGGCGAGAAAGAATTTGGACTGGAAAGTTTTAAGGACACGGTACGGCAAAACTCGGCCCTGCCTGTCCCGGATCTGCTGGACCGGACCCTGGACGCCGCCCGCGCGTTTGGCGCCATGCAGAATTTTGAAGACGACGTCTGTCTGCTGGCGATTGAAACGACCACTGAAAACCCACCGACGCTTGAAAAATAAATGGCTAGCGCGGCTCCGGTTTGGGGCATTCCGGGAGGTTCAATAAAAGTTCGGGTTGATGGCCGTCAACTTGGGTTTTAAGATATTTACAACCGTTCGAACCGATCCCGACCTTCAATTTCAAAGCGCGGTCATCTTTTTCCACATAGTAGTGAAACAGCCCATGCTCGATGGATTGGATGGCTTGTGCGTGCGTGTGTTTCCATTGAAATTCCCCCGTATTGCCGCTGATGTAGCTGATACGCCGATACGGATCGGGCTGGTCAGATTGATCAACCCATTTTACTTTAAGTAGAATCGCCATAAACAACTTGGTGGATATTCGGGCTAACTTTACGAATGAGAATATAAAAATTGGCACTCACCGCGTCAATTTGGAATGTGTTACATGTTGGTGACGGGACTTGCCCGCGGCATTTCAAGCGCGAAGCCGTCAGGCATTGGGATTGAAGTTCCGTCGAAGTGTTTTGCGATGCTGTCATCTTTGGGAATTAACCGCGTTGGAAAAGGGTATTTTGCCACCCTGCCGTCTTCGTTGTTTTCCGAAATGTCACTGGTTTGTTTCCGTCCCGCCTTTGACGGAATTGGGGCGGTGTGGTTTACTCCAAATGTAGTTGAAAGACGCTCAGAGAGGGATGGCGGTGGGACTGGTGGCTTTTTCGGCACCAGTTCCACTTTTTTAACTCAAAGCATGAATCTTGACACAGCGGGATGGCCCCCGTTATTCCGTTTTGGTTTGAGTTTTGACAGCAGCTTTGGAAAGAAAAAATATGGCAAAGAAAATCAATTCTAAAATCGGCGGCATTGGCCGGAAACAAACCTTTGCAATCACCGCGCCCGGCGCGGTGAGCGTGCAATTGATGGGCGATTTCACGCATTGGCAGGAACACCCCATCAGCATGGAAAAAGGCGCCGAGGGCGTCTGGCGAACGGCGGTGGAACTGGCGCCCGGCGCGCATCACTATCGTTTCTTCGTGGATGGAAAGTGGCACGATGATCCCGAATGCACGCTCCGCGCGCCGAATCCTTACGGCGGAGAAAACATGATCCGGCAAGTAAGAGCTTCCGCAACGGCATAAAACGCCTTTTCCGGGCTGCCGGAATTTGCGGGACAAAGGTAATTCGTATGCGGTGGAAGAATCATGTCTTGTTTCCAACGCTGGATTACGACTTTATGTTGAGCGTCATGAAGTCGCAACTCACAATTTTTATGACAGTTATTCTGTCTGGCTGCTGGATTTCTTGTTCGGCTGCGGATGCCGTTAATGGTGGGACGAACGTTCCTAGAGCGGCCGGAGCGCTCGAACCCGCCTTGATCTCCCGCCGCCCTTCACCACTTCAGCCCAAAGGCAACCGCCTCGTCAACGGGGCTGGGGAAATCGTCCTTCTCAAAGGCTTGATGATTCCAGACCCGGCCAGGTTGGCGGCAGAGGGGCGTTATACACGCACATTGTTCGAGACAGTGCGAAAGACGGGGGCCAATGTAATCCGGATTCCAGCGCATCCTCAATTTTGGGCAAGAGACCCGGATTATGTACGCCACTATCTTGATCCTGCGGTGCGGTGGGCGGGAGAACTCGGCCTATACGTCATTCTGGATTGGCACTCCATCGGCAATGAAGTGACCGGGTACGCGCCGCAGGTTCCCGAACTTTTTTGTCATACCGATGCCATGACTACAAACTTCTGGGAGCCTGTGGCCTCTCGCTTCAAGGATGAGCCGCATGTGATCTTCGAGATCTTCAATGAACCGGAGAACATATCCGCAGCGGACTGGCGTCGTTGCGCCAATCGGCTGGTACGGGTGATCCGGGCGCAGCGAGCCAGGCAACTCATCATCGTTGGCGGGTTGAATTACGGTCGCGAGCTTGATTGGGTCCTGCGCGAGCCGGTTGCCGGGGAGAACATCGCGTACGCCTCCCACATCTTTCCGAGTCATGCCCGATCCGGGTGGGACCACGATTTTGGGAGCGTCGCGGCACGTTATCCGGTGGTGATTACCGAGTGGGGCTTCATCGAGAAAAAGCAAACGCCCAATCCGTCCGACAGCTATCTCAGCGGCGATGCTGGCACGTATGGCGACCCGTTGATGTCTTACCTGGCCAAGCGTGGGATTGGATGGGTGGCGTGCTGGTTCGATGAACAATGGCAGCCGGCGATGCTTCTACCAGGCGGCAACGGGTACACTGATTGGGGGAAGTTTGCGACACTGGAGTTGAAGAATACCCGATGAACAGGCAGTCACGAGGCCCAACACCAATTAACCATGAAGGGTCAATTTCATCAGGGAAATCTTTAACCTCAAGAACCCGCCGCCGCGCAACTGCAACCACGTGAAGCCACTCTGTTGGCTATACCGACGATTGTGGGGACAGCGGCTTTACAAATTCAACCGTGTTTCCTTGGGACTGTAACCGATCCACAATGGTCTGGACGTGGTTGTTAATTTCCTCCACCGAATATTTGCTCTTTGGTATGCAAAGAACCCAATAGCCATTTTCTCCAGCCTCGAGGTTCCCGGCAAAACGCGTCGCGATCACTTGATGGGTTGGAAGGTCTCCGGTGATGGCCTGCACCGTTGTCTTGTCGGGAGGATGGCTTATGGAAAACTCGTCAACCAGGCCCAACTCCAGAAGCAAATCCACGCCCTTTTTTTCACCTGAAAATTCAAATACCTTGTCCGGCTTGCTGATGATTTTATCTTTGACCATATCTAAATTTCTTGCCTGGGATTTTAGGAAAAAAATCACTTTTTGAAAAGACAAATGATGGCCGAAAGGACTGGCTCACCACCTCGCCGGCGGCTCATTGCGCCAGTTAATCCTGCGCAATTGTGACATGAATGGTCGCGTTTTTTCTTCTTGTCTATCCGCCGTCGCTTTTGCAATTTGGCTTTGATGAAAAGATGGAAATATTCTCCCGTTGTGCTCCTGGCCTTGGCGGTCATTTTCAGCTTTGGTGGTTGCAGTACTACCAGCTCCAATGTGATCAAGGAGCGTGGCGTCTATACGACCATGGCCATGGAAGGGCAAAATCTCGATCTGCCTGCCTCCGGTTACACCAGTTGCAAAACCTTTGGCCCCGGCCAGACACCGGCGGCGGTGGTCGTTGGTTACGGTTACTGGGATGGCACCTACAACCGTCCGCAGGCATTCAACCTGGAGGTCGTCGAAGCCACCAGCGGCACGGTCATCCTTAATTGCAGCGGCAACGCTTCGGCCGGCAAGGCGGAGTATATTAACCTGCCCATCCGCAAGAGCGGTAATTACCGATTGAAGCTGATCATCAAAGATTCCATCTATGATACTTGGGACTTCACAGTGAATCGGGCAATTCCCGCCGCCGCCGCCTCAGCCGCAGTCCCGCCTCCGGTTTATGCCAAAGGCAATTTCAGCACCAGTATCGAAGGGTTGGAAACCGATGCGTTCAACCAATATGATGACTGCCTGTTGCAAGCATTCAACGATGCGGTCCAGAAAGAGTATGCCAACGCCAACCATGATAACTTTGCCCAAATTCCTCCAGGTCGCGTCGTCGTCCGGTTTGACCTGAGTGAAGCCGGACAAGTCAGTTCACCGACAATAATTGAGAACACCCTTAACGATGCGTTTGGACAATTCTTTCTCCGCACGCTTCAAAACGGCTCGCCTTACAAGCCTTGGCCCGCCGCCGCCCGTGCCGCCATCGGAACCGGCTCGCGTTCTGTAAAAGTCACTTTCTATTACGACTGAACGCACGCGACAGCGGCAAGACATGTTCCATCAGTCGGATGCGCCAAAAACCTGTTCCTGCGGGAAAGGAACAACGCTTGACCGTAACGACGGCCGGTTCTTCGCCAGAAAAGGCAGGGCGCGGCAGAATGCAGGTGCCGGCAATGGATTCGGGTCACCCAATTTCTGGCGGGGTGGCTGGAACCGGTTTGGATTCGGGCGCAATTGCCGTGGCAGGTTGGGCAGGTTTGCCATTGACTGTTTTCTGCGCCGACCGACGGGTGCCATGTACGTTGCGGGCGGCCGGTTTTGACTTCGGCTGGTTATGCGGCAAATCGTCACCGCTCCGGGACTGCTTTGGTTTCGGAGAGGGGTTGTTCTTGCGCTGCTCGTTTTTGATTCGCTCTCGCAGCATCTCCAGCTTTGCCTGAGCGGTTTCGAGAGTTGCCGAAGACTCCTCGGCCCTGTCTTCAACCTTTCTGGCCGATTTCCTGGCCATCTTGGACAGCTTCCGCGCGTGTTTCAAATTGACTTTCGCCGCCCGGGCCAGTTCGTGAGCAAGCTGGGCCGCTTTTGCGTCAACCGCCGCCTGCGTTTTGGCGCGTTCCACCTCTTTGCCCGCCTGGTTGAGAAGCAATGTAGTGTTCATAACTGGCCTTTCAATAGTTCTCCGTGCCCGGAAGCAGATTGACGAAATGCTTCATTCGCGGCTCCACCCGTCAGTATTAGAATCACGTTTGATGCTCGAACGCAAGCAACTTCCAAAAGTAACAACCGCATTGGAGCAGGGTTTTGCCACCGTGTGCCTTTTCTTGTTCTCCGAAATGTCACCGGTTTGTTTCCGTCCCGTCTTTGACGGGATTCAGGAAGCGTGGTTGGATTGCAGACAGGATTCGGGCGGTGTCCAAGTCTCGGCTACCCGTCAAAATGGGCCGACTCGCGCATGCCGCTGCCCGAATCCGCCACTTCAACCTCGAATGCGGAACTGCGAAGGTCAACCAACCCTGTCCACGAATACTTGTGGACAACAACAAGCGGTCGTGATTATTGCCGCAAACATAACTACCAAGGGCGGACTTGTTAGCAACAGACATTAGCACGGACAACGTAACCTGTTTTTTATAAAGCCGTCATCGGCCCGACACAATCGGTGCTTATCTTCCCAACAGTGAACGTGCATTACTTGGAGCCGGAGAATTTAACCCATGCCACGAAACCGTCCGGCGTTGAACAGACTGATCTGGGCACATTGGTGAGAAATCAAGAAGCGGTGGACGCCAATTGTTGCCTGCAAGAAGTCTATCAACGGTTCCAGGCGCATGAACTGGACTATTGCGCCGTGTTGGAGGGTGAACGGGTGCTTGGGCTGTGTTCGCGGGCGCGCGTCGGCTTTTTAATGGGACACCGCTATGGGTTTGCAATTTACAGCAAACACACGGTTCGCGAGCATCTGGTCGAATGTCCGCTGTTCGTTCAACGCGGCACGCCCATCCGCGAGGTGCTCGAACGGGCGCTCGGGCGTCAGGGCAAGGAGTTCAACGATGATGTCGTCCTGGTCGGGCCGGCGCGGGAGTTTTTGGGGATTATTCCGGTGCCGGCGCTGGTGCAACTCCAGTCAACGCTGGTTGCGGAGAAATTTCAGACTCAGGAAGCGATGCATCAACAGATGCTCACGCTCTCGCGTCATGCGGGCATGGCGGAGGTGGCGACCGGCGTCCTGCATAACGTTGGCAACGTGCTGAACAGTGTCAATGTATCGAACAACCTCATCCGCGAAAAACTCCGGAAATCGGAAATTGCCACGCTCGTCAAGCTCAGCGGCCTTCTCCAGCAGCATGAAGCCGACCTCCCCGCCTTTCTCACCGCCGATTCCAAGGGCAAACGGATTCCGGGTTTCATCATCCAACTGGCCGGCCAACTCCAGGCCGAACATGCTTACCTGCAACAAGAGCAGGACCAGCTCGCCCGCAATGTCGAGCACATCAAGGAAATCGTCGCCATGCAGCAAAACTATGCGCGGGTTTCCGGCTTCCTCGAGCAAGTGTCCCTAGCCAGCCTGGTGGATGATGCGCTGCAAATCAACCTGGCCGGTCTTACCCGCCACGGCGTTCAGATCGTGCGCCAATACGCCGACGTGCCTCCGGCCACGGTGGACAAACACCGGGTCCTCCAAATTCTTGTCAACTTGGTGCATAACGCGAAATACGCCCTGGACGAGTCGGGCCGTCAGGATAAACGGCTTACCGTCGGTGTCGGGATGAATGGCGAACACCGCCTCAAAGTCACCGTCAGTGACAACGGCGTGGGCATTCCGCCGGAGAACCTGACGAAAATATTTTCCCATGGCTTTACCACCCGCAAGGACGGACACGGCTTCGGCCTGCACAGCGGGGCCAACGCCGCCAAAGAAATGGGCGGCCAGTTAAGTGTCCATAGTGAAGGCGTTGGCAAGGGGGTCACCTTTACGCTCGATCTGCCATTAACCCACCAAAAAAAATCGAACCCAGGATTAAAACATGCACCACACGAACACGCTCAAGAACGATCGCATTCTGATCATTGATGATAATCCGGCGATCCATGAGGATATCCGCAAAATTCTCAGCGGCCGGGGGGAACATAACGAGGCTTTTGACAGCGACAAAGCCCTGCTGTTTGATGACGCGATTCCCGAATTGGAGCAGGCCCGGTTTGAGATTGATTCAGCCTACCAGGGGCAGGAAGGATTGGACAAGGTACGACAAGCCATCGAAACCGGACGCCCCTATGCCCTGGCCTTCGTAGATGTGCGCATGCCCCCCGGCTGGGACGGCATCGAGACCATCAGCCGCATCTGGAAAACATATCCGGACTTGCAAATGGTGATTTGTACCGCCTACTCCGACTATTCCTGGACGGAGATGATCCGGCAAATTGGCAGATCCGACAGCCTGGTCATTCTCAAGAAACCTTTCGACAACATCGAAGTGATGCAGTTGGCGCATGCCTTGACTGAAAAATGGCTGCTCAGTCATCAGGTCAAGAGCCGTCTGCGCGACCTCGACCACGCGGTCAGCCAGCGCACAACCGAACTCCTATCCGCCAACGAACAGCTCAAAAAGGAAATCGCAGAACGGATGCAGGTGGAAAAAGCGTTGCGCCTCTCCGAAGAGCGTTTTTCCAAAGCCTTCAAAGCCAGCCCCATTCCTTTGGCAATCCAGTCCCTTCGCCGGGAAACATTTGTGGACGCCAACCAGGGCTTCCATGAGCTGACGGGTTTCACTCACGCCGAGCTGGTCGGACGCACCGCTCAAGAGTTGAACCTCTGGACCGATCCCGCTGAAAACACCTCTCTGCTTGAGAAGCTCCGCCGGCAAATGTCCGTTCGCAACCTCCCCTGCCGCCTCCGAACCAAGTCCAGCCAACTGCGGGAAATTTTATTGTCCGTGGAACTGATCGAGTTGGATGACGAAAAGCTTCTCCTGATTATCGCGCAGGATATCACCGAGCAAATCGCCTTGGAAAACCAGCTACGCCAGGCCCAGAAAATGGAAGCAGTGGGTCAGTTGGCGGCCGGGGTGGCTCACGACTTCAATAATATTTTGACCGTTATTCAAGGCTATTCGACTTTGCTGCTCGTCAACAAACCGGCCGAATCGGGTGAACGCAAGCCCCTCGAAACGATTGCGGCGGCGGCGGTGCGAGCCGGCAAACTCGTGCGGCAATTGCTCACCTTCAGCCGCAAACAGTTTGTGCAGATGAGCCGGATGGACATTGGCGACACCCTCTCCACCATCTCGGACATGCTGCCGCGGGTGCTTTCCGAAGACATTGCGGTGACTATCAACGCGGCTCCCGGACTGCCCCAGATTCATGCCGATGCGGGGATGATTGAGCAGATGCTCATGAACCTGGCCGTTAACGCACGCGACGCGATGCCCGATGGCGGCCGGCTAACCATCAGTGCGGAACTGGCCGAAGTGAGTCCTGCTCAGGCCGACAAAAACCCGGATGCGCGTCCGGGCCGGTTCCTGTGCTTGAGCGTCGCTGACACGGGTTGCGGCATGACCCCGGACGTTCTGGCCCACATCTTTGAGCCGTTTTTCACCACCAAACCTGTCGGCAAAGGCACGGGTTTGGGTTTGGCTGTGGTTTATGGAATCGCCAAGCAACATAAAGCCTGGGTGGAGATCCAGAGCCAGCCCGGCCAAGGTTCCTGCTTCCGGATATTCATTCCCGTCTGCACCATTGAAACCAAGGCTGATCCCGTCGCGCCAAAACCAAAGCCCATGCGCCGGGGCAGCGAGACCATTCTCGTGGTGGAGGATGAAGCGTCGGTGCGCGACGTAGTAGTCGAGGTGTTGCGCTCCCATGGCTACCAGACCCTGGTCGCCGACTCGGGTCCCCAGGCCTTGGAGCGTTGGAAGCAACACGATGGGAAAATTCATCTCCTGCTTACGGACCTGGTGATGCCTGGCGGCCTTACGGGGCGGGAAGTGGGCGAGCGTTTATTGGCAGAGGATCCGACGCTCAAGGTGATTTATTCCAGCGGCTACAGCCCCGGCCTGGCCGGGAAAGACCTCCCTCTTTTGCAGGGGAAAACTTTTCTGCCCAAACCCTACCGCGCAAGCAAACTGCTCGAGAAGCTTCGGGAGTGTTTGGATGATGGGCCGGTGAATTGACTTCCCTTGCCCATGCGGCCAAGAAATGCGTCCGGCGCGAACATTGACCCGGGATTTCACCAATCGAATTTGGATTAAAGTCCCGCCGATATGTTTTGCGACGCAATCATCTTTGAGAATTAACCGCGTCGGAGCGGGGTATTTTGCCGCCCTGCCGTCTTCATCGTTTTCCGAAATGTCACCGGCTTGTTTCCGTCCCGCCTTTGACGGAATTGGGGAAATCTGGTTTGATGGCTGCGCACAAAAGAGAGAGATAATCGTTACGCTGGTTCGCCACGGGCGCTGGTGTGTGTTCAGACACCAGCGCCCTTATATTTCAACTCGGCCGTCTGGCTGGTTGAGGCGGTCTCTTGATTTTGAGGCAGGGTCAACGCGCCGCGCTGAACCATCCGGCACTTTGCCGCAACTCTTCGGGCCGCACAGCGTTTTCATGGAACATGACCTGGAGGCATTGTTGCCGGCAATTGAAGCAGGGACGGCCGGGCATACACTTTTCGGCCAAACCGGTTATTGTTGTAACACAATTGTCTCCTGCCCGACACACCAAGGTCACAGTCAGCCTTCAAACTTGCTCGCAATGGCGATTGAGCGACACCTGATACTGCAAGAATTGACGCTGGTTCCTTCCGGTGAATGGAAGCCTTCAGAGCGTGAATGGGTGGTCGCGCGGGTGACTGAAGGGATTGGTTACTGGCTCGCCGCCGGCGGCGCCCGCGAACTCAACGCGGGCGACGGGTTCGTTGCCGGATTCAATGCCAACACCATTGTCCGCGCCAGCCGGTTGGGGCCGTTGAAGCTCCAATATTTCACCGTCCAGCCGCAATACCTGAGCGGTTTGCTTACCATTACCGAATGGCATCAACTGGAATCCGCATCCGAAAACCCTTTGACCCGCGTCTTGTTTTTTGCCGCCAGCGAACCGCTCGGACAGAAATTCGCGCGCCTCGCCGCCCAGACGCCCACCGATGGGTTAACCATGCGTTGCGCCCTGCTGCAACTTTGGACGGGCGCCGTCACCGGCCTGATCGGTTCACCGTCGGCGTCCGCCGGCGGCAACAAGCTGCGCGAACGCTTCCGGCAACTGGTCGGCCAGTTGCCGGAAGCCAGGCTTTCAGGATGTTCCCTTTCCGGGCTTGCCGCGCAGCTTCACTGCAGCGAACGACATTTCAGCCGCCTGTTCCGCGAGGAATTCGGCGTGCCGTTCCGCGCGCGGCAGATTGAATTGCGGCTGCTGCACGCGCGGCAATTGCTCACCAACTCGGACGCCAAAATCATCAACGTCGCGTATGACAGCGGCTATCACCATCTCGGTCTTTTCAACAGCATGTTTAAAAAACGTTTCGGCATGACCCCCAGCGAATGGCGCCAGCAAAATGTGAAAAAGGAAAATAGCGGCCGCGGCGGCAATGGTTCCTCGCGACTGGCACGCGCCAAAGGGATTTTGACCGTCATGCTCGGGATTTTTTTTGCGCTGGGCGCCAGGGCGCAGACCAATGCCCCTGTCCCGGCCGATTCCCCGGCTGCAACGGCGGCGCGCGCAACCCTGAATGAACAAATGCGCGAGTTGGATGAACAGGGAAAGGCCCGCACCCACGTCGTTCCCGTCTCCACCAATGGCCCGCATTTCACCGTGGACAAATACCTGGTCACGGGCAACTCGATCCTTTCGCCGGAGACCATCGGCGAAATTCTCACCAATGTGCCTGCCGCCTACGGCACCAACGTGACATTCGATGCCATCCGCGCCGTGCTGGCCGACCTGCAAATGGCCTATCGCGAGCGCGGTTATGTGACTGTGTCCGTCGGCCTGCCGCAGCAGAAGCTCACCAACGCCACGGTAAAAGTGAAGGTTGCCGAGGGCCGGCTGGCCGCCATCAATGTCACCGGCAACCGCTACTACAGTTCCAACAATGTGATGCGCGCCCTGCCGAGCCTGCACACGAACATGCTGTTAAACTCGCACGTCTTGCAACGCGAACTCGACATCGCCAACGCCAGCCGCGACCGGCAGATTTATCCCGTCATCGGCCCCGGCCCGGAGCCAGACACCAGCGAACTCACACTCAAGGTCAAGGACCAGTTGCCGTTGCACGCGCGGCTGGAGCTCAACAACCAGTACACGCCCGGCACGCCCGACCTGCGTGTGAACTTCAGCGCCCAATACGACAACCTTTGGGGCCTCGAGCACCAGGCCGGCATTCAATACGGCTTCACACCCGAGCAATTCAAAAACAGCGACCCGTATTATGTCACCCCTCTCGATGATCCGTTGATTGCCAATTACAGCGCTTATTATCGCTTGCCGCTCGGCGGTTACAATTCGGTGGAGGAACAGGTGGAGGCCAATCCCGGCAGCTTCGGTTACAGCGAGGTGACCCACAAATTTAATCTTCCGCCGGCCACCGGACGGCCGGAATTGAATATTTACGCCAGCCGTTCAATCTCCGACACCGGGGTGCAATACGGGCCGGAACAGCAGTTGACTTCATCCACCAACCTGCTGGTTCTTACGTCGCGGGATTCCGGGGAGAACTTCACGCTCAACGAAGGCGTAGGCGGGCGTCTGTCCCTGCCCTTGCCTCAAATTTTCAAACTGAGCAGCACCCTGTCGGCGGGTTTTGACTTCAAGCGCTACCAGGAGTTGAGTTGCAATACCAACAGCTTCTTCAGTTCCTTCACTTATACCAATGGAAGCCTCGGCAGAACGACCAGCGTAACCTCGGTTTCCGCCCCGCAGCCGAACAAATATCGCACATTGAATTACCTGCCCTTCAACGTCGGGTGGAATGGTTCCCTCCCTGACCCCTGGGGAACAACCTTGATTAATGCGCAGGCCAATTTCAATATTCTCCAGATCTTTTCAGAAGAATCTGAATTGGTCACCACGACCAATACAATAGCAAAAAAGATTGTCGTGGTAACACAGAATAAAAATATTCACGGTCATTCCCTCTCGGGCATTGCTTATACGACGAATGCCCCCCCCAATTATGTGACGCTGCAACTCGGCGCCGACCGCGTGCAAACGATTTACAAGGACTGGTCCGTAAAACTTCACGCCGATGGGCAGTGGGCCAATGGCGCGCTGATCAGCAACGAACAATATGCCATGGGTGGCACGGCGGGCGTGCGTGGCTATCTGGATGGCCAGGCCTATGGCGACACCGGCTGGCGTTTCTCCATCGAACCGCAAACCCCGTTGCTTAACATCGGCATGGCCGGCAATGAGGGACACCTGGAACCCTGCTGGGTTCGCGCCTCGGTGTTCCTGGATTATGGCCGGACTTATTTGCTTGCCCAGCCGCCGCCCGACAGCGACAGCCACGAGTCATTTTGTGGTGTGGGCTGGAGCGCGACCGCCAACATCGGGAGCCACCTGGACGGGCGGGTGACGGTCGCCTGGCCGTTGATTGGCCATGAAGGCGAATCTCACAGCGCTCATGTCTATTTTGGCGTCGGAGCCCAATTCTAAATGTCATGACCAACAACATGTCACCCATTTGTAACGCACGGTCCGGTGCGATTGCCTTAAACTTCAAAAACAAAATCGTTATGCGCATCTGGTGTTGCCACTCCCTGTGCCGCCGGTTGGCCGCCGGGGTTTTAATGTTTGGTGTCGCGCTGGACGCGACGGCCAATCCGACGGGGATGACCGTGCAAAGCGGGGCCGCCACCGCCACCAGCAGCGGTTCACTGCTCACCGTCGCCACGACTTCGCAAAACACTTTCCTCAATTGGCAGAGTTTCAACATTGCCGCCGGCGAAACCACGACGTTTCAGGAGCCTTCCACCACCTCAATCGTGTGGAACCAGATTAATAACAACGCGAACCCGTCGCAGATTTACGGCAGCCTCCAGGCCAACGGCGTCGTGGTGCTGCTCAATTCCTCCGGCTTTTATTTCGGACCGAACTCGTTCGTGAGCGCCGCCGGGCTGGTCGTTTCCACCGCGAATTATATCCCGCCGCAAAATTCCGGCGGCAGTTGGGAATTCAACGGGCCGCCGCCGCTCGCCAGCATCGTCAACTACGGCCAGATCAAAATCGGCAATGGCGGCTCGGCTTTTCTCATCGCCGATAAAATTGAAAACTACGGCGACATCGAAGCGCCCGGCGGCAGCGTCGGCCTCGCAGCGGGACAGACCGTGCTTTTGAGTGATCGTCCCGACGGCCGCGGCATGAGCATGGCAGTCACACTGCCCGGCGGTTCGGTGGACAATGAAGGCAAACTCATCGCCGACGGGGGAACGATTGCCCTGCGCGCGCAGGTGGTGAACCAAAACGGTTTCATTCAGGCCAATTCGGTGCGAAATCAAAATGGCGTCATCGAACTCGTCGCCTCCGATCAACTGACGCTCGGCGCGAATTCTCAAATCACCGCCAGCGGCGACAATTCGCCGGCCGGCAGCGCCGGCGGCGCGGTGACGCTTCAATCAGCAAACAATTTCAGCGACAACGTTGGCAGCCAGATCACCGTCACCGGCGGCACGCAAGGCGGCAACGGCGGCACTGTGGAAATCAGCGCGCCGAACATTTTGTCTTTGAATTCACAAGTGGATGCCGGCGCGCAAACGGGTTGGAGTGGTGGTGTATTTGCACTCGACCCGATTAACATTGTGTTGGGCAATTCCGGTTCAACCATGCCTGATGGCAGTGGAACCATTGATGGCACCGGCAGTTCTGGAACGTTAAAAGTGAACGTGAACACGGCGTTTCAGAACATCACGGCCGGACAAATCCTGTTGGAGGCATCCGGCAACATCACGCTCAATGCGGGCACAACCTGGGATTTGTATGCCTCCACCGGCAACAAAACCAGCGGACTGCTGGCCTTGGAAGCCGGTGGCAACATTGTTTTCGGCAACAACGCGTTGATCACGGATGACAATGACTGGTCGGTGATGCTGGAGGCCGGATATAATTTCACCACGAAAGCCGTCGTCTCCACCGCCGGCACCAGTTCCAGTTCCAGCGCCGGCAACATTTATCTGAATGGCGCCAATAACGGGACTGGCAGCGGGTCCATTCAAACCGGCTCCGGTTCGATCAAACTGGAGGCGGGCAATGGCATTCAAATTGGCTCCGGCACCGTCAGTTCCAGCGCCGGTGACGTGACCTGGCAGGCGAGTGGCAACATCCAATTGGGAGACGGCTCACAAATCTCCGATGGAAGCGGGGCGGTAACCCTTGACGCCGGATATAATTTCACCACGAAAGCCGTCGTCTCCACCGTCGGCACCAGTTCCAGTTCCAGCGCCGGCAACATTTATCTGAATGGCGCCAATAACGGGACTGGCAGCGGGTCCATTCAAACCGGCTCCGGTTCGATCAAACTGGAGGCGGGCAATGGCATTCAAATTGGCTCCGGCACCGTCAGTTCCAGCGCCGGTGACGTGACCTGGCGGGCGAGTGGCGACATCCAAATGGGAGACGGCTCACAAATCAGCGATGGAGATGGGGCGGTGACGTTGGAAGCCGGATACGATTTTGTCCAGAGCGCCGTCCAACCGGGCGTTGGCAATATTTACCTGAATGGCGGTCTGGCTGGTGACGGTGTTGGCGGTTCAATTCAGACGGCGGGTGGTTCCATCAACTTGGAGGCCGGTCAGGATATTCAAGCCGGTTCGGGTTCGCTGATAGACAACAACGGTTACAACTTTGCCGTTGAGTCGGGATCGGGCTCCATCACCCTGTCAGCGGGTCGGGATATTCAGGTTGGTCTCGGCACGGTTGCCACGCTCGGCGGTGGCGGCATCACGGCGACGGCGGGGAGGAATATCCAGGTGGGTTTCGGGTCTATTGCCACGCTGGATGGCGGTGATATTGCCGTGACGGCGGGACAGGATATTCAAGTCGGCTCCGGTTCCATTACCACGGTCAATGGCGGCAACATTACGGCGACGGCGACGGCAGGCAGCGTGATCACCGGCACGGATCCCGGCGGCTATATTTTCAATAGTGTCTCCGCCAGTGATACCACCGATCCCCTATATCAGCTTGTCACCGTTGACAACCCGTACCCCGGGGTCCTTGGTGGCATCAGCACGGCTGCCGGGGGCAATGTAAAAATCACCGCGGGTCTGGATATCATCAGTTTGTTGCCACAAGGATCCGAAAACAGTCCAACCGATGCGGGCAGCGGCGCCTTTGGGCCGGAGTTGGGCAACGTGACACTCAGTGCGGGGCGCAACGTGGTGGGTCATTATGTTGTGGCCAATGGCATCGGCACCATCAATGCCGGTGTCAATGCCGGAACCACGGCTGCCGACCCCGGATACACCGATGGCGATCCTGAACCGACCCCGCAGGAAGAGCTGGCATTGAGTTTGATCAATGGCAGTTGGACGGTGCAGGCGACGCATGACATCAACCTGCAGGAAGTCCGCAATCCCAACGGCATTTTCAACGAAGCCGGCAACACAACCTATAAGGGCTACCATTTGTTTGATTATGCACCGGGTGATTCCGTGACGCTTAACGCCGGTAATTCGGTTCAACTCCTTGGCGATAATGTACCGCGGAATTCAGATGAATCACCCGCCGTTCCCATCATTTATCCTTCGACACTCAATATTAACGCCGGCGCCGGCGGGGTTGTTCTCGGCGCCAACGCCATCCTGTTTCCCTCGCCGCAAGGCAGTTTGAACATCACCACGACCGGCGGCGGTTCATTCGAATCGCTGGCCTACGTGGAATATCTGGCGGATTTGGCTCTATACTCAAATGGAGAACTTAATTCACCACCGGCCTTTCCTGATGAAACGCAGCTCATCATGTCCGACAGCTCGCGAAACCAATATATCCCAGGCGTGGATGCCTTCGGCGCTTCCGATCACGCTGCCACGCCGGTGCATTTCAACGCCCCGACAACGGTGGCACTCAAAATTTCCGGCGACATGGACAACATTGAACTGGTTGTGCCGGAAGCCGCGCAAATCAATGTGGTCGGCAACATGAATAACTGCGGCTTTATCGGCCAGAACCTGAATAAAGGGGATATTACCAGCATCCAGGTGGGCGGCGACATCCTAAACCAGAGCGCCTACAGCAGCGTCTCCCTTGCTTCAGCGCCGGATTTGTCCCTGTTGAACCAGGCATACATCAACGGCAAGTTGACGCCTTTGGCCGATCTGTTCAGCCGCTTGCAATACAACCCCACGACGGGATTACTGACGTTTCAGGGACGAATGAGTCCAACCTATGAAGGTTATTTGACCAGTTTGACGGTTCAGGCCGTGGATAAGAACGGGAATCTGCTGTATGAAGCAGATGGAATAACTCCGCAAACGGAGACCGTCTCCATCCTCGATCCGGCCACAGCCAGTGAACTGTATCAGGAAAGTCTCAGCGCTCCCGCCGGCCAGAACCCCGGCTATTACATCGGCGGCGGCGGGCAATTTGATATCAACGCGCACAATATGAATCTCGGCTCGACCTTGGGGATTCGATCCATCGGCCCGGACAATAATGGCTCTCTCGCCACCGCCTGCCATTTCACGCAAGGCGCGGACATCAACCTCACCCTCTCCGGCTATCTCGACATATTTTCCACCACCATCTGCGCCCTCAATGGCGGAAACATAAACATTAATGCCGGCAGCTATGTGAATGTGGGCTTAAAGTCCTTAACCGGTGACGACCAGTATGTCCGGGGCATCTTCACGGTCGGCCCGGGCAATGTCAGCGTCGTTGCGGGCGACGACATCAACGTAAACGGTTCGCGCATCGCCGCCTATGACGGCGGCAATGTTTTCGTGGAATCATTGGACGGCAATGTGGACGCGGGCAGCGGCAGCAGCGGTTCGGTGTCGGTTGAAGAAATTTACGTGGATCCGGCGTACCAGGTTTACAAGTTCTCACCGGTCATCCCGCTCAGCGGCATTTTGGCCATGACCTTTCCGCCGCGCGGTTCGTTCTTTCCCGCGCCGGCCTACCACGTGGGAAACATTCTCGTCGAGACCCCGAATGGAAACATCACCGCCAACGCGGCGGGTATCGTGCAGTTGCCGTTGAATGGCGGTAATTCCTCCAGCGCGACCGTTGTGCTGCTGGCCGGTGAAGACATCAATGGCAACATCATTTCCCAAGGCAGGAACATTGATCTCGGCGGCTCCGCCGTTGTTGGCAGCGACGTCACCTTGAAAGCCAGCGGAGATATCAAAGGGGTGGTTTTTGCCCGCAACAACGCCAACGTTAGTGCGCAACAGAATGTGAACGTGACCGTGCTGGCAGAAGGCACGGCCTCCGTCAGTGGCGGAGGTGACGTTTCAGGCACAATCATCGGCGTTGGCGGCGTCAGCGCCAGTGGCAGCTCCATTGATGCCAACTTGGAATCCAGCGGTTCCATCAGTGGCAATACGAGCGGCCAGAAAGGTTTGGCGCCAGGCACGGCGGCGGATGCGGCCAGCCAGGGAATGGCCGGTGATAATTCCGCCAGTCCCGCCAAAAATGCCGACACCACCACCACCGATGACGACGAGAAGAAAAAGAAAGGCCGGATGGTTGCGCTGATGCGAAAGACGGGCCGCGTGACCGTTGTGTTGCCGCCGAAACATATATCCCAAAACCAAACCTCAAATGCCCATTTATGACCACCATGCTCATACATCCCATCCTCGCCTCCGGCGCGTTGCAGTTTGCCTTTGAAAAGGCCACGCCCGAAGGCAAAACCACCATCGCCGCCCTGTTCATCCTGTCCATGTTCAGTTGGACGATCATCATCACCAAGTTCCGCCAGCTTTCCATCGCGCGGCGGGCGGCCAAAAAATTCTTCGCCGCTTACGGCGCCACGCGTGATCCGCTGGACATCAAACGCAAGGGCGAGAGCTACGAGGGCGCGCCCGCCTACCAGCTATACATCCGCGGGGCTGATGAACTGGATTACCACCTCAAGAACAACCCCGTCACCGTGAAGAACCAGCGCCGCATCAGCGCCGCGTCGTTTGACGCCGTGAAGGTGGCGCTGGAGGAAGCTGCCGCCGCCGAGGCCATGGCCCTGGAAAAAGGCATGATTGTCCTGTCCACCGCCGTAGCCGGCGGGCCGTTCATCGGTCTGCTCGGCACGGTTTGGGGCGTCATGGAAACGTTCGCCGGCATTGCCCGGGCCAACGCCGCGAGCCTCACCGCCATGGCGCCCGGCGTGGCCGGCGCGTTGATTGCCACCGTCACCGGCCTGCTCGTCGCCATTCCCGCCATGTTCGCCTACAACTTCATGGTCACCACCATCCGCCACATCACGCAGGAACTGGACGGTTATGCCACCCGTTACGCCACCCAGATTGAACATGCCTACGTGGACAACCGCCCGCTCTCGGAGGAACTCAAGCAGGCCAACGAGGCGCTGGCCCTGAGCCTGGTCGCCGCCCTCAAGGGCGACGAGAATGTGTTGCGCAACACGCCGGTGTTCGCCGCCGAACGTTAAGGCCCCCGCATCATGAAAAAGTGTTCACATTCCGAGCATGAAACGCTCACGCAGTTGAACATCACTCCGTTGCTGGATCTGGCGTTCGTGTTGCTGGTCATCTTCATCATCACCACCACGCCCATCGTGAATGACCTGGACCTGAACCTGCCGACGGCGTCGCGGCACCAGAAGGACCCGCCGCGCAAGGCCAATTATATTTCCGTCCAAGCCGACGGAAAAATCTATATGAACACCAAGGAGGTGAAGGAAGCCGACCTGCAGCCTCTGCTGGCAACCCTGCGCATGGATGATCCGGACCTGAACATCGTTGTGCGCGGCGACGGCAAGACGAAATACCGGCAGATCCGCGCCGTGCTCGACGCCTGCCAGCAGGCCAACGTCACGAAAGTGGACCTGGCCACCGAACCCGCCGGCAAGTTTTAACATGCAACCGCAAACCCAGCCGCGCCGACCGCGCAACTCGTCGAAGGTGAACCTGGCCATCTCGGTCACCTTCCACACGGTGCTGGTCGTGTCGCTGGTTTATTTCGCCGCCCGCCAAGGATATCTCGGCAAGCAAATCCAGAAAATCTCGGTCGAAATGGTGAAGGAAAAAACGCCGGAGAAACCCAAGGAACCGGAAAAACCGAAGGTCGAGACGCCCAAGATTGAGACGCCCAAGATCGAAACCCCCAAACTGGCCGAAGCCGCGCCCCCGCCGGCCTCCGTGGCGGTCACCGCGCCGCCGACCGTTGCGCCGCCGGCGGCCGATTTGCCGTCCTTTGAATTCGAAGGCGGCAAGGCGGTCGAGTCCAGTTCCGATGCGGTTCAGGTTTACAAGGGTTTCTTGGAATACGCGTTGCGGTCGAAATGGACCCGCCCGGACGACCTTGCGGACGACAATTACATGGCCGAGGTGGACGTTGCCGTCAGCCGCGCGGGCGACATCAGCGATCCGATCTGGCGGAAAAATTCCGGCGACCCGCAGTGGGACGAATCCGTGAGAAAGGTGTTCGCCGCGGTCAGCCGCCTGGACCATCCGCCGCCGACGAATTTCCCGCCCCGCGTGACCATCCGGTTCGACGTGCAGGGGGAAACCGAATCCGTGTTGCAATGAAAAAAACCTCCCGTTCCCATCACAGCACCCTGAACGAGCTGAACATCACGCCGCTGCTGGACCTGGTGTTTGTTCTGCTGGTGATCTTCATCATCACCACGCCGCAGTTAATGAATAATCTGGAAATGAACCTGCCGTCGGGCAAACCGCCGCCAAAGAAGGCGGATCAGCCGAAAATCAACAAGATCGCGGTGGACGGGCGGGGGCAAATCACCTTCAACGGTGAAATGGTTACGGTGGCGCAATTGAAAAACACGCTGCAGCAACTCAAGGCGGCCGACCCCGGACTCGGCGTGGTGGTGAAAGGCGCCGATGAGGTGGATTACCAGTTCATGGTCAATGTTCTGGATGTCCTTCGCCAACTCGACATCACCAAGGTGGGCTTGGCGACGGAAGTGTCAAGTCAATGAAAATACATTTTATTCCGGCTCTGCTGCTCGCACTGGCGGTGGCCGGTTGCGCCACGGACAGGGAGAAAATTGTTTTTTTGAGCGACGATAAACAACCGAAGCACATCAAGAATGATTTGTCGCCAGTCGCACCCCCAAAAATAACGCTGGAACGGCAGGACCGGATCAAGGTTGATCTGGAAATTTTCGGCTGGTTGTTGCAGCGGCATTTCGGGGACGATGGCGCCTATTCGGCGATTTTCCTTCAAGCCGAAGAGGCCGAAACCGCGGCGCTGATGAAACTTTATCCGGCACACGTCCCGCCCATCAAGCCGTTGCAGCGCGTAGAGTTGCGCCCGGGAAAATCGCCATTGGACCGGGATACGGACCGGCCGGCGATGATTTTGAGCGTGGATGCGCTGGATCCCGAAGACGAGACGGTTGAGGCGATTGGCAAATGGTTTGCGGGTGATGCGGTGACGGGTTTTTACACCTTCACATTGAGGAAAAGCGGTGACGAATGGCACATCGAAAGCGTGAAATAAAAGCGAAGCCTGCCTGACAGTGGCGGCGTTGCGTTATACAGGCTGAAGCTGGTATAACGCCAAATCAAACCCGCTTTCGTTTTGTTACGCGCCAGTCGGGGGCGCGGCCTGGCTTTTCATGCCGGTGTGCCGGATGTCCTGCGCTTCACAGAGATAAACGACGTCCTCCGCCACGTTGGTCGCGTGGTCGGCGATGCGCTCAAGGCTTTTGGACACGACCATCAAATGCAGGCAGCGGCCAATCGTGTCCGGGTTTTCAATCATGTGCTGCACAAGGGCGGCGTGGATTTGTTTGTTGAGCGCGTCCACTTCCTTGTCGTGTGGAATCAAGGCGCGGGCGGCGGCGGGGTCCAAGTTTACATACGCGTCGAGCGCGGCCTTGAGCATGTCGAGGGCAAGACTGGCCATGCGTGGGAGGTCGAGGACGATTTTCACCGGCGGTTCCTGCGACAGGTCGCGGGCGCGCTTGGCGATTTTGGAGGCTTCGTCGCCGATGCGTTCGATGTTCTGGGAGATTTTCATCGCCGTGGTGACCAGGCGCAAATTGCTGGCGAGCGGCGCCTTGGTGAGCAACTGGATGACCAGCTCGTCAATCTCCACTTCAAACTGGTCAATGACGCGGTCGTTGTCCTTGACGCGCAGGGCGAGGTCGCGGTCGCGCTGGTTGAGCGCCTGAAGCGCCTCGTTCACCGCCGTCTCGGCGTGGCTCGCCATCGTCAGCAGCTTTTGTTTCAGCACGTCCAACTCGGTGTCGAAATGATGTTCCATAATAATCTTTGGGTGAACTTACGGTTTAGCCGGAGCACTCGTACGGTTTGACAATTTTAGAAGCGCGAGATTGTCCTTCAAAATCGGGAACCACACAACTGACTCCCTCGCCTCCACGAAGTGGAGGAGAGGGCCGGGGAGAGGCGGGGCGTGACTTTTTACGAACCCCTCTCTCCGGCTCTCTCCCCGTTCCGCAGGAAGAGAGTGACGCTTTTTCTGGAGACAAATTGTGTTTGTGTGATTCACATTATTGGCGTTCAACCGAACCGTCCAGTCACGTAATCTTCCGTTTGTTTCTTCGCCGGGCTGGTGAAAATTTTCCGGGTCGCGTCGAATTCCACCAGGTCGCCCAGATAAAAGAACGCGGTGAAATCCGACATGCGCGCGGCCTGCTGCATGTTGTGTGTCACAATCACAATCGTGTAATCCTTTTTCAACTCCAGAATCAAGTCTTCGATTTTGGACGTGGCCAGCGGGTCGAGCGCCGAGGCCGGTTCGTCCATGAGCAGCACCTCCGGCTGCACGGCCAGGGCGCGAGCAATGCACAACCGCTGCTGCTGGCCGCCCGAAAGGCTGATGGCCGGCGCGTTGAGCCGGTCCTTGACCTCATCCCACAACGCCGCCATGCGCAATGATTGTTCCGTGAGTGCGGCGAGCAGCTTGCGGTCGCGCTGGCCGTTCAATCGCAGGCCGACGGTGACATTGTCGGTGATGGACATGGTCGGGAACGGATTCGATTTCTGGAACACCATGCCGACGCGGCGGCGTACAATGACCGGCTCAATACCGCGCGCGTAAATGTCGTCACCAAACAGGCGGATCTCCCCTGTCATCCGGGCTTCCGGCACGAGCTCGTGCATCCGGTTGAGCGCGCGCAAAAAAGTGGACTTGCCGCAGCCGCTGGGACCGATGATAGCGGTGACGGCCCGGGCGGCGATGTCGAGCGAGACATCCTTGAGCACGTGATTGTCGCCGAAAAAAACCGAAAGATTGCGCACGGTCAACGCGGTGGTGTTTGCGTTGGTGGGTGGCGTCGGTGCAGTCACAACCATATTGTTTGCGATGGCGTCCATGGGAAATCAAGCATTGCGTTGGAACCGGTCGCGTGTAAGCACGCGCACAGCAGCGTTGACGAATAAAACCAGCAGGAGCAGCACGAGCGCGCCCGCCCACGCCTGCCGGTGCCAGTCGTCGTAGGGTGAAATCGCGTAGGCGAAAATTTGCAGCGGCATAGCGGAGATGGGGTCGGTCAGCTTGTGCGTCCAAAAGTGATTGCCGAACGCGGTGAACAGCAGCGGCGCGGTTTCGCCCGCCACGCGCGCCAGCGCGAGCAGGACGCCGGTGACAATGCCCTTGAGCCCGGTGCGCATGACGATTTGCACAATGGTGCGCCATTTGGCGATGCCCAGCGCGAACGCGGCTTCGCGGTAGCCGTTGGGCACGAGTTGCAAAACCTCCTCGGTCGTCCGCATCACGAGCGGAATCATCATCAGGCCCAGCACGACGCCGCCGGCCAGCGCGGAAAATCCCTTCATCGGCACGACGACAAGGGCATAGACGACCATGCCCCAGGTAATGGAGGGCACGCCATTGAGAACATCCGCCACGAAACGAATCCACCAGTTGAGGCGCGACGAGCCGTATTCGGAAAGGAACACGCCGCCAAGCACACCGATGGGCACGCCCAGCACCGCGGCCTGGCCCAGCAAAATGAACGTGCCAACGATGGCGTTGGCCAAGCCGCCGCCGCTTTCACCGACGGATTTCGGCAATTGGGTGAAGAACGCCCAGTTGATGGAACTGAAACCTTCCTTCACCAGATGATAAAACACCAGCACCAGCGGCGCGACGACCAGAATCGCGCACGCAAGCGTGACCGCCTGCATCAAGGCGTTCTTGAACTTTCGCCAGTTGTGGTTGGGGGCGGTCATGTTTAGAAAAGGCTGAAGGCTGAAGGCTGAAGGCTGAAGGTGGTGGAAAACATCGGACATCCAACATCGAACGCTGAACATCGAATTGAGGACACAAACGATTTTACCGCGGTCAGGCTGGCGCCACGCCCAATCGTAAATCGTAAATCGTAAATCGCAAATGACATGTTAGTTTTGTGGTTTGACGCCCGGGCCGGCGAACGTTTTCAAAAGCAATTGCGCCAGCGCGTTGACCAGCACGGTCACGCCGAGCAGCACGAGGCCGAGTTCGAACAACGCGCTGATATACGTGTCGTCCGTCGCCTCGGTGAATTGACCGGCGATGCCGGTGGCCAGAGTGGAAACCGGCGCAAACAGTGACCATGAAACTCGCATGCCGTTGCCACTGACCATGAGCACCGCCATCGTTTCACCGAGCGCGCGGCCCAAGCCGAGAATCACCGCGCCGAACAGGCCTTTTTTGGCGTAGCTCAACACGGCGATGCGCGTGACTTCCCAGCGCGTCGCGCCGAGCGCGTAGGCGGCCTCGCGTTGCAGACCGGGCACGGAACGCAAAATTTCACGCGAAATCGAAGTGATGATCGGGACAATCATGATGGCAAGGATGATGCCGGCCGATAACATGCAGACGCCGTAAATTGGTCCTTGAAACAGCGGCAGAAAACCAAATGCGCTTTGCAGCCACGGAAACAGGTGGCCACGCAGCCACGGAACCATTACAAAAATCCCCCACAAACCGAGAATGACACTCGGCACGGCGGCGAGGAGCTCGATGAACATCGTGAGCGGTTGGCGCAGCCACAGCGGCGCGAGTTCGGTGAGATAAACGGCGGTGGCGATGCTGATGGGCACGGCGATGATGAGGGCAATGAGCGATGAGACGAGAGTACCGAAAATGAACGGCACCGCGCCGAATTGTTCGTTAACCGGGTCCCAGTCGCTGCTGACGAGGAAATGCCAGCCGAACCGGCGCAGGGTGATGCCGGAGCCGTGCGCCAACTCGTAGCCGATGAGCACAATGAGCGCGAAAACGGACAGCGCCATGAGCAGCGTGAGCCATTGGAAGGCGCGGTCGCCGAAGTGCAGCCCGGTTTTGGCGGCGGTTTTTTTCATTATTAACACCAAGGCGCAACATGGCGTGGCCGCCAAAACTTTTTGGACTGCACCCGACATCCAACATCCAACAACCAGCGCGATGGCGCGCGGATTCCAAATATTGGATGTTCGATGTTCGATGTTCGATGTTCGATGTTCATAATGCTAATGCAAAAAAAAGGACGACGAGCGGGAAAAACTACGCTCTTCGTCCGGCTCACGCCCATAAAATGATGAGGCGGGGGAGCGAAGTCAGTATTTTATTGTCTTGATCCGCTCCAAGACGCGCTGCTGGACGGTAGCTGGCAGCGGAGCGTAATCCAGCGACGGGGCCACGGTTTCACCCTTGGTCATGGCCCAGTTCAAAAACTCGACCATCTTTTTCCCCTTGTCGGCGTTCTTTTGCTGCTCATAAACCAGCAGCCAGGTTGTGCCCGAAATCGGATACGCTTGGGCGCCCGGCGCATTGACCATCGAGAAACGGAAGTCGTCGGGAATTTTCGCGGTGGCCAGCGCCGCGGTGACCGATTCAATTGTGGGCGTTATGAAATTGCCAGAGGCGTTCTTCACATCGGCATACGGCATCTGGTTTTGTTTGGCGTAGATCAGTTCAACGTAACCAACGGCTCCCGACAACTGCTTGACCTGGCCGGCGACGCCTTCATTGCCCTTGCCGCCGAGGCCGACGGGCCATTTGACCGATGTGCCCTTGCCCACCGTATCTTCCCAAACCGGGCTGATGCTGCTCAGATAATCAACAAATATGTAGGTGGTGCCGCTGCCGTCGGAACGATGCACCACAATCACCGGCAGATCAGGCAAATCCACGCCCGGATTGAGCGCGGCGATTTTCGGGTCGTTCCATTTGGTGATGTTGCCGAGAAAAATGTTGACGATGACATTGCCGTCCAAGTTGAGTTTCGGGTTGCCCGGCAGGTTGTAAGTGATGACATCCGCGCCGGCGACGGTGGGGATGTGCAGGATTTTGCCGGGCGCCTTGGCGAGATTATCATCACTCATCGGGCCGTCGGAACGCGCCGAAGTCCACGGTCCGGGCGATGATTTGCTTTTGCCCGCCGCCGGAGCCGATGGATTGATAGTTGAAACGGACCGACGGGTCCACCTTTGCGTATTCGTCAAACCATTTCGAGTAGATGGGATAGGGAAAAGTCGCGCCCGCGCCGTTGATGAGCAATTGCGCCTGCGCGTTCGTTTGCGCGACGAGCAATGCCACGCCGCCAATAATTGCAAGATGGCGTTTTATGTTTGCGATGGCCGCAACCAAAACCAGCAAGCAACCGCCCGGAATGGAGAGGATCGTTTTTTTCATACTCAGGATCTAATCAGTTAGGGGTTAATCAATCACGTTACATCCAGGTTAAAATTTCCACATCAGGTCGGCCATGACGTGCAAGGCATGGTTTAGGGGTTCACCCGGGGGTGTGGTGGCGGTGGTATTTAGCGCGGGTTTGATCAGGTCGTTAATATAGGCGGTGAATGTAAAGGTCAAGGCATCGGTCAGCGAATAGTTGAATTTGATCATCTGGCCTTTGATGTTGGTGCCGCTGACCCAGCCGTTTTTCGCGAGGGTCGTGCCTGCCGCCCCATTGGCATAGTAAACCACGTTGTCATCGTCCACCAGTTCATCATACCAGGCATCGGCTTCAAGATACTGGTAGCGGTAGAAAATGTCCCATGTGCCTTTCTTGCCGGATTTGCCCAACTGGACGCCGACCCAATAGCCGATGTTGTTGGCAGGCCCTTTTTGCGGCTCGGCCCCGGGGTTGTTCATATATTCGGCGGCGAGTTTGATGGGAAACTTGCCGTTGTAAAGCGGGAAGGTGTCCAAAGTATAGGTGGCGCTGCCGCTGACGACGATGGGATTATAGTCATAGATCAGGCTGCCATATTTATCACGGGTGTTGCCTTGATTGACGTTCGGCACTCCACCGGAATTGTAGTTATTGGTATTGGCTGTAAACCCGGACAGACCCAGGGCGTTTTTGTTCACGATGTCAAATGCGCCAATGCCCAGCGAACTGGCAATGTGAGGCGTCCAATTTGCGTTCCAGATTGCCTGACCCCCATACATGAACGGATCGCGGCCGGAAGCGGCCACTTCGTCCAGCACAAAGGCCGCGCCGTTGACCACAAGTGTATGGTTGTCGTTGATTTTGTAGGAGCCCTGCAACGCCGAGCCTTCCGGCGTGTAATCGGAATCAAACACCATCTGCGAAAATTGAAACGGTTGATCCATTTTGCCGATGGTCGCCCCCAGCATCCAGACCCCGTCGTTGATGGGCGTCCATTTGCCGTAAGCCGCGTCAATGTAAATCATTTTCTTGGTGGCATTGTCCTGCATCGTCGTGTTGTTGGACAGCGGACTGCCAGCCGAGCTTTGGCTGCCCACCCCGGTTGCATCACCGGAGCCGAGCCGGAAACCCGCCTGCAGGTCGTCCTTCATGCTGACCAACAGACCCACGCGCAAGCGGTAGCGCAGGCGGGCGCGGTCCTGGGCGCTCAACGAGGTGCCGCCATAGCTGTCGGTGATCATATCATCGAACCGTCCGCGGAAATCGCCGTACAATTTGTAACTGGTCACCCAGTCCGGCATCTGGAATTTGGAGTTCATGGCCTTGTTGAAATCAGCGGCGGAATCCTGCTGGTTTTCGGCCTTCAGTTCCTTCGCTTCTTCCACCGTAAGAATGCCTTTCTGTTCGAGCTTGTTGAGCAGCGCGTCCACGGATGTTTGCGCGTGTGTGTTCGGAGTGAGGGCCATGAGCGCAGCGGCTCCGGCAAACAGGGCAACTTTCGTGTGATTCCCTTTTTTAAGCTTTTTCATCATCGTTGTTCCAAAGTGCGGAGGCAGAATGAAACAACGAAGTTACGGCCAAGCGGCGGAGAGGTTACGATTTGGTGACAAAATTATCGCTCCGTAACAATGGATGGATTCGCTGGAAAGTGGGCAATTTCAGTAATCACCGAAATATGAAAAACGGATTTCGGTTATATGATTTGTCGATTCTGAAAATTGCACGTTTCCGCCTTCGGCCAGGTGGTAATTTTGAAGCAGCTGATTGTACGCCCATTCATTGATTGAAGTTCCATTCGTTTCAGTGACGGAAATCACTCCATTGATCGTATCAAAACCTCCATCGATCGAATTTGTCTTTGTAATACAAGACCCGTTTGGCAGTGGGAAACGAAAATCACAAGCATACATTCGACAATACACGGTATTCCCATTCTCAATCGAAACCGCCGGTAATTTTTCATGCCTTCGCAGAAGTTGTCGAACATCCCCCTTTAACCAATAAGTATCACAAGTAACCAAACCCACTGCCAAATCAATCAAGAGCATTGGCCATACGCAGAAAAGTACAAATCCTGTGATGATGGCTAAAATAATGCCGTATGTAACTTTAGATCCCACTTCGCTTTAGCCTGCATTCTCCAGCAGCTTGGCCGAAATCTCCAGCATCCGCTCAATCGGCAGGCGCGCGCGTTTCAGGATTTCCGCCGGCAATTCAATTCGCGGGGCGAGTTTTTTCATGCAGTCGCGCACCTTTTCCAGCGTGTTCAACTTCATGTATTTGCACTCGCTGCAACGGCAGTTGTCCGACGGCATCCGCATCACGTCAAACACCGGCGCGCACAGAAATTCCTTGCCGGGACATTCCTTTTGCATCCGGTGAATGATGCCCGATTCGGTCACGATGACGAACCGCTTCGCCGGGTCGTTCTTGCAATAAGTAATCATCTTTTCCGTCGAGCAAACCGCGTCCGCCAGATCGCGCACTTCGCGCAGGCTTTCCGGATGAACGACGACCTTGGCGTCGGGGAATTGCGCGCGCAACCGCAGCACCTGGTCGCGCCGGAACTCGACGTGCGCATAACAGTTGCCCTTCCAAAGCGTCATCTTGCGGCCAGTCTGTTCCATCACCCACGCGCCGAGATTTTCGTCCGGGACGAACAGCAGGTCCCTGTCCTTTGGCGCGGCCTCGACGATTTTGACCGCGTTGCCGCTGGTGCAAATCACGTCACTCAACGCCTTCACCGCCGCGCTGCAATTAATGTAGGTGACCGTCCAGAAATTCGGATTCGTTTTCTGCAAAGCTGCGAGCTGGTCCGCCGGGCAGCCTTCTTCCAGCGAACAGCCGGCGTCCTTGTCCGGCAATACCACGATCTTGTTCGGACTTAAAATCTTCGCCGTCTCGGCCATGAAATGCACGCCGCAGAAAACGATGACCTCGGCGTTGGTTTTCGCCGCCTGCTGGGAAAGTCCGAGCGAATCGCCCACGAAGTCCGCCACGTCCTGGATTTCCGGCACCTGGTAATTGTGCGCCAGAATGACGGCGTTCAGTTGTTTCTTGAGCGCAAAAATCTCCTTCGCCAGCGGCGCGAAGTTTGAGCGCGGCATGGGCTGGCGAAGTTGGAAGCGGTCCACTCCGGGAGGCTGAATTTCCATCACGTTCATCAGGGACAAGGATACTTCCATAAAAACAGGCGGTCAACGGAAGGCGTTGGTTGAGGTGCGGACATTATGGAGCATTGGTGCCGGTTCCATTCCGTTCCTCGATTTCCGCTTCCAGCGCGTGCAGTTGCCGCTCCGCTGCCGCATAACCGGGCCTGAGCCGCAAGGCTTCCTGATATTGAAAGATTGCCTCTTCGGTCAGGTGTTGGGCAAGCAGCGCATTGCCCAGATTGAAATGCGTATCGGGCACGCCGGGAGAACAACGAACCGCTTCCCGAAAGCAAATGGTGGCCTGGCCCAATTCGCCCTTCATGGCCAGCGCGCTGCCCAGATTGCTCAGAGTTTCCGCATCCTGGGGCTGGCGTTTCAAAATCAATCTCAGATGCGGCAGGGCGTCATCGGTTTTTCCCATTCGGATGAGAATGGCGGCCAGATTTTTGCGCGCTTTGAGATAATCCGGATCCAGGCGCAAGGCCGTTTCAAAATCGCCCACAGCTTCGTCCAGCCGGCCCCGGGCCGCGCGGACTTGTCCCAGGTTGTAGTACTCGGACTCGTCATCGGGATCCAGTTCAATCGCCCGCTGAATGCAAACAGCCGCCTCAGCCACGCGTCCCTTTTGAAATAGGGTGGCGCCAAAATTGTTCAAGGCCGGGGCGTAATTGGTTTTGGCCAGCAGCGCGTTCGCAAAATAGTCCGCCGCTTCGTCCCATCGTTCCTGATTCACGGCCGCCATGCCCAGGTTGCAATAAGCCACATAATTGTTTTCCGTGACGGAAAGACTGTGGCGAAAAAGCGTTTCACTATTCCGCCAATAAGCCAGTTGGTGCCGCGTGCAAACCGCGCAAGCCGCCAGCACGGCCACCGATCCGGCGCCGACGGCGGTTTTGGGCAACTGCCATGCCTGCAAATTCTCGGCGACGATCCAGACGAGGAGGATGAAAAATCCTATCGCGGGCAGGTAGGTGAACCGGTCCGCCATCGAATGTTCTCCCCATTGGATGATTCCGCTTACCGGCAGGAGCATCCCCAGAAACCAGAACCAGCCCACCCAAACGTGCGGTTGCGTTCGGCCCCACCAGGCCGCCGCAAAACAAAATCCCAGCACCACCAGGCCCGACAGCAGCACCACCACCAGCGGCCAATGCTCCACGCGCGGATACGGCAATGCCAGGTTGACCGGCCAGAACGTCCGGCCCAGATAACAGACGAAGGAGACCAGCGCGTTGCCAAGCCTGTCGGTGATGGGAGAAGTTGCCAGGGGTGTTAAAGCGCCAGATGCCTTGTGCAGCATGAGTGTGACCATGCCGATGCCAAAACCGGATGCGAAGAAAGGCGCTTTCTCCAATATGAGCCGGAAGGATGCAGGCCGCAGGTTATCCATCGTGAGTCGCCGCAGCGGCCAGCAATCCAGCAGCAACATGACAAACGGCAAAGTGACCAGCATCGTTTTGCACATTAGTCCCAACACGAAGAAGACCAGTGCCAGCCAGTAGAAACGTGAAACATGAAACGTGAAACGCGACAGGATGGATTCCGTTCGTGTCACCCGCCGCCTGTTACTCGCCACACGCTGCGCATACCGCGCGTACATGATCAACGACAGCAGGCCAAAGAACACGCTCAACACATCTTTGCGCTCGGAGATCCACGCCACGGACTCGACCCGCAACGGATGCAGGGCGAACAACCCGGCCACCATCAAACTCCGCCACTTCGCCCCGGTTAAGGTTTTTAGCAGCAGGAAAACCAGGATGGCATTCGCCACGTGCAGCGCCAGATTCGTAAAATGAGGGCCGGCCGGTCCGTGGCCGAACAAAGTGACATCGAGCATGAATGACAGCCAAACGAGCGGATGCCAGTTTCCCATCAAGCCCGTGCGGAACGCCCACCCGATGCCGTCCGGCGTCAGGCCGTCCTGAATGTGAACATTTTCCACGTAATAAGCCGGGTCGTCATAGGTCAGAAAAGCGCAGTTCACAACCGGCCAGTAAACTGCCAGCGTGATCGCTCCCAACAAAAGACCCAGACACGCCGGATGCGATAGCACTTCGGACAAACGGAAAATTCCATCTGTCGCGCCGTGCTGCGTTTGAAGTTGATTGGAGGATGATTTTTGCAATGCCGCGCCTGTTTCACAAAGTCTGCCTTACTTTCGATGTCTTGCCAAGAACTCCAGCTTGTTGCCCGTCATGGTGTCAGAGGTTTGCCTACTCGCGTTCATCCACCGTCAGAATCCGCCAATGTCCCGCCGCCAAATCTCCGAGCCATAAATTGCCGATGCGCACCCGGATCAAACGCAGGGTTGGATGGCCAATGGCGGCGGTCATGCGGCGCACCTGCCGGTTTTTGCCTTCAATCAACTCCAGCCCAATCCAGCAATCCGGCACGGATTTGCGAAAACGGATCGGCGGGTCGCGCGGTGGGATCTTAATGATTGTAGCAGCGGACGTGAGTCCGCTCTGACTGCTTGAATTATGGAGCCGACTCACGTCGGCTGCTACGACAGAAATTTCCGGTTGCGGCTTCAGAATCCACGCGCGGCAGGGCATTGTTTTCCGCCCTTGGATGGAAATGCCCCGCTCCAGTTTCTTCAAAACTTCCGGCGCCGGGACGCGCTCCACCTGCGCCCAATACTCGCGCTCGTGGGCGTGGCGCGGATGCAACAGGCGCTCATTCCATTCCGTCTCGTCGCTCAAGAGCAGCAAACCTTCGGAATCCGCGTCCAGCCGGCCAATCGGATAAACGTCTTTCGGAAATCCGAATTCCGCCAGCGTGCGATGGGGCGACCCGTCGGGCGTGAATTGCGAAATAACGCCGTAAGGTTTGTTGAAGGCGATGAGCACCAACGGAGTTTCCAGTGTCAGGTTTCAAGTTTCAAGTTTTGAAAAACCGTGAATGGAATCATTCTCGTCGTCGTCCTCGCTCTCGTAATCGGTTTTTCAGGCTTTCCGATGGCGAGGACGAGAACGAGGGCGTGCCGCCTTCATTTCTCTTTGTGTTCTTTGCGTTCTTTGTGGTTAAATCAATTTCGTGATCCGCAACATCATCTTCGACTGGTCCGGCACCCTGGTGGACGATTTGCCTGCCGTTTTGAAGGCGTCCAATTTCGTCCTCGCCCAGGCCGGCCGCCCGGTAATGTCGCTGGACGAATTTCGCGCCGAGTTTTCCCTGCCGTTCACGAGTTTTTACGACCGCCACACGCCGCACGTGCCAATGGCCCAGCTCGAAGACTGGTTTCACAGCAGCTTCCGGCTGGCGCAGGATTCCGTTTGCGAGCTGCCGTACGCGCGCGCCTTCCTGGAGTTTTGCCGCGCGCAAAAGCTGCGCACGTTTCTTTTGAGCACGGTGCACAGCGAACATTTCCTGGTGCAATGCCGCGTCACCGGCTTCGGCCCCTACCTCGACAAGCCCTACACGGACGTTTGGGATAAGCGGGAAAAAATCCACGAAATCCTCGCCGAAAATCATTTGCGCGCGGCCGAGACGCTGTTCATCGGCGACATGCAGCACGACATCGAAACCGCGCGTCACGGCGGCGTCCATTCCTGCGCCGTGCTAACCGGCTACAACACGCTGGAGCAGTTGCGCGCCGCGCAGCCGGATTTGATCGTCGAGCACCTCGGTGAATTGCGCCGGGTGCTGGAGCAGAATGGTTTCCATCTCAAACCGGCGGTGGGAAATTTTGAGGAAACCCATCCGCCGCTCGCCACCGTCGGCGCGCTCATTTTCAACGGCGCGGGCGAAGTGCTGATGATCCGCACCAACAAATGGTCGAATCTGTGGGGCATTCCCGGCGGCAAAATCAAATGGGGCGAACCCTCCGAGGTCGCGCTCCGCCGCGAAATCGAAGAGGAAACCGGCCTCGCCTTGACGGACATTCAATTTGTGCTCGTGCAGGACTGCATTCATTCCAGGGAATTTTATCACGACGCGCATTTTGTCCTGCTGAATTACACCTGCCGTTGCGCCGGCAAACCGTGCGTGAAGCTGAACCACGAGGCCCGCGAATCCAAATGGGTCACGCTGGCGGTCGCCGCCCAAATGCCGCTGAATACGCCGACGCGAATCCTGCTCGAAGCGGTTTTGAAAACAGGAAAACGGGGAGCGCAGCGGTTGACGCCTCGGCCCCGGGCCGGAGCGCGTGTGCCCCCAAAATCGAAAATCGTAAATCGTAAATCGTAAATTATCTGCCATGTCTAAAATCTCCATTGTTGACCTCGAAGTCTTTTACCACGTCGGCGTGTCGGACGAGGAACGCGCCAAGCCCCAGCGGTTGCTGCTGACCGTGGTCATTGACTTCGATTTTTCTGCAGCCGCCATGAACGACCGCCTTGCGAAAACAATTGATTATTTTGTCATTGCCCGGCAGTTGTTGAAGTTCGGCGAACGCCGAACCTGGAAACTGATCGAAACCGTGGCGACCGACATTGCCGATCTGATTTTGACGGAATTCCACCCGGAAGATGTAATGGTCGAAGTGAAAAAATTTCCAATTCCGCAGGCACATTACGTTTCCGTCAGCCTCATAAAAAACCGGGCTACCTTTGCCTCAAGAAGCCGCATAGGATGGGCATAGGGTGGAGTATTCCGTGATATAATTGCGGACATGGTCTTGTCCGGGTTCAAACCGGAAAGCGTCACTGTGGAAGTGAAAAATATCCGTTTCCGCAAGCGTGCTACGTGTCCGTCAGTCTCTCCAGAAATAAACAGCCGCCGACGCAAACGGCTTTGACTTTACAGCGCCACGCCAAACCATTACCAATGTTCGATGCAGCGCTACCAGTGGCTCCTGTTCGATGCCGACGGCACGCTTTTTGACTACGACCGGGCGGAGGGCATCGCGCTCGGGGAGGCTTTTCGGTTGATGGGAGTAACCTTTGATCCCGGCTATCTGATCGCGTATCGGCGCATCAACCAGGCGTTATGGCATGCTGTGGAAAAGGGCGGGCTGGCGCTGAGTCTCCTCAAAGTGCGCCGCTTCGAACTGCTGCTTCAAACCATCGGCGTTGCCTGCCCCCCCGCCGCGTTCAGCGCCAGCTATCTCGATTGTCTGGCGGCTTGCCCGGAACTGGTTGAGGATGCCGCTGTAGTACTGCAGGCGTTGCAAGGGAAATACCGCATGGCCATTCTGACCAACGGCCTGCAGACGGTCCAGCGGGAAAGGCTCGCCCGCTCCGTTATCCGCCAATACTTCGCCGAGATCATTATTTCGGAAGAAATCGGTGTTTCCAAACCAGCCAGAGAGTTTTTTGATGCCGCCTTGGCGCGATTGGGGCATCCCTCCCGGCGGGAAGCGCTCATGATTGGTGATGGCTGGGACTCCGACATCCTCGGCGCAATCCAGTCTGGACTGGATGCCTGCTGGTACAATCCCGGACGCAAGCCCCGTCCGGCTGGGTGCGGGGTCACCCGCGAGATTGCCTCCTTGCGCGAACTGATAGATTGGCTGGGATAAATTGGATTGGCCATTGTGGAAGGCCGGGCGGTTGGAGGGTAAAAGTGCGGCTGATAAAAAGACAAAGGCCGGACAACAAATCCGGCCCTTTCTTACACACGATTATGAGAACCGCCGCTAAAACCGTACTCAATATAATCCAAACCCAAAATCTTGCATGTCGCCAATACTGGGGATACGCGGTGGGTTCACAACAGCGCTTAAATTCTTATGCATTACCTGGAATGTTCAACCATCAAGCGTTGCGAGGCCAGCCGGTGTTCGTGCTCAATCTGTGATTTGAAGTTGGTTTTGAACCTGGCTGGACTGTTGTAAAATGCTGTTCCTTGTTGACTTTCCCCGCTAAAAACCGCTTAATTACTACCACTATGAATTCAATCACAGATCTATCGGTCAAACAATTACGCCAGGTCATTAATCTCAAGGAAAAGATTGAGGCTTTGGAAAAAGAACTGAACCAGTTGGCAGGTTCGACTGCCAAACCGGCTGCCGTCAAAGCCCCGAAGAAGAAACGGAAGATGAGTGCCGCCGGCAAAGCCAGAATCGTCGCCGCCCTGAAAGCCAGGTGGGCCAAGTACAAAGCAGCGAAACAGGCAGGCAAACCTGCTAAAAAGAAATTTACCATGAGCGCCGCAGCCAAAGCCAAGATCAGCGCGGCAGCCAAAGCCAGATGGGCGAAGTGGAAGGCAGCGAAGAAATAACCGGAAACGTTTTAGCCAGAGAGCTCGAGTTCCGCTCGGCTCCGCCCGCGCTCCGAAAGGGTCGCGGGTTTTTCCTTGCCCAAAGGAACCAACTGGCGGACTAACTTTGGTTACGGCGTGGAGAAACGATAATATCGCATTGGATAACCAATCGCATTCGTATCTATGAATTGCCATTGGCCATTGGGGTCCGCGATGTTTGTGGAAATGACTTGCCATACCGCAGGCGGTACCAGATTGGTGGCGGCCCAGATTCGGTTTGTGCTGTTCGGAAACGACGCGAAATTGAGCGTCACATTGCCTCTGGCGTCCAGATTGATACCGGTCACCACCAGCGGGGTTACGACTGTAAGCGACACGATGCTGCTGGTGACACTGCCATAGACGTTGGTGATGACCACCGAGTAATGCCCGGCTGACTGGGCCGTGACATTGGACAGGGACAGGGTGGCAACGGTCGAAGGTGAAAAGAGCGGCGTGTTGGTGTTGAAATACCATCGGTAAATCAGGGGAGACGAACCTGATGCGCTCACTGTGAATTGCACCGTTGACCCTGCCAGCGCCACTTGACTGGAAGGTTGCGTCCCGATCTGCGGGGCCGTCCAACTGACACTCGTGTTGACCTGCACGTTTGTCGCGCCCGTGGACATTGAATAACCGTTGACACTGACCTGCCCGGACAACAGATAAGTTCCCGAGGCCCCGCTGACACTGAAAGAAAAACCCCTCGGCTGGTTGTCGAAATAAGGCCCCCAGCGAATCGCACCGGCAATCGGATCCCAAATCCCGTCGCCCGACAAACCGGAAGGAGTCAAACCAAACGGGATCGTTTCAACCACGGCATAACAATTTACCGCGCCCTGCGGCGTGGCCGTGAGGCTCACGATCGGCTGAATAGTTGCATTCTCGGTAATACTGTTCGTCACCAAAACCGTGTTGGTGGTGAGTACCGGCACATATTCACCCACCGCCGCGACGCTCGGCGTCCAGCCGTTCGTGAACGCCACCGCGCGCAGCACGCTTTTGGCCACAAGTGACACTACGCCCGTGCAAAGCGTTGAACTCTTCGTCGGCAGCGAACCGTCCAGCGTGTAGTAAATCACCGCGCCTGGCGTAGCGTCAGTGATGGTCACGCTGACCGGCAGATTGGACGCCATTGGCGGCGTCAGCACCGGCGTCGCCACCTGCGGCGGCGGTGCCGGTGGAGTCGGGACCTGTCCATTCACTCCGGTGCCAGCAATGACGAGATTAGTCCCAGTCGTTTCTATTCCACTCACGCCGTCCACGCTCCATGACGCCCTCACTTGATAAACGCCCGGCAGCCCCACAGCCTGATAGCTCAACGACAAAACATTCGTTCCAAAGAACGGCCCCCACTGCACGACGTTGTTGCTGGCGACGTAATTGCCTCCGGACGAGACACTGGTGGCGCCAAGGCCTGGGACGAGCGCTTCGGTTATGGCGATACAGCTCGCATTGGTGCCGGGCGTCACATTGAAAGTCACCACCGGCGTTGCGGACCCATTCCCGCTCACGCTCCGGGTCACTTGCGCGTTGGCGGGAACGGCGGGCGGAACGTAATACGCCACCACCACCCCGCTCGGCGTCCAGCCGGCTGCAAAGGCAATCGCCCGCACGACCCCGGCTGACGCCAGTTGCACCGCGCCGGTGTAAACCATCGAACTTGGCGTCGGCAGCGAGCCATCCAACGTGTAATAAATCGCGGTATTGGTCTGCGCGGGCGCACTGCTCGCGGCTTGCGGGATGTAATCCATCTTGAATTCATTCAACGTTATGTTGGTGGCGGCGGTGGCGGCGGTTTGCGACCAGAGCGCCAGACCGTCAAACCTGAAACTGGTCGCGGAAGAATTGGTGGCGCCATTCGAAAATGTTCCGCCGGTCGTCGTGTCCAGCCAAGAGGCGTTGAACGCCAGCGAACTGGCCGCCGTGCGGCTCACGGTCAGCGTCAAAATATACTGTCGTCCGGCGGTGAAGCCGGGGAAATTATTGCTGACCACCGAGCCACTCATCGAACGGAAATCCGTGTTGGTCGCCAGAAGCGAGCAGGAAACAAGATTCGTGCGCACTCGTATGTCCACGGGGGTCATGACCTGGAAAGCCGTTCCCATGTTTTGAAACAGGCAGTAACCTTGCACGCCATTGCCTTGGCCCGCCGCGGTAAAGCCGTCGGCGGAAACCTGTGGTGGTGAAAGAGCGGAATCCACAAAATCAAAAAGCCCGATGCGCAATCCTTGCGCCGTGTTGGTCGGGGCCACGCCGGTCAAAACCAGTTTCAAGGTTGCTTTCAAAGTATCGCCCACGCCCAGCGACACCGGCGTGGTGGCGTTCGGCGTGAAATAAGTGATGCCCGTGACAGAATTCGTGCCGTTCCAAAAATTCAACGCGCTGACGCCGGCGGTCAGATTGGCGCAGGAACCCGACACAAACCAGGCTGATTGCGTGGGCAGATTCTGAATGCTTCGTGTTCCTCCAGCCCAGGTGTCATCCAGCAGGCCAAAGTCCCAGCCGGGCAATCCCATCAACACATCCACCGGAACCGCCGAACCGTTGAGCGGAATGATAATCGGCGCCGGCACCTGGGGCGGCGGAGTCGGAAATACGACGCTCCCGCCGCTGGCAATGATGACGATATTGGTTCCCGTCGTTTCTGTTCCACTCACACCGTCCACGCTCCACGACGCTTTTGCCGGATAAACGCCCGGCAGCCCCACAGCCTGATAGCTCAATGACAAAACATTCGTTCCAAAGAACGGCCCCCACAGCACGACGTTGTTGCTGGCGACGTAATTGCCTCCGGAGGACACATTGGCTGCACCAAGGCCCGGGGCGAGCGATTCGGTTATGGCGACACAATTTGCATTGGTGCCGGGCGTCACGACGAACGTCACCACCGGCGTTGCCGACGCATTTCCACTCACGCTGCGCGTCACCTGCGCGTTGGCGGGGACGGCGGGCGGGCCGTAATACGCCACCGCCGCGACGCTCGGCGTCCAGCCGTTTGTGAACGCCGCCGCGCGCAACACGCTGGCTGATGCCAGCGGCACCGCGCCGGTGTAAGGCGTCGAACCTTGCGTCGGCAGCGAGCCGTCCAGGGTGTAGTAAATCGCCGCGCTCGGCGTCGCGCAGGAAATGGTTACACTCGTCGGCACGTTCGCGCCGCTGGGCGGCGAGAAGATGGGCGTGACCACCTGCGGCGGCGGAGACGGCACTCCACCGCCACCACCCGGAAGCGGCAGCACCGCTACCATTGTGGCTGCGGGCGAAAAATACCAATGGCCGTCCATCCATGAACCGCCATTGACCGGATAACTGCCCGGTAATCCAGTGAGCCGGTAGCTCGCGTTGGTGGCGATCGTGTTGAAATACGGCCCCCAGCGGATGGCATTTCGCGCGGGCAGATAGACGCCGTCGCCACTGACGCTCAACACCGTCGCTGCCGCGGGCACGATTTCCTCAATGGTCAAACAGGCGACGTTCGATGCCCCGGAAACCGACACGGTAACGAGCGGCTGGTTTGGCACATCGTTGGTGTAAGACCGGGTGTAGGAAGCGGGCGGCGGATTGGTCTGCGCAAACGCTCCGAACGCAAATGCAAATAAGAAAATCGCCGGGCTGCCGATTCGCCGACAGGTTTTGGAGTGCGGCAGCCCTCTGCCGCTATTCCTACGCGAGCTTGAATCCATTCGCCTGCCAAAGCGCCAGAGGACTGGCGCACTCCAAGCCGCTCGCGCGACTTTTGTTTCCTCGATTGAAACCTGGTTTAACACAAGAACCTTTTTCGTGTGGTCCGTGTTTTTCGCGGGTTTAATGGCCAACCAGCCTCCAATTCGTGGGCCGGGCGCTGCCGTCATTGTAATAAGAGCCGCCGTTGGTCATCAGGTAGCCGGCGCGCGTCACATAATTCGCCGGAATCGGGTTGGGATTCGGCGCGGAGGCGGGCGCGTTGGTCCAAGTCTGGCCGGCCTTCCACGCGGCGGCGTAGGCGTTGTATTCGCCGGCGGTGATGACCCAAGTACCGTTTGTGTCCGCCGGATGCACAGCCGTGTTGTTGAACTCATAGCACCCCAAATCCACCTGTCCGGCAGCGTTGGTGCGCGTGTTGCCGTCGAGATCGGTCAGCGGCAGGAACGTGCCATTGGTGCCGTAGTTCAGGCAGGGCGAGTTGGTTTGCAGGTGATAATCCCCGCTGACGGCGTTAACGAACTTCGGGTCCGCGTTCAACTGAGGCATGGCGTTGTTCCACACGCCAGACATCCCGTTCGCGTCGTTATACATGAACAGTTTCGACTGGCCGACCCCGGTAAGATACACGTCCGCGCCGCTGCCCGTGGCGGTGTTGCCCCAGATGATGTTGTTATAGACGTTGAGCAGCTCCACCGTGCCGCTGACCTGGAACGACGCGCCGCCGCCGTTGCCGCCGGAACGTGTTGCCGAAGATGGTGTTGTTGACCATGTAAAGCGTAGCCGAGGCGTTCACAAAAATGCCGCCGCCGCTCATGCTGGCGCTGGATTGGGAGTTGTTGACCACCAGGTTGTCCGAAATGGTGATGACCGGCGCGGTGCCATAAATGGCGCCGCCGCCATAGGCGGAGGAGTTTTGCTGGAACGTGTTGCCGATGATGATGTTCGTGCCGCCGTTGAAATACACGGCCCCGCCCTGGTTGTTTCCGCTGGTGGAATTGCCCGTGAACGTATTGCCGGTCATGAAAACCGTGCCGCTGCCATTAAGCGCAACCGCGCCCCCCACGCAGGTACAAGAGTTGCCGTTGAAAATATTATTTGAAATGGCGCAGACACCGCTGTTTCCAAAATTGAAATAAGCCGCGCCTCCCCACGTGCTCCCATACGTCGAGTTCCCACTAAAGGTATTCCCCGTTAGAATGTTGGTGGTATTGCCGACAAGGTAGGCTCCCGAACTACCATACCCGTTTCCACCCCCGGCATTGCCACTGATGGTGTTTCCCGTGACAATTGCCGTAGTGAGGCCGTTCACATGCACCCCGCCCCAATAAGAACCACCGATATCATTTCCATAGAACGTGTTGCCCGCAATAGTCGCCGTGCCACCACTAGAAACATAGAGTCCGCCTCCGCTATTGCCGCTAAAAACATTGGCGCCTACGTTGAGCGTGCCAAAATTATTAATGTAAGCTCCACAGTTATTGCCGCTGGAGCCGCTAAAGACATTGTTTGACACCACCGCCACGGCGCTTTCATTGCCGGAGGGGCTAAAAGACAGACCGCCGCTGGAATTCGTTTGAAACACATTGTTGGTCACTGTCAGGATCGCGCTGGCACCGATGTTCGCGCCCCAACCACCATAATTTCCCGCCATCGTGGAGTTGTAAAGCCATGTGTTTCCCGTCACCCCGGAGATGTAGATGCCGTCACCGTCGGAAGTACCGTTGTTGGTTTTCCCTAGGACGAGGCAGTTGCGGATGATGGCGTTCTGCCCGGAGGCGATTACCAGTCCCACGCCGCTGGTGTTGTTGGTGATCGTGAGGAACCGGCAGCCATCCACGGTAATCGTCCCGCCGCTGGGTGCCGCGATGCGTAGCGCGCCAATCGAGTCCGAGGAGCTGCCGCAGTTGCGCACGAACGTGATGCCGCTCACCGACACGTTGCCCGAACTGCCGGAACAGTTAAGGTTGAGGTCCCCTCCACCGCCCGCGCCGTCAATCGCGATTTGTGTGTTCGTCACGCCCGCCTCCGGCTGGATGGTGAGGCTGTAGTTGGCCGAGTTGTTGTAGCTGAAGTTGCCGGTGTAGTAGCCGTTGGTCAGGTAGATGTTGTTGTTCGCACCATTGCCCGCCGCCGTGGTGAGAGCGTTTTGCAGGGCCTGCGCGGTGGCCACGTGGAAGTCCACGGCCCGCGCCGCGCTCGCGGCGAGCAACACCAAGGTGACAGCCGCCGGCAACGCCAGCCATTGATAAATGAGGGAATAATTAATTTTCATACGATCTCCTTTTTGCTTTTTGGAACACGACCGGAAACAACCAGATGAAAGTGCAGCAAACTCTTCCGCCTTGGAACCTCCCGGCTCCTCCGGCAAAGTTGCGCCATGTACACTGCTTGACTTCAATGCATTCACAGCACGTTCATTGACTCAAAACCGTAAAAATAGTCAATCCGCATTTTCCTGATATTTGATTGGCTAATGAAGGCTATTCCATAAGGCGATTCCAACCCGGAATCTGTTGCGGCGAGTTTACAAGCATGAACCCCTCGCCACAGTTCTTCCGCGAAATCTCCTGGGAGCGCCGGCGTCCCGCCGGCCAGTCGCAAGCCGAAGATTGGAACTCGCCGGCGAGACGCCAGCGCTCCCAGGAACAGTGCCCCTGAACCGTAGCAGACTGACGTGAGTCGGCTCTGACATTTCTTTTGATAAGATGGAGCGGACTCATCCCGCTTGGCGGGACTGCTACGAGTTTTACGGACGGGTGAATTTTTGCCCGTCCATCGTTTTCAACTCCCAACCGTCCGGTCGCGTCACAATTTTTACCGCGCCCGCGGTGCGGGTGTAAATCACCGTAATTTTTCTCTGGTCCAGGCGTTCGTGCAGGGTTCGGCTCGCGCGCCGGGTCGCGGGATATTCCGAATCGGCCACCACGATGACTTTCGGTTGCACGGCATCGAGCAATGCGTCGCACAGCGGTTCGCCTTCGTCCGGCAAACCGGCGATGACCACGTCGGCGCGCAGGTCGTTGGTGTGCGCGAGCAACGCGCTTTGTCCGCTGCGACCCAGGTCGGACAGCAGCAGGACGCGCACGCGGTGAAAATTTCCCAGCAGCACCAGCGCCGAGTCATCCGCGTGGGCAAAATCGTCTCCGGCGCCGGGATGCAAAACCCGCCAGCCGCCGGCCTGGTCGCCGCGTTGAATGACGATGTGCCGCTTCGGCGGCTGGTTGAAGCTGGTTGAATTTAGCGACCACATCGCGGTAAGCGCCGGAACGAAATGGAATGGGACTGGTGACGAGTTCCGCAACGCCAAAAAGTTCGTCGAGCGATTCCGCCCCGCCGTTGTTCCGCGCGCTGCCGTGGGTCAGGACCAGCCGGGATAGATGATTGACGCCTCGCGCGCGCAAAAACGGTTTGAGGGTGAACCCGACCGAGTCGGCGTCGCCGCAGTTTACGAGCCAGTCGTTTTTCCGTCCCGGCGCGTCCACCCAGACGGCATGGCCGCCGTTGAGCGGCAGCACGGTCAATTCGATTTCATGGCGCGTTGCCTGCCAATGCCAGGCGTAACCGGCAACAACCAGAATCAGTGCGGTCGCGCTCCAAATTCTTCGTTTGGGCGCGAACAACCAGCCGCTCAATGCGCCGACCAGCACGGCGTAAAAGAGCGCGATGTCCAGCCACGACGGCGCGGGCACATAAAAAAACGCGCCGGGAATCTTTGTGGCCAGTTCGCTGACCGCACGTCATCGCGCACATGAAAAACCACGCACTGTGATTGAACAATCCGGTCGCCCACGGGAACCATGTTCCGCACACGAGGGCGCCGAGGTTGCTCATCAGCGCGAGCGTGCCGAGCGGCACGGCGACGATGTTCGCGGGCGTTGAAACCGGGCTGAACAGGTGAAAATACTTTGCCGCCAGCGGAATCGAGCCAATCCACGCAGCAAGCGAGAGCGTGAAGTAACGCGACAAAGTTCGCAACGTCGCGATCAACGCGCGCCGCCAGCGCGGGAGCAGTTCGTTCGGCAGCAACGGATCGCTTTGCCAGAACTGGTCGAACATTTTGTTCAACGGCGGCAGCATCAGCCCGATGACCAGCACGACGAAAAAGGAAAGCTGGAAGCTGGCCTCGAATAGCTGGCGCGGTTCCCAGAGCAAAATGATGAAGGCGGCGGCGGCCAGCGAATTGATCAAATCGCCCGGACGTTTCAACGCCCAGCCGCCGATGACGATGGTCATCATCACCGACGCGCGGATGGCGGAGGATTCCCAGCCGGTCGCGGCGGTGTAAAACCAGATGAGCGGAATGGCCACGAGGCCGCACCACGCGCGCGAAATTTGCAGCAGGCGCAACAGCGCGACGAGCATCCCGGAAATCAACGCGATGCGCAGGCCGTCAATGGCGAACAGGTGCATCGTGCCGGCGCGCAGAAACGGTTCACTGATGTCGGCGGTCAATGCGGTCCGCCAGCCGAGCGTCATCGCCCAAAGCAGACGCAGGGGTTCGTCCTCCACCGGCAAACCGAGCGCGAGGGTGCGTCGCGACCAGTTCAAAAAGCGATCGGTCAGCGGCGGTTTGAGCAGTGGCGCCGCGCCGAACCGCCAGTCGTTCGTGGAACCGGTTTTGAGCTGGTAATAAATTCCGCGCATTTGGAGGTAATCACGATAATCGAAAAGTCCCCCGGCCAAAGGCAGGGGCGGTTGCCCGATGACGCCCGAAATTTCGACCGGCTGGCCGGCGAAAAAAACACCCGCCAGCGCGCCGGGTGTCGCCACGACGATTGATCCGGCCGCCGGCTGCCAGTCAGCGTTGCGGCGCAGCGCGGTGACTTGCACCTGGGCGACCGAGCGTTCGGTTTGCCGGTCGTCGCGTTCGGTGATGCGCAGATGCGGTGTTTCGATCAAAGTCCCGCGCACCGTCACGATGGCGTTGGTGTTGCCAAGCAACGCGCGCAAATCGTTGGGTGAAACAATGGCCGTCCGGCTGGCGAGATTGATCCAGCCTACGAGCGCCAGCAACGGCCAGATCAGCAGCGGGCGAAGTTTTTCGAGGACCCGCCTTTGCCCAGACGCTTCGGCGTGGCCGGCGAGGGCGAGGACGAGAACGAGAAACGAAGCGGCAAAAAGCGCGATGAGCGGCGGTTGTAACACTTCGGCAAGCAACAAGCCGGTTGCGTAAAAGGAAACGACAGCGGCGAGCGGACGTTTCATGGCGGGTGTTTACCAGTGTTTTCGCCAGCGGCCAAGGGTCCAAAGCGCGAGCAACCCCGCCACGCCGCCGACGGTGTCAATGATCACATCAAGTACGGCGGCATCGCGGTTGGGAACAAACGATTGATGGAATTCATCGCTGGCTGCGTAGAGGATGACCAGCAACATCGCGAGGCGCATTTCGCGCCAGATCCACGGGCGCGGATCATTTTTCACCGGTTTTCGCATCGCGCGCCAGAGCATCAGCGCGAGCACGGCGTATTCGGTCAGATGCGCCCATTTGCGGGCAAAAAACACGATTGCATCCACCCGCATCTGCGGCATTTGTGGAAAGAGCCAGTGCAGCAACGGCGCAATCAGGCGCGAGGAATGTTCGTAGGAATGTGAATCGGCCGACGCTGAAAAAATCAGCGCCATCCAAATCAACACCGGCAGCCAGTATTTGAGAAACGGGCGGAGTTTGAGCACGGCGAATGAAAACCGAATCCGGCGGGGCGGGGCAATCAGAATATGATTGGTATATGGTTTTTGGTGGGGCGAGGCTGCTGACGAGCCGGCTCGCGGGTACGCTCGCCCCACCTGGAATGCAAACTGCGCCACGACCGGAATATGATTGGATTTGCCAAGCGGCGGCGTATTTGGCACAGAAAAGGCCCTTGATGAAACAATTATTTTCATTTTTGCTTGGGACAGGGTTGACGGCTGCGGTTGCAGCCCAGGCGTCGCTGGCGTCACCGGATTTGATTGCGCGGGTGCATTTTGCCGGCGCCGAACAGATTTCCGCCGACACCAATGCCGTCGCCTTCACCAATCTTTGGTGTTCAACCGAGGCGCGGGCGCTCCGCGAGCAGACGCTGGGCAAACTTTCCCGGACGCCTTACGAATGGTTGAAATTGAAAACAGCCCCCGGCGCGGGTGATGGGGCGGCGCAGCTTCGCCCGTTGCTCGACGATTTGTTGAGCGCCGAATGGTTCCTGCAAATCCGCGACGCGACCAACGGGTCGCCGGAATACGCCCTGGCAATCCGGCTGAATGCCGGCCGCGCGCAACTTTGGAGCACCAATCTCGCAACCGTTATTCAAATGTGGACGGGCATTCCGGCGGCTCAAGACCAGTCCGGCAATTGGCAACTGAAAAAACACCAGCCGCCCAATTTGATCCGTTTCGTCCGCGCCGGCGATTGGGTCGTCTTTGGTTGCGGCCAGGACAAACTGCCGTTGAACGACGAGCTGGTCCGGCGCGTGCTGGCCGAAAAACGCCCCGCGCCGGCGGAGAAAAATGACTGGCTGACCGCGGATTTGGACTGGCCGCGGTTGGCGCGCTGGTTTCCGTCGTTGCAGGCGGTTGATTTGCCGGAAACGCGCTGGCAGGCCGTCGGACGCAACGGCAATTTGCATTTGGACGGCAGGCTGATTTTCCCGCAGCCGCTGGCGTTGACACTCGAAAAATGGCGGATGCCGGTGGATGTGATTCATGAGCCAATCATCAGTTTCACCGCCGCGCGCGGCATCGCGCCGTGGCTGGAAAAACAAAATTGGGCGCAGCCATACGAAATCTCGCCGGTGCCGAACCAGATGTTCGTCTGGGCGATGGGACAGTTGCCGTTCCGGACTTTTGCCGCCGTGCCGGTTCCGGACGGGAAGAAGGCGCTTCAGGAGTTCGAACAAAAGATGTCCGCCAACACCGGCTGGCAGAGTCATTTAATAAAGCCGGTCACCATGGTGATGACCAACGGCCAGATTTCCTGGCGGGGGATACCGTATATTTCGCCGAACCTGCGGGCGTTGCATGAGCCGAGCGGGGACTTTTTGTTTGCTGAAGTTTTCCCGAACAGCATCAGGTCCAGGCCCCTGCCGCCGGAATTGTTCGCAACCCTCGACCGGACCAATCTGGTATATTATGACCGGGAAAACACCGGTGAACGTCTGACCCTGTTGCCCGAACTGGCGCAACTGGCGCTGATGTTTACGCAGCACAAACAACTCGCCGCGCAAACCGCCGCGGCCAAGTGGCTCTATCGCATCGGCCCGACGCTCGGCGTCACCATGACCGAAGTCACGCAAACCGCGTCGAATGAGTTGACGTTCACGCGCCAGGCGCCCGGCGGTCTCACGGCGATTGAACTCACCGCCCTGGCCAACTGGCTTGAGGCGACGAATTTTCCGGGCTGCGATTTGCGTTTGCCGCCGCCGAAACCCAGAATCCAGCGCCCGCGGGTTCCCGGCGCGCCGGTCCCGCCTGCACCGGTCAAGCCTGCACCGGTCACTCCTGTGCCGGCGACGGCGCACTGACATGCTCAAACTGGGCGTTAACATTGATCACGTTGCGACGCTGCGCGAGGCGCGCTATCGCGGACGCGGATTCGGCGAGCCGGACCCGGTTGAGGCCGCGCGGATTTGCGAAGCCGCCGGCGCCCACGGCATCACTGCGCACCTGCGCGAGGATCGCCGGCACATTCAGGACCGCGACGTTTGGAAATTGCGCGAGACGGTCAAGACGCGGCTGAACTTGGAAATGGCCATTGCGCCGGAAATCATTTCCATTGCGCTGAAAGTGAAACCGGACATCGTCTGCATCGTGCCCGAACGGCGGCTGGAAGTGACCACCGAAGGCGGGCTGGACGTGGCGGCGAACGAAAAGGCCATCACCGACACGCGCAAGAAAATGAACGACGCGGGCATCGAAGTGAGCCTGTTCATCGCGCCGGATGAAAAACAGATTGCAGCCAGCGCGCGCACCGGCAGCCAGTTTGTGGAATTGCACACCGGTGCGTTTGCGGAGGAGTTCTTCCGTAGCAGCCAACGTGAGTTGGCTCAAACATCAAAATCAAAAATCAGTCAGAGCCGACTCACGTCGGCTGCTACGATTCAAGGGCAGGACGAATTGCAGCGCTTGATTGCCGGCGCGCAGCAGGCGCACGCGCTCGGCTTGAAGGTGAACGCCGGGCACGGATTGAATTACGCGAACCTGCCCGCGCTGCATCGCGTGCCGCATCTGGTGGAATTGAACATCGGCCACAGCATCATCAGCCGCGCGGTGAGCGTGGGGCTGGAAAAGGCCGTCCAGGAAATGCTGCGCTTAATGAAGAATTATTGAGTGAAATAAAAATCGCGGAATAATTTCTGATTTGGACTTGCCATCAGGGTCCGACCCGCTGCACTTGCACGGCGCTAAGCAATAGATCGTCTCCTCCAATGTAAAACCGAAAGTCGGCACCGTTGTTCTCGCGGTTCGCAAAACGGGCGTCGTTCACGTGGAAATGGGCCAGTTTCCACTGGAATGTATTCATGCGGTGAATGGCATATGGATACCGCTTGTAAGCTCCCGCATCTGGCAATCGAAAATCTGTTGAATCGTAATCCAGTGCAATATCGCCGGACCCGGCGTCGAAATACGCCAGATCAATCACTACTGCACCGCCGGATTGCGGAAGAAAACCGGGGTCCGCTTCCAAATAAAAATAGTTTGGCGATGTATGCTTGGGCACCAGCCAGCAATGTCCCCCGTTGCGTTCCACAATCGTGAACTCGCCATCGCCGTTGCTCACCGGAGTCAGACCTTCCGAAGCATCCGGCCGTCCGGCAATCTTTCGCACGTCGGAACTTTGATTATATTAAGCACGAATTGTGGCAAACTGATCTTTCGGCAAAAGGAATACATAACGACCCGGATAAGCTTCTTCCAAACGGTCAATCTGTCGCTTGATCACCGAATAGCCACGGTCTCCATCGCGATAGAACCCTCCGGCGACGCAGACAAAGTTGTGAAATACGGGCGCATTGATCTTCGGTTTGACCGCCGTGAATTCTGGAAATAACCGGCTTTCATCCGCGATGCCGGATATGGGAACCGAAGGAAGGTTGGTGTCGGTGGAAAAGAATTCGCCCAAGGCGCCTTCCAGCCCGCAAGTCTTCATATACATCGCGTATTTGGGGGTCGGTAATGGCATCAGCCACATATAAACCTCATGAAATCCCGCACTGGCGCACCAGTCGTGGTTCAATTTGCACCACGCCGGAAACAGATCGTCTTTGAAATCCCGGATATGAATGAATTGAACTCCCGCCGGCCCGGCCACCAGTTCATCATTGTCCGTCATTTTGGAATAATACCAATCCAGCAATGGCGGGTTCAGTTCTTGAAGCGTCGGGCCTAACGGGGTGGCGACCGGAATTTTCCCGCGAGCCGGATCATGCCAATATTTGTAGAGCGGATTTTGGTCGAATTCGAGATTGTCGCCATCGCTCCACATGATGGACGCATAGATTTTCCCCGGCTCAGCCTTGATTGCCCGTCCTGGAGATTGCTCGTAGGTCTTGTTCGGGAAACTCGACCAGAAACTTCCGTTCGCATAAAGCTCACTCACCACGTAACCAATGCCGAACCGATTGGCAACTTCGTTGGCTGCGTCACCTGTGCTGGCATATCCCATCAGCGACGTGCCGACTCCGTAACCCGGCGCACGAAAGATTTTTTCGACTTCCGCCCGCTCGGTTTTGAAATCCAGCCAGAACACAAAGCCCTTGCTGGCTGTTGCATAATCGGTGATTGGATTGCCGATGCGTTCGGCCGTGGCATCAAGACGGCGGTTGCCGGTCGCGAAAACCACTTGTTTGGTGCAGTCGGGCATCAGATGGACAAGCGCCCAATCGTAAGCTTCGATCCGGTTTGCCCATCGATTTCGGAAATCCTCCACGTCACCTTTCCAGCCAAACTCCGATATCAAATCGTTCCTGACTGATTCGGTGACGGGAATTCCGTCTTGTTGCGCGGCGGACATCAAGGCCAGATACCAAGTCCAGTCCTTGGCCGGATCGTAGATAAACATTTTCCTTACGCGCCTCTGATACTTCTGGAAAAGGGTACGCAATCCGGTATTGGCTCCAGACAATTCTTGCAGTTTTTCAAAAGGTTTTCCGCAGTTCTGAAGCGGTTCCCAATCCCACGGGTTATTGATGAGATAAACCTCCGCCGATTGTTGATTGATCATTCCTTGCAGTGCCCAAGCCGTCATCTTGGCATTCTCACTGTCTTTGGCTATTGTGACGACATAAGCATTTGTTGCCGCCGGCATTTTTGGAAACATTCCGCTCGCAGCCAATGCTGACTGAATGCCCAAAGAAAATCCCAGGAAAATAACGAAACCATCCGAGAAAGAATTGCGGTTGATTTTCAATTTCACGTTTGAGGGGTATTCCGAGTTTGCTTGCGCGTCAATCGCAAATCGTAAATCGTAAATCCCATGATTCTCGGCGTTGGCATTGACATCATCGAAGTGGCGCGCATCGCGTCGTCTTACGAAAAATTCGGCGAGCGGTTCGTGAACCGCATTCTGCACGCGGACGAAATCGCCTACTGCCTCTCGCATAAAAATCCCGCGCCGTTCCTGGCCGTGCGGTTCGCGGCCAAGGAGGCCATTTCCAAGGCGTTCGGCACCGGCATCTGCGCGCAACTCGGCTGGCAGGACATGGAAATCCGGCGCAAGGAATCCGGCGAGCCATTTGTGGTCCTGCACGGCAAGGGGAAAAAACTCTTCCAGTCCCGCCGGGCAAAGCGGCTGCTCGTCAGCCTGAGCCACACGGCCAATTACGCGGCGGCGACGGCGGTTTTGGAAAGGTGAAGGCGATTTAAAATTCGTAGCAGCGGACGTGAGTCCGCTCCAATCTCATGTAAAACCCCGGAAAAGTGAGCCGACTCACGTCGGCTGCTACAATGAGAGCAGGTTTCGAGACGGTCTCAAGATGAACTGAGAATGACGTGAATGCCGCGAATTTTCACAAATTGAATTTACGTTAATCCGCAATTCGCGTCGCTTCTTTCTGCTTTTTTCGGCGGGCAATTTGCTTCAAACTTCGCCCGTGGAGATGGCGATAGCGGCGATTTTGGTTTTCGCGGGCGCAAGTTTCTTTTTCGCGCTGGCGGAAACGGCGTTGTTTTCCCTGAGCAAATGGCAGGCGCGGCAACTGGCCGAACAGCATCCGGGCGCGGGCAAAATCGTCACGCAACTGCTCGAACGTCCGCAGGATTTGCTGGCCACGCTGGCGCTGGGCAACACGTTCGCCAACGCCGCCATGCTCGCGGTGGCGCTGCGGATGGTCTTCAACGCGCACTGGACGCTTTGGCTGCCGATGCTCGCATTGCTGGTGTTGACGCTCCTGGGTTGCGAGGTATTGCCCAAAACGCTGGCCGTGCGGCGGCCGGAACGCTGGGCCTTGCGGGTCGCGTGGCTGATGTTGATTTTTGAAAAAATCACGAAGCCGTTGCATCGCGCGGCGCAGCAGCTCAACACGGCCATTTTGAAAATCATCGTGCCGCAAACCGACCTCACCCAGGGCGCCGGGGCGTTGACAGACGCCGAATATCAGGAATTGCTCGAAATGGCCTACCATCAGGGAACACTCGACGAGTCGGAAAAGGAAATCATCCTGCAAATCATCAGCTTGGATCAGCGCATGGCGCGCGACGTGATGCGCCCGCGCGCGGTCATGGCGTGCATTTCGGACGATGCTCCCGTGGAGGAAATGATCGCGGCGGCGAAAAAATTCAAACATCGCCGCCTGCCGATTTACGACGAAACGCCGGACACCATCGTGGGCATTCTCAACACCCGCGCGCTGCTGCTGGATCCGAAAATTGACCTGGCCGACGCGATTGAATTTCCCTCGTTCGTGCCGGAGACGATGAATCTGCTGCACCTGTTCAAGAGCCTGCAAAAACAGCAGCGCGGCCTGGCGGTGGTGCTGGACGAATTCGGCGACACGGCGGGCCTCGTGACGATGGAGGACATTCTCGGCCAGCTCGTCGGCAAAATCCGCACGGAAACGCGGACGGAGGGTTTCGTGATGGAAAAACTCGCGCCGGATCGCTGGCGCGTGAGCGGCACGATGCGGCTGGACGATTTCCGGCGCGAATTTCCCGCGCTCGGCGACGTGGACGAGGTGGAAACGATGGGCGGTTTGCTCGCGCATTTGCTCGGCGTGGTGCCGGCGGCGGGCGAGTCGGCAACGTTTCGCGGTCTGCAACTCACCGCGGAGGCCGCCGACGAGCGGCGCGTCCGCAAATTGCTTGTTCAGCGGGTGAAATAAATGGATACGAACCTCATCAACTGGCTCGTTTTTGCCGCGTGTCTGGGACCGTCATTTTTGCTGTCCGGCATGGAGGCGGGCGTGTTCGCGCTCAACCGGCTGCGCGTGCGGCGGCTGGCGCGCGCGGGCAAGCCCTCGGCCAGACTGCTGCACGGCTTTCTCGAAAACCCGGAAAAATTCATGTGGACGATTCTCGTCGGCAACACGCTCGCCAATTTCATCATCCTCGGCTGGACGGTGGCCAAACTGCACGAATGGTTTTTGGGGCAGCGCGCCTGGAGCATCACCGTTTTCGCGGTCGTCGTTTTTTTGTTTTACGCGCTGTTCGATTTGCTGCCGAAGATGCTGTTCCGCGCGTATCCCAATCAATTGTGCCTGTCGGCGGCGAATCCTTTCCGGCCCATCCATTTCGTGCTCGGCCCGCTCGTCGTGATCGTGGAAGACGTCTCCAAGCTGGTGTTGCGCTGGACGGGCGGGCGCTCGCTGACCGGGCGGCTGTTCGGCAATCGCGAAGAAATGCTCGCGGTCATGCAGGAATCCGCACAAGCCTTGACGACCGACGAGCGCGCGATGATCAACCGCGTGCTGGATTTGCAAACGTTCACCGTCCGCCAGATCGCCACACCGCTGGCGCAAACGGTAATCATTGAAACCCAAACGCCCATCGCTGAGGCGCTGGCGCTGGCGCGCGAACGGAAATTGTCGCGTCTGCCGGTCCGGGAAATGCGCGACGGACGCCCGCGCATTGCCGGATTGCTCATGCTCGGTCCGCTGCTGTTCCGCGATGATCTGGATTTGCAAAAGCCGGCCGCCGCGCACATGACGCCGGCGTTGTTTCTGGGCGAGGACACCCGGTTGGAAGTCGCGCTGCGCCGGATGCAGCGCGCCGGCGAGCGGCTGGCCATCGTGCTGGCGCACGACGGGAGCGAAATGGGCGTTGTGAGCCTGGAAGACATTTTCAAACTGATGTTCGGCGAGGTGAAATTGTGAGCTGGGACGCCGTCATTTTAATCGCGCTGAAAATTCTGGCAGTGTTAACGCTGGTGCTGCTGAACGGGTTTTTCGTCGCCGCCGAGTTTGCGCTCGTCCGCATCCGCGAAACCCAGCTGGACATTCTGGTGGCCAAGGGCTGGCGGCGGGCGAAAATGGCGCAGCACATCGTCCGCAATCTGAATTCCTATCTCAGCGCGACGCAACTTGGCATTACAATGGCGAGTCTCGGCCTGGGCTGGATTGGCCAGCCGGTGTTCACCACCCTGCTGGAGCCATTGCTCATTCCACTTGGCGTCGTGTCCGACGCGTGGCTGCACTCCATTTCCTTCGCCATTGGTTTCAGCGCATTGACCTTTCTGCACATCACGGTCGGCGAACTCGCGCCGAAATGGCTGACGATTCAAAAACCATTGCCCGTCGCGTTGGGGGCGGCATATCCGTTGCGCTGGTTCTACCTGGCGTTTTATCCGTTCAACCGGTTGCTGAATTACGGAGCCCGCTGGCTTTTGGAAAGAATCGGCATTGAACCCGACGGCGCAACGGATCGGGTACAGTCCGAGGAGGAATTGCGTCTCCTGGTTGCATCGGTCCCGCAAAGCGGTGCGGGTACGGTGGGCGGACGCAACATCATTCTCAACGCGCTGGATTTGCGCCATCGCGTCGCGCGCGAGGTCATGCGGCCGCGCCATGAAATCACCGCGTTCGACACCGACGCGAGCCTGGCCGAATGCCTCGCGCTGGCGGAAAAGACACGCTACTCGCGTTTTCCGCTTTGCGAGGGCGGAGATTTGGACAAAACGCGCGGTGTGGTGCATATCAAAGACCTTTATCCCGCGGTGCGGAACCCGGCCGCGGCGGGACGGACTGGCGCGGATTTGCTGCCGCTGGCGCGCCCGTTGATTTACTTGCCGGAAACCGCGCGTCTCGAAAAGCTGCTCCAGTTGTTTCTCGAACGAAAATTGCACTTCGCCATCGTCGTGGACGAATACGGCGGCACCATCGGCATCGTCACGCTCGAAAACGTGCTCGAAGCGCTCGTAGGCCAGATTCAGGACGAGTTTGACCAGGAAAAATCGGAATTGACGCTCGTGAGCGAAAATGTCTGGGAGGCCGCCGGGACGCTGCCATTGCATGAATTGGAAAAAATCATCGGTGAAACGCACCTTGAGGAAACAGTCGCCACCGCGAGCGGCTGGATGACGCAAAAGCTTGGAGGTTTTCCGAAGGCCGGTGACACACTGACGTTTGGCGTTTGCGAATTGCGCGTCGAGGAGATGGACGGCCCGCGCGTGGCCCGCTTGAAAATCACCAGACACGCCGTGCTGGAAAACCTCGATTCTCCATAGTGACCGGTGGAGCCCGGACTCTGATAGGATTTACGATGTGCGATTTTCGATTTACGAATCGCTTCACCGTCCACGCCCGGCGCGTAAATCGAATATCGTAAATCGAAAATACTTTGTCACCACCGTCCGCCGCGAATGGCGAACGTGGCGGCCAGAACGGCAATGACTCCGTCCAGCGCGACGGGCAGCCACATTCCGTGCATTGCGGAACGCGGTCCCGAAAAGCAAAATTGCGCCGAGCCATACGGCAAGCGGATGAAAATCCGGCACACGCTTAACCGGATTTTTGTTGATGAGCGCCGGTGTGACCAGCATCAGCATCAGCAGCGTCACCGCCGCCCAGCTCAAAAAATTCAGCAGTGGCGCGCCCTGCCACGCCACCGGGAACTTGGTCGGCAGCCAAAGCCAGTAATGTTTCACGCGCGAGGCGAACGGGTCGAACGCGAGGTCGAACAGCATTGTCAACGCCGCCGTCAGGCCGATGAGCCAGAAGCCGTAGCTTCGGATTTTCCGCCACGGACGCAAAATCAGGCGCACCACGCCCCGCGAATTCAAAACCGCAACAACCCAGATGAACGGCATCGCCCACGGCAGCGTCTTGAATAATTGCGATCCGGCAGCCGGCAGGAACAGGAACGGACCGAATGGGATTCCCATCGTCACCCCGAGCGCGTGTCCCCCGCCGCCCATGAGCGCGATGATGAAGGCGGCGAGCAGGACGTTTTGCAGCGGCAACTGCCGGGCGAGCGCGGTGACGGTGCCAATCACGGCCAGCAACAGCAGCAGCGCCTCCGGCCAGCCGGGCTGTCCCGGCAGGGCCAACGCCATGCCATTCGCTGCGAACACCAGGGCAAAGGCGACGGCGAGCAGGGCGGCGAACAGCCAATGAAACCATGACTTCGTTTTATCCGCGTCGGCGGTCGCGGGCCGCTTTTCGGGAGGCGTTGGCGGTTGCATGTTTCCAACAGCGTATGAATTTGCGGCGGCAGGCATAGCAAAATCTGCCACCGGAGCCGCAGAAAAATCATTTGCGCGTGTTCCCCTGCACGTCGGCGGTCAAAATTCGTTTCTCTGAAATTCCCTTGTCTCGCGGCGGCAAACTTGCTTTGCTCTGGACGCCAACAAATCCGCACCATGACACTGGACGATGCCAAAAGCCGGATTCAGTCGTGCGCAAGCCAGATGGATGCGCGCTATGGCAGAACTGTTTTCGATGAATGGGCGGTGTTGTCCCTCGCGGAAAACAAGGCGCGCGTGCTGGCCTACATCGGTCCGCGCAACGACGATTTCCTGAAAAATTTCATCAACGATCTCGGCGCGTTGCGCGCGGAATTGCGCGACACGAGCTACGGCGTCGGCGATTTCGCGTTTGCGCGGCACGGCGTCGGCACCGGGTTCGAGGCCTTCATGGTTTTGGGACGGGGGATTTATCTGATTTGCAATAACACGCGCGGATCCATGGATTCCATCACCAAAGATCCACAATGGCTTAGCGCCCAGGTGCCATTTGCCGAATTGAGCGAAGCAATCCGTTCGAATCCGCTGATTATTTCCGGGGACACGGCGTTTTTCAAAAAGAACTAGTCACTTCGCGGTGTCCTTTCATTGCAGCAGACCCCGGTAAAGGAACACGACGTAGGCCGCGACCAAGAACCACCCCACCGCGCGCGGCAATCGTCCCAAAACGGCAACGAAGAACAGATGCACGAGGGTCGCGCTGAAAAGAATTATCATTCCCACTTGAAAGAACGGCGGCATGACCATCGTGTGAAACAGGGTGTAAACGCCGACACAAAGCGGGATGGAGACATGCGCGTCGCCGATTTGCGAGGCATAGACGGTTTCCGGCTGTCCGCGCCAGCCGTAGTAAATCGCGAGGATGCCGTTGGGCAGCACCATGAGCCAGCCGCTGAGCCAGCCGAGATGTGCTTTGATGAAACCGCCATGGATGTGATTCGTCCATGCCACCAGCCAGTCGGTGCTCACGTAAATCCCGTAGGCGCCGACGCCCAGCAGCGCCAGGTCAATCGGCAGCGTCCAGTTCAGCGATTTGCCCTGGCGCACGTTGCTCTTGAGCACTTCAATCACGTGGATGAATTGCCAGAATAAAAACAACCCGACCAGAACAAGCCCTTCATTGAAACCAATCCGGCCCTTGCGGCCCAGCGCCCAGACCGCGCCGGTGAAAAACAGGACCGCGGTGAGCGTGAGCAGGACCGAGAGGCGGTTGAGTTCGCGCGCTTTGCCAGCAGCCTTGCTGGGTTTCTTCTGCTGCGGCGACACGCTCATGCGCCAGAGAATCGCGGGCAAACCCAGCACGAGCGTCATGTTCGTGACGTTATTGACCAGCGAGTTGATCATCACATCGCCGCCGCTGCCGCCCCGGTGGCCGAGGATGAACGCGAAGATGAGGTTGCCCATGCCGGAGCAATAGGGCATGACGAGCGTGCCCAGCACCGTGCCCTCGAAACCGCGCCCGCTCATCACCTCGAGCCGCCAGATCATCAGGAACGACGCGGCGATGAACAGCGCCAGAAACAGCCACGGCGCCCACGGCCCTTTGGCTTCAATCCAATGGATGAATGGGTTCAGCACGCGCCCCGGAGTCTAATGAAAGCAATTTCCGGAGGCGACATTGAAGTTTCGGAGATATGGATTTTACGGATTAACACGCATTTGGTTCAACGCGTTGCTGAGGTTTTTTTGGGCCTCCGCAAAGTCGGGATTGATTTGCAGAGCCTTTTGGTAATGGGTGATTGCTTCGTTCACTCTTCTTTTTTGGACAAGAGCGTAGCCGAGGTTGTTGTGGGCATCCGCGTCGTCGGGCTTGATTTGCAGAGCCTGTTGGAAATGGATGATCGCTTCGTCCACACGGCCCTTTCGGAGCAGCGCGCCACCCAAATTGTTATGGGCGTCCGCGTGGTCGGGCTTGATTTGCAGGGCCTGTTGGAAATGGACGATCGCTTCGTCCACACTTTCTTTTTGGATAAGAGCATAGCCGAGGTTGTTATGGGCATCCGCGTAGTCGGGCTTGATTTGCAGAGCCTGTTGGAAATGGACGATCGCTTCATCCACCTTGCCCTTTCGGAGCAGCGCGTTGCCAAGGTTGTTGTGGGCTATCGCGAAGTCGGGGTTGACTTCCAGCGCCTTTTGGTAATGAACCATTGCTCCGTCCACATCGCCCTTTTGGAACAGAACGTTGCCGAGGTTGTTGTGGGCTTCCCTGTCGTCAGGGTTGATTTCCAGCGCCTTTTGGTAATGGACCACCGCTTCGTCCGCATCGCCCGTTTTGAGCAGCGCGAGGCCGAGGTTGTTGTGGGCAATATAATTATCCGAGGTGCAGGTGAGCGTGTGAGTCCACAGCGTTTCACTGTTCCGCCAACAAGCCGTCTGCGCGCGCGCGCAGAAAATCAAAGCCGCCAGAATAACCGTGGCGAGGCCGCTCAACACCACGCGGCGGTGACGCCAGCCGGCGCACAGATCCGCCGCCGCCCACGTCAGCAACAAATACAACCCAATCTGTGGTAGATACGTGTAACGATCCGCCCGCGCCTGAGCACCCACCTGAATAATCCCGATCACCGGAACCAGCATGATGAGATACCACAGCCAGCCAGTCAAAAAACAGGGGCACCGGCGACGCAGAACAAAAACGCTTGTGGAAATGCCGGCCAACAGGACCAGTGACAGCATCACTCTTGAAACCCCAACGTCCCCGGTCGTAAATGGGTATAGAACCGCCAAATCCGCCGGCCAGAACATCTGGCCCAAATAAGCCACATAGGACACCACGGCATTCCCCATGCGCAAGGGCAGGGAAAACTTCCCGAACGACTGGATCAATTCGTGCTGGGCAAAAATCGTGACCACACATGATGCGACGGCCAGCCCGAGCAAGGGCAGCTTTTCCAGAAGCAGACGTGGAAGCATTGCCCGGTTGAACCTCTGAATCGGCCAGTAGTCCAGCAGCAGCAGCACCAGCGGCAACGTCACCAGCATCGGCTTGCACAGCAATCCGAGCGCAAAGAGCAGCAGCACCAAACCGTAAAAAAGTGACGGGTGGCGGGTGGCGGGTGGCGGGGTGGAAACCGTTCGTGTCACCTGCCACTTGTCACTTGCCACATAACGCGCGTACGCCCACAGAGTCAGCATGAAGAACAGTCCGCTGAGCACATCCTTGCGTTCCGCCACCCAGGCCACCGATTCCGCTCGCAACGGATGAATCGCAAACACCGCCGCCACAAACGCGCTGCGCCACAGGAACCCCGTCATCCGGCGCAGCACGAGGAAGAGCAGGATCGCCGTCGCCGTGTGTAGGAGGACATTGGTGAGATGATGGCCGCCGGGATTCAAGCCATAAAACTGGCAGTCCAGCATGTGGGAAATCATCGTCAACGGATGCCAGTTGGACTCCACGATATGGGCAAAGGCCCACTCGACTCCTTTCAAGTCCAGCCCGCGGGAGACCGCGGGATTTTCATAGACGTATCCGCCGTCATCGTAGTTGACGAACTCATGCCCCAGTGTCTGGCCGAAGACCGCCCAGATAATCGCCGCCAGAAAAAGGCAGACCCCCAGAACCGTCCAGCGGTCAGGCAATCCCGCCGCGGGGCGCTCGGATTTCAGCGGGCGGCAGTCTGCCCCTGCCGGCATCTGCCCGGCGGGCGAAACAGGCGCGCTCGAAGGCGCGGCGGCAGCTTTTCCCCGCCTGGTTTTTTGTTTTGATCGCTTGCTCATTTGCTTTCCTGATGGAATGGAAGTCCTTTCTCATAGAGTTTCAACTCGCCGTCAAACTGTTCCGCCAAATCGTTTTGTCCCGCAGCCTGCGCCAATTCAATTGCCTTTTGGGCGCACCGCCTGGCGTCGCCAAATCGCCCGACCTCAGCGTAGGCGGCGGCAAGCGTCTGGAGAATGAGCGGACTTTCTCCGCCGGTGAGTTGATTTGCCCGTTGGGCCAGTTCCACCGCCTTGTTGCCATTGCGCTGCAACGCCCGTGGAGAAGTTGCCAAGGCCCATGCCAGATTGTTTAGGGCTTGTGGATAGATGGGATTGATTTGCAGTGCCTTTTGGAAATGAGCGATCGCTTCGTCCACCCGGCCCACTTTGAGCAGGGCGTTGCCGAGGTTGTTGTGGGCTTCCGCGAAGTCAGGGTTGATTTGCAGCGCCGTTTGGTACTGGATGATCGCTTCATCCACTCCGCCCTTTTTGAGCAGCGCGTTGCCGAGGTTGTTGCAGGCTCCCGCATAGCCGGGGTTGATTTGCAGCGCCTTTTGAAAATGAGTGATTGCTTCGTCTGCATGGCCATTTTGGAGCAGTGCTCTGCCCAGGTTGTTTTGGGCTTCCGCGTTGTCGGGCCGGACTTCCAGAGCTTTTTGGAATTGGGCCATCGCCTCATCCGCCAATCCTTTTTGAGCCAGAATAATGCCGAGGTTGTTGTGGGCGACATCATTGCCTGAGGTGCAGGCGAGCGTGTGAGTCCAGAGCGTTTCACTGTTCCGCCAACAAGCAACCTGCGCCCGCGCGCAGAAAATCAAAGCGGCCAGAATGATCGTGGAGCCGCCGCCCAGCACCACGCGGCGGTGCCGCCAGCCGGCGGACAAATCCGCCGCCGCCCAGGTCAGCAACAGATACAACCCAATCTGAGGCAAATACGTGTAACGATCCGCCCGCGCCTGCCGTCCGACTTGGAGAATCCCAATCACCGGCGCCAGCATGATGAGATACCACAGCCAGCCGGTCAAAAAATACGGGTAACGACGACACAGGATAAAAACGCCCGTGGAAATGCCGGCCAACCAAACCAGTGACAGCATCACTCCTGAAACTTCAACCCCCCTGGCTGTAAACGGGTATAAAACCGCCAGACCCGCCGGCCAGAACATCTGGCCCAAATAGGCCGAACAGGAGATCAAGGCATTGCCCGCGCGCAAGGAAAGGGGAACAGGCTCGAACGACTGGAGCGCTTCATGCTGGGCAAAAATCGTGACGACACACGATGCGCCCGACAGTCCGATCAAGGGCAGCTTTTCCAGAAGCAGACGTGGAAGCGTTGAATTGGTTGAACCGTTGAATCGGCCAGAAATCCAGCAGCAGCAGCACCAGCGGCAGCGTCACCAACATTGGCTTGCACATCAGACCCAACGCAAAGAATAACAGCACCAAACCGTAAAAAAGTGACGGGTGGCGGGTGGCGGGTGACGGGGTGGAAACCGTTCGTGTCACCCGCCACTTGTCACTTGCTACATAACGCGCGTACGCCCAGAGAGTCAGCATGAAGAACAGTCCGCAGAGCACATCCTTGCGCTCCGCCACCCACGCCACCGATTCCACTCTCAGGGGATGAATGGCAAACACCGCCGCCACAAAAGCGCTGCGCCACAGGAACCCCGTCATCCGCCGCAGCACCAGGAAAAGGAGGATCACCGAGGCGGTGTGCAGCAGGACGTTCGTCAAATGATGCCCGCCGGGATTCAATCCATATAACTGGCAATCCAGCATGTGGGACATCATCGTCAGCGGATGCCAGTTGGCACACACAACCTGGGTGAATGCCCGCTCGACTCCTTTCAAACTCAGCCCGCAGGTGACTGCGGGATTCTCAGACACATACTGGTCGTCGTCGTAGTTGACAAACTCGTGCCCCAATGTCTGGCCGAAGACCGCCCAGACCATCGCCGCCAGGACAAGGCAGACCCCGATGACCACCCAGCGGTCATTCCGATCAGCCGGGAAAACGGGCGCACTTGAATGCACAACTGCGGCCTTTCCCTGTCCGGTTTTTTTCTCCAATCGTTGACTCATTGGGTTGAATACAGAATGACAGCCGGGCCGGTCCCGCACAATCCACATTGCCCCAGGCCGGGATTCCCGGCCGGCGCTCGTCCCCTACCCTTTAAACTTTTCCCCAACCTTCAGCGCATGTCCGGCCAGAAATTCCGCCGCGGTCAGCCGGCGTCCGCCTTCGCGCTGCAATTCCAATATCCGCAGCGCGTGCTCGCCACAGCCGACCACGATGCCGGTTTTGTCCGCCGACAAGACCTCCCCTCCTCCACCGGACTTTTCAACCACTTCCGCCTTCCAGATTTTCAGCAGATGCGGTTTGGGCTGGCCGGGTAGAAATGTGAACGCGCCGGGCCAGGGCGTGAAAGCGCGCAGCCGGTTCCAAATGTCACGCGCCGGCCGGTTCCAATCAATGTGCCCGTCTTCCTTTTTGATTTTTGCCGCGTGGCTCACGACTTTGGCGGGTTGCGGGCACGGCTGGATTTTCCCGGCGACGTAATCGGGAATGGTCTGCAAAAGCAGTTCCGCGCCAAGTTGCGCCAGCCGGTCGTGCAGCGTGGCGGAATCGTCTTCCGGCTGGATCGCCGTCTGACGTTGCGAAACGATTGGGCCGGTATCCAGGCCAACATCCATCTTCATGATGGTGACGCCGGTCCCGGTGTCGCCGTTGGCGATGGCCCATTGAATCGGCGCCGCCCCGCGATATTTCGGCAGCAGCGAAGCATGCACGTTCAGGCAGCCGTGACGCGGCAAATTCAGGATCGCCGACGGCAAAATCTGTCCGTAAGCCACGACGACGATGAGGTCGGGCTGCAAGGCGCGAAGTCCGGCGATGAATTGTTCGTCGCGGGCGCGTTCGGGTTGCAACACGGGCAGACCAAGCCGCAACGCGAGTGATTTGACGGGTGATGGTCGCGGTTTGAGATCACGGCCTTGGGGCCGGTCGGGTTGCGTGACGACGGCGGCGATTTGGAATGTTGCATCGCCTGCCAGCGCCTCGAGACTCGCGCAGGACAATTCCGCCGTGCCCAGGAAGATGATTCGCAACGCCGTCATGCGGACAGCCAAAGGGAAATTACGCTCCGGTGAAAGGAAAAAGCCGGGCGAACAATGTTGGACGGCCAGGCGCAAAATGCCGGCCGGAACCCTGGCCGGCGTTTAATCCGCGCTGATTTCACGGGCCTTTGGGTTTGAGTTGAACCTCCACGATTTCAACGAAAGGCACCACGACTTCCTGTTTCACCGCGCTCAGGCCGACCTCCACGTGCATTTCATTGGTGGCGATGCGCGTGATGCGCTCGACGAGGTATTGCGCGCGCCCCGTTTTAATCGTTAGATCCATGTTCTTTTCGGCTTCGCGCCGGATGACGGCAAAGTAACCGGAGAACTTCGTCTCAAAAAAACGGCGGTTAAACGTGAATTGCCCGCGCTGAAAAACCTGCGCCTCGCTGGGAGCGGCCGCCGGCGCCGCTCCGTGCCAGGAAGCCTCAGCAATGTGAATTCCAGCCGCCGGCGGCGCCGCGGCGCTTCCCACGGCAAAAGTGTGCGGTGCGGCTGCCGGCTGCGGCGCGGCCGTTTTGGAGGGTTCGGCGCGCTTGCGCATCGCGAGAAAAATAATCGGCCCCAAAACCGGCAGCACCACCGCCACGCCCATCACCAGCGTAATCGGCCGCGCGCGGCAGGCGGCGATTTCATAGGCGGCGTAAATGTTCGCCACGTAAATCAGCAGCAGCATGACCAGTCCGACGGAGGACGAAAACAGGGCGCCGAACAAGGATTGTTTCGGCGGCAATTCCAGGCGCGACACTGCCTGAACCCTTATTTCTCCCTTTTTCTGCCGGCTGGGTGCCGGGGTTTCAATGAACGGTTCCGCGAGCGGCCTGACCTTGGGATTGTTCGCCAGCAGCTTGAGCGCATCCTGGGAAAATTTCGTCCACGGCACGCGCTGGGAATATTGGTCCTCACCCAGGCGGAAAACGACGCCGTTGTCGTTATACGAAATGACGCTGCCGATGATGGCCGTGCCGTCGGTCAATGGAAAGGTGTCCGCCCCGGCGGCGGCCAGCAGTCCACAAAGCCAGAAACCAAAAATTGTCCAAAGAATTCTGCGCACGGGAAACTATTAACAAACACCAGCGTGGCGTGAAAGCAAATTCAGCGTGCATTCCCCAATTCGCCGATCAAATTTTCGATGACCCAGTTGGCGCGTGCCGCCTGCAATTGGTCCGCCGCCGCGCCGTGTTGCCAGACGGCGTAACGAATTGTTTTTCCGACATCCGTCTGCAACGCCGGCTGCGCCAGCAATCCCGCGATGAACCCCGCCAGCACATCGCCGCTGCCGCCCTGCGCCAGATGGGGATTGCCGGATGGGTTCACAAAAATTTCCCCCTCGCTCCGGCCCACGAGCGTTTGGTGTCCTTTCAGCACGACCCAGCAATTGCCGAATCGGCGCGAGATTTCGCGCAACGCCTGCGGGCGGTTCGCCTGGACTTGCTGTTTGGACAGGTGCAGCAACCGCGCCGCTTCTCCGGGATGCGGCGTGAGGACGCGAACGGCGTTTTTCGCCGCCGGCCCCAGCGGCAACCAGTCCAGCGCGTTGGCGTCCGCGATCACCGGGAAAAGCGAGTCGCGCCAAATCCGCCGCGTTGACAAGGACATGGCATCGGCCAGACCGGGCGACGCCAGACCGGGGCCGATCAAAACCGCGTTCACCGTGTCGGGCAGTTTCAAGTCGGGCCCCCACAAGTTCACCATCACCGCCTGCAATTGCGCCGCCACGGAATGATAAACGGACTCCTGGGTGGAAAGAGTGATCAGGCCGGGCTGCGCGCGTTGCGCTCCGCGCGCGGCTAAAACCGCCGCACCGTGAAATCCCAAACTGCCCGCGACAATTCCCAAATGTCCGAACATGCCCTTGTGACCGGCCGCGGACCGGCGTGGCGGAAAATTCCGGAAATCTTCCGGCAACGTCCAGTTCAACTCGCTCGTATGCGGACACGAAACCAGGCCCACGCCGTCCGCAACTTCGAGTCGCCCGACGAACGCCCACGCATTTTGCGCGAGCAAACCGGTTTTCGGCGCGCCGATGGCCACGGTGACCGCCGCTTCAATCGCCGCGCCCGGCGTTATGGGCTCGCCGGTATCGGCGTTCAAACCGGACGGCACGTCCACCGCCAAAATGGGAATCCCTGACCGGTTGACCGTCTCGATGAATTTTTCCCAATCGTCGGCCAGCGGCCGGTCGAGTCCAATGCCGAACAAACCGTCAATGATCAACGCCGGTTTTTGAGACAACGCCTGTTCGAGTTCCGGCAAAAGGCTTTCGGGCGCAATGACGTCGAGCATTTCGACACGGCGGTCGTTCAAAAATTTCTGCGCGGCGCGGGCGTCATCGCCATTATGGCCTTTGCCGGCAAGAATCAAAATCGCGTCGTCGGGATGCGTAAGTTCCAGCGCGCGGCAGGCCAGCGCGGCGCCGACACGGCGGATGACTTCAGCCTCGGTCTGGCCGACCGCCCACGTGGCGCGTTCCCATTCGCGCATTTGAGCAATGCTGACAATTGGAATTGACATGGGCGCGAGCCTAGCAAAACGGCATGTGGAAACGAAAGCGGAAAACGACAGCGGGCAGCCTGTATTGTGTTTCGGGCTTCGGATTTCACGCCAAGGCCCCCACGAAAATGGCTGGCGCAGCACCACTTTGTCACCCAATTGTCACGGGGTTGTCACCGAATCGAAATTGTGCAACGATTGTGCGCGTGATATGCAATCCAAGTTGAAACCTCGAATTTTAGTGGTGGATGACGAACCCGAAGCGGTTGAACTGGTGGAGTTCAACCTCAAGCAGGCCGGCTATGCGGTGATGACGGCGGCGGACGGCGCGGAAGCGTTGAAAAAGGTGCGGGGGCAAACGCCGGATTTGGTGGTGCTCGATGTCATGTTGCCGGAGATGGACGGATTTGAGATTTGCAAGGCGCTGCGGCTCGACCCGGCCACCGCCAAAATCCCCATCATCATGCTCACGGCCAAGGCCGCCGAGATTGACCGCGTGCTCGGCCTCGAACTCGGCGCGGATGATTACCTGACCAAGCCCTTCAGCCCGCGCGAACTGCTGCTCCGCATCAAAAAAATTCTTTCGCGCGGCGAAACCGGCGAAAAACCGCGCGACGAGATGCGCTTCGGCGATTTGCTGATTGACGTGCCGCGCCACGTGGCCAGCTGGAAGGGCAAGGCGTTTGAATTGACCGCGACCGAGTTCAAGCTGCTCACCACCCTTGCACAACGCTCCGGCCGCGTGCAATCGCGCGACCATCTGCTGCGCGACGTGTGGGAATACGACAGTCTTATTGACACGCGCACGGTGGACACGCACATGCGCCGCCTCCGCGAAAAACTCGGCCCGGCGTCAAAGCATCTGGACACTGTCCGCGGCGTGGGCTATCGGTTTGTGGAGTGAAAGATAGTTGGGAACATCAAACGCTGAACATCGAACGCCGAACGCCGAATGATTTGCTGCGTCTGACCGTTCAAAGTTCGATGTTCGATGTTCGATGTTCGATGTTTTTTTCATTTGAATTTCGGATTCTCAACACATGTGGCCATTCCTGACCATTCTTGCCCTTGCCGCGGCCATCGGAATCCACTTCCGCTGGCGGCACAATTTTTTCCGCCAGCAGCGGCAGGTGCAGGCCGAAATGGAGGAGCTGCAACGGCGGCACCAGCAAACGACGATTGACGCCAAGGCCCAGCAACAGGTCCTGTTCAACAGCATGCTGGAGGGGTTGCTGTTGCTGGACCGCAACCGCCGGATTTACCTCGCCAACCGCGCGTTCAAAAATCTTTTCGGCCTGAAAACCGAGCTGCGCGGCAAAACCGTCATGGAAGCCCTGCGCGTGCATGAACTCGCGACGCTCGTCGAGCGGGTCGAAAGCGACGGGCAGGTGTTCGATTACGAACTGAAGCTGCCGGAGTTGAGCGAACGCTGGCTGCAGGTCAACGCCGCCGCCATTTCCAACTCCGCCGGCGAACGCGAAGGCACCATCCTCGTTTTTCATGATCTGACCCGGCTCAAGCAACTGGAACGCACCCGCGAGGAATTTGTCGCCAACGTCAGCCACGAGTTGCGCACGCCGCTTTCGCTCATCAAAGGCTACGTCGAAACCCTGCTCGACGGCGCGCGCAACGACCCCGAAGTCGCCGAACGCTTTCTCAAAATCATCGAACGCAACACCAGCCGCCTCGACCTGCTCATTCAGGATTTGCTCGCCATCTCCGCGCTGGAATCCGGGCGGGTCACATTGAATATGCAGCCCGTCCCGCTGCGCCCGCTCGCCGAGAAAGTTCTGGCCGACCTCAAAACGCGCACCAACGCGAAGGGCGTGAAACTCATCAACGATCTGCCCGAACTCACCGCAACGGCGGATGCGAACCGGCTCGAACAAGTCCTCGCCAATCTCGTGGACAATGCCATTAAATATGGCCGCGCGGACGGCACGGTCACAATCGGCGGACACAAAACCGACGCGAACAAGCTCGAAATATTTGTGCAGGACGACGGACCGGGCATTCCGCCCGAATCACTTGACCGGGTGTTCGAGCGGTTTTACCGCGTGGACAAGGCGCGTTCGCGCGAGCAGGGCGGCACGGGCCTGGGTTTGTCCATCGTCAAACACATCGTGCAAAGCCACGGCGGCAAGGTCTGGGTGAAAAGCGAGTTGGGCAAGGGCGCGACGTTTTTCTTCACGCTGCCGCAAGCGCAGAAATAATCTTGGTCGGCGCGTGTAAAATTCTTACAGTGTGAACATGGTTCACGTTGGCATCGGTTACGACGTTCATCAATTGGTCGCGGGCCGCAAGCTCATCCTGGGCGGCGTCGAGATTCCGCACACCAAGGGCCTGGACGGCCATTCAGACGCGGACGCGCTCATGCACGCGATTTGTGACGCGCTCCTGGGCGCGCTCGGCGAGCCGGACATCGGCCACTTTTTCCCGAACACCGACCCGCGCTGGAAAGATGCTCCCAGCAAGGTGTTCCTGGCCGAAGCCGCCCGGCAGGTTGCCAAGCGCAAAGGCAAAATCGTGAACGTGGACGCAACAATCATCGCGCAGGAGCCAAAGCTTTATCCACACATCGCCGAAATGAAGAAATGCATTGCCGCCGCGCTCGGCGTCTCCGAAAAACAAATCGGCATCAAGGCAACCACCAACGAACACATGGGTTTTGTCGGCCGCGAAGAAGGCATCGCCGCGATGGCCGTGGCGAGCGTGGATTTGCCTGAATGATTTGTGAACCGTGAAACGTAAAACGTGAAATGCGGAACCGGTGGATGATTTTTTCCTTCACGCTATACGCATCACGCATCATTTAACCATGCCCAAAGCTGAAATCAGTTGGAAGCGGGTCACGGAAGAGGGCGTGAAGCTGCAGGTGAATGCCCGGCGCGTGAGCCGCGAATGGCGGTTCTCCCGGCGCGAAAAGCGTTTTGATCAATGGCAGCCCGTGCCGGAACCGCCGTTGGAGGACTGGCTGGCGTTGCTCGACGCGGTGCAACGGCTCATCACCCGCCGGCGTTATCAACCCGACGACGAGGAGCATCTTCGCCGCCGGATTCGCGAGCGATTTCCCGAAGTGAAAATTTAACTGGGCCGGAAAATCACGGCTTCATTCCATAAACCTCCTAGGAGCGCAGGTGTCCCGCCGGCGAGTTCCGATTTTCGACTCCCGTGCCAGTCTTCCAGGAAAGGCGCGACCCCGAAGCGCATCCAAGGTTGGAGGAAGAAGTTTCCCCGGCGCTTGCCCCAAAAATGGCGCGTTTCCGTCCCATTTTTTCCTGACAAAACAACCTTGTACCCTTACCTTTCGCGCGAATGGCTAAAACACCCTTGATTCTTGTTTCACCGAGCATCGAAAAACGCGGCATCGAATTTCACGACCTTTCCATCAGCCTTTCGGTCAGATACGAAGAGGCCGTGCTCCAGGCCGGTGGCATCCCCGTCACCGCGCCAACGACAACCAACCGGCAGATCCTCGCTGAAATTGTCCGCCGCGCGGACGGAGTGTTGTTAACCGGCGGCGACGACATTAATCCCGATCTTTACGACAAAAATCTGCCGCGTGCCGTGCGCAAAACTGTCGGCGCCACGCCGGATGGCGGCGGGCGCGATCTGCGCGAGCTGGTTTTGATTGACGAAATTTTTCGCCAGGGCAAGCCGCTGCTGGCCATCTGCCGCGGGCATCAATTGTTGAACATCGCGCTCGGCGGCCGGTTAATCGCGGACATTCGCCGCCAGGTGCCCGGCGCGCTGAACCACCGGCGGATGGACAAAGCGGATGAATTAGTGCATGAAGTGCCGTTGACAACGGGTTCGTTACTGGCGAAGATAGCGGGCAAGCGCATTTTGGGTGTGAACAGCACGCACCATCAGGCGGTTTTGGAACCGGCGGAGCCGTTGATGGCGGTGGCGCGAACGCGGGATGGAATAGTTGAAGCGATGGAATTGAAACCGGATGCGGGGCGGCGAATGCCGTTTTTGTTGAGTGTGCAATTTCATCCGGAACGGTTGACCGGACGATACGCCGAACATCGGGCGATTTTTAGCCGGTTTGTTGAAACATGCAGGCGGAAACGCAAAACATGAAAGCTAAAATTCTGGTCGTGGACGACGATGTGGATCTGCGGATTCTGCTCGCCTCGGTACTGGAAGACTATTACGAAGTCGTCCAGGCCAACAACGGCGCGGCGCTGCAGAAAGCCTTTTCCCAACCCCCGCCCGACGTGGTGTTGCTCGACGTGGTGTTGCCGGACGCCGACGGCCTGGCCTTGCTGCCGCAAATCAAAAAACGCTGGCCCGACACCGAGGTCATCGTGCTCACCGGCCACGGCACCATCAGCATGGCGGTCGAAGCCGGACGCGGCGGCGCCTACAATTTTCTCGCCAAGCCTTTTGAAAACCAAAAGCTGCTCGCCGACGTCAAATGCGCCGTCGAACGCAAGGAGCAAAACCAGGAAAACAACACGCTCCGGCGCGCCCTGGAAACCATGAGCGGCACGGCCTCGCCGATTTTCCGCAGCGCCGCCATGCAGGATGTCGTGCGCACCGTCGAACGCATCGCGCCCAGCGACGTGACTATTTTAATCACCGGCGAAAGCGGCACGGGCAAGGAAGTCATCGCCGACCTCATCCACGCGCTCAGTCCGCGCAGCAAAAACAAAATCATCAAAATCAATTGCGCCGCCCTGCCCCGCGAATTGATCGAAAGCGAACTGTTCGGTTCGGTCAAGGGCGCGTTCACCGGCGCGCACGCCGACCGCGAGGGGCTTTTCCGGCAGGCCGAAGGCGGCACGCTGATGCTGGACGAAATTTCCGAGATGCCCGTGGACACGCAAAGCAAGCTGCTGCGCGTCCTGCAGGACCAGGAAGTCCGCCCGGTCGGCGGCAAGTCCAGCTACAAGACCAACTGCCGGCTGATCGCCTCCACCAATCGCAAGCCCGAGGATGCCATCAAGGACAGCAAACTGCGCGAGGACCTTTATTACCGCATCAGCGCCATTTCGGTTCATCTGCCGCCGTTGCGCGACCGGCGTGACGACATCCTGCCGCTGGCCAACGCGTTTTTGAAGCGCTTTGCCGCGCAGGCCAACCGGGACATCCGCTGCTTCAAACCCGAAGCCATCGAACGGCTCACCGCCTTTGACTGGCCGGGCAACGTCCGCCAGTTGCAAAACGAGGTTCAACGCACCGTCCTGCTCTGCGAAGGCAATGAGGTTTCCGCCTCCGACCTTTCCGTCACCAACGCCAAGGTCGAATCCGCCGACGACACCGACACCAGTTTCACCCTGCTCGAAGGCGTGGAACGCAACGCCATCATCCAGACGCTCAAGGAAACCGGCGGGAACAAGCTCGAAACCGCCAAACGCCTCGGCATCGGCCGCCAGACCCTCTACAACAAGATCAAGGCGTACGGGATTGAGGTTTAACGTAGCCGCGTTTGTAAAAACGCGGATTTCCGCGCTTTCACAAAGGCGGCTACGCGAAGAATTTGCTGGTCAGGGCTTTTGCATGGAAAATGCGGTTAATCATGAAAATGGATAGACTGCACAACGAGGCGTCCATTAACTGTTAGGCATCATTGCCACGACTAGACAGATTCAAACCAGAGCCAAATCAAAAAGACAACAGCTGAATGCTTGCAGCAATCAATTTTAGTGTCTCACATGACAAGTGGAAAATTATTGCACTTTGTATTGTTATGGTTGTGTCTTTGATTTACGGTCTATTTAAGCGCAAAGATTAAGATGTTACATCATGTTTTCTAACATGAGGACAGGCTGCAAATTTTCTTCCGGTTCAAAGTTTTTCCCGTTTTCCCGAAGTAATTTCGTCAACGGCTGAATGGTCTTCGCGCTGAATTCAAACCGGCAGCCCGCCGCAAGACAGGCGTCGCGCCTGTTCCCAGCTTGATTCAGGATCAAAAAGCACCATTGGCAAAATTGACCACCTTGATATTTTCAGCAAAGTTGGCGTTCACATCCGCCCTCGCCCCGGCCCTCTCCCCCGGGGAGAGGGAGAATAGATTGCCGGCTCTTTCGAAAACCTGCGACGGGATTGGCTGATTGGTCGTCCGCAAAATCAGAACCGTGCGATCGCTGTTCCTTCTCCCCGGGGGAGAAGGTCAGGATGAGGGCGGGCGTCATTTTGCCCCGCTAAAATCTTCCCAGCCATCTACAATTTCATCAGCTCGCTTCTCACCAGTTGAATCAACGGCTTGATCGTCGCGGCGCTAAATTCAAACTTGCAACCGGCGGCGGCAAACAACTCCGGCAGCGGCCGGGACCCACCGAGCGCGAGCGATTTTTTGTAATCGGCCAGCGCCTTTACCTTGTCGCGTTTTGAATTCGCCCAGACCTGCAACGCGCCAAGCTGCGCGATGCCGTATTCGATGTAGTAAAATGGGTGGAGGAAAATATGAAGCTGCCGGTGCCACAAATGCGCCCGCGCCGCCTCATCCCCGCTCCAATCCACGTCGCCGCCGAAACGATCCATCAGTTCCAGCCAGGCGGCGGCGCGTTCGGCGTGGCTGTGGCCGGGATGCGTGTAAATCCAGTGCTGGAACTCATCCACCGTCGCAATCCACGGAAAAACCCCGACCACGCCCTCCAAATGAACCCGCCGCGCGCGGCTGGCATCGGCGGCGGAATAAAATTCCTCGATGAATTCGTTGCCGAGCAGTTCCATGCTCATCGAGGCAACCTCGCAAAATTCGATGGGCGCGCTGCGATACGCGTACAAATCTTCGTCGCGCGTCGCGAGCGCGTGAAACGCATGGCCCGCCTCGTGCAAAATCGTCTCCACGTCGCGCTGCAAACCAATTGCGTTCATGAAAATGAACGGCAGGCGCGATTCGGACAACGTGGATTGATACCCGCCCGGCGCCTTGCCCTTGCGATTGTCCAGGTCGAGCAGATGCAGGTCCTGCATCTGCCGGAAACCGCCCGCCAGTTCACCGTCCAGCCGGTTGAATATTTTTTGCGTGCGCGAAACCATTTCGTCCACCCCGGCGAACGGTTTCAACGGCGGACGATTCTGCGGGTCCACCGCCAAATCCCACGGGCGCAGGTGGCCCGGATGCAATTTGTCGAGGCCGAGCTGGTGGCGGCGGTCGGCATGGAGTTCGCGCACAACGGGCATGACTTCCCGGGCGACCGCGTCGTGAAAACGCGCGCAATCTTCGGGCGTGTAATCGAACCGGCCCAGCCGGCGGAAGGCGTAATCGCGATAATTTTTGAAACCGGCGTTCCGGGCGATGCGTTCGCGAAGTTCGATTAGCCGGTCGAAAATGTCCTCGAATTTTTCCGCCTCCTGCAAGCGCCGTTTGGCCACCAGTTCCCAAGCCTCCTGCCGCAGCGCGCGGTCCGGCTCTTCCAGGTAGCGGCTCATCTGGACGAGGGTTTTTTCGCTGCCGTGAAAGTTCACCGTGAGCGAGCCGGCCAGTTTCTGGTATTGCTGGCAGAGTTTGGCCTCCTCGGTCTCCAGCGGAACATTTTCCGGACGGAACAATTCGACATGATTTTTCACGTCCCGGTCGAAGACTGCATAACGGCGCTGGAGTTCAAGCTTTGGCTTGTCCTCCGGAGCGCAGGCTGAAGCCTGAACTCCAACACTTCGCGCTCCCAGCTTGAGCAGTTCCGCGCGCAGCGGATGCGTGACGTAAATGGTTTCCAACTCGAACTGGCGCGGCTTGAGTTTTGGCTCGACGCTTTCGACAAAATACAGATACGCCTTCTCCGCCTCGGCATTGTCCGTATGGCAGGTCATGGCGATGTAACGGCGGGCGGATTCCTCGTCGAGCGCGGCACTGAGTTCGCTCCAGTCGAGCAGCCAGTGTTCGAGATCGGCGGCGGACGGGCACTGGGCGGCGCGATTTTCCAACTGGTCGAACAGCGGCGCGATTTGCGGCCAGTCGCCGAGGTCAACGGATGGCGGAACAAATTTTCGCGGCTTATGCGCGGGCAATTTTCCAAACGGCAACAAATTCATGCGCGCAAAGGATAAGCTAAGCCGGCGCGATGGAAATGAATTTCGTTTGGTTAAGGTTTTAACAGCCTGAAATTTCGGACGTCGGCGCCGGCATTTCGCCGCAGTAACGCAAAATCACTTTTTTGCCCGCGTCGAAACCCGGCGCGTAAAAATTTCTTGCGGCGGCTTGTGAAATGTTGTCACTCACAGCAAATGCCCCATCTTTTCGCGTTTGACCTTCAGATACCGCTCGTTGTGCGGATTGGGTGGCACGCGGATCGGCACCTGTTCGATGATTTTCAGCCCGTAGCCCTCCAGTCCGACAATTTTTTTGGGATTGTTTGTCAGCAGCCGGATGGTTTTGAGGCCGAGGTCCACGAGGATTTGCGCGCCGATTCCATATTCGCGCAAATCCATTTCGAAGCCGAGTTTTTGGTTCGCCTCCACGGTGTCGTAGCCCTGCTCCTGCAATTTGTAGGCCTTGATTTTCGGCGCGAGGCCGATGCCGCGGCCTTCCTGCCGCATATAGACAATCACGCCCCGACCGGCTCCGGCAACCTGCCGCATGGCCTGGTGCAGTTGCGACCCGCAATCGCACCGGCGCGAGCCGAACACGTCGCCGGTCAGACATTCGCTGTGGACGCGCACGAGAACCTTCCCCCGCCCGGCCACATCGCCATGCACCAGAGCGAGGTGATGCTGGTCGTCCAGCTTTGAGCGGTACAAATACAAATCAAAATCGCCGTAGTCGGTCGGCAGTTTGACGGTCTCGACGCGCTCGACCAGTTTCTCCCGCGTGCGCCGGTGTTCAATCAGGTCGGCGATGGTGCAGATTTTCAGGCGATGTTTTTTGGCGAACTTCAGCAACTGCGGCAGGCGCGCCATCGTGCCGTCGTCGTTCATGATTTCACAGAGGATGCCGACGGGCTGGCAGCCGGCGAGCGTGGCCAGGTCCACCGCCGCCTCGGTGTGGCCGGCGCGCTGGAGCACGCCGCCCGGACGCGCACGGAGCGGAAACACGTGGCCCGGTTGCACGAGGTCGTTCGGGGCCGACTCGGGCCGGCCAGGATTTTGATGGTGCGCGCACGATCCGCGGCGCTGATGCCGGTGGTGACGCCGCGCGCGGCGTCCACACTCACGTGAAAATCCGTGCGGAAGCTCTCGCGGTTTTGCTGCACCATGCGGTCAATGCCGAGCTGGTGGAGCCGTTCGGCGGCCGCCGGCACGCAAATGAGTCCGCGCCCGAATTTCGCCATGAAATTGACCGCTGCGGGCGTCACGGATTGCGCCGCCATGATCAAATCGCCTTCGTTTTCGCGGTCGGCATCGTCCACTACAATGACCATTTTCCCGCGGCGAATGTCCACGACGACCTTTTCAATGCTGTCGAAAGTTTTGTTCATCCGGTGAAGACAGCATAGCCATCCGCCGCTCAAATGCCAGTTGCAAAGCGAATTGGCCCGATCCGGCAGCGATTTGCCAGTATCGCCGCCGATTTGCAGCGGCAGGCATCGTCCTGCCGTGACCGGCGGCATCCCTGCCGCCCGGGCCACAAAACCAAATCCACGTCATGAACTCGCTGCACATCAAACCACCTGCTGGAAGCCGGGCGATACGGCAGCCAGGGATGGCCGCCACTATGGCTGCAATTTGTCAAGCGGCTCCCTCCAGGAATACCATCGCCCGGAAGATTCATCACGGGCTTCCGCGAGTCCCTTGGGCAAATCTTCCCGGTTGATTACCCAGGGATGATTCAATAATTCCGTCGTGTTGGTGTTCCGGGCCAGACTCCATTTGTTGTTCCAGATCATAAAGAACACCGTTCGGGGAAAATCCTTCTGCACTCCCTGAATGAACCGGAGATAATCGTAGTCGCCCGGCGGATCGCTGGCCCCGTGCGGCCCAAATTCCGCAAACCCAAAAGGCTTCTTGATTTGCGTCATTTCCGTGTAGCCCTTGATGTGTTTGGCATCTACGAAGTCCGTGTAGGCGTCGAAACCGATCAGGTCCACATAGCGGTCGCCCGGATAATAGGCCGCAGTCTTGTCTCCACTGCCCGGCGAGTAAACCCAGAGCAGGTTGTCCAGGCCTTTTGTTTGTGTGAAATAGTCAAACATCTGCCGCCACAGTTTGATGAACGTCGCCGGGTCTTTGCCCCCCCACCAAAACCAGCCGCCGTTCATCTCGTGAAACGGCCGCCACAGCACGACCACGCCGGCGTTCTTGAGTTGCCGCAAACCATCGGCCATTTGATCGAGTTCCTGCAGCCAGCGAACATGCGTCTCGGACGAGGGATTGAGCAAGGTGTCAAGATCAACGCCCTTGTCACGCAGTCCGCCGCTCGCATTCGTCCGGGCGGGGTTGTAAAGGTGCGCGCTGATGGTGACCAGGCCGCCTTGTTTCCAATATCCGATGACCGCCCGGTTCGGTGCGTCGTGGGTGAGGCGGAGGCCGTTGGTTGCGAAATCGGCATAATCAACCCCGAGGATTGCCGGCCAGTGACCCGTCCGGTCGTGAATCTTGTCCATCAAATTCAAGTTTGCTCCAGTTCCAAAATCGGAGAACTGGCCGGACAGCACGCATTTGTTGGTGCGCCCCTCAAGGTTTTGGACATACCGCAGAATGGCCTTTGCCCTGGCATTCGACTTCGGATTGGCGGCTGTCTGAGGGGTGCGGCAGCCGGATGCCAGGAACAGGGCAAGTAAAAGGCAAATCGTAATCTTCATTTTATTGTTGATAGCATCACGGCGTGGATGCTTCTGGAAATCGCGTCGCGAAAGACTATAAAATTGCCCCCAAACAAAGCAACTGCGCAAAAGAACCGGGTGCGTCCCCAATTGAGGAGCGCGGAGCATCGCTCCGCGCTCCATCGCGGCAAAAAATCTCGCCTTTGCGACGGCAATGCCATAGTAACAACCCATGCATTTTCACAAAGCCACCGGTTTCCTTGCAGCCCTGCTGTTCTTGTCCATCGCCCGGCTTCCCGGCCAGGAGCTGGCCGACGTGGCAAAAATCTACCGGCCACGGCTGGAAACCAACCTCACGCAAAACATCATCGCGTTCTGGTATCCCAAAACGATTGATCGAACCAACGGCGGCTACCTGCTGAACCACGACATCGAGGGACGGCTGAAAGGTCCGGGAACCAAGATGATCGTGACGCAGGCGCGGATGGTCTGGTTCTACTCACACCTGGTCCGCACCGGCCACGGCGGCCGGGAATACTTGGACGCGGCGGACGCTGGCTATCGTTTTCTGAAGGAAAAAATGCGGGATCAAAAGAATGGGGGTTTCTACTGGGAAGTGGACGCCACGGGCGATAAAAAACTGCGGCTCAAGAAACATCTTTACGCTCAATCCTTCGCTCTTTACGCGCTTTCCGAGTACTACCTGGCCACGGGCAAAAAAGAGGCCCTGGCCCTGGCAGTTGAGCTTTTCAATGTGATGGAGGTGAAGGCGCACGACAAAATTTACGGCGGCTACCTCGAAAGCTTCAACGAAGATTGGACCCCGGTTCCGCCGGGAGAAATGTCTGAAATGGGTGAGTCTGATTTCAAGCTGATGAACACGCACCTGCATTTGCTGGAGGCCATGACCACTTTTTACCGGGCCAGCAAGCTGCCCCTGGCGCGGGAGCGATTGCTGGAATTGATCGCCATCCAGAGCAATGCCGTGGTCCGCAAGGGCCTCGGCGCCTGCACGGACAAGTATCAGCGCAACTGGGAACCGGTCCTCACCGGCGACTACGCCCGGGTGTCCTACGGCCACGACCTGGAAAATATCTGGCTGCTGAATGACGCCTGCGACGCCGCGGGGATTTCAAATTATCCGCTGCTCGATCTTTATCGCTCGTTGTTCGATTACTCGTTGAAATATGGTTTTGACGAGGACCAGGGTGGTTTCTTCACCTCCGGCCCATTCAATCAATCTGCCCAGAACCGCGAGAAAGTCTGGTGGGTCCAGTCCGAGGCCTGTGTGAGCGCACTTTACATGTATCGCCTGACGCACGATGCCAAATATCTCCGCGTCTTTGAAAAAACGTACGACTGGATTGAAAAACATCAGGTGGATTGGAAGAACGGCGAGTGGTTTGACACGATCATGCCCGACGGCACTCCCAGGGGTGACAAGGCGCAAATCTGGAAATGCGGTTACCACAACGGACGGGCCATGATGGAGTGCCTCGAAATTTTCAAGGCACCGAAGTGATTGCGACCCGGCTCGTTCCGCCGCTTACCCTGGTGAATGGGTTTTGGCCGCCGGCTCGACTTTTGAAATTTTCCGGCAACCTAATTTTTCACCCGGACAATAAATCTGACTGTGGTCCCGCTGCCGGGCGCGCTGTCCACCTGGCATTCTCCGCCGATGCCCTCGATGCGTTTGCGCATGTTGGCCAGGCCGTTGCCGGTTGAAATGCGAAGGGGATCCTTCGTGTCGGCGGCCAAGCCGGCCCCGGCGGGATCAAAACCCCGACCGTTATCCTCAATGGCAGCGGAGAAGCCGGACTCCGCCAGGGTGAGCGAAATGCGCACCTCGGTGGCCGAAGCGTGCTTGACCACGTTGTGCAGGGCTTCCTTGAACGCCAGAAACAGGCTGTGACGCACTTCGGCGGTGAGCGGCCACGCCGGCAGTTGAATGGGCACCACCAGCCGGCAGCGAATGCCCGCGACATTCAAAAAATCCTGCGAAAATTTGCCCAGATAGTTCACCAGACTGTCCAGCGTGTCGTGATGCGGACTGACGGCCCAGACGATTTCGTCCATGGTGCGGGTCAATTCCCGGGCCGTGAGATAAACCTTGCCCAGGCGCGTCGCCACCTGCTGCGAATCCTCCCCCTCCGCCCGATCCGACTGGCTGAGCAACATGATGCGCGCCAGGCTGGAGCCGAGATCGTCGTGAATGTCCTTGGCGATGCGCGCCCGTTCGTTTTCCAGGACGCGCTGCCGTTCCAGACGCTCCATTTTTTTGTGCAGCCGGCGGCGGGTGATGTAAAGCGCCGCGCCCCCCACCGCGCCGATGCCCGCCAGCACGGCCCCGGAGGCAAACCACCACGTCTGCCAGAACCAAGGCAGCACGGTGAACGCGAGTGCCGCGCCCTCCCTGCTCCAAACGTCGTCGTTGTTGCAGGCGGTGACCTGGAACGTGTAGTCGCCCGGCTTCAGATAACTGTAGTAAGCCACGCGCCGGGTATCGACATCCTCCCAATCCGACTCCAAACCGTCAAGCCGGCACTTGAAGCGCACCTTTTCCGGGGCGACGAGACTGAGGCCGGTGTAATGAAATTCGAACCGATGCTTTCCCGGTTGGATTCGCAGTCTGGCCGCGGCGCCCGATCCGGGCAGGGATGCCGGCTGATCGTCAACGGTAACCTCCTCGATTAAAACCGGAGGCGGGAAGGGGTTGATTTTTACGCTGGCCGGAACGATCACCGCCAGTCCTTTAATGGTTGGAAACCAGAGTCGTCCATCCGGTGTGCGGCAGCCGGCGGGTTGAAAACCGCCGGAGCATTCGAGCGTGCTCAATCCATCGGCCTTGCCATAGACGACGCAATTCACGGTTTTCAACCGGCCATCGGCGCATCGGTTCAGCTCTTCTTTGCTGACCCGAAAAATCCCGCCGTAGGAACTCATCCAGAAGTTTCCCTGTCCGTCATCGGCGATATGGCATATTACATTATTCGGCAGGCCCTCGCGCTTGGAAATGGTTGCGAACCGTCCGTTTCGCAAACGGCACAAGCCGCCGCCAAAGGTCCCCACCCAGAGGGTGCCGTCCGGCTCGGCCAGCAGCGACCACACAAAATCATTGGCCAGTCCGGCCGGCCGGCGAAACTGCGTGACCTTGCCTTCCTTGAGCCGGCCCAGGCCTCCGCCCGACATGCCAAACCAGAGGGTGCCGTCCGCGGCTTCGGTGATGGCGCGCACATCCGGCAACTCGAGACCTTCTTTGCGGGTGAACCAGGTGCATTGTCCGTTTGACCATCGTGCCAGTCCCGATTGCGTCCCCACCCACATGGTTCCCTGCCGGTCTTGGTACAAAGCCAGCACCGCCGCCGGCGAATTTTCCATGCCTTCGGGCGATTGGAAAAGATCTCCCTGCCGGACAAAAAGGCCCTTGCCCCACGTGCCGACCCAGAGTTTGGATTGCCGGTCTTCCATAGCCGACCAAATGAACAGGTTCGACAAGCCATTGGTTTCGATGGATGGCTTCGCTTCCTTTCCGTAAAGGTGATACAATCCCGCCCCTTCCGTTCCGATCCACAACCCGTCCCCGCCACCGGGGCTGACGGACAGGACGCTGCGTCCCTGCCAGTCGTCCGGGGCTTTCACCATTTCCACTTTCCGCCTCCGTATGGCATTCAAACCGCCACCACCGGTTCCCACCCATATATTTCCTTCGCGATCTTCGCACAGGCAGGTCACCCAATCATGCGACAGCCCATTTTGACGCGTGAAGTGCAGCCAGGCTCCGTTGGGTGGCAGAAGAAAAAAACCCTCCCGCAAGGTTCCCACGAGCAAATCACCGGACTTTGTTTCCAGCAATGCGGTGACTGAATCCTGGCCCCAGGGAACCGAACCCCAATCCACGATGGCCCCCTGGTTGATTATTTTTTTCAACCTTCCGCTGCCCGCAAGCCACAGGCATCCATTCCGGCTTCCACAGGCCCTTTGGACATTGCCGGTGTCCGGTTGTGCCCCGGACGGCCACGGCACCAGCCGGCCTTTTTTCAGCGACCCGGCCAGGCCCCCTCGCACCACCCACAATTCCCCGTTTTTGTCTTTGGCGAGCGACGGCACGTTTTCCACCGGGCCAAGGCTTGGGGCAACCAATTTTGCGCCCTGCAACGAGAGGAGCGTTCCCTCCCGGCTGAGCAACCACAGGACCCCGTCGGCATCGGTTCCCATGGCGAAAACCACCCCCCCCGGCCAGTCGTTTCCCGGACTGACCGCGCTGAATTTGCCGGCCCGCAATTGCGTGAGGCCGCCGGTTTCATGGCCAATCCAAAGCGTCCCGTCCGTGTCTTCAAACAAACTTGTAATCCGGTCGTCCCCCAATACCGGCGTGTTGCTGGTGTCAAAAATTTTGAATCTCGCGCCGTCAAATCGCACCAGCCCGTTGTATGTGCCGAGCCACAGGTAACCATCCCGGGTTTGCACAATGGCGGTGACCGAGTCCTGCGGCAGCCCCTGCTCCGTCTGCCAGACGCTGATCGAGTAATCCGACGCCGACGGGGTGGTGGCGCCCAAAACAGGCAAGCCGCGCAACAATGCCCCCATAATCCCAACGCAGGCAAAAATTCTCCTTTGCCGGTGCGCGCAGGTTGAGAGTCCAAATTGCCAGGGCACAGGAACCAATGTAGTTTTTTTTACCAGACGAGGCAAGATTTGGGGGCGCGTTTCATCGGAGCACTGGATCAGGCACGAAAATAAATTTATCCCGCGGGTCAAAGTGCGTTATATTGAACTCAATCAACGCTAATCCGCAATGGCGTCGTCTAAACAGACGACAATCCTTTTTATGAAATCGGATGTAAAAGTGAAGAGCGTGAGCATTGCTGTTTCGATCATTGAAGATGATGGTCCCGCACGGGAGGTCCTCTCGGACTGGATCCGGCATGCGCAGGGGTTTCACTACGTGAGCCAGCATGGCAACGGCGAGAGCGCGCTGGCGAAGCTGCCCCTCGAAAAGCCGAATGTGGCGCTGATGGACATCAATCTGCCGGGCATGAACGGGATTGAATGTGTGCGCCAGCTCAAGCCCCAGTTGCCGGACACCCAATTCGTCATGCTGACCGTTTACGAGGACACCGACCACATCTATGATGCCTTGTCCGTCGGCGCGAGCGGTTATCTCCTGAAACAAACGCCGCGCGCCGAATTGCTCGCGGCCCTGAAAGACGTTTACTCGGGCGGTTCGCCCATGACCAGCAACATCGCCCGCAAAGTGGTGCAGTCATTCTTGCATCCCGCTCCCCAGGTGGACGAATCCGCAAACCTTTCCCCGCGCGAACAGGAAGTGCTGGAATTGCTGGCGTGCGGTTATCTCTACAAGGAAATCGCCGACCACCTGGGCATCACGGTGGCGACCGTGGTCACTTACATCCGCCGCATTTATGAGAAGATTCACGTGCGCTCACGCGCTCAAGCGGTGGCAAAGTATGGGAACTTCACGCCCCGGCGTTGAATCAGGCAGAAGCACAGCCGCCGGGTTCGGAATGGCCAGCCATGCCTGTCCTTCATCAGATTGCCTGGTTGCCACGTTCGATCTGGTGGCCGCTCCAACCGTAGAAGGCCACATGGGCGCAGGCCATCAGTGGAACAACGAAAGACACCTGCAACCGAAGGTGATCGGCCAACATATCCCTGAACCGGAGGCAGGTTGGCGGCCAACCGCTGCCAAACAATCGGTGCCATTCTTGCAGCATCAACGCCTTCCTGTTTGCGGGTATTCAGGTACTGTCCTGATCTGCCACGGAGCGTGGATTTTCCTCAATCCGCAGCGGCTGGATTGATCGGAAGTGCTGCGAGTTGAGACAACTCGCGCTCCGGTGGTCAGTTTGAAATGCAAATGTAGGACACTACCGGTATTCAACAAGCGATGGAGCAAAGAAGAAAAATAACTATCTGCCGCCAAACGCGTCTTTAACCCCTGAAAAAACGTTTCTTGTTCAAGTTGTTCATTCAAAGCCACTTATAAGCTATAATGGGTTTGCTGGCGATATATGCCCGCCAGCCGTTGTCATCTATTTATGCGACAGACAACCGTTTTCAAATGTGCTAGATTACTTTTTGTTCCATTGGAAGCATGTTGAATATCAGTTGCCATCCGGAGCCCGTTTGGAGCGGTGGTGGGACGGTGTTCGGCGTTGCTTGTTTTTAAGGCGACAATGTGACAAAGCAGGTGTCACCATTTTGGGTGACATGCGTGCCGGAAAATGTGTGATAAAATAATGGTAGAAATCCAGTTATGTTCGTGGAACGGTCGTATGCTCTCAGCCGGTTCTGGCCCAAGAGTTCTCCGCCAAAGTGTGAAGAACTCAGTTCCTGAAGCCAGAGCGAAGGTCAGAGTTTGTCAACCATGAATTAGCAACCACCCAAACAGAAAAAATACCCACCTCAATAAAAAAACAAAAACACCAAACCCAAAAAATCCATATGAAAAAAATCCAACTCAAACATTCAGTGCTCGCCGCCTGTGCTGCGCTGTCGCTGGCCGCACCAGCCAGCGTATTTGCACAGACACAAGATCTCACGGTCCAAAGCTTTGATAGTGCCGCCAGTGGGACCGGCGTGGAGTGGGGAACGGGAGCGGTGGCTTGGGATGGAACCCAGGGCAATCCCGCCGGCGCTCTCCTGGTCACCGTCAATTTCAACAGTTCATCAGATACCCCAGGTTCGGATTATATCTGTTTGGCCGGGGGTAATCCCTGGTGGCAACCGCAGTCCGTTGACCTTACCCAATATAAGTCCGTTGATTTCGACATCAAGTGGGACAACACGTCGGATATCACCTTGGCTCAATTCAATGATCTTTCCACTTGGGGCCAGGCCATGACAAACAGAAACACTGGCGCACACGTTATGCAGGGTTGGGCGGGAGAAGGTTATCTTAACGGAAGCCTGCCGGGTCTTGATGTCAATGTCTGCGGCAGTTACAATCAGATGGCGCCCTCGATCGCCAGCACCAACATACCGGCCGCGGCCGCGGGTGGCTGGACGCACGTCAGCATTCCCGTCAATCCGGCCCAGGCCAACTTGGGCGCGGTCAACGGCATTGTCTTTCATAAATGGATCAATCAGCAATGGGGAATTCAGAATGGTGTCGCGGCCAGATTCTGGATTGATAATCTCGTGTTCAAGGGGAATGCCGCTCCGCCGCTTCCGCCCACGGTGTCCGCGCCCACCGCGAAGGCGCAGCCTGGTCTGAACATATGGCTGGCAACGGCGAATTCCGCCTATGACCGGCAGGAAGTCTGCTCGCTCGTAACCAACGGCTTGAGCTGGGTCGGACATGCCACCGCGGGCAACCCGGTGACCTATTCCTTCACCATTACCGGTTATCCCAACTCGCAAAATTGTCAGCTCTTTTTCTTGTTGTGCGCCAATCCCGTTGCTATGGACAACGCTCTTGACTGGAATGAGACCAATGTCGTCTATCTGAAACTACAGGGCGGAGTCAACAATGCAACCATGAGCTTCCAATACAAAATAAATGAAACCAGCGGACAGGACATGTACGGCGGTGGTGGCATTTACACCAATGCTCCTGGGTCCGGAAATCCTGAAAGCGGCTTTTTGGCCACCGTCTCGCCCGTAACTGGCGGCGTTTTGGGCACTTGGAAAATCAAGTTCACTTCCGATACCGCCGGCGAATTAATTGCCCCGGATAACACGACAACCAACTTCACCTTCCCGGCCTATAATGTCACCAAGTTTGCCGAAAGTCCCGCTGCCGGTCGCCCCGGAGTGTATGTCTATCTGGGTGGGCAGATGAATACTCCTGAGGATGCGGCGAATCAAGCGTTTGTCTTCTCCGACTTCTCCATCACCGGCACACCGGGTGCGTTCAGCGAAAATTTCCTGACCGACACCGTGCTGGATACAACCAAGTGGGCCTTACCGGGCAGCGCCCCGCTCGGCACCTTTATTCTTCCGGCAGCCGACGCCAACGGGCTCTGGCTACAGTGGACCCTTCCCGATTCAGGCTTTGGTTTGCAAATGTCGGACACACTGCTCGGTGGCAGTCTCGCTTGGACATCGCCGGCCAGCACGCCTATCGGGATGATTGGCGTCAAGAAACAACTCGTTGCCCCCAGCGAATTGCCCGCCGGGAATGCCGCGTTCTTCCGCCTCATCAAGCGGACCTTTACGAAACTGCAAATCTTGCTGCCCGGCATGACTGCCGCGCCGAACACTGTGAGTGGCTACACCGGATCACCCACTGACCAGATAGCTAACGAGGATGGCGACGATCCCTTCAACGTGATTGTCAATTCGGTTGACGCCGACTGGAACGTGGTCAATAGCGGAACCGACTCAATCCACCTCAGCTGTTCAGACAGTGACAACTTCTTCCTAGCCAATATCCCGGCAGACCTGAGTTTGTCGGGCGGAACCGTAACCTTCTCGGCTTACTTCTATGACGACAATCCGGCCGGGGCAACAATCACCGCGACGGACCTGACCGACGGCACCAAGACGGCCGCCACCAGCCCCACCGTCCATTACTGATTGATGCCGTGCGCTGAAAGATGAGCAAATTCAAATGGGCGCCGGCTTAAAACCGGCGCCCATTTTTTAAATGAAATTACTTTGAAATATCTTCAAAAGAGCATATGTTAAATCAAACGAATCAGGCAATGATGAGAGTGAAAGTTCAAACCGAACCTCAAAAAGCCGATTCCCGAAATGGCGGCTTCACCCTGATTGAGCTGCTGGTGGTTATCGCCATTATCGCCATTCTGGCGGCTCTGCTTCTGCCGGCACTGTCCAGGGCCAAGCAAAAGGCGTATGGCATTCAGTGCTTGAGTGATTCTCGTCAAGCCATGGTGTGCTGGAAGATGTACGCTGATGATAACAACGATCTCCTGGCGCCAAATGATTATCCCTTTACGACAAAAGCACCACGAGATGGCTCGATAATGAATTGGGTTTACGGCAGCATGTGGGTAACTGCTGATGCCTACAATACTGCCATACTGGTAGACAGAACCCTTTCCTCGATGGCCCTCTACAACCCGAATCCCAATATTTATAAATGTCCCGCGGACATGTCCGTGGTCCAGGGCACCTCCAAACCCAAAGCCCGCAGCGTGTCAATGAATAGCGCCGTTGGGACAATCTGGTATTCGGCAGCAGGCTATCCGGGTGCCAGCGGTGACGGGCGCCCGCCCGGCAGCCCGACCGGAGGCGGGTGGTTGACCGGAGGTAACTACGACCCAAAATTGCCGGATCCCAATTGGCGCACCTACGGTAAAAGCACGCAAATAACCAGGCCAAGCCCCGCCGACCTCTGGGTCATCATGGATGAGAACCCGGATACGATCAATGACCCGTTGATGGCCATATGCATGGCAATGCAGATCGTTGACGTCCCTGCCAGGTATCATAATGGCGGATCCGGCATTGCTTTTGCCGATGGTCATTCGGAGTTGCACAAATGGATGGACGACTTTAATCAGAATATTCCCGCAGGCACAGTAACCGGCCAACCGGGTCAGCCCACACCGTTAAACCCTGTTCCTCCTCACGCGGATTTGGGTTGGATACAGCCCCGGACTTCAGCGCCAAAGTGATGCTGTTCGCGGGGTGAGTTCGCTTTCCTGCAGGCGTGACGTATAATGTGGCAAATGCGTAAATTTGCAGCATTTGCGTTTGGTATTGCCTTAAGCGCCAGTGCCCAAGCCCCGCTGGCGATCTATACCGACAACCTCGTCAACGGTTTCCAGGACTGGAGCTGGGCGACCCGCAACCTCGCCAACACGTCCCCGACCCATTCGGGGAGCGCCGATTCCATCAGCATGACCTCGGCGGCTTGGACGGCGCTTTCGTTCGAGCATCCGGATTTCAGCACTGCGGTTTATGGGAGTTTCTCCTTCTGGGCCAATGGCGGCAGCAGCGGCGGGCAACGACTGCAGGTCTATGTGCAATATGGATCATCGGGCAGTGGTCCGACGTACGCGCTTCCATCCGCGCTCACGGCGAATACTTGGAAGCAGTTTTCCATTCCGTTGAGCACGCTGGGGGTGGCCAACCGAACGAACGTCAACCGGATTAACATCCAGTTGACCGGCAGCGGCACAACCGGCACGTTTTACGTGGATGACATCCAGTTTGACGCCGCGCCCGCGCCCAGCGTCGTTCATCTCAATGCCAATGCTGTCAACACCCTCCGGCCGGCCGACGCGCGCTGGTTCGGGGTTAATACCGCGACTTGGGATTCCACCGGGTTTGCCGAGCCGGCCACCACCAACGCCCTTAAAGAAATGGGTTGCCTGGCATTGCGCTGGCCGGGCGGCTCGTCGTCTGACTTGTACCATTGGGCCGATGACGCCACAGGAAATTCCCGGTTCATGAACATGGCCACCAACCTGGGTGAACAGGTTTTCATCACGGTCAATTATGGCTCCGGCTCAAGCAATGAGGCCGCCGCCTGGGTGAAAATGGCGAACCTCACCAACCACTGCGGCTTCAAGTACTGGGAGATCGGCAACGAATGTTACGGCAGCACTTGGGAAAACGACACCAACCAGCCGGCGCATGACCCTTACACCTACGCCGTTCGCACCGCCGGTTACCTGCAGATGATGAAAGCCGCCGATCCGACCATCAAAATCGGCGTGGTCATCGTGCCAGGCGAGGACAGTTATTCCAACAACGCCGCGCATTTCGCCGTCAATCCCCGCACCGGACAGGCTCATTATGGCTGGACGCCGGTGATGCTGAACACGTTGAACAATCTTGGAGTCACACCGGATTTTGCCATTTATCATTTTTACCCCCAATACACCTCCACCAGTTGGGAGCCGAACTCTCCCGACAGCGATCCGTTGTTGCTCCAGGTTGCGGTCAATTGGGCGGGCGACGCCGCCGACCTGCGCCAGCAAATCACCGATTACCTCGGCCCGGCCGGCACCAACACCGAACTGGTCTGCACCGAAAACAACAGCGACGCGGGCGCCATGGGCCGGCAGTCCACCAGCATCGTCAACGCTCTCTACCTCGCCGACAGCGCCAGCCAGCTCATGAAGACCGAATTCAACGCCTATCTCTGGTGGGACCTGAGAAACGGCGCAGACACTCAGGGAGATTTCGATCCGACGCTTTATGGCTGGCGAACCAATGGCGATTACGGACTTTTGAGCGGCTCCAACGCGCGTTACCCCGACTTTTACGCCGAGAAATTGCTGCAATACTTTGTTCGTCCGGGGGATACCGTGCTGGGCGCCACCAGCGACTATCTGCTGCTCTCCGCTTATGCCGCCCGCAAAACCAACGGTGCGCTTGCCTTGCTGGTCATCAACAAGGACCCGGCCGCCAATTTCAACGCGCAAATCTCCCTGTCCAATTTCGCGCCCGCGCCAACGGCCACCGTTCGTTCTTTCGGCATCCAACAGGATGAGGCCACCCGCATCAATTCCATCGTTCCGGGGGCGCAAGACATCGCCACCAATTCCCTTTCCGTGAGCGCCGTGTTTACCAATTCCTTCCCGCCGTATTCCTTGACGCTGTTCACCTTTGCGCCCGGTCCGGCGCAACTGTCCGCACGCCTGCCGCAACCGGGACAATTTGTCCTGCAGCTCCAGGGCCAGCCGGGCGCGCCCTACATCATCCAGAATTCGCCGGATTTGTTCACGTGGACTCCGGTCTCGACGAACTGGCTGGCCGGAACTGTTTTGAATATTACCAATTCGATTTCGTCCGTCGTCGCGCAGCAATTCTGGCGCGCCGTGTGGCAGCCGTAACCCACCGTTCGCAGAGGCGGAAGGCAGAGGTCAGTTCTGATCCCTGACATGGTGCGCCATCGTTATTATTGGATTCGGTTTTCCTGTCCACGATAGAATGCCGCCAGCCGGTCCGGTGACACGCCGCAGAGATAACCCAGAATGACGAGCTTGTTGATGAGGGTCGTCCGGAACAGTCCCAGCCTGCGCCAGCGCCGGCCTGAAGTGATGGCGGCGGCATCAGCCGTGACCACGCGGCCATGCTTCCGCAGCCGCCGCACAATTTCGCAGTCCTCCATGATCGGCAGGCCGGCGAATCCGCCAATTTCCTCGAACAATGCTCTTCGCAGGAACAGCGATTGGTCTCCATAAGGCGATTGCCGCCATCGCGAACGCAGGTTCGCCGTCCATTCGATGAACCATTGACCGGCCAGTTTTTCGCCCATCCGAAATTGAAACGCCCCGGCCGCCACCGCCGGGTCGCGCAAGGTTCCGGCCACCACTTCCGGGTAATCGGCTGGCAGCAGCGTGTCCGCGTGAAGAAAAACCAGGGCATTGCCAGCGGCCTGTGCCGCGCCCGCGTTCATCTGCCGCGCGCGGCCGGGCCGGGAATGAATCACCCGCGCGCCCGCGGCCCGAGCCAGCGTCACGGTGTCATCCGTGCTGCCGCCGTCCACCACCAGAATTTCTTGCGGCCGGCCCCGCTGCGCCGATTGCAGGGTCGCGGTGATGTACTGCGCCTCGTTCAACGCCGGGAGGATGACGCTGATGCGGCTAACGTCGGAATCCTCGGCGTCAGTGATGTGTTTCCACGCGATACAAATCCCCCGGCACATCGAGGTCGCTCAACGGAGCCAGCAAAATGGGTTCGATCCCCGCCTGCCTCGAAATACAAATGGATTCCGTCAGCACCGTCTCCGTACTCCAATGAACGTCGCGAAAAAGTTGCGGCACCGGCTGGGTCAGGCCGACCAGATAATAACCGCCATCCCGGGCCGGGCCGAACACAACGGGCGCCCGGGAAAGTTTGTCGAACGCGGCGACCAGCAGGTCCGCCGTCAGATCCGGACAATCGCTGCCGATGACGACGGTGGCGCGCGCGCCTTCCCGGAAACTGTCTTCAAATGCCCCCGCCATTCGCCGGCCAAGATCGCCATCGCATTGCGCGCGGCAAATCACCTCATCGCCGAGCCAGTGATGCATCGCGTTCTCATCGCCGCCGGTGAAGCGAATTTCGAGTTCCGCCTCCGCCGCGCGACTGCCAGCGAGGGCGGTACGGAGCGTGCGCAAGACGAGCCGGCGATGCAACGCCGCCGCGCCTTCCGCGCCCAGCGCCGGAATGAGCCGCGTCTTTACGCGTCCCGGTTCGGGAAAACGCGCGAACAAAATCAGTCTGCGCCGGCTGCCCATGTGTTTTGGTAAACATACGCCCGCTTGCGCCGCCAGGCGAGCCGGTGGTTGGTGATGTCCCGATTTAAATTTCAAACTGACCACCGGAGCGCGAGTTGTCTCAACTCGCAGCACTTGTGACAAATTCACCCGCTGCGGATTGAGGACAATCCGCGCTCCGCGGCAAATGAGGATGCTGCCTGCCGTTTCATCCGAAGCCGCAACGGTCACGCGAGCGCGCCGGTGCAACTGCTCCCGCAACCGGCGGTGCAGGCCAGACAATGCCCGCCCGTCCGGATTTCGTAATCGTCCAGCAACTGCGGCGTCACGTCCCAGAGATGCAGCGGCTGGCCATTGCGCAGTTGCATTCCGAGCATCTGGTTGAAGTCGCAGTCGTAAATTTCGCCCTGCCAGCCGACGCTCAACGTGGTGCGGCACATCAGTCCCGCCACGGTTGCGGGATTGAAACTGTTGGCCAGCAGTTCGAGGTAGGCATCCCACTGGCCGCTTCGGCGCAGATGCTCCGCGAATCGCGCGATGGGCTGGTTGGTGATCGTGAACAGTTTGGTAAACACAATGCCAAACTCACGCGCCAGCACTTCCCGGTAATCGGCTTCCAGTTCCGCCTGCGGTCCGGGCAATTTCGGCCCCAGTGGATTATGGACCAGATTCAGCGGCAATCGCGTGCCAAAGCCGGCGGTGTTGAGTTTCCGGAGCGCGGAAATGCTTTTTTCAAAAACGCCGTCGCCGCGCTGCGCGTTCACGTTGTCCGCGGAATAGCAGGGAAGTGAAGCGACGACCTCCACCTCGTGCGTCGCGAGATATTCCGGCAGCCAGCGATGGGAGTCGGTTTCGATGATGGTGAGGTTGTTGCGGTCCATGACCTGGCAGCCGCAATTGCGGGCCGTCTCGACGAAGTAGCGGAAGTGTTCGCTCAACTCCGGCGCGCCGCCGGTGAGGTCAACCGTCTCAGGCCGATGCTGTCGAATCCATTCGCCGACCCGCCGCGCCACCGGCGCGGACATCATTTCCGTGCGCCATGGTCCGGCGTCCACGTGACAATGCCGGCAGGTCTGATTGCACTGGCGGCCCACGTTGATCTGGAGCGTTTGCAGCCGGGCGCGGCGCAAGGCCAGCCCGTGGCCGGCAAGTTTTTGCTCAAACTGGTTCATGCAATAATCGTTGATGGAGTTTAGCCGCCCGCGCCAATTTTTGCGAGACCGGGCTTGGCCCGCGCATGTTTCAATCCGCGCTCAGTAAATCCGGTTGAATGTTTGGAACGTGGTTCCGACCGCCGCCACCATCTAAACCTTGTAAGTCCACGGAAACCATTTATTTGACTTGCAGACAAAGAACCTCCGCGTAAAGTCGGCATTGAAACCCATGGCTTGGATAAACACAAAAAAGGCGGGCGTGTTTGGCGTCGTGGTGTTGCTGGCGCTGGCCGCAACCACGGCGATTGTCTTCCGGCATAAAATCGCAAACCAGCTCGCGCGGGCCGGCGGAAGACGCGCCATCGCCAACCACATGGCCGCGCCGCTGGACCTCACCGGCAATTACATTGGATCAGCCTCCGATTTTCAGGGGTCACGCATCTGGAAGACTGTGCCCTTCGGATTTCAAGTGTTCCACCATGTGCCGCTCGAGATAGGCGGGATGATGATTCTTTGGGGGGAGGGCAACGCAAGTTCGGGAGGCGTTTTTCCAGAACAGGTGCTCGGCATCGCCGTGAACCAGAAATTTGAAACCCTCTACGTTTATCATTGCACCTTTTACGGGTCGCCCAACAACACCCCGGTTTACGATCTGGTGTTCCGCTATCAGGACGATGACTCGGTGACCAACACCATCCGCTACGGCGTTGACGTCCTCGACTTTAACACCCCGGGCAGCATAAAAAACGCGCATCCCACCGGCGCCAATTCCAGAGCGGCCTGGGTGGGCGGGTCGTTCACGCCGGACGGAAAGCGGCCGTTGCTCTTCTGCCTGACGGCGATTGAAAATCCGAAGCCCTTCCTCGAAGTCAAAACCATTGATTTGATTTCCAGCAAAAACAGAAGCGCCGGGGTCGTTCTGGCACTGACGCCAGGCAAGTCCGGGCTGATGAAGTGAAGTTGTAACCAATCATCCGCCGGCTTCTTCTCCGATTGGGTTCAAGCGCGCAAAATTTGCGCGGCGCAGGAATCAATCGGGCAGCAATTGCGCAGCCCGTTCCTCTGTTTGTTCGGAATACCCCGTTTTCTCGCGTTGGTACGTTCCTTGCATCAAGTGAATCCGCCATCACCAGGCCACCGGCAGGTGTCCGCCGATGGTGAAACACAACGACCAAAAATTAATCCAACCACAAGAGGAGAACGTTCGATGAAAATGAATCAAATTCTGGCAGCTTGCGGGATCGCCGCCGCCCTGTTCCTGCGTGCCGGCAATGTTTCCGCGCAAAACGACAACGGCGGTGGCGGCGGCGGTGGCGGCTTTCGCAACATGGACGCGGCACAGAGGCAGCAGTTCTTTATAAACAACATCAAGGAACAACTCGGCTTTACCAACGACACCGAGTGGAATGCGATCCAGCCGATGGTGCAAAAGGTGATGGACGCGCGACGCGACGTCGGTTTTGGCGGCGGCATGGGCCGGCTGTTTGGCCGCAGCAATCGCGGTGGCAACAACGCCAACGCCAACGATGGCAGCCGCCGTGGCGGCTTTGGCGGCACTCCCAGTCCGGAAGCCGAAGCCTTGCAAAAAGTCATTGATGACAATGCGCCCACCGCGCAAATAAAGGCGGCGCTCGCAAAATACAAGGCTTCGCAAAAAGACAAACAAGCCAAGCTGGTGCAGGCGCAGGAAAACCTTCGCAAGGTGCTCACCATCAAACAGGAAGCCCAGGCCACTTTGCTTGGGCTGGTGGATTGACAAATCCAGGATGAAGCTGACGTCAATTCTATGAACGAAACTCCCGTCCAGGCCGCCTCGTTGAAACCGTTGCTGGACCGCATGGTCGCGGGCCGGCAACTGTCTGCCACGGATGCGGAGTCCCTCGCGCACACAAAGTCTTCCGCCCAAACCGAGGAAGACATTCTGCGCTGGCTGGCCCAGGAATACGGCCTCGCCTACACGACGCTGGACGATGTGGACCCGGACCGTCAGCTTCTTTCTCTTTTTCCCGCCCGCATTCTGTTGAAGGAGGAACTCCTGCCGCTCAAGCGCCTCAACGGCACCGTCGAGGTCGCCACCAGCCGCCTCTTTGCCACCCAGGGCCTCGACGCGCTGAAAACCATGACCGGCTTGAACCTCAAGCCCGTCCTTGCCTCCAGCGAAGCCATCCAGCGCGAAATCAAAAAACGCCTCGGCGTCGGCGCGGACACGATCGGCACGCTCGACGAGGAAAAGGGATTTCAGGTCGTTGACGAAAATGCCGAGGACACCAATCTCGACGAGGCCGAGGAGGACGAAGCCTCGATCATCCGCTTCGTCAACCAGGTTTTGAAGGATGCCATCGAGCTTCGCGCGTCGGACATTCATCTCGAACCGTTCGAGGACGAGTTCCGAATTCGCTACCGCATTGACGGCGTGTTGCAGGACGTTTCGGTGCCCGCGCAACTCAAGCGTTTCCAGCCGGCCATCGTGTCGCGCGTCAAAATTTTGAGCCACCTCAACATCGCGGAAAAACGCCTGCCGCAGGACGGCCGCATCCGCATCCGTCTCGACGACGCCGAGGTGGACATTCGTGTCTCGGTGATTCCGATGCTGCACGGCGAAGCCGTGGTCATGCGTTTGCTCCGGCAAAACGCCACGCTGCGCGGCATGGGCGAACTGGACATGGACCGGCGCGAACTGGATTGTTTCCGGCGCGTCCTTCAACTGCCGCACGGCATCATCCTCGTCACCGGCCCCACCGGCAGCGGCAAAACCTCGACGCTTTACACCGCCCTGAACGAAATCAATGATTCCGTCCGCAAAATCATCACTGTGGAAGATCCGGTGGAATACCAGCTCAAGGGCGTGAACCAGATTCAGGTCAACGAAAAGTCCGGCCTTACCTTCGCGCGCGGACTGCGCTCGATTCTGCGCCACGACCCGGACGTGATTCTCATCGGCGAAATTCGCGACCAGGAGACGGCGCAGATTGCCGTGCAGGCCTCGCTCACCGGCCATCTGGTTTTCTCCACCCTGCACACCAACGACGCTCCGGGCGCCGTCACCCGCCTCGTGGACATGGGCGTCGAACCGTATCTCGTGGCGTCGTCGCTCGAAGCCGTGCTCGCGCAACGTCTCGTGCGCGTGCTGTGCACGCATTGCAAACAGGTTGACGATTCGCCGACCGCCCAGGCGTTCAAGGCGCGGCTGGGCATTCCCGCCTCGGTCACCATTTACAAATCCATCGGCTGCCGCGAATGCCGCAACACCGGGTTTCATGGCCGGCATGCGATTTTTGAATGGATGGACAGCGACAGTGAAATCCGCCAGTTGGTTTTGAAAAACGCGTCGAGCGACCAGATTCGCGACGCCGCCCGGCGCGCCGGCATGAAAACGCTGGCCGAGGACGGCTGGCGGCTGGTCCGGCAGGGCATCACTACCGTCGAGGAAGTTTTGAGCGTGACCACCGCCAAGGAGGTGGAGCGGACGACCAAGAACGAAACCCAGGACGCCGCGGCGCAAACCCCGGCCAGCATCGCGGTGGCGAGATAAATTTCAAAATTCAAATGCCCACTTTTTCCTACAGAGCCTTGCAGAGCGACGGCACCATGGCCGAGGGCCAGCTGGACGCCCCGGGCCGGCCCGACGCGTTGCGGCAGGTGGAGACGCTCGGCTTGCGCCCGGTCAGTCTGGCCGAAAAGGCCGCGACGACAGTGGCGAAAAATGGCTCCCCGTTGCCGACGGCATTCGGAAACCTTTCCTTCAAGTTCGAGTCGAAAAAAGTTTCCGCGAAGGACCTGGAAAATTTCACGCGCCTGCTCTCCAGCCTGCTCGCGGCGGGCGTGCCCCTGAGCCGCGCGCTGGTCATTCTTTTCAAGGAAGCCTCCTCGCCCGCCGCCCAGGCCAAATGGAAGGAAGTCCACGACCTGGTCATTGATGGCATGTCGCTGGCTGACGCGATGGCGAAATCGCCGGAGACCTTTCCGCGCGTTTATACCGCGATGGTGGAAGCCGGCGAGGCGGGCGGATTCCTCGACGTGGTGCTGGCGCAAATCGCCGATTTCCAGGCGCGGGAAAAGGATTTGAAATCGAAGGTGACGACCGCGATGGTTTATCCGTGCATCCTGCTGGTGCTGGCGCTGGTCGTGCTCACGGTGTTGCTGGTGTTTTTCATTCCGAAATTCCAAAAGGTCTTCAGCAGCGTGCATGGCGCCCTGCCCTTGATCACGCAACTCATCATCGGCGTCAGTCACGCCGTTCGTTCCTATGGATTTTTTGTCGCAACGGGCCTGGTGGTCGCCGGCTTCGCCGTGCGCGCCTGGTTCGCCTCCGAAAAGGGACGCCGGATCTGGGAGAACCTGGTTTTGCAATCGCCCGTCGTCGGCCCGCTGACCGCGCAATTCGCCATGGCGCGGTTCTGCCGGATGCTGGGCACTTTGCTCGGCGCGGGCGTGCCGCTCGTGCAGGGACTGAATGTCGCCCGCAAATCCATCGGCAACCAGATTCTCGTGGATGCCGTCTCGCAATCCATCGAACGCGTCCAGCAGGGCGGGCGGCTCGGCCAGAGTCTGGCGGATTGCAATGAACTCTTCCCCGGTTCCGTCCTGGAAATGGTTTCCGTGGCCGAGGAAAGCGGCAAGCTCGACGCGGAACTCGTCCGCATTGCGACCGTGACCGAGTCGGACCTGGACCGGCACTTGAAAACGGCGGTGGCCTTTGCCGAACCGCTGATGCTGTTTCTCATCGCCGGGTTCATCGGCATCATTTTCATCGGCATGTTGCTGCCGGTGTTCTCGTTGCAGGATTACATCAAATGAAATTTAACCACTAACCAAACATGAAAATTCAAACTGCCATTAAAAACAAATTGCCGATTGCCGATTGCCGATTGCCGATTGATTTCCGAAACAACCGCATGTGCCGGAATTCCTCAATCGAAAATCGAAAATCGAAAATCGAAAATGGATTCACCCTCGTCGAAATGCTGCTGGTCATCACCATCATCGGCATCCTGGCGGCGCTGGTGATCCCCAAAATGGTGGGCCGCAGCGAACAGGCGCGGGTGACGGCCGTGCATGCCGACCTTTCGTCCATCAAGACGGCGCTCGACGCGTTCGAGGTGGACAATGGTTATTATCCCAAGAGCCTGCAGGACCTGCTCCAGCAGCCCAACAACGCCAAAAACTGGCACGGACCGTATCTGGAAAAATTCCCGCAGGACCCGTGGGGCAACAACTACCTTTATTACTACCCCGGCAAACACAACCAGAATTCCTATGACCTGCTCTCCGTCGGGCCGGACGGCAAGGAAGGATCGGAGGATGACATTGGCAACTGGACAACCAAATAAATGAAATTGTTAGGTCGAGAGTCGAGGGTCGAGAGTCGAGCGCCGAAATCTAGCGTGCGCGTGGCGAATTCTTGTCACGTTTCACGTTTCACGATTCACGTGTCCGCTTTCACCCTCGTCGAACTGCTTCTCGTCCTGGCGCTGCTGGTGATCATCACCTCGATGGTGGCGCCGGCGATGTCGAACTTCATCCGCGCCCGCGCGGTGGATTCCGAGGCGCGCCGGCTGTTCGCGCTGATGCACGCCGGCCAGAGCCGCGCGGTCTCGGAAGGCCTGCCGATGATGCTTTGGGTGGACGAAAAACAGGGCGCCTACGGGCTTAACGCCGAGACGACTTCGAAGAGCGGCGACCCGAAAGCGGAAAACCTGACGGTTGATGAAAATGTGCAGATTGCGGTCCTGAATGCCGGGGCCACCGCCCTGACGATGTTCCAGAACCTGCCGGCCATCCGCTTTCTGGCGGACGGCACCATTGATGAAAACAGTCCGCAAACGTTGCGCCTAGCCGACGCCAAAGGCAATGCGCTCTGGCTGATCGAAGCCAGCAACCACTTGGGTTATGAAATTCGGGACACCGACAGATAAGAATTTTCCAGATTGTGGCAGCGGACGTAAGTCCGCTCTGAATTCATTTGCCAGAATGAGCCGGCTCACGCCGGCTGCCACGAGAACAAGTTGCGGCGCGTTTACACTTGCCGAGGTGCTGGCGGCGCTGCTGTTCCTGGCCATCGTGATCCCGGCGGCTGTAGAGGCGCTGCATCTGGCCAGCCTCGCCGGCGTGGTCGCCGTCCGCAAAGGCGCCGCGATTCGCGTGGCGGACCGGATTTTAAACGAAAGCCTCGTGACGACCAACTGGAACAGCGGCACGCAAAATGGAACCGTCACCGAAGGCTCGCAGGAATTCCACTGGACGTTGACCAGCCAGACCTGGCCGGTGGACGACATGGAACTGCTCACCGCCGAGGTGAAGTATTCCGCGCAAGGCCGTGATTATTCCGTGAAACTGAGCACCCTGGCCAATTCGCAAACGCTGACCACGACGACGGCGAATTTACAACGATGAACATCAAACGCACAAACCAATTGCCGATTGAATCGGAGCGCGGCTCGTTGTGTGTTGTGCGCGCTTCGCGCCGGCACGTCAATCGTCAATCGTCAATCATCAATGGTTTCACTCTCATCGAGATGATCCTGGCGGTGGGTGTGTCCGCCATTGTGCTGGTGGCCATCAACGCCGTGCTGTTCAGCGCCCTGCACCTGCGCGAAGTCACCCAGGCCGCAGTGGATGACGCCGCGCCCCTGACCCAGGCGCTCACCATCCTGCGCCGCGACCTCCAATGCGCTGTGCCGCCGGAACCCAACGGCGTTTTGACCGGCGATTTCAAGGCCGGCAATGTGACCAGCCTCGGCTTCAGCCAGCCCGTGGCCGTCGAAATATTCACCGCCACCGGCGCGTTGCATGACAACGAACCGTGGAGCGACATCCAGCGGATCACCTACGAATTGAAAGACCCCGCCACCCGCAACGCCACCGGCAAGGACCTGGTCCGCAGCATCACGCGCAATCTGTTGAGCGCGACCACCATGGACATCCAGGACCAGCCGCTGTTGAGCGGCGTCGAAAGCATCAAGTTTTCATGTTTTGATGGCACGCAATGGTTTGATGCCTGGGACACCACCGACACCACCACGGCCAACACCAACCTGCCGGTCGCCATCCGGGTCCTCATCCAGATGGCGGGAAACAACACGGACAACACGCGCCCGCAGCCGATTCAAATCCTGGTGCCGATAGATTCGCAATCGCGCACGAACACCTGAAATGAAAATTAAACAGGAACATCGAACATCGAACATCGAACATCGAGCGCCGAATACCGGGTTGCGTTTCGGTTCATTCGATGTTCGGCGTTCAGCGTTCGGCGTTCGATGTTCCCATTTTCAACGTGGTTCAGTGCTCATTCTCGTGCTTTGGATTTCCATCGGGTTGACCGCCATCGCGCTTTATTTCGCGAATTCCATGACCTTTGAACTCCGCGCCTCGGACAACCGCGCCACGGGCATCGCGGCGGAACAGGCCATCGAAGGCGCGGCACGCTACGTCGGTTACATGCTCTCGAATTTTGCCACGAACGGCGCGGTGCCCAACAACACCCAGTTTTCCTGCGCGGCCGTGCCGGTGGGCGACGCGCATTTCTGGCTCATTGGCCGCGACCCGTCCGGCACGCCTGCCACCGAGCCGTATTTCGGTCTGGTGGACGAAGCCTCCAAATTGAATTTAAATCACACCAGCACCAACGCGCTTTCCTATCTGCCCAACATGACGCTTGATTTTGCCGGTGCGATTGGGGATTGGCGCAACACCAATGGCATCGGCGATTATGCGCTGGATTACGCGTCGCTGGGGTACACCGACAAAAACTCCCCGTTTGAAACGGTGGATGAATTGCGGCTGGTGTATGGCGCGACCATTGACCTGCTGGTCGGCGAGGACGTCAATCGCAACGGCGTGCTCGACGCCAACGAAAAGGACCTGAACGGCAATGGCACGCTGGATCCGGGCCTGTTTGAATACGTCACCGTTTACAGCCGCCAGCCGAATACCCACTCCGACGGCTCGTCGCTGACGAACGTGAACTCGGCGACCAAAGCCAAATTGCAGACGTTGTTCCAGAATGCCGGCGTCGGCAACGCGAGTGGCCTCGCCAGTTCTATTACCAACCATATTCATCCTCGAAACGGCCCGGCAAACCCATTCCCAGGCATATTGAATTTTTGTTTGTTCTGCCGGAATCAGGGCATGAGTTCGGCTGACTTTGCAAAGATTTACTACGACGTCACCACCAGCACCAATCTTTACACCTACGGTTTGCTGAACATCAACACCGCCAGCGCACCCGTGATGACAGCATGGTTCATGGGTCTGGGCATTGACCAAAGCACGGCGCAAGGCGCAGCGCAGACACTGGTGACCTACCGCCAGCAGA
>CAWFZJ010000042.1:0-3290 GCA_963820205.1 uncultured Verrucomicrobiae bacterium
GAATGGGATTTATCCAGACTTCATTGTTTCGCGCACCAGCCCCGCCGATAAAACCGACTTCGACAAAGTATTCGTCGTTGAATCCAAAGGCATCCATCTGAAAAACGATGACACGGATTACAAAAAGCAGGTCTTCAAACTTTGCAACAAGCTGGCAGAACAAAAAAGCTGGACGGAGCTGGGCTTGGAATTTCCAGAACGTAAAATTGTGTTTGAGTTGGTGTTTGGCGACGAGTGGCAGAAGGTGCTGAATAGGTTGCTGAAATGAGACAGGCTGGAAGCACTGTCCTACGTTATTAGCGTCCATCAGCGTTTATCAGCGGTCAAAAATCTTTGCGACCCTCTGCGTTGAAAATGAATTTGGGTCCGCCGGGCCGGGCCGATTTGGAAATCGGCGCTCCAATCTGGATCAGAGACAGGCTGGAAGCGCTGTCCTACGTTATCAGCGTTCACCCGCCGTCGCTACGCTTCCGCCTTCATCTGATTTCGGCGAGACAGGTTGGCGCGGCAGGTCAGCGGTCAAAAATCTTTCCCTAAGCATGGCCGGCGTCCTTCATGGCGTTGGGTGAAACGTCCATTCCGGGATGCGGCTGGCCGTTGATTTCGTTGTTGCACCGGGCGTCGGCGCGTTCGCGGATTTTGCGATAGGTGGCGAACGCGAGCAGCGGCCAGGCGTTGCGATAGATGTCGTATTTCAAATAGAACACCTTGGGGAAACCGGTGCCGGTGGTTTCCGGCTCGGTCCAGGAGCCATCGGGATTTTGCGTGCGGATCAAATACTCGATGCCGCGTTTGAGCGCGGGATTGTCCGGGTCGTCGAACGCGCACAAACCCATGACGGCCCAGGCGGTTTGCGACGCGGTGCTGGGTCCGCAGCCCTTGAAAACCGGGATCGTCGTAGGTGTTGCAACGCTCGCCCCAGCCGCCGTCCTTGTGCTGGACGCTTTCCAGCCAGTCGCGCGCCTTGAGCAGCCACGGCTGGTTCATGTCAATGTTCATCGCCCGCAACCCGCGCAGCACCTGCCAGGTGCCGTAAATGTAATTCACGCCCCAGCGGCCATACCAGGAACCGTCCTCTTCCTGCTGCTCGCGGAGGTAATCCAGCGCGTCGCGAATCTGGGGATGGTCCGTGCTCCAGCCTTCGTAGCCGAGCAATTCCAGAATGCGCGCGGTGATGTCGGCGCATTCGGGGTCGAGCATGGCGTTGTGGTCGGCAAACGGAACCTTTTCCAGGATGTTTTTCGTGCAATCCTTGTCGAACGACGCCCAGCCGCCGTCCCGGCACTGGAAGGTCATCATCCACTTCAAGCCGCGCTGGAAACATTCGTCGCGTTTCTTCGGGTTGTCCGTCGGGATTTTCCGCAACGCGAGCAGCACCATCGCCGTGTCGTCCACGTCGGGGTTCCATTGGTTGTTGTATTCGAAAACCCAGCCGCTCGGTTCGACGTCGGCCGGATTTTTGTGGATCCAGTCGCCGCGAATGCGAATTTCGCGTGCCATCAGCCATTCGGCGGCGCGTTTCAGCGCCGGATGGTTTTCCGGGATGCCGGATTCATGCAGGCAGATGGCGACGATGGCCGTGTCCCAGACCGGCGAGAAGCACGGCTCGATGCGCACGGTGTCGGCGGTTTCGTGCTCCAATTTTTTCAATTCGTGCGCGGCGCGAACGACCTGCGGATGGTCGTCCGGATAACCGAGCGCCTTGAGCGCAATGAGCGAATTGAGCATCGCCGGGAAAATGGCCGCGAGACCGTCCGAGCCTTCAAAGCGTTCGAGCATCCATTGCTCGGCGATTTTCAGCGCGTGTTTGCGGAAGGGATGGATTTTGTGTTCGGCGAACCATTCGGCCAGTTTGTGCAGGCGATCCAGCCACAGGAAAAAATTGCGCCACGAAATCGTCTCCGGGTCGGGTGCGAGCGCGAGGTCGCGTTCGTGAATGCCTTCGGGATAAAGCTCATCCAAATCCACCTTGACCGGTCGGATGGGCTTGAAATGGTTGATGATGGCCAGCGGCACGAGCATGGCGCGCGACCAGTTGCTCATCTCCCAGAAATACACGTGAAACCATTTGCCGAGGGGCATCACTTCACAGGGGATGGTCGGGACGTATTCCCAGGGAAACAGTCCGAGCAGCGCGAGGTACAATTTGGAAAACGTGTTCATGCGCGGCACGCCGCCCAGGTTGAGCGCCATTTCGCGCGCCTTCAGCATGCGCGGGTCGGTGACGGGCACGCCGGCGAGTTTGAGCGCGAGGTAGGCCTTGATGGTGGCGTTCACTTCCGACGGGCCGCCGTAATAAATGTTCCAGCCGCCGTCGGACAATTGCATGGAGAAGATGTGGTTGACGGCCTTGCGCTGCCATTCCTTGTCCACCTTGCCGTTCCAATGGTGATAGGCAATCGTGTCCGAGACGATCGTGGAATCCACCATCAATTCGCCGACCCAGTAGCCTTCCGGTTGCTGCAAACGGAGCAGATTTTCCTGCGCCCGCAGAATGGCGGTTTGCAAATCCCGGGCAAAATCCGCTGGCAGACGGGTTGCCGAAGACGACTGTGCCGGTTGAACCCTGGAACTGCTTTCAATCACACGCATACTCTGCGAATTTGCGCCCAAACTGTAAAGATTTTAGGTGCCCGATCCGGGGCCGCGCATGCCTGATCCTTACGACAAGCCGGTTGCATCGTTTCGGAAGGAACGCCGGATTCATCCGGCAGGACATTTAATCACGCGCGCCCGCCGCCGCAGGGATGCGGCGTTCCCATCGCAGTGCCCGAGGTCGCGCGGTTTAGCCGGGCTCCGCTTTTGTTGTGGACAAGTCCGGTCAACTTCAATAATTCAAAGACAGCGTTTGATTTAAGAGCGGCAATAAAACTTATGGGCTACAAGATTGCTCGTTACGGCTGGCTGCCGGATTTGCCGGATCAGCGCGACCATTTTTACGCCGCGCCGGTGGAACTGGCGGGCGTCATTGCCGGCCAAAGTTGACCTTCGCCCGCAATGCCCGCCGGTTTATGACCAGGGCCAGCTCGGCAGTTGCACCGCCAATGCCATTGCGGCGGCCATCGAGTTCGACCGGATGAAACAGAAGCTGGCCAGACTTCACGCCGTCGCGCCTGTTCATTTATTACAATGAGCGCGCCATCGAACACACGATTGATTCCGACAGCGGCGCGCAAATTCGTGATGGCATCAAGAGCGTGGGCAAGCAGGGCGATTGTCCGGAAACCGAGTGGCCCTATGTCATCGCCCGGTTCAAAACCAGGCCGGCGCCACAACGCCATGCTGACGTG
>CAWFZJ010000043.1:0-4136 GCA_963820205.1 uncultured Verrucomicrobiae bacterium
TGCTGGATTACCCGTTGCATAATGCGGCGGAGGAACTGGGGATTTGGCAAGCCAAAGGCGGGCTGGACCCAAGGCACCTTTTGGGTGGCGGTGGCACGACTGGGAGGGTTTATCGGGCGCAAAAGTGACGGTATGCCGGGCTGGCAAACTATCTGGCGTGGGTGGCAGAGATTGATGTGGATGAGTGAAGGCTTGGAAAACTTCAAACAACTCCAAAAAAATGTGGGTAATGACAAGGCGTTCAAACGCCGGGCTATTTTCGATTGTTCCTTCGGAACAGAACGCCTGCACAAAAATTGAGATGCGCCCATCGAGATGAAAAAACTGAAATGGACTTGCCATCGTCCAGCATGGCCGCCATATTGCGGGCAAATTCAAGACTAATTTTATGGCTGACGCTGCAAATCGCTATCCCGAAAATGTCCCGGGCAAATACTACGTGGACAACCAGTGCATTGACTGCGACCTGTGCCGCGAGACGGCGCCGGACAATTTCAAACGCAACGACGACGGCGGATACTCGTTCGTCTTCAAACAACCGGCATCGCCGGACGAAGAAACGCGTTGCAAGGAAGCCAAGGAGGGCTGCCCGGTCGAAGCCATCGGCGACAACGGCGCTTAGTTCGACGCTTACGCCGCGGTGGAAATGCCGGAGCCCACCGGCAGTGAAACCCGGACGACCCCGGATGGCCGGCGTGCGGCGGGACAATTTCCAGCTTGCCGTGGTGCGTCTCGATGATTTTCCGGCTGACGGTCAATCCCAGACCCAAACCGACGTTGCGCGTGGTGAAAAACGGCGCGGGCGCCTTCTGCGCGGCCTCGGCGGTGAAAGCCGGAGCCGTTGTCCTGAACTTCGATTTGCAGGTCCTGCCCGTTTCCCGCGCCGTTGGAATCGGTGTGCAACGTGACGCCGATTTTCGGCTCCTTCGGATTCGCCTGAAGCGCGTTGAGCATGATTTCAGCCAGCGCGTGTTTGAGCGCGGCGCGGTCGCCGGTGAATGACCACGGGTTGGCCGCCGTTTTCAAATTGCAACTGCGCGGCATCGGCGGGCTGATGTTTGCGCGCTTCCTGGTAGGCCTCCTCAATCAATTTCCCGACGGTGAAGTCTCCTGATTCGAATGTGCCCTTCGCGCGCGAGAAAACGCATTTGATTGATCAGCCGCGTGACGCGCTTGACGCCGTCGGCGAGCGCCTGGTCGAGGGATTCGCGGAATTCCCGGTCCTTGTATTTTTCCGCGAGCAACTGCTGGTGCGTGGACAGCGGCACCATCGCGTTGCCGATTTCGTGCGCGAGCCGGTCGGCCATGGATTTGATGAGGCGCAGATTGGCGGCCTCGACTTCCAGCCGGCGCAATTGTTCGCTCTGGGTGAGATCATCGGCCGTCAGCAACGCGGAAACGGGCACGGTGGAATTGCCCTGCTGGAACGGCACGACACTGACGCTGTAAACCGTGCCCGGCGAATTTTCCGGCTCGTAACGATAACGGGCCCGATGGCCGCGCCGGTTTTCAAGACCTGATAGATTTTCGCGCCGAGCACCTGCGGCAGGTCGCTGAATTCGAGTTCGCCGGTGCGTTTGTTTTTCTGGCCGAAATGGCGGCGCGCGGCCTTGTTGGCGTGGAGCACCTTCAGGTCGCGCCCGACGACGATGCAGGCGCTGCTGAGTTCGCGCAGCACGTCGGTCATCATCTCGTGGTTGCCGGCCAGCTGGTCATGCAGCCAGATGTTGCGGAGGGCGAGGCCGACCTGTTCCAGCAGGTGGAAAATGAGTTCCAGTTCGACGTTGACCAGCGGTTCGCCGGTGATGCGCCCGTCGAAAACGGCCACGCCGGCAATGCGTCCCGCGGTCGGGAATGGGCACGGCGACCTGCGCGCCGAGCAGTTCAAATTCCTTTTGCGTCTCGACGTCGGCGCGCGCCTCGTCGCTGTCGCGGCGGAGAATCCGGCCGAGCCTGGAAAGCTGGCCGCCGATGCCGGAATCGAGCGACAGTTCAAAATGTTCGAGCAAACCCGGCGAAAGGCCGATGGCGGCGACGGCGCGCAACCGGCGGCGGTCTTCCGGCGAAGGATGTTTCCGTGAGCGGCGGAGGGACGGTTCAGGAAAATGGCGGCGCGGTTGACGCTGAGGATTTCGCGGAGGAACAGCAGGAATTGTTTCAACATCGCCTCGGCGTCCAGCGAATGGGTGAGGATGGACGAGAAATCGCTCAGCACATCGAGCGTTTGCGACGCGTTGATGGACGCGATCGGCGGCGACGATTCGCGCGTGCGCGAAAACGGCGTTCGAGATGGCATCGGCGCGGGTGACGGCGTTTGCGCGGGGCGCTGGGTGGCCGGCGCATTCCACAAACGTTCCAGCAACGAATTCAAAAGCCGGCTGCGAACGGGTTTGGTCAGCACATGGGTGACCCCGTGCAAAAAAGCTTCCTCCTCCCACTCGGATTGGTTGTCGGCGGTGTAAGCGATGATGGGGGTTTTGGCGTCGCGCCGGCGGAGGCGTTCGATGGCCCAAACGCCTTCGACGCCCATCAAGTCCACGTCGAGAATGCATGCGCCTGCCAGGCCATGCCTCGAGCAGCGGTTCGGCTTCATCTACATTGAGGCGATGAACGACCCGGTATTGTTCCGGATTCAGACTCGCGCGAATGGTTTCGGCGAAATCTGGATGAGAAGACAAAACCAAAATGGTTTTCATCGCACTTCCAAGAAATGATGGTGTTACTCGAGCTGCCACTTCTGACGGTCTATATTCCACAATTCAAACCCAAAGGTCAATGGAATCTTGAAGCAATGATGTGAATTTTATGGCCTGAAACCTGAAAATTACCCGCTGGCAAGCAATTTTTCCCAAAGATTTTCGTTTAAGAGCGCCTTTTTAAGAAAATCCGTGTCGTCCGGCGACGGGGCGGCAGCCTCGGGCTTGAGGGGGAGGCGGAGGATGAATGTCGTGCCCTGGCCGGGCTGGCTTTTGGCTTCAATTTTGCCGCCGTGATGGTGGACGATGAAAAAGCAGGCGATCAGATTGAATGCCGTATTCGGACGGCACGCTGCCACGCACGACAAACGGATCGAAGATGACGCGCAAGGCTTCCTGCGGCAGGCCCGGCCCGTTGTCGCTGATTTGAACGACGATCTCCGGTTTGGCCGCCGGCGTTCTGCAGTTCCGCCGAAAGGGTGATGCGGCTGCCGGCGGGCAGCATGGCCAGTTCGTCCTTCAGCAACAACTCAAACAGCCGGCAAAATTTCGGCTTGTCCACATGCAGCGCGGGCAGCGAATCGGGAATCCGGTTTTCAATTTCGATCCGCCGCGCGGCAAACTGGTCCTGGAACGTGGCCAGCGCCGCGTCCGACGGTCTGGTGCAGCGGACACCTCGTCGGCGAAATGCGACGAGGCGTTGTTTTCCGACGCCGTCCAGAGGTCCTTGAGCAGGCCGTTGATTTTTTCAATCTGCGACTGGACGTTCTGGTGATACTCCTTCCAAAATTCGGGATTGCGCAGGCCGTTCACATCCGTTTTTTCCTCGGCCATTTTCTCCGGCGCGAGGTCGAGAAACGTTTTCACCGCCACGAGCGAGTTGCGGATATGATGGCTCAAGCCGGCGGCCAGCAGGCCGAGGCTCACAATGCGGTCGGCGATCATCATGTTGCGCAGCACGGACATTTTTTCGCGGAGCAACTGGTCGCGCTCGGCCTGCACCATGAAAAATTCCAGGCCGCTGCCGGAGCGTGAGTTCGAGTTGCGGCGGGTCCCACGGCTTGGTGACGTATTTGTAAATCGCGCCGCTGTTGACGGCGGCGATGGCGGCGTCCATGTCCGCGTAAGCCGTGACCAGCAGGCGCAGAATCGTGCGGGCGCAATTGCCGGGCGCGTTCCAGCAGCCAGACGCCCTTTTCCCGGGCATCCGCTGGTCGGTCAGCAGCAGGCCGATTTCGTCGGCGTGCTGTTCGAACAGTTTGAGGCCGTCCTGCGCGTTGGTGGCCGTCAACACGCGGAATTGTCCCCAAAGGCGCGCGCGAAATATTTCAGCGATTTTTCCTCGTCATCCACGTAGAGGATGGCGAATTTTTTGTAGTCGTAGAGATTTTCCATGTCCGGCTTTCAGTGCGTAGCCTGATTTGTCCGGACCGGGAATTC
>CAWFZJ010000044.1:0-4838 GCA_963820205.1 uncultured Verrucomicrobiae bacterium
CTTCGCCAGAGCAAAAGGACTCAATATCTTCCGTGACTGCTTCCGCCAGTTTGAAGGCTCTTTCACCCTCATTGGCGGCGCGGCTTGCGACGAATGGTTCACCGCACAGGGACCGTATTTCCACCTAACGTTCGGGGCACGGCAGACGAGAATTCCGCACGGCTCCGGGCGTTATTGCCGTTGGAGACGCTGATCGTCGGCTTGGCTGATCCCAAACCGGGTGCAAGTTAAACAGACCAAGGCCTTTCAAAAAAAGTAAGACAAATGTAAGACAATCCACGGGCAGTGTAGGCACAAGGAGCTTTAGTCCTCTGCTCTGCCATTGAGGCTCAAAATCGGCCTCCTCGGATGGAATTTGTCTTACTTTGTCTTACTTTTGCAGGTTGAGGGCCGGGACCGAGCAGAAACGCTGCAAAAACCTTGAAAATTGGAATCTCCCCTCGTAAAAATGCATTATCAGATTTGAAAATGACACGCTTTGCAACGCTTTGAGATGATAACTGGAGGGATTTTCAGTCCTCTGCTCTACCAACTGAGCTATCCTGCCAACACAAATCTATTGTGCTTGTAATATGCTTATTACCAAGCTCTTACAATCGAGACTCAATGAATCTCGGAAAGAAATCAAGCGTTCTGTCATTTTACCGTTGACATTTCGTAATAATTTCGTCAATAATTTCCACGGACTGAACGAAAACGCACCCATATGAACGCACTTGGAAAAAAGAAACCCGCCGACGCCTGGCACCAGGTCAACGACGAACACCGGCCACCCCGCAGAGTCCGCGGCCTCTGGCGAAGATACGATGTCCTCTACGCAAACCTTTATGCCAACGATGGCAAGCAATATTTTTATCCATTGCATGGTGCAACAACAGTGCCCGAAGCCATCTCCAAAAGGCAAGCCCTAAAAGTAATTCAGAGGGCCGGGCATCTCGCTCCCCCACGCCAAATGGCTGCGGACGAAGCCGAAACATTACGAATAAAATTACAGGAGACCGAAACCGAAGAGGAGAGCCTGCCAGCTTTCACGCTGGCCGAAGCCGTGGATGGTTACCGGAAGGACCGGGATGCGCTCAGAAGCAAGGACCCCGACACATGCGCGCGCGAAGACTCCGGTCTTTTGATGTGGTGTGAGAAATTTGGGGATGTGCTTTTCGAAGAAATAACCGAAGGCACCCTCCTTGATTTCGCAACCTGGAGGATGGAGCGCGTGGATGCGATCAACGAGGAACGCTCTGCCAACGCAGCAAAGGGCGAGGCCGTGCGAAAGCCGGCACACTTGGCAGGCCGAACCCTTGATCTCAACGTGATGGCCTTGGAACATGTGAGAGACTGGGCGAAGCTGAAAGGGCACCTCCCAAAAAATGCTCCCGATTGGGTTTGGAAGGATTTGGCGACGACCCCGTCGAAGGATGAGTTGTTGACGCCCGAACAAATTGACGAACTTTGTAATGCTGCCCTGCTGGATCCGGAGGACTTGGAACTCATCGACAAAAAGGTACCGGCACTTGCGGGTGGCCCAGGCGGCATCGGGCCAGTCCTTTCACGATTACTTGCGGTTACTACAGCACGCCGGTGGCCGGGAACAGGAGACGACTATGCAGTGCTGGTCCTACGTCACATGGAGCCGTGTTGCGAAACACGATGGGGACGGCGGTCATAAATTTAAGAAGGGCGATCAATTCCTGGCAACTTGTTTTTTCCGGGCGAGAATGCAAAGGCTGGCGGCGGTGAACCGGCCGATGATCGCCGAGTGGGACTTCATGCGGACCTTGAGGCCCATCTCAAAGCGATGTATGAGCGCCGGGATCCGTCAACCGATTGGATGTTCCCTGCTCGGAGTGGTGAAGGGCACACATTGAGGTACAACAAACAGTTGGATCGGGTAAAGAAAGAGCTCCGGGAAAAGTATTGCGGGGACCACCCAGGTACGGAGAAGCAGTCATTTTGGTTTGATCGGATCACATTCCAATGGTTCCGGCACTATTTCATTTCCCATTGCGTGATGGCGGGGATTGATTACAAGACAATTGCTTATTGGGTGAGCCACCGGGACGGGGGGGTTCTTATCGGTAAGTTGTATGGCCACTTGGACACTGCACACAGCGAAGAAATGACCGACAAGTTGTCTGCTCATCTTGAAAGCCGCCGTTAGGCTTTTTTGGTCTTGGACGGGGGCCTGATTGGAACCCCCGGTTTCTTTGCAAATTCGCCCGCCTCGGCGCGGTTCCAGAAACTCTTGACCTCCTCGGCCCGGACGAATTCTTGCCATCGATGTTGCATGTCTTAATCCTGGCAGGTTTGCTATTTGGGCACTCTTGACGCCAGGTGTCCCCGCGGCAAGAAGCCGGTGGTGCTCGTCGGACAGCGAGAGGCGCTGGGGACGGCGGTGTGAAATTACCGGACGGAGAACCGGTTTTCAGGGTTGCTCGAAAGATTGATCGGATTTGAGGCATACTGCCCAAAAGCTGGCTAACCTATCCGCCGCCAATTGGCGCTGTCGTCCATCGCTTTCCTCAGTCATGCCCCTGCTGGCGGCCAATTCTAACCGCCGCGATTAGGGACGAGTTGGGGGTCGTCTTTGCGGGACCTGATGCGCGTGGCCTGGTGGTGGGCGGGGACGGACGAGGCATAAATCAGTCCGCCGCACCTGCACGGGGTCGCTCCTTCCATCCCAGGCCAAGGACCAATCTCAAAAGAGTCGATGGTGGCCAGCCCGCCGGATTTAAGCCACCGACTTTTTGCGTCACACCCTGGTCCCCAGTGCCGCAAAAAGTCTTAATTCGTTTTGAAGTGCCCACAAGTGGCCAGTTTTCAACCGCCCAGTGACAGTGAGAGGTTAGTAACGCCAACTCGGAAAGTGGTTCGGAGTTGAATATGGTCGGCTCGCCTGCCAGTGCGGCAGGTGCTTGTCCATGACCGCGGCGAAGTGGTCATTATGGTTGCGTTCTAACAGGTGCGCCAATTCATGGACGATGATGTATTCGAGGCATTGCGGGCCGGTTTTGCGAGTTCGAGGTTTAGCCAGATGCGCCTCGCTTTGATATTGCAAGCGCCCCACTTTGTTTTCATCTTCTTGACGCCCCAATCAGCGACGACAACCCCCATGACCGCCTGCCATTTCTCGATGAGCGGTGGAATCAGTTGTTTAATTTGGCGGCGATACCACTGTTGTAAAATTCGCTTGCGTTGCCGGGCATTGGTATCTGGCCGCACATGGAGTTCAAGCCTTGTCTGGCTGCGCAGCACAACCCGGGCGATCGATCCGGTGTTTGATTACGCGTAGGCGATAGCGCCGCCCCAGAAAATAGTGGCTCTCACCGCTGACCATTTCACGAGCGGACTGGCGCGGTTGAGCTTCAAACCTGACCCGCTGTCGTTTTATCCAGCCGAGCTTCCCGATCACTGCCAAACGCACCGCGTCATCACTCACCCGCAATGGTGCGGCCACGCGGACGCGTGCCGTGCGGCGGATAGACGCCCAGGTGCAGGTTCTTGATGCCCTTACGAAAGACCTGCACTGCCACACCGCCAACGATGATCTGGCGGAGTTTAATACTCATTTTGTTTTTTCACGAGTTCCAAGATGGCTTCCGCGCCTCCGCCGTCCGTCTTCTCCCCTCGGACCCCGGCGGATACGGTTTCCTTCAATTGATCGCCGTCTGGGCTCTGAAAATCGCCCAGCGCCCGTTTGATGGCGAGCCACACCTTCTTGACCTTGAACGGATTGGACCGCCAGGCGTCCTGTTTGCTCTCCCGAACCGCTTTATCCACGGCCACCGCCAGCGCCTCGTCTTTTCCAAGGTTGTCATACAGAGCCTTCTTCGCCGGTGTGTCGAGCGATTTTGGATAGGCCGCGCCTTCCGGACCATTCTTCACTCTCTTGGTCAGTTCGACAATTCTCGCCAAATAAGCCGCGTATTCGACCGCCTTCTGTTTGCGCTCCGCAATCAGCGCGTCCAGCAACTCCGACATTTTCTCGTAATACTTCGGATTGATGGGAGACTCGTCAATGATGAGCTTCCCGGACGTTGTTCTCGATGGTTTCGGCGACCGCCGCTTTGTTCTTCTTGATGCCCTCTGGCAGCGCCTTCAACGCATCCACTCCGCGCTCGACAATCAGTTGGATGAGTGACAGGTCATCGAAGGCGGAAACTTTCTCGCTCTCTTCGGCACGAATGTAGGCGTCAATCAGATGCCGCATCGCCGGCTCATACCGCTTCAAGTCAATGGCGTCGCCGCTGTGCAATTTTACCTCGTTGCGAAGGTTTTCATAAAAGGTGACTTCCTGCTTGATCGTCTGGGATTTCGCTTCCGTGTAGCCGGCCTCCGCCATTTCGCCGGCCAGATTGGCGTAGGCGCGCACCAGCGCCGCCGTCAGCTTGTAAAGCGACAGGCGCATCGGTTCATTGGCCTTGAGCTGCGCGGCATCGCCGGATTCTTTGGACGAAAAATAACGCAGGTAGGCGGATTGCTCCTTTGGCACCTCGACCGGCTCGCACAGTGCCGCGAACCTGCTCCAGGGCGTCCTCCAACCTCTCCTTCGCCTTGCTCAAACGGTCTTCGAGCAATCCCGCCACGTCTTCCTTGTCGTAACCATCCAGGGCGCCGGAAGTGTAATCATGCACTGCCCCTCCAGGCTCTCGAACAAATCCTTGTAATCAACGATATAGCCATAATCTTTGTCGTCCCCGTCCAGACGGTTCACGCGGCAGATGGCTTGGAACAAGCCGTGATCGCGCATCTGTTTGTCAATATAGAGATACGTGGCTGGCGGCGCGTCGAAACCGGTCAGGAGCTTGTCCACGACGATCAGGAGCTTCATTTGCCCCGGC
>CAWFZJ010000045.1:0-3760 GCA_963820205.1 uncultured Verrucomicrobiae bacterium
TCCGGATGGGAAACTGCAGGAGACGATTCGCTGGTCACTTTCCGGCTCCTTCTTGCGCGGCACGATAGGTTTTCAACTGGCTCATGACCTCGTCGAAAATGTCGGCGGGAACGACTGTCCCGCGGATTTGAGGCCAGGCGTGTTCGGCGACCTGGTCCCATTCGGCATTAATTTCCGGTGTGAGCGTGTGGATTTTCAGTCCGCGTTTGCGCATCGCCTCGATGGATTCCACATTTTCGCGCCGGCCATCGGCCTTGATGAGTTTGCCGGCTTCCCGGGCTGATTGGCGCAGGGCGGCCTGGGCTTCGGGCGAAAGGCTGTCCCAGGTTTTTTTGTTGATGATGGCGGCGCCGACCAGCGGCGCCCAGTTCATGTCGAGCATGTGGGGAGCGGCCGAGTCAACTTGAGTGGCCAGGGCGAACGTCGGCGGCAGGCACAGGCAATCAATCAATCCCGTCTGGAGGCCGGGCAGAATGTCGGCGACTTCCAGCGGAACGGCATTGCAGCCCACCGAGTGATAAATTTCCAATTCGGCGGGGCGGTTGGCGGAGATGAACAGCTTGGTCTTCCGGAGATCATCGGGCGTAATCATCGGTTCCTTGGAGAAGAAGCGGACGAAGCCGGTGTCGGTCCAGAAGAGCACGACGAAGCCTTTCGCTTCCAGGCGTTTTTCGAGCATCGGCTGCAATTTCTCGCCGATGTAATCCACTTCCTCCAGCGTGCGGAAGGCCTTCGGGATGGTTTGCAGCCCGGCCACCGCCGGCTCAATCTCCGTCAAGCCCGTGGTGGTCACCAGCGCGGCCTGCAACTGGCCCAGGCGCATGCGGCGCACCATGTCGGCCTCGCTGCCCATGGTGCCGTCGGCGTAAATCGTCAATTGCACGCCGCCACCCGGCGCCGAGCGCCATTGTTCGCCCATGGCTTGAAGATGTTTCGTGTAGGACGAACCTTTCGGGGCCAGCGTCCCCATCCGCACCTTCACCGGTTCGGCGCCTGCCGCGCGATGAACCGGAATGAGGCATTCTAAAACCAATGCAACCAAAACCAGCTTAGTAAGTTTCATTTTAATTAATTCAGTTTAGAGCTTCGTAGCAGCCGAGGACGAGGCTCATTCTTCACAAATTAGATCTCTTTACTTCATTTTGATTCGACCAAAAATAATTCCGACTCGCGCGACAGGAGCCAGCGCGCCCGGCGCTGCATCACGGTATTCAGCAGCCGGAGGTCCGGATTGGCATCGGGATTGATGGCCAATGCCTGGTTCAGCAGCGATTCAAATTCCTTCACGTCCTGTTTTTGAATGGTCCACCGCCTCCGCCAAAGCGACCAGCGGCGAGGCGTCGGTTCCCTTGGACAGGGCCATGGCGCGTTCGAAATGTTTGCGGGCGCGCGCCGCCGGATCGCCGCCCGCGCCCGAACGGCTCATCTCGTAAGAAATCATGAAGGTGTGAATCGCGCCATGGCCATAGCTCTCGTCCAGCTCCAGCGCCCGGTCCATCAATGCTTCCATGGCCGGAATCTGTCCGACCAGTTCGGGGTTGTCCTTGGAAAGGGAAATCGCCGAAGCCCACGCGGCCGCCGTCCAATAGAGCAGCGGCACATCCGATTTCGTGGCCGTGCGGACGGTGGCCTTGGGATTGGCCAGCAAAGCCTTCCCGAAGCCGGGGTGCTTCACTTCCAGACCGCGCAGGCCGTATCTCTGGGCGCGCAGGTAGAGATGCCGCGCCCGCACCCGCATCGCCTCGGCGGCGGCGAAATCGTGCGGTTCCACCTCGTCGGCCTCCTCCTGCACAAAGGCGTAGGAATATTGGGTGAATCCGCTGGCCGCCGAAGTCAGCAGGCCCAGATGCTGCGGGTTCTCCGCCAGCAAACTCTCCGTGAGTTTCAGGCCGAACGGCGCCGCAGCCTTGATGAGATCGGGATCATCATCGCTGGCATAAGTGGAGCCGCTTTGGGCCACGGCATCGGACGCCTGGTTCAGGGCATAGCGATGAATGGAGCAGCCGCTGCCGGCAAACCACGCCAGCAGCAGGCAGCCGGGAACCACCTGTGAAAACAGGGGCCTTCGCATCGCAATTCTCTCAACCATCAGAGTCTCAACCTTCACCTTTCTTGATCTGCCAGACGATTCAGCCGTCTTTCAGAAATGCGGTATTATCGGCGAAGCACGGATTCAATCGCAAGCCGCATTGCAATGGATTTGGCGAAAGGCAACGCGGCTGCAACCGCTGATAACAGTGATTGAGATGGGACTGGTAAAGGCATCGTTACTTTCTGCATTAGATGCCTTTAAATGCGGAAATTTCACATGGACTCTGGCATCGCCGATGCTGTTTTATGTCATTATGCGGGCGAAAAAGACAATTAGAGCCTCGGGTTCGGCGGCCTTCACACTGGTGGAAATCATGATTGTGGTGGCCATTATCGGCCTTTTGGCGGCGATTGCCATTGCCAGTTTTACGCGTGCCCGGGCAACATCACAAGCCAATGCCTGCATTAACAACATGCATCAGATTGACGGAGCCGTCACTGAATGGGCACTGGAAAAAGGGAAAAAGACGGGGGATCCGGCCCCCAGCCTGGTTACTGACCTGACGCCCTATATCAGGATGAACTCCAGCGGCAGCATACCCAGTTGTCCGGCGGGCGGCTCCTACACCATGAGCACTGTGGGTAACATTCCTCAGATCACTTGCAGCCTCAGCACCTCGGTTGATCCGCCTCACATATTGCAGTAATAAGACCCGGTCGGTGTTCTTTCTTCTGGAATCCTCCTCAATGTTACAATTCGTGAAATAGCTATTTCACGAATTGGGCTGTTCTGGGTGCCACAATTCCATCCGAAATATTCGGGTCTTTGCGTTAAACCCGAACTCCGAAATAGAAAAAGAAGCGCGCCCGCCCCGGGCGCTGTTTTCCGTGCCTCGCGGAAAACCGTGGGTCATTCAAAAAAGTTCCAGACCCGCAGACTGGATGACGTCGTGCGAAGTGCGGGACGCGAGGCGCGTCCCGCCACGCCCGTGGCGGGCGTGCTCCCCAACTTCGGAATTCGGGTTAAAAAATTCCACCGCTGCGGATGATTTCGACAATTTGTTTCACAACGTCGCGCGCGGCTTGTTCGACTTCCGGCGTCAGCGTGGTGCCGAAATTGAAATCGCGGCCACGGATGCTGAACAGGACGGCCTTTGGCTCCCGGCCGTAGAGCGTCTTGCTCAACGACAGCACGTCCGCCGGCGTCAAATAATGCGCGACGGCGTGGCTTTGAAAGTTGGGGGTGACGACGGATCGCTGGATGGCTGCCGGCGCTTCGGGTATCGCGGCGTCCACAAAAATGACGGCATCGAAATGGCTGATGGTCTCGGAAGCTTCCACTTCAAGCTGGTGGCTGGTTTCCAGTTCCACGCCGGGAAGGTTGAGCGCGGCCAGTTGTTCGATGACCAACCAGCCGACGCCGTCGTCGCGGCGGTTCTGGTTGCCGTAGCCGAGGATGAGTGTCTTCACAGGGGAAATCCTAATAACGAATGACGAAAGAAATCAAAAGCCCGAATGTCGAAATTACGGCGGCCAAGAATGGCCGGTTTTGTTCGGTTTGAATATCCAGCCCGGAATTCAACAGACCTCAGCCTTTTCAGGCTTCGGATTTCGGGCTTCTTTCGTCATTTGTCATTCTACATTCGTCATTCAGCCCGTGCTGTCGCGCTGCAAGGTTTGCAACACCGCTCCGTCCGCGTTTTGTTATTGTTTAACATTCACTTCGTTC
>CAWFZJ010000046.1:0-13068 GCA_963820205.1 uncultured Verrucomicrobiae bacterium
AGCAATTTGCCTTTCAGGAATTTTCCCGTTTCGCTCATATCCACTCCCAATGTGCCCCAGAAATACGTTGCTGGCAATGGGTGGAAATTTGAACCGCCAGGAACGCAAAGGGCGCAAAGAGGCGAATCTAAAGGGAAAACGCCAAGGCAGCCCAGGTCCTGGCGACCTTGGCACCCGGAATTTTAATTGGACGGCAGGGGAAGTTCCTGTTCCGTTCCGGAATCAATGTTCTGAATGCGAACCGACTTTTTCCCGATTTCCAGACAACGAAGGGTCACATTGGTCCCCCCGATTTTCACCTGTTTCTGGTCTTTGGCAAAAAAGGAACAGCCATTGATGATGGCCACGGGCTGGTTTCCCCACAAAACCCCCTGGAGTTTGATGATGGCTGGGGCGGGCGCCGGCAGGTTGGTGTTTTTATTGTTTGTCGAAATGTTTATGGAAATGACGGGATTGGGATTATTGGCAACGGACTTTGCCGAAGGCATCTTGACGTCCCTGAGTTCGTCCACATGGCCGGCTTCCAATTGCGCGGTCACGCCATATTTCATCCAATCCAGGACTTCATCGAACCCGTATCGCTTCTCCGCCTCAATAAACAGGTCAATCTGGCCGCGGGTGTAACGGTTTTGCAGCACCCGCTTTTTTTCCACCTCTTCGTTTTGTGAATCCATCAACAAATAACCGACCATTTCACAGAAGCCTTCCTCGGCGTCGCGGCCCAATCTTGCCCTCCGCTCCTTGGGCACATTTTCACCCACCCAGGCGTGGGAGTATTCGTGGGCACAAGTTTCCTTCAACTGGGCCAGCGGCAGCCCGGTCAGCAGGCTCATTTTGTATCGGGTCTGGTTGTTGGCCGTTTCGGCACGGATGCAACCCAGCAGGTCGGGGCTTTCAAAATTATGGCCTTCCGTAATAAACATGGAATCCACGTCCACGCGATCGATGACACTGACATCCACATTGTCCGGGAACACGGTGAAACGGGAGAACAACCGGTCCAGGTCATCCTTGACCTGGTCACAAATTTGCCTGGCATCGTCAGCCTTCAGCACGACCGTTTTGGCATCACGGGCGCAAAGAGAACGCCCGTCCGGCAATTGGATGCCATCCTTGACTGGCAGGCCGCAGATGGAACACCGGGGCAGTTTAAGGCAGTCAGAACAGACCTCTTTTTGCTCACCGGTGACCTTGTCAGTAAAAAGATAAATCTTGCCGGGAATGGGCTGGCCGCAAACGGCACAAATATCTCCACGTGCCGACAGCGACGGGCCAAAACAAAAACCGGCCATCAGCAAGATAATCCAAAGATATCTCCCGTGTTGTTGCATGATTTGATCCTTCGCGGAAAAACTTCCGGTAGCAACGAAAAGCACAGGCTTCGTTGCCTGCTTTAACCCAAAGCACCTCCCGCGCCAAATCAGGGCGATGGTCCTCAGAGTGTGCAAAAGGCGGTCGCGTATGAACAAAAAACCACCGGTTAGCCCAAGCAGGCTAACCGGCGGAACCAGTAGTTAGGGATGCCATGTCTGGCACAATGGCAACTTATAGCATTCCGGCTGCCAAATTCAGGCCATGTTCGGTTAGATTATGATTGTGCAGGAAAAGGTTTGCTGCGGGAACTTTTGTTGGGAGCACACAAAAACGAAGCAAACGCCAGTACCGGCAAGTGGTTTAACCGACCATGCTTGGACAGTTCAGGAATTGGTTGCCGCCGTTTCCAAACCAGAGACTTGCACAGTTTAAGGCCCCGTGACCCAAATCAACCCAGGGATTTGACCTTTTTCACAATGCCAGCGGCGTCAATGCCGAAGTGCGCCAGCAATTCCCCTGGTTTGCCGGAACGCGGCAGCGCCGTCACCGCGAGCTTGTGGACTTTGATTCCGTCCATGCTGAGTTCGCCTGCGACCGCGTCGCCCAAACCGCCTTCGAGGTAATGATCTTCAACCGTGATGACGGTGTTGCCGGTCTTTTGCGCGGCGGCCTTGATGACGTCCTTGCCCAGCGGCTTGATGCTGTAAGCGTCAATGACCGTGATGCCGATGCCTTCGGCCTTCAGCGCGTCGGCGGCCTTGAGCGCTTCGTGCAGGGTCACGCCCGCGGCGACGACGGTGGCCTTGTCGCCCGCGTTCTGGCGCAGCACTTTTGCGCCGCCAACGGGAAATGGTTCGTCGTTGCCGTAAATCACCGGGGTCTTGGGGCGCGAGGTGCGCAGGAAACAAATCCCCTTCGTTTGCGCCATTTGTTCGAGCAATTTTTCCGTGCTCACCGCGTCGCTCGGATACAGCACCACGCTGCCCGCAATCGCGCGCATCATGGCGATGTCTTCCAGCGCCATTTGCGACGGGCCGTCTTCGCCGATGCTCACGCCGACGTGCGAGCCGGCGAGCTTGAGGTTCGCCTGCGAAATGCCCGCGACGCGAATCTGGTCGATACGCGCGGGTGAAAAAACACGCGAACGTGGACGCGAACGGCACCTTGCCGCGCGCGCCAAAACCGGTGGCCACGCCGACCATGTTTTGCTCGGCAATGAAACATTCCGTGAAACGGTCCGGGAATTTTTTGAAAAACTTTTCCGCGTACGTGGAATTTTTCGTGTCGCCGTCCATCGCGACGATGCGCTGATCCACTTCGCCGATGCGGGCGAGCGCGGTGCCGTAGGCTTCGCGCGTCGCCACCAGGTCGCCGGGTTTATAATTGATCGGCGGATAACCCGCGGGCGCGGCGTTGTTCGGCGCGGGCAATTGAGCCGGCGCGGGAATGGGAACGCCGATGCCGGATTTCGCACTGGGCTGAAGTTCGGCAATGGCCTTGGCGGCTTCCTCCTGGTTCAGCGGTTTGCCGTGCCAGCCATCCTGGTCCTGCAAAAATGAAACGCCCGCGCCCTTGTAAGTCTTTGGCGATGATGCAGAGCGGCTGGTCGTTCAGGCCGACGCCGCTGAGCACTTCCAAAATTTCCTCGATGTCGTGGCCGTCAATGTCCTCGACGCGCCAGCCGAAGGCTTCAAAGCGTTTCCGATAAACGCCGACGTCGTGGCCGAACGCCGTTGCCTGGCTCTGGCCGAGGCGGTTGTCGTCCACGATGGCGATCAAATTGTTGAGCTTGTAAACGCCCGCGAACGACGCCGCTTCCCAGACCGAGCCTTCGGCGATTTCGCCGTCGCCGAGCAGGACGTAGGTGTTGTAATTCAGATGGTCGAGCCGCGCGGCGAGCGCCATGCCGGCGCCAACGCTCAAGCCCTGGCCCAGCGAGCCGGTCGCCACGTCCACGAACGGCAGCCGCGGCGTCGGATGGCCTTCGAGGTCGCAGCCGAACTGGCGGAGCTTCAACAATTCGCCGGCCGGGAACAAACCGGTTTCCGCCCACGCGGCATAAAGCAGCGGCGCGGCATGGCCCTTGGAAAGAATGAAACGATCGTTGTTGTGATAGTGGGGATTCTTCGCGTCGTAACGCATGTGGCCGAAGAACAGCGTGGCCATCACATCCGCCGCCGAGCAGCACGAAGTCGGGTGCCCGCTGCCCGCCGCGGTCGTTGAGGTGATCGAGTGAATCCGCAACTGGTTTGCGATGCCCTTCAGTAATTCAATGTCCGTGTCAATCATGGAACGCGAAAGTTTAGGCGAATGACGGCAAAAGCCAAGAATGAAAATTGACAAAAGGCGGATCACTGCGGCAGGACGTGGCCGGGAACTCGAACAAGTCGGCGGCACACCGACGGCATTGATCGTATAAGTCGCCGCCGGAAGGGCAAACCGGGAAAACCAGTCTCTGAAAATACGGCAACAAGATCATGGGCGGATCGGAATGGCATCGGCGGTTTTGTCATTTTCCAGAGCCCATTGCTGTTTGGCCGCGTCAATTTGCCGGAGATTGTTGATGCAGGCGTTGAGCTGGGCGGCCGGTGACGTGGTTGTTCCGCTGATGGTTCCGGCGCGGCGCCGGCCTGCTGATTTTCAGCCTGCATTGCTGCAACTGCTCCTGCTGCTGTTGCGCGGCATCGCGCGAGGTCTGCAATTGCTGCGTCAATCTGCTGATTCACCCCGCGCAAACGGTTGTTTTCAGTCCTGCAGTTGGGAAAATTTCTGGGTCAAACTCTGGTTTTCGGCGCGCAGCCGGGCGTTCTCCGTGCTTAACGTGGCGACACTGGAATTTTTGAGTTGATCCAGATTCGGCTGCAACTGCGCGGCCTCCTGTTGCGACTCATGCAACTGGACGAGCGCCGCATCCTTCTGGCTTTTGGCCAGAAAGAGAAAAACCTCGGTGGCCAAAAGCGCCGCCACACACAACCAGAAAACCCAGTTTTTAAGTTTCATCGGCAAGCTTGTTTTCGCCCTTCCGCGCCCCGCCGTCAAACACGAAATCATTTCCCCGCTTTTGCTCCCGGGCCCGGTTCCCGGGACCGGGCCGGTCGCGGGCGGGCGGCGCAGCCTGGTACGCGAGGCGGGGGTCGAACCCACAACCTTCGGCTCCGGAGGCCGACGCTCTATCCAATTGAGCTACTCGCGCAAGGCAAGGCCACAATACACATCCGCGCGCTAGCTCAATGCTCAAATTGCAGCGAATTGTGAGCGTCGCATTTCTGTGGGAAAAAACAAAAAGGGACGGCGCAAGGCCGTCCCGATATCAATCAAATGTAACCCCACAAATTATTGTTGTCGGCGGAGCGGCGGGCGCATTCGTGCTCCCGGCTTTTTCGTTTCCTGGAGGCGGGCCTTTCGGGACGGAGCCTGCATGGTCCCGCATGAGAGACGTTTTTTGCCACTTATCAAATTGCTCCGGCGTAAGGACGGCTTTCATCTGCTGGGACCATTTCTTCCGCGACAGTCTTGCGTTTGGCTTGCCGGTCTTCCTGCGACAGGCTGGTGTCGTTGCGCAAATCGACGCATCTTTTGCCTTCGCGTGCCCATGATGGGCTTGACTTTCGTTTTTTGGTCGGCGGTGAGGTTGAGTTGCTGCGCCATGCGCTCAAAGCCGCCGCGCATGCCCGGAGGACGTTGGCCGGCGGGCGGAGCGCCTGCGGGTGGAGTGGAAGGCGGTGTGTTGGTGTCACCCGCGCGCAAGGCCGGACTCCACACCAGCAAACTGCCTGCGGCCAATGCCGCGATTAACATTGTTTTATTTGCTTTCATAATTGTTTGTCGTAGTTCGTTTTTCATCTCGCCACGCCATGATGACGCGGTTCACTATCCTGTCAGACGCCCAACATAAAAAGAGGTTACAATCCGCGCAACACCTTTGCTGCAGCCCGGACCGTCTTTTCCATGTCCGCCGGCCTGTGCGCCGTGGAAACAAAGCCGGACTCGAATTGCGATGGCGCGAGATAAATGCCTGCGGCCAGCATCCCGAGGAATAACTTTTACGCCTGCGCGCATCCGCCGAACGCGCCGGCCGGCAAACGCCGGCACCGCTCCGCTCATTCCGATCGCTGACCGTGATAATAAAGCATGAAAATAATCTAAATTAGTAATATTAAAATATTATCGCTGGGTTTTGGATTGTATTGACTCAATGGTTTCACCTTTTACAGTTGTTCAAGTTTGGTCTGGCAAACACAAATCACGAAATAACAATTGGGAAAACGAATATCATGAAAAAGCTCATTACGGTTGCGGTCATTACGGTCGTTGGCTTCCTCGCTTTTCACGCCTCGGCGAAGCCGGGAATGCTGGAGATCATCAATTTTAACCTGGTCTATCAGCCGCAGGGCAACGATACCTACACCACCAACACTTCGGGGACCATCCTGAATAATATCCTGGGGGGAAACATCCCCATCAATCTGGGCCCATCACGAATATCTTAAAGGGACTGGGGGGAAACATCCCCATCCTTTCCGGGAACGTCACAAATTATGTCAACACGGAAGTGAAGGAAAAGGCGTTCCGTGTCACCTCCAAGGACATCATCAAACTCATTGAGGCGGTCTTTGAAACCAATTTCCCCTCCGGCTCGAAATTGGCGTTCTACGGCGACGAGATTGTGATTGTGGATTCCACCGGCGCCAACGTGATTTTTTATCCCAATGAAACCACCCCGCCGAACAGTTCCGAGTGGGCGTTTTATTTCGACACAACCAGGGGCATCGAATGGGGAACGGACGTTCTTAATTCCCTGGGCGTCGACACGCAGGATTACACGCAGCGCTCCATCATCCACATCTACCTGTACAATAATCCCAACACGGAACCCGGTCTGGCCGCTGCGGAAGATTTTGGCACGAATACCTTTGACCTGGTCATCGGTGGCCTCATCACGAGCCATTACACTTCCACCTACAATAACCCTTCCGCCGATAATTATTCGAGCGACATCCCAGTTGGGAAAAGTGATATCAAACTGACCGGGTTGGCGGGCGAAGGCAGCATTGGCGACCAGTATGGAATCCTGACCGGCTCGGCAACAGGTCATGGTTCCGGCAATTTACTCAGGTAGGCCAGGGGTCGCTTTCCATTTTTTAATGGTTTCTGAAAGCGGGTCCGATAGGGGAATGAACTCCCGTATCGGACCGCGCTTTTTTGGCGAAAGGTCAGAGTCTGCGCATCACCTTTGCCGCGGCTCGCACGGTCTTTTCCATGTCCGCCGGGCTGTGCGCCGTGGAAACAAAGCCGGACTCGAATTGCGAGGGCGCGAGGTAAACGCCTTCGGCCAGCATCCCGTGAAAAAAATTTGCGAACCGCTCGCGGTCGCTCTTCATCGCGTCGGCCAGGTTCCAAACCGGCCCGCCCGTGAAATAGGCGCAGAACATCGAGCCGCAGCGATTGAACGTCACGGGCACGCCCGCCGATTTTGCGGCGTCCTTCATCCCGGCTTCGAGTTGTGCGCCGAGTTGTTCGAGCCGCGCGTAGGCGTTCGCGTCGGAGGGCGGAGCTGTCCACGAGCCCGCTGATTTCGGATTTCTTTGCGGACTGGGGACACTGCGTCCCTCCGACAGCTCTTCCAGCGCCGCGATGCCCGCCGCCATCGCCAGCGGATTGCCGCTCAACGTTCCCGCCTGATAAACCGGGCCCAGCGGCGCGAGCCAATCCATGATGTCCGCCCGCCCGCCAAACGCGCCGACCGGCAGGCCGCCGCCGATGATTTTGCCGAGGCACGTCAAATCCGGCGTGATGCCGAAACGCTCCTGCGCGCCGCCGGGCGCCAGCCGGAAACCGGTCATCACCTCGTCGAAAATCAGCAACGCGCCGTTTGCCTTCGTCGATCTCGCGCAGAAATTCCAGATAGCCCGGCTTCGGCAGATAAAGTCCCGCATTGCCCGGCACCGGCTCGACGATGATGCCGGCGATTTGATTTTTGTTCGCGGCGAAAGCGGCCTTGACGGCGTCCGCGTCGTTGAACGGCAGCACGATGGTGTGCTGGGTGAACGCCGCCGGCACGCCCGGCGCTGTCGGGATGACCGAACGTCAGCGCGCCGCTGCCGGCCTTCACCAGCAGCGAATCCACATGGCCGTGATAGCAGCCGTCGAACTTGATGATTTTGTCGCGCTTCGTGAACCCGCGCGCCAGCCGGATGGCCGACATGCACGCCTCAGTGCCGGAATTGCACATGCGCACCTTCTGCACGCTGGGCACGAGCGAACAAATCAGCTTCGCCATCGTCACTTCAAACGGATTGGGAATGCCGAAGCTGGTGCCGCTGATCGGCGGCGGCTTTGACGGCGGAAATGATTTTCGGATGCGCGTGGCCGAGAATGGCCGGCCCCCAGGTGCAGACGTAATCAATCAATTCATTGCCGTCCACGTCCCAGACGTGCGCGCCTTTGGCCCGGTTGACGAAGAACGGCTGGCCGCCGACGGCGCGAAACGCGCGCACGGGCGAGTTCACGCCGCCGGGAATGTATTTCAACGCCTCGGCAAAAAGCTGCGTCGGATTTGGTCGCGTGAAATCACCAGCAGCCTAACCAACGGACAACCGGAGCGGCGAGCACTTTTGCGCGCCCGGCGTCCCGTCTGTTTCCTGCGATTCCGGGATTGCGCTGGCAACATCACCGCCAATAAGCTTGGACGCCATGAACGCCAGATTCCAGACCCGCCGTGATTTCATCAAAACCACCGCCATCGCCGCCGCGAGCATGCCGCTCGTTGGCGCCCTGCTTCCCAGCGTTCGCGCGGCCGGGCCCGACAAAAAGCTCGGCGTTGCCCTGGTCGGCCTCGGCAGCCTCAGCACCCACCAGATTGCGCCCGCGCTGCAAAAGACGAAATACTGCCGCCTTGCCGGCATCGTCACCGGCACGCCCGCCAAGGCCGAAAAGTGGAAGGCGCAATACAATCTTCCCGACCGGAGCATTTACAACTACGACACAATGGAAAAAATGGCCGACAACCCGGACATTGACATCGTTTATGTCGTCACCCCCAACGCGCTCCACGCCGGGCACACCATCAAGGCCGCCAACGCCGGCAAACATGTGCTCTGCGAAAAACCGATGGAAGCCTCGCCGGAAAAATGCCAGCAGATGATTGACGCCTGCAAAAAGGCCGGCCGCCGCCTCGCCATTGCCTACCGCTGCCGGTTTGACCCGCACCACATCGAGTGCATCCGGCTGGCGCGGGAAAAGGTCTTTGGCGATTTGCGGATCATCGAGGCCTGTTTCGACATCCACCTCGACGGGCCGCCCACCGCCTGGCGGTTGCACAAGGACTTGGCCGGGGGCGGCTGCCTCATGGACGTGGGTATTTATGCATTGCAGGCCACCCGGTTCATCACCGGCGAGGAACCGGTGCTCGTTTCCGGGATGGAAACCAGGACCGACCCGGTGAAATTCAAGGAGGTGGAGGAATCCATCGTCTGGCAGCAAAAGTTTCCCAGCGGCGTGGTCGCCTATTGCAGCGCGGGTTACAATTCCAAACTCTTTGGCCGTTACACAGCCAAAGCGGACAAGGGCTGGTTTGAAATGTACCCGGCCTTTTACTACGACGGCAACCGTGGCCGGCGCAGTGACGGCCAGGAAATCCGGTATCCCGGAGTGGACGCCCTCGGGGAATATTACCAGTTTGCCGCCGAGCTGGACGATTTCGCGCAATGCATTTTAAATCATCAGCCGACCCGGGTGCCCGGCGAGGAAGGTCTGCGCGACGTGAAAATCATGATGGCCATCTACGAATCCGCCCGCACCGGCAAAACGGTGAGTCTGGTGTAGCGAGTGGGGGTCCCAAAGTAACGGGGCAACCGGGGTGCCGGCATCGTCAGACCAAAACTTTGTTTGCTGGCTGCCTCGTGGGCGTTCGAAAAAGTTATTCCCTTGCCGTCGCCGGGGCAACGAGGCTCAAGTTTCCCGGGAAACTGATCCGTTAAGAGCCTCCTCACCGCCGGCAGTCACCTCTTTCAACGGGCTGCTAGGGAGCATTGGTTGCATCCACCGCTGGGTCCGGGAAGTCCTGTGCCAATGGTCCGGCATTGGGGATGACCTGTTTTTTTTGATTCGTCAACTGGCCCAGAGTGCTCGCGACATTGGCCGCTTCACGCGCGTCTGAAAAATGGCCGGCGGCGGCACTGGCGGCCGCGAATGTTTCGAGGAAGGCCGGCAGCCTGGTACCGGTCAGTTCAACCGCCCTGGTCGCAAGCTCCACGGCTTCCTGCCCTTGGCGCAAGTCAGGCTTGCCGGTCGTCGCCAGCATCCACGCCAGGTTGTTCAACGCCACCGGGTTGTTGGAATCCATTTCCACTGCTTTGCGGTAGCATTGAATCGCTGCTTCAAGTTTCCCAGCGGTTTCATACTGTCTGGCCAGTTGAGCCTGTGCCAGGGATTCCGGCTGCCAGTGAAACGTCATTCGTTCGCTTGCCTCACAGGTAATCTGGCGAAGAGGGTCAGCGGGGTTGAAGGATCAGACAAGCTGAATCCTGCTATGTTACAGGTTTCAGTAGGCTAATCCTTTTCTTCATAGGGGCCCTGCTGTTTATTGTATTCTTAGGAGAGGATGAGTTGAAATCCGGTTGACATTTCGCCGAGTCAAACGTCTATATCTCGCGTATTTTCAATCGATTGCCCATCATTTTTGGGTCTCACACGTATTTTTCACTCATGGCAACCGGCGTGCATGAAAGCATAAGGATGTAGGTGCTCCCCTGATGGAGACAAGTCTCTTCAACCGTTTACAGGCGACGCTGCTGGCTCTGGGTACGGCCGGGCTGGTGTCCCCGCTCGATGAGAACGATTACCGCGGGAGATATCCTCGGGAAAAAGATGGCGCCGCACGCCGTACATTCCTTGGCGCGCTCTTCCCGGCGCAGCTCCGTCGGCGCCCCGCACCGGCCGCAAAACCGGCTGGTCCTGTCCCATTCAACCAGGTGCATCGCCGTCAGGGCGACCTCAAAGGAGTCTTCCTCCAGGAGGCCGTAGAGGGACCGCAAGCCCACGAATGCCATGCCCTGAGGGGCGGAGGTCTTATCGCTCACCTCCACGCCGTGGCATGGGAAGCCGCGAAGCGTGCCAAGATAGTGCTGTCGCACGCCCACGAGGTCCCATTGATCGAGCCGTTCTCCAAAGGGGATTGCCGCGGCGTCCGTGTCCGTGGCGACAAGCAGCCTGTGGCGCGAGAAAACGAACCAGAAGGCACCCGCCTGCCCGGCGTGAGCGGGTTCTGCAGAAACTATGGACGAGTCTTCCGCCATTATGATAAGAGTCTATCAGGTTCTCTCTGAAAAGTCATACCGAGTCGCCGCTGAAGGCGTATACCGGGTTGCATTCAAAGGCACATCGAGGCGGCCACGAGGAGCCGACGCAGGCGTACTTTATCGTACGTCGAGGAGAGCGACGAGGAGCCAACAAAGATGGGGCGAAGAAGGCGACCCGGTATTGGGTTGCGCCAGGGGCATGCCACCCTTATGATTACCTAGCGATATGCGTGCGAATATGGTCATCGTTGCCCTCGCCCTTCTTGTCGCCGGGTGCACGAAGCTGGGGCCGGACTATGCCCGGCCGGACACGGCAGTGCTCTCGAACTGGCGCGAGGCGGACGGCATTGGCGTGACGAGCGAGCCTGCCGACTACCGCGCCTGGTGGCGGGCATTTCATGACCCGGTGCTCGACCGGCTTATCGACACCGCGCTGCGTCAGAACCTTTCCCTCCGTGTGGCGGGGATCAGGGTCCTCGAGGCCCGTGCCCTGCTGGGCATTGCCGTGGGCCAGCTTTACCCCCAGACCCAGCAGGCCGTAGGCTCGCTCCAGTACAACCGGGTAAGCCCGTATTCCATTATCGCGCTCCCAAGCGGCCTCAGCACGTATACGCAGGACCAGATCGGCGTCACTGCGAGCTGGGAAATCGACTCTGGGGAAGGTTCAGGCGTGCAATAGAATCGGCTCACGCGACCCTGCAGGCGACCGTTGCGGACTACGACAACGCCCTGGTGAGCCTTGCCGGCGACGTGGCAACGAACTATATAGCGGTAAAGACCCTGGAAAAACGGATCGAGATCGCGAGGCGCAACATTGAGACCCAGAGGGAAAACCTGGAGATCACCCTGGCCCGCCTGACGTACGGCACTGCCTCCCAGAGGGACGCGGAGCAGGCCAGGACTCTCCTTCACAGCACGGAGGCATCCGTGCCTGCCCTTCAAACCCAGCTCCAGCAGACAAAGCATGCCCTCAGCATATTGTTGGGCCTGCCGCCGGGTGATCTTGCCGATATGCTGGCCGGCCCGTCCGGCATCCCTGTTCCCCCGCCGCAGCTCGCGATGGGCATCCCGCAGGACCTGCTTCGCCGCAGGCCCGATGTACGTGCCGCCGAGTACCGGGCGATGGCGCAGGGCGCGCAGATCGGCGTGGCCAGGGCCGACCTTTTCCCCGCGTTCTCGCTCTCCGGCACTTTCGTCCTGCTCTCCACGGATTTGGGCAAATCGACGCCCGGGGACATGTTCCGATCGGCGAGCCGAAACTACGTCGCGGGGCCCGGGGTGCAGTGGAATATTTTCAACTATGGCCGGCTCACGAATAATGTCCGTTTACAGGACGCGCGGTTCCAGGAGCTGCTCATCACCTATCAGAACACGGTCCTCACGGCCCAGCAGAACGTGGAGGACGCCATCGTCGCATTTGTGAGGTCCCAGGAAAGGGCCGAGTTCCTGGCCCTCAGCACGGAGGCGGCAAAGGGCTCTCTTGCCCTTGCCGTCGACCAGTACCGGGGAGGGGTGGCGGATTTTACTACCGTAATTGTGGCAGAGCAGTCGCTCCTCAGCGAGCAGGACACGTTTGTCGCCACCCTCGGCAGCATCGCGAGCAACCTGGTGGCGATCTACAGGGCCCTGGGCGGCGGCTGGCAGATCAGGGAAGGGATGGAACTCGTGCCGCCCGAAGTGAAGGAAGTCATGGCAAAACGGACCAATTGGGGTAGCTTGCTCAACCAGGCAGCGTATATGCCGCCCGCCCCGGGGGAGCATCCTCCGCCCTTAAGGCTTCCGGATTGGTAGAATGGTAGACGTCCTTATCGGACGCATCTTCTCATGGAGACGAAAGATATGGCGGTGATACGCAGACAGATGCGGGGCACGGCGGGGTGGGCGATAGTGTGCCTGCTCCTTGCCCTCCCCTTCCCCTCATGCAAAGAAAAACCGCATCAGGCCCCTCCGCCGCCGGCCGTGACCGTTGCCCACCCCATCGAGCGCCGCGTCACCGACCGCCTGGAGCTGACGGGCAACACGCAAGCCGTCAGGACAGTGCAGCTTCGCGCGCGGGTTGCCGGGTACCTCGAAAAGGTCCTGTTCCAGGACGGCCAGTTTGTCAAGAAAGACCAGTTGCTCTTCCTCCTGCAGCAGAACACCTATCAGGACGCATTAAAGCAGGCCGAGGCCGCAATATCGCTGCAAAAGGCACAGCTGGAGTGCCCGCGGCCCAATTCACGCGCTATTCTGAGCTGCTCAGCCGGAAGGCGGCGTCCCAATCAGATGTGGACAACTGGCGCTACCAGAGGGATTCCGCACACGCCAACCTGGAGAAGCGCGCAAGCCGCGACCTGGCAATGCTTAACCTTGGCTACACGGAAGTGAGGGCGCCTTTTGACGGCCGCATAGACCGGAGACTCGTCGACCCGGGAAATCTCGTCGGCGCAAGCGATGCCACCGTGCTCGCGTCGGT
>CAWFZJ010000047.1:0-19786 GCA_963820205.1 uncultured Verrucomicrobiae bacterium
GCTGATGATGATGTCCTGATGACCCTGGCACTGGCGCGTTCGCTGAAAGCCGAGCCGGTGACGATTTCTCAATTGGTGCGCGCGGCAGGTGTTTCCCTGGCCGTGGACGCGTTGAATCAGGTTGTGAATCGCACCACGTTGTCACCGGAATCTTTAAGCGGGCTTTCAAAGGCCTTCCAAAGCATGGAGGATTACGATGCGCGGGGCGAGGGTTTCAGCCGCAGCCATGACATGCGGAACGGGCAATCCATTTGGCATTTATTGGGTAATCCGGACAAAGTCGCCAAATTTCTTCGGGATTTGGGCACGATCGGGGCAACGGACAAACCCGGCGAACAACTCCATCGGATGGTTGAACATCTGAAACAGCCCGGCAGCTTGAAAGCAGAATACGACTACCTTGAAACATCTTTTCAGCAAATCCTGTCCGCCCGTAAAGAGACCTTTCCCGATCGTTTGAAGACTGCTGACTTGATCCAGCAGCGCGCGACTGAAGCCACCGATCAGGGACTTCTCTTCTGTGGGTGGGGTCTGCCCGGTATCGCCGCAGCTGTCAGAAGGGAAGCAACATGTCTCGCCAATCTTCGTCTGGCATTGACCGCCGTGGCGCTGGAGCAGTTTCGCGCGGCGCACAACAACCGATATCCCGCCAGTTTGTCCGAATTGACTCCGAATTATTTGAACACAACCCTCATTGACCCGTTTGACGGCCAGCCGTTGCGTTACCGGAAGCAAGGCGACGGCTATGTGCTTTACAGCATCGGACCCGACCTGAAAGACGATGGTGGCAAGCGGATGAATGGAAAAGGAGGAGACATCGTGTTCACAGTCGTCACACCGCCGACGCCTTGAGGTCCGGCAGCATGGATTCGAGACCAACCGTCGTGGATTCGGTTCTCGTAGCAGCCGGGGTGACGAGGCTCATCATTTCCGAATAACGATATGCGATTTACGCAACGCTCCTGAATTGCAACAAGGCTCGTCAATCGTAAATCCCATATCGTAAATAATTCAGAGCCTCCTCACGTCGGCTGCTACAGTTCAACGCCGCCAGGAAACCCGCCGCCGTGAACACAGCTTGCGTCCGGCAAAAAGACATGCTATGTAGAATCCAGTATGAAGAATACGTTGACAGTCACGCAGGGGCAGGCGCAGTTCCCTGCGATTTGCCGGAGCAAAAAAACCGCCGCCATCACTCGCAACGGCGAGGTCGTCGCCTTTGTCGTGCCGCGGAAACGCATGGCTGACCTGTTGGAGCAGATGGAAATTCTTTCCAACTCGCAAGCCATGGCCGCCATCAACAAGGCGAAGATGGGGAAAACCAGGGATTATCCCCTAAGCGTGCTGGATGAAGATTAAAGTCACCATCGAGCCGCAACCGCGTCAATTCATCCAACGCCAGCCGCCGGAAATACGCAAACAGTTGCGGGAAGCCGTTCATGCGGTCGAACGGGGTGAAATTTTTCCCGCGCCGTTGGAAGATGAATTGGACGGCTTCTACAAGCTCAAGGTGAATCGCCATCGCATCATCATTCAATCTGTCGCTGACGCCGAAGGGCCGTTTTTTCGCGTCGTCTTTGCCGAGCGCCGCAAGGCGGTCTATGAACTGTTCAGCCAGATTCTTGGCTTGGAATAAACTGATCCGGCGCTTTCCCGGTTCCAAATTTGACCCGCCAGAAAACCAGCCGCCGTGGCCGGCGTTTCCTCGTATTCCGCTTCCGGATTGGAATCAGCTATGATGCCCGACCCAACATTGGGTTAAAATAGGTTGGCACTTTTGGGCGGCAGCGGACATTTATGGATAGATGCAGGAAGTGGCGGACATGGAATTGTTGCGGCAATACGCCGACCGGAACTCCGATGAGGCGTTTGCGGCAGTGGTGGCGCGGCATGTGAACCTGGTTTATTCCGCCGCGCTGCGGAAAACCGGCAACGCCGATGCCGCCGGGGAAATCACCCAGGCGGTCTTTATCATCCTGTCCCAAAAAGCCGGCCGTTTGAGCCATAGAACCATCCTATCCGGCTGGTTGTACCAAACCACCCGGCTGACCGCAGCCAACTTCCTGAGAACGGAAATCCGGCGGGTTCGCCGCGAACAGGAGGCGTACATGCAATCTCTGGCCAACGAAACAGAACCGGAACTCTGGCCGCAAATGGCCCCGTTGCTGGAAGACGCAATGGGGCGGCTCGGCGAAAAGGATCGCAACGCCATCGCACTCCGGTTTTTTGAGGGGAAAAGTTTTCAGGAAATTGGAGCCGCGTTTGGCGCCAGCGAAAATGCGGCGAAGAAACGTGTCGCCCACGCGCTGGAAAAGTTGCACCGCTATTTTTCCAAACACGGCGTTTCCTCGACAACAGCCGTCATCGCCGGAGCGATTTCCGCCAACTCCGCCCACGCCGCACCGGTTGGATTGGCAACGACCATTACTGCAACCGTCATCAAGGGGCCGGCGGTTGCGGCTTCAACCCTGGCCCTGGTGAAAGGAACACTCAAAGTTATGACCTGGATGAAACTCAAAATCGCACTCAGTATCACTGCGGCGTTGTTGCTGGCCGGCGGCGCAATGACCGTCGCGCTTTCCAGCGACACCTTCGCCAATGGCGGCAACCCGGAGCCTTCGGTCTTCCAATTTCGTCTGGTTCTCAATGCGCCATCCGCCAAAGCTGATCCCATGACCGTCGTTCAGCCGGGCGCGGACGCAAAGGCGGCCGAGACCCTTTACGTCCAGAAGAAAGTTCTGCTGGACCAGACTGACTTGAAGTCGGCCAGCGTGATCACCAACCAACCCGCAGGCAAACCCCGGCTTCAAATTACGTTTACCGACGCCGGGGCAAAGCAACTGGCCAAAGTGACTCATCAAAACATCGGCAAGCGGCTGGCAATCATCATTGATGGCCGGCTTTATTCCGCTCCAACGATCAAATCGGAAATTCGGGGTGGCCAAGCCGAGATCACCGGGAATTTCAGCGAAGCGGAAGCGCAAGACCTGGCCGCAAAAATAAATCAATCCGTGACAAAATAATCACCTGGAACCTGTATTTGTCTTCACGCCCTCCAAAGCGGTGCTGAAGCAACCGCAGTCCAAACGCTGGCGCGACTTTTCAACGGCTCCCCACCGCGCGAAGCGTCTGGACTGCGGCGCGTTCACCGCCGCTTTTCCACGCAGGCCGGAGTGTTTCCTTCTTTTCACTGGATGATTCCACCGCCCGCAATCCGTGTTCATCCGTGTCCATCCGTGGTTGATTCAACGCCGCCAGAAAACCCGCCGCCGGCGCCAGCCGCCGCATCACCGCCTCACCCACAGCAAAATCAGCAGATCAATGGCGAAGAAAACCACGATGACGGCCTCCAGCCACAACATCCTTTGTTCGTTCACCTCGGTGTGAAACACGCTGTAAAGCTTGTCGAGCTGGGCGAGGCGTTGTTCCACGCTGGCGCGCCACTGGTCGAGGTAGAAACGGTCGCGCGCGCCGAGATAAACGCGGGCGAGATACCAGTCGCCGAAAAATTTGGTGATGTGCGTGACCTCGTCGGCAAGCTTCGCCACGTCCACGCGAAAACGGCGCAAATGGCGCAGGGTTTTTGACGCCCCGCCGAACAACGGCAGCCGCCGCCGCTCCAGGTCGTCGTAAGCGCGGTCGAGATACGTGTCGAGGCGGCGGTCCATCACGCGGAACTCCTCCAGTTGCAGGTTCGCCAGTTCCAAGGCGTATAACACGTCGTCCACGTAGCCCGTCAAGTCCACCACCAGCGCAGCGTCCCAGTCAATCACCGCCAGGTCCGTGTTTTCGAACGAGCGCTGGATGCGCAGCACTTCGCCCACCTGCGCCTCGCTCAACTGGCTCGCCGATGTCTCCGTAAGCAGGCCCGCCGCCTCGCGCCGCTGGTCGCCGAGCCAGCGGTTCACGTCGTTCACCCCGGCCAGATCGGTCAGGCAAAACACCGTGTAGGCTTCCGGCGGCGGCGGAAACTCCGTGCGCCCCACCAACAAATCCCTGAGGCTGTCACAAACCTCCGCGCACAGTTTCAAGGCCACCGTGTCCAGCGTTTGCCCGTTTTCCAGCTTCGGATTGTGAAACGGCATCAGGTCGGCGAGCGTGCCCACGTCAAACGCCACGCGCAGCATCACCGTAACCACGCCGACATCATAAATCCGAATCAGCAGACGGACGGGCGCGCCGCACAGTTGAGCGGGCAACGGTTGCGGTTCGATGGCCAGCGGTTTATAGAGCGGCATGTCCTTCGGCAGCGTGCGATCCATCCGGATTTCAAACGGGAACGGTTTTTCCGACAGGATTTCCTCCACGCCCGGCGTGATGATTTCATTCGCCACATCAAACGCGTAAAGATAGACCACCTCGCCTTTCATCCTGATTAAAATCTACCCCCGCCCCGTCGTTTGTCGAGGAACCCAAATCATATTTTGGCATGGCTCGTGGTCTTTTACTTTTACGAGTGTATCAGACCGTCCGTTTGCAATGAAGTCAAAGACGAACCGGAGACAAAACGGTGACCTATGGGAAAACCACTGGAATTTCGCCCCTGGCCAAGAGCTTTTCACCCCCCAAAACCCGCAATCTGTCCCTGATTCCTTTCGATTTGAGCCCTTTCGGTTAAAAAATAACGTACTTTGGCAAATAACTTGGCTGATTTCCGGGTGTGAATTCTCGGAAGTTGATCAGGAATAAATATGAAAAGGCCATTGATGTTGTCGCTATTTACCGGCGGGCTGGTTCCGGTCATAACCGGGCCCGCTGTTGCGCACTTGGACAGTCGTTGCCTGCGTTCCAAGCCAGCTGTCACATACCAATCCATCTCGCGTTGGAGCCGCCAGCCATAACCCCCGAACCGTATGATGCCGGTTGCCATTTACGGATTAAAATGCCTGAAAAAGGACGAGGGTGTGCTCATCAAACGCATCAACCATCATCTGGCCCGGCACCGGCAAACGACCACCCAAACCAAAGACCGCAAGATGTTCGACGGGTATCGGCCGTTCGTGATCAAGTGCTTTTATTGGAACCTGAACCAGGAAGTGAAAACCTGGTTTGATGTTTACCCGAACGAGGACTTGGAAGGACAATACTTTTTCCCGAACTACAAAGATTGCGGCTGGCTCATCCATGTCCGGATTAATCTCCACCGGCACACCAACGTTATTCCGGAAGAATGCGAAAAGTATGTCCGGGAACTTCTCGACTCAACGATGTTCGAGCACCGGGTCATCAAGGAAAGCGATGATTTGCTCGCGGGTCTTCCTCGCGGCGAACACAATGGCGGGCGGGCGGTTGTGGAATGCCCGCTGGTGTCAATATCAAGCCCCGTTTGACGCTGAAGGCGGCCGGCCATCCCCTCGTCCAGCAGCAGGTAACCTTTGAAGCGGTGGCACAGTGCCTCGTCTTCACAATTAACCACCTCCGCCGGGCCTGGCACCGTCCACGCCGCCCTCTATGATGTAGATTATCGGCAGAAACATGGCGATCACAATGCTGCCAACAATGATGGCCAGGAAAATAATCATGACCGGTTCCAGCAGCGACGTCATGGCGCTGACGGCGTTGTCCACCTCCTCGTCGCAAGTGTCGGCGATTTTCAAGAGCATGTCCGGCAGCGCGCCGGATTGTTCGCCCACGTCCACCATGCCGGAAACCATGGCCGGGAAAATCCGGGATTCCTTCAAGGGCCCGGCGATGGTCCCGCCTTCCTTCACATTGTCGTGGATTTGGGAAATCACACCGCCCACAATGAGGTTGCCGGCCGTTTCCTTCACGATGGTCAATGCCTGAAGGATCGGCACCCCGCTGCCGAGCAGGGTCCCCAATGTTCTCGCAAATCGTGAGAGCACCACCTTCCGGCAAATCGTGCCAACAACGGGCAGGATCAGTTTGCCACGGTCAAACCACCGCCGGCCGCGCCGGGTGCCAACCAGAATCCGTAACGCAACCGCCAGGGCCAGCACAACCATTCCAATCGTCGGAAAATGACTTCTGAACCCATCGCTGATTTTCAAGACCAGCACGGTGAACGGCGGCATGGGCCGGCCATTGAGCAATCCATCAAAAATTGCCTGGAACCGGGGAATAATAAAGACCAGCAACAGCGTGATGATGGCCGTTGCGACCACCAGCACGGCAACCGGATAAAACATGGCCGACTTGATCCTGCCTTTGATTTTCAGCGCCTTCTCCATGAACTCCGCCTGGCGCCGGAGCGCCACTTCCAGAACCCCGCCCATCTCGCCCGCTTTGACCATGTTCACATAAAGCGGATTAAAAACGCGGTGATGCGCCGTCAGGGCCTCCGACAACGTGCTCCCGCCTTCGATGGCCGCAGCCATGTCCGTGATGACGCGCTTCAGCGCGCGATTCTCCGCCTGCTCTTGAAGGATGCGCAATCCCCGCAACAACGGCATCCCCACCTCAACCAGCGTTGCCAACTGGCGGGTGAACACGGTGAGAACGGCCGGTTTGATTCTCCCGGCCGGCAGCCGAACCGGCAGTTTGGGCGTTTTGGGGACGGCCCATGCCCTTCCCGGCCTGTGCCGGAATGGCGTTGCTTGCGCAACCTTGGTTGGAAACAACCCCATTTCTTTGATCCGCTTTAACGCCTCACTTTGATCGGTGACATCCAACGCACCTTGGATCTTCAGTCCACCGGCATCCACAGCCTCATAACAATAGCTGGACATAACAACCTCGTTTCCGGCGCCAGCCTCGCCTGGCAGGCGCTCTTACTGGTTTGGACAAAACCCGGATGCTTTCGTCACGCAGAAATGGAGATGCAACACTATTTCGCTGACGCGCGAGCGGGAGGCATGACGTGTTGCGTCAAGGTCCCGCCATGCAGGAGGGGGGAGATGCAGGCTTCGGCAGGCATTCTGGAAATTTCTAATGACCCACAGATCCTCTCAGAATTATTACCGCAGTCAGGCCACCGGCGACGATCAGGCCAAGCGATATGGTAGCCGCGACAATTTTAAATTTTTGGTTATATTGTGAAGGATGCAAGCGTGGGAAAAATAATTTTCCAAAATAATCTTTCAGCATGAAAAGCCTTTGGTTGTCATTAAACCCATTTCAGCACTTATTCCCATCAATGTCCACATATTCTTCGGGAAATATATTCAGTCCGGTGATCAATACCGGGAATATATGAAAAGGACGGGAAGGTTTCTCCCGAAATGGTAAAGCGCCCCTGCCAATCACGGCCGGGGCCACCAACCGCCCCGTGTCGCATTGAAGTGTAGCGAAGACGGGCGGCGTGCAGGAGTCGGGGTCACGAAACCCATTCTAAAAAACCGTGTAAGAGACCAACAGAAGCAAACAAAGCAGGGAAGGGGTTTCCCGCCTTTGTTTCCTTCTTAAAACCATTTTCTGCGCAGGCTTGGGTCAGGACGCGGAACTTGCCGGCATCCTGGCGCCATCATTCGCCGCCTTCCATGTGGCAATACATCGACTGCAGGGCGATTTTGCCCGGGCCGGTGAAGCGGTTCCAACAAATTTGCCCCGCGCTGGCAAACAACCCGGTCGAAAGTTTCTGAAACATCGTCTGCATCTGCACGCTGCGGTCCTTGTAAATCCATCCGCCCGGTTCAATGTCAATTCCCTCGCCCGGCGCCAGCGTGACCTCGAACACATTCCCGAACCCGTGCAGCCACAGAATTCCCTCCTGTGCCGGGCACGAAAACGTGTCAATGAAAAAGCCGGTGCCGCCCAACAGCATGTTCGCCGCGCCCTTCACCCGCGTGAACGTGTATTCCACGTTGTTCGTCGCCGCAAGCCATTGATGTTCCCTCACGTCCACGCCCATGCCGGGCTTGAGATGCAGGCCGAAAAACATGGCCCGCGCCGTCGCGGCTGAACGCAATCCGTCCCGGCCCCTTCGCACCCGTCAACATGAATGGCATGCCCGCCAGCATCCGCTTGAACCCTCCCTTCAACGGCCGCAGATCAATTTGCACCGCGGGATCCTTCCAGAGCAGAATGTGATGCTCGAAATAAACCCCGGTGGAACCAAGCTCCAAATGCAACGCCGGCACCAGCTCGCCTTCGATGTGATAAGTGACACCGCCAAACGTTTCGTTCTGGGCGGACGTGGGCAATTGAATGGGAACTGCCATAAATGTGATTGGTTTGATTTTGAAACTGCGACTGGATTTGACCCCAGCCTTGCCGCGCCGTCAAGATTATCCGGGCGGGCAGGCCGCGCAAACGCCAAATCCAAACCCACCTCTCGGCAGGGGCCGGCTCGCCGGCTTTCAACCACTGAAAATTTGTGGTGTCATTTTCAGTCCCACTGGACAATACGAACTGCTTGGTGGTTCAATGATAACATTCCGAATTAATTTGATTTTTTGATGTAATCTGTCAGGCTGCAATTGCGTCTGTGGATAATGACGATGAAATTTTAAGGGTTACCGGATGAAGTCATTGCTTAAAATCGTTGTTTTACTGTGTGTGTTCGCTGGCGCGGCCCTGTCCGTGCGGGCACAGACGGCGGTGCCGCCCCCGACGCCCGCCTATCAGCCGCTTTCCTATCAGCAGCTTGACCAGTTGCTGGGGCCGATTGCGCTTTATCCCGACCCGTTGATTGCCCAAATCCTGCCGGCGTCCACCTTGCCCACGCAAATCGTGCTGGCCGACCGTTATGTCAGCGGCGGCGGCGACCCCAACCAGATTGACCAGCAGCCGTGGGACCCCAGCGTCCAGGCGCTGGCCCGATACCCAAATGTTTTGAAATGGATGGATGACAACTTGAATTGGACGACGGATCTGGGACAGGCTTTTCTCAATCAACAGGAGGATGTGATGGATTCCATCCAACGGCTGCGCCAGTCGGCTTACAATGTGGGCAACCTGCAATCCACGCCGCAGCAACAGGTGATTGATGACGATGGCTACATTGAAATTGTTCCGGCCGACCCGCAGGTGATTTATGTGCCGGTCTATCAACCGGACCAGGTTTATTATCAAACCGATTATGGCCCGCCTTTTATCACGTTCGGCATCGGCTTTCCGATTGGCGTGTGGCTGAATTGGGATTTTGACTGGGGGCATCACCATATCATTGTCTGGGGTCACGGCCATCCGCGTCCGCCCAATTGGTGGCATGAGCCTCCACGTCAGCGGGACATCGGTCACACAACGGTCTGGCATCCTCACAATGGTTCGGTCGCAGTCGGCGAGGATCATCGTGGCGACCGCGGCTGGGGCGTTGCCAATAACCGAACCGCCGTTGCCAACCAACCCGTGGTGGCCACGATAGGCCGGTCTGTGTCCGATACCGCGGCGCCGCGACAGACACCGGCCCCGGCGACCAGGCTGGAAGCGCCGGCAATCCGATCTTCGATGCCCGTTGCCCGGCCCACACCGGCTCCAGTTGAACATCAGGAACCCATCAGCCGGCCGGAATCAACCGGCGCGTTCATCGGCATCCAAAGTTCGCACGACACAAAAACCTATAGCGACCGCGGCCAACAAAGCATGCAGATCATCACTCATTCTGAGCCGGTTTCCCGGTCGGCGCCGACGATGCCCTCCGGTGGCGGTGGTGGTGGCGGTGGTGGTGGCCACAGTTCAGGTTCCCAGAACAGGCATTGAACCTTTTAATCAAATGATTGCCACACAAACATTGCCGCTGATGAAACTCAACCGTCTTTCATGGTTGCGCCGGATTTGGTCTCTCACATCCGGTCCCGGTCTGGCTCTCCTGGCGCTGATACTGCCGTTGCGCACATCGGCCGCAGATGAAAAGACTTTTGCTGCGCCGCAGGATGCCGTCAACGCCCTGGTGGCGGCGGCCCAGAATCATGACACCAATGCGCTGCATGCGATTTTTGGGCGGGCAGGACATGATTTGATTTCGCCCGACGCCGTCCAAGCCACCGAGGAATACAAAATGTTTGTCCAGCACCTGATGGAAATGACGCAATTGATCACCAATTCGGATTCCAACGTAACGCTAAAAATCGGCGCGGACGGCTGGCCATTCCCCATTCCGCTGGTGAAACAGGACGGGCAATGGTTTTTCGACACCGCTGCGGGCAAGAAAGAGATTCTCGCCCGCCGCGTCGGCAGGGATGAAATAGGCGCGATCAACGTCTGCAACGCGTATGTGGAGGCGCAGCGCGAATATGCCGGCCAGGATCGCCTGGGGGACGGCGTGCTGGCCTACGCGCAGTTTCTGCGCAGCACGCCCGGCACTCACGACGGCCTTTTCTGGCCGACGAATCAACCAGGCGAGGAATTGAGTCCCTTGGGACCGCTCGTCGCGCAGGCGCGCGTGGAGGGTTATCTGCGCACGGCCAAAATGCTGAACGACGAGCAGGCGCCGTATCACGGCTACTATTTCAAAATCCTCACCCGCCAGGGAAAACACGCGCCGGGCGGCAGGTATAATTACATCATCAACGGCCGCATGATTGCGGGATTTGCGCTCGTCGCCTGGCCCGCCGAATGGGGCAACACGGGGATAATGACCTTCATCGTCAATCAGCAGGGCAAGGTTTATCAAAAGAACCTCGGGCCCAAGACCGCGAAAATTGCCAGGGCCATCACCATTTATGACCCTGACGACACCTGGACTCCGGCGGAGTAAAGCTTGAATCCGACGAGATAAATTCCGGGTTTCGGAAATTCGTGTAATTCGCACCAAAGCTTCCCCAGCCGGCCAAAAACGGGATTGCAATTATTACTTGACTGATGACATCGGAGGTGTTCAATCAGCCGGTATGGGCACGGCAGCTTTTGAAACCGTCAAAGAAATTGCGCGCATTGCCGCCAACGCCGGTTTGGCCAAGGACGCGATTGCCCTTTTGGAAAAGAAAACGGCGTTGCTGGCGGAGCAGGTTGCGGCGCTGGAAAGCGAGCCGGCCAGCCTGAGGGCGGAGATTGCAGATTTGAAGGCGCAGTTGAGGCTTTTGCCCGAAGAGGGTGAAGAACTCAGCGGGGACACAAAGAAAATCCTGAGGCTGTTCTTTGACCGCGCCTGTGACATTTCGACCGAGGAGATCTCGAAGTCGTTTAACTTAAAACCCAGCGTAGCGGATTATCACATTGACGTTCTCTTAAAAAAGAAATTGATCAGGGAAACCACCACGGAGATGCTGGAACCTTCCGGGTCCGGTGTGTCGAAGTTTGGCTTGACGACCCTGGGCCGCAGATACGTCTTGGAACACAAAATCAGTTAAGCAAGCCGCGTAAAAGGCTGCGCCTCTCGCGCCCTTCGTTTGCTTTGTTGTTCGTCAGATCTCCTCCGTTTACGGCACCTGTTCAACCAGCGTGACGAGTTCCTTCGGATGCGAGCGCTGGACGTTGTGGTCGCCTTCCATGATGAGCGTGGTCCAGCCCCGGTTCCGGGCGCGCAGGTAGAACGGATAAAAATCGTCCTGCTCCGGCGGGCTGCCCTTGTCCACGGTGAGGATGTACGTCACGGGCAGTTTTCGGGCGGCAGCCTGGTTGGTTAACGAGATGGGTTCGCTGAAGGTTTTGGCCGGCATCAGGACGTCGTGTGGCGGTGGCGGGCTGTTCGTCACCCAGGGGCAGGTAACAAAGCCATCTTTGACCGGCTTTTTCAATTTTGGCGAGATAATGGTGTCCACGTTTTCCCCGTTTTCGGGCAGCAAGGCGTCCACGTAAACCAGGCGTCGGATGCGATCCGGCACGCGGTCGGCCACGCCGGTGATGACCATCCCGCCGTAGCTGTGGCCGACAAGCACCACGTCACGCAGGTCTTCCCACACGATGACATTGACGATGTCCTGGATGTGCGTGTCCAAGTCAATGTTCGTGCCGGCAAGATTGGAATGCTCGCCCTGCCCCGTCAGCGTCGGGCGATAGACCTTGTATCCGTCGGCGGTGAGCAAATCGTCCACGTGTTTCCAGTCCCAGCCGCCGCCCCAAGCGCCATGCACGATGACGCAGGTGGGTTGGGGGTTGTTTACCGACGCGGTTGCCGGTCCGTTCGTTTTGCATCCGATGAACGCGGTGAGGCCGGCAAACACCAGAGCCAGACAAATGGAGAAAGGTTTGCTCATATTCATTCGAATATTGAAGGTGAATATAACCACGGCGGGTCGCACCGTAAAGAATTGAAGGCGGAAGGACACAAGAAAAATCTGAAAGCCGAGTTCCGAAAGAAATCAGAAATCCAAACGATCGGTCGTTGGATCGGCTGCTGCTGCAATGTCTGGGGTCTGCGATTGAAGCGCCGAGCACCGGCGTGTTGCGAGGATGAAGCGGAACGCCGAGGGCGGTGCCCGGCGCTCCAATCAGTGATGCCAGCCGCCGCCACGGTGGTAAGCACCGTGGTAGCCGCCCCAACCGCCGCGGTAATAACCGCCGCCGAAACCGAATGAAAATGTCACTGGCGGATAATACCATCCGCCGCAATACGGATAATAATATGGTTGATAATAATAGGCGTCATAGTTGTAAGTTTGGGTGTCGGGAATCACATAAACCGTCGAGGAGGGAACGGTCGGGACATAAGCCGGCGCGGGTTGCGCAACGCCCGTTGAAGTTCCGGTGCTGCCCGGCGGCGATGTCGTGGTGGCAGCCGGAGCCGGCGGCACAGTCTGGGCGGGGGCCTGGGCCACCCGCTGGCGCTGGTTCAGCATGGTGGTGATGACGGCATCGGAAACTCCCTGCTGCTTCAAAAAAACGATTTCCGACGCGTTCAAACTGTAAATCGTCCCGGAATTCTGGATGTAGGCAACGATGGTGCTGTCGCCGATCTTCGCCTGCGACAGTTGCAGGATTTGCGGCACGCCGTAAGACAATTGGACCGGGGCGCCCCCGGGGGGAGCCGCCGTTTGGGCGACGTTTGGAATGGTGGCAGCATCGGAGGAACCATTCTGCGCCATCACGTCTCTCGCGAACAGACACGTCACCGTCACGGCGGCGATCATCAACAACGGCCTTGGGTAGTTTCGACTTTTCATAGAATCAACTCCACTAAATTCAACACCGCAAAATCGCGCGAGTTGCACGGATTGTCAAATGGGGTTTGGTCACGCAAACGCCTTGGGCATCATGGCGGGCGGACCGACGCGGCGCTCGTAGTCGAGAATGATGCGAACGGCTTCCGCCGGGTCGTCGGTGAGTTTGAAAAGGTCGAGGTCGCCGGGGCTGATCAGTTCGTGCCGCTCCTGCATTTCGACTTTCATCCAGTGCACCAGTCCCTTCCAGTATGCGCTGCCGAAGAGGATGAGCGGGAATTGCGGGATGCGCTCGGTTTGGACCAGGGTGATGATTTCAAAAAATTCGTCGAGCGTGCCGAAGCCGCCGGGCATGTAAATGAAGCCGAGGCTGTACTTGGCAAAGCAGACCTTGCGGGCAAAGAAGTAGTGGAAGTGCAGCGGGAGGTTGGCGAAGCGGTTGCCGGTCTGTTCATGCGGCAATTCGATGTTAAGGCCGACGGATTTGCCGCCGCCCTGCGCCGCGCCCTTGTTGGCGGCTTCCATGATGCCCGGCCCGCCACCGGTGATGACGGCGAGCTTGTGTTTGGCGAGATTTTTGGCGATGTCGCAGGTGGCGCGATAATACTTGTCGCCGGGTTTTGCCCGCGCCGAACCGAAAATGGTCACGGCGGGGCCGACCTCGGAAAGGGTCATAAATGAATCCACGAACTCGGCCATGATGCGGAAAATGCGCCAGGGGTCTTCGCCGCGCATAGAATAGTTGGTGTCGCTCATGGCCGGAGCATAGCCGCCGCGGCAAACGGAAACAAGCGCGCGAAAAATTGCCCGTAGCGGCGGCCATCCTGGCTGCCGTATCACCCGGCTTTCCGCCTTCGCGGCGCGCCAAAGCACCGCTTCGGCGCGACGGCGGCCAGCCGGGTGGTCTGATGTGGAAGCGAGGTCGTGACGCAGGCCCGGTTTTGTGGTCCGAGCGGCAAGATGCCGCCGGATACGGCAGGCAAGGATGCCAGCCACTACATATCGGTGCGCCCGCCAAAGCAAACAGGCCGGAGAATCGAAATCCTCCGGCCCGTTGCGTTTTCGGTTCCTCAAGAGCAGCCCAGACTGTCGCCGCAATTCAGGCACTTGAAGCAGGCGCCGTTGCGGACGGCCACGTAGCCGCAGTTTGGACACGTGGGCGCGTCCTGCTGGAAGTGCGCGACGGAGTCGTTGAGAGATTTTATCACGCGGACGGCGCCGGGCGTGCGATGGCCGTTGCCGTTGCCGGGTTTCTTCAGTTCAATCAGGTCGGTGTCTTCGGCGATGGGCAGTTCAGGCACCGGACGATTCACCTGTTTTTTTTCCGCTTCGATCAAGCCGGGCATGGCAAATTCCGGCTGCGCGCGATTGGCGGCAACCGTTTCGCGGTAGCCGGGAATGAATTGCAGCGCCAGCCAGCGGAACACGTAATCAATGATGGAGGTGGCGTTGCGGATTTCGGGATTTTTGGTGAATCCGCTCGGCTCAAACCGCTGGTGTGCGAACTTGCGGACGAGTGCTTCCAAGGGCACGCCGTATTGCAGGGCAATGCTGGTGAGCGTGCCGAGGCTGTCCATCAAGCCGCCGATGGTCGAACCTTCCTTGGCCATCGTGATGAACAATTCGCCCGGCTGGTTGTCCCCAAACAATCCGACCGTCATGTAGCCCTCATGGCCGGCAATGTCGAATTTGTGCGTGACGGCGGTGCGCGTGTCGGTCAGGCGATGGCGCAGCGGCTTGCCGGTTTCGGCGCGCAGCCGGATCACTTCGGTTTCCAGTTCCTTGATGCGGGTTTCCAGGGCGGAAACATCGCCGCAGGATGCCTTCCCGCAGCCGTCATTGGTCTTTTTGGTGTTGAGCGGCTGTGAACGTTTTGAACCGTCGCGGTAAATCGCCACGCATTTCAGCCCCATTTTCCACGCCTGAACGTAAGTTTCGCGGATGTCCTCGACGGTGCATTCGCCCGGCATGTTGACGGTCTTGGAAATCGCGCCGCTGATGAACGGCTGCGCGGCGGCCATCATCTTCAGGTGCGCCAGGTAATGGATGCTGCGCTTGCCGCGATATGGCTTGAATGCGCAATCGAACACCGCCAGATGCTCCGGCTTGAGGCCGCTGGCAATGGTCTTGCCGTTTTCCTCGACATCTTCAATCGTGTCGAACTTTTCAATGTGCGCGATGATGCCTTCGGCTTCCTTCGCATTGTAACCGAAACGGCGCAACGCATCGGGCACGCCGCGGTTGACGATTTTCAACATGCCGCCGCCTGCCAGGAGCTTGTATTTGACGAGCGCGATGTCAGGCTCGACACCGGTCGTGTCGCAATCCATCAGGAATGCAATGGTGCCGGTGGGGGCGAGCACGGTGACCTGCGCGTTGCGGTAGCCATGCTGGCGGCCTTTGGCGATCGCGCCGTTCCAGGTTTTGCGCGCCTCGTCCTTCAAATAATTGAATTCCCGGCTCGGCTGGATTTTTTCGACGGCGTCGCGATGCTGTTGAATGACGCCGAGCATGGATTCGACATTGTCCTTCGCCAGCGGCTTGGAAACGTGGGCGCAGCGGGCGTCGCGGTAACCGGGAAACGCGCCGATGTTGGCGGCGATCTCCGCGCTCTGCTCGTAGGCGTGACCGGTCATGATGGCGGTGATGGCGCCGGCCAGCGCGCGGCCTTCGTCGCTGTCATACGGCAAACCGTAGCTCATGCACAGCGAACCGAGGTTCGCGAAACCGAGGCCGAGGGTGCGGAAGATGTGGGAGTTTTCCGCAATCTCCTTCGTTGGATAACTGGCGTTGTCCACCAGGATTTCCTGCGCGGTGATGAAAATGCGCACGGCGGCCTTGAACCGTTCCACGTCAAACTTGCCGTCCTCGCGTTTGAACTTCATCAGGTTGAGCGACGCGAGATTGCAGGCGGTGTTGTTGATGAAAACGTATTCGCTGCACGGGTTGGTGGAGTGAATCGGCTCGGTGCCCTTGCAGGTGTGCCATTTCTGGATGGCGCCGTCGTATTGCATGCCCGGGTCGCCGCAAATGTGGGTGCCTTCGGCGATTTTGTAGAGCAATTTCGCGGCGTCCTTCTTTTCCAGCGGCTTGCCGGTGGTGATGGAGCGCGTCCACCATTCCTTGCCCGCGAGCGCCGCCTGCATGAATTCATCGCTGGCGCGCACGGAAAGGTTTTCGTTCTGATACATCACGCTGCCATAGGCGTCGCCGTTGTAGGAACCATCGTAGCCCTGCTCAATCAAGGCCCACGCCTTGCGCTCCTCCTTTTGCTTGGCGTCAATGAATTCCTCAATGTCGCCGTGCCAGTCACGCAGCGTGTTCATTTTCGCCGCGCGGCGGGTTTTGCCGCCGGATTTCACCACGTTGGCGACCTGGTCATAGACCTTCAGAAAACTCATCGGGCCGCTGGGCTGGCCGCCGCCGCTGAGTTTTTCCTTGCTCGAACGAATCGGCGTCAAATCCGTGCCCGTACCGGAGCCGTATTTGAAGAGCATCGCCTCGCTGTGAGCGAGGTGCATGATGTCATCCATGTTGTCCTGGACCGACTGAATGAAGCAGGCGCTGCCCTGCGGATATTCGTACTGGGTGGTGGCGCGCTCGACCTGACGGGTCTTGTGATTGTAAAACCAGTTGCCCCGACCGGAGTTTTTGCCAATGCCGTATTGACTGAACAAACCGACGTTGAACCAGACCGGCGAGTTGAACGCGCCGTACTGGTTCAGACACAGCCAGGTCAGCTCGTCATAAAATATTTCGCCATCCGCCTTGCTGAAATAGCCGTCCGCGATGCCCCAATCCGCCATCGTCCGGGCAATGCGATGCACGAGCTGGCGCACCGAGGTCTCGCGTTCCGGCGTGTTGAGTTCGCCGTAAAAATATTTCGAGACGACCACCTTGGACGCAAGCAACGACCACGCCTTGGGCACCTCAACATTTTCCTGCTTGAAAATAACCTTGCCCGCGTCATCGGTGATCTCGGCGGTGCGCCGGTCCCATTCAATCTGGTCGAACGGCTTGACCTTGGAATCGCTGAAAATGCGCTCCACCCGCACCGATTTTTTCGCCGGGCCAGCATGCCCCTTGAGGTTGCGTCCCGCCGCCACAGCCGCTGGACGACGGCTGGTTTTATGCGACGCCGGAGCCAAAGCTTCTTCGCGTGCGTCAATCATGGTTTTCCTTTCGCGGCGGTTGAAATTTTATTTCCTGACAAATCACCCGACCGGTTTGACACGGAAACCGGTCGGGAAAATCAATTTTAGCCCGCTTTTCGGGTTTTCGCCAACCGCCCAATTCCGAGCGAAACCCCATTTAGTGGGCAATGTTGGGAGCCTATACCCAACATATTGTGGTGACAAGAAAAAAAATGAAAAAAGTTACGAGAATGTTACAACAATGATATTCCCAAACAAAATCGTCGAAATCTCCGCGTTTCCATTGCGCAAACCACAACTTATTCCCCGCTGTGAACAAAAATCAGCGCGGTTTTCTCCCTCGTGACGGTGGAAATTTCGCGGAGTGCTTTCGTCGCGGTGGCCTGAACTTTCGGATCGGCTCGACGGTTTTCGGGCGCGGTTTGGGCACGAGCACCATCGGACAGCCTTCATAGCCAAACGCCTGGCGCATCTGGTCGCCCAGGTATTTTTTGTACTGGTCGGAAAATAGCTCGTCGCGGTTGATGAACAGCAGAAATGTCGGCGGCGCCTGCCGCACCTGCGTCGCGTAGAAAAACTTCAGCCGGTGCCCCGACGCGCTGACCGGCTGGCGGCGCTCGATGGCGTCGCGCAAGGTGCGATTCAAAATCGCCGTCGGGATTTTTTGCTGCAACTGCGCCGCGACGTAGCGCACGGCTTCGAGCAGGCGTTCGAGGTTGAAACCCGACGTGGCCGACGTGAAAATAACCGGCGCGTAATCGAGGAAAAACAATTTGTCCTGCACCCACTGGCCGAATTCGCCGAGCGTGGAGATGATTTTTGCCTGGCCTTCGGTCCGGTGCTTTCGGTTGCGTTTCTCGATTTCCTCTTCGCGCACCTGGCGGACGGATTCCGCCACCAAATCCCACTTGTTGACGACCACGATGCAGGCTTTGCGGGCTTCAACGATTTTGTCCGCGATTTTTTTGTCCTGCTCGGTAATGCCGGCCTCGGCGTCCAAAACCAGCACGGCAATGTCGCAGCGCTCAATCGAATCCACCGCGCGCTGGACGCTGAAGAACTCAATCGAATCATCCACGCGCCGCGTTTTTCTCATGCCGGCGGTGTCAATGAGAACGTATTGTTGCCGCACCCCGTCGGTTTCCACCTCAAACGGCACGTCAATGGAATCGCGCGTCGTGCCCGGCACCGGGCTGACGATGACGCGCGCGGATTGCGTGAGCGCGTTGATGATGGACGATTTGCCGACATTGGGCCGGCCAACGATGGCCAGTTTCAGAAGCGAGTCCTCAGTTCCAAGTTCTCAGCTGTCCACAGTCATCTCATCAGCCCGGATTGTTCTTCACTGAGAACTGAAGACTGGACACTTGAGGACTTTGGACTGGCAACAGCGCCGTCGCCGTGTCCATCAGCGGCTGGATGCCTTCACCGTGAATCGCGCTGACGGGAAAATTTTCTCAAAACCAAGCTGGGCAAATTCATCGGCGCTGGCCTCGGCGCGATGCGTGTCCACCTTGTTGACCGCCACCAAAATCGGTTTGCCGCTGCGCCGCAATTTTTCCGCGACTTCGCGATCCAGCGGCACAATGCCTTCCTGCACATTGACGACGAGAATGATGACGTTCGCGGATTCAACGGCCAGGTCCACCTGCTCCATCGCCGCCTTGATGATGACGTCGCCCGCCTTTTCACGCCGCAACAGGCCAATGCCGCCGGTGTCCACGAGCGTGAAGGCGCGTCCGTGCCATTCGGCCTCGGCGCTGATGCGGTCGCGCGTGACGCCCGGCTGGTCGTGCACGATGGCGATGCGCCGTCCGACGATGCGGTTGAACAGCGCGGACTTGCCGACATTGGGGCGGCCGACGATGGCGATTAGATTTGGCACGCAACCATGATGGCGGAGTTCGCGCCGCTGCGGAAGGCAAAACCGGTCTGAACGCCGGCATCACATTAAATGTTCTTGCTTTTATGGGTGGTTGTGCCAGAAAAACAGTGAATCGGATGATTCTCTGTCTCACTTAATAAAAACCCAAGTAAAAAGGATTCCGTTATGAATAATAATGCAAGCGCAGCAGCGGGTGCAGCCATGATGGCCTTGCCACTGATTTTGATTATCCTCGTCATCGGTCTGGCGTTTTACGTGTTTTACTGTTTTTGTTACAAACGCATTTGTGAGAAATGTGGCGTGAATCCGGGCGTCCTGATCTGGATTCCCATTGCCCAACTCGTTCCACTGCTTCAAGTGGCCAAAATGCCAGTGTGGATGATAATTCTTTTGCTGGTCCCCCTTGTGAATTTTGTGGTCTTCGTGATGATGTGGGTGAAAATCTGCCAGGCGCGGGGAAAAAGCGGCTGGCTCGTCATCCTGCTGTTTATTCCGATTGTGAACATTATCTTCATCCCCTATCTGGCATTTTCGGAATAAATTATTTCAGCCTGCGCATCAGGATTTTCGCGCGCCACACTCAGACGCGGTCGCGTTTGCGTTGGAATATGCCCCAAACAGGAATACTCCGCGTTTGCTCGGGCACTCAAAAAAACGCTGTAATATCGTTGGGCAGCTTCTTCAGCACATGAATCGGCGTTCATCGGCGTTCACGCCCTTCCATTTTCAATGTTCCAATCATCCCCGCATTGGCCGGTCGGTGGGCAACAGAAATGATTTACGGTAGTTTGAGCGAATTCACGTTCGCT
>CAWFZJ010000048.1:0-20275 GCA_963820205.1 uncultured Verrucomicrobiae bacterium
TCTGAAATCAACTGATTATATCAGTATCAGGATCAGTATCAGAAGACCACTACGGATCAAATCAGAATCGTCACCATCAGATCAACTACAAACAGCCACAAACACCAAATATCATCATCGACCATCAGAAGGCGCCACGACTATCAATATATATATATATATATATATATATATACATGTATTTATATATATATTATTTATCAAGTCCACCCAGATTCAGAATCAAATCATCAGAATCATCATAGAATCAACAAAATCCAGACTGGAACAACAAGATACTACAGCAGAATCATCAGATCAAATCGATCAAGAGGATCCAATCAACCAGACTACAGGATCAGGAGATCAGAATCACCAAGATCATCATCATCAGCTACCCCAACATCAGAAGATCAGAAGATCAGGATTAATCCAGACAGAGCAAGAGCAAAGCAACAGCACGTTGGGATTTGCATTGTGATCTTTGTATCAGCAGGAGGGAGGTTTGTCGCATTGCCAAATCATTGCCATCTTTGTATAGGAAACGGTGATAACATTTGCATTTTCCGTTCCAATTCGGTTTTGAGGTGCCGCAATCGATATATATATATATCATATATATATAGTCATATATATATTATATATATATATATTTTTAGTTCAAAAAAAAAAAACGCCGCCCGCTGCACATCATTGTTGAGTGAAATTTGGTGCGGGCCATGTGGCGCGGGCGACGGCCTGCGCCCCTACGAGACCTGCCGGCGGCGGATCGCTAGATTGCAACTGCTCCAGGTCCGTGTCGTCATCGCCACGAAAATACTGTGTTGACAGCAAGGTAGCCGAAGCACCCATTCCGTCACCCGAAAGGTTGTTGATATCCATTTGCGTCCGGGTTCCATCCACTGGTCCAAGGAGGACGCGATGGATACACCGCGCCGCGCGCGCTGGCATTGTCCGCGGCATCGGGGAGAGTGTGAAATCCGATTCCAACGTGGAAACCTACGTCGCGCTGAAGCTGTTGATTGACAACTGGCGCTGGTCGGGCGTGCCGTTTTATCTGCGCACCGGCAAATGCCTGCCCGAAAGCGCCAGCGAAGTGCGGATCCAATTCCGTCCCACACCGCACGTGTTGTTCGCCGCGCAATGTAATTTGCAGCTCGACTGCCAACTCCATCACGCTCCGGCTCCAGCCGAATGAAGGGATTTCCCTCCATTTCAACGGCAAGGTGCCCGGCATGAGCCTCGGTGTGCGGCCCGTGCGGATGAACTTCAGTTACGACGCCGAGTTCGGCGCCTACACGCCCGAAGCGTACGAACGCCTCCTGCTCGACGCCATTGCCGGCGACGCCACACTGTTCCTGCGCCGCGACGAAGTGGAGACCGCGTGGAAAATTGTGGACACCATCCGCGCCGGCTGGGACGGCAAGCCGCTGACGAACCGCGAATTTTACGCGGCTGGCACGTGGGGCCCGGTTGCCGCCGAGGATTTGCTCGCGCAAAGCGGCCATGTCTGGCACGAGCCGCAGATGATAAAGTAAAAGATAAGAAATGGCATTAAACACAGCCATAGATTGGTTTCAACCAAAGACACAACCCGTTGGTATTCGGCTTCACTATGATTTAATCGGTGGAAAACATCCGCTTACTCCGACGGAAGTTCGTGGTCGTTATGCAATCGAAGCTAAAAACATGACTCTTGTCTTATGGCGATGCACAAGCGCCGATGCCTTTGGATTGCTCGACAATACCGATGAGTTGGCATGGCGGCTTGATGATATTCAAAAATTTGAATTTGGTTTTTGGCGACCCGCTAAAGGTTCTGGCTCTATTTACATTTCGGCGTTTCTGCGAAATGTTCGCGAGGAACATTTTCTTTTGTCATGTTCAAAATTTACGCCTGAACTTTTGGATTGGTTTCGCCAAGTTAGTAAAGTTCTAGCAGATTGGTTTCCAGAACGAATCATCGAAAAAGATCATGGATTCGATGCCTAGCAACGTAAATTTATTCGATGCAAAACTTTGAACTGATTTCCTTCACCGCCGCCGACGAACTGGCCCGTGCCGTCGCCAGCGCGTGGCTGGACGAAATCGAGGCGGCGAATCGCGCGGGCAAAACGCATTGCGTGGCGCTGTCCGGCGGACGCATCGCGCGGAATTTTTTTGCCGCCGTTGCGGAACAGGCCAAAGTGCGCATGGTTGCTTTCGGTCACGTTCATTTTTTCTGGGCGGACGAGCGGTGCGTGCCGCCGGATGATCCGGAATCCAATTTTTGCCTGGCGAAGGAACGGCTGTTCAAGCCGCTGAAAATCGGTGACGTACAAATTCACCGCATCCCCGGCGAAGATTCACCGGAAGCGGCGGCAAAAGCGGCCTCAACAGAAATTTCCCAAATCGCGCCGTTGAATGAAGCCAGCCAGCCGGTTTTGGATTTAATTTTTCTCGGCATGGGCGAAGACGGTCACCTCGCTTCACTTTTTCCAGGCGAACCAAATGTCTCAATTTCAGACAAATCAATTTTCCACGCGGTGAATAATTCGCCCAAGCCACCGTCAAATCGCGTCACGCTCGGCTATGCAGTGATCGTGGCGGCAAGGCAAGTTTGGGTGCTGGTGTCGGGTGCGGGCAAGGAAGCGGCATTGCGCAAATCGCTTTTTTCCAAAGGCCGCACGCCATTGGCGCGAGTGACTCAATTCAGGACACGCACGAAAATTTTCAGCGATTTTCCACTGGTTTGAACGCGCCGAAAAAAAATGAAAAATAGTTTGAACCATTTGCATTCTTCCTGGGTCTATGCAATTATAGTATGAAGGATTTCGCTGTTCGTTTAGGGTTGGCATAGAGGTTTTGCTCGTGGCGTGGCTCGAACAGCGACCCCAAGTTGGTCACGCCACCCTTCTGAGCGCCTAGGTGAAGGCGTGTAAACCTCGTCACTGCTGAGGCCGGACGCAAGTCCGGCCTTTAGCTTTTCTAGAATTCGCATTGATTGCCGGGTTAAAAATGTTTAATCTTGCCCACGCATGAAACACCAGCTCGATTTTGAGAAACCGATCATCGAACTGCAAAACAAGCTGGATGAGCTCCGCAAACATCCAGAATCACACTCGCTGGACATCAGCTTTGAGAAAGAAATCCAGCTTATCGAAAAAAAGCTGGAGGAAACCCGGCGGCAGATTTTCTCAAACCTCACCGCGTGGCAGCGCGTGCAATTGGCGCGGCACCCCAAACGACCCTACACGCTGGACTACCTGGGAAAAGCGTTCACCGACTTTCACGAACTGCACGGCGACCGGCTCTTTGCCGAAGACCGCGCAATGGTGGGCGGCTTTGCCAAACTGGGCGAACACCGTGTCGTCGTCATCGGCACGCAAAAAGGCCGGGACACGAAGGAAAACATTCTGCGCAATTTCGGTTCCGCCCATCCCGAAGGCTACCGCAAGGCACTGCGCCTGATGCGGCTGGCCGGCAAATTCGGCCTGCCCATCATCACGCTCATTGACACCGCCGGCGCGTATCCCGGCATCGGCGCGGAGGAGCGCCACATCGCCGAGGCCATCGCCGTCAATCTCCGCGAGATGACGCTGTTTGAGGTGCCCATCATTGCCGCGGTTATCGGTGAAGGCGGTTCGGGCGGCGCGCTCGGCATCGGTGTCGCCGATCGCGTGTTGATTTTGGAAAATGCCTATTACTCGGTCATCAGTCCGGAAGGTTGCGCGGCCATTCTTTGGGAAGACCGGACCGCCGCGCCGAAGGCCGCCGAGGCCCTTAAAATCACCGCCCGGGATCTGCTCGAACTTGGCTTGGTGGACGAAATCATCCCCGAACCGGTCGGCGGCGCGCACACCAACCCTGACGCTGCGGCGGAATTTCTGAAAACGCATCTGCTCAAACATTTGAACGAACTCAGCGCGCTGCCGGTGGCCGATCGGCTGAAAAAACGCTACGAGAAATTCCGCGCGCACGGACGGTTTCTCGAAAAAATTCCGTCGCCCGCCGAAATGGCCGTGGCATCCGTGAATGGCGCCGCCCAAGCCACCGCTGCTCCGGCGGCGTAAATTCCCCGTGCTTTATCCGCTCACTTTTCATCCGATTTTCAAAGCGCGCGTCTGGGGCGGACGCGAAATGGAACGGCTCTACGGCAAACCATTGCCGTCCGGCACACCCATCGGCGAATCGTGGGAAATCAGCGACCGCCCCGGCGACGCCAGCGTCATCGCCAATGGCCCGCTGGCCGGGAAAGCTCTGCGCTGGTTGATGGAAAACCATCGCGCCGAATTGCTCGGCGGCGCAAAACCGGCAAACGGGAATCGCTTTCCGCTGCTCTGCAAGATTCTCGATGCGCGGGAAAAACTTTCACTCCAGGTCCATCCGCCCGCGTCCAAGGCCGCCGGACTTGGCGGCGAACCGAAGACCGAAATGTGGTTCATTGCCGACGCCGCACCCGGCGCGAAACTGTTCGTTGGGCTCAAACGCGGCGTCACGCGCGCGGAATTTGAGAAAAAAGTCAGGACTGGCGAAGTGGCGGAATGTTTCCATCGCGTGTCCGTGCGCGCGGGCGATGCGATGTTCCTGCCCAGCGGCCGCGTCCACGCCATCGGCGCCGGCCTGGTGATTTTCGAAATCCAGCAAAACTCGGACACCACTTACCGGGTATTTGACTGGAACCGCGCCGGGCTGGATGGCAAGCCGCGCGAGTTGCACATCGAGCAGTCACTGGCCAGCATTGATTTCTACGATTTCGAGCCTAAGCTGGTCGAAACCCAATTCGTCGCCGACGGGAAAGTTCAGAAACGCGCGCTGGTCAACGACCCGTTGTTCGATGTCGAGACGTGGAAGCTGAATTCCGGCGCGGGCGGTTTGCTGCAATCAAAAAAGCTGCAAATTGTCGCCGTGCTGAACGGCGGATTAGAAATCAAGAGCGGTGCGACGGCGGTAAAATTGTCCGCCGGACAATTCAGTTTAATTCCAGCGAGTCTGGAACGGACGGAAATTCTGGCGAAGCCCGATGCGGCCCTGCTGCACATCGAGGCGAATTGATTTCACCACAAAGTGGCGGCCGAAGGTTTGTGGCCCTCGATTTTCCGGCGTTGCAGATATTCCTCCGTCATTTGTTTGCGGATCTGATGTTGTTGGATGGGATTGGCTTCCGCCAGTTGCTTGGCGTGTTTCTTTTCAATGTCTTCCGATGACGCGCCTTTTTGGGCGCTCAGGAATCGGCGGTAACCATCGGCCACAATTTTGTTTTTCATGTGGGGCAATCAATTCTGCGACAAATCCTCCGGCATTTGGGAGAGCAGCTTGTTTTTCCAGCCGCCCTTGCTTTTCAGGATTTTTTGCCAGAGTTGTTCCGGCGGCGTTTCAAAGACAAGTTCAAGCGACGCCGGAAACGTCAGCCACGCCTTGCGTTTGATTTCCGTTTCCAACTGGCCGGGCGACCAGCCGGCATAACCCGCGAACATTTTGACTTTTTTCTCCGCGGAAAACGATTCGCCGATTTCCACCAAATCATCCAGCGAATGGCCCAGGCTCAAATTCGGAAACACGTTCGCGTTGGGCAGGAAACTGTCCGCGTGCAAAAAGCTCAATGCGGTCGGCTGCACCGGCCCGCCGAGAAAAAGCGGCGATTCCCGGAGCACATCGGGCAGGTCGGCCACGAGCACTTCCCCCACCTTGTTGCCGGCGGCGCGGTTGAGCACCAAGCCAAAGGCGCCTTCGGCATTGTGCTCGCACACGAGCACCACCGTGTGATGGAAAAAGGAGCCGCGCAAAGCGCCGCCGTCCAGCAGCAATTTGCCTTTGAGGAATTTTCCCGTTTCGCTCATATCCACTGGCAATGTGCCCCAGAAATGCTTTGCTGGCAATAGGCGCCCGGTCAATTGGACGGCAGGGGAAGTTCCTGTTCCGTTCCAGAATCAACATTCTGAATGCGAACCGATTTTTTCCCGATTTCCAGACAACGAAGGGTCACATTGGTTCCGCTGATTTTCACCTGGTGCAATTCATTGGCAAAAAAGGAACAGCCATTGATGATGGCCACGGGCTGGTTTCCCCACAAAACCCCCTGGAGTTTGATGGTGGCCGGGGCAGGCGCCGGCGGGTTGGTGTTATGGTTGTGGATATAAATGGCGGGAATGGAATCATTGGCAACAGGCTTTGGCGAAGGCATCTTGACGTCTCTGAGTTCGTCCACATGGCCGGCTTCCAATTGCGCGGCTTCGCCATATTTCATCCAATCCAGGACTTGATCGAATCCGTATCGCTTTTCCGCTTCAATGAACAGGTCAATCTGGCCGCGCGTGTAACGGTTTTGCAGCACCCGCTTTTTTTCCACCTCTTCGTTTTGTGAATCCATCAACAAATAGCCGACCATCTCACAGAAACCTTCCTCGGCGTCGCGACCCAATCTCGCCCTCCGCTCCTTGGGAACATTCTCGCCCACCCAGGCATGGGAGTATTCGTGGGCGCAAGTTTCCTTCAACTGGGCCAGCGGCAGCCCGATCAGTAGACTCATTTTGTATCGGGTCTGGTCGTTGGCCGTTTCGGCACGGATGCAACCCAGCAGGTCGGGGCTTTCAAAATTATGGCCTCCCGTAACAAACATGGAATCCACATCCACGCGATCAATGACCGAGACATCCACGTTCGTTGGAAACGATGTGAAACGGGAAAACAACCGGTCGAGGTCATCCTTGACCTGGCCGCAAATTTGTCTGGCTTCGTCAGCCTTCAGCACCACCGTCTTGGCGTCGCGGGCGCATAGATAACGCCCGTCCGGCAATTCGATGCCATCCTTGACCGGCAGGCCGCAGATGACACACCGGGGTAGTTTTAGGCAGTCAGAACAGACCTCTTCTTGTTCACCGGTGACCTTGTCGGTGAAAAGATAAATCGCGCCGGAAATGGGCTTGCCGCAAACGGCACAAACATCTCCCCGCGCCGACAGCAACGAGCCAAAACAAAAACCGGCCATCAGCAAAAAAATCCAAAAATATCTCCGGTGGTGTCGCATGGTTTGATTCTTTGCGGAAACACTTCCAGCCGCAACGGAAAACACAGGCTTCGTTGCTCGCTTCAACCCAAAGCACCTCCCGCGCCAAATCAGCCCAGGGATTTGACCTTTTTGACAATGCCGGCGGCGTCAATGCCGAAGTGCGCCAGCAATTCCGCCGGCTTGCCGGAACGCGGCAGCGCCGTCACGGCGAGCTTGTGGACCTTGATACCGTCCATGCTGAGTTCGCCTGCGACCGCGTCACCCAACCCGCCTTCTATGTAATGATCTTCAACGGTGACGACCGTGTTGCCGGTCTTTTGCGCGGCAGCCTTGATGACATCCTTGCCCAGCGGCTTGATGCTGTAAGCGTCAATGACCGTGACGCCGATGCCTTCGGCTTTCAACGCTTCGGCGGCTTTCAGTGCTTCGTGCAGTGTCACGCCAGCGGCGACGACCGTGACCTTGTCGCCCGCGTTCTGGCGCAGCACTTTGGCGCCGCCGATGGGAAACTTTTCGTCGTTGCCGTAAATCACCGGGGTCTTCGGCCGGGACGTGCGCAGGAAACAAATCCCCTTTGTTTGCGCCATCTGCTCAACCAGCTTTTCCGTGCTCACGGCATCGCAGGGATACAGCACCGCGCTGCCGGCAATCGCGCGCATCATGGCCATGTCTTCCAGCGCCATTTGCGACGGGCCGTCTTCGCCGATGCTCACGCCGACGTGCGAGCCGGCGAGTTTGAGGTTCGCCTGCGAAATGCCCGCGACGCGGATCTGGTCGTACGCGCGGGTGAAAAAACACGCGAACGTGGACGCGAACGGCACCTTGCCGCGCGCGCCGAACCCGGTGGCCACGCCAACCATGTTTTGCTCGGCAATGAAACATTCGACGGAGCGGTCCGGGAATTTTTTGAAAAACTTTTCCGCGTACGTGGAATTCTTCGTGTCGCCATCCAGCGCGACGATCCGTTGATCCATTTCGCCAATGCGCGCGAGGGCGGTGCCGTAGGCTTCGCGCGTCGCCACCAGGTCGCCGGGTTTATAATTGATCGGCGGATAGCCCGCGGGCGCGGCAAGATTCGGCGCGGGCAATTGAGCTGGCGCGGGAATGGGAACGCCGATGCCGGATTTCGAGCTGGGCTGAAGTTCGGCGATGGCTTTGGCGGCTTCCGCCTGGTTCAGCGGTCTGCCATGCCAGCCATCCTGGTCCTGCAAAAATGAAACACCCGCGCCCTTGTAAGTTTTTGCGATGATGCAGAGCGGCTGATCGTTCAGCCCGACACCGCTGAGCACTTCCAAAATTTCCTCGAGGTCATGGCCGTCAACATCCTCGACGCGCCAGCCGAAGGCTTCGAAGCGTTTCCGATAAACGCCGATGTCGTGGCCAAACGCCGTCGCCTGGCTTTGGCCGAGGCGGTTGGCGTCCACGATGGCGATCAAATTGTTGAGCTTGTAAATGCCCGCGAACGACGCCGCTTCCCAGACCGCGCCTTCGGCCAATTCGCCGTCGCCGAGCAGAACGTAGGTGTTGTAATTCAGATGGTCGAGCCGCGCGGCGAGCGCCATGCCGGCGCCCACGCTCAAGCCCTGGCCCAGTGAACCGGTCGCCACGTCCACAAAGGGCAGCCGCGGTGTCGGATGGCCTTCGAGGTCGGAACCAAACTGGCGGAGCTTCAACAATTCGCCCGTTGGAAACAAACCGGTTTCCGCCCAGGCGGCGTAAAGCAGCGGGGCCGCATGCCCTTTGGAAAGAATGAAGCGATCGTTGTTGTGATAGTGGGGATTCTTCGCGTCATAACGCATGTGGCCGAAGAACAGCGTTGCCATCACATCCGCCGCCGAGCAGCACGAAGTCGGGTGCCCGCTGCCCGCCGCGGTCGTCGAGGTGATCGAGTGAATCCGCAACTGGTTTGCAATGCCCTTCAATAATTCAAGGTCCGTGTCAATCATGGAGCGGTGAGTTTATCCAAGAAACCGCCAAAGCCAAGAATGAAAATTGCCAAAACTCGAATTACTGCGGCAGCACGTGGCCGGGAATCGAGCACGTCGGTGGCACGCCAACGGCATTGATCGTGTAAGTTCCGCCGGAAGGACACCCCGGGAATACGGCATCTGGGAGATAAGGCAACAGTTCAAGGGCGGTCGGAATGTCATCGGCCGTTTTGCCATTTTCCAAGGCCCATTCCTGTTTGGCCGCGTCAATTAGCCGGAGATTGTTGATGCAGGCGTTGCGCTGGGCGGCCACCGCCGCTGATTGGTCCGTTGCCGGTTCAGGCGCGGCAACGGGCTGCTGATCTTCGGTCTGCATCTGTTGCTGCTGCTGTGCGGCATCGCTCGTGGTCTGCAATTGCTGCGTCAGCTGCTGATTCCCCTTGCGCAACTGATTGTTGTCCTTTTGCAGGCGGGCATATTTCTGGGTCAAATTCTGATTTTCGGCGCGCAGCCGGGCGTTTTCCGCGCTCAACGTGGCGACGCTCGAATTTTTGAGTTGATCCAATTGGACGCGCAATTGCACGGCCACCAGTCTGGCCTCACGCAACTGGACGAGCGCCGCGTCCCTTTGGTTTTTGGCCAGAAAGAGAAAAACCTCGGTGGCCAGCAGCGCTGCCACGCACAACCAGAGAACCCAGCGTTTCATTGTCATGGTCACCCTTCTTTTCGCCCTTCCTGGCCGCGCCGTCAAACACGAAATAATGGCCTCGCACTGTCCACGATGTCTTGTCACCGCGCCGGACGCCTGTGCCACGTTACGGCTGCTTGAGCCGAAAGAACAAATCCCCCGCCGGCGGCGTGACGTTCAGATAGTTGGTGCCATTGGAGGTCGTCCAACTGCTGTTCACTGACCAGCCGCCGGATGAATTGAGATTGCCATTCTGTTGCAAGCTCCAGCCCGAAACAGCCTGCCAATACACTGTCACCGCGTTGCCCGAGCTGGTGATGTAAAGCGTCGGTGCGCCGCCCGTTTGCACGACGGCAATCAAACTCCAGAACCCGCCGGTGAGCGAATAATTGCCGCCGGTCATCGGTCCGCCGGCATCGTGCTGGCCGATGGTGCCGTTGACGGCATAGACACCGCCGGTGCTGGTGCCGCCGCCCCCGGCGATTTTGTCCCAGTCAATGCTGTAGGTTTGCGCCTGCGCCCGGACCACGAGGGCCGTGAATGCGAGGGCCAACAGGACAATTTTCAATCCGTTTTTCATGTCCATGCCTTTCAATTGGGTTGTTGAGTCAAATGCATCAAGGTTGCTTTGAGTTCGGCCACGCTTTTTTTGAGCGCCTGAATTTCGGCGTCTTTCTCATTTAATTTCTGGTTCAAGGCCTGGATGGCCGCCAGTGCCACGCCGCTTTCGTCCACCGTGCCAATCGCCCTTTCATCGTTGCCCAGGCCGAAGGCGGCGTGGAAATCCTGTGCCATCGGGCCGATGTGTTTGACGCCATCCGGTTCCACCTTGTATTTCCATTGCGTGATGGGCAATGCCGCGACTTTGGCCAGCACCTCGCCGGGCGCAATGGGGGCAAAGTTTTCCTTGGCATTGCGATCCGAGATGCTTGTCCACACGCCTGCCTGGCTGCAATACGCGCCGCTGCGCATTTCCAGCGGATAAACCGGTTCGTTGGTGCCGATGCCCACGTTGCCAGCCGCGTTCCAATACAGCGCGAGGTTGGTGGCGCTGCCGGCTTGCACCGTGCCCAATCCGCCACCGCTGAGGCCGTAAAGCACCGGGCCGTCCACGCTCACTCCGGCGAACGGTTTGCCGCCGCCATACCAACCCACACCGTGGTTGCGGTCGCCACGCAACTGAAGATCCTGATCGTTCATGAACAGGTTGCTGTAAACCTGGAGGGCGCCGTTGATCGTCAAGCTGGTCGCGTTATTGGTCACCACGACCGCCGGCAACTGCGCCAGGGGAATCGCGCCCCTGGCCAGTTGTGAAGCGTTCAGATTCGTCAAACCGCCGCCGTTGCCGCTGAAGGTTCCAGTGAGCGTTACGCCGGTTGCGTTGTTGGTCACGACGGCGCCGGGCAATGTCATGTTCCCCAAATCGCCCGTGCCGCCACTCAGCAAGAGGTTGGTGCCATTGTAAGTCGGAGGTCCGCTGGCTGGGATAATAAAAACATTCGAGGTTGAGCCGCTGCTGACAGTTGTCACCCAGTTTGTGTTTATTGATGGCGAAACGACAACCACAACCAGGCCGGTATGATAGTTGAAATTCAATCCTGTTCGCGTCAAAGACTCGCCATTCCCGGTCGCGGTGTTGGTGTTGCCGAACCCGGTCATGTCCATCGTTGAGGTCATGGTATTGCTGACCACCGTAATCGCATTCGGCCCGGCGTTGGTCAGCGGCGGAATGGTCAGAGCCGTTGGCGGGATGTTGGACAGGCCGGAGCCATCCCCAACCAAACTGACCGACTGCGCCAAGGGCGGCTGGCTTCCGGTCCACGCATCCGCCGTATAATTCAAAGACAAGCTTGAAGCGTGTATGCCGCCCAACGGCGCTTCCGACCAGACGGTAAAAATCGAATCGCCATCCATGATGAAGTCAGGGTATTGAACCGTATTTTTGTTTGTCCCATACCAGCCAAACAAAATCGTTGAAATCACGGTTGACCCCGAATCGCAAATGTAAATGACTCCGTTCGTGCGGGCGTTTGGGCCTTGCGTGGTCGCCACTCCATATAGCCCGCTCGGCAAGGAATGAACCATCGGCCGTGCTTTGACGGAGGGCAGGTTGAAGTTCGTCGCCCATGTCGTCCACGTCGCCCCGCCATCGGCGCTCGTGCTGCGCAGCAAATACGGCCCATTGTTTTGAATGGCAACCAGCGTCCCATTTGGCTCCTGGCAAATGCTCGTCTCGCCAACATTGTCAAAGCCATTTTCGTTCCCAGATGAAAACCAATTCGCGCCGTCCGGAGAGTAAATGAAGTTGCCCCCAATTGAACTCCCTCCGGTATTGACCCCACGTTCGAACACATATCGGCCAGCATAAGGGCCGGAAGGAATTTGGTAGATGCCAGCCGAAAACAGAATGGTATTGGCCCCGTTGGTTTGGCAAAATGGGAAGTTTTGTTCCGCGCCCAGCGACAGGATGCCGTTGCTGACCGTGAGCACACGATAATACTGGCCCATTCCAACACCGGCATTGGTGCTGCGATTGTATGCGAACCACACTGCGTTGGTCACAATACACGGAGGCTCGGCAACATAGGTGTTAGTCAAACCATTTGTGACATTCATAGCCAGCATGACCTGCGGAGGGTACCACCGGCCAGACGGAGAACGATACTGAGCCTTCATCACCAAATCTGGGGACTGATGGTTTGACCCAGATTCCCAAGTCACCAACAACCCCCGGTCGGGCAACTGAATGACACTGGGCACATGGTCGCCGTTGTAAGCGCCGGTCTGATGAAAATCCAAAAGCAGGTTGCGTGGATTGGGCGTCCAATTGTGAACCACCCGGAAGTCGTCGAATTGAACCTCACCGTAATTGGCGTCTCCGCCCGCAATCCCGGCCACTGTGCCGGAAAGTGAATTGTTCGTCAGCCGGAAATAAGGATACCAGACATCGCTGCCAAGGACCGCCCCGTATTGCTGCCCAAACCTGCCGCCCTGCACCCACCCGGTCACAATGTTGGTTGCATCCAGAGAAACGCCCAGGGCGAAAATCGCACTGGCATCGCCGCAATCTTTAAGAATGTCCGGCGCAAGCGTCGGCTGATTCGTGTCGGTGCAATAAAATCCCAGCGAAAATGCCTGACGGGCACTCTCGCTGCCATACCTTGCCAGCGCCACCCGCGAAGTCGTGTAAATTACGCCGTTCGTGTTGAACAGCCCGACGTAAGCAAGTCCATTGAAAATTCCCTGGCTGATGGACACCACCTTGGCGCATACGAAATCACCCACGCTGGCCGGAGTCTGCGAAGCAAAGATGGCCAGTCCCCCGTTTGCTCCATTGGCAATCACCAGCAGGTTGTTGGTTATGGCAAAGCAACCGGCCCAAGCCGCCGAAATCTTGGTTGCCGATGATCCAATTGTTGATTGCACAACCTCATTCCCGCCAAAGGTTGCATTGGATGAACGATTGAAGCTGTCCAGCGCATAAACGGTTTCCAACCCGGTCGGCACTGGCGCAGTCGAAAGGTTCAGCCCCATCGGTTGCGTGAGGTAATTAGCCGTGTTCGCTTGCAGCGCGTTCAGTGCCGTCCCCGCTACGGTCGCGTTGCTGGCCGTTCCATTTAGAACATAATGACACGATGTTACCGCAATATTGGTGGTAAAACTGTTCGTCGGGAAAAACGTCACCATCGGCTGGCCCAATAATTGATAGTTATACCAGGTCGCGTTGGTTGGGTTGTCAGCATGATAAATCGCCGTGCCGTTGGTAAAAATACCGCTCACTCGTCAGATAAGCAAACGGAGTTCGGCCCAATTTCCCAAGCAGAATCAGAAGCAACATAACCCAAAACTTTCAGCGTGTTGGTGAAACAGCCAATCGTTGCATTCGTGTAATACCAGCCATCCTCGCCAGCCACACCAGAGTTCGTGACCCAAATCTTGGTATAAACCGAGTTGGTGAAAAACGAAACACAATTTGCGTTTGGTCCGTTATCATTGCCCCAAGTTATTCCATCAATATCGCTCAAGACCGGAGGATAACTGGCAAATGTTTCATAATCTGCCGTAACCCCTGAACTTACACCAATACTCAGCCCCGCAAATGGAGGCGTCCCAATTTCCCATGATTGGTCTGCTACCACCCAGCCAATGTCGTAGCTCGCATTAGACAAACACCCCATCACCGCGTTGGTATAATACCATCCGTCAACCAGCCCGGAATTCGTCACCCAGAGATTGGGGCTTAAGTTCACCACGTTATTCGTGGCCAGGGTTGAGACTGAATACCCCGCCACATTCCCCGCGCCGTCCAGCAGGTTATAGGCATTGGTGGCCGTAGCCGCGCTGGTCGCATTGGCGACCAAGCCGGTTAACCCCCAGGCGTTGGCTTGCGCGTTGAAATTCGTCTGCGTGAGCGAGCAGGCCGCGGTCGCGGTGGCCGCGTTGCCGGTGATGCTGACGTTCGCTGTGCCCGCGCTTAATTGCGCGGCGGGCAGCGTGCCGAGCAGGTTGCTGGCCGTGTTGGCCATGACGGCATACGGCGTTGGCAGGATTGGCTGGCGCGGAAGGAGCGTGGTGAATCCCGGCGAGCCGGGACCGTTGGTGCGCGCGGCAATCTCCAGCCAGCGGCTCGTGCCGTCGAAAACGCCGCTGCCGAAGTCCAGCGTGACGGTGAACAGGCCGTTGGTGACGGCGGTGGCGGAATTGGTCACCGGCCCGGCAATTAGGACGCCGGAGCTGTTGGTGGAATCGTAAATCGCAAATCGCAAATCGTAAGTGCCGCTGGCCGGACTGCCATTGTCATTCAGCCAGCCTTGGTAGCTGAAGGCTGTCCCTTGGGCGAAGAGGCCGGAGACGCTGAGAAGGGAGAACAAAACCAGACCGGTTCCTTTCGCAAGCCGTTGACCCGCCTTCATCCGGTTTCGACGCGGCGCGGATTTAAGGGCTGAGAACAGCAGCAATGCGGGCAATGCCAGCGTGATGGTGATTTTTGTTTTCATGATTTGTGATACAGGATTTGGTATGTCATCCGTTTGAAGTCTGGCATCTTGGGGCCCGGCGCGTGAAGCAGGGCTTCGCCGATACGAGCGATTCGCTATGGTTAATGTTTCAATATCCGGGTCTGGTCAATAGTGAAAATCAGGATCGCTGACAAAGGACATTTGCCCCGCACGGCAGTTTGTTCATCTGGTATGGTCTGGTTTGATTCACACTGTGTCTTCGCGCCATTTTATTTGGCGGCAATGATTTCAGAGGTTCGTAGTGTCACGGGGCCGAGCAAGCCCGACTTCAGCAACGGCGAATCTTTTGTCCAGTGATGCCACGTTGTGAAGGTCAGCCGGCCGGCGGGGCTGGGCTTGCCATCGAGCAGCCACTGCGGCCACGCCTTGAGCTGCTTGCCGTCCCACTCGCAATCCGGCGGCAGTTGCTCGTCGCCGATCAGCCGGTTCGGCCAGAGGTTGGTGACTTTGACAACCAGCTTGTTCACCCCCGGTTTCGCGGCGGCAGTGATGTTCACATGGTACGGCGGTTTCCAGAGCACGCCGAGGCTCTGCCCGTTCAGGAATACTTCGGCGAAATTTTTCACCGCGCCGAGTTCGAGCCAGAGTTCGCGCCCGGCGCCCAGTCGCCCGGCGGAAATCTCGATTTCCTTTTCGTATGTGGCCGTCCCGGAAAAATAGCGCACGCCGTCGTTCGTGTGGTCGGTCCAGGAAATCAATTTATCCAGCGTGACCGACGGCGGCGCGCCCCAGTTCGGCGGAAAACTTAAGTTCCATGTGCCGGTTACTTCCTGCGGAACAGGCACATTCACCGCGTCGGCGCGCAAAACGTTTCCGCTGGCCGTGCGCAATTCGACGCGGCCATTGCGCCAGGCCTTCATGACCGGCGAGCCGTCCGGGGCGACGATTGTTTCCCACTGCGGCGAGCAGCCGCTGGTCGTCGCGGGCAATGTGAGCGTTTCGTTTTCCGGCACGGTCACATGGCCGGGCTGGCCGTCGAGCGTGTAGTCCACGCGCAATTCCTTTACACGATTCACCGCCGGATCAACACCGAAGAAACTGTTGTTTGCCTCAACGGCAAGCTGGCCGTCGCGCACCGATATGGAAAGTTTTGCGGTCACGTCCATCCCGTTCGTGTCGTCGGTGGCGGCGTAAATCGCGCGCTGAATTTCCAGCTTCGGCCCCGCGGATGATTCATCGGAAGGGTTGCCGCTGACGGCGACAACGTGATCCGCGCCGTCCGCCGAGTGCCGGAAGATGACGAACACCGACCCGGCAGGTTCAAAGTCCAGCCTCACCGTCGTGCGCCCCGCTTGCGCGCTCCAAACCGGCGCGGGTTCAATCATGCCGGTATCGGGATGCCACAATTCCGAAACCTTGCCGCTGACGCGGAACGTGCATTCGGCGGAATCAAACTGCCGCCGCTGGTTGGAGACGAAATAAATGTCCGCCTCACCGGCGACGCGATGGGTGTAAGCCAGGCGCGTGGCTTTGGACGCGCTTTGAAATTCAAAATCCGGCTTCAGGTTTTGCCCGGCAAAAACGTTGGCCAAAGCTTTGTTCCAGACGATGCGCCCTTTGCCGTCGGAATTTTCCAGGACATGGCTGCCGTCGCATTTGCCCCAAAGTTCATCGGCGAGTTTTTTCACCTGCGCGTCGCACTTCGGAAAGCCGGCAAGGCTCGGCGAATGTTGTGGACGCGAGCCGACCACAGTTGCGCCGGCGCGCACCAGTGCGCGGATGCGCTGCAAAGTCTCCGGTGTCATGTCCGCATCATCGGGCGGCAGAATCAACGCGGCATAACTCGCGCCGCTGGCCAGGGTGATGCGGCCGTCCTTCACCGTCGCGCCGTGCAGCAACACGTCGGCATTGATGGCGTCGTAGTCGTAACCGGCGGGAAGCGCGGGATTGCCGGCGCGCATTTCCACCGGCGCGCTTTCGCCGGTGAAATACGCGGCGTCCGCCACGGCGCGTCCCTGTTGCAGGAGGAACTGGCAGCGCGTGATGTAATCAATCCACGGTTTCCCTTCATCCCACCACGTTTCCGTGCGCTCGAAGTGAAAGCCCCATTGGCCCATCGTCATGCCCGGCCAGCGGTTCGTCCACGGCTGCATGGCGTAACGATGGAAGACGTAGCGGTTTAATCCCTGGCAATACATCAAATCGCCGAGCGTCTTGAGCGAATAAGGATCGTTTTGCCAGCGCCCGGCCTCGGGACTCGCAGTGAACGACTCCGCGCCGACGATGGTTTTGCCGTAAATGTGCGCGATGGACGCGGCGAGCTTGACGGAAGGATTGCCCTGGCTGCCGCTCCAGAATTCGCCCATTACCACATCCGCCGGCGCGCCGCATTCCAGCGATTCGAACGGGCCGGTGTAAGGCTCGACCGCATTCATCAAACCGTGCTGGCGGCATAGTTCGGCGAAATGGCCGTAGTAATTCTCGGCGAACAAATCGGCGATGGTGCGGCGTATGTCCCAAAGGAAGCGCTCAGACACCGCAGGGTTGTCCACGACGCGGCCGGTGAACGCGGGCAGAAATTTCAAGAGGTCGTAACCGCGCCGCTTTTGGAATTCCTCGCGAAAATTTTCCGTCCAGTTCTGTCCGCCGACTTCGTAACTGTCAACGAGCGAACTGTTGAGCGTCTTGCCGGCCAGCGGGCCAAGGTCGTCGAGAATTTTCTGCATGAAGCCCGCCCAATGCGCATCGAGCGCCGCCTGGCTGAACTTGTCACACTCCAAGCCCTCGCCTTCCTTGGGCGCGGGATGATTTTTTACGCCGGTCGGCGTGTAGCCGAGGCGCAGAATGACCCAATCACCGGCAGGCACCCGCCAGGTCAATCGCCCGTCGGCAGTTAGCTTGGAAGTGAGGTCAACGATCTTTCGGCGGTGAACCGTTCCATCTGCCGCGTTCCCGGCATCGCGGGCCGACAACACAGCAGCGCCGTTGAATCCGGCTTTTGCGTCAATGTTTTCAATGGTCAACCGCGGCGCCAGTTCGATTTCGGCCAGCGGAATGTTGGTGGCCGTCGCGGCCGCGCTGGTGAACAGCACGCGCCAGAACCGCGCGGCGACCGGTTTCGTGCCAAGGGAAACGGTGCGAATGCTCGAACCGCGGCGGCCAAACGCAAACGGCCGCAAATCCCGGAACGTCGTGCCGTCATCAGAGACCTGAATCTCGCCGCTGCATTCGGGGATGCCGCGTCCGCCGGTGATTTTTACCGTGCGCGCTGAAAATGGTTTCTGAAATTCCAGTTGGGCATATTGCGGCTGGCCGGGCTGCGGCACGGGCAGAAAAATGAAGGTTCTGGAATCACCGTCCGTCAGCTTGTCGCCCGGCAACTCAGCGCCGCTGGCGGAGGCGACGGGCGCGGCATCCTTCATGCGCACGCCTTCGCCCTCGGGCGCTGGAAAGGCGAGCACGGCGATATCGCGGTAAAAATCGAGCGCCGTGTGCGGCTGCGGCAGCGCAGCATTGAAATTCGTCGGGCCAGAAATCCGCACTTCGCTGGTTGTGACGCGCTGCATTGCGTTGGTCACGGTGTTCCACGGGCCGCCGCTGCTGGACCAGCCGGCGCAGTTTTCCACGCAGAGTTCGAGTCCCAGCCGGTTTGCCTCCTGCGCGGCGAATTTGAAATCCTCCCGCCATTCCTGGCTCATGAATGGCACCGGGCCGCGCGGGATGCCGCAATCCACGTTCACGATGGTTGCGCCACCGAGGCCGATTTGCTTCATCGCTTCGAGATCGGCGGTGAGGCCTTCCTTCGTGAGGTTGCCATTCATCCAATGCCACCAGGTTTGCGGCCTGGCGGAATCCGGCGGGTTGAGGAAACCCGTTTCCAGCGGGTCGGTTGACGCGGCGGAAGCGGTGAGAACCAGGCTGAACCAGGCCGATCCAAGAAAGAGAAGGAACAGTTTCATAATGTTGGTTTGGACGGATCTGTTTTGCCCGGCTTTGGCACGCGCGGTATTTGACACCTCCCGATCCGTTCACACAACGCAATTTTCCCGGCGTTATGCGGTTCAAACCGGAGGTTTGGCCATTCGTTTATTCAATGTGCCGCGCAATTTTTTCGATTCACGCCCGGCGATGATTTTGCCGCAGTCTGGGGGCATGAAAACTGTGAAACCAAAATCTCCATCCGCCGCGCGCCGCCGTAAAATTATTTTCGTGGGCGTCCTTGCCGGCGTTTTCGTCTGCATTGGCCTGCCGGCACGGCCTTTTCGCCCGGTTGAACCCATCCCCGCCGGCATCGTGGACATGCACTGTCATATTGCCGGAATCGGCTCGGGCGGCAGCGGCTGTTTTGTTTCGCCCCGCTTGCAACACAACTGGCGGTTCAAAATTGATCTGCACAGCTTCGGCGTTTCGCAGAAGGAACTCTTGCAGCAGGGCGACGGGCTGGTGGGCGACCGCATTTCGGCATTGCTCGCCCAAAGCAAATATGTCAGCCGGGCCGTCCTGCTCGCGCTCGACGGCGTGGTGGACGCCGAAGGAAACATCGACACGAATCGGACGGAAGTTTTCGTGCCGAACGAGTTCGTCGCCGAAATGGCGGCGCGGCATACAAACCTGCTGTTCGGCGCGTCGGTGAATCCCTATCGCCGCGCCGCCCTGGCGCGGCTGGAGTGGGCGAAGGCGCACGGCGCGGTCCTGATTAAATGGATTCCGCCGATCATGGAGATTGACCCGGCCGACCCGCGACTCATTCCCTTTTACAAAAAAATGGCCGAGTTGAACCTGCCGCTGCTGTCGCACACCGGCAAGGAGAAATCCTTTTCGCGCGCCGCCGAGGAGTTGGGCGACCCGGAGAAGTTACGGCTGCCGTTGAGCCTCGGCGTGACGGTCGTGGCCGCGCACATGGCGTCGTCGGAAAAATACCACGGCGAACGCGGCCCCGACCGGCTGGCGCGGCTGATGGGCGAATTTCCCAATCTTTACACGGACATTTCCGCGCTAACGCAAATCAACCGGCCGGGCTGTTTAAAGGAAGCCCTGACCCGGCCCGAATTTTCCGGTCGGCTGGTCTATGGCACGGATTTTCCGCTGATCAACACGCGGCTGGTTTCGCCGTGGTATTCGCTTCACCTGTCGCTCCGGCAGAAATTTTTCATCGGGCGGACAAAAAACCCGTGGGACCGGGATGTTTTGTTGAAGCACGACCTGGGCGTGCCGACGGAAACCTTCGCGCGGTCAGGGAAAATGTTTGGCGGGACAAATTAAACTCCTAAGAGCCTGTCTGAAAAATCGTTTCCGGGTAGCACAGGCGACCCGCCTGTGCCGTCCGGCGACTCGCTGGACGGAACGGGCGCAACGGTTCGAGCCAATAGAGACGGTCATTATGCACGGTGACTCTCTGCTGTTCCGGTCGGCGGGTCGCCGACCGGAGCGGGCGAGTCGCTCGCGCTACCCGTTTTTCAGACAGGCTCTAACACAATTTATCCGCGCAGGCTTGGAGTTCGGGGTTGTATGCTGTTTTGGTGTTCGAACAAACGTGGTGGTCTGTCCGTAGTTGTGAAGGTCTGGAGCCGAGAGGGCTTGCCCTTGGGCAAATTTCAACTGGGTGACAATGGAAAACGCTGTGTCCCGAAGGGAAATTTTGAAAACAGCCCGGCATTTGAATGCCGGGGTTTAACGGTTTGGCTTTTATTCCCCTCGCCGAAATATGCCCGTTTTTTCAGGGGTTTTTAGGGGT
>CAWFZJ010000049.1:0-64762 GCA_963820205.1 uncultured Verrucomicrobiae bacterium
TTTCGCACTAAACTTGCAAATTTGGCCCGTTTCGGTTCTCCTTGTCTGAATGTGGCGACCTAGTTGTCTGGCTTTAACAATCGGACTGGTGCTGGCCGGCAAGATGTTGATCGGCGCGGAATCAGCCGAGGTCAATCTGGATTATGTGGCGCAACGCGCGCTCGCACGCGCGCGCCAGCCTTTCCGCTCGCCGCGCGCCGATTTGCCGAAGGTGCTGCGGGAGGAAAATCTCAACTACGACAAGTACCGCGAGATTGAATTCCGGCATGACCGGGCGTTGTGGGCGGCGGATGACCTGCCGTTTCGCGTGGAGTTTTTTCATCCGGGCTACATTTACCATGAACCGGTTCACGTCTATGAATTCACGGCCATGCACGTGCAGCCCATCCGGTTCGTGCAGGACTTTTTCAATTACCGCGCGTTGCACATTCAAAATGAGATTCCTTCGGACACGGGTTACGCCGGGTTTCGTCTGTTGAATCAATTGAACGAATCGAACAAGTGGGATGAAATCGGCGCGTTTCTCGGCGCGAGCTATTTCCGGCTGCTCGGCAAGGGGCAGCATTACGGCCAATCCGCGCGCGGACTGGCCCTGGACTGCGGGGAACCGGACCGGCCGGAGGAATTTCCCATTTTTACCGACTGGTGGCTGGGCAAGCCGCAAAGGGACGACGGGCAATTGACCTTGTATGCCATTCTCGACAGCGTCAGTTGCGCGGGCGCGTATCAAATCATCATCCGCCCGGGTGAAACGACCGTGGCGGACGTTGAAGCCGTGCTGTTTTTCCGCGAAACGAACACGGTGTCGCGCCGTGAACACGAACCGGCTGCCCATCAAAACCATCGGCTGGGCGCCGCTGACGAGCATGTTTTGGTTCGGCAGAAATTCGGAGCGCAAATTCGATGATTACCGTCCCGAAGTTCATGACACCGACGGATTGCTGGTCCACATGGATAACGGCGAAGTGTTCTGGCATCCGCTCGACAATCCGTCCGTCATGCGCCACCAGGTTTTTTCCGCCCCGAATATCCGCGGTTTCGGGTTGTTGCAGCGCGAGCGTTCCTTCGCGGCGTATCAGGACATGTTCAACCTGTATCACCTTGAACCCAGCGTGTGGGTCGAGCCGCGGGGCAACTGGGGCGACGGCGATTTGCATCTGGTGGAACTGAGCGAGAATTACGAGGGCTTCGACAACATCGTGGTGTTTTGGGATCCCAAAAACAAACCCGCGCCGCTGCAACCCTGCCGCTTCAGCTACACGCTTCGCTGGATGAGCGACACGGACAAGCTGTCCGAAGAGAAAGTCGTGTCCACGCGCATGGGTCTGGACTCGAGCTATGCGAATGCCCGGCAATTCGTGATTGATTTCGACGGGCCGAAACTCGACGCCATTCCCGAAAGCGACATCCCGCAGGCGGTGGCCAATTGCAGCGCCAACGCGGCGATTGTTTACAACCAGGTCCTGCGCTGCTACGGGCTGGGCACCTGGCGCGTTATTTTGAAAATGCAACCCAAACCCGGCAACACCGACCCGGTGGACCTGCGCTGCACGCTGCAAAAGGGAACCAACCTTTTAAGCGAAACCTGGACTTATCAATGGAGTCCGCCATGAACGGCCTTGGCGCGCTGACGGATTCCGCCGGCCATCTGGCGGGACGCCCGCTGGAAGAATGGAACGCGGCGTATGAGAAGGTGGAAAATTATTTCCACGCCCTGCGCGTCCGCAACAAGGCCCTGCTCGGCCGGCTCGTGCTCCGCGTGCTCGAACGCGCCGCGATCCGCGCGCCCGCCGAGCCGGAACGCTCCGCCACCCAGCTCGCCGCCGAGGAAATGGATCGCATTGTGATCGAGTGGTTCGCCGAGGTGTTGCAGGAACCGCCGGCCAATGCCGACCAGATGCTCTCCACGCGCGGACGGCTCGCGCTGCTGCTCGCAGACATGCCGGGCCGGTGGCAGGAACAATTTCTGCGGCCCGGCCCGTGGCCGAAGGAGTTCATCAGCGCCATGCGCGAAACCTACCTGCGCGCCGGACCGGATTTTCAGCTCTCCAAAATGACGCCGCGTCCCTTCGATCTCGGCCCGATTACAACGCTCCAAAACATCGGCAAATTCCCCTATGTCCGCATGCTCACCGCGTGGACTTTTTGGGGGTTGCTGCTCGTTTTTGTGTTCTGGCTCACGCATGCCGGCGAGCGGTCGTTTTGGGAACAATGTAAAAACGTGTTTTCTGGTGTCGTCTATTTTTTTGAACTCCTCTTCCACCATGGCTGACGCCCCGGCCATTAAGATGGCACTGGTTCCGCGCATTGCGCGCGGCTGGCGGCTGTTCATCTTTTATTCCTGCGCGCTGCTGCTCACCGGCCTGGTTTCGATGCTCTTTGCTGATTTGTTGTGGCGGACGGGCTGGTCCACGTCGCGCACCGTGCTGCTGGTTCTGTTTGTGATTTTGTTTTTGTTCGCCGCCATCGGTTGCACGCATGGCTTGTATGGTTTTGTCTTGCGGATGTTCGGCGACAACCGCTGCATCACGCGGCTGAAGGAATATCGCGGTCAAAGCATCGCGGGCATCAGCACGGCCATTGTCTTCCCGGTCTTCAACGAAAACGTCGTGCGCGTCTGCGAAGGCTTGCGCGCGACATATGAATCCCTGGAAAGAACCGGCCAGCAGGAACGCTTCGACTTTTTCATCCTGAGCGATTCCACCAACCCCGACAAATGGGTTGAGGAGGAACGGCGCTGGTATGATTTGGTTCGTGAACTCGACGCGCTGGGCCGCATCCACTACCGCCGCCGGTTGAACAACGAAGGCCGCAAAAGCGGGAACGTGCGCGATTTTCTCAACGCCTGGGGCCGCCGCTACCGCTATTTCATGGTGTGCGACGCCGACAGCGTCATGCGGGGCGAAACGCTCGTGGCCCTGGTGAAATTGATGGAAGCGCATCCAACCGCCGGGCTGATCCAGACGTTGCCCGCCACGGTCAACTGCGAATCGCTGTTCGGGCGCATCCAGCAATTCGCCAACCGTCTTTACGCGCCAATCTTCATCGCGGGCCTGAATTACTGGGCGCTCGATTTGGGAAATTACTGGGGACACAACGCCATCATCCGCACCGAGCCGTTCATGCAATTCTGCGATTTGCCGCAATTGCCCGGCCGCAAGCCGTTCGGAGGCCAGATTCTCAGCCACGATTTTGTCGAGGCCGCGCTGCTGTCGCGTGAAAACTGGGAAGTCTGGTTCGCCTACGACCTGGAAGGCAGTTACGAAGAGGCGCCCCAGGCCATGATCGAAAACGCCCAGCGCGAACGCCGCTGGTGCCAGGGCAATTTGCAGCACGGCCTGGTGCTTTTTGCCAAGGGACTGCGCGGGGTGAGCCGGCTGCATTTGATGCTGGGCATCTGCGGGTATCTCGCCGGGCCGCTGTGGCTGGCATTTCTGCTCACTTTTAACTGGATCTTCTGGTTCCACAAACACACTGGTCTTTCGGACATCACCGTGCGGGCGTTCACGCGATCCTTGGGCAACTTTAGCGGCACCGCCCACGCCCTGCTCATTTTCATCATCTGCATGGTCGTCATCATGCTGCCTAAAGCGCTGGCGCTCATTGACCTTTCGTATGATTCGGAACGCCGCCGCGCGTTTGGCGGCCTGGCGCGCGCGGCCACCGGCGTTGTGGGCGAAACCATTTTTTCCACGTTGCACGCGCCGCTGCTGATGTTGTGGCACACGCGGTTTGTCCTCATCAACCTGCTGGGCGTCAGCACCGGCTGGTGGACGCAAAAACGCGCCGCCGACGGCACGACGTGGTCCTACGCCATCCGGCGGCATTGGGGGCATACGTTGATCGGACTGGTTTGGGGCGCGTTCATGTGGTGGCTCGGACCGTCGCTGTTCTGGTGGTTCACGCCCATGCTGGCGGGAATGATTTTGTCCATTCCCCTGAGCGTCTTCACCAGCCGGCGCGGCCTCGGCGCGCGCGCGCGCAAGCTGGGATTGTTTCTCACGCCGGAGGAAATCGCGCCGCCGCCGGAGTTGGTCACGCTCCGGGCGAACATGAAAGTCCATGAAATGACCGAAGACACTTCCCCGCGCCGTCCGCACACGGGCTTGGCGGAGGCGGTGCTTGACCCCTACGTCAATGCCATTCATGTTTCACTGCTGCGTGAAAAACAGCTCAATCCCGTTTATGCCGAACAGCTCGCCACGCTGGGCGTCGGGACCCCCCAAGTGCGCGCGCTCGGCGAAAAACTGCTGGCCGCCGGGCCGGACAAATTGACGCCCGCCGAACGGCTTTTAGTCATGGCCGACGAGCGCACCATGGTCTGGCTGTATCATGAAGCCTGGCTGCGACAATCACTCGCCCCATGGTGGAAGGCGATGATCCGCGAATTCAGCCGGCAGGATGAGTCGTAACCGTGAACCTGGGTTCGTATTCGACAAGTGTTGGAAACAGAGTTGCGCCAAAGCAAGCGATTTGAAAGACTCGTTCTTACATTAAACACACTTTACCCCGACGGCAGCGACGAGCACCGTATGCTCGAAGGCGTGCAGGCGGCGATTAGAGGGGTGCGGTAAAGAGTGACGAACATCCGTTGAATCTGTAAATTCAGGCCGTGTCCGAAAACTGCTTAAACATTCGCCGATTGGTGCTGCGCCGGTTCCGAAGCGTCCGAGCCGACACGATTGAGCTTTCTAACCCATTGTTTCTCGTCGGCAAGAACGGCTCCGGCAAGAGCAACGTTGTAGATGCGTTCGCGTTTCTCAGCGAGTGCATGAGCCTGCCGCTCCATACCGTCTTTCAGAATCGGGGAGGCATTAACGCCGTGCGTTATCGATCCGGCACCAGGAGTCGTCCGGGTGACTTTGCCATCCGAGTGGAATTCGACTTTCCAAACGGTGCACCGGTTGCGGGCTGGTACGCCTTCGATATTCGGGCGCTGCCTGATTACACGTTTTCGGTTCTGCGTGAAAAATGCTCCGTAGTGATGGGAGGCTCGCACTACTGGTTTGACCGGCAAGGAGAGTACTTCCAAACCAACGTCACCGGATTGCACCCTGCGTTAGGGGCGGAAGCGCTCGCTTTGCCCATCATTGGAGGGTCAAAGGAGTTTGCCTCGGTCGTAAAGGGGCTGGGAGCAATGCGGGTGTTTTCCATTCAGCCCGCCAAGATTGGGGAACTGCAAGAACCGGACGCGGGCACGAACTTAAAGAGCGACGGCAGCAACTTGGCCAGCGTGCTCCAACTCTTGAGCCGCGAGGACAAGAAGAGTCTCGAACGCTTGTGCGAAATACTTGGGACTATCGTACCGGATACGACGAAGGTTCGGACAGTGAAGCACGGGAAACGGCTGTCATTGGAATTTACGCAGGAATGGAAATCAGAGGGTGAGACAAAGAGTGTGAAGTTTGAGGCGTTTTCGATGTCAGATGGGACGCTGCGGGCTTTGGGTATTCTTTCGTCTTTTTTTCAGAAATCCATTCCGACTCTGATTGCCATCGAGGAACCGGAGTCCACGATCCACCCGGAAGCCCTAGGGTCGATTTTGGATGTCGTTCGATCTTTCGCCCGCAGCACACAGATTGTCGTGACGACGCACAGCCCCGAGCTGCTTGATGCGAAGTGGATTCGACCGGAGAATCTGCGAATTGTAACGTGGAAGGAAGGAGTGACTCGTGTGTGTTCACTTGGTAAGGCGTCGGTGAAAGCCTTGCAGGGGCATTTGATGGGAGCAGGCGAGCAGTTGCGTTCCAATGCGCTCCGGGCGGATGAAGTCGATGTTTTTGCGGAGAATGACGACCAGCAGTTGCAGCTTTTCGAGGAATTGCCTGCATGATTCAGCCAATCGTTGAAGGTCACGGAGAGGTTCCCGCAGTTCCGGTGCTGGTCAGGAAACTTGGGGAATTGATGGGAATTCCGTACGTGCCGGTGGGCGCACCCTTTCGTTCCAAACGTTCGCAGTTGGCCCAAAAGGATGGGCTGCAAAGAGTCATCAGTAGGGCACGAGAAGAGCCGGGTTGTGCGGCCATTCTTGTTCTTTTCGACGCGGACGATGATTGTCCCAAAAAGGAAGCGCCCAAGCTGTTGAGGTGGGCGGAGGAAGCTGCGGCACCGTTGCCCTGCGCGTTGATAATGGCAAACCGAGAGTATGAGGCTTGGTTTCTCGCCACCTTGGAGGTCTTGCTGCAAACGCGAGGCATAAGACCAGCTCAGCCTTACGAAGGAAACCCAGAGACGAAACGCGATGCGAAAGGCGAGTTAGAAAGTCGGTTTGGACGTGATTTTTACTACATTGAGAAGGAAGATCAACCTGCATTTACCGCACTGGCGGATTGGGCGTTGGTGCATCAACGCTGTCGGTCGTTCAGAAAAATGTCTAAGGAGACACGAAGGCTGTTTGTTGCCTGCGGATTAGATCCTGAGCCTTGGCCTAGGGCCTGTTAACACTAAACCGCAAAGCTTCGACAATGAGCGCCAAAACGATAAACCCCAAGAAAAGGACGTCGAGCTTGTCGAAGCGGCAAAAGACACGACGATAGCTCTTGAGCCGTCGGAAGAGTCGTTCAATTTCGTTTCGGCGACGATAGGCTACGCGATCATATTCCCAAGGGGACAAGCGTTTTGGATTGGGCGGCACGATCGGTATGTAGCCCAATTGGCGCGCTAATCGTAGTGTTTCATCACCTTCGTAGGCGCTATCCATAATCAACAAGCAATCCGGCGGTGCCGGGCCGCCCGCTTCCAGCAATTCACGCCCTTGGGGTGCATCCCCGGCCTGCCCCGGCGACAGTTTCAGCATCAACGCGCACCGAGCCTCCGCGGCAACCAGATGAATTTTGGTGGTACACCCGCCTCGGGAGCGGCCGATGGCCTGTGGGCCGTTTTTTTTAGCGCCCCGGTGCCGTCGGGATGTACCTTGATCGTTGTGCTGTCCAAGCACACGTGTTCGATGTGAATGGCCAAGATTTGTTCCTCTTGCAGTCGGGCAAAGACCCGATCCAAGACTCCGGCTTTGCTCCAGCGATTCATCCGTGTGTAGATGGTATGCCAATTGCCAAAATACTTCGGTAAACCGCGCCATTTGCAGCCATGCTCAACCACATACAGCAACGCGTTGAGCAGATGCAAATTGGTCATGCCGACGTTGCCGCGTTGGCGTGGCAGGCAATCAGCAATGCGTTGAAACTGGCTCTCGGTTAGTTCCATGCCCGACAAGAATGCCTCAAACCCTTCGATTGTCAATTAGTGTTAACAGGCCCTGTGGGAGAGGGCGCGGGGGCGAGGGCGGATGTGCGAATCAATCACCGTTGCTTTGGCCAATGGTTTTTCATCGCGCGAATATCTGGCGGATGACGTCCTCAATCGGCACTTCCTGGATGTCAATGTCGGTCACCGGCAAGTTATCCAGCAACTGTTTGCAGACGGCGATGACGCGGTCGCGCTTGACCTTGAACTTGATGGAGCCGGCGTTTTTTTCGACGACTTCTCCATAACGCGCCAGGCTTTCCGCCGGATATTCGTCCGGCTTTTCGCATTGAATGGTGATGAGCTTGGAATCGGCAAAGCGGTCCACGATTTCGGCCAGCCGGCCATCGAAGAAGATTTTGCCGTGGTCAATGATGATGACGCGGTCGCACAGCGCCTGGATGTCGGCCATGTAATGGCTCGTGAGCAGGATCGTCGTCTTTTGCCCGGTGTTGTGGCGGAGGATGAATTCGCGGACGATCTTCTGGGAAACCACGTCCAGGCCGATGGTCGGTTCGTCGAGGAACAGCACCTTGGGCTGGTGCAGCAACGAGGCGATCAATTCCATCTTCATGCGCTCGCCCAGGGAAAGCTCGCGCACACTGACATTGAGCTTGTCGCGGACGCTGAGCATTTCGCTCATCTCGGCGACGGTGCGCTCGAAACGGTCGGTGGGAATGCCGTAGATTTTCGCGTTCAGCTCGAGCGATTCGCGCGCCGGCAGGTCCCACCACAACTGGTTTTTCTGGCCGAGCACGAGCGCGAACTGGCGGCGGTAGCCGTCGGCGCGTTCCCACGGCACGTAACCGAGCACGCGCGCCGAACCGCCCGTCGGGTAAAGCAAACCGGCAAGCATCTTGAGCGTGGTGGTCTTGCCCGCGCCGTTCGGGCCGAGAAAACCGACGAGTTCGCCGGGTTCAATCTTGAAGCTGACGTCATTGACGGCGATGAGCTGCTCGTATTGGCGGTGAAACAGCCCCTTGATGGCGCCGCCAAAACCCGGCTGCTTTTTGTACATGCGAAAGGTCTTGGTCAGGCCGTTGACTTCAATGACGGGCATGAGAAAAAACGGCTGACGTTTTACTTTGGTTTCGTTTCGCTGTTTTCTTCAGCTGAACTCAAGGAAGCAGCTTCTTTTTCAATTTTTCGATAAACTGCGACGCTTACAAGCAACAATCCACCGCTACCCATGTACGAAAGCGGATTTTTAAAAGTCTTGTAAGCTTCGATACAAAACAAAATGAACCCCATGCCTCCAGTGAAGCCCAATATGAACCCATAATGATTTCGAAAGAAATTCTTCACAGGTTCCCCATAACCATTTGGAGTTTACCGCATCAACTGCTTTTCCAGGTAATGGACGATTTGGCGAACGTTGGCGTCCACTTCCATGCGGTCTTTGACGAGGCGGCAGGCGTGCAACACCGTGCCGTGATCGCGTCCGCCGTAAGCTTCGCCGATGGTGTTGAGCGAGCTTTCGGTCATCTGGCGCGAAAGATACATGGCGATCTGGCGCGGGAAAGCGATGTTTTCCGGTCGGCGTTTGCTGGTCATGTCGGCCAGGCGAATGTCGAAATGTTCCGCGACCTTCTTCTGGATGACCTCGATGTTGATGGAAAAACGGCCCTCTTCGTGGAGGACTTCACGCAGCAGGCCTTCGACGACCTCGATGGTGAGTTTCTTGCCGGTGAGCGAGGCGTAGGACGCCACGCGGATGAGCGCGCCTTCCAGCCGGCGGACGTTGGTGCGGATGCGATTAGCCAGGAAATTCATGATGTCGTCCGACAGCGTCACGCCCATGATCTGCGCCTTTTTTTGGAGAATGGCCAGTCGCATTTCAACATCCGGCGGCTGCAGGTCGGTGACCAGGCCCCATTCGAACCTTGAGACGAGACGGTGTTCCAGCCCCTGGATTTCGCTGGCCGGGCGGTCGCACGTGAGCACGATTTGCTTGTGCGCCTCGTGCAGCGCGTTGAAGGTGTGGAAAAATTCCTCCTGGATGCGCTCCTTGCCGGACAGAAATTGTATGTCGTCAATCAACAGCACGTCGGTCTGGCGGTATTTTTTGCGGAATTTTGCGAGCTGATTGTTTTGGATCCCGTCAATGTATTCGTTCGTGAATTTCTCGGATGACAGATAGGCAACCCGCGCGCCCTTTTTGTTTCCGGAAACATGCTGGCCGATGGCGTGGAGCAAATGCGTCTTGCCGAGGCCGACGCCGCCGTAAAGAAATAGCGGGTTGTAGGATTTGCCGGGCGCCTGGGCGACGGCGAGCGCGGCGGCATAGGCGAAGTTGTTGTTGTTGCCGACGACGAATGATTCAAAGGTATTTTTGGGATTGAAATGCAGTTCGCTGTTGGCCTGACGCTCATGAGCGGGTTCAGTAGTTTTGGTTTTGGCCGGAGCCGGCGCGGCTGTGGCCGGAGCCGGCGCATTTCCCGAGGCAATTTTAAATTTGACCTGCAACTGGCGACCGGCAGCCACCGCGAAAGCGTCTTGCAAGAGGCTGAGATAATTATCCTTGAGCCAGACTCCGCTGAATTCGTTGGCCACCTCGAGCGTTACGTTGTTGCCGTCAATCCCGCAGGCCCGCAACGGCGCGAACCACATATTGTAAGTGTCGTTATTCAGCTTGGAACGAAGATGTTCCCGCGCAGAATTCCAAATTTTTTCAACTGAAAGTTGCATTTGCACTTTGTCAAAAAGCCCGTATTTCAAGCGGTTTATTCACCTAGCCCGCCAACACAGGGTTGGCCGCCGGTTTCCACCGATGTTCGCCTTGGCAAAGAGCAATGACCCTGAGAAAGCATACATTCGTTCAACTCTACCGCCAAAAGCTTCATTTAACAATCGAAACAACCTGCTTATTTTCAACACTTTACGAACAACAAAACCCACATCACCATCACATCCCCCCGCAAAAATGATAAGACGCTCCAAACGACCTCAATTACCGTGAGCGTTTTATGTCATTGGGACGAAAGTTTCTAGGATAACATATTATCTTTTGTTCACGAGTTATTCACAAGAGGCTAAAATCAAGGTTTTTCTTGAGTTTCGTTCTTTTCTGAAACGCAATTTTTGATTCAAACCGCCTGCTCGCCGGTTTCGCCGGTGCGAATGCGAACGATGCTCTCGACGGCGCTCACAAAAATTTTCCCGTCACCGATCTTGCCCGTCTTGGCCGCTTTGACAATCGCGTCCACGGCGGCAGCGGCCTGGGCATCCGCCAGCACCACCTCAATCTTCACCTTGGGCAGAAAATCCACCGTGTATTCGCTGCCACGATAAATCTCCGTGTGCCCTTTTTGGCGGCCGAATCCTTTGACCTCCGCCACGGTCATTCCCTGAACCCCCAGAGCGGCCAGTGCGGATTTTACTTCTTCCAGTTTGAACGGCTTGATGACGGCCTCGATTTTTTTCATACCTCGTTCGCGTTGATTTTTCTGAGCGGATGTTAACAGCCAGCCCCACGCTGTAAACAGGAATCTTTTGCCGCCAGTTTTCAGAGCACAGGCTGCCGCCCCCTCATGCAGTATTGCGGAAATCGGAGCGCCGATCTCCGAATCGGCACGATCAATGATCCCCCATAAACTTGCCGAATGGGAGTTCGGCGCTCCAAACGGCCCCCCGCGTTCGTTGACACCGCATTTTGCCGCTGTTACCGTTCGTGCTTCCCAAAATGGCGACGGACTATAAAAACACTTTGAACCTGCCGCGAACCGACTTTCCCATGAAAGCCGACCTCGTCGCGCGGGAACCGGAACGGCTCAAAAAATGGCAGGAGGCCGGGCTTTACCCCAAAATCCAGGCGGCGCGCGCCAAGCGCGGATAAATTTGTCCTCCACGACGGCCCGCCCTTCGCCAACGGCGATGTCCACATCGGCACCGCGCTGAACAAGATCCTCAAGGACATCATCATCAAATACAAAACCCTCCAGGGTTTTAGCGCGCCCTACGTGCCGGGCTGGGATTGCCACGGCCTGCCCATTGAATTCAAGGTTTCCCAGGAAATGCGCAAAAGAGTGGCACGGGCGTCTCGCCCGTGAGTTTCGATCCCGCCACCATCCGCAAAGCCTGCGAAGCCTATGCCCGCAAATATATTGATATCCAGCGCGAGCAATTCAAGCGCCTCGGCGTCCTCGGCGATTGGGACAATCCGTATCTGACGCTCAACAAGGAATACGAGGCCGACGAGTTGCGCCTGTTAGCCGACATTGTTGAGAAAGGTTTCGTGTATCGCGGCAAAAAGCCGGTTTACTGGAGCATTCCCTGCCGCACCGCGCTCGCTGAAGCCGAGGTCGAATATCAGGACCATGTCAGCCAGAGCATTTTTGTGAAGTTTCCCGTCGTCGGCCAGCCCAACACGTTTGTGCTGATCTGGACGACGACGCCCTGGACGCTGCCGGCCAATCTCGCCGTTGCTTACAACTCAAAGCTTCAATACTCGCTGGTGGAAGTTGGCGAGGAAAAATATTGGATTCTCTCGCAGCTCGTTTCTGTTGTCGCCGAAAAATGTAAATGGGAAAAGTTTAAAACGCTCGAGACCGGTTTGGGTAGCAAACTCGCCGGACTGGAATACCAGCACCCGTTCTGCAATCGCACCGGAAAACTTTTGGCTGGCGACTCTTTTGTTGAGAACACGACGGGAACGGGTTTTGTTCACATAGCTCCGGGGCACGGTTTGGAAGACTACCATCTCGGATGCCTAGCCAGACTACCGATTTACTCACCTGTGGATGATGATGGCTGTTTGGCTTACACCAACGATTTGCCAATTGAAAAACAGATGCCGAAAGATATGGTCGGCAAATCCATTTTGGAAAAACATGGCAAGAGCGACGCCAACGAAGCCGTGCTGCACGAATTGCGCGCCCGCAAGGCATTGCTGCACCAGGAGAATTATCATCACAGCTATCCGCACTGCTGGCGCAGCAAAACGCCCGTCATCTTCCGCGCGATGGACCAGTGGTTCATCAAAATTGACCATGGAACAGAAGAATTTAAGCAAGCATTGCCCAATGCACGTGTGCAACATCTTCAAGAAAACGGCCAAGTAATTGAAAAACATGAGGTCTGGCTCAGAACTCGCGCTGTTCACGCAATCAACCATGAGGTCAAATGGATTCCTGATTGGGGACAAAACCGTATTTTTGGAGCGTGTTGCAATCGCGTCCCGACTGGTGCATCTCGCGCCAGCGCACGTGGGGCGTGCCGATTCCCGCGTTTTACGACGCCAAGGGCGAACCGATTCTCGACGCCCAAATCGTCCGCAATGCCGCCGATTTGATTGAAAAACACGGCTCGAATGTCTGGTTTGAGAAATCCGCCGCCGAACTCTGGTCGCTCGTAAAACCCAAGGCTTGGAAGGGCGCGGAAGCCGTCAATAAATCCAACGACACGCTGGACGTGTGGATTGATTCTGGCTCATCCTCGCGTTCGGTGTTGATGCGGCGGGCGGAGCTTTCTCATTCCGCAATCCGCAATCCGCAATCCGCATTGGACTGGCAGGCCGACGTTTACCTCGAAGGCAGCGACCAGCATCGCGGCTGGTTTCAATCGTCGCTGCTGCTGTCGCTGGCCGGCAACGGCGCGGCGCCGTTCAAGACCGTGCTTACCCATGGATTCATGGTGGACGCCGACCGCGAGAAGATTTCCAAGAGCAAGCAGGCCCAGGGCGGCTACGAAAAACCGCAGACCGCCGAGGCTTACGTCAAAAAATACGGCGTGGACATCGTACGCCTGTGGGTGGCGTCGCAGGATTACCGCAACGACATCGTTGTGAGCGAGGAACGCATCGCCAAGGTCGGCGAAACCTACCGCGGCATCCGCAACGCGCTGCGCTACCAGCTCTCGAACCTTTACGACTTCGATCCGGCAAAGCACTCCGTGGCGGATGACAAGCTCACCGGCTTGGACCGCTGGATTCTTGGCGAGTTCTCCAAGCTGGAGCAGGAAGTCCTCAAAGCCTACGACGACTACGAATTCCACGTCGTCTATCAAAAAGTCAGCCAGTTCATCGCCGTGGAGCTGTCCTCGATTTACCACGACGTCATCAAGGACCGGCTCTACACCGACCCGGCCAATTCGCATCGCCGCCGCTCGACGCAGACCACGCTGCACCGGCTGGTGACCGGCCTGTGCCAGATGCTCGCGCCGATTCTGGCGTTCACGGCGGATGAGGCATGGGAATTTGTGCCGGGGAAACCGACGGGGTCGGTGCATGAAGCGAATTGGAAGCCGGTGCATTTTGAATTAACCAAGGCAGAGTCGGAGGAATGGCAAGTATTGATAAAATTGAGAAATGAAAAATTGCTACATGAATTGGAGCATTTAAGGAAGGTTAAGAACATTGGAAAAGCTTTGGACGGCAAGATATCCATAACGTGCGTCAATCATCCAGATTTCGAGGTGCTTGAAAATAATGCTGAGGTGCTGCGAGAGTTGATAAACGTATCGCAACTCACGGTTTCTAGGCGGGGAATGGGGATTCCCGGATCTTCGTTAGAAACACAATCGTCCCACGCCGACGGCCAGAAATGCGAGCGCTGCTGGCATTGGGAGACGGATGTCGGCCAGAACCGCGAGCATCCGACCGTTTGTGGCCGCTGCATCGAAGCGGTGATGCAATTCAAAGCATGATGCGCGCGATGAACGCCTACAGTCCTAATTTTGCGATCAAGTCGGGGCGTGTATTTTCAACATATGGCCTTATCAATGCCTTTGCTTCCGATTGGCGCTCTCTCAATGGTATGGTTTCAGGAGGTGACAAGCCGTTTTCCAAACCAGCTTCATGCGCGAAGCGCCACTTTTCAGCATCATGCTTATATAAAAATAATTTCTCAGTAAGATCAGGACGCTGACTTCCAAATTGGATACCTTCCAATGCTGTGTCATATATATGTTCGAAAGCCCCTTTAATCGGTATCTTTAGCATATAAACTTTCTGGGACAATTTTGGAAAATTAACCATTTCTGAAAATTGCGTCAGGCCAAAATCATGCGCTTTTTTCATGAATTCTGGTTTAAAAAATAATTCGTAAAAATTCTTTGGTTCATCTGGCAGTGCTGCAAGGCGATCAGCTACAACGGTCCCTGTAATTAAGAAATTGGCCAATTCAGCCTGCCGTCCTGGTTCGCTAAAAAGTTCCGCAAACGTCTCTAATCTGTCGCGATAAACACATCCCAAAACAGCGCCGGTCTCATACAAGAGTTGAGCATGCGACAGGTATTCTGCGAACAAAACATATTCGCCGGAGAACAAACCCTTTCTCTTCACAGGTGCGATGAATTCATGCGCCAGATAATAAAGCAGTGATGGCGCGCTCATACCTAAACATTCATATCGTCGCCAGTTTTGCGTGCTGCGCTGGCGCATGTTTTTCGTTTCATATTTTTGACTTTGCGCCCGGCAAAAAAATTGTCCAGAAAAATTCTGGCGTTTTTGCGCCCGACAATGCAGCAAGCCAGAACTTGATGCCTTGTAAAAAATCAAGGGGCGGTGTTCGTCGGCTGTGGTAGCGATGGGGTTGTAGATTGATGCGGTATTGTGGACACAGGAGCAGGTGAGTGTATCTGCGCGATGCGAGCCTGCCACTCTGCCTTTCTCCGTATCTTTTCTGCTTCCGGCGTTACGTCGAAACAAGCGAGGAGATCGTCCATCTCCTTCTTAATCGGCTGAAGCTCTGCAGCGGTCTTTCCAAACCCAGTGCGATCAAGGATCCCAATCATGCATCCCAGCCAATGCGATGTCGGCTCCAAGCCATCATCTCCGCGTCTGCCGGGGCTTTTCTGCGTGGGGTCGCACCGTTCTATCGCCATATCGACCATGCTCAAGTGTCCTTGAAGCTGTAGAGCGGTCGCGTCGCGCTTTCCGCGTCGGTAGAAGATCATGGCAACGAACCACGATGACAGCGCACCAGTGATCAAGCCAACGACAATACTAGAAATCATGGAGTCACACATTTTGCCTAATGACGAGAACTGAGCCACACCGGGACGAGGATGTCAACCGCGAAAGCGGAACTGAAAAAGCCAACCGGAGTTAGCTCCAGTGTGTTAGGCGACGGGGTTGAAGTCTTTTAGTGATTTGGTAATCGTAATGTAGTAATCTATCCAGTTCAGCGCGAAGATCGCTAAAGTTGCGGGATTGCTTTCATCCACGCCGACGCTTAGCAGCCAGTTGCGTGCCCATAACATCTGCGGATGGTGTTCTTGTGACGTTAGAAGGTCGCTCAAGTCTTTCATCGCGGCGCGAACATCGAAGAGGATGTCCATCCCTTGCTGTAGTGTTGGCGGGAAATAAAGTTGCTCTAAATACTGCTGAACCGAAGTGAATGCGGGATTGCTGCGTGCCTCGTTCAGGACGGCGAGTAAAATAGAAGTGAACTGATACAATCGTATCTTTGCTTCGATGGCGGGAACCGCTGCGGATTCGACGTGAACCTCTGCCGGGATGTCGCAGTGTCGCTTCTGAATCAGTTCCGTAAATAGTGTTTCGGCTAACACTTGCGGCCTAATTGTCATTGGTGATTTCAAAAGATATGATTCCGGCAAAAACCGCATTCAAGGAGTTATGGGTGTTGTCGTCACCGGTTTTGCGCGCGGGACGGGCGTGTGTGTTTTTCGTTTCACAATTTTGACTTTGCGCCCGCCAAAAATTTTATCAAGAAAAAACCACCCCGGCGGCGGCAGACTCCAATTTGGGGAGCGTACGCGCCTCGCGTGCAGTCAACGACGCCCCGTCGTTGACATGGTCTTCATGCTCGACGCGGGGGCGCGTCGAACCGCAGCCGGGGCGGCTGCGCTCCCCATTTCACACTGCCACCGGCTGCTGCTGCGTGAGGCCCGTGCAGCGAATCGGCGCGTTGGAGTTCACGCTTCAGCGTGGTCCGAACAAGCTAAAGCTTGAACTCCAACTTGAATTTCACCCCGGCGGCGGCGTAGCGAGCCGGCAACCAACCAAGCCCCGTTCAGGGGCGGCATCTTTGTAGAAATCCAGCCCAAGCCATTTCCAAGCTCCGTCAGGAGCGGCATATTCCATCTTTGTTGGAGTTCACGCTTCAGCATGTCCGCCACCGGCACAAGCTAAAGCTTGAACTCCAACCTGCCATGCCGCTCCTGACGGAGCTTGTGATTTTTGTGAAATGAAAAACTACAAATATGTCGCGCCTATGGCGCTTTGATTAATTTCTGCGCCATCGGGGTAAAGCTATTTCAGGCCGTAGTGTTTTTTGACCCCGGCGTGGGTGAGGCGCGGTTTGCCTGCGTCGCCTCACGCTGCGCCCGGCGTCGGAGTCTTCGTAGCGCGAAAACCGCCGCCATTTCCGCAGCTTCACCATTTTGGAGGAGGCGATGTAAGGAATCACAAACTGAATCCCCAATTTTTGACTGTAAATTTTCGATTTCGGTTTGAGACTTGTCACCTCGTCTTTTACATCGCCTGCCGCATCCCCCAAACGCGGAATGTTGCCATTGCCGCCATCGGGCCGGCGTGGTTATAATTTGCATTAGAAAAATGAACCCGTCTCGTTTCCAAATGAAATGGCTCCGGCTTGTCGCTGCAGCCGTCATCGCGGCCAGCCCGTTTTCCGGCGCGGCGCAAACCAACAATGCAACGGCAAAAACCGCGGCTCAGGAAAAGATGGAGGCGGAACTGCGCGCGGTTTTTGAGAACAATTTTTCCCGGTGGGATCGCAATGGCGATGGCGTTCTGGTTTTGACCGAGATCAACGCGTTGATTGAAAGTCCCGAGGTGCGCGGCGACGAGGCCGCGGCCCTCGTGGTGGTCCGCCAGCATTTTGCGCCGAAAGGCGAGGCGAGCGGATTCACCGGCTTGACGCGGGAACAGCTTCTGTCCTTTGCCGGCGATGCCGACGCGGCGCGCAAGTTCGTGCAGCTTCGCAAACGGATGCAGACCATCAACCATGAGCTGTTTCTGCCCGGCGATCCCAATCTCGAAACCTTCCACCAGGGCGGCACGGGCGATTGTTATCTTTTGAGCGTAATCGGCACGCAGTTGAACCGCGATCCGGCGCGGGTGCGGGACATGATTCACGCCATGCCCGGCGACGCTTACCGCGTGCATTTCGGCGATGGCCGGATGGAAAACGTTTTGCCGCTGACCGATGCGGAGCTGGTGATGGGCGCGCGCGTGGGCACGGACCACGGCGTGTGGTTGAGCGTGCTGGAAAAGGCCTACGCGTCAATCCGCGAGGAAAATCGCGACAAGCGAGCTGGCAAATTCATGGCCGAAGACGAGGCGATTGACAGGGACTTGCTGGGCGGCGGCGGGACAGGGACGATCATCGAGCTTTTGACCGGCCACAAAGCGGCAAGCGCGCCGGTCGGCAAATGGATCAAAGAAAATCCCGGCCAGGCCGAAAAGCGACTGCACGAGCTGTTGATCAAACTCACGAAGGAACACAAATTAATGGCCGTCGGCACGGGCAAAGGCGACAAACCGCTGCCCAAGCACATCGCGCACAGCCACGCTTTCGGAATTTTCGGCTATGACGCGGCGACACACACGGTGCGGCTGTTCAATCCGTGGGGCAACGACGTCAAACCCGACGATCCGCCTGGTTTGGTGAATGGCTATGCCACGCGCAATGGCGTCTTCGAAATGCCGCTCCGCGATTTCATGCAAGTTTTTGGCGGGGTAAACTACGAGACCAGCAAGCCGGTGCACCATTAACCTCTCCCGCAACAGCCACGAAACGACCGTGTTACTCAGCTATGTGATTTTTTCGTTTCACAATTTTGACTTTGTGCCCGGCAAAGATTTTGTCCAGAAAAAATCACACCAGCGGCGGCGGCGTGAGGTTTGCCGCGAGCCCGCGTTGGAGTTCACGCTTCAGCGTGGCCTGAACAAGCTAAAGCCTGAACTCCAACTTGAATTTCACCCCGGCGGCGGGTTAAGCAACGCAGCGAGCCGGCAACCAACCAAGCCCCGTCCAGGGGCGAAAGGAATTTGTCTCAACGTCCGTCCTCACCCCGGCCCTCTCCTCCAGGAGAGGGAGAATCATCCGCCGGTTTTCTGAAAATTCGCGCGACTGGATTTGCCGGACGACCATCCGCAAAACCAAAAACGGCGAATGCTATTCCTTCTCCCCGGGGGAGACATGAGCCGATTGGGAATCGGCGAAAGGAATTCGGCGAAGCCGAAGGCCCGCAGGGCCGAGCGAGCGGGCGCGAGCGAGTCAACGTCAGGTTGAGGGCGGTCGTTAAACATCTTTTTCACCCGCCCAAACAAGCTAAAGCTTGAACTCCAACTTTGAACTCCAGCCTGGCTACCGGCGGTGCAGGGGTAGCCGCAAAACTTCCACCATTTTCCGGGCGATCAGATGCCGGCGTTCTTCGGTGACCCGGCCTTTCTGGTCGTTGAAGCGCGCTTTGGGCAGCAGATGAATTTTGTCGCAGCGGACCATGGTTTTCCAATCCAGTCCGTCGGCCTCGTCCAACACTTCTTCGGTGGATTTCGCGCTTCGGTTCACCTTGGCCGAGGTGCATAGCAGGGCATTGACTTCTTCAATGTCTGGATTCTGGCAGGTTTCATCATTGGAGATGATGACGGCGGGATGCCGCCTTTCCTTGCTGAACGGAAACATGAAGATGTCCCACTGTCTCACACGTTCCTTTTTTATTCGAGGTCTTTGGGGGCGCGAATCACCGAGGCTTTGGCCAGACGATTGTCCGCCTGAATTTCAGCCGGGCTGTAAGCGTTGGCGAAATAGTTCGGCGGACGGATGGGGATCGGCTCGATTTCAGGGACTTCCTGCAAAACGAACCGCTGCCGTCCCTTGACGATATAAACCGTTTCTCCCCGCCCGGCTTTTTCCATCAGGCGTCCCAAATACGTTTTGGCATTGCTCAACGTGAACAGTTGCGACTGCAAATTGACCTTCGGCTTTCGGAAACGGGAACGGCTGGCAATTTTCATAGGCTGAATATAGGCTGAATACAGCCTGATGGCGAGCATAATCCGAACAAGACGTGAGCGGAGCGCCGGTCTCCAACCCGGCGCGTTGGTGTTCAAGCTGCGTCCGAACAAGCTGAAGCTTGAACTCCAACTTGAATTTCACACCGGCTGCTGCTGGGTAAGGCAGTGCAGCGAGCCGGAGCCGAGCACCAGATCAACGGCGTGAATGCCCACCACCGGCCGGTCCCGGAATAATTCGCCCAAAATGCCGAGCGCGACCCGGTCGTTTGGATCATTGAACGTCGGCACGATGACGCAGGCGTTGCCGATGTAGAAATTCGCGTAGCTTGCGGGCAGACGGCGGCCGGCAAAACACAGCGGCGCCGGCATGGGCAGCGGCACGACTTCGGGTTTCGAGCCGTCTTCCAGCCGCAAATCCTTGATGCGCTCCCAGTTTTCCGCGAGCGGACGATAATTGACGTCGCGCTGGTTTTTTTCCCGGATGAGCACGAGCGTCTTCCGGTTCACAAACCGGCAGATGTCGTCAATGTGGCCATGCGTGTCGTCGCCGGCCGGGCCTTTGCGCAGCCAGAACACGTTTTTCACGCCGAGATATTTCCGGAACGTCCCGTCGTATTGCGCCCGCGTCAGGCCGGGATTCCGAACCTGAATTTTCGGGTGGAGATAACATTCCTCGGTGGTAAGCAACGTGCCGCGACCGTTCACTTCAATGCCGCCGCCTTCGATCACAAAATCTTTGCCTTGATATTCCGCGTTGAACAAATGCTTGCGCAGCAGCTTGGCCGCGGTTTCCGGCACCTTTCGATCCTTCTGCCAATCCGGATATTTCGCCCACGCATTGAAATGAAAATGCACAATTGCTGTTTCGGTGTTCGATGTTCGATGTTCGGTGTTCGATGTTTTCCGCCTTATGAAGATCGGTCCGCTGTCGCGCATCCAGCCGCGATTGGTGGGATGCACGATGAACTGGACTTTCTTCAAATCGCAGCCCGCCCGCGTGAGATAACCGCGCGCCAATTTCTCTTCGGCCTTGTGCCGGACGAGGATGCGCACAATTTCGCCCGGTGAAATCTTCCGGACCATCTCGCCATAAACCCAGCGGATGGCGTCCATCTTGCCCGGCCAGTCGGCCTCGTGGTGAGGCCAGGCGAGCCAGGTAGCGGCGTGCGTTTCCCATTCCGCCGGCAGGGAGCAGCCAAGTTCGGCGGGGGTGGCCGGGTTCGTAGATTTCAGGTTAGCCATAAAATTCGCGGGGAGCATAACCGTTTTGCCGCCGCTGGGAAACCCTGAATAAAATTCAAACGCGGGAGAAATGACGCGCGGAACCAAGCCGCGCAAACCACTCAAATACAAACATCGCCCATTTTGCGATTAGCGCAATTTTTAAAAATATAAAAAAGAACAAATTATTGGCTGACAATCTGCTTGAAGCGAGTAACTTTAAACTGGGGACAGAGATTGGTCGAAGCTGTCCCGCGTTTATGAAAACGAGCTTGAAACAAATCAGGGGGTTGAAGGCCGCAAAAAACACTTTATGCGTGTTGCTGGTGGTCTTTCCGGCGGTCTGTCTGGCGGTGTCCCCCACACCGGCCACGGAGGCGGTGAAGCTGACCTTGCCTCCGGGCGCGACCAGCGCCGAAATCCAGCAAGGGCTGGATCTCCTGCCTGCGAGTGGCGGGGAAGTGGTGCTGCCGCCCGGAACGATTGAAGTCCGCCAGCCCATCGTGTTGCGGCGCGATCATCAGACCTTGCGCGGTTCCGGGGAGGCGACAGTCCTGCGCCTGGCGGATGGCGCCAATTGTCCGGTGATCATCCTGGGTGAACCCGTCAACAATCCACATTCAACCGTCAAAGACCTGCGCGTCAGTGACCTTTTTATTGACGGAAACCGTTCCCATCAGCAACGCGAACTCTGGCGGCTTCAGGGCGAAGGCTCGGAAATCCGCAACAACGGAATCACCATTCAAAATGTGAGCGATTCGACGGTGGAACACGTGACCTGTGCCCGCTGCCGTTCAGGGGGACTGGTGACCACGCTGGGCGTGCGGCGGCTGACGGTGCGGGGTTTGACCGCGTTTGACAACGAGTTCGACGGCCTGGCCTGCTATGACACGGTGGATTGCCTGTTCACGGAACTTAACCTCCACAACAATCCCGGCGCCGGCATTTCGTTGGATCTGGCTTTCAATCACAACATCATCAGCGATGCCGTTCTGACCGCCAACGACCTGGGCATCTTCATGCGCGAGAGTTGCGACAATCAATTTCACAACATTTCCATCCGCAACAGCCGCCATTACGGTGTTTTCATGGCGCACACCGAGGAACAGAGTGAAGTCGGATGGCAGCCGGTTCCCCAGACCGAATGCGCGCATAACGCCTTCACCAATCTGATCGCCAGCAATTGCGGCAACGCCGCCTTCCGGGTCAATGACCCCACCTGCACCAACAACGTCATCGTCCAGCCTCAATTTCAAGATAACGTCAAGGGCGGACTATCGTTGGTCCAGCCGGATTTGGTGGTTGTGCGTTAGTTCTGTTTCAAACGGGCCGGACAGTTCGCGCGACTTTGTTCGTGGCATGAATAATACGCATCTCATCCGCCTCTGCCAGGGCCTGGCTGAAAAGCTTTCTTTTTCCATGCCTCTCCCGCTTGCGAAAATTATTTGCGTCGGCTATCGTGTGTCAGGGTTTTATGAAGTCTAAGACAACTGGCCGAACAAGATCGGAGGATGAAAAAGGGGCTGTTCGACACGTAGCAGCGCATTCCGCCGCCACGACTGCGGCTTTGCAGGAAAACGACGGAAGCCTGCAAGCCTTTTTCAACGTCTTGGACGATCCGGTGTTCGTTTTCGAACCCGGCGGGCGCATTCTTTTCACAAATCCGGCGGCGCAAAATCAGTTGGGATGCACCCCGGAAAAACTGGCCGGGATGACCATTCTCGATGTTCACCCGCCGGAACAGCGAGGGGAAATTTCAAGGCTTTTAGCCGGCTTGACTGCCGATAAAATCACGATTTGCCCGGTTCCGTTGCTGGCCGGGGACGGGACCTGCATTCTGGTGGAGACGAAAATTCTGTCTGGCCAATGGCGCGGCAAAAAGGCGCTGTTCGGCATTTCGCGTGACATCCCCGGGCGCAAACGATTGGAGGCGGCGCTGCGCGAAACCGAGGAGAAATACCAGGCGCTCCTGAAACGCTTTGACAGCCAGACGGGCAAAGGAACGCCGTTGAAGATTTCCCCGCCATCCGCTCGCGGGGTGGAGGATTCCACTTCAAATCGCAAGGGCCGGGCCAGTTCGCCGCAAGAGACAGAAACGATCCTGCTCGCCGAAGATGAACCGTCGCTGCGGCGGCTCATCGCCCGGGTGTTGCGGACCCAAGGCTACACCGTGTTGGAAGCGGCTGATGGCAATGAAGCCCTCACTTTGGCGCAGGCGAACGGGGCTAAAATCCAGCTTTTGATCACCGATGTGATCATGCCCGGACTGAGCAGCAAAATGCTCGCTGAATGGTTGAAACAGGTAAATCCCGGCGTCAGGGTTCTCTTTATTTCAGGTTACATTAACAACAACGCGGTCCGGGATGCCATGTCGAAACCCGGGGCATTCTTTCTGCAAAAACCTTTTAATCCCACGGATTTGTCCAAAAAGGTCCGCGAAGCGATTGAAGCACCGTAGCCGGGGCGCGTCCGTCTCTGGAGCGCGGCTTGTCCCAAGCCGCAGCACTTCCGAAAGCAACAGCCGACCGGGGAAGTTTCACGAATCGCTTCGCCCGCAAGTGGCTGCTGTGAGCCAAACCGGCTCCGCAAATCTGATTCAATTCCTGCGTCCTTTTTTCAATAAATTCTTGTAACGCAAAAAAAATTCGGACAAAGTGCCGCGCCCAAAAACATTTTTACCATGTTGGAATTCAAAAATAAAATTCTGTTCGTCGGTTACGGGGCCGTGGCGCAATGCGCCCTCCCCATTCTGGCCAAACACCTCAAGACGTCCTGCTCAAACATCACCGTCATGGATTTCGAAGACCGCCGCGGCGTGCTGGCGCCCTGGCTGAAGCGCGGCGTGAAGTTCGCCCGCCAGCGCGTGACGCGCGGGAACATGGGCGCGTTGCTGGGCAAATATCTGGCGGCCGGCGACCTGCTGATTGACCTGGCCTGGAACATTGACTGTTGTGAAATCCTCCAGTGGTGCCACGATCGCGGCGTCCTTTACATCAACACGTCGGTCGAATTGTGGGATCCGTACGAGAATGCCCAGGGCGCGCCGCCGCAAAAGATGACGCTCTACTGGCGGCACATGAACATCCGCCGCATGATTTCAAAATGGGCCAAACCCGGCCCGACGGCGGTGCTCGAACATGGTGCGAATCCCGGCCTCATCTCGCATTTCACCAAGCAGGGCCTGATTGACATCGGCAACCGCGCCATCAAGGACAAAAAGGTCGCGGGCCGGGCCGCCGACGAAATCCGGCAGCTCATCGCGGAACAAAAATTCAACCGCCTGGCGATGACGCTCGGGGTGAAGGTGATTCATTGCAGCGAACGCGACACGCAAATCACCGACCGGCCGAAACAGGTCAACGAATTCGTCAACACCTGGAGCGTCGAGGGTTTCCGCGAGGAGGGCACGACCACCGCCGAGATGGGCTGGGGCACGCACGAGAAGGAGCTGCCGCCGCTGGCCTACGAACACGCCGAAGGCCCGCGCAACCAGATTTGCCTCGCCCGCATGGGCATCAACACCTGGGTCTCGTCCTGGGTGCCCAACTACTGCATCCACGGCATGGTCGTGCGCCACGGCGAAGCGTTCACCATTTCCGACCGGCTCACCGTCTGGGAAAACGGCAAGGCCATCTACCGGCCCACGGTGCATTACGCCTATTGTCCGGCCGACGTGGCCATCGTGTCGCTGAACGAATTGCGCGGTTATGATTACAAACTTCCGAAGAAACAGCGCATTCTCAACGACGAAATCACCAGCGGCTCCGACATTCTTGGCGCGCTGTTGATGGGCCACGCCTACAATGCCTGGTGGACGGGCAGCGACCTCAGCATCGGCGAATCGCGCCGGCTGGTGCCGCACCAGAACGCCACCACCATGCAGGTCGCCATCTCGGTCATCGCGGCCGCGATGTGGATGATTGAGAATCCGGCCAGGGGAGTCTGCGTGCCGGACGATCTGCCGCACGAGTACATCTTGAAGATTTCCAAACCGTATCTGGGCAAATGGATTTCCAAGCCGTCCGATTGGACGCCACTCAAACATTACACCAACGCGTTCAACGGACACAACAACCCGCAGATTGACCGGGACGATCCGTGGCAGTTCAAAAACTTCCTGATCACCGACGGAGACTGAACAAATTCCCACCGCGTAAGCCGGGATTGAAAAATCCCGGCTTTTTTGTCTCCAAATTCCAGAGGCGATTGCCATTTCCGTCTTGCGCTTGTGTTGCTCGAGCAAATCGGCTAAATTGTCGGCGTGATACGACCGTCAGCTATTAGACGAAAGAAGCTCGATTATCCTGAGGAAACTGATGGCAGCCGTTTGGCTGCCAAGGTCAGGAAATTAGCGGGCAAGCTCACCCCCGAGGAAGAGGCGGAGCATTTCCGGCGCGGCATGGCAAGGATTTATGGTCAACAGCCCAAAGAAATCTCTGGCGCTGGACACTAATCTTTTGCTCGACCTCGCGGCGGGGGAAGATTTCGCCCACGACTTCAAAGATGAATTTTCCGGGCGCGGCTACGCCCTGCTGACGCCGCCGACTGTCATTGCCGAACTGGCATTCTTCGCCTCGCTGAAAGACGTGCCGCAACGGGAACTTGCCGATGTTGCTCTGGGAAAAATTCACGAGTGGAAATGCCAGCCGTTCACCTTGTCCTCGACGGAACTGGCCATTGCCACCCGGTTCGCGGCGCGGTTGATTCAGGCGTTGTTCATTCCCGAAACCGAGACCAATGACGGGAAAATACTCGCGCAAACATCGCTGGCGAAAATTCCGCTGCTGGTCACTTCCGACCGGCATTTGCTGGACGTGGATGAGGAGGCGCTGCTGCTGGCGTTCAACGACGCGGATTTGCTGCCGGTTCATCCGGCGCATCCCCGCCGCCTGTTGAAGGCGTTGCGATAAATGAATTTCCAAGCCGTCGGACTGGACGCCGTTGAAGCATCAAACCGCCGCGTTCAACGGACACAATCACCATAAGTTTCAGCCTTGAATCATCTTCATCAGATTGATTCCCGAAGGCAGAATCTGTTGATTTTGCGGCGTCTTTCCTGACTCGAAAATGGTCTGCCAATACTCCGGGTTCTGCTTTCCGCCAAAGACCGTCTGTGAAAGCTCGCGATTCACCCAAAGTGGCATCTTTGTCAGGCTCGTCAAAAAATTCTCGATGCTGTCCCAAAGTGGTTCGGGGAAACGATATTGGAATAGTTTGTCTTCGAGAATGGGTTTGCCGATGGTGATGAAATAATTTTGAACAATCTGTCGAACCAGACGCAACCAAGCGTAAAGAATCTCCTCCCGGCTTAAACGGTAAGCGCACAAATGGCCTTCTGGAATAAAGTGAACCCATGACATGACTTTAAGCAACGCGTGCCAGAAGGTAAAAGAAAATTTGTGATTTTGCAAAGTGCTTGCGGACCGCCGCCAAATTGATTTTCATTTGCAGCCGGAGCGAGGAAATCGTTCCGGCTGTTTTGATTCAACTGAAATGATTCCTAAAAGAACGCTGAAAAAATTGGCCGAGCAGCACGGCACGCCGCTGTTCGTGGTGGACCACGACGAATTGCGCCGCAACTACGCCACGTTCAAAAAATACCTGCCACGCATCCAGGCTTACTACGCCGTCAAGGCCAATCCCGATCCCGCCATCGTCAAGACGCTGTTCGATGCCGGCGCGAGTTTCGACGTGGCCTCCATGCCGGAATTCCGCATCGTTCATGAGTACATCAGGGACATGCCCGACAAACAGCGTCAGGACTGGATCTGGGACAAAATCATTTACGCCAATCCGATCAAGGCCAATGAGACGCTGCAGGAATTGAATCCATACAAACCGCTGGTCACCTACGACAATTACGAGGAAATCCGCAAAATCAAGAAGCACGCCCCGCAGGCCGGTCTCGCGCTGCGGCTGAAGGTGCCCAACACCGGTGCCATGGTCGAGTTGTCATCCAAATTCGGCGCCGCGCCGGGCGAAGCTGTGGACCTGATCCTCGCTGCGGACAAAGTGGGGCTGACCGTGGAAGGCATCAGCTTCCATGTCGGCAGCCAGACGACCAACTTCGGGAACTACGTTGCTGCCATCAATCTGGCCGCCAACATTTTCAAGGAAGCCAGGGACCGCGGTTACACCAAGATGAACCTGCTCGACATCGGCGGCGGCTTTCCGGCGCCCTACGATGACACGGTGAAGCCGTTCCGCGAGCTGGCCGGCATCATCAATCGCGAACTCAACCGGCTTTTTCCGAAAAACATCCAGATTCTCGCCGAGCCGGGCCGGTTCCTTTGCGCCACCGCCGCCACCGCCGTCTCCAAAATCATCGGCAAGGCCGTGCGCGAGGGCAAACTCTGCTACTACATCAACGACGGCGTCTATCACACCTTCTCCGGCGTCATCTTCGACCACTGCCACTACCACATGAAATCGTTCAAGCGCGGCCCGACCCAGATCTGCTCGGTGTTCGGCCCGACGTGCGACGCGCTGGACGTGGTTTCGATGGCGGAGGAACTCCCGGGCGACCTGCAACTGGGCGACCTGCTTTACAGCGAACAAATCGGCGCGTACAGCCACGCGTCCTCGACCTGGTTCAACGGTTTCCCGCCCGCGATTGTGGTGCATATTAACCAGTGAATTAAAAAGTGGGACAGGCTTCCTGCCTGTCTCTGATCCAAATTGGAGCGCCGATTTCCAAATCGGCCCGGCCCGCCGGACGCGGATTCATTTTAACCGCAGTTCCGCTGGCACGCGAGCGGGAAGCGCGTTTGCGGCTTGAAAAATAGGTGACAAAACTTTGCTTCAGGTGAAGCAAAGTTTTGCATGTCTTCGGGCGAACCACCCGAATGCCCCGCTCGGAGCCACACCTTCAGGCGGCGCATTTCCCTTCTTATTTAACCTGTGAGGGAACGGCTCGTCAGGAGCCTCTCCCCACCGAATCTTTTGCGTTCTCTGCGATCTTTGCGGTTTCGACACCTCACCCCGGCCCTCTTCCCGATCGAGGCGGAGAGGGGGAATTATCGCCAGTCGGTGGGCGAATTCGCGACAAATCGTGTAATTCGCGTCAAAGATTCCGCGCGTTTTGCGCCTGGTTTTGACAAAATCTCCGCGCGATTTCCCGGGCTGGCGGACGCTATAATAGTTTTACGAATGATTAATATTAAAGATGATGATAATATCATCTTTTTTGTTGACACGCTTATCGTCTTAGTAGATTATGATGTCATGCTGTGCCTCTCGCAGACCACCGGTTACGCCGTGCGCGCGCTCGTCTGTCTGGACGAGCAGGATGGCCGCGCCTGCCTGACGCGGGACATTGCGAGGTGCGCGGGCATTCCCAAGCCGTATCTCGCCCGGATCATCAATGACCTGACCCACAAGGAACTGGTGATTGCCAAGCGCGGTTACCGGGGCGGCATTGCCCTGGCCCGGCCGGCGGCAGACATTTCGCTGCTCCAGGTTGTGGAAGCCATCGAGGGGCCGGACTGGATCGCCCCTTGTCTGCTCGGCCTGAATGACTGCGCCGCCCATAACCTCAGCCCCGCCCACCTTGTCTGGCAGCGCATCTCGAAGCAGACTCGAGGCCGTGCTGGGCCGGACGACGGTGGCCGATGTGATGGCCTCGCCAACGAAGAAACCAGCCCATCGCCGGGAAAAGTGCCGCTGTTGATTTTTATGCTGTTCATGGTTTTCCATTCAAATCACCGGTTGACGCCAAGGAGGGCGGCGGCATGAAGCTGTTTGTCACAGGGTTGAACTACAAAACCGCGCCGGTGGAAGTGCGGGAACGGCTGGCGGTGCGGCCGTCGCTATTGCCGTGCCTCGGCTGCCGGCTGAAGCTCAACGCCGGCCTGGAGGAGGTCGTGCTGGTTTCCACCTGCAACCGCGTCGAAGTCTATGGCGCGACGTCGTCCTGGGTCCAGGGCAAGGTGTTTCGCATCTTTCAACAGCTTTGTCCCGATCTGGATGTGACGCTTTATGCCTATGTCAAGGAAGGCGCCGCCGCGGTGGAACATTTGTTTTCAGTGGCCAGCGGCCTGGATTCCATGGTGATTGGCGAAACGGAAATCACCGGCCAGATTAAAAACGCCTATCAAGCGGCGCAACAATTCGGATTGACCGGACGCGTGACGAACCGGTGGTTTCAAACCGCCCTACAGGTCGCCAAGGAAATCCGCACCCACACCGGCATCGGGCGTGGAGCCACTTCGGTGGGCAGCGTGGCCGTGGAACTGGCCGAAAAGGTTTTTGCCGGGGATTTGTCGGACAAGACGGTGATGATCCTGGGCGCGGGCAAGATGGGCGAAGCCTGTGTCCGACATCTGGCCAGAAGCGGCGCTAAGTCAGTGCTGGTGGCCAACCGTTCTCTCGAACGCGCGCAGGCGCTGGCCGCGGAATTTGGCGGACGCGCCCTGTCGTTTGACGAACGCCTGCAGGCGCTGACGGAGGCGGACATCGTGGTGAGTTCCACGGGCAGCCCGGCAACGGTTTTGCACAAGAGCGAGATTGCCGGTATTTTGGCGGCGCGGGCCAGCCGGCCGCTGGTGCTGGTGGACATTGCCGTGCCGCGTGACATCGCCCCGGACGTGGAGGAACTGGAAAACGTTTACCTTTACAACATTGACCACTTGGAGGCGATTGTCCGCGAGAACACCCGGACCCGCGAGCAGGACCTCGCGCTGTGCCGGCAGATCATCGCGAAGCACACCGGGAGGCTGTTGGCGCGGTTTCAACCGGAACGGGAATCTCATCCGGTGTGCCCCATGAACAATTTCGACGGAGTTAAAACAGAAGCGGGACGGTTGTCACTGCTTGGCTTCGTTGAAAGCGCGGCCTCCGGATGATGGCGCGCTTAAGGCGGCGGTGAAATCCATCGTTAATGAGAAGCGAAGCAGTAGCAACACGACAAACAACAAACAATATATTGTAAAATGAAAACACTACGCAAAATTCTCGTTGTGGCGGCGCTGACGCTGTCAATGATTGTTCGGGCGGGCATCATTGGCAGCCCGCATGACTTTTCACAAGAATCGTGGAACAACAATGCATCAGACCAACATACCGTTTGCGGCGTCTGTCATACGCCCCACCATGCCGACCCTGTGTTGGGGCCGCTCTGGAATCATACGAGTTCCGGCCTCGGTTTCACGATGTATGCCAATGGCGCCGCGCCGGCTGCCAATGTGAAGTTCACTCCGGCAGCACAGCCTAATGCGTCATCGCTGGCGTGCTTGAGTTGCCATGACGGCACGGTGGCGGTCAATTCCTATGGCGTAAACGACATCCAGGGAGTCCAGGGCGGCAGCGCGATGATGATCACCAACAGCGCCAACCTCACCAAGAACCTGACCCACACGCACCCCCTTTCTTTTACCTATGACACGACCCTGTGCGGCCTGGACAAATGGCTCTTTAATCCAGACACAACCTATGTGACACCGCCAGCCAGCGGCGGCGGCGCATTTGTGGTTGGAAACGACATGACGGTCAACGGATTCCTGCTCAACGGCAATCACACGGTGGAGTGTTCTTCCTGCCATGATGTGCATAACCAGGAGGGATCTCCATTTGACATCGTCAACAATCCCAAGCTGGTCAAAATCGTCGGTGTGGATGCCCAAAACCATGGCAGTTTGCTCTGCCGCTCCTGCCACAACAAATAGCTCTGCTGTCGCTGGACCCATGAAACGCTCATTGGCCTTCCGCCTGCCTGTCCGGGCATCAGGAGGCTGGTTGATGACCGAGGCGCCAAATCGAGACGAAGCATATAAAAATCAACTCTTACCAACATGAATCACACAAACATCAATGCGTCTGGTCAGCCTGAAACCCGCGGCACAGTCAGTCTGCGAACGGCGGTAATCAGCATCGCGGTCCTGGTCATGCTGGGGACATCCGTACACGCGGACATGTATCAGCCGAACGGCACCACTCCCGGAGGTGTTCCCGCGCAATCTACGATCACTTCAATCAACACGGCGGGCACCAATTCGACGGTGTCTTGGTATGGCATGCAGGGGTGGTACACAGTTTTGATGTCCACTAACAGTGGTGTGAGCTATACCCCGGCCGGTGGCAGCATTGCCGCCTCTGATTACGCCTGGTCCACCACGGTCAATAATGGCGGCAATTCATTCGCGTTGTTTCAATTAAGCCAGGCCAACTCTTATGTGGGCGCGGGCGGCTGTAGCGGCTGCCACGGCGTTGAGTATGCCCCTTGGGCGGGGACTTTGCACGCCAGCGCTTTCAGCGCGATCACCAATGGATCTGTCCTGACAAATGAACTGGTCTATCGCACCGTCGGCTACGGTCAGCCGACCGGATTTACGAACAGCACCAGCACGCCGCAATTGGAAAACGTCGGTTGTGAAAACTGCCACGGCCCCGCCGGCTGGCATAAATACAGTGATCATGCCCTCATCCGCCCGGCGCTAACCATCGCGGCCGAGGTTTGCGGCGGCTGTCACAGCACGACCAACCGGCCCACTTATATCGAGTGGACCAATTCACCCCATGCTGTGCTGCCGAGCAATTTCACAAATGGCACAAGTGCATTCAATAATCCCAGCGCCGGCCAGGCACAGATGATGAACTGCGGCCCCTGCCATTCCGGCGCGGTGCGGCTGGCCATGCTGGCTGACTACCAAAACCGGCAGGCCGGCGTCACCAATTACCTGACGCTGCCCAGCGGTCATGACGCGGCGGCCTATGGCCAGACCTGCGCCGTCTGCCACGACCCGCACTCCGCCTCGGCTTATATTCAATCCACGAATATTGTCAGCAGCACCAATGTGGTAACCACGACGAACATCTTCAGCAACTACGGTATTTATTACACGAACATCGTCAGCACCACCAATGTGCTGTATGCGACAAACATCGTGGCCACTGCCCACCAGTTGCGTAATCCGATGCTCTCGACCAACTACTTCACCTTCTTCACCTGCATCGTTTCCAACCTGGTTTACTATACCAATTGGGACGGCGTGGTAACCGTAACCACCAATTGGATGAACGACAACTTTGCGGGCCAGTATAATCCAAGCATTCATGTCTGCGCCCAATGCCACAACTCGCGCGGAGCACGCTGGGACGACATAGGCCGCACTTGGAACGGCACAAACATTGTCGCCTCGGCGCCCAGTTGGTCGCGCGGGCCGCACAACTCGCCGCAATACAACATCCTCATCGGCATCATCCAGCCGGACTATCTGAACGTCAACGGCAGCGGCGTCGCCACCAACTATGTTTCGGGATCGGCCCACAGCGGCGTTGGTGACCCAACAAGCTCTCATTTTAATACCAACCAGTGCGCCACCTGCCATGTGCCTATCTACACGACGAGCGGTGGGACGAATGTCACCGGTCATACCTTCGCCATGCAAACGAATAACTGCCTTATTTGTCACGGGAGCGTGCCCAACTGGCAGTCACTCCAGACCACGACCAGCAACAGCATTAATTTAGCAGTAAGCTTGCTGAACCAGTGGGCGACCAATAATGGCCCGGCTCTGTTCGGCATCAGCCATTATACAAATTACTTGCAAAATGCTTGGGAATACACCAGTCCGGGTTCCCTCGCCGCCATCACCAACAAGGGACCCTCGAGCGCCGACCAACTGCTGATTCCGAACGCCATCAAGCAGGCCCGGTTCGAACTCTACATGGTTAATAACGACGGAAGCTATGGAGTCCATAATCCCGGTTACGTTCCGTTCCTGATTGCAGACGCCACGAACAAAGTGGCCGGCCAGATCAATCCAGCCTATTTCGCGGCCACTCCGGCCAGCGGCTTTGTGCCGCTGACGGTTTCCTTCGCCACCTATGGCACCGGCATTACCGGATATAGTTGGACCTTTGGCGACGGTGTGGGCACTTCCACCAGCGCCAATCCGTCCTACCCTTATTCGAGTCCCGGCACCAACGCCGTCATCCTTACGGTCACCAATGCCGGCGGCACCGTGACAACAACTAATTACATTTACACCTACGCCCCGCCGGTGCCGGTTTTCACCGGCAGTCCTACGACCGGCAAAGCGCCGCTCACCGTTGTTTTCACCAACTTGACCGCCGCGACACCGGCCGTAAGCGCGTGGAAGTGGACGTTCATGGGCGGTGTGAGTGGCAGCCCGACCTCCACTTCCAAAAACCCGGCCTTCACCTACACCAACGCCGGCACTTACAGCGTCTATCTCCGGGCCACCGCCACCAACTCCCCCACAGGGGGAACTGGGACTGTTACCGTGACAAACCTCAATTACATCATAGCAACGCCATAAGTTTCAGCCAACGGCTCTGAAATCAGGCGGGCTTTGGTTCGTAAATGACCAAAGCCCGCTTTTTCCTAAACCGATGAACAAACGCTGGAAATTGGCAAGAAGTGAACTTGGATTCCAAGCGCAGGCGTGATAATCATTCACCCGGTCGGCGGAAATTCGGCGGCAGGTTTTTATGAAAAATAGCATGTTGTCATCGCCGCCAGGAACTGCAAAGTGGGGAAGGCAGTTGCTTGCGTTTTGCCGCCGGTCCGGCCCAATCAATCAACATGTTTAGCCTATGATTGCCAAACTTCGATTCGCCCGGTTCGGCGGTTGCTGCCTGTTGCTGGCGCTTTTAAGCGGTTGTGCCACGAAGCGCCCGCCGGTCACTTATACTTTTTTCCCACCGGCGCCGGATGATCCGCGCGTGCAGTTTCTGACTTCGTTCTCGGCAGGGGTTGACCTGGGCGGAAGCGGCAGTTTTGTCGATTTTATAACCGGCCAGCCCGCGGCGCCAAATGCGCTGATCAAGCCTTACGGGCTCGCGATGAAGGATGGCAAAATTTTCGTCTGCGATACCGTGGCTGGCGCGGTGGAGGTGTTCGATCTGGTCAAGAAGCGCTCGCGTTACTTTGTGCCGCGGGGCGAGGGACGGCTGCTGATGCCGATCAACATCTCCATTGACGCTGACGGCACGCGTTACGTGGCCGATACCGGCCGCGGCCAGGTCGTGATTTTTGACAAGGACGGGAACTATCTCGGCGCGATGGGGACCAGGGACGAAATTAAACCGTGTGACGTGGCCATCGCCGCCGACCGTCTTTATATTGCCGATCTCAAAGGTCACGCCGTAAGGGTTTATGACAAGGCGACGCGGAAGCTGTTGTTCACGATTCCACGCGATCCCAACGCCAAAGAGGGCAAACTCTTTTCACCCACGAATCTGGCGCTGGACCCGCACGGCCGGTTGCTGGTGTCCGACACCGGCGGTTTTGCGGTCCAGGTTTATGATCTCGAGGGGAAATACCAGCGCATGATTGGGCAGCAGGGACTGGCGCCGGGATCTTTCTCCCGGCCCAAGGGCGTGGCCGTGGATCGCGCGGGTCTGGCGTATGTCGTGGATGCCGCCACCCAGGTTGTTCAGATCTTCGATGCCGAGGGCAGGTTGCTGCTGTATTTCGGCCAGCCTGGGTCCAGCACTCGCGGTGAGTTGTCCCTGCCCGCAGTCGTGAAAGTGGATTATGACAACGTCGGTTTGTTTCAGAAATACGTGGCTCCGGGTCACCAATGTGAATACCTCATCCTGGTCACCAGCCAGTTCGGTTCACAAAAGGTCAACATTTACGGGTTTCTTAAACAATCCTCAGCGCCTTGATTTCAAGCCTCACGGGGCTGAATGAATTCGACGTCATCCAAACCAAATCAACGCCCGGCCCGGCCCCGAACCAGCCGACTGTGGCTCGTGCTTTGCGGCCTGGCGCTGCTGGCGGGTTGCAGCACGCAAACCAGGCACAAGTGGCTGACGGTTTTTTTTGACGGGGTTCCCCCGCTGGGCGGCGTCACCAATGCCCCGGCCGCATCCGCCCACACCAACAATGTTTCGGCGGCGAATCAAAACGCCCAGGCGGTCCGGTTCACGGCGCCGGCCCCGATTCCCGGATCCTCCCACCCGCCCTTCAACCATCGGGACTGCGACGCATGCCATGAAACCGGCGGCGGCGCGTTGAGGCTTAAAAGACCGGAGTTGTGCTGGACCTGCCACAAGGATTTTCTGACCGGCGAAAAAGTCAAACATCAGCCGGTGGAAAACGGCGAGTGCAACAGTTGCCACGATCCGCACAAGTCGCCGAACAAAAAACTGCTGTTGAAAACCGTTCCGGCACTCTGCCTGACGTGCCATGATGATCCGCTGGCGGCGGGCAAGATCAAACATCAGGCGGTGGAATCCGGCGACTGCACCGATTGCCATGCGCCGCACGCTTCCAATTTCAAGGGCTTGTTGAAAAAATCCGTCAAGGACACCTGTTTGGACTGCCACGATGACCTCATCGGCAAGAAGAAATTTGTGCATCAACCCGTTGACAACGGAGAATGCCTGGAATGCCATGCACCGCACGCAACCAATCTCAAGGGGCTGCTGAAAAAGACAGTGAAGGACACCTGCGCCGATTGCCACGATGACATACCGGCGAAGAAGGCGAAGGTGGTTCATCAGCCGGTGGGCGATGGCGATTGCCTGGCCTGCCACAATCCGCACGCGGCGGATAAAAAGGCGCTGGTGAAAAAATCCGCGCCGGCCTTGTGCTGGGAATGCCATGACGACTTTCTGGAGAAGGCGAAATTCACGCACGACGTCGTGGAGGACTGCACCGGGTGCCACAACCCGCACTCGACCGACGAGCGGGCGTTGACGAAGAAAAACATCCCCTCGCTGTGTTTTGATTGTCACGAGCAGAAAGACATCGCGGCCGTGAAAAGGCACGCCGGGGCGGAGGGCAGGAGTTGCATTGCTTGTCACGACCCGCACATCGGGACGGATAAATTTCTCCTGCGCGGCAGCGGGAAAAAACCCGCCCCCACCCAATGATCCTCCGCCACTCCAGGCGATTAACGCCGTGGCTGCCGGTGGTGGTCTCCACCGTGGCGGCGCTGGCGGCGCTGGCGCAGGAAGATGAGTTGGAACCGCGCTGGCTCCGGCTGGAAATCCCCCAGACCAGCGTGGGAATGGAGGTGGAAGGATTGACGGAAACTGAGAATGGCGGCGGCTTGAATTCCACGCACAATCAACTCTCCCTGGTTCCTGTCGTGGGGCTGCAAACCAGAGGGTCCATCTATCACCCGGATCTGATTTCCTTTGACCTCAACGGCGAGTTCGGCTGGGGCTGGCTCAACGACAGTGTGAACAGTTCCGGAACCGTCACGACCCGCAACGAAAGTGACAGCTTGCTGCGTTATCTGTTGCAGGTCAGCGTTCTGCCGGACAAGCCTTACAACGCCACCTTTTCCGCCGCCCAAGATCACACTTTTCGGACCTACGACGCCTTCGACTCCTACACGGTGGACAGCACCCGTGACAGTGGTCGCTTTGGCTGGGTCACCCCGGCTCTGGAACTGAATGCGGAAATGGGTTACCGGGACGACAATTCGACCGGGATTAACGGCTCTTCGGAGGTTGCCGAGACTTATCTCGACTTTTATGGGACGCAGAAGCGTCAAAACGGGCTGTCCACCTTGACGTATCGTTACGATCAGTTTGACAATACCATCAACTCCAGCAACCGCCAGAACAGCGTCTTTAATTCCGTGGGCCTTTCCGATTCTGAAACTTTCGGCAGCCGCAAGCAGATCAATGCCTCCACGAGCGCGGGCTTCAGCCAGGCTCAATATTCCGGCCAGCAAACGGAAACGATTACCGCGAACGAAAACATCACGGTAAAAAATGGGCCAAAACTTGACAGTTATCTGATGTTCAATTTCAGCGACAGTCGCATGAGTCCGGTGGACTCATCCATTCTGCAAGGCACAGTCGGGGTGCGTCATCAGCTCTACGACAGCCTTACTTCCACCTTCGATGTCCACGGCAACTATGACACGAGTTCCAGTTCATCCAGTTCGGCCACCGATGACCGATTCGGCCTGAGCATTCACGAGGATTATACCAAGCGACTCGGCGACTGGGGACGGCTTTCGCTGGGCGGAGGAATCATCGCCGATCACGAAGACCATCAATCTTCCGGCAGCGTGCTGACGGTGGCTAACGAGCAACACTATCTGACAAACACGCCTGTTTTCTTGAACAATCCCAGGGTCATCACTTCCACGATCCAGGTTCGAGCCTTTTCCGACGGCACCCTCTATGTGGAAGGCGCTGACTATACGATCAGCACGCCGGGCGAGTTGACGGAAATCCTGCTGGTTCCGGGCAGCATGAATGTTGCCTTGCATGGCAGCGAAGTGCTCGTCAATTACCAAAGCCAATCGTTGTATAACGCCTCATTCGAGGTCTTCAACAGCAGCGCGCAGATCCGGCTGGATTTGTTCGGCCAATTCGGGATTTACGGACGGTTGAACTGGGTGGATAACAACGCCCCGGCCGAAGCCCTCACCCAAACGCTCACCGACCTGACGGGGGGGATGGATTACACCTGGCGGTGGATTCGCGCCAGCGCGGAATACGAGGATTACGATTCCAACTTCAGCCAGTACAAAGCCTGGCGGTTCCTCCAGAGTTTCAACTATCAGCTTTCCAGCGCTTCCAGATTCGGTGTGGATTTCAGCCAGAATTTCTATCGTTATTCGGGCAACCTCAACCAGGACCAATATCAATTCATCGTTCGCTACAACACCCAATTCGAGTTCCCGCTCGCATGGTATGTGGAGGGAGGGTATGATATTTTTAGCATGACGGAGACCGATCAAAATTCAGGTTTCGCCAGAACCGGGCTGACCTGGTCCCGGGGAAAGCTGAACGTGCGGGCCGGCTATGAATACAATTACCAAACGATCACGACCCAAGCCGCGATGCCCGCGACAGCGCCCACAACGCAGCTGAATAAACGGAATTACTTCTTTGTTTACCTGAAGAGATCCTTCTAACTTGAAAATGATTTTGAAGCGCCAGCGCCCGTTGAAATTCCTCCGAACCCTGCTTCCCGGCTCGCGCGCGGGGCTTCCGGCTGCGACCATTTTGCTGCTTTTCTGTCTGGGTTGCGCCGTGGTCCCGCCAGACAAGCCGAAGCCCGTGCCCGCCTGGCCGCCGCCGCCGGACGAAGCTTCCGTGGTTTATAGACGGGATATTTCCCGTCCCGCAGACATTGGAGCCAGGTCTCCGTTTTTCAGCCGGCTGGCCGACTGGATTACGGGCGTGGGGCGGGACAAAGGCAGGCTGGACAAACCGTTTGGCCTTGCGCTGGACGACGCGGGAAACCTGCTCGTCACGGACGCTGGCGCCAGTGCCGTCTGTTATCTCGATCTGTCCCGGAAAAAATGGATTCGCTGGGAGTCGGTGGGCAAAATCCGGTTTCAATCTCCCGTGGCCGTTGCCCGCCACGGCCCGACCATTTTTGTGGCCGACGCGGCGCTCGGAAAAGTGCTGGCGTTTGACGAGAAGGGCAAATTGCAGTTTGAAATCGCCCGCGAACTGGAGCGGCCTTCCGGACTCGCCATCTTGGGGGACAAGCTCTTCGTCACGGACTCCAAACGCCATCAGGTCGTCGTTTTTGATGTTTCCGGGAATTTTATTTCCAAGTTTGGCCGGCGCGGCACCGGTCCGGGCGAATTCAATTTCCCAACGCACATCAATGTGGATGCCGCCGACCGGGTCTATGTCACGGATTCATTGAACTGCCGCATCCAGGTTTTTGACGCAAACGGCCGGTTCCAGCGCGCCTTTGGCAGCGCGGGCGACGGACCGGGCCACTTTAGCCGCCCGAAGGGAGTCGCTGCCGACAGTTCCGGTCATGTCTATGTGGTGGATGCGGTTTTCGACAACGTGCAGGTTTTTGACGGGCAGGGCAGGCTGCTTATGAATTGGGGCGAAGCCGGCCCGGCTCCCGGCGAGTTCTGGCTGCCCAACGCCATCGTCATCAGCCGCAGTGATGAAATTTACGTGGCTGATTCGTACAACCATCGCATTCAGGTTTTTCGTTACACCGGCAAACCATGAACCCATTCGCATTATTTGCCCCCCGGCTGAACCATTCCAGCAACGGCGGAAATTCGAACCCGCATTCGGATCCGTTTTCTCCCGCGCCGCCGACGGGGCGTGCCATCTTTCGCATCCGCCGCGCCCGCCTCATCCATCAGGCCGCCGGAGTGCTGTTCTGTTCGTTGACCTTGACAGCGATGGGACAAAACCCGCAAAGCATCGTCTTCACAAAACACAACCTGTCCGTCAGCGGTCCGGGCAGTTTGCGTGCGTCAACCGAGGCGGACATCTGCATATTTTGTCACGCGCCCCATAACACCACGGGCGTGGGCCCGCTTTGGAACCACACCCTCTCCGCCGCCACTTACACGCCTTATAGCAGCTCCACCCTCAAAGCCACCGTCGGCCAGCCCACCGGCGCGTCCAAGCTTTGTTTGAGCTGCCACGACGGCACTGTGGCGCTCGGCATGGTTGCCAATCGTTCCACACCCATTCCGATGCAGTCCGGCGCGACCACCATTCCCTCCGGGCGGACCCGCATCGGCACCGATCTTTCGGCGCATCACCCCGTCTCATTCACCTACGACCCGGCCCTGGTCACGAAGCAAGGCGAGCTGCGCGATCCGGCCACCCTGGTTCAGGAGGTGCGCCTGGATCAGAGCGGCCAGATGCAATGCACCTCCTGTCACGACCCGCATAACAACGAATACGGCAACTTTCTGGTGAAGGACAACACCGCGTCCGCAATGTGTCTGGACTGCCACACCCCGAATCAGTGGGCCACTTCCATCCACGCCACTTCCACAGCGACCTGGAACGGCAGCGGGCCAAATCCCTGGCCGCATACCAGCGGGACCACCGTGGCCGCCAATGCCTGCGAAAATTGTCATAGCCCTCATGCGGCCAGCACCAAGCGGCGTTTGCTGAATTTCTCCCCCGACGAGCAGAACTGTTACTCCTGCCACAGCGGCACGGTCGCCTCCAAAAACATCGCCGCCGAGTTTAACAAGGCCAGCGTGCATCCGATCGCGCAGACCTCCGGCATTCATGATCCGACCGAGAACATGATCAACGCGCCGCGCCACGTGGCCTGCGAGGATTGCCACAATCCCCATGCCGCCAAAAACGCCGCCGCCCTGGCGCCCGCAGCGCCTGGTTCGCTCACCGGAGTGCGCGGGGTTAACTCCGGTGGATCTGTCATTCAGCAGATCCAGAACGAATATGAACTGTGTTTCCGTTGCCACGGCGACAGCGTCAACCGTGGTCCTGCCCCGGTTTCGCGCCAGTATGTGCAGACCAATACGCGGCTGGAATTCAATCCGGCCAGCACCTCCTACCATCCGGTCATGGCGATGGGCCGTAACGCGAGCGTTCCCAGCCTGATCTCGCCCTGGACCACGAGCAGCTTTACCTACTGTACCGATTGTCACAACAACGACCAAGGGCCGGGCGCGGGTACGGGCAACACCGGCCCCAAGGGGCCGCATGGTTCCCGCTATACCCCGCTGCTGGAACGGCAGTTATTGCTTACGGACTTCACCACATACAATACTGCCAACTTCGACCTGTGTTTCAAATGCCACAGCAGTTCGGTGGTCGTCAGCGCACAGACCTCGAGCTGGCAATATCACCAGATACACATCGTCAATGCCGCCGCCGCCTGCACCACCTGCCATGACTCGCACGCCTCCACCCAGCCGCATTTGATCAATTTCAACACTGAATACGTCCAGCCCTGCAATGGCTTGCTTCAATACAACTCCATCGGAGTCAACCACGGAAACTGCACCCTGACCTGCCATGGTACGAACCACATCGCGCTGTCCTATTGAAATCCCCACTTGACCGGACGGCGCGGAAATCCGGCAGAATTAACTTGAAACAGTCAATTAATCATCTAATTTTTAACATTGTGCAAAGTTATCCGATGAAAAAATCCTGGATTGCCGCCGGACACCGATTCCCCAAACCCGTCCGTTTGTTGTTCATTCCCCTGTTGCTCCTGCTCGTCGCCGGCTGCCAGCGCGACCAAATCAAGGTCTATCGCGTCGCCAAGGAACAAAACCAGCCGCCGCCGCAAACCGCGCCCGCTCTCCCCACCGATTCACCCAACTCATCTTTGCCGCCGGGACATCCGGACATCTCGTCCGCAGCCGCTGCTTCCCCGCCAGCGGCATCCGAATCCACCCCGTCACAACTGACCTGGAAAACGCCGGAGGGCTGGACGATAGTTCCCCCGGGCGAAATGCGGGTGGCGTCGTTCAAAATCGAGGGCCAGAATGGCAAACAAGCCGACGTCAGCGTCATTCCCCTGCCCGGTAGGCCCGGTACCGATGATGCCAATGTTAATCGCTGGCGCGGTCAGGTCGGCCTGTCGTCCATCTCGCCGGAGGAACTGGAAAAATATGCGGAAAGCATCGAGGCCGGTGGCCAGTCGGCGCAGCTCTACGACATCGCCGGGCAAAATCCGGCCAGCGGCGAAGCCGCGCGGATTCTGGGCGTCATTCAACATCGCGCCGACGCGGTGTGGTTTTTCAAAATGACCGGCGATGCCAATCTGGTTGAACAGCAAAAGCCGGCGTTTGTTGACTTCCTCAAATCCCTGAAATTTGCCTCAGCGCTGGCGCAAGCGGAATTGCCTCCGTCGCATCCGCCCATCGGCGACATGGGCATGGGCCTGTCCGCGGCGGACGCTTCCGGTCCGGTTTCGCATGAAGGTCAGCCGAACTGGCAGGTGCCCGCCGGCTGGCAGGAGGTTTCCGGCGGACAATTTCTCATCGCCAAATTCATGCTCGCCGGCGATGGCGGTGCCAACGCTGCCGTCAATGTCAGCATGTCCGCCGGAGACGGTGGCGGATTGGCGGCCAACGTAAATCGCTGGCGTGGTCAACTTGGCCTGCCGCCCATGGCGGATATTTTGACAACGCCAATAGATGTCGCGAACGGCAAAGCGCAGCTTGTGGATATGAGCGGCACGGATGCGCGGACCGGCCAGCCGACCCGGTTGGTGGGCGTGATCGTGCCGCAGTCCGGCCAGACTTGGTTCTACAAACTGATGGGCGATGCGAAGGTTGTGGAAAGCCAGAAGGACGCGTTTACAAAATTTGTCCAAGGCGTGAAATATTGAAATGAAAAGTCGAAGCCACAAAATACACGGAAGAATGGACGCGATCTGACAACACCATAAACTCCCTTGCCCCGCCCAAGCGGGGAGAGGGCCGGGGCGAGGGGATTGTAATTTTGTAATAATCAGCCTCCTCACCCCGCCCCTCTCCTCGTTTGGCGAGGAGAGGAAGAAAAATTTAAGCTGAAATGCTCACGAGCCTTTACCGTTTTTTTTCATCCGTCAAGCTGACCGTCACCTGCCTGGTGCTCGGATGTGTCATTGTCTTCTGGGGCACCATCGCCCAGGTCCATCTCGGTCTCTACAAGGCCCAGAACGAATTCTTCCGCAGTTTTTTTGTCTATTGGACGCCGACCGGCTCCGGTTTCCATGTTCCCATCTTCCCCGGCGGTTATCTCATCGGCACCGTCCTGCTCGTCAACCTGTTTCTGGCGCACTTCCGGTATTACCAGCCCGGCAAACGCAAAATCGGCATTGTGCTGATCCACCTCGGCATCGTGCTGCTGCTGCTCGGGCAGATGCTCACGGATTTCCTCGCCGTGGAAAGCACCCTGCACCTGCGCATCGGCGAAACCAGAAATTACACCGAGGCCGACCGCGCCTTTGAACTGGCGGTCAAGGACACGAGCGAAACGGATTCCGATTTAGTCATTGCTATTCCGATGCATTTGCTTGTGCGCAAAGGTGAAATTAGCGCGAGGGATTTGCCACTAAGACAGTCTATTATGAGGAGCGTTTTATTTCCGTTCACCATGCGTGTAAAAACCTTTTACGCCAATTCATTGCTCTCCCAGCAGTCCCAGCCGGGCTATGACCCGGTCCATACCACCGCCGGCCTCGGCTCCGGCATGTGGTGGCGCGAAGTGCCGCGCGAAACCGGGATGAACCGGATTGACATGCCCTCGGCCATCGTCGAAGTTGTGACCAACGGGGGTTCGCTCGGCACGTTCCTCGTGTCCGGCTGGGTGGACCAGCCGCAGCCGTTCGCCTTTAATCATCGCACCTACGAAATGTCGCTGCGGCAGGAACGGTATTACCTGCCTTTCAGCCTGCACCTCATAGAATTTCGCCATGACAAATATCCCGGCACGGACATCCCCAAAAATTTCTCCAGCCGTGTCCGGCTGCAAAACCTGGCCAACGGCGAGGACCGCGAGGTGCGGATTTTCATGAACAACCCGCTGCGCTACGCCGGCGAAACGTTTTATCAGGCGAGTTTCGACGCTGACGATCACGGCAGCGTCTTGCAGGTGGTGCATAACCCCGGCTGGCTCACGCCGTATATCGGGTGTGTGCTCGTGGCGACCGGCCTGATCATCCAGTTCCTCAGCCACCTGATTCCCTTTTTGAAACGGAGGCTCCAATGAATTTGCGATTTGCGATTTACGATTTACGATTCCACAAAACGATTTTACGTTGGAAATCGTCCTCGTCCTCGTTCTCGTCCTCGATTTTATGAAAAAGTGGATTCCCCTCATTCTGGTCGCGGTGATGGCGGGCTGGGTCCTGTCCGGTTTGCGCCAGCCGCCGGAAACCGGTTTTCACACGCGCGAATTTGGCAAACTGCCCGTCCTCATGAACGGTCGGTTCCAGCCGTTTGATTCCGTCGCCCGCAATTCCCTGCTGAGCATCAGCACCAAATCCACGGTCAGCCTCAAGGAAGCGCGAAAACTGACCGGCATCAAAAGAATTGTGGCCACACTCGTCGGAACGCCAAAAGCCTCAAACGACGAGTGGTGGGTCACCACCAACCGGCTTTCGGCAGACGAATGGCTGCTTGAAGTGATGATGAAACCCGAGTCGGCCGATGACCGGAAAGTCTTTCGCATTGATAACAACGAAGTCACCGAACTGCTCAAACTGCCTGACAACCAGAAATATTATTTCTTCAACGACCTCCGTCCCCAGGCGGACGAAATTGAAAAGCAGTCCGACCGCATCGAGAAAATCGAGTCCGCCAACCGCACGGTCTTCGAGTCGCAATTGACGAAGCTCGCCGATGCCATGAACCTTTACGAGCGGCTGGAAGTGAGCCTCAAACCGCCGGTCACGGATGATTTCGCGGCGGAACTCGAGGCGTTCCAAAAAAGCATTCCGCCGGGCATCGCCGCCGTGAATGCCCGCGAAGCCGGGCAGAAATACGACCAGGCCGCCTTCAACACCCTGCTCGGCTTCATGGGCGGTTACAACAACGTCGCCAGCTTCGCCCTGCCCCTGACCATTCCGCCTGCGGACATCAACCTGCCCCGTGACGAATGGCAAAACATCGGCACCAACCTCATGCAGACCGCCCGCACCGGCGAACTCAATCCAGCCGCCAAATTTTATGCGGAGATGGTCACCGCCTACCGCAGTAATCAGCCGGCGGATTTCAACCAGGCCGTCGCCGGATACCGCTTCTGGCTCGTCGGCCGTTTTACGCCCCAGTTGCGCAAGGCGGACCAGGAATTTTTCTTCAGCACGATGGAGCCGTTTTACAAGGCCATGGTCATTTACGTTCTCGCGCTCGTGCTGGCGTTGCTGTCGTGGTTCAACCTGTCCGCCTGGCTGCGGCGCTCGGCGTTTTATCTCGTCATCCTGGCTTGGGTCATTCACACCTTCGGCCTCGTCTTCCGCATGTATCTTGAAGGCCGGCCCCCGGTGACCAACCTTTACTCGTCCGCCATCTTCATCGGCTGGGGCGCGGTCATTCTGGGAATGGCCCTTGAAAAAATTTATCGCGATGGCATCGGCTCGGTCGTCGCTGCGTTCGTCGGTTTCGTCACGCTGATCATCGCGCACAATCTGGCGCTCGGCGGCGACACGATGGAAATGATGCGCGCCGTGCTCGACACGAATTTCTGGCTGGCCACCCACGTCGTCACCGTCACGCTTGGCTACGCCTCGACTTTTGTAGCGGGATTTCTGGCCATCATTTACATCCTGCGCGGCGTGTTCACGACCACGCTCCCGGCGGAAACCGCCAAATCGCTGGCGCGGATGGTTTACGGCATCGTTTGTTTCGCCACGCTGTTCAGCTTTGTGGGCACCGTGCTCGGCGGCATCTGGGCCGATCAGTCGTGGGGCCGGTTCTGGGGCTGGGACCCCAAGGAAAATGGCGCGCTGCTCATCGTGCTTTGGAACGCGACCATCCTGCACGCGCGCTGGGGCGGCCTCGTGCGCGAACGCGGCCTGATGAACCTCGCCGTCATCGGCAACATTGTCACCAGCTTCTCGTGGTTCGGCGTGAACATGCTCGGCATCGGCCTGCACAGCTACGGTTTCATGGACGCGGCGTTCAAATGGCTGATGCTCTTTATCGGCAGCCAGGCCGCCATCATCCTCCTCGGCCTGCTGCCGCAAAAACTGTGGAGAAGTTTCCAAACCCGCGCTGCTGCCCCGTAGCGCAGACTGGCAGTCTGCTGTATCGCGGATTGGCAATCCGCTCGTCTTCGAGCATCCGACGTTCTGCCGACTGCCAGTCGGCGGATACGGCAGGTTGCCAACCTGCGCTACAGAAAAACGGTTCCTTGCCTTTTTTTCGCCACCCGGCTTATTTTAACCCCATGACAAGGAAAGCAACCGGATTGCTTCCCGGCCTGGACCAAACGGCAGATTGGCTGAATGCCTGTTAGACCGCATCGCGCATGTTATGAAGAAAATCAATAAGCCCTATTCACAGAGAAGCGACACCGAAAAGCTTGAATCCAACTGGAAGAAGACGTTGGGTCTTTTTGAGCGAGATGAGTATTCGATGGCTATCATTCGCGCTTGCACATGTGCGGAGATTGCCGCCAACATCGTTGTCCGTTCCGAGTTGGTTCAGAAGCGCGGTTTAGAGCCGCGATTTGTGGATTCGTTACTTCGCTGGGCAAACGGACTCCAGGGTAAGTTTTCCCGCATCATTCTTCCGCTTTTCGAGGGCACTCCGCAGCATGAAATACTGGTTACTCCACAATCTGGATTCCGAACCGGCGCCGCTTTTTTCCTTCGCCATTTTCCGGGTTCCACCAGCACCGGCCCTTGCCTTCAATCGCCTGCACCGCCCGGCCCTCAATTTCCTTCAATTGCTCTTTTCCCAGCGGATGTGGAATCGAGGACGAGGACGAGAATCCGGCTTTGCTACGCTACGACGCGACAAGCGAGGACGATTTGAACAGCCATCCTCAATCCTCCATCCTCCATCTTCGCACCGCGCACTTCGCGCCTCGCGCTCAATGCGTCAGGCGCGAGAGCATGGCGTAGATGATGAGCAGCAGCAGGAAGATGCCGAGGCCGAAGAAGAAATAGCCGAACGCGCGCGCGATGTTCCGCCAGCGCAGCCATTCGTCGCGCACGCGATGCTGGTCCAGCCTGCCTTCCGTGACCATGCGGTCGTACCAGCGCTTGCGCTCGTGGAGCAGTTCGCCCTTGGAAACGCGGCCGGAGAAGATGACGGTGTCCATCGGGAATTTCTCGATCCGGAAATGCGTGTTGAAGAAATGGATGGAGAAGATGAAGCCGGCGGCCAGCAGCGCCTCGTCCGAATGGATGATCAGCGCCACGTTGATGATCCAGCCCGGCAGGAAGCGGGTGAAAAATTCCGGGAACCACATGACCAGCCCCGAGGCGCCGATGATGGCCACGCCCCAGAACACGGCGAAGTAATCGAATTTCTCCCAGTAGGTCCAGCGGTCGAACTGCGGTTTCGGGCCTTGGCCGAAGAACCATTTGTTGTGCGCCACGAAATCCTTCCAGTCCTGCCACGTGGGCATCATCGAGTCCGGCCCGAACAGCACGTGCCAGAGCCGGCTGAAATGGAATTTGCCGTCCACCGGATTGCGGAGATTTCCCCGGCCCTTCCACGCCCGGCCGATGAGCGACGCGACATGCAGGCCGAAGTAAAGGAAGGTGACCAGCGCGCCGAACCGGTGCAGCGTGCGCGCCGTTTCCGGCCCGCCGATGATGGCAAAGATCACCTTCGCCCAGCTCGTGTAATAAAACTTGAGCGGCATGCCGGTGATGACCAGCAGCAGGAAGCTGGTGACAACGAGGAAATGCAGGAACCGCTCGAACGGCACGAAGCGCGTGAACCATTCGTCGTCCACCTGGGTCTTGATCTTGGCCTCGCGGAATTTCTTCGAGTCGTGCAAGATACAGCCAGACGGCGCGCACCAGCCACAAGAGGGTGTGCAATCCGAAGAAGGCGAATGTGCCCAGCAGCAGGCCGGTCATGGCCAGGAAAACAACGTGGAGCAGCGGATAATGCTTCGCGTCCAGCGGATTGGCGTGCGGCATGAATTGGGTGAAGCCGATGGTGGCGCCCGGATGACATTGCTGGCAGGTGGCGAGGATGTTGATTTGCGACAGGTGCGACGCCGGGTTGGACGGCGGCAGCACGTCGTGATGGCCGTGGCAGTCGTAGCAGGCGGCCACGGCCGGGGCCGCGTTCGCCTTGCCGAGCGCCATGGCCTTGCCGTGGTAGGTGTCGCGGTAATGCTCCAGCCGGTCCTCGTGGCATTTGCCGCAACGCGCGTCGCTGAGGCCTTGAAATTATTCCCCGACGGTTTCTCAATCTCGTGCGCCGTATGGCAATCCGTGCAAACCGGCCCGCGCTGGTCGCCCTTGGCCAGCAGTTGGCCGTGGACGCTCTTGAGGTAGGTTTCCTCGATGCCGACGTGGCATTTGCCGCAGGTGGCGGCGACGTTGGCGTGGTTGATCGGCGAGTCGCGGTCCACGGCGCGCTTGATGTTGTGCACGCCGTGGCAGTCGTTGCAGGACGGCGCGACGATCAAACCCATCTTCAGGAGCGCGCGGCCATGGATGCTTTCCATGTATTGCGACGCGGCCTCCGGAAATTTCATCTGATATTCCTTCGTCAGCCCCGGATTGCTGTGACAGCGGGCGCAGGTTTGCGGAAGGTTCAATTTGTAAACGGGAGACGCCGGGTCCTTCGCCGACAGAATGCCGTGCGAGCCGTGACAATCCCAGCAATTGGCGGCGCCGGAAGCTCCGAGCTTGTGGCTCAAGCCGTGGATGCTCGTGGCGTAATCTTTCGCTTCTTTTTCATGGCAACCGGAGCAATCTGGCGGCGGCAATTTGCTCTCGTGCACCAGGTCCTTGATGCCCGTATGGCAATCCACACAGTCGAGCATGGAATGGACGGATTTCTGAAAGGCGTTGGTCGGAAAAAGCAGCGGAACAATTTTCCCGTCCACCTTGCGGGTCGTGGACGGGTCCAGGTGGCAGTCAAGGCAGTCGCTGTTTTTGAATTTGTCCGCCGCGTTTGCGGAGAACCAACCCGAGCAAAGGCAAAAGCAGAGAAAGAAGATGATGGGCCGGCAACAGTGCAATATTGGTGGGGCGAGCGTACTCGCGAGCCAGCTTACGGAAAGGCTGGATCTAGAGGATTTGAATTGAACGCGCCACCTCCCCATGAACCTCAAGATCGCCAGATTGAATATCAACGACTTGCGTATCTTGAGGTTGCAGGGGTTCAAAGCGCGAAACTGGGTTCGGAGAATTCTCACCCCGCCCCTCTCCCCCAACTCCGTTGGCGGAGAGGGAGAAAAATGAGACCGGCTCGCGAGTACGCTCGCCCCACCCGAAATGCCCGCAGGCGGGACGCCTGCGCCACGTTGCCGGCAATCCGACTGGCGGTGATTACAGTCCGCCATTATGGCAGTCATAGCAGGTCAAATCATAATCCCCGCCGGGGTGTTTGAATTGCTGGCCACCGGGGGCGAGTTGCAGCAGTTCCGCACCGCTGCCTTGCGCCAGGATGGTGTGGCAGGCGTTGCAATCGTTGGCCTTGACGGTCCGGCCGTCGTCGGACTTGTGTTTGCCATCGTGACAGCGGAAGCAGCCGGGCCAGATCATGTGGCCGATGTTGTCCGGATAAACGCTCCAACTGGCCTTCATTTCCGGGAAAAAGTTGTCCTGGTAAATTTGCTGGACCACCGGAATGGCCTGACGGATGCGCGGGTCGTTGGGATAATGCCCGGCGAGGAAGGTGGCGATGCCTTCCCGGGCCTCCGTCCCGTTTTGATATTTCCGGGTCAGGACATAGACCGCGTTGGTTTTAATCCAGGGCAGGGCCGGGTCAATTTCCCGGAGTGACAGGGCGATGTTGACCGCGCTGTCCGGCGACATGTACCGGTGGGCGGGGCGGTTGTGACAGTCCATGCAGTCCATTTTCCGAATCTCGTACCGGCTGATGTCGTTGGTAAAATTTGGTTCGTGATAGACGGTGACCACGCCCTGCGAATCGGTCACGCGCACCCAGGGAATTTTCTGCCGGCCGGGATCCGTCGCAATATATTCCACGCGGTTGCCAATCGTCATGTGGGCGTGAATGCCGCCCACCGGCCCGTGGGTGGGATCACTGCCGCCCACCTTGATGGACAACCGGATGGAGTACGGCGAGTTGCTCGCGTCGGACTGAAAATAATTGAAGGTCCGGTCCAGGCTTCCGAAGAATTTTTTCGGCCAATGGCATTCCTCGCAGGTTTCCTGGGCGGGACGCAGGTTGCGGATGGGCGTCGGGATGGGCCGGGGATATTTGTCAAAGGCGGTGGCATAGAGCTGGTAGGTGCCGGAAAGCTTGGAGCGGACGAACCAGGTGGCGCCCGACCCGATGTGACAATTGGCACAGGCGACCCGCGCATGGGGTCCGTGTTCGAAGGTCACCAGCTCGGGTTTCATGACCGTGTGACAGGTTTCGCCGCAGAACTGGACCGATTCGGAGAAATTGTAGGTGTTATAGCTGCCCACCGCCGAGAGGAAGAGGAAAAACACGGCGCCGGCGAGGAAGAGCGCCATTCTCCGGCGGTCGCGGGGACGGGAAAGGTCAACCTGCACCACCGGGAAAAGCCCTACGGCTCCGCCGCGTTTGTGCCGTTCGCGCAGCAGCCCCACCACCGTCAGCAAAAGGCCGGAGAACAGAAAACCCGGCGCGATGATGTAGGTGAGGATGCCGAGGTAGGGATTGGAGAAGTGCTGCACCGCATCCAGCATGAAGAGCAGGAAAAAAGAGAACAGGCTGCCGATCACCACGACCAGCCCGGTCAAACTCATCCAGTTTCGCAACAGGGACGGACGTTGAGGCGGCTTCCCTATGATCTCGGTATTCATATTGGTCTCGCGACCATCGCCGGAATCAACCCGGCTTTGTGTTTGTCAGTTTACTCTAGTGTGCGCTTTCCTCAACACCACCGTGCGGCGTGTGCCCGCCGGACAGCAGCCGTTCGGACAGAAACAGTTTCACCAGCACGGTCAGGATGATGAACGGCAGGCTGAGCAAAATGAGTCCCATGAACCAGCCTTCCACACCGGCGAATTCCAGTTTGTAACCCATCACGCCGCGCAGGCTCTTGGAGAAAAGCTGTCCGCCAATCACGACGTTCCAGCGCATGGCCAGCACGCCGACCAGGATCATGGCCGCGCTGCCGAAAATCATGCGCCGGCGGATGGCCTCGGGCACGAGGCGGCGCAGGAGCTGGAGCGATCCCAGCAGCAGCAACGGCAGCAGCGTGCCGATGGCAACCTGGCCGAGATTCAGCGTGTAAAAAAGTTTCTCGCGGATCATGATCTGCATCATGGAAAAGCCTTCCTCTGCCGCAAAGCCGCGGTGAAGCCAGTCCAGCCCTTCCACGGTGGCATCCACCACCAGCGCGTAAAACAGGAACATGGCCATCGTGTCCAGGCAGCGCATGTCCACCGGGTGCCGCCGGGTCCAGTTCAGCACCCCATAGACAAACACGCAGAGGGCGATGCCCGAGACAACGGCGGACAGGATGAAAATAATCGGCATGAGCACGTTGCCCCACCAGGGATTGGCCTTGATGGAACCGAAGATGAAGCCGACATAACCGTGCAGCAGGAACGCCGACGGGATGCCGACGATCGAAAGAATCCAGCCCAGCTTTTCATCCAGCGCCAGCGCCTTCGGCGATTCATCGGTCACGCCCACCGTGAAAGCGCGGTAGATGAAGCCCCGGAATCCCGGCGTCACTTTTGCCCAGCGCACCAGGTCATGGCGGTAATCAAACCAGAGTTCCAGCAGCAGCACCGCCATCAAATACCAGGCATAAACAAATCCGAACATCGCCATCGGCGATGTGAAATGCGGGGTCATCATGATTTCATAGCAGCGTTCCGGGTGGCCCAGATGGAACAGCAGCGGCAGTGTGGCGCAGAGCAGAAAGGACAGCGCGGTCAGCAGGGCGAGGCGGTACACCGGTTCCAGCGCGTGGACCTTGAACACCCGGACCAGCGACGCCATGATGAAGGCGCCGGCAACAAGGCCGGTGATGTACGGATAAAGCACGATCAGAAAACCCCACAGCGGATGCGGGATGGCCTCGTTGGGATACACGTAGCCTTCGAACCTCGGCATGACCCCGGCCACCAGGTTGGTGATTTCGCCAGTCATGTTATCGAACCTCCTTGTCCAAGCCGGCGTAGAGCACGCGGGGTTCCGTGCCCAGATACGGTTTGAGCACCTGCACCCGGTTGTTCTCGTAGAATTTCCGGAGCGGATCGTCCGGCGCCGCGTTTTTCAAATCGCCAAAGATGCGCGCCTGCGTGGGGCAGATTTCGACGCACGCCGGTTTCAATCCGCGGGTGATGCGGTGATAGCACAACGTACACTTCTCGGCGGTGTGGGTGACCGGACTCAGGAAGCGGCAGCCGTAAGGGCAGGCCTGGATGCAAAAGCCGCAGCCGATGCAGTATTTCGGGTCCACGAGCACCGCGCCGTCCGGGGCATCAAACGACGCGCCGACCGGACACACCTGCACGCAGGGCGAGAATTTGCAAAGGTTGCACAGCTTCGGCACGAAAAACGAATGCTCGATTCTGCCGTTCGGAAAGGGCAGTTCGGGGAAGCCGTGCATTCCGCCGTTGGGGGAATCCACCAGCGTTTCGCCGCGCGTCTGGTCCGAGCCGGGTTCCGGTTTGAGGATAACGTAGCGCTCGATCCACGTCCGGAAATACGGGCCTTCCGGCACGGCGTTTTCCTTCTTGCACGCCTCGACGCACAGCCCGCAGCCGATGCATTTGTTGACGTCAATGCACATGAGCCACTTGTGCTTCGTGGGGTCGTAATCCTTGGGCGCGCCCGATGAAACCAACACCTTTTGCACCGCCGCTTTGGCGGCGCGCGCGGCGGAAAGGGTGAGCAGGCCAGCGATGGCTCCGCCCAGTCTCGTTAATGCGCCGCGCCGGGTGAATTGGGTTTTCATGGACTTTGGCTGGGTTGATGGGGCTTGTGACATTCGACGCACTTTCCGGGGTAGTGATCCCTGGCGACGATTTGCTTGAACCACTTGGGCCGGGAAGGATTGGCTTCGTGGCAGCGGAGGCAAAAGTTGTCGGCCGGTTTGGCGGGCAAAACATCGGGATTGTCCGCATGTTCGCGGCTCACCCCGTGACAGGCTTCGCAGGAGAGAGTCTTGTGTTCAAACTTGGCGAGTTTCTGGAGCTGGTCGGAATGACATTCATCGCACGCCTGCTTGCCCGCATAAACCGGTGTGCGCGAACGCAATTCCACCAGCGCCCGACTGCGATACCAGCCCAGCTCCCCGAATGACGCCGGCGTCAGAAAAGCGCGCGCAATCATGTAGGAGCCGACAATCGCCAGCGTCAACAATACCAGCCGGACAATCTGGGGCGGCATTTTGAATTGGCGCATGAGTAAAATGATTGGCCGGCATTCGGCTGGTTTCTTATGCCGCCCGGCGCAGGATCATCCCGCCGGGCGGCTGATCCATCCACTTGGATGCGAAGGCTGCCTCTCCGGCAAGCAGGCTGGCATCCCGTCCGATAAACCTCCGAACCAAACTGTTGCTATTTCAGACCGCGCACGAAGGTGACCAAGCCCTTGATCTCTTCATCAGACAAGGTGTCAAAGGCCTTCATCAAGGTCTTGCCATCGGCATCCTTCTGGCCTTCCTTGATTGTTTTGAAGGCGGCATCATCCTTCAAATCCGCCTGGACCTTGGCATCCGTCAGGTCTTTGACCCCGAGCTTTTGGCCCATCTTGGTCTGGCCTTTGCCATCTTCGCCATGGCACTTGGCGCAGAGGGTATCCCAGTTTGCCTTGGCGTCCGCCGCCGTGGCATTGAGCACAACGGCAAAGCCGAACATGGTTGCTAGCACGAGTATTTTTTTCATCGTTTGTTCCTTGTGTTTGTTAATGCATAACCGGCGCCGCTTTCACGCCTGTTTAATGGATGGCAAAATGGCCGGAAACCAGCAAGTCCACCACCCGTATTTTGTCTGATACTAATCAATCTATTACTTAATGTTCAAATGGTTGCGAATTAAACGGGCACCTGGTCCGCCCCGGCCAACCGCAGACCGTCCAGCAAACCACCGCCCATCCTGACACCGGGTCAGACTCATTCCCTCACCCGCCGAACCGGCAACCAGCATTCGATTGTCTTAATATTATCTTAAGCTCATCATTATTTCAAGAAAAATTGATAGTGAACATCAGGATAAAATTACAGCTAATGATAATAATAATTGCAGCTCAACAGCCGGCGGCTGGCGGGCGCAAACAAACGGAAACGCCTTTAACGCAGAGATTTTTCCGCGTCGCGCCGAAGTGAGCGAAGGCGAAAACCACGAAACACACGGAATACACGAAATTGATTTACCGCAAAGAACGCAGAGATTCTCGAACCGCTGATACACGCTGATAACGCAGGATAGTGCTTCCAGCCTGTCTCAGCTCCAGCGGCGAATCTCAACAGAAGCTAACAAAGGCAACGAAGAATTTTCCCCCTTGGTTTCCTTCGTTTGCTTCTGTTCAATTTTGGTTTTCGAGAACGAGGACGATGGCACGTCCATCCGTGGATGAAGACATTTTCGTGTAATTCGTGTATTTCGTGGTTAGCCCCGCACCTGGGCTTGAATTTCGGGCCGGCTCGCGCCATGCTGTCTGAAATCTATGAAGCCCAATGACTTTTCCGATGCGCGGGTGCTCGTCACCGGCGGCGCGGGCTTTATCGGCAGCGCGCTGGTCTGGGCGCTGAACCGGCGCGGCTGCGAGAACATCATGGTTTGCGACCGCCTCGGCACGGATCAAAAGTGGCGCAATCTCATCCCGCTGCGGTTCGCCGATTACGTCGAGGCCGACACCCTGCTGCCGCGCCTGCAAGACAATACGCTGGGGAAATTTGATTTGATCCTGCATCTGGGCGCCTGTTCCTCCACGACCGAGCGCGACGCGAGCTATCTCATCCGCAACAACTACGAATTCACCCGGGATCTTGCCGCATGGGCGCTGGGCCAGAAATCGCGCGGCAAAAAAACGCGGTTCGTTTATGCGTCCTCCGCCGCAACTTACGGCGACGGCTCGGCAGGGATGGACGACGACGATGCGAGACTCGACAAGCTGCGACCGCTGAACCTGTACGGCTATTCGAAGCAACTTTTTGATTTGCACGCTTGGCGCGCGGGATTCTTGAACCAGATCACCGGACTGAAATACTTCAACGTCTTCGGCCCCAACGAAGACCACAAGGGCGACATGCGGTCGCTCGTCCACAAAAGTTTCGGTCAGGTGCAATCCGAGGGCATCATCCGGCTGTTCAAGAGTTACCGTTCCGATTTTCGCGACGGCGAACAAAAGCGGGATTTTCTCTACGTGAAGGATGCCGTCGCGATGACGTTGCATCTGGCCGCAGCGCCAAAGGCCGTCGGACTTTTTAACATTGGCAGCGGCGCGGCGCGGACGTGGCTGGACCTGGCGCGGGCGGTTTTCGTTGCGCTGAACCGGAAGCCGAACATCCAGTTCATCGAGATGCCGGACAGCATCCGCGACAAATACCAGTATTTCACGGAAGCAAATCTGGTCCGGCTGCGCGCCGCCGGTTACACCGCGCCCGCCACCAGGCTCGAAGACGCCGTGGCCGACTACGTACGCAATTATCTCGTGCCCAGCCGCCGCCTTGACCCCACCGTGGCGTGAAACGCCCGGCGTCCGGCGTGAATTATTGGATTGAGTGCGGGTATCGTTGAGAGGGATCGCTTCGCGCAAGGTGTGCGGCAACGTCGAAACAAGTGAAACAAAATCCGTTTGGCGGTGTCTTTTAATAAACAACTGTCATGGCAAAACCTAAAAATCGCCGGAAGCTGATCATCTTTTCGGCCATCGGGCTGGTGCTGGTCGCATTGATCCTGCTGGCCATCTTCAAAAAACGCGAGCCGGTCATCACCATCCAGACCGAGAAGGTCGCGCGTCACAGCCTTACCAACATCGTTGTCGCCAATGGCAAAATCCAGCCCGTCATCCAGGTCACCATCAGCCCGGAGGTCAGCGGCGAAATCATTGAGTTGCCGGTCAAGGAAGGCCAGCAGGTCACAAACGGCGAGACGCTGGTGAAGATCAACCCGGACATTTACATCGCCGCGGTCAACCAGGCAAAGGCCGGTTACGAATCCTCGCTGGCCGCCAAAGCCTCGGCGGTGGCGAACCTGGAAAAAGCCCAGGCGGACTACGACCGCAATTTGGAATTGTTCCACCAGAAGCTGCTTTCGGAATCGGATTTCATCGGTTTCAAATCCGCCCGTGACGTGGCTCGGGCGCAACTCGACAGCGCCGGCGACCAGGTGAACGTCGCCAAGGCTCTGGTGGACAGCGCGCAGGATTCGCTGATCAAAACGAAGATTGTTTCGCCGCTCGACGGCACCATCAGCAAATTGAACTCGCAACTCGGCGAGCGCGTGCTGGGCACCGCGCAATTTGCCGGGACGGAAATCCTGGTCATCTCGGATTTGAATCAGATGGAGGCGCGGGTGGATGTCGGCGAAATGGACGTGGTGGGCATCAAACCCGGCCAGAAGGCGCGGCTGGAGGTGGACGCGTTCAAGGACCGCAAATTCGCCGGTGTGGTGACGGATGTCGCCAGCTCATCGAAGGACAGCAACCAGGCCGGCAACACTTCCAACAGCAGCAGCAGCCAGTCACAGGAAGCCACCAAGTTCCAGGTGCGCATCCGGCTCAGCGACAAGGAAGACTTCCGCCCCGGCATGTCCGTCAGCGCCGACATTGAAACCGACTATCGCACCAACGTGCTCACCGTCCCGCTGGCCAGCGTCACCACCCGAGCGCCCAAGCCGCCCAAAAAAACCGATCCGCCGAAAACCGGCGGCACCAACACAGCCACCGCCCAACCGGGCACCAATGCAACGGTTTCCAGCAACGCCGTGGCTTCGAGCAATGTTGCCACCAACAGCGGGCCGCCGGACAAAAAATCCTCCAAGATGGTGGACGTCGTGTTCGCGGTGGCGGGCGATCATGTGAATGCCGTGCCGGTGAAAATCGGCATTTGCGACGACAATTACTGGGAGATCACCGACGGCCTCACCAACGGCCAGGAAATCGTCTCCGGCGGGTACCGCGCCATCAGAAGCGATCTGGACGACGGCAAGAAGATCAAAAAAGGGGTTGTCGGTGCGGATTTGCAGAAGCCTTGAAAATCTATTTGGCATTCTTTGGTAACATCCAACAACCAACATCCGACATCGAACATCCAATGAAGTCATCTGCCGAACCGTTGCATTGGGTGTTGGGTGTTCGGTGTTGGATGTTGAATGTTTTCCATTCCGATTGAAAATGAGCTTGATCCGCCTCCAGAATGTTTCGCGGCGCTACCAGATGGGCGCGGAAACCGTCCACGCGCTGCGCGATGTGTCGCTGGAAATCCAGCGCGGCGAATACGTCGCCATCATGGGGCCGTCCGGCTCCGGCAAATCCACGATGATGAACCTCATCGGCTGTCTCGATACCGCCACGTCCGGCCGCTACGAATTGAACGGCATCGGCGTCAGCGACATGGACGACAACCAGCTCGCCGAAATCCGCAACCGCGAAATCGGGTTTGTCTTCCAGACCTTCAACCTGTTGGCGCGCTCGAATGCGCTGCACAACGTCGAACTGCCGCTCATTTACGCCGGCGTGCCCGCGGAGGAACGCCGCCAGGTCGCGCTCGACGCGCTCACGCAGGTCGGCTTGGCCGACCGCATTCATCACAAGCCCAACGAACTTTCCGGCGGCCAGCGCCAGCGCGTGGCCGTCGCCCGCGCCCTGGTCAACAAACCTTCGATCCTGCTGGCCGACGAACCGACCGGCAACCTGGATTCCAAAACCGGCACGGAAATCATGGCGTTGTTCGATGAACTGTCCCGCAAGGGCAACACCATCATCGTGGTGACGCACGAGGAGGACGTTGCCCGCCAATCGCGGCGCATCATCCGCATCCGCGATGGTTTGATAGCCAGCGATGAAACCATGACGAAATGAACATCCAACACCCAACATCGAACATTGAACATCCATTGAAACCGCAACGGAGAGTGGTTCATTGGGCATTGGGTGTTGGGTGTTGGATGTTGGATGTTTTCCCCTCATGAAACTCCTGGCCGAACTCCGCGAAGGCCTCGGCATTTCCTGGGACGCCGTCCGCGCGAACAAAATGCGTTCCACGCTCGCCACCCTCGGCATCGTCATCGGCATCGTCACCGTGACGCTCATGGGCGCGGCCATCAACGGGCTGAACCAGTCGTTCATCAACAGCATTTCCTCGCTCGGCGCGGACGTGTTTCATGTGGCGCGCTATGACTGGATGTTCGAGTTTTCGTATGACGATTGGATCAAGATGCAGCGGCGCCGTCCGCCGCTCCGGCTCAGGGATGCCGAGGCGCTGGCCAAACAATTGACGCTCGCCGCCGCCGTCGCGCCCAAGATGGTCGGATGGGAACCGGTAAAATACAAAGCCCGGAGCGCCAATCTCGTCCGGGTCATCGGCACCTCGGATGCCTATCTGCAAACCAGCGGCGTGAACGTGACCGAGGGCCGGTTTCTGAACGCCGCGGATGCCGCGGGCGGGCAGCCGGTCTGCGTGATCGGCAGCGACGTGGCCACCAATCTGTTTCGCGGAGAATCCCCCATCGGCCAGCGCATCAAAATTGCGAATCAATCTTCCCAGGTCATCGGCGTTCTGGAAAAGCAGGGGAGCAGCATGTTCGTGTCGAGTGAAGACAATAACATCATCATCCCCATCCGCGAATTTCTGGCAATCATTTGGAACGGGCCGCTGTACAACTGGGACGGCATCGTGGTGAAGGCCAGCGGGCTGGCGCAATTGGATGAGGCGCGGGAGGAATTGCGGCAGGCCATGCGCCGCATCCGTCATTTGCGGCCGGACGAACCCGACGATTTTGGCATCAACCAGCAGGACCAGTTTGTGAAATGGTTCCACAAGCAAACCGGCACGATTGCCATCATTGGGCTGTTTGTCACCAGCCTGTCGCTGTTCGTCGGCGGCATCGGCATCATGAACATCATGTTCGTTTCGGTGGCCGAGCGCACCCGCGAGATTGGCGTGCGCAAGGCCATTGGCGCCAAGCGGCGCAATATTTTGCTGCAATTTCTGGTCGAGGCCGCCTGCATCTGCCTGATGGGCGGGCTGATCGGGTTGGGCATCGCCTGGTTCACCACGCTGGCGGTATCCCACTTCTTCTTCCAAGCGACCTTGTCCTGGCCCATCGTCGCCGTCGCCCTGCTCGTCTCGCTGCTGACCGGGGTGGTTTCCGGTTTCCTGCCGGCATGGCGCGCGGCGCGGATGGATCCGGTGGAGGCACTCCGAAGCGAATGAAATTTCACCGGCCAACACTGCTGCTCGCTGAAGCCAGGGAAAGCTTCTCCATGGCCATGAACGCGCTGCGGGCGCACAAGCTGCGCTCGGCGCTCACCCTCCTCGGCGTGTTGATCGGCGTGTTCTCCATCATCGTCGTGATGACCGCCATGCGCGTGTTAAAGCACACCGTCGAAACCGGACTCAGCGAGCTGGGCAGCCAGACGTTTGCCATCCAGCGCTGGCCCGAAGCCCAGTTCGGCGACAATTCCGACTGGCAGAAATACTGGCGGCGCAAATACGTCACCTTGGAACAAGGACGGCAGGTGGAGGAGAAAGCCACGCTCGCCGCCGGCGTGGGCATCCACGGCAATTTCTGGCGGGGACAGATTTCGACCCGCTACGCCAAGACGGCGCCCACCTCCCAGTTGTATGGTGAAACCCCCGGCAGCTTCCCGGCGCGCAACTGGGACGTCGCGGAGGGCCGCGCTCTTTCCGAAGACGACGTGGACAACGCCCGCGACGTGTGCGTGCTCGGCAGCACCCTGGCCAAAACCGCTTTTCCGTTTGGCTCGGCGATGGGCGAAGACATCAAAATCAACGGTTACAAATACGCGGTGGTGGGCGTGCTCGCCTCCAAGGGCGGGGCGATGGAAAGTGATCAGGACAATATAGCCATCATCCCCATCACCACGGCGCTCAACCGTTACGGACGCTGGTGGAACGACCTGACCATCCTGGTGCAGGCGCGGGATGTGGCCAGTTACGATGATTGCATGGAACAGGTCCGCGGCATCCTGCGCAACCTGCGCAGAATTCCGCCCGGCGAGCCGGATGATTTCGAACTGTTCTCCAACGACTCGCTCATCACCCAGTTCAACAACTTCACCCGGGCCGTGCGCATTGGCGTCACCGTCGTCAGCTCCATCGCGCTCATCGCGGCGGGCATCGGCATCATGAACATCATGCTCGTCTCGGTCACGGAACGGACGCGCGAAATCGGCGTCCGCCGCGCCATCGGCGCGAAGAAGCGCAACATCATGGCGCAATTCATCATGGAAGCCATCGTGCTGTGCGAACTCGGCGGCGTCATCGGCGTGGTGCTGGGCATTCTCGGCGGCAACGTGCTCGCGTGGTTCATGAAAGTGCCGCCCGTCATCCCGGTGGACTGGATCGTGCTCGGGTTGTTGATTTGCTCCATCGTGGGAATCGTGTTCGGAACCTACCCGGCCTACAAGGCGGCGAACCTGGATCCGATAGAGTCGCTGAGATATGAATAAATAAATTTGGCCGCAAATCCCGGCTCGCGAATTTTCAAGGGGACGGTGAACAATTCTTGCTGTTATTGAAGGTGCGAGACCTTGTGAGACCCTCTGAACTGAACAATTATAACCGTGGCGACAGACCGGTAGCGCTGTTGGACGGTCTTCATTGCTTTTTTATAACGTCGACCAGGAGCTGACCTTCGTGGTCTATTGAATCCGGGTAATTATCCTTGATTTCCGTGTAGAGCGCCTCCGCTTTATCATTTTGCCCTGAGTTCTTGCAGTAAAATGCCAGGCCAAACCGGGCAAAGGGGCCAACCTGAACGCCGTCTCCCCAATAACAATCGTCGTATTTCTGTATGCATTCCTTATAATACTGCTCCGCTTCGGTTCGATCTGACATTCCCGCCAACTCAGAGAGAGCGCAGCCGGTACGGTTGAAGCCAGGATATTTCTTTATGAATTCCTTGTGAGCTTCAATGCATTCCGGAGAACCAAAATTGCGTTCTATCGCCTGGTAGGCATTTTCCACTTCTACTACTTTGGCCGCGGTGTGTGTTCTTACGTCCAATCCGTAGCGTTGCTCGAATTTTCCACGATAAGATCGCATCCGTTCCAGCCCTTGCTGCTGCTCCGGTGTGAGTTGCCGCTTCTGCTGTTGAGGTGCATTCTGTGTTTCGTCTAATCTTCTTTCCAATTCCGCCACCTTTGCTTCCAGCGCCTTTATCTGCTGGTCATTTTTCTTTGAGCTCACGTCGCACCCCGCTGACACCAAGGCCATTGCCAACACCAGGAAACACGCGCCAACGGTTTGTTTCCGGTTCCAAGTTCCCAAGTTCTTTGCCAGGCGCTGAAGCCGATGCGTGATCTGTGCAGTTCCGTTGACCGCAAGCTGGGTTTCCAGCTCAGGCAGGGCCAGGACGCGAAGCGTGAGCTGGGCCAGCACGCGCGCATAAGAATCGCGGCTTTCCATCGAAGAGGAGGCCAACCGGTCGGCTTCCTCCTCGCACGCCAGGCTGTGGACATCGGGAAGTTTCCAAATCAATGGGTGAAACCAAAATATCGCCTTCATCCAGCGCCAGCCGACACACCACCATAGATCGCGCCTGCGCAGGTGTGCCACTTCATGCCCCAACAGGGCCGCCATTTCTTCGGATGAGAGGGATTGCGCCATTTTCGCCGGCAGCATGATCGCAGGCCGGAGGATTCCGAAGACAAACGGCGAGACCGCCGACTCGGATACCAGCACCAGAACAGAACGGCTGATTTGCCAACGCCGCAAGATCTCCGCAGCCAACTCCTGGATGGCTGGACTGGCCGGAACAGCCGCCCGCCTTAAAGCGGCGAGTTGGTCCAGAAAACGCAGCAACCGAATCGCACCGAAGAGAGCGCCTGCGACCCAGATAGCGATGAGGATGTCACTCCAGGAAACCGTCGAAAAAGCACGGATGAACGAGGGATTCTGCACCTCCGACGCGGCCCGGGCCCGATGGCTGGCGGCCGGAGCGGAGGCGGGCAATGCCGGTGCGGGCAGGATTATTGTCTCCGAAAATATCTGGGGGACCTTATCCACCGGAATCTGAACTGCCGGGATCGGGAGAAATTGGAAGAGCGGCAGCGCCAGCCCAAAACAGAGCACACCGCGCCAGAGGATCAGCCGCCACCGGGCGTCGCGTGAGCGAAGCAGACCGTGCGCCGTCCATCCCAGCGCCAGCAGGAGCGTCCATTTGCACAGGAAACTAAAAATAGGGGACTGGATATTCATAACGATTACCTTTTTGTTTCTTCTGTTGTGCCCTCGGCTATGGTCCGGCGGATCACTTCCAGGTCCTCAGGCTTGATGTCGCCGGTTCTGACCAACTGGGCGATCAGTTCCTGCTTGGACCCCGCGGCAAATACCCGGGCCATGGTGTGGAGCATATTTTGAATCAGGGCCGTCTTTTTAACGCGTGCCCCGTAGAAAAAGGCCTTGCCCCGCAGCGTCCGCGTGACGTGCCCCTTTTCCACAAGATTGACGAGAACCGACCGCAATGTCGCGTTTTCAATGGGCCAGGAGAAATGGCTCTGGATCTCGGCCGGTTTCAAGGCGCCCTTTTCCCAGAGGATTCTCAAGGCTTCCAGTTCGTTTTGATTCAATGGAGCGGTCCGCATGTGTGAACTTATCGCACATTCAGGCCGCCAAGTCAAGGAAAAAATGTGAACTTTTCACACTTTTTTTGAGCCCGCTTCGCGCCGGTGTGGCGTCGATCCATTTGGTTTTCCGTCGCATGCACAGCCGGCGATCATCGCCGCTTTCATCACATCGTCAATCATGCCTTTCGCGTAGTTTGTGTATTTCGTGGTATAAAACATCATTTCAATCCTTCCGTTTTCCAACAAATCAGGATTTCCATAAGTTTTTTGTCGGTTTTGCCGCCGGGGGGCGCTTTACTGGTGATAAATGACGGATCACCGGACATTGCTTGCGGAGTACGCCGCCAACGGCTCGGAAGAGGCGTTTCGCGAACTGGTGTCACGCTACATTGACCTCGTTTATTCGACGGCCGTGCGGCTGGTCAACGGCGACACCCACCGGGCCGAAGATGTCGCGCAAACGGTGTTCGCGGATCTGGCGCGGCTGGCCGGGAAGATTTCCCAGGACGTCATGCTCGGCGGCTGGCTGCACCGGCGCACGTGGCACGTCGCCACCACGCTCATGCGCAACGAACGCCGCCGTCAAAATCGTGAAAGGCAGGCCGCTGAAATGAACACATTGCAGGACCAACCCGAAGGCCAGTTTGAGCGGATCGCCCCGTTGCTGGACGAAGCCATCAATCAGTTGGGCGCCAGCGACCGGGCGGCGATTGTGCTGCGCTTTTTCGAGCATCGTGACCTGCGCGCTGTCGGCTTGGCGCTCGGCAGCAATGAGGACGCGGCGCAAAAGCGCGTCAGCCGCGCGGTGGAAAAGCTGCGCTGCCATTTCGCCCGCCGGGGCATTGTTGCCTCCTCCACCGTGATTGCTTCGGTCATCGCCGCCCATGCCGTCCACGCGGCGCCCGCCGGCCTGGCTTCCGCTGTAACCACTGCTTCGCTGGCCGGCGCGGCGGGTTCAAGCTCTTTCGGTCTCACCTCCGCCTGGCTCAAAATGGTGCTGGTGAACAAAACCACGCTCATCACAGTCGCAGTCATCCTCACCGCCACCGTCGTTACTGTCTCCGCTGTAAAAAACAAACATGCCCGCGCCAATGCGCCGGTGACTGCGGCCAGTCTGCGCGAGGGACTGGTGTTGGACATGCCCTTCGACCAGGATGAAACCTACGACCACAATGCGGCCAGCGGCAGCGTGGTGACGGATAGCAACGGCAAGATCAAGGGCGGCAAAATCACCGACCACAGCGGCCAGGGAAACCATGGCGTGGCTGCTGGTGTCCGCTGGACTCCCGATGGCAAGCGGGGCGGGGCGTATGAATTCACCGACGACGGCGACGAGATTGTAATATCCAACAACCTATCGCTGAATCCGAAGCAACTGACCCTGGCGGCCTGGATCAAGACCTCCTACATGGATGCCATATGGCGGCGCATTTTCGACAAATCTTATACCGAAGGCTACGCCCTCAGTATTGCCGGCGACTTTGGGAAACAAACCTGGCGCGGCCAGGCCAGCCTGGAGATGGGGCCGGGAACCCACTTTATTTGGACCAAAAAAAATGTGGCGGACGGACTATGGCATCAGGTGGTGGCCACCTTTGATGGCACCGACGAGTCGCTTTTCGTGGATGGCCAATTGGCGGCCCGGCCGTTGCGCTGGGAAAAGGGGGAGAAACTGGGAGCGACCGACTTCAACCTGGTGATTGGATGCAACCGCTCCAATCTCAGTCCGGAAGGAAAATGATCTGGGTTCCTCATTCCGCGGCCTGATTGCCGAGCCGATGATGTGGAACCGCGCGCTTTCCGCCAATGAAATCGCGTTCCTTTACCAGTCGCAACAATAGTTCGCCGGCTCCGGATCGTTCAATCTGTCAACCATAATCAAAATCATACTTATGAAAACAAACCACATGCGCCATATTGACGGCAGCCATTATCGCCGCTGTCTCCATTCCAACCATCATTGCCAAAGCCGGCCCAACCGATGGGTCCGTAACCGAAAGCAGCCTCCACAAAGGTTTGATGCTGCATTTCACATTCGACCAGGACGCGCCGGATGGCAAGGTGACCGACGTCAGCGGCCAGGGAAATAACGGCAAAGCTTCGGGCGTTCGCTGGACACCCGACGGCAAAAATGGAGGAGCTTATGAATTCACCGCCGACGGCGACGAGATTGTGGTGGCCAACAACAAGTCGGTGAATCCAAAGCAGATGACCCTCGCGGCCTGGATCAAGACCTCCCACACGGATGACAAGTGGCGGCGCATTTTCGACAAATCCTACACCCAAGGGTACGCCCTCAGCATCGCGGCGGATTGGCGGGGTAACAAATGGGGCGGCTTGCTCAGCCTGGAGATGGGACCTGGAAATCACTTCATGTTGACCAGAAAAAAGGTGGCGGACGGGCAATGGCATCAGGTGGTGGCCACCTTTGATGGCACTGACGAGTCGCTGTTCGTGGACGGCAAGCTGGAAGCCCGGCCGCTGCGCTGGAAAAAGGGGCAGAAACTGGGAAGCTCCGACTTCAACCTGGTGATTGGCTGCAACCGGTCCAATTTGAAGGAGGACGATCTGGGTTCATCTTTCCGCGGCCTGATTGCCGAGCCGATGATGTGGAATCGTGCGCTTTCCACCAACGAAGTCGCTTTCCTTTACCAGTCGCAACAATAGGCTGCCATGAAAGAAAACATGAACCGCAGAACATTCGTCACCCAGGGCTGCGCCTGTGGCGCGCTGCTCCTGGCCGGAACCTCGCACGGCATTTCTGAAACGACGGAAGCGAAGCCGCCGAAGGATGATCTGACCCACCCGGTCAATCCCCCGCAGGTCATGGCCGTTCTGACCGACATTGACCGCTCGGGAGACAAGAGCCTGATTGACGCCGTGTTCACGCGCTGGGGCTACCAGTGTTTTCACACCCGCGGCGATCTGAAGGCTTTTGCCGAGCAACAGCGGGCCAACTTCCAGGGTTACGTGGATTACGTGAACGGGAACCGGTCGCGTTACTGGGAGAAACTGGAATACGACAAGGACAGCGGGATCATCAAGGTGACGAGCCGAAAATTTGGCAAATGCGTTTGCGCCTACGCGCAATGTCAGCAAGCGGCGAAGGCGCTATGCACCCATTGCTGCAAGGCTCTGCAAACCGAGTTGTTCAAGGCCATGACCGGCCGCGACGTGACGGTGCAGATTGACGAGGGCATTTTGCTCGGCGGCGAACGCTGCCGGACCACCGTGCATCTGCTGGAGAGAAAAAATGAACAAGCCCCTTAATCTTTCGGGAATAAATACTTCTGGTTTCCAATAAATCCGAACTCCGAAGTTGAATTTC
>CAWFZJ010000050.1:0-23135 GCA_963820205.1 uncultured Verrucomicrobiae bacterium
CGCCATGAGAGCATCAGTATTACCAGCGCTTGTCTTGACGGCTGCCCTGATGGGAGCGGTTGCCGCCCGGGCGCAGCCCAACCCCTTTGAAAGCCCGGCCAAGCCGGCGCCGGAAAGCGAAATTGACCGGCTCGTTTTCAACCGGCTGAAACAACTGGACATCCAGCCGGCCAATCTCTGTTCCGACGCGGTGTTTGTCCGGCGCGCCTATCTGGACGTGATTGGCACCCAGCCGGCCGCGCGCGAAGCCAGCAGCTTCATCCTGAATCGCGACCCGGACAAACGCGCCAAGCTCATTGACCAGCTTCTGGCGCGCGATGAATTTGCGGATTACTGGGCGATGAAGTGGAGCGACTTGCTGCGGGTGAAGGCGGAGTTCCCCATTGATTTGTGGCCCAACGCGGCGCAGGCCTATTACCACTGGATCCGGAGCGCCATCGCGGCGAACCAGCCCTACGACCAGTTCGTGCGCGACCTGCTCACGGCCAGCGGCAGCAATTTCGAGGTCGGCCAGGCCAATTTTTATCGCGCCATGCAAAACCGCGACCCGAAGGGCATCGCGCAAGCGGTGGCGCTGACGTTCATGGGCGAACGCGCCAACAAATGGCCCAAGGAAAAACTGGCAGGCATGGCGGCGTTTTTCTCGCAGGTTAACATCAAGACCACGGCGGAATGGAAGGAGGAAATCGTGTTCTGGAATCCCGCCTCGACGAACGCGCAGACCACGGCGACGTTTCCCGACGGCAGCACCGTCAAGCTTTCTACCGACCGCGATCCGCGCGAGGTGTTCGCCGACTGGCTGATGGACCCGAAGAATCCCTGGTTCGCGCGCAACATTGTGAACCGCGCCTGGTTCTGGCTGCTGGGCCGCGGCATCATCCAGGAACCGGACGACATCCGGCCCGACAACCCACCGGTCAATCCCGAACTGCTGGCGTATCTGGAAAAGGAATTCGTCGCGTCGCATTATGATTTGAAGCACCTCTACCGGCTGATCTTGAATTCACAGACTTACCAGTTGTCGTCCATTCCCCGGAGCACCAAACCGGAGGCCGCGGCCAATTTCGCCTTTTACCCGTTGCGCCAGCTCGACGCGGAGGTGCTGTCGGATGCCTTGTGCGAGATTACCGGCACGACGGAGAAATATTCCAGTTCGATCCCGGAGCCGTTCACATTCATTCCGGAAAAGCAACGCTCGATTGCGCTGCCGGACGGAAGCATCACCAGTGACTTCCTGGAAATGTTCGGCCGTCCGCCACGCGACACCGGCCTGGAATCGGAGCGCAACGACACCCCCACCGCTTCCCGGCGGCTGCATCTGCTGAATTCGAGCCACATCCAGCAAAAAATTGAGCAGAGCGGGAAGTTCAAGTACCTGATCAAGACCCTGAACAATCCCCGCGACGTGGTCACCGCATTTTATCTCGCGATTCTCTCGCGGTTTCCGACGGAGAACGAACTCCAGGTTGCAGTGGGGCATTTTCCGACCGATGGTAAAGACAACCGGGCGGCGGCGCTGGATGTCGCTTGGGCTTTGATCAACAGCAAGGAATTTCTCTATCGCCACTGAACCAAACCGGTTTGCCTATGAGCACAAAATATTTTGATTTTGAAAAACAACGGCCCCGCATCAGCCGGCGCGAGGCCATCCGCCGCGCCCTGTTCGCCACGAGCGGGCTGGTGCTGGCGCAGCACCTTTCCTTCCGCGCGTTTGCCGCCTCGCCCACCGCCCGCGCCAAGGCCGTCATTCAAATCTGGATGTGGGGCGGCCCGTCGCACACGGATATTTTTGATCCCAAGCCGGAGGCGGGCTACGATTATTGCGGGCCGCTGAAATCACCGATTGAAACCAATGTGTCCGGCCTCCGCATCTGCGAACTGCTGCCGCTGCTGGCGAAGCAGGCCGACAAGTATTCCGTCATCCGCAGCATGACCCACGGCAACTTTGCCCACGAAACGGCGTCCTACATCGTGCAAACTGGACGCCAGCCGGGCGGACGGCTGGTGTATCCGTGCGTGGGCGCGGTGGTGTCGCTGACAAAAGGCTACGAGGCCGGCTACAAGGGATTGATTCCGCCTTACGTCGTGCTGACGGAGCCGCAGGGGCGCTTTGACGAGGCGGGTTTTTTGGGTTCGCGCTTCAAGCCGTTCGCGACCGGCGGTGATCCAGCCAAAACGCCGTTTGCGGTGGAAGGCGTTGTCGCTCCGGGCATCACTGAAGAACATCAGAAAGACCGGCGTGAACTGCTGCACCGGCTCGACACACTCGCGCAGGCGATGCCCGCCGATCCGCAAATCGCGGCGGCCATGCAGGCGGAAAACCGGGCTTACGACATGATCCTCGGCGACGGTGCGAAGGTGTTCGATCTGTCGCAGGAAAAACAGGAATTGCGCGACCGCTACGGCAAAAACAAGTTCGGCCAGTCGTGCCTCGTGGCGCGGCGGCTCGTCGAACGCGGCATTCCTTACGTGACGATCAACTACGGCGGCTGGGACACGCACAAGGATAATTTCGTGACGATGCGCCGGCAGTTGCCGGAAATGGACAAGGGATTGGCGACGCTGCTGCAGGATTTGTCCGAACGCGGCCTGCTGGACAGCACCATCGTCTGGTGGGGCGGCGAATTTGGCCGCACGCCGAAAGTCCAGTGGGAGGCGCCGTGGAACGGCGGGCGCAATCATTGGGGCAAGGTTTTTTCCGCCATGCTGGCGGGCGGCGGATTCAAGGGCGGCCACGTCATCGGCGCATCGGATGCGAAAGGTGAGGAGGTCAAGGAACGCCCGGTTTATCCGGTGGATCTCATCGGCAGCATCTACGCCCAACTGGGCATCGAAGCCACGACGAAACTGCCGAATCCCGAGGGCCTGCCCACCTTTGTCATGCCCGGCGTCGGATGACGGCATCAAGTCCGCCGGGCTGCTGAAGGAAATCATGCCGTCATGAACCTGAAAAAAACAGTTGAAACCACGGATGAACACGGATGGACACGGAGTATTGTCGGTAGGGCGCGTCACTCCGTGCGCGCCGTTTGTGAAATTGCATGTGACGGCACACGCGGGCGACAAAGATTTAGACTGCGGTGGCAGAGCGCAGCGGCGACACCGCTTTCCGTACGGCTGGTTACTTCCCAAAGCGGCGTGGCGCTTCGCTTCCCGCCGCAGTCCAAAATCTGCGGTTGCGGCGAAAGCCGCGCTGGGTTTATCCGTGTTCGTCCGTGGTTGATGCTTTTTCTGTTGGTACTGTTCGTGTCGCTCGCCCAGGCTCAAAACGCCCCGCACATCGGCTATGTTTATCCGGCGGGCGGACGGCAGGGCGCGACGTTTCTGGTAACGGTGGGCGGGCAATTCCCTTCCGGCATCACCAATTTCGCCGTGGTCATGGATGGCGATTTTGCGCACGCGAAAGTCATCGGTTACGACCGCCCGCTGAAGCCCATGGAACAGCAGGCGATGAAGGAGGAATTGAACCGGTTTCAGGAAAAGCGGAAAAGCGGCGAGCGGCTCACCGAGACCGAGCTGGCCAGGCTGGAACAAATCAAGCGCCTGCTCACGCAGTTCGGTCGGCGGCCCGCCAACCCGGCCATCAGCGAATTCATGACGCTGCAACTCACCCTGGCCACCAACCTCGCGCCCGGCGACCATGAAATTCGCGTGCGGACTTTGGGCGGATTGTCCAATCCAGTGAAGTTCTGCGTGGGGCTGCTTCCGGAAACCAGCAAGCCGGATTGGAAAGCCGTGCCCAAGGATCGCGGCAGCATGGACCCCGCGCTGCCGCCGCCCACCGAAATGACCGTGACGCTGCCCGTCACCCTGAACGGCCAGATTGTGCCCGGCGGCGCGGACCGTTATCATTTTTGGGCGCGGCAGGGCCAGCAACTCGTCCTGGCCGTCGAGGCGCGGCAGCTCATCCCGTATCTGGCCGACGCCGTGCCGGGCTGGTTCGAGGCGGTGCTGACGATTTACGATTCCAAGGGCAAAACGCTGGCGAGCGAGGAGCGTTTCCGTTTCAAGCCCGACCCGGTCATCCATTTTGAAGTGCCATCCAACGGCACCTACACCGTCGAGATTCATGATTCACTTTACCGCGGCCGCGAGGATTTTGTTTATCGCATGACCATCGGCGAATTGCCGTACGTCACCGGCATTTTTCCGCTGGGCGGCAAGGCGGGCGAAAAAACTTCCGTCGCGCTGACCGGCTGGAATCTGCCGGAGAAATCGCTGGAGCGCGAGAATGCCGAAGCTGGAATCACTTCGCTGAACGGAAAATATTTCAACGTTGTTCCGTTTGCCGTGGACACGTTGCCGGAATGCCTGGAACAGGAGCCGAACGATTCACCGGAAACCGCCCAGCCTGTCACGCTGCCCGTCATCATCAACGGGCGCATTGACCATCCCGGCGACTGGGACGTGTTCCGGTTTGAGGGCCGGACCGGCGACCCGGTGGTGGCGGATGTGGATGCGCGCCGGCTCGATTCCCCGCTGGATTCGGTGATCAAGCTGACCGATGCCGCCGGCAAACAACTGGCATTCAATGACGATTACGAAGACAAGGGCTCGGGGCTGAACACGCACCACGCCGATTCCTATTTCAGCACGGTCCTGCCGACGAATGGAACCTATTATCTCTGGCTCGGCGACGCCCAGCAAAAGGGCGGCCCGGAATACAGCTACCGTCTGCGCCTCAGTCCGCCGCAGCCCGATTTCGCGCTGCGGGTCGTGCCGTCCAGTCTCAACGTCCGCGCCGGCGGGAGCGTTCCGCTCACCGTTTATGCCCTGCGCAAGGACGGGTTTACCAACCAGATCACCCTGGTTTTGGACGGCGCGCCGGCGGGGTTCAAGTTGACCGGCGGCTCCATCCCGGCCGGCCAGAAGCAGGTGCAGGTTACGTTGACCGCCCCGCCGACAGAACTGGCTGAACCCGTCAGCCTGAGCTTGCAAGGCAGCGCGATGATTCAAGGACAAGTGCAGGTGCGAAAGGCCGTGCCCGCCGAGGACATGATGCAGGCGTTTGCCTACCGTCATCTGGTTCCGGCCAGGGAACTGGAGGTCGCCGTGTTAAAACGCCCACCGCCACGGGCGACAATGACCATTCTCAGCGGGAGTCCGGTGCGGGTGCCTCCCGGCGCGACCGCGCGGATTGAAGTTGGCCTGCCCGGGCCGCGGATTGCGGAGCGGGCGCAGTTCGAGTTGAGCAATCCGCCGGACGGAATCACGATCCAGAAAGCATCACCGGTTGGCGGCGGCGTGGAGATTGTGTTGCAAACGGATGCCGACAAGGTCAAACCCGGCCTCAAGGGAAACCTGATCATCAACGGTTACGTGCCGCGCCCGGCGGAAACCAACGCGGCCAAGCCGAAGGCAAACAACAACCAGCGGATGCCACTGGGCGCCCTGCCCGCCATCCCCTTCGAAATCATTCCGCCGCCGTGATGGGAAAAGTGAACGAACTGCTGGCGGTGGGGAAATAGCCCCAAATTTCAACGGGTTGAGCCAGCCGCCGATGACGTTCGATTTGTCTCCGCACTAACCGGCTGACTCCCGTTCGCTGTGCCGTCTTGTCCGGAATACTCTTTCTTCACCCGCTCTCGGGCGGCTTCGTAATGCTCAAGAATCTTCTTTTTTTGCGCTTCGTTAACGTAACCGCGTTCGTTCTCTTTCATGATGCACCAGTCGATAAAATCCATCTGGATTTCCAGCCGCGACTTGCTCTTGGCCCATTCAGCCCATGCTTCTGCGCCTCGGGCGTCCAAATAGGCCTTGAACGAAAGATACATCCCACCGGAACCGGACGGAGTTTCACGAGACTTGTAGCCGCTATACATGTAGTTGCCGTCGTCGAGGACCTCCACCACCGCGTCTCCCACATTATGATTCAGCCACGCAGCCCACACATCGCTATAGCAATAACGATCATCCCGCAGGTGCCTGACGAGCACCGGAAACACCGCCGGTCCCATTTCCTTCAAACTCTTAATGGCAGCCTCTACTTCAGGAGTGCTGTAGCGATTTGCAAACACTACCGCAATCGGTGGTTCAGCGCATGAAGGATATGGTGCTGGCCGTAGCGACACGAGTTGACGAACTAAAGCGTCGACCTGCTCAGAACCCGATACTTCAACTGACACAGGATACCCGCCCGCCGGAATCTCAAATTGCTTGTCCGATTTATTGTTCGTCTCCCTCTTACAACCGAGTAAGAGGCTGATTCCGACTAGGACCATCATGGTTTTGGGGCATCGCATATCACTATAATTACGAACAGTTTTATTCGTACAAACTCACTCTGTCATTTGATGTCTTTTGCCGGGAAAAGCCAAAGTCCGAATGCCTTGTCCCTTCCCGCCCGCCTGACTTCGCGGGCATGATGCGCCCCGGCTTGACCAGTCAACCCCTTTTGGTTGGTCCGCGACAAACAGAATTGCCGCAAAAAGGTGCAGAAGGCGCAAAGCAATGTTTGGGAGAGTGCGCCAGCCCTCTGGCGCTTTGGAACGCGGCAATGGCCAATCCGAATGTGCAAGGGAAACGGGAAGACGTAGCGGCGTCGCGGCAGAGCGCCGCAAACCGTGCCAGGAATTCAAATGGCGGCTTTCTCCCGAAAGCCGCTACGCCGAAGGCGGACTGGTCGCGCATTCCGCACTCCGCACTCACCATTCCGCACTTGAACGGCTCTTTTCCTGTATTCATTTTGGGATGGACGACTGGGGCAAGTGGCGTTCGAATATCTATATGTATCCACGTGCTTATTTCGACACATATTGGCGAGGAAGCAGCTTGCGCAAAAACGAAGTCTTTGTAGCGATGCCATTCCACGATGAATTTGATCCGATTTGGGAGAGCGCAATTAAGCCAGCAATCGAATCCTCAGATCACGGCTTGGGCATGAAGGCGAACCGAGTAAAAAGAAAACGTTCTTCTGCATAATGCTCTGATGAACATTTTAGACGGCATTGCCCATCGGCTCTCATTTTCGTGGATGTTTCAATAGCCAAGAAAGGCAAATGGAGAGGGCAGCGGAATGGAAACGTGATGTATGAATTGGGTCTCGCCCATGCGGTGCGGCCAGCCACAGATGTGGTGGTGGTGCGCTGCGATGACAAACCGATCAACTTCGACGTTGCTGGGATAAACATCCGGGCCTATCCGTTTTCCGACACTACAGCCGCACGAGAAAAGTTTGTCGCATTCCTCCGCAATGCAATCGCACAGCGAGACAAGACTGTAAGCTTACTCATGGAGACGGTTGGGCAACGTCTCGATGCGTTCTCTCGAAATCTCATGATGGAGTTTGGTGCGAACAAGCAGTTTAGGCCCTTTGCCGTTCTTTTGAACGAACCCCTCCAGCGGCATTTGGTAATTCAGCGCTTGTTAGACTTGGGTATCATCCGTTGCGAGATTCCAAAACATGGACACTTTCGCTATGCGTGGACCGACTTTGGGAAAGCTGTTTATTGGAATCCTAATATGGTCACGCCAAGTCGGGCCTGAAAACACAATAGATCGGCTCAAAGACAATTAATAACTCTACCGACATGAAAACGAATCCGTTGGTTTGGGTACTTTTATTGCTGGTCTTGGTTTGCGGCTGTAATAACCAGTCGGCACCTTCTGCCACAACGAATCAAACGACATCAAATGCATTCAACAAATTCGATGCCACAACAAATCGCCTTGCCACTGGTGAGACGATTATAGAAATACAAGCTAAATCAGCTAAAGGCGACGCAGTTGCTGAATACTGGCTAGGTTGTTTTTACCGCCTTGGTGATAATGGCCTGCCCCAAAGTGATGTCGAATCTGTAAAGTGGTTTCGTAAGGCGGCTGACCAAGGACTTGCGAAAGCACAATGGGCTCTCGGTGCTTGCTACGATGAGGGCATTGGTGTCCCGAAAGATTTGAATGAAGCCGTCAAGTGGTATCAGAAGGCAGCTGAACAGGGAAACGCGAACTCACAATCTGCCTTGGGCGACCAATACGCCGCAGGTATCGGTGTGCCAAAAGATGATGCCTTGGCTGTGAAGTGGTGGCGAAAAGCCGCTGAACAAGGGATTGCACAAGCTCAATGTAACTTGGGTCGCAGTTATTGTCTGGGCACTGGCGTAACTAAGGATTGGGTCGAAGGCATAAAGTGGTGTCGCATGGCCGCCGAACAAGGAATAGCATACGCTCAAGCCGTATTGGGGGCTTACTACAACAATGTTGGGGGTGGGTCACACAACTATCCGGAAGCGGCGAAGTGGTTTCGCAAGGCTGCCGAACAAGGATTAGCAAGCTCTCAAGTTGAACTTGGTAGTTTATATTTTGCTGGTCATGGCGTGCAGCAGGATTACAAGATAGCAGCAGAAATGTTCCGCAAGGCAGCCGAACGAGGTAATGCAGATGGTCAAGCGAATCTCGGCATGTCATATGTATTTGGCTGGGGTGTGCCCAAGGATTATGTAGAAGCATACAAATGGCTGAATCTTGCTTTGGCTCAGCGAAATAAGAAGGCCATAGAGTACTTCCCGATTGTTGAGCAGGAGATGACGCCGGATCAAATTGCAGAAGCGCAACAATTAACTCGTGCATTTAAGCCAACCAAACCGCCGGAGCCGAATTCGTCTGTTTCAGGTAAAGTAATTTTTGATTCCAACCCATCAGCCACCGGCACAGGCTTTTTCATCACGGACGATGGTTATTTAATTACGAACAACCATGTTGTCAAAGATGCCACGCAAATTCGTTTACTCACAGGCGCAGGCTCATTGACGCCACGGTAGTGAAAGTGGATGCGGCCAATGATTTGGTTTTGTTGAAGGCAGAAGGAAAATTTTCACAGTTACCCATCACTGCGAGTCGCAAGGTCAATTTGGGTGGCACGGTGGCGACGGTGGGTTTTCCCAATATCGGTTTGCAGGGGTTCTCGCCCAAGCTGGCCAAGGGGGAAATCGCGTCGCTGTCCGGCGCAGCGGATGACCCGCGCTATTTTCAAATCAGCGTGCCGGTGCAGCCGGGCAATTCGGGCGGGGCGCTGGTGGATGAGCGGGGCAACGTCATCGGCATCGTGTCGGCCAAGCTGGATGCGTCGGCGGCCCTGGCGGCGTCGGTGCGTTGCCGGAAAATGTCAATTATGCGGTGAAGAGCAGTTTTCTGTTGAGCTTCCTCGAATCCGTGCCGGCGGTATCGGCCAAGTTGAAAGAGCCAATCACGGCTGACCGGAAGTTTGATGACGTGGTGAAATCCGCACAGGATGCCGCCGTTCTCGTCCTAGTTTACTGAAGGAGCGTAGCGGCGACTCGGCAGAGCGCCGCCATTTTGAATTCGGTCAGCGGCGGTCTGCCGACGCGCCGCTACGGGCGGAAGTTTAAAGACCTGGTGAAGTCACCAAACCGCTTGGAACCGTGGGCGGGCGAAAAGATTGGCCGGGTTATTTCTCCATGCCGTAAACCAGAATTTTGAAACTGCCCGGGACCATCTTGCCGCGCCGTTGACCTTCGGCGGGAGCTTCAAATTTGGCGGCGGCCAGGTAGATTCTGTGCGTCTTGGGATCCAGCGCCATCGTGCGCGAGCCGCGTTGGGTTTCCAGTGTCTGAACCACGGTGAGCTTGTCCGGCGTGTCTTCGTGAGCGATGGTGACCGTTCCATCGCCGCACGAGGCAAACGCGAAACCGGTTCCCGGATCAAACGCGTTGGCATCCACACCCTGCCCGATGGGCACCGACGTGATGACTTTGCCGCTGGTGCTGTCCATCATCACCATGGTCTTGCTGCCGCCGCAGCCGAGAAACAGCCGGTGGTTTTTCAAATCAATCGCCATGCCGGAAGCTTCCTCGTTCGGCGCGATCGGCCAGTTCGTCACAACGGTGTGCGTCTTGGTGTCAATCACGGCGACTTCGCTTTTGTCTTCGAGATTGTCATAGACGCGCCCTGCCTTCGGATCGGCGACTGCGAATTCTGGCTTGCCGCCGAGCGGAATGGTGGCGACCACCTTGCCTGCCTTCGCGTCAATCACCGTCGCCGACTGGCCGCGTCCGTTGAACATGTAAGCTTCCTGCTGGCCCGGTTCGTACAGCATGCCGTCGGGGTTTTGGCCGGTGTCCACCTTGGAAAGGATCTGCAACGTTTTCAGGTCAACGATGGCCGCCTTGTTTTCCCGGCCGCAACTGACGAACCCGCGTCCGAGTTCCGGCGCGGGCGCCAGGCCATGCACGCCCGGCGTGTTGGTGATGGCACCGACGACCTGGTCCCTGGCGAGGTCAATCACCACCACTTCGCTCCCGTGCGAGACGTAGAGGCGCTGGCCCGCCGAATCCACGGAGCAGTAATCCCAGCCGCCGTCGCCGCTGACGGGGATTTCCTTGATGAAATGATAAGGCCCGTCGGCGCGGCAAACCGCGACGGTCAGGCTGAACAGAACCGGCAATAGAAATTTTTTCATAACATGACTCCTGTTGGTTGAATTTAACACGGTACTTTTGCCCCTGGCGTTTCCAACGTCAATCTGCAAAGCAAGGCCCAAGGACAGAGCGCCGATCTCCGAATCGGCACGAACCGGCGATTTCCTGCGAACCTTGCCGAATCGGAGTTCGGCGCTCCGGGGGCAGTGCTCTCGGTGTCGGTGGCCGTCAAATTACATTGGCTTTTTTGTCTCTCCCTGCTATGCTTTGTTGCGTATGAAATCTCCATTCAAGCTTCGCTCTGTCCCGAGTTTCCTGGCCTCGTTGTCCGTCATCGTTCTGCTGGCGGGATGCAAAACCGGCGGCGCCCCGGTGCCCGACATGTCGCACTATCCGGCGGACGCGACCGTGTTGCCCGGCAAAGGACCGCTGCAAACCTGGCCCGGCTTCACCAATGTCTGGGCGGAACGCCATGCCGCATGGCAGCGAGACACCAACAACGAGACCGGCGCGGTGGTGTTCCTGGGAGATTCCATCACCCAGGGCTGGACCACGCTCGCAAAGGATTTCCCGGGCATCAAAGTGGTCAATCGCGGCATCGGCGGCGACACCACGCGCGGTGTGCTCTATCGCCTGAACGCCGACGTGCTCGCCCTGAAACCCACGGCGGTGGTCCTGCTCATCGGGATCAACGACATCGGGATGGGTGGCAAGCCCGAAGATATTGCGGACAACATCAAGACCATTCTCCTGGACCTGAAGCGGTTCAACCGCCGGATGCCGGTCATCGTCTGCAAAGTGATGCCGAGCAGCACCAAGCAGAGTCGGCCAGCCGACAAGATCGAACAACTCAATGCACTGGTGGATGAAATCGTGAAGAGCAATCCGCAATGCATCCGGTGCGACACGTGGAGCATCTATGCCGACGCGAACGGCGACTGCAAAAAGGACGAATTCCCCGATTTGCTGCATCCCAACGCCATCGGTTACGCCAAGTGGGCGAATGCTTTGAAGCCAATTTTCGCCCAACTCAATCTTGGCGCTGAAAAAAAGCCCTAGTCGTTCTCGCCCAGTTCGCCTTCCTTCAAACCATGGCGCGGGTCGGGAATGCCGAGGTCTTTCTTGATCTTGAGCAGGTCCAGGAGTTGCGCGGGCGTTAGCTTCTGCAACGGCCGGCCCAGTTGCTTCGCCGCCAGCACGGTGCGGCAATAATTCTCCAGGATTTCGATTTTGAAGCAGGCGTCCTCGACGTTGTTATGGCTCCAGGCGACGACGCCGTGGTTGGCCATGAGAATGACGTTGTGCCGGTCCACCAGGTCGGCAACCAGCCGGCCCATCTCCGGCGTGCCCGGCGTGCGATACGGCGCAATGGCCGCTGACACGAAAACTTCATACTCGGGAATCAGGCGCGTCGGCGGTACGACGCCCGCCACCGCGAAGCCCGTCGCATGGGGCGGATGGCAATGCACGCTGGCCACGGCCCGCGGCTGGCGTTTCATCATCTGGAGATGCATCAGGATTTCGCTCGTGCGGTTTTTTTCGCCGCAAAGCTGGTTGCCCTCGAAATCCACCAGGCACATGTCCTCCGGGGTCATGAAACCCTTGCTCACCAGCGTCGGCGTGCAGAGCGCGAGGTCTTCCCCGACGCGAATGGCGATGTTGCCGCCGTTGCCGTCCACATAGGCGCGCTGCCAGAGCCGGCGGCCAATGTCGCAAATCTGGCGCTTCAGGTTCTGGCAATAAGGCGAGTGAAAAAACACTTCCAATTCGGCTTTGGGATCTTTGGAGCGGGGCGGCCGGGCCGGGGGCTTCGGCTTTTCGCCGGCGGGAATCGTCTGGTTGGGGTCCTGGCTCATGTTCAAAAAACTTCCGGGCTGCGTTGATTTCAACACCGCCATGCCAGGATTAATCTACCGGCAAAATCCGCCAATATCCATTATAATAAATGTCCGTTTGACTTCAGAACCGCCAGAAACAGCTTGCTTTCCCCCGCCATTCCGATGATAAACGTCGAACCTCATCCATAAAAATCATGAAGAAACTGACTGACATCTTCCGCACCGCCGACGGCAAAAATCACCTCGTCACCTTCGTGCTGGTCACCTCGCTGTTTTTGCTGTGGGGCTTTTGCAACGGGATGATTGACATTCTCAACAAGCATTTTCAGGACTCGCTCCACATCAACAAGGAGCAGTCGGGACTCGTGCAGTTCGCCAATTACCTGGCTTACTTTCTGATGGCGATTCCCGCCGGATTGATTGCGAGAAAATTCGGCTACAAAGGCGGCATCCTCGTCGGTCTGACGTTGATTGCCGCCGGCGCGTTCTGGTTCGTTCCGGCGACCAACATCGGCGCCTACTGGGCGTTTTTGCTGGGCTTGTTCATCATTGCCTCCGGCATGACCTGCCTGGAAAGCATCGCCAATCCTTACACCACTCTGCTCGGCGCGACCGAAAGCGGCGCGACGCGCATCAACATCGCCCAAACGATCAATGGCGGCGGCTGGATTCTCGGCCCGATTGTCGGCGGCCAGTTTGTCTTTTCCGGCGGCGAAGGATCGAACTCAAATGCCAGCCTTTACATCCCTTATCTGGGCATCGGCATTTTTGTGGCCTTGCTGCTTGTCATCTTCGTCGTGTCCAAGGTGCCGGATTTGCGCGCCGAGGATGAAAGCCATATAACCGCCGGGCAAAAAATCAGCATCAAACCTTCCACCGGGCAGCTTGCGGCCATTGGCGTCACGTTGGCGATTGTTTGCTGGCTGCTGTATTTCTTTATTGCCCCGATTTTGCAGTTGGTTTGGACGTTGCTTAATTTGAACCAGGAATTGTTCCAGCCAACCAAATACGGTTTGCTGGTAGTCGCCTTCATTGCCGCATTCGTGCTGGTTTCCAAAAACTGGGACATGTTCCGGCGCAAACATTTTACGCTGGGCATTGCCACGCAATTCCTCTACGTCGCGGCGCAGACGGGCATTTTCAGTTTCACCGTCAATTATATCATTGAGAACGATCCCGGCGTGACGAAGTTGCAGGCCTCCCACTGGCTGGGCGCAATTGGTTTCGGCCTCTTTATGTTTGGGCGGCTGTGCGGCAGTGCCGTGATCAGCCAGTCAAAACCGCACCGCGTTTTGGCGGCCTACGCGGCCATCAACGTGGTGCTGGCGGCCGTGATGATGGGCGGCGGCACACTGGGCCTGATGGCGCTGTTCGGCACCTTCTTCTTCATGTCCGTCATGTTCCCGACGATTTTCGCGCTCGGCATCCGCGGACTCGGTGACTACACCAAGCTCGGTTCGTCACTCATCGTGATGTCCATCGTGGGCGGGGCGATTGCGGCGCCGTTCATGGGCCACATCGCTGATGTGCATTCGATGCGCATCGGCATGGCGGTGCCGCTGATCTGTTTCGTGTTTATTGCCATTTATGGAGCCACATGGCAAAAGCTGGAGGCGAAAGACGCCGGCGGCAGCGCGGTTTGAAATTTTGGTGGTGTACAATTTGGTGGGGCGAGGCTCCCGACGAGCCGGCCTTGGCGTAACGACGACGGCTCGCGAGTACGCTCGCCCCACCGAAAGTTGCTAAATGCACTACAACCAAAGTTTTGACGTTCCGGACGGCACCGGACTAGATTGAACATTATATGCTGAAGACCGGAATTCTAAATCCTCGCCTCAACGACCTGCTCAGCCGGGTGCGCCACACCAACACGCTTGTCATCGCCGACCGCGGCTTTCCGTTCTGGCCGCAGATTGAAACGGTGGACATTTCACTCGTGGACGGCATTCCCACCGTGTTGCAGGTGCTCCGGGCCATCCGCCCCAACTTCGTCATCGGCCGGGTCTGGATGGCAAAGGAATTTCTGAAGCACAATGACGCGAAAACCCGCGCCACGTTCGCGGCGGCTCTGCGCGGTATCACCTTGGTCCACGAGCCCCACATTGATTTCAAAAAGCGCGTGCCATCGGCCATCGGTTTGATCCGCACCGGCGACACCGTCCAGTACGCGAACATGATTCTGGAATCGGCCTGAGCCATGTCAACCCGCCATGGCCCAACGCGTCCATCTTGCCATTGATCTTGGCGCTGAAAGCGGGCGCGTCATGGCCGGAGTGTGGAATGGCAAATCCCTATGGCTCGAAGAACTCCATCGTTTCCCAAACGGCCCGGTGCCGCTGGCGGGCACGCTGCGCTGGGACGTGCTGCGGCTGCTGGCCGAGATCCAAAACGGCCTGGCGCTGGCGGGCAAAAAGTACGGACGGAACATCGTCTCGGTGGGCACCGACACCTGGGGCGTGGATTTTGCGTTGCTGTCGAAGAACGGCGAACTGCTCAGCCAGCCCTTTCATTACCGTGACGCCCGGACGAATGGCATGATGGAAAAGGCCTTCAAGAAAGTGCCGCGTTCGGAAATTTTCGCGCAAACCGGTCTGCAGTTCATGCAGCTCAACACCCTCTATCAGTTGCTGGCGCTGAAAGAAGCTCATCCTGATGTGCTCGAAGCGGCGGATGGCCTGCTGATGATTTCCGACTTCGTTCACTGGGCGTTGTGCGGCTCGCGCTCGGTGGAATTTACCATCGGTTCCACCTCGCAATGCCTGAACCCGGTCACGCGCAACTGGGCGTCCGGGATGCTTAAAAAATTCGGCCTGCCCGCGCGCATTTTTCCGAAGGTAATCATGCCCGGCACGAAACTCGGCGCGCTCCGGCCTTCCATCGCCGGCCCGGCCGGCCTTGGCAAAGTGCAGGTCATCGCCCCGCCGGCGCATGACACAGCTTCCGCCGTCGCCGGCGTGCCCACGTCGCGCACCGGCGCGACGAACTGGGCTTACATCAGTTCCGGCACCTGGTCGGTGATGGGTGTGGAAGCGCAAAATGCTTCACTGTCCGCCCGCACGCTGGAGTTGGGCCTGACCAATGAAGGCGGCGTTGACGGCACCTACCGGCTGTCGAGAAACATCGTGGGTCTGTGGCTTGTGCAGCAGTGCAAGCGCGCGTTCGAAGCGCGCGGTCAGAAGCACACCTACGCCGCACTGGCGCGTCTGGCCGCCAAGGCCCCGGCGTTGCGCTCGCTGGTGGACCCCGATGATCCGCGCTTTTTCAACCCGCCGGACATGCCCAAGGCGATCCAGGATTTTTGTCGCGAGACGAAACAACCCGTGCCGAAGACCACCGGCGAATTGGTCCGCTGCGCGTACGAAAGCCTTGCGCTCAAGTATCGCGAATTGCTGGGCGGTCTTGAGGAAATAACGGGTAATCGCATCGAGGTCATCCACGTCGTGGGCGGCGGTTCCCAAAGTCGAATGCTGAATCAATTCACGGCCAACGCCTGCGAACGTCCGGTCATCGCCGGGCCGGTGGAAGCGACGGCCATGGGCAACCTGCTGGTGCAGGTGCGCGCCAGCGGCGAGCTGGGTTCGCTGGCCGAAATGCGCGAAGTCGTCCGCCGTTCCACCCAACCGTTCCGTTACGAGCCGGCTGACGTTTCCGCTTGGCGCGCCGCCGCGCAACGGCTGGCCTCGTTGCGCAAATGCGGGTGAAAAGACCGTTCCCCCGGCCGGAAAAAGCGCTCGCCGGAAAATCGTAGGTGACGAATAAATTTGTGGGTTACGTCCGCCCTCACCTTTTATCCTCTCCCCCAGGAGAGGAAATCGCTGTTGGCTGATTCCGGTTTTGCAGATGACCGCCCGCCAATCCAGTCGCGCGAATTTCAAGGGGACAGAGAACGATTCTCCTTCTCCTTGGGGAGAAGGCCGGGTTGAGGGAGGGCGTTACACCAAACTACAGCCGCGCGGGCAGGTTTTCATCGAAGAGAAAGGAAACCAGTCCCCTGCGTGCCGCTCGCACGCACACCAAAGACGGCGCGCACGGCTTGTCCCGCCGAAATTCGATGAAGGCGGAAGTGTCGCGCCCTACCTATTGATCAATTTCAGCCGTAGAGCGGGCCGAAGGTCGTGCAGGCGCGATAATCGGCGGCCTGCGGTTCCAGGGCGCCGCACAGACTCCAGGTGCTGGGCCGGAAAATTTGTTCCTCGGCCACGTTGTGCATCGCCACCGGGATGCGCAGCAGGGACGCGAGCGAGATCAGGTCCGCGCCGATGTGGCCGTAGCTGATCGAGCCGTGGTTGGCGCTCCAGTTGGCCATCACCGTGTACACGTCGCGGAACGCGCCCTTGCCCGTCACGTTCGGCGCGAACCACGTGGTCGGCCAGGACGAATCGGTGCGTTCGTCGAGCGTCTGATGGACTTTTGCGGGCAGGTCCGCCGCCCAGCCTTCGGCAATTTGCAGCACCGGGCCCAGGCCCTTGACCAGGCTGATGCGGCACATCGTCATCGGCATGCCGCCGCGCGTGAGGAAACACGAGGAGAATCCGCCGCCGCGGAAATACTCGTAAACGGCCGCGGGCCAGGACGTAGCTTTGAGGCACGCTTCCGCCTCGGCCTTGGTGATTTCCCAGAATGATTTCATCGCCGGTTTGCCGTCGCGCTCCTGCCGGCCCGTGCCGTCGAGCGTGGCCGAACCGGAATTGATGAGATGCAACAATCCGTTGGCGGCGGCGCCGGTCAGCTTGGCGCCGGTGACGCGCTTGACGGCTTCAGGACTCCAGTAGGTGCGCACGTCGGCGAAAATCTGCGCCGTGTTCGTGAGCAGATAACCCATGAGCATGCACGCGCCGTTGAGCGCGTCGTTCTCGGTGGCCATGATGACGGGCGGACGGATGCCGTTCCAATCGAATGACGAGTTGAGGATCGCCTCCATGAAATCGCCGTTCGGGTAATGGTCGGTCCAGTGGCGCTGGCCCTGGAAACCGCCGACGATGGCGTTGTGGCCCAGCGCCTCCTCGCCGAAGCCGAGTTCCGCCAGGCGCGGGTTGCCCTGCATCAGGTCGCGGGCGATGAGCGTCATTTTGACCGCGATTTCCCATTCCCAATCCTTGCGCGCGGCGTCGCGCTGTTTTTTTGCGGGATTCCGGTCCTTGCCTTCCGGACAATTCTTGCGCGTCCAGGCCTGGGCTTTCTTGAATTCCTTTTCGTCGTAAATTTTTTCCTCGATGCGCCGGGTCAGCTCGCTCATGTCCACGCATTCGACGCGCATGCCGAGGTAATTCTCGAAGAACGACTGGTCCACGATGGACCCGGCGATGCCCATGGAAACGCCGCCGAGCGAGAGGTAGCTTTTGCCGCGCATGAGGGCGACGGCGAGACCGGCCCGGGCGAAGCGGAGCAGTTTTTCCTGCACGTCGGCGGGGATGGAGCCGTCCCCGGCATCCTGCACGTCATGGCCGTAAATGCTGAAGGCGGGCAAACCTTTCTGATTGTGGGCGGCGAGCACGGCGGCCAGATAAACCGCGCCAGGCCGTTCGGTGCCGTTGTAACCCCAGACGGCCTTCGGCATCAGCGGGTCCATGTCCATCGTCTCGCTGCCATAACACCAGCACGGTGTGACGGTGAGTGAGACGCCGACGCCCTCGCGCGCAAATTTTTCGGCGCAGGCCGACGCCTCGGCCACGCCGCCGATGCAAGTGTCGGCGATGACGCATTGGACGTGCCGGCCATTGGGATAACGCAGATTGGCGGAAAGGAATTTCGCGGCGGTCTTCGCCATGTTCATCACCTGGCCCTCCAGGGACTCGCGGACGCCCTGGCGGCGGCCGTCAATGGTCGGGCGAATGCCGATTTTTGGGAGTGAACCGTTCAAGGGAGAAGGACGTTGGTGTGGCATATAGATCAAGGATATTCAAAGTCGCCGCTATTTTGCGCAAGTCAAATCAATTGGCGGCAAACGATGACCCAACTGGCGGTCGAGGGAACAGTATTGAATCGCCTCCGAAATATGGTCGCTCAGAATTTTTCAGAACCAGCCAGATCCGCAACCGTCCGCGCCACTTCAAGACAATCCGGGACGACTAATTCTTTGAACATTTTCACATCCGCCACCGCCCGTCGTGCCGGCGGTTTGGATTGCTGCTGACAGATTTATTTTGCCATTTCCACCTTATATCTGCATTTTCCCCGCAAACCATATCGAGCAGCCGCCGACCAAATTAACGCATCTTCAAAACCCAAACATGAACTGGTATTACGTTGATCAAGGACAACAAACCGGCCCGGTGAATGACGCGCAGTTTGAGGAACTGGTGCGCAGCGGGAAAATCCAGCCCGACACGCTGGTTTGGCGCGAAGGCATGGCGGGATGGATGTCCCAGCGGGAAGCCGGAGGCGGGCCGCCCCCATCCGGTTTGCCGCCCGCCGGCAGTCCCAGCCCGGCTTCCGGGGAAACGGCGGAAGCGGTTTGCGCCGAATGCGGCAAAGTCTTTCCCTTGGACGAAACCATTCCTTACGGCAATGCCCGGGTGTGCGCCGGTTGCAAACCGGTCTTCATGCAAAAACTCGCCGAAGGCGCGCAATTGAACACCGGCGAGTTGAATTACGCCGGATTTTGGACGCGCTTTGCCGCGGTCTTCCTGGACGGCCTGATTCTGGGCGCGGTGAATGTCTGCATCGGAATGATTGCCGGACTGAGCGCGAGTCAGGCCATCGGAGTGAAACCCAAGGGCGCCCTGGTGTTGCAACTGGTTTTGATGGCCATTCAACTGGCCATCGGCATTTCCTACGAGGTGGTGCTCATCGGCAAGTATGGGGCAACGCTGGGCAAAATGGCCTGTAAAATCAAAGTGGTGACGGCGGATGGCGGGCGGGTTTCGTATGCGCGCGCCTTTGGCCGGTATTTTGGAAAAATTCTCAGCTACATGGTTTGTATGATCGGTTTCATCATGGCCGCCTTTGACGGCCAGAAACGCGCTTTGCATGATCGCATTTGCAACACGCGCGTGGTTTTTAAATAACCCATGAACACGTCGCTGGTTCAATGCCCCCAATGCCAGGCCTGGCTGTTGGACGGGGTTTTCAACCAGCCCGAATTGTCGCCCTGCCCGGCTTGCGGCGTGCCCCTGCGGGTCGAAGTTTTTCCCGCCTTGTTTCGCCGCTTCAATCCGGGTCAAAGCGGCGAAACCATCATGGTCGAAGGCGAGTCCAGTTGCTTTTATCATCCGCAAAAGAAGGCGGTCCTGCCCTGCCAGGGTTGCGGCCGTTTCCTCTGCGCCTTGTGTGACTGCGAACTCAACGGACAGCATTTCTGTCCGGCCTGCCTGGAAACGGGAAAAACCAAGGGCAAAATCAAAAGCCTGGAAGATCAGCGCACGCTTTACGACGGCATTGCCCTGTCGTTGGCGGTTTATCCGATGCTGATTTTTTATTTCACCATCGTCACCGCACCGGTGGCCTTGTTTGTGGCCATCCGCTATTGGAACGCGCCCCGCAGCATCGTGCATCGGACCAAAATCCGTTGCGTCGCCGCCATTGTCCTGGCCTTGATGCAAATGGCCGGGTGGGGTTTGCTTTTTTTCGTCTTGGCCACCCGTCACCGTTTCTGACCCATGCCTGAAAAAGAATATCAGCGATTGACCCGCGCCCGGTCCCGGACGGCCTTTGGCGCCGTTTCCGTGTCCCGCTCCTGCCTGTGGCTGGGCCGGGACCATTTGCTTTGCATTGACTCCAGTGGTTACACGGAAAGCTACAAACGGTTTTACTTTCGCGACATCCAGGCCGTTACCATTGTCGCCACCAAACGCCGCGCGGTTTTGAATGGCGTGCTGCTCGTGCCGATTGTGATTTGCCTGGCCGGCCTGGCGAACGCCCTGTTCTCGCTCCCGAGAAAAGATGGGGCGGTGATTGTCGCCTGGATTATTTTTGGCGCCGTCTTCGCCGTGCCGTTGTTGATCAACAATATGCTCGGACCGACCTGCACCTGTTATCTGCGCACGGCTGTGCAGACCGAGGAACTGCCTTCCCTCAGCCGGGTGCGCCGCGCGCGCAAGGTGCTCGACCGGATCCGGCCGCTCATCACCGCCGCCCAAGGCAGCCAGCTCCCACCCGGGGAACTCTCCGCGCGCATGCAAGGGCTGGCACAGTCGTTTGCCGGCGGTTCCGTCGTCCCCGGCAGCACCGCGCCTCCGTCTCCGGCCGCGGACAACCCCCATGCGCCGCCCCGCCCGGCTTGAATCAACCCCGCGCTGAACCATGCAAAATCTGGCCCACCAGCGTTGTTTCAACCATGCCCTCCGCGAAGCCGTGGCCCGCTGCCCGGAGTGCGGACAATGTTTCTGCCGCGAGTGCATCACCGAACATGAAGACCGCGTGGTCTGCGCCGCCTGCCTGAAAAAATTGACGCGCCGAAAGCTGATGCAGCGGCCGGCGTTCGCGCAAATCCTGCGTTTCGCCCAGTGCGCCATCGGCGTTTTAACCGCCTGGTTTTTCTTTTTTTTGATTGGTGAAGCTTTATTGAAAGTGCCAACGTCGTTCCACGAAGGAACCGTCTGGCGGGTCCCCTGGCTGGACAAGGAATGAACATCGAACATCGAACATCCAACGCTCAACATCCCATGGCCAGACCTTCACGCGCTCATTGGATGTTCGATGTTGACCGTTGGTGGTTGGATGTGTTCCCAAATTTTTCAATGAAACGCGCTGGACGACAACAAGGCAAGATGGCCTTCGACCTCATCGAAGAGGCCACACATCTGCTGCGAACCGCGCCGGCCGCCACCCTGGCGGTTTATTATCTGGGCGCGATTCCGTTTGTGCTGGGGCTGCTTTATTTCTGGGCGGACATGAGCCGCAGCCCGTTCGCGAGCCAGCATCTGGCTGACTCCGCGCTGGGCGTGACCGGGTTGTTTCTTTGGATGAAGTTCTGGCAGGTCATTTTTGCGCGGCGGCTGCGGGCGCGCCTCGCCGCTGAACCGGCGCCGCACTGGAACGTCCGCCGCTGCGGGCGCATATTTTTGACGCAGGCCATTGTGCAATCGTCCGGCCTGTTCGTGCTTCCGCTTTCGCTCATCCCCATGCTGCCGGCGGCCTGGGCCTATGCGTTTTACCAGAATGCCACCGCGCTGGACACCGGCAGTTCCGACGGGACGGCAGCCCTTTTAAAAAAATCCTGGAAGCAGGCTACTCTCTGGCCGGGACAAAACCATCTGGTTCTGGCCATCATGGCCGGGTTCGGTTTTTATGTGTTTCTGAACTGGGTGGTGACGGGCTTGATGCTGCCGCATTTGATCAAAATGCTGTTCGGCATCGAATCGGTTTTCACCCGGAGCCCGTTCAGCCTGTTGAACACAACTTTTTTTGCCGGGATGGCCGCCCTGACCTACCTGTGCGTGGACCCGATTTTGAAAACCCTCTATGCCCTGCGCTGTTTTTACGGCGAGTCGCTGAAATCCGGCGAGGATTTGCGGGCGGAACTGAATGCCTGCGCCGTTTCTTCGCCCTCCGTGGCCGCCACGCTGGCGCTTTTGCTTTTGCTTCTGGGCGCGGCCCCGGCCAGGGCGGCCAACGCGCCGCCCGCCACACGGCCGGCCAGCCAGCCGGTTTCGTCGCCGGTCTCGCCGGCGGACCTGGACCGCGCCATCAACCAGACCATCCGCGAAAGCAAATACACCTGGCGGATGCCCCGCGAGAAAATCGCCGAGCCGGAATCCGAAAAAGGCGTGATCGGCAGGTTTCTGGAAAAGGCCGGGGACATGATTCGCAAGTGGGTGAAGGCGGCCTGGGACTGGCTGTTGGACGTCCTTGAAAAACTGTTCCCGCGCAGGCACCCGGATTCCGTTTCAGGCGGCTCCGGTTACGGCTGGATCATGACGTTGCAGATTTTGCTTTACGGGTTGGTAGCCGTGCTGCTGGCCGCGCTGGCGGTCTTCCTTTATCGCGCCTGGCGTGACCGCCGGTCGCCGGCCGCCATCGCCGGCGAACCGATCCAGCCGTCGCCGGACATGGCTGATGAAAACGTGCATGCCGGCCAGTTGCCGGAGGACGGCTGGATGAAGCTGGCCCACGAACTGCTCGAACGCGGCGAGTTTCGCCTGGCCATGCGCGCGTTCTACCTGGCCAGCCTTTCGCACCTGGCCGCGCGCAACCTGATCAGCATCGCGCGGTTCAAGTCCAACCGCGATTACGAACGCGAACTGCGCCGGCGGGGACATTCGTTTCCCGATTTGCTGTCGGTTTTCAGCGACAACCTGCTGTCGTTTGAGCGCATCTGGTACGGCACGCACGAGGCTGACCATGATCTGGTGGACCGGTTCGCCGCCGGGGTGGAAAGGATGAAGGCCGCCGGATGAAAAAATATTTCCCCCTCATTCTCCTGCTCGGCTGTGCGGCGGTGTTCGCCTTTGGCATCGTCCAGCTTTTCCAGCTCCGGTTCGAGGTGGGGGACGTTTATCCGGCGTATTCATCGTTGCGTTCCGACCCGCTCGGCACAATGGCGTTATACGAAAGCCTCGGCCGGGTGCCCGGCGTTTCCGCGCGCCGCGATTTCAGCGCCTCGGACCGCCTGCCGGAGGAGCCGCGCACGGTTTACCTGCACCTTGCCGCGTCGCGCTACGAATGGGGCTGGATGCCCAAGGATTCATTTCACGAGATCGAAAGGTTTCTGGCCCGCGGCGGCCGGCTGGTCATCACGTTTTTCCCGCAAACCGACTCATATGAATTTCGCCATTATGACGAGGACGAAACCAATTCCGCAACCTCGGCGCAACCAAAGGACGAAAAGATGACGCCGGACAAACCGGTGAAAAAGAAAAAAAACGAAGAGAACCGGGGGATTCAGGTGGATGAACGCTGGGGTTTTCACACGGATTTCCAAAAACTGGCGCAGGCCGGCGACGTTTACGAACCGGCGCGGGTGTTGAACAAAACGGATCTGCCG
>CAWFZJ010000051.1:0-22786 GCA_963820205.1 uncultured Verrucomicrobiae bacterium
TTGGACAAGCCGCCCAAAGTCCGCACGCGAATCCCATGGTCGCCGGGCGCGAGGTTGGTGGCCAGGGTGAGTTGCAGCGTGATGAATTCGCTGATGGCCGGGTTGGCGGGCCGCCGACCGAACTGCGTGAGCAGGCGCTTGAATTCTTCCAGCCTGGCCAGCTCGGTCTCGGTGAGCCGCTCGCCGCTTTTCCGCTTTTCCTGAAACCGGTTCAACTCCTCCTTCATCGCCTGCTGTTCCATGGGCTTCAGCGGGCGGTGGTAAGCGACGACTTTCGCGTGCGCCAAGTCGCCATCCATGACCACGGCGAAATTGGTGATGCCGGAAGGGAATTGCCCGCCCACCGTTACCAGAAACACCGCGCCCTGCCGTCCGCCCGCCGGATAAACATAGCCGATGTGCGGGGCGTTTTGAGCTGGGCGAGCGACACGAACAGTACCAACAGAAAAAGCATCAACCGCGGACGAACGCGGATAAACCCAGCGCGGCTTGCGCCGCAACCGCAGATTTCGGACTGCGGCGGGAAGCGAAGCGCCACGCCGCTTTGGGAAGTAACCGGCCGTTGGGAAAGCGGTGTAACCGAAGCGCTCTGCCACCGCAGTCTAAATCTTTGTCGCCCGTGTGTGCCGTCACATGCAATTTCACAAACGGCGCACACGAAGTGCCGCGCCCTACCGACAATACTCCGTGTCCATCCGTGTTCATCCGTGGTTTCAACTGTTTTTTTCAGGTTCATGACGGCATGATTTCCTTCAGCAGCCCGGCAGACTTGATGCCGTCATCCACGCCGGGCATGACAAACGTGGGCATGCCCTCGGGATTCGGCAGTTTCGTCGTGGCTTCGATGCCCAGTTGGGCATAGATGCTGCCGATGAGATCCACCGGATAAACCGGGCGGTCCTTCACCTCCTCGCCTTTTGCATCCGAAGCGCCGATGACGTGGCCGCCCTTGAATCCGCCGCCGGCCAGCAGGGCGGAAAACACCTTGCCCCAATGATTGCGCCCGCCGTTCCCCGGCGCTTCCCACTGGACTTTCGGCGTGCGGCCAAATTCGCCGCCCCACCAGACGATGGTGCTGTCGAGCAGGCCGCGTTCGGACAAATCCTGTAGCAACGTCGCCATTCCCTTGTCCATTTCCGGCAACTGCCGGCGCATCGTTACGAAATTATCCTTGTGTGTGTCCCAGCCGCCGTAGTTGATCGTCACGTAAGGAATGCCGCGTTCAACGAGCCGCCGCGCCACGAGGCACGACTGGCCAAATTTGTTTTTGCCGTAACGGTCGCGCAATTCCGGTTTTTCCTGCGACAGATCAAACACTTTCGCCCCGTCGCCAAGGATCATGTCGTACGCCCGGTTTTCCGCCTGCGTGGCCGCCGCGATTTGCGGATCGGCGGGCATCGCCTGCGCGAGTGTGTCGAGCCGGTGCAGCAGTTCGCGCCGGTCTTTCTGATGTTCTTCAGTGATGCCCGGAGCGACAACGCCTTCCACCGCAAACGGCGTTTTGGCTGGATCACCGCCGGTCGCGAACGGCTTGAAGCGCGAACCCAAAAAACCCGCCTCGTCAAAACGTCCCTGCGGCTCCGTCAGCACGACGTAAGGCGGAATCAATCCTTTGTAACCGGCCTCGTAGCCTTTTGTCAGCGACACCACCGCGCCCACACACGGGTACACCAGCCGTCCGCCCGGCTGCCGCCCGGTTTGCACGATATAGGACGCCGTTTCGTGGGCAAAGTTGCCGTGGGTCATGCTGCGGATGACGGAATATTTGTCGGCCTGCTTCGCCAGCAGCGGCAGCAGTTCGCAGATGCGGAGGCCGGAAACGTTGGTCTCAATCGGCGTTTTCAGCGGCCCGCAATAATCGTAGCCCGCCTCCGGCTTGGGATCAAAAATATCCGTGTGCGACGGGCCGCCCCACATCCAGATTTGAATGACGGCCTTGGCGCGGGCGGTGGGCGAGGCGGCAAACGCGCGGAAGGAAAGGTGCTGCGCCAGCACCAGCCCGCTCGTGGCGAACAGGGCGCGGCGGATGGCCTCGCGCCGGCTGATGCGGGGCCGTTGTTTTTCAAAATCAAAATATTTTGTGCTCATAGGCAAACCGGTTTGGTTCAGTGGCGATAGAGAAATTCCTCGCTGTTGATCAAAGCCCACGCGACATCCAGCGCCGCCGCCCGGTTGTCTTTACCATCGGTCGGAAAATGCCCCACTGCAACCTGTAGTTCGTTCTCCGTCGGAAACCGCGAGAAAATCGCGAGATAAAATGCGGTGACCACGTCGCGGGGATTGTTCAGGGTCTTGATCAGGTACTTGAACTTCCCGCTCTGCTCAATTTTTTGCTGGATGTGGCTCGAATTCAGCAGATGCAGCCGCTGGGAAGCGGTGGGGGTGTCGTTGCGCTCCGATTCCAGGCCGGTGTCGCGTGGCGGACGGCCGAACATTTCCAGGAAGTCACTGGTGATGCTTCCGTCCGGCAGCGCAATCGAGCGTTCCTTTTCCGGAATGAATGTGAACGGCTCCGGGATCGAACTGGAATATTTCTCCGTCGTGCCGGTAATCTCGCACAAGGCATCCGACAGCACCTCCGCGTCGAGCTGGCGCAACGGGTAAAAGGCGAAATTGGCCGCGGCCTCCGGTTTGTTGCTCCGGGGAATGGACGACAACTGGTAGGTCTGCGAGTTCAAGATCAGCCGGTAGAGGTGCTTCAAATCGTAATGCGACGCGACGAATTCCTTTTCCAGATACGCCAGCAGTTCGGGATTAACCGGCGGGTTGTCGGGCCGGATGTCGTCCGGCTCCTGGATGATGCCGCGGCCCAGCAGCCAGAACCAGGCGCGGTTCACAATGTTGCGCGCGAACCAGGGATTCTTCGGGTCCATCAGCCAGTCGGCAAACACTTCGCGCGGGTCGCGGTCGGATGAAAGCTTGACCGTGGTGCCGTCAGGAAACGTCGCCGTGGTCTGCGCGTTCGTCGAGGCGGGATTCCAGAACACGATTTCCTCCTTCCATTCCGCCGTGGTTTTGATGCTGACCTGCGAGAAAAACGCCGCCATGCCTGCCAGTTTTTCCTTGGGCCATTTGTCGGCGCGTTCGCCCATGAACGTCAGCGCCACCGCTTGCGCGATGCCTTTCGGGTCGCGGTTCTGCATGGCGCGATAAAAATTGGCCTGGCCGACCTCGAAATTGCTGCCGCTGGCCGTGAGCAGGTCGCGCACGAACTGGTCGTAGGGCTGGTTCGCCGCGATGGCGCTCCGGATCCAGTGGTAATAGGCCTGCGCCGCGTTGGGCCACAAATCAATGGGGAACTCCGCCTTCACCCGGAGCAGGTCGCTCCATTTCATCGCCCAGTAATCCGCAAATTCATCGCGCGCCAGAAGCTGGTCAATGAGCTTGGCGCGCTTGTCCGGGTCGCGGTTCAGGATGAAGCTGCTGGCTTCGCGCGCGGCCGGCTGGGTGCCAATCACGTCCAGGTAGGCGCGCCGGACAAACACCGCGTCGGAACAGAGATTGGCCGGCTGGAGGTCCAGTTGTTTCAGCCGGTTGAAAACGAGCTGGTCAATTTCGCCTTCCGGCGCCGGCTTGGCCGGGCTTTCGTACGGGCTGGTCTGCGCCCGGGCGGCAACCGCTCCCATCAGGGCAGCCGTCAGGACAAGCACTGGTATTGCTGATGCTTTCATGGCGTCAGGCGGAGTTGCGAATCCGTTGCCTCCCTTGCATTGCCGTGACCGAAATCACAACCAAGAGATTGGACGAACCCTTTGCCCGGTTGGTTACGGGCATAACAACTTCGCATACCCAAGCCCGAAAGACGAATCCCGAAACGAGTCCGGCAGGATGACCGCTGACACGGCTGTCGGAGCGCCGATCTCCAATCCGGTGCGATGTTAATTTTCCTGGAAACACGCCGGGTCGGAGACCGGCGCTCCAATTCCTGGTAGGGCGGTGCCGCGACGCCCAAACTTTTCCACAAAACGAGCAAAGCGATGTTTTGGATTTGTCCCATTGCCGGCACTTCGGCCAAGGCAAAGCGGCAGCTTTGCCCTACCGGAATCGGGGACAGTTGAAATGTGCCGGTTGCAAACAAACCAAAGGCGCGCGGGCTTCAGCCCGCTTCGTCATCCGACAACGGGGAATGTTGAAAAGCCGATGCCTGTTCTCGTTTTGGGCGATGAAGCGGCGTGAACGCCGCGCTCCGGCGCCGCGGACAAACCAAAAGGGGTTGACTGGTCATGGCCGGGGCGCATCATGCCCGCGAAATCAGGCTAGCGGGAAGGGATCAAGGCTTTCGGACTTTGGCTTTTCCCGGTAAAAGACATCAAATGACAAAGTGAGTTTGTTTGAATATTACTTTTCGGCAGCGATGAGGGCACAACGCCCGGCCCGGGAGCAATTAACATGAGAATACGACTTCGATCCGCTCTGCTCGGCTTTGCCGTCATTGTTATTCTTGGCCTCGGCGGCGTGGTTCTCGAACTCGTTGCCTTCCGGGGTCGCACCCCGGGGATCGATTCTCCCCGAAGCATCAGTTCTCTGGAGCAACAGGAGATCGGGGGAGTCCAGCAGTGGATTCTTATCCGAGGCCACGATCGGACCAAACCTGTTCTGCTGTTCCTGCATGGAGGTCCGGGAATGCCCGCGATGTTTCTCGGCCATGCATTCCAGCGGGAGCTTGAGCGTGACTTTGTGGTTGTGCATTGGGACCGGCGGGGAGCCGGTAAGTCGTTTGCCGCGTGGTCTCAAAAGACCGGCGTGAGCGTCAGCCAGACCCTCGCTGACACTTATGAACTTACCCAGAGTCTGCGGGCGCGTTTTGGTCAACAGCGAATCTACCTCGTGGGCCATTCATGGGGGAGCTATCTGGGGCTGTTGGCCGTCCAGGCACACCCGGAGTGCTACTCGGCCTTCATCGGGATGGGGCAAGTTGCCGGAACCCGTGATGAAGTTGATGCGTTGCGACGTGCGTTCCTGCGCCAGGCAGCAAAAGAAGCTGGTGATTCGGCGCTTCAAGCCCGAGCTGCGGATGCGTCCAGAGAAATCACTGAGGATGATCTGTTTCACTGCGGAGGGGAGTTGTACGCGTCCAGAAGCTTTTGGCCGATCCTGAGGACTGGACTGGCTGCTCCGGAATACACTCTTCGCGATGCGCTAAACGTGAAAAAAGGGGCGGATCTCGTTGGGTGTGAGATGAAGTACGATGTCGCGCCCAAGCCTTTGGAAGGAGAGATTCGTAAGATAGATGTGCCGGTATTCTTCTTTCTGGGACGGCGCGATCTCAACACCCCATCGGAACTCGCAGTGCAATATCTGGACCGGCTCGACGCTCCACTCAAGCGGATTGTGTGGTTCGAAAAATCGGCACATTTTCCGTTCTTTGAAGAGCCAGACCGCTTCCACATAGAGATGCTTCAGACTGCGGAGGCGGTGGCCGGATTCTGGAACAACCGAAGCAACCGCGAAGTGACTGCACGCATTGCAGCCGTATCCGAACCAGACGGTGCAACGAATGGAGCCAGCCGCTGACAAACCAAAAGGGAACCTCTGCAAAGCGTGTAGCGTCGAGGCTGTGCCTCGAAATCGGCGCACAGCGCCGACACTACAACGTTCGCCAGAACGCCATCAAAAGGGGTTGACTGGTCATGGCCGGGGCGCATCATGCCCGCGAAGTCTGGCTGGCGGGAAGGGACAAGGCTTTCGGACTTTGGCTTTTCCCGGCAAAAGACATCAATGACAAAGTGAGTTTGTCCGAATAATACTGTTCGACAAATGAGCCATAGACGCACGATACGCATCGCCAGTGCAGCCATGATTCTCTGGCCATTATCGGTCCTCGCAGACGCCGGTACGCCTTTGGTTTGGGGCGGTGCCTTTCATTTGTTTATTGGGAATGCGATCATCGGATTGTTCGAAGGATGGCTCTTGGCACGTTTCTTTGGGCTGAGTAAACGGCGATGTGTCGGGTTTCTTATTCCGGCCAATTACCTCTCGGCGTGGGTTGGAATAATGCTGATGTCTTTTCTCTTTAACCGGTTTGCGACCGACATCTACTCCGGTCTGCGCGTCACGTGGCTGCTGATTGCTGCATCGTATTTGCTGACATTGCTCGTCGAATGGCCTTTTGTTGCGTTGTGTTTCCGGGGAACACAACGCTGGTTCACGGGCAGTATCAAAGGATCGGTTCTGGTTCAGTCAGCCTCCTACGTGTTGCTTTTTGGCGGATATTGGCTGCTGAGTGGCACGTCGCTCTACACCAACATGAGCGTCGTTTTACCCGGCCAAATTTCTGCGCCACGCGGGGTGGTAATGTTCTTCATTGCATGCTCGGATGGCAATGTTTACCGCTCGGAGTTGGGAAGTTTTACCGACACCAAGGTTGCAGAGCTGAATTCGACGAATCACTGGGAGGATCACCTTGAACTCAAGGAATCCCAAGCCGACAGCAATTATTGGGATCTGGCAGCAGTCCTTGAGAAGCGGCAGACCGTGGTGCTGCTTCCGCATATCTCGTCGACACGCCAGATCGCACCCGAGCGAAGCATATCGGACAAGCCAATACGGTGGTTGGGGCATGGCCCCGTTTCAGGTGGGTACCGCTACGAACAGCAATTGGAGATTCGGATGGGCGAACTGGCCTGACGTTGGAATGTGGGGGCGTAATGGATCACGCACAGTTCGGATAGCATATGGCATACCCTTTGGAGGCTGGTCACCATATCGGGTGATTCATCTGCCTGACGACAAGGTACTGTTACAACTCGACGACAACCAGATCTGTCTCGTCGATGTTCCAGACAGAAAGATCGCACTGATTAGAAACGGGTATGGGGTACTCGCCTTCCAAAAGGATCAAATCGGCAAACCAAGCGGATCGGCTAATATCAGCCAGCCGTTTCGCTTGGAAACAAAGTGAACGTCATCGGCGGCTGACTCAGATCGTTGAAACCTGCGGTTACTTCCCGGCCGCCAGCAACTCGTTAACTTTTCCCATCACGGCGAAGGCGTCGGCCACGTAAAGCACGTCGGCTTTGCCGCGCGCCCAGCCGCAGTTCGGGTCCAGACTGATGGCGCGGCGTTCGTTGATGAAACGCCAGCCGACGGTGTGCGGTTCCTCGCCGTGACAGCAGGTGCTCAATCCCTTCGCATGCCGCGGCGTCGAGCCGGTCTGGCCAATCTGGTTCAGGTGCGACAGGAAGGACAGCACGGCCTGGCCTTCGCCGCCGAGGTCCACCAGCGATTTGCTGCTGCCCAGCGACGCGCGGCCGAGTTGCAGGAAATTGCGGATCAATTTTTCCGCCTCGGGCACGTGCGTCTGGCCGTCGGCCTGTTTCTTCGTCCAGCCCGCGCCGGTCACGAACAGCAGTTCCGCATCGGGCCGGATGGTTTGGGCGTCGGCCTTCGGCTCGCGGATGCCAACCACCGTGGTGCGTTTGGCGGATGTCGGGCAGATTCACGGTCACCGTTTCAACCTTGGCCGTGCCGGCGCCGCATTCGCAGGCGGTCTGGCTGCCGGGGTCAACGAGAATGAACCAGGGCCGTTGCGCGCGGGTGAGCGTGGCTTCCATGCGCTGGCGGTAATACCAGCGATTGATGGCCGGCTTGCCGCCCGCATCGGCCACGCCCGTCACATGGGTGTCGGCGCGTCCGCCGAGGCGTTGCGCGACGCCGGGCAGCACGCGCGCCCAGCGCGACGTCGCCGGAGCGACGACAATCGTGGCCTGGGCCGATTTGCAAATGGCTTCCGCCGCCGCCGCGTCGGACGCGTAGCGCGACTGGGCAAAGTCCTTGCCGGCCACGCCGAAATATTTCGTGGCCGGGCAGGCGGCGATGGAATCCGCGGCCGCCTGGACGTTTTCGCCGACGAGGCCCACGACGAGGCTGGAGCCGGCGAGCGATTTATTCAAGGTGCGGGCCGCGTGCAACGCTTCGCGGGCGGATTTGGCGAGCGAGCCATCGGCTTCGGTGTGGGCGAGTAGCAAAATGGTTTCCATAAATTAAAAGTTGGAATTCAAGCTTTAGCTTGCTGCTGCGGCAACCGAGACGAGCACCGAACAAGCTGAAGCTTGAACTCCAACTTGCTGCCAGCTTCGGTGCGGGCGGGAATTAAAATTGTTTCCATTTGCTTCAATAAATTCGTGTTAATCCGTGTAATCCGCGTCTCATTTCTTAATCCACTCGACGATTTCCTTCGCGATGTCGTCGGCTGATTTATCCTTCACGATCTTGGTTTCGCGCAATTGTTTCGGCAACGCGACGCTTGCGAAGCTCAATCCTTCGCCAGCCAGCTTCGTTGGCTTGGCCTTTTGCAATGCGGGCATCACGGTGCGCATGTTCACCATGCCCACTTGCGGATTGTTTTTCGGTTCCGGCAGATTGCCAGTGGCCCAGCCGAGCAGTGCGGGCGCGCCGGCGCACTTCGAAATCTGGTGTTTGCCGCCCTCGATGCGCTCCAGAATTTCGAGCGAACCGTCGGCGGCGATTTTCAGTTCATCCACGCCCTGGAACTGGTCGGTGATGCCGAGGCGTTCGCCGACCATCTGCATCGTCGCTCCCGCGCCGCGCGACGCGGATTCCCAGCCGCCGAACACGAGCAGCCTGGATTTGTCGAGACCGGGGATGGCCGAGATGGCATCGGCGAGGGCGGCGGCGACTTCCGCGGCCTCGGTGAAGCCGCTGGCCGGGCCGTCGAGCGCGACGAGTTCAAACGGCACCTTTTGCGCGACGGTCATCATCACCTGCTGGAGCTTGGCTTTGGGGCCGAGGCTGACGAGCCAGACTTTGGAGCCGGGTGAATTTTTTGTCAGGTTGGCCGCCTCGTAAAGCGCGTGGCTGGCCCACGGGTCGAGGATGGCGGGCAGCATCATTTCATTTTTCAAAGCGGGTCCGGTGGGCGACGCGACGGGTTCAAGCGTTTGCAGCGGATCGGGAACGATGCTGCCGCAGACGATAATTTGATAGGCTGTGCTCATAAATCAGGTTGCTGTTTCTGCCACAAGGTTGATCTTCAACTTCACACCCAATGCTTCCGCCACTTTCTCCAGCGTGCCCAGCGTGAGGTTCGTGTCAAAGCGTTCGAGGCGGCTGACGTTGGCCTGCCGGGTGCCAATGGCTTTGGCCAGGTCCGCCTGCGTCATGCCGCGCTGCTGCCGCAGTTTGATGATTTGCAGCACCAGTTCGATGCGCTTGTCCTCGGCATCGTAGGCGGCGCGGAAGTCTGGATTCTGCAGCTTGCGCTTCAGGCTGTCGTCAATGTCCGCATGTGCCCGGTTATTCAATGCCGGCGCGCGGCGGTGGTTCGCAGTTTTCATAGTAATCTCGCATACGTTTGGCCCGGTTGATTTCAGCGGGCGATGTCTTGTCGGTCTTCTTCACATAACCGTGCGTGAAGATCAGGCGGTCACCCCGGCAATAGAAAAAGAACGAGCGATGCTCTCCCGCCCGCAGGGAAAGCCGCAGTTCAAATATGCCGTCGTCCAGATGTTTCGCATAAGGCGGGCGGCGCAATTCTTCGTGCGCGGCCAGCCGTTTGGCCCAGGCCAGCACCTTTGCCTGATCCGTTGCCGGCAGTTCTTCCAGGCCGTCCAAGAACGGGCACCGTCCATTTTCCAGCCGGACACAACCGGGCGACAGGTTCATAATATATCATTTACGATATGTTGTCAAATGCCAAAATTGTGGCGTCCCGGCGAGCCGGCTCCAGGGTTTGGAGCGGGTCCGGGACGATGCTGCCGCAGACAATAATCTGGTATGCAATGCTCATGCGAGGCGGCATTAAAGCGGAGAGAACGCGAACAGCCAACAGGATTCTACGCGGACAGGCAGGTTTTGGCGCCGCAGGAGCGCCGAGCACCGGCACGGCACGAAGCGATGAAGATGGCTGCAACACGCCGTGCCGGAGGCCGGCGCTCCAATTTTGCAGCAGCGGGGCGCGGGTGTCCTTACCCGCAGCGCGCGCCTGCTCAGAATCACTGAAATTTCGTGCGCTCATTTTGTGACCTGGCCGCTGCGGCTGGGACAGCCGCGCTCCGGTGCTGCGCTATTTTTTCGCTCGACCGGGCGGGTTGCCCGGATACACTGGCGGCCATGCGAACGGGCAGAACCAATTCCCACTTGGCCGCGTAACATCAAAACGCAAAGCTTTCGCTATTCCCAAAAAATCCAGCCCGACAACGAAAAACCCCAAAAATCCAGCGAGGAACCGATGAGCAACGAAAACCAGAAATGTCCGGTATTGGAAAGAGCCGTTTATGGCTTTGGCGACCTGGCGTCCTGCCTGTTCTGGCAGACCATCACGCTGTATCTGCTTTTCTTTTACACCGATGTGTTCGGCATGGCCGCCGCCGCCGCCGGAGTCATGATCGGGGTTTCCCGCTTGCTGGACGCGTTTTTTGACGTGGTCATCGGCATGACCGCCGACCGGACCAGCACCCGGTGGGGCAAGTTCCGGCCTTATTTGCTCTGGATGGCGGTTCCGCTGGCGGTTTCGGCGGTGCTGGCATTTACCACACCGGCTTTTGGTGGCACGGCGAAGATCGTTTACGCCTATGTCACGTTTGTTTTTTTCATGTTCATGTATTCGGCCATCAACATTCCCTACACGGCCATGCTGGGCGTCATCAGCGGAGACCCGGTCGAACGAACGAGCGCCTCGTCCTTCAAATTCATCGGCGCGTATGTGGGCGGTTTCATCGTGTCCGCAACGGCCCTGCCGCTGGCCCGGTATTTCGGGCACGACGGCGCCGACCCCCAGAAGGGCTGGCATATGACGCTGATGATTTACGGCGTGGCGGCGGTCATCCTCTTTTTGATCACTTTCTTTTCCACCCACGAACGCATCACCCCGATCGCCAAGGAAAAAACTTCCATCGCCCGGGACTTGGGGGACCTGACCCAGAACGTGCCCTGGCTGCTGCTGTTTGCGGCGACGATTCTTTTCATCCTGTTTGTCTGCATCCGCCTGAGCGTGACCACCCACTATTTCAAGTATTACATCGGCGAACAGGAAGTGAACCTCTTCGGCACCACCCACAAATACGGTTTTGAAGTGCTGGCCTCCGCCTTCAACACCATCGGGCAGGCGATGGCCATATTGGGAGTCATCCTGGTTCCGTGGTTCGCGAAAGTCTGCGGGCGAAAGAACGCGCTGATCATTCTTTTCATTACCGCCCTGATTTGCACGGGCGCATTCTTTTTCTTGAAACCGCAAAACCTGCTTTTGATTTTTGTCTTTCAGACCATTGGCTCACTGACGGGCGGCCCCATTTCCGCGCTGTTGTGGGTTTTGTACGCCGATACCGCCGATTATTCCGAATGGAAAACCGGACGCCGGGCCACCGGGCTGGTGTTCTCGGCCTCCATCATGTCGAACAAAATTGGCTGGACGGTCGGCAGCGTGATCGCGGGTGTGATCCTTTCGCAAACCGGATTTGTGGCCAATGTGGAGCAGAACGTGAACGTCCAGAATGGTTTGAAGGCGATGATGAGTGTCATCCCCTTTGCGATTGGATTGGTTTCACTGGTCGTTCTTCTGTTCTACAAATTGGATGAACCGACCATGAAAAAGATCAAGGCCGACCTTGACGAACGGCGCAAGGCGAGCGAAGCCGGCGCGGCGACGGCGTAGCCGATGCAATTAACGCGATGGCCGAGATGGGCACTGCGCGTCCAACAGGGAATGCATCTCGGCTCTGTCCCAACTCCCTCGCCCCGCCTGAGCGGGGAGAGGGCCGGGGCGAGGGGACTTGATACTTAAAAACAACGGCTCCTCACCCCCGGCCCTCTCCTCCTTTGGGGAAGAGAGGGAGAAAAACAGGGTCGGTGCGCCGATTTTGTTCTCCTCGACGTTCCGGGCAGGCTCCATATAAACTGATTCCGTTTTCCATTTAACGGCAAAAAACAAAAACAATGAAAAAGACCATTATCGGCGAATCACTGCCCAACATCCCTTGGGAAGACAAACCTGAAGATTGCGGCGACGTGCTGTGGCGATACAGCGGCAATCCCATCCTGAGCTGGAACCCGATCCCCAAGGCGGCGCGCATTTACAACAGCGCGGTCCTGCCGCATAAAAATGAATTCGTCGGCGTCTTCCGCGCCGACCAGAAAAACGGGCGGGCGACGCTGTTCTTCGGCAGGAGCAAGGACGCCATCCAATGGAAAATCGGGCCCGACCCGATAAACTGGGTTGACGAAAAGGGGAAACCCAATCCCATCAGCTACGGTTACGATCCGAGATTCGTCCGGATTGACGGAACCAGCTACATCGTCTGGTGCGATGACATGCACGGCGCGTCCATCGGCCTGGGCCGGACCACGGATTTCAAGACGTTCATCCGCATGCCGAATCCGCTAATGCCGTTTAACCGGAACGGCGTTCTGTTCCCGCGCAAAATCAACGGCAAGTATCTGCTGTTGAGCCGGCCCAGCGACAGCGCCCACACGCCGTTCGGCGACATTTACATGAGCGAAAGCCCCGACCTGATTTATTGGGGCAATCACCGGCACGTCATGAGCCGGGGCGGGAGCGGCTGGTGGCAGGGCACAAAAATCGGCGCCGGCCCGATTCCCATCGAGACCACGGAAGGCTGGCTGCTGTTCTATCATGGAGTTTCCGGAACGTGCAACGGCTTCGTTTATAGCTTCGGCGCGGCGATTCTGGACATCAACAAACCCTGGAAGGTGTTGTATCGGACGCGCGATTATCTGCTCACGCCGGAGAAGCCGTATGAGACAACCGGCTTCGTGCCGAACGTGACGTTCCCCTGCGCGAACCTGTACGACGCCGACACGGGCCGGATCGCCATTTATTACGGCGCCGCCGACACCTGCACGGCCCTCGCGTTCACGCAGGTGGACAAGTTGATCAATTACATCAAGAAGAACTCGGAAGTTTAATCGCATCCAAACCAACCCAAAACCCGTTCCAAAAAAAGGATCGCAGATGTCACAGGAAACCACTGCAAATAATGCCGGCCAGATCGTCCGGGATCGCATCCCGGTTCTTACCAAAATGGCCTATGGCCTCGGAACCGCCTTGGACATGTGGGGGCTTTGGTTGTACCCGAGCGTTGGCTTCGCGGTGTTCAGCATCTATCTGGGGGTTGACGCCAAGTGGGTCGGCCTGGCGATGACGCTCATCCGTCTTTATGACGCGTTTTCCGACCCGTGGATGGGCTGGATATCGGACAACGTCCGGACCAGATTCGGCCGCCGGCGCCCCTTCATTTTAATCGCCGGCATTTTATGCGGCCTGGGGCTGCCGATCTTGTTTTGCGTCTCGCATTCCTGGGCGGACAAGAGCTTTCTCGGCATATCGGCGATCTTCTGGTTCATGATTTTCTCGAACATGATTTACATCCCCGTCTTCAGCGCCTTCACCGTGCCGTTTAACAGCCTGGCGAACGAGCTAACCCCCGATTACGAGGAACGGACTTCAATCATGACCTACCGGAGCGCGATGCAGAAGGTCTTCGAGGTGGCCACGTTTTACGCGCTGCGATTTACGAATCTCGCGTGTTTCCTCATCCCCGGGACCGACAAGCACAACGTCCTGCGCGGGATGCAGGTCTATAGCTGCATTCTCGGCGTCGTCATGGCGGTTTTTGCCATCATCATTTTCCTGCGGGTCAAGGAGCGTTATTACGAAAAACTCGTGGTGAAAGGCCAGGAGCACATCTCGCTGAAAAGCGCCCTCTATGAAACTCTTACCTGCCGGCCGTTCCTGTTCATGCTGCTCGTGGGCGCTTCGTTCAACCTTGGCACGAGCATGCTGGGCACGCTGGGCTATTACGCAACCGTCTATTATGTCTGCGCCGGCAATCAGGGGCTCGGTAACGACTGGAATTTCTGGATGGGCCTGGCGTTCATGATCGGCGGGCTGGTCGGCGCCCCCATCCTCAACCGGGTTGCGTATTATTTGGGCAAGCGCAATGCGCTGATTGTTACCGCCTCTATCGGCATAATCTCTTACGCCGGCACCTGGTATCTATACACCCCGCATATCCTGTGGCTGCAAACCGTCGCCTCCGGGCTGACGGGGCTTACCGCCTCGGGCCTTTGGATGCTGTATGGTTCAATCTGTGCCGACGTCATTGATTACGACGAGCTTCATACCGGCAAACGGCGCGAGGGTTCTTTCACCTCCTGCGGAACGTATATTCTCAAACTGGGCAACGCGTTGGGAGGGTTGTTGGCGGGATATGTTATCAGCAGCGTTGGCGGCAATGCGGCTCTACAGGCGGGGGCGCCCGAGACGATTCTCCGGATTCGCATCATGCTGGCCGCCGTCCCCATTGTCGGGATGCTCCTGGTGATAGCCTTTATTTTGCAGGTGCCGCTGACCAAAAAGATTTGCGAGGAAATCCGGCTGAAGCTCGAGGCGCGCCGGGGTCAAGTTTAACCATTACAACCAATCACTGAAGAAACAGAATTATGCGATTCGGATATTTTGACGATCAAGCGAAGGAATATGTAATCGAGCGGCCCGATACGCCGCGGTCCTGGGCCAATTATCTCGGCTCCAAGGAATACGGCGCCATCATCACCAACAACGGTGGCGGCTACAGCTTCCACATGTCGGCGGCGCAGGGACGTCTCATGCGGCTGCGGTTCGACGACGTCCCGACCGACCAGCCGGGCCGGTACATCTACCTCCGCGACCAGGAATCCGGCGATTACTGGTCCAACGCCTGGCAGCCTGTCGGCAAACCGCTCGACCAATACAAAACCACCTGCCGCCACGGCACCGCCTATACCGTCATCAATTCCAAGTATTCAAAGATTGAAACGGAAACCACCTATTTCGTTCCGTTGGGCAAACGTTTCGAGTGCTGGCTCCTGAAGGTCACGAACCGGGATGCGGTCAAACGAAAACTGAGCCTGTTCACCTTCGTCGAGTACCCCAACTCCGGGCATGTCTTCAACGACTTCCTCAACCTGCAATACTCGCACGGCATTGTGAAAATGGATTTCGTGGACGGCATCATTGACTACGGCAGCTCCGTCCTCATCAGCGACCAGGTCAACCGCTCGTTCCTGGCGTTCCTGGGCGGCGACATCGCCGGCTTCGACACCGATCGCGACGTGTTCATCACCCCGTATCGCAGCTATGCCAATCCCATGGTGGTTGAAAAAGGCCGGTGCACCGGCTCCAAGGCCTTTGGCGACGACGGCTGCGGCTCCATCCAGATTGACGTCGAGCTCGAACCGGGCGAATCGAGGGAACTGGTCGTGCTGATGGGCGTCGGCAAGGCGGCGGTCGAAGGCAAACGCACCGTCAAACAGTTCGGCGACATCGCCAAGGTCAAGGCCGAGTTTGAAAAGCTCCGCCAATACTGGCACAACCGCATCGAGGGATTGAGCGTCTATACACCGGACCCGCAGTTCAACAGCATGATGAACATGTGGAGCCCGTTCAACTGCCTCATGACCTTCGCGTGGTCGAGAATGGCCAGCCTCATCTACAGCGGCGAACGCGACGGGCTGGGCTACCGCGACACTGTCCAGGATTTCATGGGCGTCATGCACGTCATCCCGTCCGAGGCGAAACAACGGCTCGAACTGATGATCACCGGGCAAGGCTCCAGCGGCGGCGCCATGCCCATCGTCATGGCCTTCACGCACAAGCCGGGCAAGGAAAAGATGCCCCCGGAAGACGAATACCGCTCCGACGACTGCCTTTGGCTGTTCAACGCCATTCCCGCCTACGTCAAGGAAACGGGCGACACCGGCTTTTACAACAAGGTCCTGCCCTACGCCGACAAGGGCAAGGCGACCGTGCTCGGCCATCTGCGCCGGGCCATTGAATTTAATCTCAAACGCACGGGTCAGCACGGCCTGCCCAGCGGCCTGTTCGCCGACTGGAACGATTGCCTGCGGCTGGGCACCAAGGGCACCTCGGTTTTTGTGGCCCTGCAAGTGCGTTACGGCCTGACGGTCTATATCGAGATTTGCGAGATGCTCGGCAAGGCCGCCGAAATCAAATGGGCGAAAAAGGAACTCGCCATCATTGACCGCAAGCTCGACAAATCCGGCTGGGACGGCAAATGGTACGTCCGCGCCTACAAAAAAACCGGCGAGAAAATCGGCTCCAAGGAAAACAAACACGGCCAGATTTATCTCAACACGCAATCCTGGGGCGTCATCAGCGGCCACGCCGATGCCAAGCGCGCCGAGCAGGCGATGGAATCGGTGAATGAAAAGCTCGCCACCGATTACGGCCTGATGCTGTGCGCGCCGCCGTACGAGAACATGCCCTGCGCGGAAATCCGCTCGATTGTGTTCAACAAGGGCGTCAAGGAGAACTGCGGCATTTTCAACCACACGCAGGGCTGGGTGGTGATGGCGGAAACGATGCTCGGCCACGGCGACCGTGCGTTCAAATACTTCCGCAGCTCCATGCCGGCTTCGTACAACGAAAAGGCCGAGATCCGCGGCAGCGAGCCGTACGTCTATTCGCAATACACCCACAGCATTTTCAGCAAACGCACCGGCGCCTCGCGCGTCCCCTGGCTGACCGGCGCCGCCACCTGGGCGTACTATGCCGCGACCCAATACATCCTGGGCATCCGGCCCGACCACGACGGCCTGCGCATTGATCCTTGCATCCCCGCCGCGTGGAAGGGATTTTCGGCCACGCGCCGGTTCCGGAACAAGACGGTAAACATCAAGGTGGTGAACCGCGCCGGCGTCCAGAAAGGCGTGAAACAAATCACGCTCAACGGCCAGCCGATTCAAGGCAACCTGGTCCCCGTCTCCAAAATGAAACCGGAGAACGAAGTTGTGGTTGAGATGGGGTAATTATCAATTACCCTTTTTCTACTTTTTATGGCCATCAAATCAAAATTGGAACGCACTGTGATTGTATGGTGCGTTATTGTATTTGTGTTTGTTCTCATCGTGCTGGAGTTGAGCGCAGGCTGGTTAAAGCTGCATTCGTATCATTTGGATATTCCATACGCTATCGTTGGTGTTGTAATGATTGTGATAGGTTGTTTTTTTTGGTGGAATGCATTTTTCATATACTCAATTTTTAGTCGGGAAGGAGCGGCCGATTTTTTTGTAGGTTTGGCGGTGTTGCCACTTGCCATATTTCATGTAGCGCAGGGGTTTAAGTTGAGTTGGGCTGCGCCTAATCTTCGTGAATTGCTTTTTTTATGTGTGTCTCTTCCTTGTTTTTTTCTTGCTTATGCGATCCGCCCCCGAAAAAAATAAACCGGTAGAGTAGGCGAAGTGGAAGGAGGCGGGTTAAACTGACCGTAGTTGTCAGTCCCACACTGCCACTTCGAAGGCGAAAAGGCGTCAGTCCAAACAATTTTCAATTATCGGTTTTTTCCATCGCCGCCACGAACAGCCGCATCCTGCGCCCAACGCATTAATGGCTCAACTGAAATTCGACTCTCGAATGTGAATTGAGCGCCGCTCATCAGCACCCGACTTCCGCCAAAACGGAGCGCGGCTGTGTCGAAGACCAGCCGCAGCAGTTCCCAAAACCAGCCTGCTGAAATATGCCTGATGCCGAAAAGCCTTTCAATGTGCTGCGGCTGGTCCCGCTCGGCGGGACACAGCCGCGCTCCGGAAAAATCTTTGCGCCTTGGCGTTGAATTCCGACTGTCAGGCCGCTTCCGGCACCAGGTCAATCTGTCCGTGGAGTGATCAGTTCAACCGCCGGAAAATATTTTTTGAAGCGTTGCTGGTCGCGGGTGGCAATCTTCCATCCCATGATTTCCGCCTGCGCGCCGATGAAGAAATCCGGCAGCGGCATTTTGGGCGGCGCACTGCCGCCGGAGTCCCGCCGCGCGGTGACATACCGGCGATAGGCCCTGCCGCAAACCGCCGCTGACGCGGCAGGTATATCCGCAATCTGCACACCCCAATTGTGCAGGTCGGATTTAACCTCTTCGGGATGCCAGTCACCCGCGCAAAGTTCCGCCACGGTAACCGCGCTTACGACCACACCCTCACCAAGAACAGCGGAAGCAAGCTGTTTAACGGCCCATGAATGATGGGCTTCGTCTTTGTCCAAAATGTCAATGATGACATTGGTGTCGAACAGAATCATGGTTCCCTGGTCATCGCCCGCAGTTCTTCCCAAGACATCATCGGTTTCATTTTACTCGCCTTGATTGCGGCCATCACCTGCGCCCGGGTCTTTTTCTTCGGGGGAGCAGGTTTGTTCAGGCGCACCAGCAGGAAATGCCCGTTGCCTTCGTCCTCACAGGCAAACACGTCGCCGGGCCGGGCGCCGGGCATGACGACCCGTCTTTTGCTGTCAGCGGTTACGGTCATGGTGGGATAATCCCACATTTTGGGCCGGGAGGCAAGCGCATTTCCGATTCAATTTTCCGTCGGTGCAGGCCGCAGGCGCGGTAAAGAAAGGTGATATTAAGTGCATACCAGATGGTTGCATCCGTTTTACGTTTGGTTCTACCAAATGTAAAGTACGGTAGCATTAGTAAAAAGGCTCCGTTGTGATTTGAGATTTTCCCATCGCCACCACGAGCCGCCGCATCCTGCGCCAAACGCATTTATGGCTCAACTGAAATTCCGCCCTCGAATGTGATTTGAGCGCCGCTCATCAGCACCCGGCTTCAGCCAGGTGAACCTTAAAAGCGCAATGGGAATGGCCGCGAAAGAACTCAAAGAACATAGAAATCTCCAAACGCCCGCTTTTCCCTTCATCCGGACCGCCCAATGAAAGTGCGAACGTGACAACCTGACCGGGCACATTTATTTTTCGGAACATGCATCCAATCATGCCCCGCCAAACACGGACCCAATAATGGAGTCAGCGCAATCAAAAATTTCGCCGGGCCGGCGGCGCGATACCAGCGGGCCGGCTTTTATCCAGATGGCCGCCAATCCGGCCTGCCTTTGCTTGATGCTGGCGGCGGTTGTTTTCTGGTTGTACTCGCCGGCGATCCGGTTTGGTTTCAGCCGTTATGATGACCTGAAATATTTCGAGCAAAACCAGCACGTTCAGGCCGGACTGGGACGGGATGGAGTGTTGTGGGCCTTCCGTTCGGTGGTGGTCAGCAACTGGCACCCATTGACCATGCTCTCTTTCATGCTGGACGCCACGATTGCCGGCACGCTTGATCCCAGCGTCCCACACTTCACCAACATTCTCCTGCACGCGATCAACAGCGTCCTGCTTTTTCTGCTGCTGCAACACCTGACCGGCGCCAGGTGGCGGTCCCTGTTCGTGGCCGGATTGTTTGCCCTGCATCCGTTGAATGTCGAGTCGGTGGCCTGGATTGCCGAGCGGAAGAACGTCCTGAGCACCTGCTTCTGGTTGCTGGCGGTTTTCGCCTATGCGCGGTTTGTCCAGCAGTCAAAAGGTAAAAAACAGGTTTCCGGCCTCCGGCTTCCCGCATCCGGTTATTACTGGCTGGCGTTGTTGTTGTTTGCCCTCGGACTAATGAGCAAGCCGATGCTCGTCACCCTGCCCTTTGTTTTGTTGCTCTGGATGACTGGCCGTGGGGAAGGTGGCGGATGACCTCGATCCGGGAATGGCGGATGCGATTGCCGGGCCTGGCTTGGGAAAAGGCGCCCTTTTTTATCCTCAGCGGACTGTCGTGTGCCGTGACCATTATGGTCCAGCAACAAGGCCCGGCGATGAGATTCATGGACGGCTTGCCACTGGGCGGGCGGATAGAAAACGCCTTTGTGTCCTACCTCCGGTATCTTGGCAAAACGTGCTGGCCGGTGAACCTCGCCATTTATTATCCGCATCCCGGTTACTGGCCGCCTGTGGCAACCGTGGCGGCGGCAGTTTTCATTCTGGCGGCGAGCTTCGTCGTGATACGATCGGGTGAAAAATACCGATACCTTGGCACCGGCTGGTTTTGGTTTCTGGGCACGCTGATTCCCGTGATCGGGGTGATTCAGGTGGGAGGCCAATCCATGGCCGACCGTTACGCTTATGTGCCGCTCATCGGGATTTTTATCATGGCTTCGTGGGGGGCATTTCAAATTCTCCAGGGCCTGAAATTTCCCAGGACGGCCATGCATGTTGCAGCCGGAGTTATTCTGGTTGCCGCCGCCTGCCAGTCCAGAACGCAATTGAATTATTGGCGGAACGACGAAACCCTGTTCCGACATGCCCTGGCCGTAACGACGAATAATGTCGTTGCCCGCATCATGCTCGGAGACCATCTGGCACATGCGGACAAGCTGGATGAAGCGATCAAGAATTATCGGGAAGCATTGGCCATCGTTCCGAATGACACCTTTGCAGCGAATGTTCGCTGCACACTTGGCACCGTCCTCGATCACGCCGGACGATTTGCTGAAGCAGAAAAAGAATATCGGGAAGCCCTGCGGATTGCCCGGGTTTCTTCCTGGCTCACTATGACTTGGGCATCCATTTTGTGCTTTTGGGGCGACGTGAAGAGGCCATTGAACAATTTACCATCGCGGGGCGCTTGAAACCCGAAATGCCGGAGCCGAGGCAAAAATTGCAGGCTTTGCGCGTGCCCCCCCATTAAACCAATTTTCGTCCCGTCAACCCGGCCAGGGCGCGGTCGCACCACGGGGAGATTTGCGGCGACACCGGCGGCCAGCAAGGCGGTGACGGCGCCGGTGAACATGTCCATCGTGTAATGCGCCCGCAGCGTCAGGACCGCCGCCACCTCGAACAGGGCGATGCCAAAGCCGAGGACGCCCAGCCAGCGGCGGCCCAGGCGCGCCAGTTCGACCGCGCCGAACACGGCGATGGCCGTGTGCCCGGAAAAGAAAAGGTCGTTGGCCACACCGTAGGTCACCACCAGCGAAGGGAAACCCGGATTGTGCCAGATCATTCCTTCCGGCGGCGGCAGGGCGCAAAGCGCCTGGCAAATCTGCCGCAGGGCAAAAAGCATCAGCAGGCCGATGAACGGGCGGAAGGTGGTCCCGAAGATGGCGCGGCCCAGCAGAAAAAGCGCGAACAGGTCAATGAACGCCGAGCTGGCGATGAGCAGTCCGTTCGCCGCGCGCGGGTGTTCGAGCAGATACTGGTGCGCCGGCGCGGTCAGGACATGCAGCTCATCGCCGATGGCCTGCCCGGAAATCGCCCGCTGGCCGATGAGCGACTGGGTCCAGAACCAGGCTGCCAGTCCCAGGACAACCAAAATCAAGCGAAACCACCACGGCGACGGAGCTGCGGCCGGTGTCGGGGGAAGTTCCGGTTTCGGGTTGTTCATGGTGAATTCTCCGCGAGGGGCGTCGTTTCCTTCCCGCTCCGTTCGAGCAGCGTCTCCATTTGCCGGCGGATTTTTTCCATCAACGGGTCCGGGCCGCCGCCGCGCTCGCGCACCGGGCTGACGGGCAGCGCCTCGCCGACTTCGATGATGGCGTGGAGCGGCCGGTGGATGCGCGTGCGGTCGGTCAGGTCTTCTTCAAAGCGCTCGACGGTTTCCAGCAGGCGCTCGGGCGTGGGCCGCGAGCGGATGTAGTCCGGCGGATAACAGGAGAGCTGCTGGGCGAGGTAGAGATCGGCCAGTTGACTCCAGCGGCGGGCGCGTTCGGCCTCGTCAATTTCACCGCTGATCAGTTCCGGCAGGATGGCCATGCGCAGTTTTTTTACCCGCGCCACGACGTCGCCCTCGCCTTCGCCCTTGAGCCATTCCTTTTCCAGCGGCTGGAGCAGGCGGTTGATCAGGCGGTCGAGGCGTTCCGGCACTTCGCCGGTCTGCGACCGGCCGAGGTATTCCAGTTCCTTGAGGCAGAGCAGCGCTTCGCCGACCCGGTTGATCCTTTCGCGCAGCCGGCATCCGGGCTGCAGACGCCACGAAAAACGCGCTTCAATTTCATCCAGCACCGGCGTGAGCGTGGCATCGAGGTCGCCGCGAAAAAGATAGCGGATGACGATGGGATGGACGACCACCTGCCCCGGCGGCGTGGCGGCGGCGCGTTGTTTGGCGGCGGTGTGGGCGATGAAGGCCGTGCCTTCCATCAGGTTGTTCAGCCGGTCATTCGTGCGGGAGACAACGCCCTCGGGAAAGAGCACCAGGGGCCGTACGGCGCGGCTGAGAATCCCGATGGCGGTCTTCAAGGCTTCGCGGTCCAGGCCTTCGCGGTAAACGCTGAAGGCGCCGATGCGCGGGAGCACCCAGGTTTGAAAGCGGCTCTGCCGGAACAAGTGCCAGCTCGCCATGGTAAAGAACGGCTGCCGCACATTGAGCGACAACATCCCGAGTGTCATCGGGTCGCTGGGGCGGCAATGGTTCGAGGTGAGGAGAATGCCGTGGCCGGCGTCGAGCGAGCGCCGCAGGTGTTCCGTGCCGCGGCATTCAACGGATTCGATGCCGTGGCTCCGGTTCAAATAACGCGGCAGCCAGGGGCCAAAAAACGCGTACCAGAACCGGCCGCGGTGCGGCGGCACGAAACGGTAGGGCTGGTCAATGACAATGTTCTGCATGGCGGTCGTTTCAGGTTCCGGTCGAGGATTTCATCGCGATTTCGCGCACCTGGCGCAGGTCCAGTTTGCCCGTGCCGAGCTGGGGGAAGGTGTCCACGCGGAAGAACTGGTCGGCGCGCGGCTTCCACAAATTCGGCAGGTCGCACTGGGAAAGTTTTTCGAGGCAGGCCGGCAATTGGCCGTCCGCCAGCTTGTGCAGCACCACCAGGCGTTCGCCCTTTTTCTCGTCCGGCACGCCGGTGACGACAAACGTCTGTTCCGTTGCGCCGGCCGAGTTCGTGGAGTTTTTCCTCCACCTTGATGTGCGGCACCATCTCGCCGCCGATTTTGCTGAAACGGCTCAGGCGATCCGTGATTTGCAGGAAACCGTCCTCGTCAATCGCTGCCACGTCGCCGGTGGTG
>CAWFZJ010000052.1:0-105001 GCA_963820205.1 uncultured Verrucomicrobiae bacterium
TGATCATTCAGGGGCGGCCCGTTGGACCGGCTGAGTTGGCGCAGGTGCGAGGCTTGCTGGCGGACCATCCCGATTGGAGCCAGTATCGGCTCTTCCGCCAACTGTGCCAGATCTGGAACTGGCGCAACCACGTCGGCCAAATCAAAGACATCGCCGCTCGCTCGCTGCTGCTCAAGCTGGAGGAACGAGGTGGCGCGCTGCCCGCGCGCCGGTGCCCTTCGCCCAACCGCATGCGTCATCGACAGATCCGGCCCCTCCCGCACCCGACTTATCCGATAGGTGGCTCTTTCAGCGAACTCCAGCCGCTACAAATGCAGGAGTTCGGTCCGCAGCCCGAAGCGTGGCCCGTCTTTGACTCGTTGCTGCATCAGTATCATTACTTGGGCTACACCAGCGCCGTCGGGCAAAACGTCAAATATCTGGTGCGGGACCGGCAGGGGCGGGATTTGGCCTGTTTGTTGTTTGGCGCGCCGCTTGGAAGACGCAGGGACGGGATGCCTTCATTGGCTGGACGGCGGGCCAGCGCCAGGCTCAACTGCATCAGGTGGCCAACAACAGCCGGTTTTTGATTTTGCCTTGGGTGCGGGTGCATGAACTGGCCAGCCACATTTTGGGCCGGGTGGCCCGGCGCATCGCGGCGGACTGGCAGGAGCGCTATGGCCATCGGGTGGCCCTGTTGGAGACGTTTGTGGAACAGGGCCGGTTCCGGGGCAGTTGTTATCGGGCGGCCAACTGGATTGGCGCGGGTCAGACCCTGGGACGCACCCGGCAGGATCGCCGGCACGTTCTGCAAGCGCCGGTGAAGGATGTTTGGGTCTATCCCCTGCAAGCCGATTTTCGAAAGGTCTTGTGTCCATGAAGCTGTTTACGCGTGAAGAACTGTTGCCCCTCGCCCGCCGCCATCCCGAAGTATTGGTGGATATTATCCTGGCTTTGCAGGAACGTTTGGTGCAACTGGAACAGCGCGTGCAGGAGTTGGAAGCCCAACTGGCCCGCAACAGTTCCAACAGCGGCAAGCCACCCTCCAGCGACGGTCTGAACAAACCCAGCCCCAAGAGTTTGCGCGAGCCAGCGGTCGCAAACCCGGCGGCCAGCCCGGTCATCCTGGCCAGACCTTGCAGCGGATCAAAAATCCCGATCACATTGAGGTTCACCGGCTGGAAGCCTGTCCACAATGCGGCGGGCGCGGTTTGGGCCGGGAGCCAGTGCTGGACTATGCCAGCCGCCAAGTGTTCGACCTGCCGAAGCGTCCGTTGGCGGTGACCGAACATCGGGCTGAGATCAAAGGTTGTCCGCATTGTGGCCAAACCGTCCGGGCGGAGTTTCCCGATGGCGTCGGTGCTCCGGTGCAATATGGACTGCGGTTTCAAAGTCTGATGGTGTATTTGAACCAGCAGCAGTTGCTGCCTTATGAACGGCTGGCCCAACTGTGCGATGATTTATTTGGGCAGCCGTTGAGTGTCGCGACGCTGGTGGCGGCCAACGAGCGCGCCTGTCAACAGTTGGATTCCTTCGCGCAGGCGCTGGCCTGCCAGGTGCCGCTGGCCGAGGTCGTTCACCTGGATGAGAGCGGGTTGCGCGTGGACGGGACTCTCCACTGGCTGCATGTGGCCTCGACGGCTACGCTGACCTGTTATGGCGTCCATCCCAAGCGCGGCGTCGAGGCGATGGACGCTTTGGGCATCGTGGGCGCTTGCCGCCAGTGGGTCGTGCATGATCACTGGAAGCCCTATTTTTCCTATCAGCAATGCCAGCACGCCCTGTGCAACGAGCATCTGTTGCGGGAACTCAAGTTCCTGTGGGAAGAGGACGGCCAGGTGTGGGCACGGGAGATGAGTGCTTTGCTCTTGTCCTTCCATCGGCGGCGGCAGAAGCGCGGGGAGCTCAAGGAGCGCCAATTCAAGCAGGCCCGGCAACGCTACCGCAACGTGGTGCGGCGCGGACGTTACCTGCACCTGCGCCTGGCCTCCGGCCAGGGCCGATCCGCGCAAAGCAAGGCGGCTAATTTGTTGGATCGGCTGGAGGATTTTGAATGGAGCATCCTGGCCTTCCTTTGGGATGGACGGGTGCCCTTTACCAACAACCAGGCCGAGCAGGACATTCGCATGATCAAAGTGCGCCAAAAAATCTCCGGCTGCTTTCGCACGCTCAGAGGCGCACAGGTGTTTTGTCGAATCCGTAGTTACCTGAGCACCTGCCGCAAACAAGGCCGCAACCTTTGGCAGGCGCTCCAGAGCGCCGTCAACGGCGCGCCCTTCATCCCCTCAGCGCTTCACGCTGGCCCCTGAGACCTGAATAGTTACGAACAAGAAAGATGATTTTGCCCGCATTTCAGCCTTTTCCTCGGGTGTGAACAGCGCCAGGCCTTCGGACTTTTCGACGTTTACTTCTGTGGCCGAGCGTCGCCCGTGGCTGAGCATCAGATCGGCGCACCGGTTTGCCTGCTCATAATGGCGGCAGAGGATGATGGTGTCGTCCGCGTATCTCGCGAAGGACGACCCAGTCGCCTCAAGCTCGCGGTCAAGTTCCAAACAAGCCACGTTTGCAAAGAATAAAGAAAGGGAGTTCCCTTGAGCGATTCCCCGTTTATTTGGTTCAAATACTTTCTTTTGGAAGGCTTTCCGTCCTGATGCACGGCGGAAGCCAAGAAATGCTGCTGCCAAGCGTTGCTCACGGGGACTCACTTTCAGCTCTTGTTTTAAAAGGGTTTTAATGTACTTGTGGGAGATAGTGTCGAAATACTTAGCGAAATCGTATTCAAGAATGAACAGCCTTTTCCGCAATTGGATTGCCTTGAAAAGATGTTCGACAGCAAAATGGGCAGTCCGGTCTGGTCTGTAAGCGAAGCAATATGAGCTTAATCTGTGCCCGTTTCGCCTAAGCAACTCTCGATACAGATAATGAGCGACCGCTGAGTCAGGCAATGTGAAGATCGTGACGCCGCGCTTCCCTCCACCTGGTTTCGGAATTGAAAAACACAATGCTGGCGTGACCTTGTACTTGTCGGTTCGGATGCTCTCGGCAACACCGTGCGCAATCGAATCTAATCGTGACCTTACGTAATATGGGTCAAAGTGCGGGTGAAAGTCCCAGTATTCAGGTCGGTAGGAGTTTTGAATTCCGGCCTTCTTGCCAGTCCTTTTCTCAAAATGCTTTTGGTCAAGCTTATTTCGGCGGATGACCGATTCATGTCGCGAGATCAGCTTGGCGCATTCCTTCTTTAAATAATTGCGAATCGTCGCTTCCACATTCCAAATAAAAAAGCGGGAGGAGCGGCCTTGAAGCAAGGGGTCGTTACTAAGGCGATTCAGGCTGGTAGCTTGAACCTTCTGAACGTTTTATCCGCTCTCCCTAGCCCATCAATGAGCATGAATGGATTCTATACTGAAAAGACATAAAGTCAAACGTAATTCCACGTTTCATTCCACACTTTTTAAACTCTTCTGTTTTCTCTTGGCTTCGAGCATATCAACATTTTTTCCGCCGCACCCCACCCGCTCTGTCCACTGGCCGCGCTTGGTCAGACTTTAACTTTTTTCTGAAACTGGCCCTGGTTGCCTTCCAGCAACCCGTGAAAAGACAGGTCTTCATCCAGATCAGGCCAGTGCAGGCCAAACGGGGAAATCTCGATATGATTCAACTGCTGGCGCGTGCCAGTCGCCAGACGCGGATTTTCCGCAACCGGAAAACGAATCTCCCCGCCACTTTCCCGAATCGTTCAAGCGCGGTATGGCTGACGCGGAAGCGGGACGATTCGCTGACACGGACGCCGTTCTGAACGATACGTCGCCGCCGTCACGTCGCGGGTCGAAATGAACCACCGCTTCAAACCCCTTTGCCGAAAAGCGAAACGCAAGGACGCCAAGGCAAAGCCGCAAAGGAATTAAGATTTGCTTTCCATGCTTCGAGAATTAGACGCGTCTGCCTTGTTCGGAAAAGCCGCATTCACGGGATCTCGACTGTCTGTCCGGCGCGCCAGGGAATCTCTTTTTTGTCAATAATCAAGACGCGCGGCAGCAATTCGATTTCATGGCCGAAAAGGCGCAGGGTCACCGTTCCAGGCAGAAACGTCGGGTCCTGGAAAATCATCCCGCCGAAAGGCAGATTCGTCACGGCCTCGTCAAACCGTTCCACGCGCGCCAGGTTGGCGGGCGCGATTTTTTGACCGGGAAAGGCGATTTTTTGCGAGATGCGCAGCTTCGGTTCGGAAATCATGAGCGATGGCCGGCCGGCGCCGTCCGTGGCGAAGGTGATTTCCCACGGGCCTTTGAACACGCGCCGATGTTGAATCCAGCCAAAGCCGGCGATGTAAAGAACCACCGCAATGGCGAAAGCGGTTGCAAAATGCCTGATGGCGCCGTCCGAACGCATCGCGCCATCTTTTGGCACACGCCGTGCCGTGTCAAGGAACGGCGACGATAGGGCGAGATGTCCGGTTTAAGGGAAAAGCAGTCGAATGGACCCGCCAGCGGTGGTGTGGTTCGCGGTTAAAAAATCTGGTTGGCCTTCTTCATGCAGAGAGGTTGGCTTGCCCGGTTTTCCATGATCTGTCAGTCTTTGTGCTCTTTGTGCTCTCTGTGGCAAAATGATTTCGCAGTTTACCCAGTTTTCAGATTTCTTAATTCTTACTTCTTAATTCTTAATTCACTTCAGAATCCAACTTTATCGTTAACGTAACGGGCTTGTTACGGGTCTGTAGCGGCAAAATGTTACGGGCTAAGTCGTTGACTATCAACACTTGTTGCCGTGTTGCCGGGTTCTTCGCTGTTTTCGGTGGAATAGAGGTGTAGGCTCTGGGCATGACACCTGAAAAACTATTTCATGAACTACTGGGATTGGGTTTGAACTGGGAAGTGACCGAGAGCCGCTTTGAGCGAGAAAGTGGCACGATCTTTTTGGAGATCCGGGAAAGGCCAGCGCTATGGGAGGCAGCCCGCTGTCCCCAAGACGGCGGGTTGGTTTTTTGCTATGACCATACCGAAGTGCTGGTCTGGCGCCATCTCAATGTCTTCCAATATCGCTGTGAGATCATCTGCCGGTTGCCGCGCGGCAAGTGCCGCCAGTGCGGCCATGTCTTTCGGGTGCGCCCGCCCTGGGAAGGGTTGAGCATGCACTTCACCAAGGAGTTTGAAGCGTTCGCGCTGCTGCTCATGCGCGAGATGCCGGTGAGCAAGGCGGCTGAACTGATGGGGGAGACCGATACACGGATGTGGCGCCTGCTGTTCCGGCAAGTTGATGAGGCCTATGCCGAGGCGGACTTCAGCCAGGTGTGTTGTGTGGGCGTCGATGAGATGTGCGTGCGCAAGGGCCGGGAATACATCAGTGTGTTCGCTGACCTGGTGTGCAAACGGGTGCTGTTTGCCACCGAGGGCAGAGACCGGGAAACCTGGCTGAGATTCGTGGAGGCACTGGAAAAACACAATGGCCATCGGCACGCCATCACCCAGGCGAGCATGGACATGAGCAAGGCCTATCAAGCCGGAGTGGCGGAGAACTGCCACAACGCCCAAGTGGTCTTCGACAAGTTTCATGTGATTTTAAATGCCAATGCAGCGGTGGACGAGGTGCGGTGGAGAGAAGTGCGCGTCGGGGGCGCAGAGGCCAGGGACGCGTTGCGCCAGAGTCAATGGCTGTGGCGTAAAAACCCGGAGAACCTGACGGACAAAGAACAAGCGCGCCTGGCCAAAATCACAGACAAAAACCTATGCACCGCCAAGGCGTATCAAATGCGGCTGGTGCTGCAGGACATCTATCGCTCGGCCAATGTCGCGACGGCATGGCATCGGTTCAAAGTGTGGTGTCGCTGGGTGCGTTGGGTGGCTCGTTTCTACAAGTTCGGCCTCTTTGCTTCGATGCTGACGCTGGCCAAAATGGTCGAGAACCATTTGGAAGGAATCCTGGCTCACTGGAAGTGGGGAATCACCAACGCGTTCATGGAGGGATTAAACAGCGTCTTTAGCGCGACCAAACGCAAGGCCCGGGGCTACCGATCAGGCACCTACCTCATCACCATGCTCTACTTCGTGGCCGGCAAGCTCCGCCTGCCGCAAACCTAATTCCACTGAAAACAGCGAAGAACCTGTTACGGGTTTTCCAGACCTATCACCCATATCTGGCGGTTCTTGCCATTTTTCACGGCAAATCAGTTAAAACTTCAAGTTCCAGTCATCCCGCGAATACTTTTCCGCGATCAGCCGCTGGTAATCCGGCACAACATTCAGGGCAGCCCCGGCTGACCAAGTTTGGCGCAAGGCGTTCTTAACAGCCTCGGCGGGCGCGGGCAGGTTCGTCAGAAACAGCCCGTGCGGACGTCCCTCCCGGTAGTCCGGCTGGCGGGAGGGCATGGGCAGAAATTTTTCCATCAGGCTGAGATTGAAGCGCAGGAGGAATGTCCCGTGAAAAATCAGCGCATGGCGTTTGCGCCGCTGGGCGTTGCCGGAGAATTTCAGTCCGGCCAGCGAAAGGTCCGTATGGCCTTGCACCTGCACGGGCCGGCCCAAAAGCGCGCTCAAGGCATCCCTGTGCCGCCCCATGATGTGGCGATTGGCTGCGGCGATGTTTTGCAGCGCGTCGTTTCCATCCATCTTGAGGATGAGCGAATAATTGAGGCATCCCGGCCCCTGCAAAACAGTTCCGCCGCCGGTGCAACGCCGATACACGCCCACTTTTTCCCGCAGGCAGGCCGCCCCATTGACCTCCAGCGCGACGTGGTTGGAGTAGCCGACAACGACGAAATAATCACGAGGTTCCCAGAATCTCAGAACCTCGCCGCCCGCCTGCTCCTCGCAGGCATCCAGCAACGCTTCGTCACAAGCCAGATTGGCTGCGGGCGTGGGCAAGGTCAGGTCCAGACAATTCATTTTTGGGCAGCCGCTCCTAATCTTACTCTCTTTAGTGCAACTGGGATTAAGATTAAGATTAGAAACCAGAAACCGCCATTCAAAAAGAAAAAGGCCGGCGCGGGTTTATTCGCGCCGGCTTTTGAATTGGCTATTCCGGCAGGTGTCGGCCTTTGTTAAGGCCGCGGGACTCGGTCTTGTTTACGGTGTAACAATCGCCCGATACAACCCATAAAGAACAATTCCTTCGACGGCCAAAAAAAGTCCGAAGGATACCGGCGGAATCACTTGGAACCGTATGTAATCAATAGTCACTCTCATAAACTAACAACATACTCTCTCATCAAGCAGGGGATGTGCCATTTATAAGCACGGGGTATTGGCCGGGGCTTCCGCCGGAAACCGCCGGAGTGCCGTCCCAATTGTGGACAATTTAGCTCAATTATGGACAGTCTCATCCGGCGCATTGGACGGCAATCTGTTTGACCTTCTGCGGCTCCAGAATGTCGCGGCCAGCCATCCGAGGCCAATTCCAGAGCAACTGGCAGGGAACCAGTCCCCATGCCGGTTATAGAATGTCTGGCGGCGATCACCCGGCGCGCGCAAGGGGATTTGGGCAATGATAAAACCGGGGCCATACACATTGCCCGAGGCGTCTTGAAAATGGCGCACACGGCCCTGGGCGTCGGCCCAGCAGGTCAGCCCGTCATTGGTGCAGCGCAGCAGCGGGACGCCGTTTTCGACCGCGCGAAATATGCCGCTGGCGGCCTGCTGCCATTGCTCGGAGCCATGACCAAACCAGCCGTCATCAGTCAGATTGACCAGAAAATCGGTGTCCGGACCGACATGCTCCCGCGCCTCCTGTGCGAACATATCTTCAAAGCATATAAGGACGGACATTTTGGCCGAAGGATTCTTGATCTCGAATTCGACCGGGCGATCTCCCGGAGTAATTTCGCCGCCGATGGGCGTCAGCCATTTCAAAAATGGGAGCCAGCGAACCAGTGGAATGTATTCGCCGAAAATGACCAGTCGGCGTTTGTGATAGATGCTTTCAAGCACGCCATCCGGATTACAGAGCAGGGCGCTGTTAAAGTAATCGCTTGTGCCGGTGGCTGCGGGTTCGGCAGTGCCGGCGCAAAAAACCAACCATGTCTCGTGGCTGCGAACCAGTTGGGCAATCGCCTGCTGGATTTCAGGAGTCAGGTCAGGCACGGCGGATTCAGGCCAAAGCAAAAGCCGGGGGTTGGAGGCCAGCGCCCGCTCTGAAAGGTCAAGCACGGTTTGGAAACGCGTCCTGTCCCCTGTGGGGTCCCAAATCAACGTTTGCGGAATGTCGGGCTGGACCAGGGCCACTTTCAACTCTTTGGCCGGCGCTGGAACGGATGCCAGTTTGCCCGCGCCAAAACTCGCCACGCTAGCCACAGCGAGCAGAGGCAATCCCGCGACCGCCCATAAACTTTGCGCCAAGGGCCGCCGTGCCAGGTCCAGGATTGCGCTGCCAATCGAAACGGAAGTCCAGACAACTAAAAAGGAAACGCCGTATATGCCGGTAATGGCCGCGACTTGAATCAGGGGCAGCAATTGGTATTGCGATGCGCCGACGAAATTCCACGGGAAGCCGGTCAACATTTTCCCGCGCGCGAATTCCAGGGCGGTCCAAATCGCCCCCGCCGCAAAAGCCCAAGCCAGTCGCCGCAGCCAGCCCGTTGCGTGGAATTGCTCCGGCGCGCCGCAACTTCGCGGGAAAATTATCCAGCATAGCCAAACCCATACGGCGGGATAGAGCGCGCAATACACGCTTAAAGCCAGCCAGCCGGCCGCCGGCGCAACGGGAATGCCATGCCATGTGAAAGGCATGTTCAGCAGCCAGTAAAGCGAACTCAGAAAATGAACCAGGCCCGCCACAAAACCAATCCGAAACGCCTGGCCGCTCCTGGCCCCGACACCGCTGAAGAGAATCAATCCCGGCGCGATCCAGGCAGCCCATGCCATCCCGATGGCCGGAAAGGACGCGCTGAGCAGAACTCCCCCCAAAGCCGCGGCAAGGAACCGGACAACCAGACTGGAATTGAGCGAAAATTTATTCAAGGCCATAGATTGTCCGAAAACAAAATGGTTTGCCAGTGTTCAATAACTGGACTTTGCGCGGCTCTGATGGCACGTTGCGGCGGTGTCGTTGAACAAGCTCGAACAACTCCAAAATGTGCTGCGCTCCTACGGTTCTTGCCTGGTGGCTTATTCCGGCGGAGTGGATTCGGCTTTTCTGGCTTATGTGGCGCATCAGGTGCTGGGCGAAAAATCCCTCGCGGTGCTGGCGGATTCACCCAGCCTGCCTCGGCGCGAATTGGAGGAGGCGGTGGCGGTTGCCAAACAGTTTGCGATTCCGTTGCGGGTCATTGAGACGCAGGAGTTTGACAATCCCGACTATCTAGCCAATCCAAATAATCGCTGTTACTTTTGCAAGCACGAACTTTTCACTCAATTGGCCCCGCTGGCTCAAAATGAAAAGTTTGCCGTCATCGCCTACGGCGAAAATGCCAGCGACGCGGGCGATCACCGGCCCGGGGCAAAAGCGGCTGGAGAGTTCGAGGTGCGCGCGCCGTTGAAGGAGGCCGGATTGACCAAGAGCGAAATTCGCGCCTTGTCCGCGCAGCTTGGCCTGCCCACGGCGGACAAACCGCAGATGGCCTGCCTGAGTTCCCGCGTGCCTTACGGCGAGGCTGTCACGCCGGAGAAATTGAGCATGATTGAGCAGGCGGAATATGTCCTGCGCGATCTGGGTTTTTATGATTTGCGCGTGCGCCATCACGAGTTGCAAGGGCAGGGGACCACGCTGCATCTGGCCCGCATCGAAGTTGGTGTGGATGAGATGCCCAAGTTTTTAAGCGGCGATGCCTTCAGCCGCGTGGCGGAAGCGCTGAAGAAAATCGGTTACGCGCATGTCACGCTCGATTTGCAAGGCTATCGCCGGGGAAGCACGAATGAAGGAAGAATTAAGAAGTAAGAATTAAGAAGAACCTCGTTTGTTGCGCAATCGTTGCTTGTCAAGTTGTCATGTCTGCTTACCATCGCGGGCATGAGCTTGCTCAAGGTTGAAAATCTTTCCAAAACATTCGGCACGATTCGCGCCGTGGATTCCGTCAGCCTGGAGGTGCGGCCCGGCGAAATTTACGGTCTGCTCGGTCCCAATGGCGCGGGCAAGACGACCACCATCTCGATGATCTGCGGCCTGCTCAAGCCCGACGCCGGCGAGGTCTTCGTCGCGGGCGCGGCCTTCTGGTCTGATCCGCAGAAAGCCAAACGCATCATGGGCGTGGTGCCGCAGGAACTGGCGATTTATGAGGAATTGAGCGGGCGCGAGAACCTGGAATTCTGGGGGCGGCATGGCGGGTCTGAGTTCGCGCGAGGCCAGAGCCGCGCGCGACGGAATTGCTCGAGGCACTCACGCTGGCGGATCGCGCGAAGGACGCGGTGAAGCACTTATTCCGGCGGCATGAAGCGCCGCATCAATCTCGGTTGCGCGCTGCTGCATCGTCCGCAATTGCTGCTGCTGGATGAGCCGACGGTGGGCATTGATCCGCAGGCGCGGCTGAATATTCTCGAATTCATCCGCAACCTGCTGCGCGGCCGGCACGGGGATTCTTTACACGACGCATTATCTGGAGGAGGCGGAGATGCTTTGCCAGCGCATCGGCATCATTGATCACGGGCGGTTGCTGGCGGAAGGGACGTTGAGTCAATTGCAGGAACGGCTGGGCGGTGACCGTGTGTTCGTGCTGGAAGCGGATTTCAAAAGCGCTTCACCGGACGCATGGGAGGGTTTTCACCAGCGTTTTCGGGTCATCCAGAAAACGGAGCGGCAATTGGTCGTCGCGGCCATTGGCGCGCGGGATCCGTCCGAGTGCCTGAAGGATTTGCTCGATCTTCCGGTGCGGGCGGAAAACGTCACGCTCAAGCGGCCCAGCCTGAATGATGTGTTTCTGCAACTCACCGGGCGCGAACTGAGGGAATAAAATGCTGCGCGTGCTTCTCGCCAAAGACCTTCGTCACGCGGTGCGGAATCCGCTTCCCTGGATCATCAATCTCATTGTGCCGCTGTCCATGACCCTGCTCGTCGGCCTGATATTCGGCGGCATGCCGACAGCGGGGCGCTGGGACGCATCCGGTTCGCGGTGGTGGACGAGGACAAGTCGCTGTTGGGCGATTTGCTGCGCGGCGTGACCAACCAAGCTCAAGGCGGCCGGCATTTTGACCCATTGTTTATGGGGCGCGAAGCGGCGATGCGCGAGATCGATGCCGACAAAATCAGCGCGGTGCTGATCATCCCGGAGAACTTCATGAGCAATTATCTCAGGGCGCGCGAACCGGTCAGCCTGGAACTGATCAAGAACCCGGCGGAATCAGTCAATCCGGCCGTGTTGGAGGAACTGCTCGGCGCGGTGGCAACGGGGATGAACGCGATATCGCACAACTTCAGGTCCAAGATTCCCGAATGGCGGACGGGGCTGGAAGGCAGAGGGGATTACCACCAAGCCTTCTTTTTCATTGAACGCACGGGCGTCAAACTGATGATGACGCCGAATACAAGAATTACATCAACCCGCCGCTGGTGAGTTATGAAAAGGAACCGCCGGCTGACGCATCGACCAGCGCCGCACCGGCCAAAGCCGGCGGCTCGCAGAGCGACGCCATCAGCGGCGTGTTTTCGTATCTGCTGATAGGGTTCTCCGGAATGTTTCTGCTGTTCATTGCCGGCAGCGCGATGAGCGATCTCTACCGTGAATTGCGCCAGCACACGCTCGAGCGCTGTCGGACATTGCGGGATCTGCGGCGCCATTTCTCGCCAGCAAGGCCGTGTTCGGAGTGGTGATGCTGCTGCTGTGCGCAGCGATCATGCTCGGCGGCGGCGGCTTGATTTTTCACATTCACTGGCGGCGACCCCTGCCGCTGATGGCGCTGACCTTTGGCTATGCCTGTTTCATGGCGGCTTTGTTCGCTGTGTTTGTGGCGCTCATGCCGGATGAACGCCGCGCGGCAGTGCTGAACAATCTGGCGGCGATGTTCATGGGCCTGGCGGGCGGAGTGTTTCCGCCGGAATTGCTCCCGGCGTTTCTGCGCCAACACGTCACGCCGTTTCTGCCCAGCTATTGGTTCGTGACCACGGCGCGCAACCTGCAGGACGGCGGCATGGACGTGGCATGGGGCTGGGCAGCGTTCAAATTCGCGGCGCTGGGCGCGGCGCTGATCGCGCTGGCGGCGATGCTGCTTCGACGGAGATTCCAATCCGGATTGCGCGCATGAAACGTCTCCTCGCCATCAGCCACACGGACCTGCGCCTTTTTCTCAAGCACAAGAGCGCCTACGTGTGGTTCTTCTTCATGCCTCTGGCTTTCGCTTATATCATGGGCTTCAGCAAGCAGGGGCCGGGCGATCCCTATAATCACAACGCACAAGTGCTGATCGAGAACGAAGATACAAATTATCTCGGACGAATCTTCTTCGATGAACTCAGTTCACAGCATTTGTGGCTCCTGGATCCGACGAATCGCAAGGCTGCCGCGCGCGTCATTCGCATCCCCGCCGATTTCACGAGCCGGGTTTTGTCGAAGGAGCAGAGCAAGGTGCAGTATCTCAAACGAGACACTTCAGATGAGATCGACACCGCGCTGATCGAAGCGCGCCTGGTGCGGGCGTTGATCGCGATGAACGGCCATCTGCTCGAAGCCGCCACGGCGACGAACGAGCCGGGAACATTTTCTGAAGGCAAACTGCGGGAAATCATGGCCGGGCCGAACATGGTGAGTTTGAACGCTCGATTTGCCGGAAGAAAGCCCGTGCCGTCCGGCTTCAATTTTTCGCTGCCGGGAAATCTTGTCATGTTCCTGGTGATGAACCTGCTCATCTTCGGAGGCGCGACCGTGGCCGCGGAGCGGCGCAACGGGGTGATCAAACGGCTCATGGCTTGCCCGGTGACGCGCCTGGAAATTGTCCTGGGAAAAATTTACGGCCTCATGCTGCTCGGGTTGGTGCAGATTCTATTTCTTCTCGCGGCCGGCAAATTTCTGTTTCACGTCAATCTCGGCGCGAATCTGCCCGCCGTGACCCTGACGCTGGTCCTGTTGGCGTGGGTGGCCGGGTCGCTGGGCGTGCTGGTGGGTTCGCTGGTCGCCAAGCCCGACCGCGTGAACGGGATTTGCGTGCTGGCGAGTCTCTTGATGGCGGCGTTGGGCGGCTGTTGGTGGCCGCTGGAAATCGGACCGCCCTCGCTCAAGATCGTCTCGCTGTGCGTGCCGACCGGTTGGGCATTGCGGGCGTTGCATCAACTCATCAGCTTCGGCAGCGATTTCAGCGCCGTGCTGATTCCGCTGGCTGTGTTGCTGGCGTTCGGCGTGGCGGTGAACGTTCTGGCCGCGCGGTTTTTCAAGACTAATCATCACAGGGCGGATCGCCTTCGGCAAATAAAGCGGCTTGCCGTCAAAGACCTGGAGGCGTTATCTCTTAAGCTGCGATTTTTAAGCGATGCCCAAAATGAAGTTCATTCACGAGAAATTCCTGTTGCACAATCAAACCGGCCTGCGCCTTTACCGGGAGTTTGCCGAGTCGGAGCCGATTTCGATTATCATTGCCACCTCTCGCCGCGTGACATCGCGGAAAACCGCCAGTTCAGAAACCTTTGCGAAATCTGGCTGGAGGGCGACCATTACAAATGGCGCGCCATGCGGGCCAACGGCGTGGCGGAAACATTTTGCACCGGCCCGGCCGAACCGTTCGCCAAGTTCCGCGCCTGGGCGGCGACGGTCCCGCATACATTGCGCAATCCTCTTTATCATTGGACTCATCTGGAGTTGAAACGTTATTTCGGAATCGACGAGTTGCTGGATGAAGCGAGCGCGGCGCCCATCTGGAAGCAAGCCAATGAACAATTGGCCGGTCCGGAGTTGAGCGCGCGGGGCATTCTCAAAAAGTTCAACGTCAAAACGCTTTGCACAACCGACGATCCAACGGATGATCTAAAGCATCACGAAAAGATCGTCGCCGACGGCTTGTCCACCCGGGTGTTCCCGGCGTTTCGTCCGGACAAGGCGCTGGCCCGGAACTATCCTAATCCGTTCAATCCGACCACGACAATTGAACTCGCTGTGCCGGGCGACGGGCGTGCAACACTGAGAGTCTACAACACGATCGGTCAGGAAGTGGCCACGCTCTTTAATGACAACGCAAAAGGGGGAGAATATTATCAAGCGACGTTCGATGCATCGCGGCTGGCGAGCGGTGTTTATTTTGCCCGGCTTCAATTCGGCAGTACTATGCAAATAAAGAAACTGATGCTGCTGAAGTAGCTTCGATAAGATGGCTATGCACAAATCGCTCCTAAGCGCTGGTGAAGCCTTGGGAGCGATTATTGTACGCAATGATTAGAGGCTCAACGAGGTCAGCTAAGAATAAGTGAGATGATAGAATATGTCTACGTACGCAAAAATATGCGTTGCGCTATTGGCCATCGAACACTTGTACATCCTTTGGTTGGAAATGTTTGCATGGACAACGCGTGGGAGAAAAGTGTTACCATCGCTCTCCGGCGACTTGTTCGATAAGACAAAGGTTCTCGCTGCCAATCAAGGACTCTATAACGGATTTCTCGCTGCGGGTTTGACGTGGTCATTACTCATCCGGGATATTGTGTGGTCAAAAAACATTGCTCTCTTCTTTATCGGCTGTGTTATTGTCGCCGGCATCTACGGTGCAATGACCGCACATAAATCAATTTTTTATAAACAAGCACTCCCGGCAATTGCAGCGTTAGCGTTATTGCTGCTGTAAAATCGGCTTCAGATTCATACATTCGATGCAGCGACGGCGTCGAATCCCGGGCCAGATCAAAAAACAAATCTCAGCGCGAAAAGTTTATATGCTCAAAATACCAAAGCCAAAAGAAGGGGAATATGCACCGTATACCATCATGTACATCAACTTGTTGCCGGATGACGGCTCTGTGCTCACGCATGTGAAAGACAATTACGTGTCAATGAAGAAGTTTGTTCTCTCGTTGCCGGAAAATAAACTCATCTATCGTTATGCTGTGGGGAAATGGACCATCAAGGAAACGCTCGTCCATATCATGGATACTGAACGGATCTTTGCGTACCGGGCATTGCGCTTTGCACGAAACGACGCGACAGCCTTACCCGGTTATCAGCAGGATGATTATGTTCCGTTCTCCAGAGCGAATGAACGAAGCCTCGCAGATATTTTTCAGGAATATGGTGCGGTCAGAGAAGCGACGGTAACGCTGTTCGAGAGCTTTAACGAAGAAGAAATCCTGCGGAAGGGAATCGCAAATGGAAATCCTGCGAGCGTGCGTGCACTGGCGTATCAGATCGCCGGCCACGAAATGCACCACATGAAAATAATTAAAGAGAGGTACGTGCCGGACAGTTGGCCGAAATGACGTCCGCGAAAATCAACGTACTGAGACGGTTTCTTAACCTTGGTTCCAATTTTCGAGATGGCGTATGCCGGGCAAACTCATGAACACTGAATGGAAACCCGCCAGCGTCAAGAACGCAGAACATTATCTCTGGGGGGATGGCTGCGATGGATGGCACCTTCTCAACCGGGACGAAATAAGCGTGATTCAGGAGCGAATGCCTTCGGGGACGTCGGAGAAAATGCATTTTCACAAGTTTGCGCGGCAATTCTTTTTTGTTCTTGACGGGACGGCAACAGTGGATTTGGAGGGGGAGCAGACCGTTCTAGGAAAACATCAAGGCATAGAAGTCCCTCCAGGAATTTCACATCAGATGCGCAACGAGACTTTGGAAGATTTGTCGTTTCTTGTCTTCTCGGTTCCCAAAAGCCACAAGGACAGATACGAGCGTTAAGGCGGCGGAGTCGGAGGGCTTTGCGGAGCTATCCTATTTTGTTCGCTCCATTACGAAATCGACAAACATCATCAAAGCTTCTTTTGCGGGGGAATCCGGAAGCGGTTGTAAACATTCGCGTGCTTGTTTGCTGTAATACTCTGCTTTTGCAACGGCGTATTCAATTCCGCCGTACTGGTGAGCAAACGCGATGACGGTTTCGACGTCCTTGCTCTTTGCGCCGTTCCTGATCATTCTCAAAATCCCGCGCGATTCTTTTTTCGGAGCCTGTTGGAACGATCGGATCAGGGGAAGAGTGATCTTTTTCTCTTTCATATCTCCGCCAACGGGTTTCCCGATAATGTTCTTCCTGCTTGTATAATCGAAGAGATCGTCGCGGATTTGAAACGCCATCCCGACATTCTCACCGAAATCCCTCATCAATTGCCTTCGGTCCGTGTTGGTCGTCGCGCTCGCAGCGCCGATGACGGAACACGTGGAGAGAAGGGATGCCGTCTTGTCCGAAATTATTTTCAGGTAAGTCTCCTCGTCGATGTCAAGCTCACGGCTTTTTTGAATCTGCAGAATTTCTCCCTCGCTCATCCGTCGCACGGCGTCGGACACTGCGTTCAAAAAATAATGGTCTTCATACTTCAGCGAGAGCATTAAGCCGGTCGAGAGAAGGTAGTCTCCCATCAACACCGCGACTTTGTTCTTCCACACGGCATTAATCGATGCAAGTCCGCGCCGTGTGTCGGCGTCGTCGACGACATCGTCATGGACGAGGGTTGCCGTATGGAGGATTTCGACAAGTGTTGCGCCTCGGTAGGTGCTCTCGGTGATTTGCCCGCACGCTTTTGCAGCAAGGAAAACAAGAATGGGCCGGATCCTTTTCCCTTTTTGCTTGACGATGTACCGCGCGATCGTGTCGACAAGGAGCACGGTCGAACGCATTGAATGCTTGAAGTGCTTCCCGAACTCCTGCAGCTCATCGCTCACCGGTGCTTTGATTTCATCAAGACTTATAGGTTGAAGTCGTTTCATGCTGCGGGTTCAGGTTCCTTTTTCTGTGCAAACTTTGATACGAAAATGCTGATTTCATACAACACCAGCATCGGGACAGCGAGCAGGATTTGTGTGAAGAGCTCGGGCGTCGGGTTCACGATTGCTGCGAGGATAAGTATGACAACGATCGCATGCCGCCGGTAGTGTCTCATGAACGCGGGCGTCAAGAAGCCAAGTTTGGTAAGAAAATATGAAATCATGGGAAGCTCGAAGACAATGCCCGAAGCGAGAATCACGTTCATGATGAACGTGATGTAACGATCGGCAGCGATGTTCAGGTCGATATTCTGAGTACCAAACGCGGCAAAAAATGTCAATGCCGTTGGGAGAAGGACGAAATACCCGAAGACAACTCCGGCAAGAAAACAAAACGATGTAAAGAAAACAATCCGCCAAATGTACTGCCGTTCATTTGGCATGAGACCCGGCGCAACGAACTTCCAGAGTTGATAGAGAAGCACAGGCATGCTGACAATAAGTCCCGCATAAATAATCACCTCCATGTACAGGACTACGATTCCGTAGGGGGAGAGTACTTGTACTTTTAGATGTGCCGCATGGAGCGGCCCGAGCAGGACATCCTGAACAAGGAAATCCGAGAAGAAAGCGCAGACCATCGACGCGAGAACAAGCGCGCTCAAGCCTTTAATGATTCTCCAGCGGAGTTCTTCGAGATGGTCGAAAAACGACATTTCTCGTGTATTGCTGTTCTTGCCGGGTAGTTGTTCTGCCATTGGGTACTGGCGATTCAATCGCTTGTCCGGCGGAAGCTTATTGCGAACTCATTCCGCGCGGAAATGTTTTGTGGAAATCTATTATGCCATCTCTTTATAGAGCGGAAAGCCTCCGCAAAGATCGGCAACTTTTTTCTTCATCGTCTCATACACCGCGGGTTTGCCGATATTGCAGACCACCTCGTCGATAAAATCGGCTACTGTTCGCATCTCAAATTCCTTCATCCCGCGGGTTGTCAGTGCGGGAGTGCCGATGCGAATTCCGCTGGTGATGAGGGGGGACTTATCGTCGAAGGGAACTGCGTTTTTATTGACCGTAATCCCAGCGGCGTCGAGCGCTTCCTGGGCACCTTTTCCCGTGGCATTTTTGTTGCGAAGGTCGATGAGCATCAGGTGATTGTCCGTCCCCCCCGAAATGATATTGTATCCTTTGTTCACCATTGCGTCGGCGAGGGCTTGAGCATTCTTAATCACTTGTTTTGAATATTCATTGAACCCCGGTTCCAGGGCTTCCTTGAAGGCGACCGCCTTCGCTGCGATGATATGCATGAGCGGGCCGCCCTGAATTCCGGGAATGACCATCGAATCCAACAGCTCTGAAATCATTTTTTTCCTTCCCGATTTCGGAGCGACGATGCCGAATGGGTTTTCGTAATCTTTTCCCACGAGAATAAGTCCGCCGCGGGGGCCTCGTAATGTCTTGTGCGTCGTCGACGTGACGACGTGACAGTAAGGGAGAGGGTCGTTCAAAAGCTTCGACGCAATAAGCCCGGCGGGATGAGCGATGTCGGCGAAAAGGAAAGCGCCGACGCTGTCGGCGATCTCCCGGAATTTTTTGTAGTCGATGTTGCGCGAGTACGCGCTCGCGCCGACGGTGATGAGTTTGGGCCGCTCCCGCTTTGCAGTCTCTTCCACGTCGTTGTAATCTATGCGGCCGGATTCTTTTGATACTCCGTAGGCGGAGAATTTGTAGAACTGCCCCGAAAAATTCACCGGTGAGCCGTGCGTCAAATGGCCTCCGTGTGAAAGATTCATTCCCAGGACTTTGTCGCCCGGTTTGATGAACGTGAAGTACACGGCCATATTTGCCTGTGATCCCGAATGAGGCTGAACATTCGCGTACTCGGCGCCGAACAATTCCTTTACCCGTGTGCGGGCAAGGTTCTCGACAACATCCACATACTCGCAGCCGCCGTAATATCGTTTGCCGGGGTAGCCTTCCGCATATTTGTTTGTCATGATGCATCCGGCGGCTTCGAGAACGGCAGGGCTGACGAAATTCTCCGATGCAATCAGTTCGAGTTTCGTGTTTTGCCGGTGGAGCTCATTCTTGATCGCCGTGTAGACTTCGGCGTCGGCATGGTGGAGTTGATTCATGGTCGTCCTATGATTTATCGGTTTGAAGAGGTTTGTCCGAATTGTGAAGGAAGAAGCCTATCGGCCGGAATCATCGTCAGCACGAAGTGAGGGAATGGATCTTTGCAACCCGCCGTTCGTGGCGGCCTCCTTCAAAATCCGTCGTGAGAAAAATCCTCACGATCGCCTGTGCTTCGTCCCATGTCGTCAATCGTTCGCCAATGCAGAGGACATTGGCGTCGTTGTGTTTTCGCGATAGTTCGGCCGCCTCGATCGTTTCGCATGCAGCGGCCCGCACTCCCGTATGTTTATTTGCCACAATGGACATGCCGATGCCCGTGCCGCAAACCAAAATTCCTCTGTCGCATTCTCCCTTCGAGACAGCCAAGGCCGCCGCATGTCCATAGTCAGGATAGTCGGTCGATTCATTGGAATTGGTGCCGAAGTCGGTAAACGGCAGCTGCAATTCATTAAGGATCGTTTTTATTTTTTCCTTGTAGGAAAAACCGGCGTGGTCGCTCGCAAGTGCTATCATAGGTTATTGAACCTCTGGAGGATTAAACCACGTATCGCTGCCGCTTAACGAAATGGTCAGGCGCGTAATGGAGTCGCGTTCGAGTCCGTTCGATGTCGTTCCGCGAATACCGTATTCGAGTCCTATGTTGATCCGGGCTTCGCTCGTCGGTGTAAAGAAAATGGGCACACCGATGCCTCCGGTGATGAAATATTCGTTGATTGTTTCGCCGTTGATGTTGAGATACGATTCATTAACATATCCCCCTGCACGGTATATCACCTGGCGGTAGTACGACTCTGCGAGAGTCCTCGTCGGCAGAAATTCTGCGCCCACGCCGAATCGCATGCTGTTCTGAATCTCCGGCGGGTGAGCGCCCATGTAGGTGAATTGACTCCACTGCTGGAATTGCGCGTCGCCGGTAAATATGATTTTATCTTTGACATCGTATTCGAGCCCGAGGGCGTACCCGAGCGGGATTTTTGTCGAGCCGCTGATCACGTCGGTCGTCTCTTTACTCGTCGAGAAATCCTGAAATGTTTGTTCGGTTGAATTCAGCGCGGCACCGGAAAAGATCGTTGCGCCCACATTCAAGTGCTTTTCTTTCGAAATACCGAGCGCTTTGTCGACCCCCGCAAATATCCCTCCGACCGTAAATGCAAATCCGTTCATTGAGATGTTTTTGTCTCCGTTAGTGGTGAAATATCCAACGCTGTCGTATTCGAGCTGCTGCACATCGTCGAAGTTGCCGAACAGATAGTGGGTCGTTACGCCGAAATATAAATCCTCCGCGGGCGAGAAAGAAAAGCCAAACTGCGCCGAAGACAATCCGCCGCTGCCGGTGAATGTTTGAACAATAGCTTCAGCAGGCTCATTGTCTTGAATACTGTAAGCCCTTCGGCTGAACGGCGTAACGCTGAACTCAATAGAAATACTGTAATCGCTGTAAACCGGAAACGCGATCCCGGCCGACTGGAAGTTTCCCGAACTGAGTAACGTTGACCCCGTTCCATCATTAAGGGCATACCCCTGATATTGGAAATCTCCCGAGTATTGAGTCCGCGTCAATTGTCCGAGCCCGGCAGGGTTCAGCTCATTAATGGATCCGCCGGACAAGGATGCAAGGCCTGTTCCTCCCATCGCTGCCGAACGATTGCCGCCGTATGTTATGATATCGCCCACACCGAAACTGGAATAGAATGATCCGTCCCCCGCGAAGAGACGACAACTCGTGCCGAGCACGGATGCAATCAGAAGAAGGAGTTTTGCCGTTTTCATAGCAGCGGTTTTTTTGTATAGGTGATAAAAAGTTTTGGAGCATACGCCGTGTCTTTGGACGAATAGAAGACATGTTTGTCAACGTTGGAAGTGCTGCTGACCGCACGCAACTGGGCGCCGAAATTGTTGCTCGGTGTGTTGATCCAATATTGCACCATTGACGTGAGATTAAAAATGTATACGCTGTTTGTGGTCTGCGTTGTATCCTTGCGGTAGCCGTACCCGTAATAGGAGGGTCCGACGGTGTCAGCCACCGTAGCACTTCCTGCGAGGTATGCGATGACGCTGTCCACAGCCTCAAATCCGATTGTGCTCTGAGAATTCTTGAGCGTCATCTGCAGCGTGGCATTGTTCACGATTATTTGGTTGATGGAATCTGAAACGGGTTTGAGGTTAAATTTAACGAGGCTGAACACCGATATTCCCCCTTGCGTTTGGATACTCGGGGATAATTGAATCGGGCTGCTCGTAGCAAAAAAAGTCCCTTGGCCGACGTTGAGGCTGATCGAATCCTTGACTCCGTTCTTCTCGTAGATAATTTCTAAATTTGGCGGCGATGAGCTGCCGAATTGAGAGAAGCCCCAGATTCCGAAGTTCGTCATTCCGGGTTTCACGACCAGCGCGACACTAAAAAATCTCGGCAATAAGGTATCCGCATAGATATTGATCCATTTCCGCACGAGTGAAGTGTCGAATTGAGTGGTAATTGTTCTTCCGATGCCCAGTGTGTCTTTATTCGTTACTGTTATTAACGCAGAGTTCGTCGGGGCAAAATTCAGGGTGTTCAACGAATCAGCGATCACCGACGCCGCCGACCACGATGTCAGCACTTCCTTGATTTCAAATTGCGCCGGCGTCGGCGGCGATGACACATTCCATCCGTAGTTGGCGCTCAGCGTCAACTCGGCTGTGTCGATTTGCACCGTCGTCATCGTATCGGGAAACGTCGCGAGAAACAACAGAAGTGCTTTTGCGTCCACCGATGAATAGTTTCCCATAAGCAAGCTAGAGGCGGATCCGTTTACCTGCGAGATCTTAAACGTCGTATCGCCGGTCGAAACAATAGTTGTGTCGTGGATACTGTACTTGCTGCTGCCGGGGATAAGTTTACTCCCAACCGACGTCGGGCTTTGGCTGCATCCGTTTGAGAAGACAACAAGGAAAGAAACGACGGCGAATAACTTCGGGTACACTTTCATGCGGTGCGAGACTGAGTAAATGAGTGTTCCTGGGATTCGATTGTTTGTTTGATGTACTGCACGCCGTCCAGAAGGTCGCGGGCGAAAAAGTCCGGTTGGTTTCGGCAGTTGAGAATCTCCGCAGCGCCGTAACCGGTCGATACCATGACGGTGTTCGCACCGACCGCTTTACCCGCCGCAATATCGATACACCGGTCTCCGACGACGAAAGAACGCCGAAGGTCGATTTGGTATTTCTGCTGTGCCTGAAGAAGCATTCCTGGTTTCGGTTTTCTGCAATCACATACAATGTTGTAGCGTTCGTTTTCGGCGCCCGGCAGGTGTGGGCAATAAAAGAAATCGTCGACGAATGCGTTTTCTTTCTTCAGCAGAGCCCTGAGCGCTTCGTGGATGTCGCGAACAGCGGCTTCAGAAAAATAACCGCGGGCGACGCCCGATTGGTTTGTAATAATAAATACTCTCGTTCCTAAATTGTTTAATTCTCGGATGGCGGTGCCGGTGTGGGGTATGAGCCGGAGTTGGTCCGGCGATGAGATAAAATTTTCTTCTACGTTCACAGTTCCGTCACGATCAAGGAACACCGCAATATCGGATCGGGTCATCGGCTTCTATTGCTTGGCAAGATTTCTATAGAGATTCGTGTATTTTTTTGCGGACGATTCCCATGAAAAATCCTGCTGCATACCATTCCTCATAATTTTTTTCCACACTGCGCCGTCTTGGTACGTCTTCAGAGCGCGCTGGATCGTTTTGAGGAGTTCTTTTGAATCGTACTTCTTGAATTTAAACCCGGTTCCGGTGTTTCCGTCGAAATCCTGGATCGTGTCGTCCAGCCCACCCGTGGCCCGGACGATGGGAACGGTGCCGTACTTCAAACTGTAGAGCTGATTAAGTCCGCACGGCTCGTACCGAGACGGCATGAGGTACATATCGCACCCCGCTTCGATAAGATGTGCAAGGTCGTCGTTGTAGCCGATGAAGACGCCCATTTTCGATCCGTACTTCTTGTGCATCGATTCGAAGTACTCTTGGTACTTCTTTTCACCCGCCGCAAGCATAACGAATTGGATATCGAGCTTCATCATGTCGTCGGCAATTTCCTTGATGAGATCGAGTCCTTTCTGGTCGACGAGGCGGGAGATGATTCCGAGAAGCGGGACATTCTCTTTGAATGTGAGGCCAAATTTTGAAAGCAGCTCTTTCTTGTTTTCAACCTTTCCTTCCAGCGTTCTGACGTCAAAGCGCTTGACAATATGCTCGTCGGTCTCAGGATTCCAGATATTGTAGTCGATGCCGTTGATGATGCCGTAAAGGTGCGATTTCTTCTTCTGCAGCACTCCCTCCAAACCGCACCCGAACTCTTCTGACGAACAAATCTCTTCAGCGTACTTTTCGCTGACGGTCGTGATAACGTCGGAATACATCAAGCCGGATTTCATGAAGTTCAACTTCCCGTAAAACTCGACGCCTTCCTTTGTAAATTCGGATTCCGGCAGCCCTGTTTTCTCGAACGATGTCGCGGGGAATGTCCCCTGGTACGCAAGGTTATGGATGGTGAAGACGGTTTTGATGTGCTTAAAGAACGGATCGTTGTTGTAAATCGTTTTGATATACGCGGGGATGAGGCCGGTCTGCCAATCGTTGCAATGAATAATGTCCGGCTGCCACCCGAGCCGCTTCAACGTCTCAAGTACGCCGCGGCAGAAGAAGATGAAACGGGTATCGTTATCCGCATAGTCTTTTTTACTGTCGGGACTCGTATAGATCCCAGGCCGCTCGTACATCTCCTTATTTGCGAGGAAATAGACCTGAACTTTCGATTTTACGTTAGCGATGAACGACGAATTGACGTTTGCAATCTTCTTTTCATTTCCAATGGGGACTTCAATATCTTTCAGGCGGATAACATCATGGAGCTTAAATTTCCGCTCGCTGATGGAGCCGTATCGCGGCATAATAATACGGATCTCGTGTCCTGAATCTTTTATTACCTGGGGGAGCGTCCCCGAAACATCTGCCAATCCCCCCGTCTTTGCAAACGGTTCGACTTCACTTGACACAAAGAGAATATTGAGGGGTCTTGACATATTATTTTCGCCTGGGGATAAAACTGTGATCAATGCCTACCAATTTACAAAAATTCCGAGCGATAAGCAATTCAAAAACCGGGCGACAGCACGCTGTCGCGGGCTGTCGGACATTTTGTTGGTCAGCCTTGACAAATATTTTGAGTGAGTTCGATTGTAGGGGGTACGATACTGGGCAGCTTCTTGAAAAAGGGGAAATCTTGCCATGGCCAAAAACCGCGTGCTCCTCCCGAACGATTATTTATGAAAAATGGTGATGGCATGATTGTCGCCATTTTAATCGTGCCTAACATCAAATTCTCACGGTTTTATTGAGAACGTTATAGCATCATGTGCGTCTAAAGACGCTTCGTTACGCCATTTCCTTCATGCTACATCAATGCAAAAGCCTCTAAAAGTTTTTCTTGACAATACGTCGCATGTTGGGTATATTTTAGCAAAAGAATATCAGGAGCAGCACGTATCGTTATTGTTAAAGGTTAGTGAAAAGTTTTTTGACGAAGTTTTCGTTCTAAGCCTTTGACGTCGTATGCGGAGTTGCTTTTTTCTTGTACCGAACGTTTTGGGTGTGAATGAAAAACCAGAACGTTCGGTTTTTTTATTGTTGGCGAGGGTGTGAAAAAAACAGCACGACATATTTTTATTTTACTTGCAGCGAGCATTTCGCTGCTCCCCATCCACGGGCTCGCCTCTTCCGGAGTCTATCCGGACGTACGAGTCATCGAATCGACTGAAAATAGTATAACGCTGGAATTTACGCCTCGGGTACACTCCGGGGCAAAAGATTCTCAGTGATGGGAAGGTGTATCAAACGATCGAATTCGAAAAAAATTCCAGCTGGGATTATGCCAACGCCGGCAAGCCGGATATCCGGTTCCGGACGATTGCAATCGGTGTTCGGGGTAAGGCAAATAACCGTGCGACGATTATCAGTTCGGATTTCGAGACCGTGGCCGGCATCTCTTTAGCACCGGTACCGACGCTGGCTCCGTCTAAAGATAATCCGAGCGCCAAACTCTACAAGCTATCGTCAGCCGCGTTTGCAACTTTTTCTTCTCCCGCTCTTGCCCTGCTCGATAACGTGGCAAGGGTCAAGGGAACGTTTGTCGGATATCTCAGAATTTTTCCGGTACAGTATAATGGCGCGGCGAGAACGCTAAAAAAATATTCGCACATAGTTGTCCGGGTCGATTTCGGTCCGCGCGAGCGTTCCACCGCTCCGAACACGGATGATGACTGGATGCGCACTTCCCTCCTTAATTATCCGGTGGTGAAGCGATCGCTGCAACCGAAAGCCGCCCTTCAGAAGTCGGCGCTCTCCAACAGCGTGTTGTCTTCAGGGACATGGTATAAACTCGAAGTCCAGAGCGATGGAATGTACAAAATAGACGCAACGTATCTTGCCACGCTCGGCATCGTCAGTTCGTCTATTCAGTTCATCGGAGACCTGAAGATTTACGGCGGCAGCGGCGTTACGCTTTCGCCAGACTTAACCCAGCCTCGGGCGGCGGACCTTACCCAGCAAGCTGTGCTGTATGTGGACGGAAACGGCAATTCAATAAGCGGAAATTCAAAATTCGCTGCGGGGGATTACGTTCTCTTTTACGGTCAAGGAGTCGCCGGGTGGACGTACGATCCGGTCGCAAAACAATTTTCTCATTACATAAATCATTACACGAATAGCAATGAGTACTTTCTCCAATTTGTACCCGGTTCGGGGAACGGCAAGCAGATGGCTGTTGAACCAAGTCCTGCCAGCGGCATTCGAGTAACCACGACGGTAGGGAAGGTGTTTTTTGAGGAAGAGAAAACAAATCTTGTTCAGTCGGGCCAACAATGGTACAGTGCGCCGATGAACTGGACAGACGAGCTGACGATGCCGAGCGTTGCAAGATACGGTGCGTCTATTTTGTACATTCCATCGCTCTGGACTTCGAGTTTATACCATGTCCCTGAAGACAACACGCTGTTGGAGAGCGCCGACTTCTGAAGGGCGGCTTTGGTTCAGCGATCGCTTCACGATCGGATAATTAAGGAGGGAAGTGCGCATCCAATCATCATCCGTGTTCGGAGCGGTGGAACGTTCGCGAGGACCGAAATCGACCCGGACAACAATGTGCGAATATTTTTTTAGCGTTTTCGCCGCGCCATTATACTGTACCGGAAAAATTCTGAGATATCCGACAAACGTTCCCTTCACCCTTGCCACGTTGTCGAGCACGGCAAGAGCGGGAGAAGAAAAAGTTGCAAACGCGGCTGACGATAGCTTGTAGAGTTTGCCGCTCGGATTATTTTTAGAGGAGCCAGCGTCGGTACCGGTGCTAAAGAGATGCCGGCCACCGTCTCGAAATCCGAACTGATAATCGTCGCACGGTTATTTGTTTTACCCCGAACACCGATTGCAATCGTCCTGAACCGGATATCCGGCTTGCCGGCATCGGCATGATCCCAGCCGGAACTTTTTTCGAATTCGATCGTTTGATACGCCTTCCCATCACTGAAAATTTTTTGCCCCGGAGTGTACCGAGGCGTAAATTCCAGCGTTATACTATTTTCAGTCGATTCGATGACCCGTACGTCCGGATAGACTCCGGAAGAGGCGAGCCCTCGGATGGGGATCAGCGAAAGGCTCGCTGCAAGTGAAATAAAAATATGTCGTGCTGTTTTTTTCACACCCTCGCCGGCAATAAAAAAACCGAACGTTCTGGTTTTTCATTCACACCCAAAACGTTCGGTACAATAAAAAAGCAACTCCGCATACGACGTCAAAGGTCTAGAACGAAAACTTCGTTAAAAATCACTAACCTTTAACAATAACGATACGTGCTGCTCCTGTTATTCTTTTGCTAAAATATACCCAACATACAACGTATTGTCAAGAAAAAATTTTAGGGGCTTTTGGATAGATGTCGCATGAAGGAAATAGCGCAACGAAGCATCCTTAGATGCACAGAATGCCGTGACGTTCTCAATAAAATCCGCGAGAATTTGATATTAGGCATTAGTAAAATAGCGACAATCATGCTGTCACTTTTTTAATAAAAAATCGTTCGGGAGGAGCAAGCGGTTTTAGCCTTGGTCAATTTCCCCTTTTTCAAGAAGCTGAGTAGTATCGTTCCACCGACAATCGACCTCACCCAAAATATTTGTCAAGTCTGGCTAAGACGATGTCCGACAATTCGCGACAGCGTGCCATCACCCGGTTTTTGAATTGCTTATCGCCCGGAATTTTTGTAAATTGGTAAGCATTGATCACAGTTTTATCCCCAGGCGAAAATAATATGTCAAGACCCCTCAATATTCTCTTTGTCTCAAGTGAAGTCGAACCGTTCGCAAAGACGGGGGGATTGGCAGATGTTTCGGGGACGCTCCCCCAGGTAATAAAAGATTCAGGACACGAGATCCGCATTATTATGCCGCGATACGGCTCCATCAGCGAGCGGAAATTTAAGCTCCATGATGTTATCCGCCTGAAAGATATTGACGTCCCCATCGGAAATGAAAAGAAGATTGCAAACGTCAACTCGTCGTTCATCGCTAACGTAAAATCGAAAGTTCAGGTCTATTTCCTCGCAAATAAGGAGATGTACGAGCGGCCCGGAATCTATACGAGCCCCGACAGTAAAAAAGACTACGCGGATAACGATATCCGCTTCATCTTTTTCTGCCGCGGCGTTCTTGAGACGTTGAAGCGGCTCGGGTGGCAGCCGGACATCATTCATTGCAACGATTGGCAGACCGGCCTCATCCCCGCGTACATCAAAACGATTTACAACAACGATCCGTTCTTTAAGCACATCAAAACCGTCTTCACCATCCATAACCTTGCGTACCAGGGGACATTCCCCGCGACATCGTTCGAGAAGACAGGGCTGCCGGAATCCGAATTCACAAAGGAAGGCGTCGAGTTTTACGGGAAGTTGAACTTCATGAAATCCGGTTTGATGTATTCCGACGTTATCACGACCGTCAGCGAAAAGTACGCCGAGGAGATTTGTTCGTCGGAAGAGTTCGGGTGCGGTTTGGAGGGAGTGCTGCAGAAGAAAAAATCGCACCTGTACGGCATCATCAACGGCATCGACTACAATATCTGGAATCCTGAAACCGACGAGCATATTGCCAAGCGCTTTGACGTGAGAACGCTCGAAGGAAAGGTCGAAAACAAGAGAGAGCTGCTTTTAAAATTCGGCCTTACATTCAAAGAGAATGTCCCGCTTCTCGGAATCATCTCCCGCCTTGTCGACCAAAAAGGTCTCGATCTTATCAAGGAAATTGCCGACGACATGATGAAGCTCGATATCCAATTCGTTATGCTGGCAGCCGGTGAGAAGAGATACCAAGAGTATTTCGAATCGATGCACAAAAAGTACGGGTCGAAAATGGGCGTCTTCATCGGCTACAACGACGAGCTTGCACACCTTATCGAAGCGGGGTGCGATATGTACCTCATGCCGTCTCGGTACGAGCCGTGCGGACTTAATCAGCTCTACAGTTTGAAGTACGGGACAGTTCCCATCGTCCGGGCCACGGGCGGACTGGAGGACACGATCCAGGATTTCGACGGAAGCAACGGAACGGGGTTTAAATTCAAGAAGTACGATTCAAAAGAACTCCTCAAAACGATCCAGCGCGCTCTGAAGACGTATCAAGACGGCGCAGTGTGGAAAAAAATTATGAGGAATGGTATGCAGCAGGATTTTTCATGGGAATCGTCCGCAAAAAAATACACGAATCTCTATAGAAATCTTGTCAAGCAATAGAAGCCGATGACCCGATCTGATATTGCGGTGTTCCTTGATCGTGACGGAACGGTGAACGTGGAAGAAAATTTTATCTCGTCGCCGGACCAACTCCGCCTCTTACCCCGCACCGGTACCGCCATCCGAGAATTAAACAACTTAGGGACGAAAGTATTTATTATTACAAACCAATCGGGCGTCGCCCGCGGTTATTTTTCTGAAGCCGCCGTACACGACATCCACGAAGCGCTCAGGGCCCTGCTGAAGAAAGAAAACGCATTCGTCGACGATTTTTTTTATTGCCCGCACCTGCCGGGCGCCGAGGACGAACGCTACAATATTGTGTGCGATTGCAGAAAACCGAAACCGGGAATGCTTCTTCAGGCAGCGCTGAAATACCCGGTCGACCTTCGGCGTTCCTTCGTGGCCGGAGACCGGTGTATTGATATTGCAGCGGGTAAAGCGGTCGGTGCGAACACCGTGATGGTATCGACCGGTTACGGCGCTGCGGAGATTCTCAACTGCCGAGACCAGCCTGACTTTTTCGCCCGCGACCTTCTGGACGGCGTGCGGTACATCAAACAAACAATCGAATCCCAGGAACACTCATTTACTCAATCTCGCACCGCATGAAAGTGTACCCGAAGTTATTCATCGTAATTTTTTTTCTTGTCGTCTCCTTGAGCGGATGCAGCCAAAGCCCGACATCGGTTGGAAGTAAACTTATCCCCGGCAGCAGCAAGTACAGTGTCCACGACACAACCATTGTTTCCACCCGCGATACGACGTTTAAGATCTCGCAGGTAAACGGATCCGCCTCCAGCCTGCTTGTGGGAAACTATTCATCGGTGGACGCAAAAACACTTCTGTTGTTTCTCGCAACGTTTCCCGATACAATGACGACGGTGCAGATCGACACAGCCGAATTAACGTTAAGCGCCAACTACGGATGGAATGTGTCATCGCCGCCGACGCCGGCGCAGTTTGAAATCAAGGAAGTGCTGACATCGTGGTCGGCGGCGTCGGTGATCGCTGATTCGTTGAACACCCTGAATCTAGCCCCGACGAACTCTGCGCTGATAACGATAACAAATCGAGACACCCTGGGCATCGGAAGAACAATTACCACTCAATTCGACACTTCAATCGTGCGGAAGTGGATCAATATCTATGCGGATACCTTATTGCCGAGATTTTTCAGTGTCGCGCTGGTCGGGAAACCCGGGATGACGAACGTCGGAATCTGGGGCTTTTCTCAATTCGGCAGCTCATCGCCGCCAACTCTAGAAATAATCTACGAAAAGAATGGAGTCAAGGACTCGATCAGCCTTAACGCCGGCCAAGGCACTTTTTTTGCTACGAGCAGCCCGATTCAATTATCCCCGGGTATTCAAACGCAGGGGGGGATATCGGTATACAGCCTCGTCAAATTTAACCTCAAACCTGTTTCAGATTCCATCAACCAAATAATCGTGAACAATGCCACGCTGCAGATGACGCTGAAGAATTCTCAGAGCACAATCGGATTTGAAGCTGTGGACAGCGTCATTGCGTACCTCGCAGGAAGTGCTGCGGTGGGTGACACCGTCGGACCCTCCTATTACGGCTACGGCTACCGCAAGGATACAACGCAGACTACAAACAGCGTGTACATTTTTAATCTCACGTCAATGGTGCAATATTGGATCAACACACCGAGCAACAATTTCGGCGCCCAATTGCGTGCGATCAGCAGCACTTCCAATGTCGACAAACACGTTTTCTATTCTTCCAAAGATACGGCGTACGCTCCAAAACTTATTATCACCTATACAAAAAAACCGCTGCTATGAAAACGGCACATCTCCTTCTTCTGCTCGCATCCGTGCTCGGCACGAGTTGTCATCTCTTCGCGGGGGACGGATCATTCTATTCCAGTTTCGGCGTGGGCGATATCATAACCTACGGCGGCAATCGTTCGGCAGCGATGGGAGGAACAGGCCTTGCATCCCTGTCCGGCGGATCCATTAATGAGCTGAACCCTGCCGGGCTCGGACAACTGACACGGACTCAATACTCGGGAGATTTCCAATACCAGGGGTATTCCCTTAATGATGGAACGGGGTCGACGTTGCTCAGTTCGGGAAATTTCCAGTCAGCCGGGATCGCGTTTCCGGTTTACAGCGATTACGGCATTGCGTTTGCATTCAGCATTACGCCATTCAGCCGAAGGGCATACAGTATTAAAGACAATGAGCCTGCCGAAGCTATTGTTCAAACATTCACCGGCAGCGGTGGATTGTCTTCGGCGCAGTTTGGCTTTTCTTTCTCGCCTGCGGAGGATTTGTATTTCGGCGTAACGACCCACTATCTATTCGGTAACTTCGACGATGTGCAGCAGCTCGAATACGACAGCGTTGGATATTTCACCACCAACGGAGACAAAAACATTTCAATGAACGGGTTTGCATTTACCGTCGGAGGGATATTTTCGGGGGTCGACAAAGCGCTCGGTATTTCGAAAGAAAAACACTTGAATGTGGGCGCAACGATCTTTTCCGGTACTGCGCTGAATTCGACCGAACAAACATTTCAGGATTTCTCGACGAGCAAAGAAACGACCGACGTCATCAGCGGCTCGACAAAAATCCCGCTCGGGTACGCCCTCGGGCTTGAATACGACGTCAAAGATAAAATCATATTTACGGGCGACGCGCAATTCCAGCAATGGAGTCAATTCACCTACATGGGCGTTCACCCGCAGGAGATTCAGAACAGCTTTCGATTCGGCGTGGGTGCAGAATTTCTGCCGGCGAAGACTCTTGCCGAGCCGTACTACCGCCAGGTGATATACCGTGCAGGAGGATATGTCAATGAATCGTATCTCACCATCAACGGCGAAACGATCAACGAATATTTCATCACCGGAGGCATTGGTGTGCCCATTTTCTTTACACCAACGAGCGAAGCCCGGATCAACATAGGACTCGAATACGGCATTCGAGGAACGACATCGAACGGACTCGAACGCGACTCCATCACGCGCTTGACCATTTCGTTAAGCGGCAGCGATACCTGGTTTAATCCTCCAGAGGTCCAATAACCTATGATAGCACTTGCGAGCGACCACGCCGGTTATTCCTACAAGGAAAAAATAAAAACAGTCCTCAATGAATTGCAGCTGCCGTATACCGATTTCGGCACCAATTCCAACGAATCAACCGACTATCCCGACTATGGACATGCGGCGGCCTTGGCCGTCTCAAAGGGAGAATGCGATAGAGGAATTCTGGTCTGCGGCACGGGCATCGGCATGTCCATTGTGGCGAATAAACATACGGGAGTGCGGGCCGCTGCATGCGAAACGATCGAGGCGGCCGAACTATCGCGAAAGCACAACGACGCCAACGTCCTCTGCATTGGCGAACGATTGACAACATGGGACGAAGCCCAGGCAATCGTGAAAATTTTTCTCACAACAGATTTTGAAGGAGGACGCCACGAACGCCGGGTTGCAAAGATCCATACCCTCACTTCGTGCTGATGATGATTCCAGCCGAAAGGCTTCCTCCTTCACAATTCGGACAAATCTCTTCAAACCGATAATTCATAGGACAACCATGAATCAACTCCACGATGCCGACGCCGAAGTCTACACGGCGATTAAGAATGAGCTCCACCGGCAAAACACGAAACTCGAACTGATCGCGTCGGAGAATTTCGTCAGCCCTGCAGTTCTCGAGGCCGCCGGATGCATTATGACAAACAAATATGCGGAAGGCTACCCCGGCAAACGGTATTACGGCGGCTGCGAGTATGTGGATGTTGTCGAGAACCTTGCCCGGTCGCGGGTAAAGGAATTGTTCGGCGCCGAGTACGCAAATGTTCAGCCTCATTCGGGATCGCAGGCAAATATGGCCGTGTACTTCACGTTCATCAAACCGGGCGATAAAGTCCTGGGAATGAATCTTTCGCACGGAGGCCATTTGACGCACGGCTCGCCGGTGAATTTTTCGGGGCAGTTCTACAAGTTTTCAGCCTACGGAGTTTCAAAGGAAACCGGGCACATAGATTACAACGACGTGGAAGAGACCGCAAAGCGGGAGCGGCCCAAACTCATCACCGTCGGTGCGAGCGCATACTCGCGTAACATCGACTACAAAAAATTCCGGGAGATCGCCGACAGCGTCGGCGCTTTCCTTTTCGCCGACATCGCTCATCCCGCCGGGCTTATTGCCTCGAAGCTTTTGACCGACCCTCTCCCTTACTGTCATGTCGTCACGTCGACGACGCACAAGACATTACGGGGCCCCCGCGGCGGACTTATTCTCGTGGGTAAAGATTTCGAAAACCCATTCGGCATCGTCGCTCCGAAATCGGGAAGGAAGAAAATGATCTCCGAGTTGTTGGATTCAATGGTCATTCCCGGAATTCAGGGAGGGCCGCTCATGCACATCATCGCAGCGAAGGCGGTAGCGTTTAAGGAAGCCCTGGAGCCGGGGTTTAAGGAATATTCAAAACAAGTGATTAAAAATGCGCAAGCCCTCGCCGACGCGATGGTGACCAAAGGTTACAATATCATTTCAGGGGGAACGGACAATCACCTGATGCTCATCGACCTTCGCAGCAAAAATGCCACGGGAAAAGATGCCCAGGAAGCGCTCGACGCCGCAGGGATTACGGTGAATAAGAACGCAGTTCCCTTCGACGACAAGTCTCCCCTCATCACCAGTGGAATTCGCATCGGCACCCCCGCGCTGACTACGCGCGGGATGAAGGAATCTGAGATGAGAATAGTTGCCGATTTTATCGACGAGGTAGTCTGCAATATCGGCAAACCGGCGGTATATGAGACGATGAAGAAAAAAGTTGCCGATCTTTGCGGAGGCTTTCCGCTCTATAAAGAGATGGCATAATAGATTTGAACAAAAAATTTCCGTGCGGAATACTTTGGCAATGAGGTTCCGCAGGACAAGCGACTGAATCGCCAGTACCCAATGGCAGAACAACTACCCGGCAACGACAGCAATACACGAGAAATGTCGTTTTTCGACCATCTCGAAGAGCTCCGTTGGAGAATCATCAAAGGCTTGAGCGCTCTTGTTCTCGCATCGATGGTCTGCGCTTTCTTCTCGGACTTCCTTGTTCAGGATGTCCTGCTCGGGCCGCTCCATGCGGCGCATCTGAAAGTACCAAGTACTCTCCCCCTACGGTATCGTTGTCCTGTACATGGAGGTGATTATTTATGCGGGACTTATTGTCAGCATGCCGGTGCTCCTCTATCAACTCTGGAAGTTCGTTGCGCCGGGTCTCATGCCAAACGAACGCCAGTACATTTGGCGGATTGTTTTTTTTACATCGTTTTGTTTCCTTGCGGGAGTTGTCTTCGGGTATTTCGTTCTTCTTCCAACGGCGTTGACATTTTTTGCCGCGTTTGGTACTCAAAATATCGACCTGAACATTGCTGCCGACCGTTACATCACGTTCATCATGAACGTGATCCTCGCTTCGGGTATTGTCTTCGAGCTTCCCATGATTTCATATTTTCTCACCAAGCTTGGCTTTTTAACGCCCGCGTTCATGAGACATTACCGGCGGCATGCGATCGTGGTCATCCTTATCCTCGCGGCAATCGTGAACCCGACGCCCGAACTCTTCACACAAATCCTGCTCGCTGCCCCGATGTTGGTGTTGTATGAAATCAGTATTTTCGTATCGAAGTTTGCGCAGAAAAAGGAACCCAACCCCGCAGCATGAAACGACTTCAATCTATAAGTCTTGATGAAATCAAAGCACCGGTGAGCGATGAGCTGCAGGAGTTCGGGAAGCACTTCAAGCATTCAATGCGTTCGACCGTCCTCCTTGTCGACACGGTCGCGCGGTACATCGTTAAGCAAAAAGGGAAAAGGATCCGGCCCATTCTTGTCTTCCTTGCTGCAAAAGCATGCGGGCAAATCACCGAGAGCACCTACCGCGGCGCAACGCTTGTCGAAATCCTCCACACGGCAACCCTCGTCCATGACGATGTCGTCGACGACGCCGACACACGGCGCGGGCTTGCATCGATTAATGCCGTATGGAAGAACAAAGTCGCGGTGTTGATGGGAGACTACCTTCTCTCGACCGGGTTAATGCTCTCGCTGAAGTATGAAGACCATTATTTTTTGAACTCAGTGTCCGACGCCGTCCGCCGGATGAGCGAGGGGGAAATTCTGCAGATTCAAAAAAGCCGTGAGCTTGACATCGACGAAGAAACCTACCTGAAAATTATTTCGGATAAGACAGCCTCACTCCTCTCCACGTGTTCCGTCATCGGCGCTGCGAGCGCGACGACCGACACGGACCGAAGGCAATTGATGAGGGATTTCGGCGAGAATGTCGGGATGGCGTTTCAAATCCGAGACGATCTGTTCGATTATACAAGCAGGAAGAACATTATCGGGAAACCGATCGGCGGAGATATGAAAGAGAAAAAGATCACTCTTCCCCTGATCCGATCGTTCCAACAGGCTCCGAAAAAAGAATCGCGCAGAATTTTGAGAATGATCAGGAACGGCGCAAAGAGCAAGGACGTCGAAACCGTCATTGCGTTCGCTCACCAGTACGGCGGAATTGAATACGCCGTTGCAAAAGCCGAGTATTACAGCAAACAAGCGCGCGAATGTTTGCATCCGCTTCCGGATTCCCCCGCAAAAGAAGCTTTGATGATGTTCGTCGATTTCGTCATGGAGCGAACGAAATAGAATAGCGCCGCAAAGCCCTCCGACCCGCCACTTCACCGTTCGTATCTGTCGCCGTGGCTTTTGGGAACCGAGAAGACAAGAAACGACAAATCCTCCGAAGTCTCGTTGCACATCCGATGTGAAATTCCTGGGTGGACTTCTATGCCCTGATGTTTTTCGAGAACGATCTGCTCCCCATCAAAATCCACCGTTGCCGTCCCGTCAAGAACAAAAAAGAACTGCCGCGCAAACTTGTGAAAATGCATTTTCTCCGACGTCCCCGGAGGCATTCGTTCCTGAATCACGCTGAAGTCGTCCCGGTTGAGAAGGTGCCAACCATCGCAACCATCTCCCCAGAGATAGCGTTCTGCGTTCTTGACGCTCGCTGGTTTCCATTCAAGCTCCATGAGTTTGCCCGTTATACACCGTCTCGAACATCGGAACCAATCCTAAAAAAACGTCTCAGCATTTTGACTTTCGCGGAGGTCATTTCGGCCAACTGTCCGGTACGTACCTCTCTTTAATTATTTTCATGTGGTGCATTTCGTGGCCGGCGATCTGATATGCCAATGCACGCACGCTCGCAGGATTTCCATTTGCGATTCCCTTCCGCAGGATTTCTTCTTCGTTAAAGCTCTCGAACAGCGTTACCGTCGCTTCTCTGACCGCACCATATTCCCGAAAAATATCTGCGAGGCTTCGTTCATTCGCTCTGGAGAACGGAACATAATCATCCTGCTCATAACCGGGTAAGGCTGTCGCGTCGTTTCGGGCAAAACGCAATGCCCGGTACGCAAAGATTCGTTCAGTATCCATGATATGGACGAGCGTTTCCTTGATGGTCCATTTCCCCACAGCATAACGATAGATGAGTTTACTTTCCGGCAACGAGAGAACAAACTTCTTCATTGACACGTAATTGTCTTTCACATGCGTGAGCACAGAGCCGTCATCCGGCAACAAGTTGATGTACATGATGGTATACGGTGCATATTCCCCTTCTTTTGGCTTTGGTATTTTGAGCATATAAAAATTTCCCGCTGAGATTTGTTTTTTGATCCGGCCCGGGATTCGACGCCGTCGCTGCATCGAATGTATGAATCTGAAGCCGATTTTACAACAGCAATAACGCTAACGCTGCAATTGCCGGGAGTGCTTGTTTATAAAAAATTGATTTATGTGCGGTCATTGCACCGTAGATGCCGGCGACAATAACACAGCCGATAAAGAAGAGAGCAATGTTTTTTGACCACACAATATCCCGGATGAGTAATGACCACGTCAAACCCGCAGCGAGAAATCCGTTATAGAGTCCTTGATTGGCAGCGAGAACCTTTGTCTTATCGAACAAGTCGCCGGAGAGGGATGAGAACACTTTTCTCCCACGCGTTGTCCATGCAAACATTTCCAACCAAAAGGATGTACAAGTGTTCGATGGCCACAAGCGCAACGCATATTTTTGCGTACGTAGACATATTCTATCATCTCACTTATTCTTAGCTGACCTCGTTGAGCCTCTAATCATTGCGTACAATAATCGCTCCCAAGGCTTCACCAGCGCTTAGGAGCGATTTGTGCATAGCCATCTTATCGAAGCTACTTCAGCAGCATCAGTTTCTTTATTTGCATAGTACTGCCGAATTGAAGCCGGGCAAAATAAACACCGCTCGCCAGCCGCGATGCATCGAACGTCGCTTGATAATATTCTCCCCCTTTTGCGTTGTCATTAAAGAGCGTGGCCACTTCCTGACCGATCGTGTTGTAGACTCTCAGTGTTGCACGCCCGTCGCCCGGCACAGCGAATTCAATCGTCGTGGTCGGATTGAACGGATTAGGATAGTTCTGCAAAAGCGTAAACACCTTCGGTGCGAGACCGACTTCGACTTGAATCTCCTGAGAATATGTAAAGGCACCGTTATTGTCTATCTGTTTTATACGGTACGAATAGGAGCCCGCTGCACTGACCCGATCAGTAAAAGAATAACTCTTTGGTGAATTGGAAGTTCCCGCGCCGGGGACTGAACCGACCGTTGTCCACACGGTCCCAGGCCATCCCTCTTCCAAAGAGAGGATTCTTTCGATATCAAACTCTGCGCTATTAATTTCCGTTGCGGTCGCCCATTGCAACTGAGCGGTTAAGTAATTTGTTGTGCAGTTTCACCGCCTGTTGCAGGCCGTTGCCCACATCGCCGTCGCCATATCCGGGTTCAAGCGATTCAATCAGCGGCTCCAACTGCTCCGCCCGAACCAACGGCGACAGAACGGCGGCGGGCGCGGCGCAGTCCACCAGCGCGACCTCATCCTCGGCTCCCATTTCAGCCACGGTCTTGCGCAGCAAATCCTTTGCCCTGCTCCATCGGCTGACGCCGGCATCGGTCGCCTGCATGCTGGCCGAGCGGTCCAACACAAAAACCACCTGCCGCTTTTGGTGCGAGTTGCCGGCTGATGCCGATTCCGGCAGAAACGGGCGGGCGAAGGCCGACACGAGCAACGCCAGCAGGCAGACGCGGGCCGCTAGCAGCAGCCAATGAAGCAATTTGCGGCGGCGTTCCGGCTTTTTCGTCCGTTTTCAGGAAAAATTGCAGCGTGCTGAACCGCAGCCGCACTTTCTTTCGCCGCAAAAGCAGATGGATCAGGATCGGGATGGCCAGTGAAGCCAGCCCGGCCAGAAACGCGGCATGAGTGAACGACAGTCGCAGCATATACACGGTTCTCAGCCTGATGATTTTGTGATCATACGCTGATGCGGCTCTGCAAATACGCGATCAACGCCCCGGTTACCGGCGCATCCGTGCGGAGCGGGTGGTAATCAATCTCATATTTTTCGCATTCCGCCTTGATGCCGCTCCGGAAGGCGGCCAGCCGCCGCAAATACTCCGCGCGAAAACTGCCGGCATGCACCGGAATCTCCTCGCGGGTTTCGGCGTCCTCAAAAACGCATTCGCCGTCGTAACAGAAGTCCAGTTCCTCGGGAGCCAGCAGGTGAAACACGATGATTTCCTGGCGGTGATAATGAAGCTGGCGAAACAGTTCGAATCCGGTTTCCCCCGGCAGCAACAAATCGGAAATCACCACCGTCAGGCCGCGCCGGTCGAAGGTCTCCAGGAGACTCCATAAATCCGGTCCGGGGGCCGTGTGTCCTTGCGGCGCCGCGCCGGCGAGCAACTGAAAGAGGTCTTCGAGATGACGCCGGCCGTTGTGCGCGGGCAGCGCCTGAATGGCTTCGGCGCCAAACAGCGTCAGGCCGGGAGCATCGTGCTGCCGGACCATCAAATACGCCAGCGCGGCGGCCACGGCGCGGCCGTATTGAAATTTATTGGGCTGGCCGAAATTCATCGAGGCGCTCGCATCCAGCAGGATGTGGCACGTGAGGTTGGTGTCGCTCTCAAATTGTTTGACATGGAGCTTGTCCGTGCGCCCCCACACTTTCCAGTCCACGTGCCGCAGGTCGTCGCCCTGCATGTATTGCCGGTAGGAGGCGAACTCGGTGCTGTAGCCGAGGAACGGACTTTGGTGAAGCCCGCTCAGGAAACCCTCGACCACGTTGCGCGCCACCAGCGGAATGTCATCCAGCGCGCCCAGCAGGTTCGGGTCCAGTGTGAACGGAGAGGCCATAATCAGCGCCAGCGCGAAAATTACGACCCGCCGGGCCGGGTCTCCTTCAATAACAATTCGATGATCTCCAGCGCGGTCATTTTCTGGGCGCGGGCATGGAAGTTGGTCAGGATGCGATGCCGCAGAACCTGCCGCGCCACGTTGCGCACCCCTTCGTAATCCGCGCACAAACCGCCTGCAAGCGCCGCGCTCGCCTTGGCGCCCAAAACCAGATATTGCGAAGCCCTCGGGCTGGCGCCCCAGCGGACAAATTCCTTCACGTATTTCGGCGCCGCAGGATCTTCGGGCCGCGTCCGGGAGACGAGTTTTACCGCGTAGCGAACCACCTCATCCGACACGGGGATGGCGCGCACCAGTTTTTGGATTTCTATAATTTGGGCGGCATTCAGAACTGGTGTCAATTGCGGCGACTCCACTCCGGTCGTGTTTCGCACCACCCGTTCCTCCTCCGAATTGGTCGGATATGTGCAGTGGATGCTGAACATGAAACGATCGGCCTGCGCCTCAGGCAGCACATACGTGCCTTCCATCTCAATCGGGTTTTGCGTCGCGAACACGTGAAACGGGGCGGGAAGCGGATAGGTTTTGGTGCCGACGGTCACTTCGCGTTCCTGCATCGTCTGCAACATGGCCGCCTGCGTTTTCGGCGGCGTGCGGTTGATTTCGTCGGCGAGAATCAGGTTGGCGAACACCGGCCCCGGCAGAAACTCCAGCCGCCGTTTTCCCGTTGCGGGATCCTCCGCGATGATGTCCGTGCCGGTGATGTCCGACGGCATCAGGTCCGGCGTGAACTGGATTCGGCTGAAGGAAAGCTTCAGCGATTTCCCCAGCGCGCTGATGAGCAGGGTTTTCGCCAGACCCGGCACCCCCACAATCAGCGCGTGGCCGCCGCAATAAATCGTCAGCAGCACGTTGTTGATGACACTTCGCTGGCCGACAATCGTCTTGCCGAGCTCCTCGACGAGCGCCGAGTGGCGGGCAACAAGGCTTTGGATGGGCGCGACAATGTCGGCGGTGGGATCAGTTTTGAGCGGTGGTGGCGCGGTGAGGGATGGCATTTGGGTTCCTTGGTTTCGGGCGCAATGGGTTGGTGGTTGGGTTCAACCGGGCGATTTTACCATTGCAAACGTTTGACTTCGGTTGGATGCCGTGACGGGTTGACGAGCGCGTGCAAACCGGGCGCGCGCTTCGGCGGGATAAAAACAAACCTTCATCTCATTCTCGGCCTGAACACCACACCACAAAATCAGCCACAAAGCAATCCTCCGGTGTGGTCCGTTCTGAAACCGGGCTTGGACGTGGATTTACAACCTATTACCGCATCGTGCACAGCGGGATTAAACTCATTAACAGGTGAAAACATTTAAAAATACTGGCGCACCCATCAGGAGTTGAACCTGAAACCTTCTGATCCGTAGTCAGACGCTCTATCCAATTGAGCTATGGGTGCATCAAAAAGGAAATATAAGTTACGAAGCAGAAGCCGTCCGCGCAAGGAATTTTACCCGATCCGGCGGCTGCTCACGCGGCGAAGCGAGAATAGAGGATTGAGAATGGAGGATGGAACAGACACCGCACCTTGTTGAATTTGCAGTCCATCTTTTATCTTCCATCCTCCATCTTCGCGTCAAATCATCAACCCTTGAAAATGTTTCGCAGCGCCAGGGTCAGAATCGTCAGCACCAGCATCAGGCCGCTGGGCATGAATTTTTTCGTCCTGGCCAGCCGCAGGGCGAATACCACGAGCAGCGCCGCGAGGATAAAGTTCGTCAGCCCGTGTGCGAAGGCCGGTTGAAACACCCCTGGCACCACCGTCAAGACCAACACGACCGCAAATACCGACGATGAGACGAGCGACACCTTGCTCCCGGCCTTGAAAAAACCGATCAGCCCGCCAACCAGCAGCAGGACGATGTAAACCCAGAGAACGGTGATGGCAAAAGTGTGCATCGCCCCCAAGCTGCCTCAATCTCCCGCCACGTCCAAGCTCAGAATTTCCCCCGGCTCGCATTCGGCGAACACCTCGAACGGCCGGCAGCACACCTCGCAGTCCGTCGTGAACTGCTGGCTCGATACGTTCGTGTCCACCACCAGATCGAACGCCTGTCCGCAGAACGGGCATTGGATTTTCCCGGAAACTTCCATTGGGCAATCTCGTCCTATGACGGCAATTTGCAACTGTTACACTGCCACCTTGGAATAAAAAGGGCCGGCAACCTGCCGGCCCTTCGCAATTGGCGATTGTTTTCGGCAACCGGCTAGAACCGTTTCGTGAGCGTCAGCGTGACGACATTGCCCTGCGCCCGGTTCTCGGCCATAAATTCGTAATTGTAGCGGAGCGAGACGAAGAACATCTGCTTCGGGAACATGAAGTTGACTTCCGGGCCGACGGCGGCCACGCGGCTGCGGCTGCTCCACGATGCGCCTTCGGTGGGGTCCACCTGTTGCTGGTAATAACCCACCACGCCAAGGTTGGATTCCCTGCACAAGCCCTTGCTCACGCCCCATTCCAGCGTGTAAGTCTGTCCGGGAATGAGATGCGTGTCGCGTTGTTCGGTGCTGAACTCGTAACGGTTCAGCGCCGACACCGCCCAGGTCTTTTCCTCGTCAATATACCAAGTGGCCCCGGCGGTTTGCATGAAGGTCCAAAAGCCCGCGCCAATGCGCGTGGTGGGCGGGGGGGCGGAATCGCCCGTGGGCGCCCAAACGCCGCTGCCGAGCGCGAAGTCGAACTGCTTGAGATGCCACGACAGTGTCCCCTCGCCAAAAAAGTCGCCAATACCGCAGGTGGTGCTGTCAAATCCCCCGGCCTTCACATGTTGATCCACCAGCGGAAGCAACACGTCCACGCCAAGGTACCCGCCGAGAATCTTTGTGTCCGTGATCCAAATCACACGGGGAATGTTGGCGTAGGTGAAGACATCGGCGTTGGGGACATGAGCATCGTTGCCGGAAGGGGTGTTGAACTGATCGGACCAGTAGAAATAATTGTAGTCGCGGAAATAAACTCCTGGCGGCGGCAACGTTGCGCCATCGAGGCCTTCTGATCCCGGCGCATAATGGGCCGAGGGTTGGGCTTGCAAAACAGCCGGCAGTGTCACCAGCGACGCTGCCAGCATTAGGAATTGAATTCGAGTTTTCATGGTTGTGGATTGTTGGTTTTTTCTAGGTTGTCGGTTAAACATCCTGCAGTTTTCCGGAGAAATAGGTTTCGTAGGCGCTCAGATCGAGCATGCCGTGACCGGACAAATTGAACAGAATAACGCGCTTCTTGCCGGATTCGCGCGCTTTCACGGCTTCGTCCACGACCGAGGCAATCGCGTGCGCAGACTCCGGCGCGGGCACAATGCCTTCGCTGCGCGCAAAGAGTGTCCCGGCCTCGAAAACCTTCGTCTGGTGATGGGCTTCCGCTTCGATGAGGCCGAGCTTGAGCGCGTGGCTCACCATCGGCGACATGCCGTGGTAGCGCAGCCCGCCCGCGTGAATGGACGGCGGCATGAATTTATGGCCGAGCGTGTACATCATCAGCAGCGGGGTCATCTCCGCCGTGTCGCCAAAGTCGTAGCGCAGTTCGCCTTTCGTCAATGACGGACAGGCCGACGGTTCCACGCCCACGATGCGATACTTCTTTTTCTCCTTGATTTTTTTCTGAATGAACGGGAACGCCAGCCCGGCGAAATTGCTCCCGCCGCCGCAGCACGCGATGACCGAGTCCGGCTCCTCGCCGGCCATTTCCATCTGCTTGATGCTTTCCTGGCCGATGACGGTCTGGTGCAGGCAAACATGATTGAGCACGCTGCCGAGAGAATATTTCGTGTTGGGATGCTTGACGGTGTCTTCGATGGCCTCGCTGATGGCAATGCCGAGGCTGCCGGCGCAATGCGGATCTGCGGCCAGCAGTTTGCGGCCGTACTCGGTCTGGTCGCTCGGACTCGGATGCACGGTCGCGCCCCAGGTGTGCATGAGCATCCGGCGATACGGCTTGTGGTCGTAGCTCACCTTGACCATGTAAACATTGCATTCCAGCCCGAATAATTTGCAAGCAAAGGCGAGCGAAGAACCCCACTGGCCCGCGCCGGTTTCGGTGGCCAGGCGTTTGGTGCCGGCAACCTTGTTGTAGTAGGCTTGGGCGACGGCGGTGTTGGGCTTGTGGCTGCCCGCCGGGCTGACGCCCTCGTATTTGTAGTAAATGTGCGCCGGCGTTTGCAGCGCCTTCTCCAATCGCACCGCGCGCAGCAGCGGCGTGGGCCGCCACAGCGTGTAGATGTCGCGGACTTCGTCGGGAATCGGCACCCAGCGGTCGGGACACATTTCCTGCTTCACGAGATTTTCCGGGAAAATCGCGAGCAACGCCTCCGGCGGGATCGGCTGTTTGGTGCCCGGATGCAGCGGGGGCGGCAGCGGTTCCGGAAAATCCGCCAGAAGATTGTACCATTGCGTTGGGATGTCCTGCTCGCGCAGCGTGAAGTTGATTTGTTTGCTCATATCGGGAAAATTTTTGCAAATAGATAACCGCCGCCGAACTGCTTGTCACGCAATTATTAGCAATTATCTTAATAAGTAATAATTCACAAAAAACAAAATTATATTAAAATATTAAGCAACCGCCGGGTCATTGCCGGCCGCGCGCTTGTGCGCGCCGTGGCAAGGACGGCGACGGTCCTAGACCGCCGCTACAGCACGCGATTCCGGCTTTGCAAGCCGCAAAGATTCTTTACATTCCCGCCATGCAGCGATGGAAAGGGATTTTGGGGGTGGCGGTGGTGCGGGTCATTTTTGCCGGCGGCGTCCGGCTCGGTTTTACAGTCAGGCACTGGCAGAAATCGTCGTTATACGCGCCTGATGCGCGGCTTTTCAAAGGTGATGGAAAACCTGAAACCTTCCGCGGCTTTACTGTACCGATTGGTTTCTTCAATTTTTGCCTTGTTCATTCCCGCACACGGCCAGACGCCGACACAAGCGCGCGAATCACAGACCATGCTTGGACAATTGAAGAATTGTTGACGGCAACAATCTGATACACCATTGCCAAGAATTAGACAGTATGGATGATTTTAACGGGGACGGAGTCTTCGGCGCGCGCCTCAACGTCAATGGCAACCTGCAACCGGCGTCTCGGCGGAGAAATTTTCAACGTTTGCAGATGAGATTGCATCAAATAAAGCGCCACTTGCGACGCGGGCTGGCGGTTGGTAACCGCAGCCTGTCCGCGTGTTTCTTGCGCAAGTTTCAGCGCATTCATTTTTCTAGCCATGACGCTTGTTGCCGCAATTCATGTGCCAGAAAAATACGGCTCGCCCCTTGCATTTATTGATGATTTTGGCCGGCTGTCGAAAAAGGCGTCGAAATATTCAACCGGCGGCTGGGCAAGCGACCACGTCGTGGGCGGGATCGCGCAGCGGCAGTCCGGTGAATTTGCCATCGGCCCAATCCCGCAACTTTACCGGATGGTTCGGGCATTTACAAAATCGAGGCAGGGGATGTCGCCTTGCGATGGTTCTATTTTGGCACAGGCCCTTGAGTCACTTGCACAAGGTCATCGGGACGAAGCCATTTGACAAAGGCGCTCTGGACATCCTTGGCGTTGAGCTTGACGTAAATGCGTCCCGCATGAACCCGTTCATCGAGCGGCAGTCCCAGCGCCGAGTAGGTTAGCCAGGCCTGGGCGATATAATCCACGCTCGATTCCGCCAGCGGAATGTCGCGGAGCAGCATCAACTTGGCCTGATGCAATTCCTGCTCCGTCACCTTTTTCGCCCGCATGTCCGCCAGGTCGCGCAAAATCACGGCGCGCGCCCTGGAAACATTCGGCGGGTCACAGGCATATTCCACCTGATAAATGCCGCGCGTCAGCCCGACGGTGAACGAGGAATCCACGAAATAAACCAGCCCGCTTTTTTCGCGCAGGTCGCGATACAACCAGGTCGCATAAAACCCGCCGCCCAAAACGTGGTTGCCCAGTTGCAGCGCGTAATAATCTTCATTCGTGCGCGTCAGTTGCAACGTTTCCGCCAGGGTGATTTTATCCTGAACGCGGCTGGCATCCGGCACGTGCATCACGGAAACTGAATTTGTCGGCGCGGGCGGGAACAGCGTGTTCGGCTTTGGCCCTTCGGCCTTCCAATCGCCGAAGTATTTTGAAATGACGGCCACGGCATTTTCCGGCGCAACATGGCCGATGACAACGATGGTTGTGAGATCGGGACGAAACGCGGATTGATAATAATGTTGCACGTCCTGGATCGTGAGCGACTTGACGCTGTCCGGTGTCGTCTCGCGTCGTGCCGGGTCGTTCGTTGGAAACAGCGCGACGGTCAGCGCGTGGCTGGCAAAGTGGCCGGGGCTTTTGATTTCGCCGGCGACGGAGGCGGCGAGCTGTTCCTGAATGATTTTGAAATCGTCTTCGGGCAGCGCCGGCGAAAGTTCATTGTCCGCGAGCAATTGCACGCCGCGTTCAAACTGATCGGGCAGAACCTGCAACGAAAAATCCACGCCCGCCGATTCGTTCGCACCGATGTCGTCCAACGCCTTTTGAAACGCGAGCCGATCCAGCGACTTTGTGCCGTAGGAGAATAGTTTGTCCAATGCCTGATCCACGCCATCCTGGCCGGCTGGCATCTGGACCTTGGCGTTGTTTTTGACTCGGCCATAGACGCTCACGGTGTCGCTGATGGTTTCCGGTTGCACGATAAGCCTGATTCCATTGGGCAAATTCGTGACGAAGGGATTCAGCGTCGTGGCGGGAACGGGGAGTTGCTCCGTGATTTGTCTTGCCCACGGCGGCAGTTTGACGTTCGCATTTTTTGTCGAAACCAGCGATTCGCCGCCGCCAAAACTTTTCGACGAAATCGGCTTGTCCGACGGCGTCGGTGTGAGAATCGCGGAAATGGCATGGTCAAAATCCAGGTACTTTTTGGCGGCGCGATTCACATCGCCAACGCTGACGGCGCGAAACAAATTGATGTCGTCTTCCGGCGAATTGCGTCCTTCAATGGCAACCGCGGTGGACCACGCGGAAGCCAGTCCGGAAACGGAATTTTTCTGCAATTCGGCGCTGATGATTTCACGGCGCTTGGCGGCTTCCACCAGATCGGCGCTGACGCCGTTGGTGATTTCAGCCAGCAGAATGTCTTTTACGGTGTTCAGAAGATTTGTCGAATCGCCGCCGGCCGGAAATCCGGCAATCGCGTAGCCGAGTCCAGCCTTCGGCAGGGTGTCGTAGGAAAATTCCGCGAAGAGCGCCCGGCCTTGCGGGACGAGGCCGTAAAGCTTTCCTCGCTGGCTGCTCAACACGTCGGACAAAATCTGTGCGGCGGCAAAATCAGGGCTGTCCGCGCCGGGAAAACGAAACGTGATAGCGGTCAGGCCATACGGCAAATCCGTGTCGAGTTTCAACGTGTCCGGCTTTACGGTTCCAAAATTAAATTCCGGCCGGGCGGGTAGTTGCACCGCGGGAATTCCGCCGAAGACCCTCTTCACTTGTTCCAAAACGTTTTGTGGTTCCACGTTGCCGACGATGACGAGAATGGCGTTGTTCGGCATATACCAGGTGTTGTGGAATTTTCGGAGCATGGCGCCGGTGGTTTTGTCGAACGACGGACGCGTGCCGAGCGGACTGTGTTCATAAGGCGTGCCCTTGAACACGGCGGCCAGAAGTTGCTCGTAAAAAACATATTCGGGATTCGACAAATCCTGCGCGACCTCCTGTTCGATGGCGCCGCGCTCCTTTTCCCAAAGTGTTTCGTCGGGCAACAGATCGCGCATCCGCGTGGCCTCGACGCGCAAGGCGACTTCCAGATTTTCAGCGGGCGTGGTGAAGAAGTATTGCGTAACGGCCTGTTGCGTGTCGGCGTTGTCATCGCCGCCGAATGCGGCGGAAATGGCCGCGAGTTGATCGGCGGACAAACCCGGACTGCCGCGAAACATCATGTGCTCGGTGGCGTGCGCCGTGCCGGGAAATCCGGCGGGAGCTTCGTCGGAGCCGACGCGATAATTGACCATGGTTGTGACCACCGGCGCGAGCGTATTGCGCACAATGATGACCTGCAGGCCGTTGGTCAGCGTGGCGCGCAATACGTCCGGTTCGGCGGCGAGGTTGTTGGTCGCCGCCTGGCCGGCAAGGGAACCTGCCAGCGCGAGGCAAAAAACGAAGGGGAACAAAATGGATGGTGACGTTTGATTTTTGGCCGTCATAAATTGGATGTTCAGACAACCATAAACCTGCGCCGTTCAAGCGCGAGAAAAAAGTCGGTCAAGGCAGTTGCCAGCGGGCGCCGTCCACGCCAAATTTGCGTGGTGAATCTGAACTGGGAAAAATTATGCCGGGTGGCGTCCAAGGAAGTTGAGGCGACGCTGACGGCGTTGCCGAAACCGTTGCGGGAGCGGGCGGGAAAATTGCCCGTCACGTTTGAACACCAGCCCAATGCCGGATTTGCAGGCTGACGGAATCGAGCCGGACACGTTGGGTTTGTTCACCGGACCGGAATTTGCCGATGAAGGCAATGTGCCGCTGCCGCCGCAGATTATTTTGTTTCTGGAAAATCTTTGGGATTTTGCCGAAGGGGATGAGGCGATTTTTCGGGAGGAAGTGCGGACGACTTTTTTGCACGAACTGGGGCATTATTTGGGATTGGACGAGGGACGAAATAGCCGGGCGTGGGCTGGAATAGCTCGAATCGCCTTTATTTATGCAGAAAACATGCGTCAAAAATTCACAAAGAATTTTCTTGCGACTTTGGCTGAGCGCTGGTAAATTTTAAGAAGTCTTCCGCGTGGCGGAAGAAGCGACTGGCCCAAAAGCCTGTTGACAACCGGCGCGAGTCTGATAATTTTCGCGCCTTCAAAACTCGAATCTGAGATGCCGAGTTGAAAGCAATGATTCGGCGCTCGGGTTTTTTGTCCCCTAAATGGGGAAAATGATAGGGCAAGAATGCCCGGCGATTTTTGGGTGAAAGCACCCATTGCTCATTGAAAATTGAATTGTGCGATAAGTGAGAGCCCCTTCATTGACAGCCAGTTAGTGGTTGTTTTTGAAGAGTTTTAAAATTGTAATTCGTCCGACTAATCATCGGACACGAATTAAACTAACGTTTTTAACGGAGAGTTTGATTCTGGCTCAGAACGAACGCTGGCGGCGTGGATAAGACATGCAAGTCGAGCGCTGATTACGGGGTAGCAATATTCCGTGGTCGGAGCGGCGCAAGGGTGCGTAACACGTGGGTAATTTGCCATGAAGTCTGGAATAACTTGCTGAAAGGCGAGCTAATGCCGGATGTGAAAATTGGGAGGCATCTTCTGATTTTCAAAGCTGGGGACCGTAAGGCCTGGCGCTTCATGATAAGCCCGCGGCCTATCAGCTAGTTGGTGAGGTAACGGCCCACCAAGGCTAAGACGGGTAGCTGGTCTGAGAGGACGACCAGCCACACTGGAACTGAGACACGGTCCAGACACCTACGGGTGGCAGCAGTCGAGAATTTTTCACAATGGGCGAAAGCCTGATGGAGCGACGCCGCGTGGGGGATGAATGGCTTCGGCCCGTAAACCCCTGTCATTCGGGATCAATGCGTTTGGGTGAACATCCCAGACGTTGATAGTACCGGAAGAGGAAGGGACGGCTAACTCTGTGCCAGCAGCCGCGGTAATACAGAGGTCCCAAGCGTTGTTCGGATTCACTGGGCGTAAAGGGTGCGTAGGTGGTTGGGTAAGTCTGATGTGAAATCTCGGAGCTTAACTCCGAAACGGCATTGGATACTATCTAGCTTGAGAGTTGGAGGGGGGACTGGAATTCTCGGTGTAGCAGTGAAATGCGTAGATATCGAGAGGAACACCAGTGGCGAAGGCGAGTCCCTGGACAACTTCTGACACTGAGGCACGAAAGCCAGGGGAGCAAACGGGATTAGATACCCCGGTAGTCCTGGCCCTAAACGGTGCACGTTTGCTGTAAAAGGAATCGACCCCTTTTGTGGCGTAGCCAACGCGTTAAACGTGCCGCCTGGGAAGTACGGTCGCAAGATTAAAACTCAAAGAAATTGACGGGGGCCTGCACAAGCGGTGGAGTATGTGGCTCAATTCGATGCAACGCGAAGAACCTTACCTGGCCTTGACATGCAAGTGGTAGAAGCCTGAAAGGGTGACGATCCCGCAAGGGAAGCTTGCACAGGTGCTGCATGGCTGTCGTCAGCTCGTGTCGTGAGATGTTGGGTTAAGTCCCGCAACGAGCGCAACCCCTGTGTCCTGTTGCCACCCGGCCGAAAGGCTGGAGCACTCTGGACAGACTGCCTCGCTTCAACGAGGAGGAAGGTGGGGATGACGTCAAGTCAGGATGGCCCTTACGGCCAGGGCTGCACACGTACTACAATGCCCGGCACAAAGGGAAGCAAGACTGTAAAGTGGAGCAAATCCCCCAAAACCGGGCCCAGTTCAGATTGTCGTCTGCAACTCGACGGCATGAAGCTGGAATCGCTAGTAATGGCGCATCAGCTACGGCGCCGTGAATACGTTCCCAGGCCTTGTACACACCGCCCGTCACATCATGAAAGCCGTTTGTACCCGAAGTCGCCCCTTAAAAGGCGCCGAAGGTATGGATGGTGATTGGGATGAAGTCGTAACAAGGTAGCCGTAGGGGAACCTGCGGCTGGATCACCTCCTTTCTAAGGAGAAACCACGGGTCCGGGTTAAAAACCGGACTTCCGAGGTCGAACCCCGGTGCAAGCCGGGGGACTAGGCTTAATACCTTATCGCACAATTCAGTTTTACAATGAGCAATACGCTCTTTGGCAAGTGGAAGAGAATCGAACTCGATCCTTAATTTGAAATTTCAAATGTGAAATTTGAGATTTTGAGAACGGGGCTGTAGCTCAGTTGGTAGAGCGGTAGCTTTGCAAGCTATAGGTCAGGAGTTCGAGTCTCCTCAGCTCCACCAACTTCGAATTTGAAATTTCAGATTTGAAATTTGAGATTGCGGCGCAGCCGCCGGGGCGTGTAGCTCAGTTGGTTAGAGCATGCGCTTGATAAGCGCAGGGTCACTGGTTCGAGTCCAGTCACGCCCACCATTTTTCGCTCCGCGAAGACGGGCGATGGCCCGCAAGCCACTTGCATGACAATTTACCGGGAATAATTGCCCAGGGTTGCATCCTTGGGCGGATAAGACCGGTGGTGTTCTTTGACAACTGCACATAGGTAAATTACAGGGCAAATACAGTTCGTTGAGTTCCTATCAACCTCGAAAGAGGTTGTAGGGAAACTTTTGTGATCAAGCTACTAAGGGCTTATGGTGAATGCCTTGGTGCCAAGAGGCGATGAAGGACGTAGCAAGTTGCGATAAGCCACGGGGAGCCGCAAGCAGGCATTAATCCGTGGATTTCCGAATGGGACAACCCAGCCAGTTTCATAACTGGTTATCGTCCGGATGAATTCATAGTCCGGCGAGGCGAAACGGGGTGAAGTGAAACATCTCAGTAACCCCAGGAAAAGAAAACGAAGCGATTCCGTCAGTAGTGGCGAGCGAAAGCGGAACAGTCTAAACCGGGAGGACTTGTCTTCCCGGGGTTGAGGGACCTTAATGTGACAGGCCGAGAGTTAGCCGAATCTTCTGGAAAGTTGAGCCATAGACCGTGACAGCCGGGTAAGCGAAAACTCAAAGCCGTCTAGAGGCATCCCAAGTAACACGGTGCACGTGAAACTCTGTGTGAATCCGTCCGGACCACCGGATAAGACTAAATACTCCTTGGCAACCGATAGTGAACTAGTACCGCGAGGGAAAGGCGAAAAGAACCGCTGTTAGCGGAGTGAAATAGAACCTGAAACCATAGGCCTACAATGTGTAGGAGCCATGCCGCAAGGTGTGGTGACTGCTTGCCTTTTGCATAATGAGTCTGCGAGTTATTATCAGTGGCCAGCCTAAATTGCTTTGCAATGGAGGCGAAGGGAAACCGAGTGCCAACAGCGCGACTAGTCGCTGGTAATAGACCCGAAGCGGAGGTGATCTACTCTTGAGCAGGTTGAAGCTGCAGTAACATGCAGTGAAGGACCGAACTCGTAGATGTTGAAAAATCTTGAGATGACTTGAGAGTAGGAGCGAAAGACTAATCAAACCCCGTGATAGCTGGTTCTCTCCGAAATCGCTTGAGGGCGAGTGTTCTGGAAGTACCCGGCGGAGGTAGAGCACTGAATGGCTTAGAGTCCCCACCAGGATATCAAAACCAATCAAACTCCGAATACCGTCGGTCCCAATATCAGAGCAATCAGGCAGTGGGCGATAAGGTTCATTGCCGAGAGGATAACAGTCCAGACCATCAGCTAAGGTGCCTAAATGTGATTAAGTGGAAAGGATGTGACTTTGCTTAGACAGTGAGGATGTTGGCTTAGAGGCAGCCATCATTTAAACAGTGCGTAATAGCTGACTCATCGAGCGAGGTCGCGCCGAAAATGATTGGCGATCAAATCACATACCGAAGCTATGGATTGATTCCCGGTTCGCCGGGTTTCAGTGGTAGGAGAGCGTAATCAGTGCTGCGAAGCCGGACGGAAATGGACGGTGGAGCGCTGATTAGTGAGAATGCAGACACGAGTAGCGATAAACCAGATGAGAATTCTGGTCGCCGTAAACCCAAGGTTTCCTGGGCCAGGTTCGTCCTCCCAGGGTTAGCCGGGAGCTAAGATGAGGCCGTAAGGCGTAATCGATGCACAGCAGGTTAAATATTCCTGCGCCCGCCGGGATTAAGGCTGCGAATGACGCATGGGAAGACATCAACTAGGCAATCGAATGCTGAGCTTAGGCTTCGGCCAAAGCGTATTGGTGGGTTTCTGTGCCTAGAAAAGTTTGCAGTCGTTTCCCGACGACGGCCCGTACCGTAAACCGACACAGGTGGGTGAGTGTAAGCGCACTCAGGCGCGCGAGAGAGACCTCTCTAAGGAACTCGGCACATTAGCCTCGTAACTTCGGGAAAAGAGGTGCCTGAAACCGTAGCAGCAATGTTGCGGCGTAAGGTTTCAATAAATTGCGTTTAGCGACTGTTTAACAAAAACACAGCTCTCTGCTAAGTCGTGAAGACGACGTATAGGGAGTGACAAGTGACCAATGCGGAAAGATTAAGAGATTTTGTTAGTCCCGCGCAAGCGGGCGAAGCTCGGTCTTTAAGTCCCCGTGAATGTCGGCCGTAACTATAACGGTCCTAAGGTAGCGAAATTCCTTGTCGGGTAAGTTCCGACCTGCACGAATCTTGTAACGACTGAACGACTGTCTCGGAGAGGATCTCGGCGAAACTGTAACGGCGGTGAAGATGCCGCCTGCCCGCAGTAGGACGGAAAGACCCTATGCACCTTTACTGTAAGCTCGTATTGTGTTCTGGTTCGTGATGCGTAGCGTAGGTGGGAGACTTTGAAGCGGGGGCCTCGGTTCCCGTGGAGTCGCAATGTGAAACACCACTCTTTGCTAATTAGGATTCTAACCTCATGCTGTAAGCCAGCTGGGGGACAGTGCGTGCGGGTCAGTTTGACTGGGGCGGTTTCCTCCCAAAGAGTAACGGAGGAGCGCTAAGCTTGGCTCAGCACGGTTGGCAACCGTGCGTTGAGGGTATGGCTAGAAGCCAGGTTAACTGTGAGACCAACAAGTCGAGCAGGTACGAAAGTAGGCCCAAATGATCCGACGTTTTAATGTGGAATTGACGTCGCTCAACGGACAAAAGGTACGCTAGGGATAACAGGCTGATCGGGTCCAAGAGTTCACATCGACGACCCGGTTTGGCACCTCGATGTCGGCTCATCGCATCCTGGGGCTGGAGAAGGTCCCAAGGGTCCGGCTGTTCGCCGGTTAAAGCGGTACGCGAGCTGGGTTCAGAACGTCGTGAGACAGTTCGGTCCTTATCCACTGTGGGCGCAGGAGACTTGAGGGGTTCCAACCTTAGTACGAGAGGACCGGGTTGGACGCACTTCTGGTGTGGCAATTGTCGCGTCAGCGGCATCGTTGCGTAGCCATGTGCGGAAGAGATAAGCGCTGAAAGCATCTAAGTGCCAAGCTCATCCCAAGATAATGTCTCCCGGAGCGCAAGCTCCCTAAAGACCACGGGCAGACCACCCGTTTGATAGGCCAGAGGTGTAAGCGTTGTAAGGCGTTTAGCCGACTGGTACTAATCGGTCGTGCGGCTTGATCGCTTTTCTTTTTCATCCTTGAAGTGGAAGAATGCGATTTAAAACTCACGAAAAGTAATTGCTCGGTGATCCTGTGTGCAGTTTTCAGAGAATCCCGAGCCGTGACACTTGATGCGTGATCCGTGACGGCAATGGATTGTTCTTTAACATTTTGTGAATCTGATGGCGTGGCTGGTGGTCACGCCTCACGTTTCACGTTTCATTCTTGGTGGCCATAAAGCTGTGGTCCGACCCGATCCCATTCCGAACTCGGCCGTCAAACACAGTCTTGCCGATGGTAGTAGTCCTATAGGTTCTGCGAGAGTAGGTAGCCGCCAGTTTTTCAAAAAAGCCGGAGAACTTTTCCCCGGCTTTTTGCTTTTAACGTGGGACAGCGCGTCTCGCTGTCTCAAACATAAGTCATGGTTCCACGGGAAGGGCAGGGCTTCCGGCGGTAGGTCTTTTACGCTCAAATCCCCATAAAGAACCCGATAGCTTCTTGCGCCTTTTAGTTTGTACCAGCAGACGATATGATCCTTGTCGCCGAGTTTGATGCCTTTGCCCAAATACCGAAAGCTGTTTGCTTCAGTGTTGTTCTTGATCTTGATGAAGCGGTCCGTAGGAAACATATCGCAATGGCGAAGTGTCTCAAAGAGCTTTTGTTCCGCTGCGGTGCGTTTGCCTTTCGGCGTTTTCCAGAGTTTGGTAAATCTATCTTCGCTGCACGGAACAAGAATCTGATCGGGAAACGTCTTGTTGTTGAACCTAAATTCCGCAATGAACCTAAATTTCGCAATTAAGAAAGCGGCGAATACGAGATTGCGCGGGTAAATCATGGGCGGTAAATCCTCGGCATGAAATCTTCCCGTTGGTCCATGGTTCACCCGGCGGGTGAAGTTGTTTTTACCTTTCCCCCCGATGGCGGCAACGTCCGTCTGTGCCCTCCCGAAGACGCGCTCACCCCCTTTGGTGGCTTGGGACCGTGGGCCGCATTCCAGAAACGATCCGGCGGGCGCGAAGTGCTGGCGGCCACCTGTCCGGGGGCGCGCACCAGTCCCAACGCCGCGCCGGGGGATGACGAGCTGACCCGTTTTGCTCTGACCGTGCTGTGCGCCGGACGCCGTTTTGCGCAGGTGCAACGGTTGCGGGAAGATCCGCTCAACGAGTTGTTTGGGCTGCGCGGCGCGCTTGGGGTTGTTGATCTACAACCTGTGGCATCTGTTTCTGCGCTTGCTGGAACCGGCTCGCCACGTGGAGAGTGCGGGCGGGCGGCGGTGGTTTCTGCTGATCGCGGCGCGGCGGGTCCAAAGCGGACGGCAGAAAACCTTGCAGGTGAGTGTCAGCGGGAAGTGGTGGGAGCCATGGCAGACTGGCTGCCAGCGGGTGTGCGCGCGGTTGGCGGCAACTGCGCCGCAGTTGAATAACGGGTTGATGGCCGCGCCGATGCCCTTCCCTTCGGAGGCATCCCCGACATGAACACTCAACCTTTAACTGCGGAATTTAGGTTCAATTATCCCCTCAACATCGCAAGGCGTCTGGAGTGCGTCCGATTTATCGGCGCTTTCGGCTCGGAGTGGATCAACCGGCGATTCATGGCTCCCCGCTGCCCATCAGGGTTGGAGTTCAAATCTTTCAAAATTGTTCTTGACGTCCGCCGCCAACTGTCATACAGTTATATGACAGTAAATAAACATCAGGCGTCCGTGAGCCAAACCGGGTAACGTTGTCCGATTGATCATGAGAAAATACTTGAACATGGGAAAAGGGTTCACCCTGCTGGAATTGCTAACGGTCATCGCCATCATTGCCATTCTTTCTGCTTTGCTATTGTCAGCGGTTGCCATCGCCAAAAATAAGGCGAGACGAGTCGTCTGCATCAACAATTTACGACAAATCAATCTTGGGGTGCAGATGTATTCGGACGATTCCAATGACAAGTCACCCAAGCCCGCGAGTGGAGTATCGAACCCTTATATTGCTTACAAAGAGCTTATGAAAAACTATGTAGGATTAAGAGGCCAGTCTTCGGAACGGGACAAGTCGTTCGCTTGCCCAGCCGATATTTTTTATTATGATTATTTATTTGGGCATTATCCTCATTCCACTAATTTAGTAGGATATGTGCCGGAGAGCATTTGCGCCCGGCCAGATTTTGATTATTCAAGTTATCTATTCAACGGAGGAAATTCGTTTGGCCCAACAAACAGACCAGGCATCGCTGGATTCTCCCTCAGTTCCATAAAGCATCCGGCCAGAACAGTTCTGGTGGCTGAAGTGCCGGCGTTGGTTCCGTTTTCCTGGCACAAGCCCAAACGGCCACTTTATATTTTTTCAACCAGTTACTGTCCGAACCTTATCTTTAACGATGCAATGAACATGGTCAGCTTCGTGGATGGCCATGTCAGCTACATCAAAATGTATTACAAAGGAGGGTTCGGGCCAACGGCTGTTTCATGTAATTATGATCCACCTGATGGATACGCTTATCAATGGAGCGGAGATTGATCTCATGTAACGCCAACCAGACCAGTTGTTAAAGAGCCATGATATTTCAGATTGATTTCAAGTCCGGCAAGCCGGTCTATCTGCAACTGGTGGACCAGATTCGCTACGCGGCGGCTTCGGGCACGCTGCGTTCCGGCGAGCCGTTGCCGTCCATCCGCCCGCTGGCCGAGGAACTGCGTGTCAATCGCAACACCGTCGCCAAAGCCTATGCCGAGCTGGAAGGGCAGGGCGTCATCGAGACGATTCCCGGCAAGGGCTGTTTCCTGAAAAAAAGCGATTCCCCGTTCAACAAACAAGTCCGGCAGAAACTGCTGGCGGCGGAAATTGACGAGGCCGTGGTCATGGCGCATCACCTGCAGGTGGACCGTGAAAAGTTTCTCGCGCTGGTCAAGGAACGGCTCGACTACTTCGAGCGCAAAGTGAAAGGGGAAAATGAACAGTAAAACGCAGGCCGAATTATCTTTGAGGTGAAACCATGAATCCCGACTCGCCCGTCATTGAAATCAAAAACCTGACCCGCCGTTACGGCCGGCTGGACGCCGTCAACGGCCTGAGCCTGGCCGTCCGTGCCGGGCGCTGCTACGGTTTCTTTGGCCGCAACGGCGCGGGCAAAACCACGACCATCAAATGCTTGTTGAACCTGCTGCGCCCCAACTCCGGCACCGCGCGGGTGTTTGGATTGGACCCGCAGCGCAACGAAGTGGCCGTGAAATCGCGGCTGGCCTATGTGCCGGACATGGTCGCGTTTTATCCGTGGATGACCGTGCATGGCACGCTGGAATACCTCGCCTCCTTCCGCCAACATTGGAATGGCGATATTGAAGCCGCCCTGCTGAAACGCTTTCAACTCGACCCGAACCAGAAGGCCAGCAATCTCTCGAAAGGCCAGAAGACACAGCTCGCGCTCATCGGCGCGATTTGTCCCGAACCGGAACTGCTCGTGCTGGACGAGCCGACCTCCGGGCTTGATCCCATTGTGCGCCGCGAATTCATCGAGACCGTCATCGGCGCGTATCAATCCGGCGATCCGGGAAGCCGGACGGTGTTTGTCTCCACGCATCTCATCTCGGAATTCGAGGGGTTGATTGACGAATTCACCATCATCGAACAGGGCTGCGAACTGCTGACGATGGAAGCTGACGCTGCGCGCGACCGTTTCCGGAAAATCCGCGCGCGGTTCGCGCAAGTGCCCGTCAAGCTCGATTTGCCCGGCGCTTTGAATTTGAAACAAAACGGACGGGAAGTGGAAGTTTTGACGAATGGCAACAGTGAGCAACTGCTGGAGAAGCTCCGCGCGCTTCAGCCCGAGGATTTGCGCTGCGAATCGCTGTCGCTGGAGGAAATTTTTGTGGCGTCGGGCATTTTGAAAAACGCAAAGGCATGAGCGCGCTCGTCAAAAAGGAAATCCGACTGCTGCTGCCAAGCTGGAGTGTGGCTGTGCTGCTGGCGCTGGTTCAAGCGATCATACGGCCCTATAATTTCTATGCCGCGTGCCTGCTTTTCTTTGGATTGACGATCATGGCGCTGACGACGATTGGCCGCGAAACCAGTCTCAACACCTTTTCGTTGCTGCTGGCCCAGCCGGCGGAACGGATGCGGATTTGGCAGACCAAACTATCCGTTCTAGCCTTCGCCTTTCTGACTGTTTTCGGCGTGTGGCTCGTGGCCTTCGGAATCGCTTTCATGCATTCCAACGATGATGCTTCCGACCAGGCATCTTCATACAATCTTTTCATCACCATCTGCCTGATTGCCACCGCGACGTTCACGGGCGGGCTGTGGACGACGCTGTTGCTGCGCCAGATCGCGGGCGCATTCTGGCTCACGTTGCTGGTGCCGGCGGTTTTGTCCGGGTTCTGCCGGCGCATTTCTCGCCCAAAGGCAGTCTGAAAGCACGGTCATCGCCGATCCTGTGCATCATTTTCGCGATTTATTCGGTCGGAGGATTTCTGTTTGCGCGCTGGTTGTTTTTCCATGCGCAGGACGTGGGCTGGTCCGGCGGAGTTATTTCGCTTCCGGAATGGAAATTTTTCGCGGTGCGCTCTGAAAATGCAGGTTTCGACCCGGAACCGGAAACCGATTTTTGCGCTGGTCAAAAAGGAATTGCAATTGCAGCAAGCCAGTTTGATGGGGGCGGCCGGATTGCTGGTGCTGCACATCGGCGTCATCGTCCTGCGCAAATATCATCACTTTGCCAAAGATTCCGTTGGGGAAGCCCTCACGGCGATTTTCTGGATGCTATGGCTGGTCGTGGCCCCGGTGATCGGCAGCATGGCCGTGGCTGAGGAACGCGGCTCGGCGTGATGGAAGGCCAGTTGTGCCTGCCGGTTTCGCGCCGGGTTCAATTTGTCATCAAAGGATTTTCTGACTTTGTGTCTGGGCACATTCCTCGGCGGCGTCATGCCGATGTTGTTGGAATACCTGGCGGCTGGATTGCGGCGCGCCGAACCCGGCGCTTAAACCGCCAGACAACTCAGGAATTAACTTCTTCTGGCTTTCTTTCGCCGTCGTGGCGGTCGCTGGATGGCTGGTTTTGCTCGGTTTTTTTGCCTCGACCCTCGCCCGCAGTTTTCTACAGGCCGTCGGCCTGGGCATCGCCACTTTCTTCATCAGCTTCGCGCTGCTGATTACCAACGGGCAGACGATTTTCCAGGGATTCATGTCGGTGCATTCCTTCCTGCCGGCTGTAATCGGTGTCCCGACCCTCATCGTTACCCTGCTCTGGCTGGCTTATCTAAACTTCAACAATTTCCGCGACGGCTGGCCCTTGTGGCGGCGCAACCTGCTGGGCTTCGCCGGGGCGTTTGTATTTTTCATCGTGACGAGCATGGCGCTTTATCACCGCTTTTGGGAAGTTTTTGAACCGGCGGAACCGGCGCATGGCGCGGCGAAATTGTCCCTGGCGAATCCGCCGGCCCTGCAGATGGTGCAATACAGAAACTTGCTCGTGCGGCTGCCTAATGGCCGTGTCTGGTTTGATTGCTTGGATGACGTGTACAATTATTATGGCGGAAACAGGTGGCAGTTTTTAAGGCAAATGCTGACGCATCCTTTGCCGGAAAGCATCGGACCGCAGCAGTTCCTTGCCGGTTCAAATTGGGTGGCGGCGACGACGGAACGCCTGTATCTGAGCTGGAATGTTAAAGGCAAACAATTTTTTGCATCGGATTTTATGGACACGGTTGGCATCCAGCCGGACGGCACGCTTTGGGTTTCAGAAAATCCGGACCAAAACAAATGGACGGCGGGGACGTTGCGGCAATATGGCAGCGAAACCAACTGGCGGCAGCTCGCGCAATCCCGCACCAGTGTCGTGCTTTTGAAAAGCGACGGCACGCTCTGGCGTTGGGGTTCCGTCACCAACGAATTCCATAAATGGCCGGGGCTGCGCGCTTTCACTCCTTATCAAATCGGCACCAATTCCGACTGGCAGGAGCTTTTCACTTTGGGCAGGATTTTTGCCAGACGAACGGACGGTCGGGTGTGGCATTTGGACGTAGATTGGAAAACCGGACAAGAAAAACCGGAGCGGGCGACCAATTATGACGAGACCGTTTCGCAAACGGCATCGGGTGTCGGCGACGTGGCAACCGCCTTTGCGCGCGCGGACGGAACCTTGTGGCTGCTCAACCGGTATTGGGACGAAAAAACCAGAAAGACAATGGGAACCGGCATTTTGCAGGTTGGGAAAGAAAATGACTGGCGGGCGGTTGCGGTCAACCAAAGCAGGATGGTGGCGCTCAAATCCGACGGCTCATTGTGGCAATGGCATTTCTTCAGTCCATGGAATATGAGCCAGGAACAATTAATCCGGTCCGTTCAAGAACCACCCACCCGCCTGGGTATTCACAAAGATTGGGTCGCGATTACCAGTGATTGGAAAGATGTGATTGCGCTCGCCGCCGACGGCAGCCTGTGGCTGTGGCCGGATCGCCAGGAATACGAGTGGTTCAATTTGCTGAAACTTCCCAAGCAGCCGCAGCGGCTGGGCAACATTTTCGGTAAGGCGGATTGAAGCTGTTGCGGCGTAGGAGTCAAGGTAACGAGACTCAAATACCGAGACCCCGGAACCCAGACGCCAGCTCTGAAAGCCAGAGCCTCCTTGCGTCGTCTCCTACAAAACGGTCGCATTGGGTCGCTGCCCCCGTAACGGCAGCCATCTTGGCTGCCGTATCGCCCGGCTTTCGTCCGGGTGGCTTGATGTGGAAGCGAGTTTATGTCGTGGGTTTGTTTTGTGGTCTGGGCGGCAGAGGTGCCGCTGGATACGGCAGGAGGATGCCCGCCGCTACAAAACGAATTAGGCTTTCTGCCTTCGTGCCTTCATGGTAAATTCGCCTCGTGGAAACGGTCACTGAACTCACAAACCAGCTCGTCGCGTCGTATGCGCGCGTGGGCGGCATCAACCATCTGGACGGAAAAAACCTGCCGTCCAAACGCGCCATCGCCGCCATCACGCAGGATTTGCTGCGGCTGTTGTTCCCCGGCTATTTCGACGAGAAGCTGATCCATTCGTCGGAAATCAAGGCGGTGACGGCGGAGATGCTCGATTCGGTGCTGGGCGCGCTGGAGGATGAAATCCGCAAGAGCCTCGAATACAATCCGCCCGCCCATTTGCCAAAGCAGAACATCACGGCGGCGGCGCACGCTCTCACGGTGGATTTTCTCGGCAGCTTGCCCCGCATCCGCGAAATGTTGCAGACGGACATGGAAGCCGCCTACGACGGCGACCCGGCGGCGAAGAGCAAGGAGGAAGTGTTGGTTTCCTATCCGTTCATCGAGGCGATTGCCGTGCAGCGGCTGGCGCATGAGTTGTATTTGAAGGACGTCGCGCTGATTCCGCGCATCATGACCGAGTGGGCCCACATCCGCACGGGCATGGACCTGCATCCGGGCGCGCAAATCGGGTCGCACTTCTTCGTGGACCATTGCACCGGCACGGTCGTCGGCGAAACCGCCATCATCGGCGACCACGTGAAGATGTATCATGGTGTGACGCTCGGCGCGAAATCCACCGCCGCTGTGGAACAATTGCGCGGCAAAAAACGCCATCCCACGATTGAGGATCGAGTGACGATTTATCCCGGCGCGACGATTCTCGGCGGCGAGACCGTCATCGGCGCCGGCAGCACGATTGGCGGCAACGTGTTCCTCATGGACAGCGTCGCGCCGAAGTCACTGGTCGTTTACGACAGCCCCGACATGCGCGTGTTGAATAAAAAGAACAGGACGACCGCGGTGGATTTTCAGATTTGAATCATCGCCGCCGTTGAAAGCACTTATCGAAACCAGAAAAACGAGGCCCGAACGGGTTTTCCTCGTTGGTGTCGAACTCAAATCGCGCAACCATGCGGACACGAGCGATTCACTCACCGAACTTGGTGAACTGGCCACAACGGCGGGTGGTGAAGTCATCGGGGACGGTTGGCAAAAAGTGGTGTCGCTCAATCCCGCCACGTTCATCGGCGCCGGCAAGGCGGCGGAGTTTGCGGATTTCTGCCGGCGCCAGGACGTGGACACGGTGATTTTCGACGACGATCTTTCGCCGGCGCAAAGCCGCAACCTCGAAAAAATCTTCAACTGCAAGGTTCTCGACCGCACGTCGCTGATTCTCGACATCTTCGCCCAGCGCGCCCGGACGCGCGAAGGCAAGCTGCAGATCGAGCTGGCGCAGCTTCAGCATCTGCTGCCACGACTCACCAAATACTGGGGTCACCTGTCACGGCAGACGGGCGGCATCGGCATGCGCGGCGGCGAAGGTGAGACGCAATTGGAAACCGACCGCCGCCGGGTGCAGGATCGCATTGCGAAAATTTCGCGCGAACTGGAAACGGTGCGGCAACAGCGCGGGATTCAGCGCCACGGCCGCCAGCGCAACAACTGGCCGCTGGCCTCCATCGTCGGTTACACGAACGCCGGCAAATCCACACTGCTCAACGCCCTCACCGGCGCGCAGGTTTTGGTGAAGGACATTTTGTTCGCGACGCTCGACCCCACGACACGCCGGCTGCGGTTGCCGACGAACCAGAACGTTTTGTTGACGGACACGGTCGGTTTCATCCGCAAACTGCCGCACGGGCTGGTCGAGGCGTTCAAGGCCACGCTCGAAGAAGTGGTGCAGGCCGATTTGCTGCTGCATGTCGTGGACATCAGCCATCCACAAGCCGAGGAGCAAATTGCCGCCGTGAACGCCGTGCTGGCCGAAATTGGCGCGGGCGAGAAATCCACCATCATGGTTCTCAACAAAATGGACCGGCTGAACCTTGGTGGAACGGGCGTCTCGCCCGTAACCAACGGGCAAGATGCCCGTTCCACTGTCGGCGGCGCCGGCGCTTTGAACCGTTTGCAGGAACGGCATCCCCATGCCGTCGCGATTTCGGCCACGACCGGCGAAGGTGTGGCGTCGTTGCTGGCGGAAATCGGGACGCAATTGCGGCCCAAGCGCGAGTTTCTGGAACTGCGCGTGCCACACGAGCAGGCGGCGGTGATTGCGCGATTGCACCAGGTCGGCCAGGTCATTTCGCGCAGTTATCGCGGCCCGGCGGCGCGATTCAAAGCCCGCATCCCGCCGCAGCATCACGACGAATTCGCGCCGTACATTGTGACCGCTGTAAAATAAGGAAGGCTGGAAGCAGAAACATCGCAACCCGACCGACCCGGCGGTGAAAATGGAGCCGGTCGCCAGCGGAATGTCTAATTCCTAAACCATAATGACGAAAGAATGACGAAGCCCGAATGACAGGATAATTCTGCCGACTCCCGCAGGTATTCGGGATTTGTCATTGGGATTTATTTAGTCATTCGGTTTTAGGAATTAGTCATTTTGCTTGGCAGCATACCGGCATCCTCGTCCACCCGGTAATTCGCTGATTAAAATCCCCGGCTTGCCTGAGCCAGCGGACAACGGTATAATTACGGCGAAAATTGGTTATGTCACAAACCGGGCGCCAGTCACTCAACACCAGCAACGTCCTCTGCGTCATCATGGGCGGCGGCCAGGGCACCCGGCTGTTTCCGCTGACCAAGGAACGCTCCAAACCCGCCGTGCCGCTCGCCGGCAAATACCGGCTCGTGGACATCCCGATCTCGAATTGCATCAACTCCGGGTTCCGGCGGATTTACATCCTGACCCAGTTCAATTCCACCTCGCTGCACAGCCACATTTCGCGGACGTATAAATTCGACCAGTTCACCAGCGGGTTTGTGGAAATTCTCGCGGCGCAACAAACGCTGACCAATAATTCCTGGTATGAAGGCACCGCCGATGCCGTGCGGAAAAATCTGATCCACTTCTTCAATTACGATTTCGATTACCTCATCATTTTAAGCGGTGACCAGTTGTACCGGATGGATTTTCGTCCGCTGGTGGCTCAACACGTCGAAACTGGTGCGGACATCACCGTTGCCACCATCCCGGTTGAGCGGGCGGCGGCTCCCGCGCTGGGCATCATGCAAATGGCCGAGGACTGCCGCATCACCCGGTTTGAGGAAAAACCCAGGGATCCCGCGATGCAGGACGCACTGCGGTTGGACCCGAAATGGTATGCCAAACTCGGCATCACCGGTTCCGCGGTGCGGAACGAATTATTTCTCGCGTCCATGGGCATTTACGTTTTCAACCGCGATTTGATCCTCAGTCTGCTCGACAATCCGCTGACCGATTTCGGCAAACACATCATTCCCCAAGCCATCCATTCGCGCCGCGTTTTCTCCTACGTTTTCCAGGGCTATTGGGAGGACATCGGCACCATCCGCTCGTTCTTTGAGGCGAACCTCGATATTGTTTCCGAACTGCCGCGGTTCAATTTCTTTGACATGAACGCGCCGATTTTCAGCCGGCCGCGCTATTTGCCCGGCTCAAAAATCAACGGCGCGCAGATTGACCATGCGGTGATTTCCGACGGCTGCATCATCAACTACGCGACCATCAAGAACAGCATCGTCGGCCTGCGCATGGTGGTGGGCGCGGGCACGGAATTGAACCGCGTCATCAGCCTCGGCAGCGATTATTACGAGTCAAAGGAATCGGTGGACCGGCACGAACGCGAAGGCAAGCCGCGCATCGGCATCGGCTCGAATTGCAAAATTGACAACACCATCGTTGATAAAAACGCGCGGATCGGAAACAACGTGACGATTTCGCCCGCCGGCAAGCCGGAGAAATTGGACCACGAACTCTGCTACATCCGTGACGGCATCGTCGTCATCCCCAAAAACGCCATCATCCCGCACGGAACGGTGATTTGAGCGCGAATATTTTGTTCAGTAGTGATATCTTAACTGCGCCAGCAGCAGGTTGTTCCCTTCAACTTTGTAGACCATCCGATGTTCCCCGGTGATGCGGCGCGACCAGAATCCCGCCAGCGCGAAACGCAACGGCTCCGGCTTGCCGATGCCGGAAAAAGGATTGCGTGTGGTGTCCTTAATCAACTCGTGGATGCGCCGCGTGATTTGTTTGTCCGTCTGTTGCCAGTGCAGATAATCCTCCCACGCCTGCTCCGCAAAAATGAGCTTCATGATTCCAGGTTGATTTTCCGCTGACGGCCTTTCCCTTTTTGCAGACTGGCGGTGGCAGACAACAATCGCCGCGCGTTGGCCGGGCTGCGCAGGAGATGGGCCGTTTCTTCCATTTGCTCGTAATCGTCCAGTGAAAGCATCACGACCGACTGGTCGCGGTTGCGCGTGATAATGATCGGCGAGCGGTCCTGGCAAACCTGGTCCATGGTGGAAGCCAATCCTTCGCGGGCGGCGGTGTAAGTAATCGCTTTCATATATGGACAGCATAATGTCCAGATACGGATGCTGTCAAGCAGTCCCTCCCGCACGGAACGGTGATTTGAAAGGAGACCCCGGCCAATCCCGGCGTGCGGGCTTTCAATGGGACGGCGAAGGATTCACCTGCTCCGTAGCGGCGTCTCGGCAGAGCGCCGCAAACTTCCGCAGGGAATTCAAATGGCGGCTTTCTCCCGAAAGCCGCTACGCCGAAGAGCGCCGCCATTTTGAATTCGGTCAGCAGCGGTCTGCCGACGCGCCGCTACGGAGTAAAATACTTTCGGCTCGCGGGGACTCTCGCCCCACCAAAATAAATCGGTGCTTATCCGTGGTTCAATAGCCGCATTTACTTTCCTTGGCTTGGCTGCTAAAACTTCCGGGTGCTCAACGATGCCGCCATCTGGAAAAATCTCAACTCGCCGCGCCGGCTGTTTTTGATCGCCGGGCCGTGCGTGATTGAAAATGAAAAGTTGTGTCTGCAAGTCGCCGCTTCGCTCAAGAAAACCTGCGCGGCGCTCGGCATTTTTTACGTCTTCAAGGCCAGTTTCGACAAGGCCAACCGCACGTCGGCCAAATCCTTCCGCGGGCCGGGGCTAGACGAAGGCTTGCGCGTGCTGGCCAAAGTGCGCGCTGAACTCGGCGTGCCGGTGCTCACCGATGTTCACAACGAGACGCACGCCGCCGTAGCGGGCGAAGTCGTGGACATTTTGCAGATTCCCGCGTTCCTCTGCCGCCAGACCGATTTGATTGAAGCCGCCGCCGTCACCGGCCAGATCGTGAATATCAAAAAAGGCCAGTTCCTGTCACCGGCGGAAATGGGCCAGGTGGTGGAGAAAGCCCGGCGCTCCGGCGCGGACAAAGTCCTGCTCACCGAACGCGGCACGACATTCGGCTACAACAATCTCGTCGCCGACATGCGTTCGATTCCGATGATGAAGCGATTCGGATGTCCGGTGGTTTTTGACGCGACGCATTCGGTGCAATTGCCCGGCGGCGGCGGCGACAAATCGGGCGGCCAGCGCGAATTTGCCCCGGTGCTGGCGCGCGCGGCGCTGGCGGCGGGCGCGAATGGCCTGTTCATCGAGACGCATCCGAAACCTGACAAAGCCTTGAGCGACGGGCCGAACATGATTCCGCTTGGTGAAATGACGGCGTTGCTGCGCGGGTTGCTCAAAATATTCAACGCGGTTAAAGAGTGAACATCCAACATCCAACATCCAACATCCAACGCCCAATGCTTTCACGCGGGCGCCGTCATTGGATGTTCAATGTTGAATGTTGGTTGTTGGATGTTTTCCGTTTTTAATTTCCATGGCCCAACGGATTTCCAAATCGCTCACCTCGCGCCTCCGGCGCATAAAATTATTCCTGTGCGACGTGGATGGCGTGTTGACCGACGGCTCGGTGTTCATCGGCGGAGCGCGGGAAATCAAGCGGTTCAACATCCGGGACGGCCTGGGCTTGGTATTTCTGCGCCGGGCCGGCATACCGGTCGGCTGGGTTTCGGCGCGGCCATCGGCGGTGACGAAACTGCGGGCCGCCGAGTTGAAGATTGATTTTCTCGTCCAGCAAAACGACCGGATCAGCAAGACCGGCGCGGTGGGAAACCTTTTACGCCGCATAAAATTGGACTGGGACGCGGTCTGTTTCGTGGGCGATGACGTCGTGGATTTGGGACCGCTGAAACGCGCGGGGTTCGCCGTGGCAGTGGGGGATGCCCGGCCCGAGGTGAAAGCGGCGGCGCATTTCGTCACGCGCGCGCCGGGCGGTCGCGGCGCGGTGCGTGAAGTCGCGGAAATGCTTTTGAAAGCGCAGGGCCAATGGGACGCGATCGTGGCGCATTATTCAATATGAACGCGAAGGCAAACACCGCGCAAATCACTTTAATTGCAGGCGTCGCCTTGCTTTTTGCCGCCGGTCCCAACGGGCGCGCGCAGCTAAATGGCTTCCAGCACGCGAACGGTTTCAACTCAACCGAGTATTACGAGCCGCCGCATCAACAACAAATCAAATCCATTATGTCCGGCGCCGAGGCATTGCCGCAACCCGGCGGGCTGCTCATCATCAAACAGCTCAAGCTCGAAACCTTCAACCTCGACGGCAAACTGGAAATCACCATCCTGGCCCCGGAGTGCATTTATGACACGCTCAAAGGGGTGGCGAATTCGCCTGGACATTTGCAGTTGCGGACGGGCGATGGAAAGATTCTCACTGAAGGCGACGGTTTTTTGTGGCGGCAAAGCGAGCAATTACTCACCATCTCAAACAATGTCTGCTCCGTGATTGAAAACGGGGCCACCATAAACACCAAGCCATGAAATTTCATCGTCTTGTCGTAATTACCGTGTTGGGCGGCCTGATGGTTCACGCGCAAACGAACACACCTGGAACGCCGCCCGCGCCTCGCGCGCCAATGTTTATCCATGCGGACAGCGCAGATTTTGATTTGAACGGGCATCAGGGAATTTGGCGCGGGCACGTGCGCGTGGACGATCCGCAGATGAAACTGACGTGTGAACGGCTGGTCGCGGACATGCCGCAGGCGGGCGGGCGTCCGAACCACATTGTTGCCGAGACAAACGTGGTGATTGATTTCACGGACGACAAGGGCCAGACCAATCACGCGACCGGCGACAAGGCGGTTTACGTTTATTCAGAACAGGGTGGCGTGACCAATAAGACGGCGACGCTAACGGGCAATCCGCAGATAGAAAATGCCCAGGGCACGCAGGCGGGCGACGTTATTATCCTGGATCTCGCGAACAACAAGGCCCATTTTGACAATCCGCACATGATTTTCCGACAAAACCTCAACGGCACTTCAGCCGACACCAACCCGCCAGTGACAGCGATAAAAACAACAAATTTTCCGCCGGGAACAATCGAAAATATTGACAAAAACATCATCAACAGTTCCCCCTAGTTCTGATCTTTGCATGGAACCCACCCCGTCATCATCGAACGGCCCGCTGCTCGCCACGGAAAAGCTGGTGAAGGAGTATCACAGCCGCCGCGTGGTGAACGACGTATCCATTGCCGTGGGCGCGGGCGAAATCGTCGGGTTGCTCGGACCGAACGGCGCGGGCAAGACGACGACATTCAACATGGTCGTCGGCCTGGTGAAACCGGACGAGGGCGCGGTGAAATTTCAGGGCCGCGACATTGCCAGCCTGCCGATGCACCGGCGCGCGCGGCTGGGCATCGGTTATTTGACGCAGGAACCCTCGGTGTTTCGCAAGCTCACGGTCGAGGAGAACATTCTGGCAATTCTCGAAACGTGCAAGCTGTCCAGCGACGAGCGCGCGGTGCGATTGAAGTATTTGCTGGAGGAGCTGGATTTGACGCCGCTGGCCAAAAACAAGGCCTACACCCTCAGCGGCGGCGAAAAGCGCCGGCTCGAAATCACCCGCGCGCTGGTGACCAGCCCGAAGCTGATGTTGCTCGACGAACCGTTCAGCGGCATTGATCCCATTGCGGTTTATGAGGTGCAGAAGATTGTGCGCCGCCTGAAGGAGCGCGGGCTGGGCATTTTGATCACCGACCACAACGTGCGCGAGACCTTGAAGTTGATTGACCGCGGGTACATCATCCACAAAGGCCAGGTGCTCGTGGAAGGTTCGTCGGAATTTCTGGCGAACGACCCGAAGGCGCGGGAAATTTATCTGGGGCCGGAATTTAACTTGTGAGTTTATGGCGCGACCCTCCGTCAAGGTTGAACAATTTTACAAGGAACACGCCGCCTCGTTGCAAATGCGGCTGGTGGCCGGCAACGGCGGCCTGGGACGCATCATCCGCGAACCGACGGTGAATCGTCCCGGCCTGGCGTTGAGCGGATTCACACGCTATTTCGCCTACAAACGCGTCCAGGTGTTCGGCAATGCGGAGGTGCATTATTTGCGGTCGCTTTCGCGCGATGAACGCGAGGCGCGTTACGCCAATCTGTTCGCCTGCAAAATTCCGTGCATCGTCTTCAGCCGCGGGATGCGGCCCGACAAGGAGTTTCTGGCCGCCGCCGAAAAGGCGGGCGTGCCGATTTTCCAAAGCCAGCTCGTGACCATGAAATTCATCAACCTCGCGACGCTGGAACTGGAAATGATGTTCGCGCCGCGCGCCATGGAAATTGGCAGCATGGTGGACATTCTCGGCGTGGGCGTGCTGATTCGCGGCGACAGCGGCATGGGCAAAAGCGAGGCCGTCCTCGGGTTGATCGAACGCGGTTACAGCCTCGTCTCCGACGACGTGACCCGGGTGACGCTCGTGGGCGGGCACAACGTCATTGGCACGAGCGTCGAGGTGACGCGCAACCACATGGAAATCCGCGGCATCGGCATCATCAATGTCGCCGCGATGTTCGGGGTTAAAAGCATTTGCCTGGAAAAAAGCCTTGACTTGGTCGTCACGCTCAAAGCCTGGGATCAGGTGCCTGACATGGAACGGCTCGGGCTGGAACAGGAATTTGTGAAAATTCTCGGCGTGGATATTTCACATATTGTCATTCCGGTGCAACTGGGGCGTGATTTGGCCCGGCTGATTGAAGTTGCCGCCTATCAGACCAAGCTGAAAATGTCCGGCTACAACGCCGCGCAGGAGTTGAACGACCGCCTCATCGCCAAGATGACATCCGGCAATCCGCCGCTGGCAATATAAAATTCAGTGGCACTTCGCTTCCCCATCGTCTAGTATAATACGGGTAAACTGATGAGCGCAAAAAAACTGCCGGAGAGCGAGTTTCTCACCAAGGAACTCACCATTGTCAACAAGCTGGGCATCCACGCCCGGCCCGCCGCGCTGTTCGTCAAGACCGCCAATCGCTTCGCAGCCGAGATTTTCGTGGAAAAGGACGGCGAAAAAATCAACGGCAAAAGCATCATGGGCCTGATGATGCTGGCCGCCGCCCGGGCAGCAAACTGACCCTGCACGTTCGCGGCGCGGATGCTCATGCCGCCATCGCCGAAATCGAAGCCCTCGTCAAACGGAAGTTTGATGAGGAATGACGGTCATCCCATCAGTTTCGTCTGGCATTTTCAGCGCAAAATTTCAACGCGTCCCCAATTCCTTGGGGAGCGCGCCCGGCCGAAGGCACGATTCGACGCGCTCTCGCGTTGAACTTTCGCGATGCACGGCAGCGATTGACCCTCAATTAATGCCGCTCGCACGCGAGAAGTGTTGGCGTTGGCCAACATGTTTGATTAGCCTTTGGGTCGTGCAAGCTGACGCGGCTTCAAGACCGGCTTCCCCAAGCCGGTGCGGCGTGCAAAATGGTTCCGCTCAAGCCCGGCACAGGTTGGATCAGATATGCCGAACATAGGCGATTACTTGGAATTGATTGCGTCGCTTCTCACGGAGACGGCCAAATATTTTGCCGTGTTGTTGTTTTCTGTTTTGGCCATCCGTCTTTGGCGAAGGTTGCCGAAATTGCCGGGTGAAAAAAAACCGGGAAATTTTGCGCTGGCTTGTCTGGCCAGCGCCCTGGCGTGCGGCATAGGATGCTTTTCCCTCTGTCACAGCCTCGGCCTGATGTATTCGTATTTTGGAATGAAGGCCTTCAGGTCGTACAGGCTTGTTCCGGCGCTTTCCCTGTTTCAAGCGTCCTTGACCTATTGGAAAAGTGCGGCGGCAGTCGGCGGGAAAGGCGTCTGTCTGCTTTGGACGGGCAAACCCGACGAAGGCATTCGTCTGCTGAATCAAGCGAAGACGCTGCGCAAGGGCAAAGACTCTCCATTTGAAGATTATTATGAAGGCTTGTATTATTTTTACCACGATGACGTCACTAACGCCGCGCCGCTGCTGGAAGCGGCCTCGGCCGATGCGAATTATGGCTGGGGTCTCACCAAACTTTTCGCCATCATCCAATTGGATCGCAACCAGCCACAGGAAGCCAGGCGGTTGATGCAGCCTTTCATGAAGGTCGAAGTCACGGAAACCGACCAGGCGTATGTGATGGCCTCCCTCAATCTGGCTGAAGGAAAGAAAGCCGAAGCGCAGGCGTTGGTGGATAAATTTTCGTCGGGCGACCTGATCCCGTTCTGGAAAGTCAGATTTGAAAAACTGCGGGAACGCATCCAAAAACAAAACCCATGATCCGTAATTTCATCTCGTTCGTCTTGCGTTGCCGCTCGAAAACGTCATGGCCGTTGGCGTTTCAGCCGCGCTGGCCGTTTTTTTCTCCGCCACTCACATGTTCCATAAGTTCAATTTTGCGAAGCTCGACCTGATTTTTATTTTGCTGCCCGTTGGTATTTTGGGGCTGAAAAGCCTTTTAACCCTGCTGCTCTCGTCAGAAACCGGTGAAGACGTGGATACGACCAGGTATCTGATGAACTTTTTCCAGCCTTTTTTGAAAATCCTCCGCGACTGGTTCCCCTTTTTACTCCTGGGCGCTTGTTATTATTCTCTTTTTACGAACCTGATACTGCGTGCGAATCCCCACACGGCGGATGCGGTTTTGTCGAAGATGGACGCGGCGCTGCTCGGCAACCAGGCGTCCTTTTTGCTCGAACCGTGGATCAACCCGTGGGTGACGGATTTTCTGTCCCTGGTTTATTTTTCGTATGTTTTCACGCTGCCGGGCGTCGCGCTCTATTTTTATCTGGCGAACGAGAAAATGATTTTCCGCCGGGTGATGATGGGTTATCTGACCTTGGTGCTGATGGGAGTCACCAGCTACCTGCTGGTGCCTGCCATCGGACCGGAAAACTTTTTTGCGGATCAATACACGCGCGAACTGAATGGACACACCGTCATCAGCAGCGTGGACCACATCATGCGCGTCGGCCGGGTTGGCTTCGATTGTTTCCCCTCGCTTCACGTCGGCATCCCGCTGCTTTTGAGTTTCTACCTGCGCAATTACCGCGGAAAATTATTTATTCCGGCCTTGACCTATGTTGTGCTCATGTGCTGCGCCACCATTTATCTGCGCTATCACTATGTCGTGGATGTCCTGGCCTCTTTCGCTTTTGCGCCGGCAGCGTATTTATTAAATGACTTTCTTTTGCGCCGCTGGCCAGGCGAACGGAATTTGAGTTCGCCGGTTCAGAAAACCCATTGAAACCGCCAAAGCCGCGTTTTGAAATTAATTCCCGCACTTTGTTAAACGCAAAAACACCTGCCCGACTTTTAGACTTCCAACCCCGGGCTTTGGACATTAACTTTCCCGCATGGCTGCCGCTGAAATTGATGTGAAATATGTCGCGCACCTGGCGCGGCTCAAACTTACACCCGACGAGGAAAAAAAGCTGGGCGCGCAACTCGGCGGCATCCTCGGCTACATCGAGAAATTGAAGGCACTCGACGTGACCGGCGTCGAGCCAACCGCCCACGCCATGCCGATGACCAACGTCATGCGCCCCGACGAGGTCCGCCCGTCGCTCCCGCAAGGCGAGGCACTGCGCAACGCGCCCGCCAGGGCCAACGGCCTGTTCATCGTTCCCAAAATCGTTGAGTAGAATATGCCCGACATCGGCAATTACACAAGGACGACCGAATTGGTTCTCGCCGAAGCGGGCAAGTATTTTGCCCTGTTGCTGTTTTCTGTTCTGGCCATTCGACTCTGGCGAAGATGGGCCGGAAGTCCCGGCGCCAACAAATCGGAAAATTTGTTTTTAGCCTGTGCGTGTACCTTGATTGCCGCAGCCATCGGATATTTTTCGATGCGCCAAAGCCTCGGCAAACTTTACTCCTACTACGGAATGAGCGCCTTCCACGCGAACCGGCTTCCGCAGGCCTTTACGCTGTTTGAAACGTCGTCGAAATACTGGAAAAGCGCCGACGCGCTGGGGCAGAAGGGAGTTTGTCTTTTGTTGTCGGGCAACACTGACCGGGGATTGCAATTGATTGAAGAAGCCAAAACCCTGCGCCAAGGCCGCAACGTTCCCTTTGAAGCATTTTACGCGGGTTTATATTTTTTCAGCCGGGGGCAACCAAGCAATTCCGTGCCGCTGCTGGAAGCGGCATCGGCCGACGAGACTTATCGCTGGAACGTGATCAAACTTTTTGCGGTCATGGCACTGGACGAAAACCGCGTGGCGGATGCGGCGGGACAGATGAAGCCATTCCTGGAGGCTGAAGTCACGGAAAGCGACCAGGCTTACATCATGGCCTCGCTGAAACTGGCTGACGGCAAAAAGGCCGAGGCGCGGGCGCTGCTCGAAAAATTTTCAGGCGCGGACCTTTCGCCCATGTGGCAAACCCGCTTTGAAAAGCTGCGAAGGCAATTGCGCGATTGAATTTTATGCCCCGAAAAATCATCTCGTTTGTTCTGCGGTGCCGGCTGGAAAATGTCATGGCGCTGGGATTTTCCGCCGCCTTGCTGCTGTTCTTTCTCACCACCCGGCTTTTCCGTTCATTCCAACTCAATGGGCACGACATCATCTTCATTCTGCTCCCCGCCGGCATTCTGGGCGTAAAATGTTTGTTGGAAATGCTGTCGTCATCAGAGTCCCCGGACGGGGAGCCCCTCGACACCGGAAAATATTTCGTCTCTTTTTTTAAACCGCTGGCAACAATCGTCCGCGACTGGTTTCCGTTTTTGCTGTTGAGCGCCTGCTATTACGCGCTCTACACCAACCTGATGCTGCGGGTCAACCCGCACACGGCGGACACGGCTTTGTCGAAGATGGACGCGGCGCTGCTCGGCAATCAGGCGTCCTTTTTGCTCGAACCGTGGATCAACCCGTGGGTGACGGATTTCCTGTCCCTGGTTTATTTTTCGTATGTTTTCACGCTGCCGGGCGTCGCGCTCTATTTCTATCTGAAGCAGGAGAAAGTGATATTTCGCCGGGTGATGATGGGCTATCTGACCCTGATGCTGATGGGAATCACCAGCTACCTGCTGGTGCCCGCCATCGGGCCGGAAAGTTTTTTTGCCAGTCAATACACGCGCGAATTGAACGGACACCCCGTCATCCACGGCGTGGACTACATCATGCGCGCCGGCCGGGTGGGCTACGATTGTTTTCCCTCGCTGCATGTCGGCATCCCGCTGCTCTTGAGCATTTACCTGTACCATCACCGACGGAAGCTTTTCATCCCGGCGCTCGCTTACGTCGCCCTCATGTGCTGTGCCACCATCTACCTGCGCTATCACTATCTCGTGGATGTCATGGCCTCTTTCCTTTACGCTCCCATTGCTTACAAGCTGAATGACTTTCTGCTGGCGCGGTGGCCGGGCGAAAGAATCACGGCCGCTTCGGCCCAAGGCGAACAACAAAAGCAAAACGCGACTCCATGCTAAACCAACTCACCATTTCTGAACTCGCCGAGAAACTCGCCCAACGCGAAGTTTCCGCGCGCGAGGCGATGCAATCGTGCCTCGATCAAATCGCGCGCGTGGACGGGAAAATCCACGCCTTCATCAGCTACGACGCGGCGGACGCGCTGGCGCAAGCCGATGCCGCCGACCGGGAAAAATCCGGCGGCACAAGCCATTCGCAAAAGCCTTTGCTGGGAATTCCGGTTGCGGTCAAGGACGTGCTGGCTGTCAAAAACCAGCCGCTCAACTGCGGTTCAAAAATCCTCGGCAAATTCATTTCACCCTACGACGCAACCGTTGTGGAAAAGTTGAAGGCGGCGGGCGCGATTGTTTTTGGCCGGTTGAACATGGACGAATTCGCCATGGGCAGCTCAACGGAAAATTCCGCGTTCGGCGTCACGCGCAATCCGTGGGACCCCGCGCGCATTCCCGGCGGCTCGTCCGGCGGTTCGGCGGCGGCGGTCGCCGCGGACGAAACGATTGCCGCGCTCGGCTCGGACACTGGCGGATCCATTCGCCAGCCGGCGGCGTTGTGCGGCTGCGTGGGCTTGAAACCAACCTATGGCCGGGTGTCGCGCTATGGCCTCGTCGCCTTTGCGTCATCACTCGACCAGATCGGACCGTTCACAAAAGACGTTCGCGACGCGGCAACGATGCTCGGCATCATCAGCGGACACGATCCGCGGGATTCCACGAGCGTGCCGCAACCGGTGCCGGATTATGCCGCGAGCCTGGCCGGCGGCGTCACGGGTTTGAAGCTCGGCCTGCCGAAGGAATACATGATCGGCGGTCTGGATCCTGAAGTGAAAGCCGCGGTGGACGCCGCCGTAAAACAACTGGAAAAGCTGGGCGTGGAGATCGTGGAAATTTCCCTGCCGCACACCGATTACGCGGCGGCGACTTATTACATCATCGCGCCCGCCGAGGCGTCGGCAAACCTCGCGCGCTTCGACGGCATCCGCTATGGCGCAAGAGTGGACGGCGCTGACCCGATTGAACTTTATTGCCGGACGCGCGGCGCGGGTTTCGGCGCTGAAGTGAAGCGGAGAATTATCCTGGGCACTTACGTTTTGAGCAGCGGCTACTACGATGCCTATTATTTGCGCGCGCAAAAAGTCCGCACGCTCATCCGCAACGATTTCCTGAAAGCGTTCGAGAAAGTGGACGCCATTGTCACGCCCACCACACCGACAGCGGCGTTCAAAATCGGTGAAAAATCCGACGATCCGCTGCAAATGTATCTGTGTGACGTGTTCACCCTTGCGTGCAATCTGGCGGGCATCTGCGGCATCAGCCTTCCGTGCGGTTTTACCAAAAATCCCAAACTGCCCGTCGGCCTGCAATTGCTCGGCCGGCCTTTTGGCGAGGAAACACTTTTTAAAATTGCCCACGCCTATGAGTCAGGCACCTTGTGGCATGGGGAAAAACCGGCGATAATGATTTGAATTGAATCGTTCGGCATGAAGCCAGACCAACGCACCAACAAGGTTCTTTTCTATTTGGGATTGTCCCTCCCGCTGGTCGCGTTGGTGCTGATGAGCTGGCTGGTCCATCAGACAACCCTGCAATTCAGGGATTCGTTTTACTGGGTGACTCACACGTATAAAATCCTCACTGTCCTGGAGCAAACGGAGTCGCACCTGGTGGACGCGGAAGTCGGCCGGCGCGGTTATCTGCTGACCGGGCGCGCGGATTACCTCATCCCCTATCACAACGCCCTTTCGCTCATCCGCAATAACATTCAACAGTTGAAAACCCTGACTGACGACGGCCTGAGCCAGCGGACCAACATCGTGGAACTGCAACAGCTCGTCGCTGAACAGTTGTTCATTGATCCCGAGAAAGTTGCCGGCAGCAAAACCAATTCTCCCGACGCCTGGGCCATTACGCTGACGGATCAGGGCAAGGACACACTGGATAAAATTGGCCGGGTGCTGTTTCGCATGCGCGAGGAGGAGGGATACTGGCTGAACCTGCGGCAGCAGCGCACCGAGGACAACGCCATCACCAGTGAAATCGCGTCGGTGGTTCTCATCGGCGCGGTGGCCCTGGCGCTGCTCTTTATTGTCATCATCCGGCTGCGGCTCGAAAAGCTGCAACGCGTGGTGACCATCTGCGCCTGGACGGGGCTGGTCAATTACGAGGGCCAGTGGATTCGCATGGACGAATACTTGCAACGCCGGTTCAGTCTTTCTGTTTCGCACGGTCTTTCCAAGGAGGCGTCGGCCAAAATAATCGCGGAAGTCAAGGAATCCAACCAGCCGGGCGGCGAACGGCCGCCGGGTTGAGCCAGCGTCACGGCGCGGCTTGACACTGCCACCCCCGGAGCGCCGAACTCCGATTCGGCAAGATCAGCGATATTTTGAAACGCGCCGATTTGTAGCGGCAGGCATCCGTAGCCGACGGCGGCTTGCCGCCCGGCCCACAAAACCGAACCTGCGTCCTGACTTCGCTTCCCTATCAGACCACCCGGCTGGAAGCCGGGCGATACGGCAGCCAGGATGGCTGCCGCTGCGGGTCAGTTCGTTCCAACGCCGTTGAACCCATCATAAGGCTTGCGCTCCAAGTAACTTGATGGTTACTTAAGGGAACACATGGCCAAACATGCAAAACCGGACGGCGGCGTGGCGGAACGGAACCCCGAACGCACGCGCGAGCGCATTTTGTCCGCCGCTTTGCAGGAATTCGCGGCGAACGGTTTTGCCGGCGCGCGCGTGGACGCGATTGCCCGGCGGGCGGCCATCAACAAGCGGATGCTTTACCATTATTTCGGCAACAAGGAGCATTTGTTCCGCGAAGTCCTGCGCCGCAAAATTGCCGAGCGTCAGGCGTCGGCCGAGGGCTTGTCGGGCGACCCGGCGGAGAGCCTGCCCTTTTGGTTCAAGCTTTCATGCAAGGACGCGGACTGGGTTCGCCTGCTGGAATGGGAAGCGTTGCAAGAGGCGGACAACCCGTTGATTGACGGAGCCGTCCGGCGGACGCTGGCGACACGGGCGCAGGGCCGTATCCGCCAACAGCAGGCGCTCGGCTATTTGTCCGGCGAATTTGAACCGGGCCACCTTTTGCTGGCGATGCGGTCGCTGACAATGTTTCCGATGGCGTTTCCCCAATTGACGCGGCTCATCACAGGCCGGCCGGTTTCCGATCCGCATTTTCAGAGGCGGCACGCGGAATTCTTGCGGAAATTCGCCGCCGCGTTCCAACCGGCGGACAGCCGCCGCATCAAAATCAATTTTGTACATTAAAAATGGCATGAAAAATTCAATCCTGATTCCAGTGCTGGCAGTGGTCGCGGCGATGTTGGTCAACGGCTGTTCGGGCGGCGCAAAAAAAGGCGCGGGTGGCGCGGGCGCGCCGGTGCTCGTGGCGCAGGCGGTCGAAACCAACGTGCCGGTGCTGGTCAATCCACCGCCGGTCGGCCACGTGCTGCCGTATTCGACGGTGACGATCCGACCCCAAATCGGTGGTGTCATCAGCCAGGTGCATTTTCAGGAAGGCCAGGAGGTCAAGAAAGACGATCTGTTGTTCACGATTGACCCGCGGCCAATGCAGGCGGCGCTGGACGCGGCGCGGGCGGCGCTGGCGCGCGACCGGGCGCAGTTGGAAAACGCCAGGATACAATTTGACCGCGAACAAAAACTGTTCGATCAAAAGCTTGATTTCGCAGGACGAATTCGACACGAGCAAGGCGGGCCTCGATGCGTTGATCGGCACGGTCGCGGCCGACCAGGCGGCGATCACGAACGCCGATTTGAATCTGGAATTCACCGGGATTCGCGCGCCGTTTGACGGCCGGACGGGCAGCCTGCAGTTTCACGAAGGCAACGTAGTCAAGGCGCCGGACGACACGCTGCTGACCATCAATCAGATTCATCCGATTTACGTCGCGTTCGCCGTGCCGGAGCAATACCTGCCGGAAATCAGAAGGGAAATGCGCGAAAAGACGCTTAAAGTGAGGCGACTTTTCAAAACATGGACGACGCCGCCGCAGGGCGAGTTGACGTTTATTGACAACACCGTTGACACAACGACCGCCACGATTCAGCTCAAAGCCACGTTTCCGAACGAAGACGGCACATTGTGGCCGGGACAGTTTGTGCAGGTGGTGCTGACGCTGTCGGATCTGACGAACGCCATCGTCGTGCCGTCGCAGGCGGTGCAGACGGGACAAAACGGCCAGTTTGTTTACATCGTGAAGCCGGATCAAACCGCCGAGGAGCGTCCGGTAACAACTGGCATTACGTATCAAGGCGAAACCGTGGTGCAAAGCGGATTGAAGGTCGGCGAAACGGTGGTGACCGACGGCCAGTTGCGTCTGGAGCCCGGCACCAAGGTCAACATCAAGACCGCCCTTTCGTCCACCAATGCAACCTCAATAGGAAAATGAAAAAACATCCAACACCCAACATCCCAATCATGCGGCGTCCACGGTTTGGGCGTTCAACGATGGTGACAAAGGAAATCGTAAATACGATTTGGAGTTCAAACGGCGAGACGGAATTTATTGAACGAACGCCGGACTCGTGAAGCCGGCTGAAAAATTGGATGTTGAATGTTCGTTGTTGGATGTTGGATGTTTTGAATTTTAATTTGCCATGAGCATTCCCGAACTGTTCATCCGCCGCCCCGTGATGACCACGCTGGTCATGTCGGGCATTTTGCTGTTCGGCCTTGTCGGCTATCGCCTTCTGCCGGTGAGCGATCTGCCCAGTGTGGATTATCCGACCATTCAGGTCTCGGCCAGTCTGCCCGGCGCGAACCCGGACACCATGGCGTCGTCCGTGGCGACCCCGCTGGAAAAACAGTTCTCGATCATCGCCGGCGTGGACTCCATGTCGTCGGTCAGTTCGCTGGGCAGTGTGCAAATCACCATCCAGTTCACGCTGGATCGCAACATTGACGCGGCGGCGCAGGACGTGCAGGCGGCCATTGCGCGGGCGGCGCGGCAACTACCGCCGAACATGCCCTCGCCGCCCACCTATCAGAAGGTCAACCCCGCGGATGCACCGATTCTTTATCTTGCCCTGTCGTCGCCCACGCTGCCGCTTTCGACGGTGGACGATTATGCCGAGACGCTGCTGGCGCAGCGCATTTCGATGATCACCGGCGTCGCCCAGGTGTCGGTCTTCGGTTCGCAGCAATACGCCGTGCGCGTGCAGGTGGACCCGAACAAACTGGCGGCCTACGGCATCGGCATTGACGAAGTCGAGTCGGCGGTGGAACAGGGCAACGTGGACCAGCCGACCGGCACGCTTTACGGCCGGCACCAGGCGTTCACCGTGCAGGCCACGGGCCAGCTCCAGAAGGCGGCGGACTACCGGCCGCTCATCGTCGCCTATCGCAATGGCAATCCGGTGCGCCTGCAGGAACTGGGGCGCGTGATTGACAGCGTGCAAAACGACAAGGTGGCAAGCTGGTTCGACACCACGCGCGCCATCGTGCTGGCCATTCAGCGCCAGCCCGGCGCGAACACGGTCGCCGTGGTGGACAACATCACCCGGTTGCTGCCGCAGTTCCGCAATCAAATCCCGGCCGCCGTGCATATTAACGTTCTTTTCGACCGTTCGCAGTCCATTCGCGATTCGGTCGCGGACGTCAAGCGCACGCTCTTCATCGCCGTCTGCCTCGTAATCCTGGTCATCTTCCTCTTTCTGCGGAACCTCTCGGCCACGCTCATTCCCAGCCTGGCGCTGCCGATGTCCATCATCGGCACGTTCGCGGCCATGTCGCTGCTCGGTTACAGCCTCGACAACCTTTCGCTCATGGCGCTCACGCTGTCGGTCGGGTTCGTCGTGGATGACGCCATCGTCATGCTCGAAAACATCGTGCGCCACATGGAAAACGGCGAGCCGCCGATGCAGGCCGCGTTGAACGGTTCCCGGGAAATCGGGTTCACCATCATTTCCATGACGCTGTCGCTGTCGGCGGTGTTCATTCCGGTGCTGTTCATGGGCGGCCTGCTGGGGCGGCTGCTGCACGAATTTGCCGTGACCATTGTTTGTGCGGTGCTGGTGTCCGGGTTCGTTTCGCTGACGCTGACGCCGATGATGTGCAGCCGGTTCATCCATTCGGAACACGGAAAAAAACATGGCCCGCTCTACAACGCCTTCGAGCGATTCTTCGACGGCATGCGCAACGCTTACGACCGCAGTTTGCAGGTGGTCATGCGCCACCGGCTCGCGACGCTCAACGTGTCGCTGGCCGTGCTGGTGGCGACCCTGGCCCTGTTTGTCGTGATCCCCAAGGGGTTTTTCCCCGACGACGACACCGGGCAGGTTTTCGGCATCACGGAGGCGGCACAGGGCATTTCCTTCGACGCGATGCGCGAACACCAGATGGCCGTGGCAAAAATCGCCGCCGCCGACCCGAACGTGGCGGACTTCATGTCGTCCATTGGCGCGTCCGGCGGCGTCAAACAACGGCCGCATTTTCATGCGTTTGAAACCGCGTTCCGAACGCAAATTGAACGCGAACCAGATCATCCAGGAACTCCGCCCGAAATTCGCCCAGATCCCGGGCATCAACGTGTATCTGCAAAACCCGCCGCTCATCCGCGTCGGCGGCATGTTGACCAAGGCGCTGTATCAATTCAGTTTGCAGGACACCGACACGAAGGAGCTTTACCATTGGTCGCCGATTCTGATGAACAAAATCGCCGCGATAACCAATGTCTTTCAGGACGTGACCAGCGACCTGCTCATCGCCAATCCGCAGGTGATGGTCGAAATTGACCGCGACAAGGCCTCCGCGCTCGGCGTTACGGCCGGCCAGATCGAAAACGCGCTCTACGACGCCTACGGCGAACGCCAGTCCTCCACCATTTACACCGACATCAACGAATACTGGGTCATCCTCGAAGTCGAACCGCAATTTCAACGCGACCCGGACGCGCTCGGGCAACTCTACATCAACAGTTCCGTCACCGATACCAACAGCTTTCCGAAGCGCATTCCGCTCAGCGCCGTTGCCCGGCTTACGCGCAACCTCGGCCCGATGAGCATTTCCCACGTCGGCCAGTTGCCGTCCGTCACCATCTCCTTCAACCTCGCGCCCGGGGTTTCCCTCGGCACCGCCGTCGAACAGGTGCAAAAACTCCATGATGATTTGCATCTGCCGGCGACCATCAGCGCCAGTTTCCAGGGGTCGGCGCAGGTTTTCCAGTCTTCCTCGCAGGGACTCATCCTGCTGCTCGCCATGTCCATTGTCGTCATCTACCTCATTCTGGGGATTCTTTACGAAAGCTTCATTCATCCCATCACGATTTTGTCCGGCCTGCCCTCGGCGGGCTTTGGCGCGCTGGTGACGCTGCTGTTGTTCCATCTCGACTTGAACATCTACGGCTTTGTCGGCCTCATCATGCTCGTCGGCATCGTGAAGAAGAACGCCATCATGATGATTGACTTCGCGATTGAAGCGCAACGGGGCGGGAAATCCGCCGCCGAGGCGATTCACGAAGGCTGCCTGCTGCGTTTCCGTCCCATCATGATGACCACCATGTCCGCGCTCATGGCCACGCTGCCCATCGCGCTCGGCTTGGGCGCCGGCGGCCAGGCCCGCCGGGCGCTCGGCCTGGCCGTCGTCGGCGGATTGGTGGTGTCGCAATGCCTGACGCTCTACATCACGCCGGTGATTTATCTTTACCTGGAATCGGCCCACCAATGGTATCTGCACCGGCACGACAGACCTGCCCGGCCTGCGGGGTTTCAACCCGGAATCAAGCCGACGACCGCGTAATGCCCGCTCTCAATCTCAGGATTGACCACACAGGCAAGCGACCGACGCCGGAAAGACAAGCGGTTTTTCAGCCGAATACCCGCCGGGCATGCTCAAAAATCCGTGTTCATCCGTGTCCATCCGTGGTAAAAATTCCCCCGCCATTATGGAATACGAAGCAGTCATCGGGCTGGAAACGCACGTCCAGCTTAAAACGAAATCGAAGATGTGGTGCGGTTGCGCCAACGCGTTCGGCGCGCCGCCGAACACCAACGTCTGCCCCGTTTGCCTCGGCCTGCCCGGCGTGCTGCCCGTGCCCAACGACGAGGCGCTGCGCCTGACCGTGCTCACCGGTTATTTGTTGAATTGCGAAATCCCCCGCTTCGCCAAGTTCGACCGGAAAAGTTATTTCTATCCGGACATGCCGAAGAATTACCAGATCACCCAGTACGACAAGCCATCCACGGCCAACGGCCACGTCGAGTTTGAATTCAACGGCGGCCTGGCTCGCGTGCGCATCACCCGCGCGCACCTGGAGGAAGACGTCGGCAAGAGCACGCATTTCGAGCGCAACAGCGGCGTGGACTTCAACCGCGCCGGCGTGCCGCTCATGGAAATTGTTTCCGAGCCGGACCTGACCAGCGCCGACATGGCCTACGAATATCTCAACGCGCTCAAGGACATCCTCCGCAATGAAGGTGGTGAAGAGTTCAATAGGGTAAGTGATTGCGATATGGAAAAAGGCATGGTGCGCTGCGACGTGAACGTGAGCGTGCGGCCCGTCGGCACCAAGGAACTCGGCGCGAAGATTGAAATCAAGAACATGAACAGCTTTTCCGGTGTCCGCCGCGCGCTGGAATATGAAATCCCGCGCCAGATCGAAATCATCAAAAGCGGCGGTAAGCTGATTCAATCCACGCGCCGCTGGGATGACGTGGCTGGCGTGACCGAGGAAATGCGCACGAAGGAAGACGCGCACGACTACCGCTATTTCCCCGATCCCGATCTGATGCCGTTGGAGCCGACGGACGTGTGGCTGGCCGAAGTGAAATCGCGTGTATGGGAATTGCCGCTCGCTCGCAAGCAGCGCTTAATGCGGACTTACAAACTTACGAAAGATCAAGCTGAAGTATTAAAGAATGACCTCGACGCAAACGAATTCTTTGAAAAATGTGTCAACGCACTTGGACAAAACAAGCAGGTGGATACAGATACTTTAAGAGCGATAGCGAATTTGTTACTTAACGAATCGCTCGCAATATTAAGAGCTAAGAATCTCAAAATTTTAGAATCAGGTCAGGATTCGAGTGAAATTTACACTTTCAAAAACTTAAAGTTCACCGTTCAGGATTTTTTGAAATTGGTGAGTTTATTAGTAAATAAAACCATCAGCAATTCGACAGCGAAGCTGGTGCTTACCGAGATGCTTGACACCGGCAAATCGCCTGATTTGATCATTCAGGAAAAGGGGCTGGCGCAGGTCAGCGACACCGGGGCGATTGAAAAATTCTGCGACGAGGCGATTGCGGCCAATCCCGGTCCGGCAGCCGATTTCAAGGCCGGCAAGACCGCCGCGCTGAATTTTCTCAAAGGCCAGGTGATGAAGTTGAGCAAGGGCAAGGCAAACCCGGCGCTGGCCGGGGAAATTTTGGAACGAAAGTTGAAGAACTGAACCCAACGCTACAGCACTGAAGTACCGGGCAAATCAGCCTTTTCTGCATTTTCGCAGCGGTTCAACAAACCAATTTTACCGACATCAGCGACCTGAGCATCGTGGTGGAAGCCTGCACGAATCCGGTTAATTTTATCTGGTCTCCGGTGCGAACCAAAACCCTCACCGGCGGTTTGTGTTATTTCAGTGATCCAGCATGGACGAATATTCCCGGCCGGTTCTACAGCCTTCGATCGTCGTGAGGCATAGGCACGCCAGGCGCCTCTCATGCCGCCGGCGCTTTTCCCAGGGCTTCTTTCAGCGCTTTTGCGTCCACGGGTTTGGCAACGTAATCGTTCATGCCCGCGGCCAGACAGCGGTCGCGGTCGCCTTGCATGGCATGGGCCGTCATCGCAATAATCCGCACGGGAGACAATTTTTGCGCCGTTTCCAGTTCGCGGATTTTTTGCGCGGCTTCGTATCCATCCAGCTCCGGCATCTCGCAGTCCATGAGGATGGCCTGATAGTTGCCCTTTTGCCTGGCTTCCACGGCTTCGAGTCCGTTCTTTACGGCATCCACAACGCAGCCCAGTTTCTTGAGTTGTTTCAACGCGACCATCTGGTTCACCGGGTTGTCCTCGGCCAGCAGGACCCGCAGGCCGCCGGCAAGTTCGGAAGGGCCGGAGGCGGCGGCCGCCGGTTCCGGGGCGGAGTGCGCGGTTGAATTTTGTTTGGCATATCGCAAAGTGAACGAAAAGGTCGAGCCCTGGCCGGGACGGCTGGTCAGGGCGAGGGTGCCGTTCATCAACTCGACGAGCTTGCGGCAAATGGCCAGCCCCAAGCCGGTGCCGCCGAACCGGCGGGTGGTGGAGGCGTCTGCCTGGTTGAAGGGGTGAAACAATTTTTTCTGGTTTTCCTCCGAAATCCCAATGCCGGTGTCGCGAACGGAAATGGACAGCCTGACGTCATCGCCGGTTTCATCCAGTTGCGTGATTTCCAGGGAGACTTCGCCCTGTTCGGTGAATTTGACGGCGTTGCTCAACAGGTTCAGCAAAATCTGCCGCAGCCGCGAAGGGTCGCCGGCCAATTGCGTCTGGACGTTGGGCGGGATCGAAGATTTCAAGGCGATTCCCTTGGCCTGCGCCCGCGGAGCGAGCAATTCAACGGAATGTTTCACGGTCTCGCGCAAATCGAAGTCCACTTTTTCAAAAGTCATCTTGCCCGCCTCGATTTTTGAAAAATCGAGAATGTCGTTGATAATGGTGAGCAACGAATCGGCGCTGACCTTGATGGTCTCGGCAAAATCGCGCTGGTCCACGGTCAAGGGGGTGTCGAGCAGCAGGTCAATCATGCCGATGACGCCGTTCATGGGCGTGCGGATTTCGTGGCTCATGTTGGCGAGGAATTCGCTCTTGAACTTGGTGGCGACGAGCGCGGTTTCGGCCAGTTTCTGGGTTTTTTCCGTGGCCTCCATCAACATTTTGTTGGCTGAAGCCAGTTCGCTGTTGGTTTTTTTGAGTTCGAGGGTTCGTTGGCCAACCATGGTTTCCAGCTCGTCCAGGCGGAGTTTGGCCTGATAATAGAGCCTCCATTTTTCGGTCATGGAAATGGCCAGTTGCAAAACTTCGATGCTATCGAACGGCTTTTTCAAAATGACCAGCCGGTCGGAGTAACCGAGCCGTTTCAACATTTCCTCCCACGAATAATCCGAATAGGCGGTGCAAATGACGACTTGCAGGTCGGGATACTTTTGCCAGATTTGTGCCGTGGTTTCGACCCCGTCCCAGCCCGGCGGCATGCGCACGTCCACAAAGGCCATGGCGTAAGGGGAATTTTGCTGGAGGCTCTTTTCGATCGAGTCGAGGCCTTCCTGCCCCTGAAATGCCGAGTCAATCTGAAACTCGGGCAGGTTAACATTCGGCGCCTCCACATCGAACAGGATGGCTTCGGCTTGGGCCAGGTCGCCCACCGCGTCCTTTTTTTTTCGGGTCAGGATTTTGCGAAAATCCTCGTGGATATCCTTGTTGTCATCAATCACAAGGATGCGATGGTTATTGTTTGGGTTGACGTTCATGCCGTGGCCGTTGGTTTTTGGATGGGCAGTTCCAGGGTGAAAGTGGCGCCGCGATCCGGTCCTTCGCTGAAGGCCACCAGCTTCCCGCCCAGTTCTTTCGCGGCCAGGGCGCCGCTGTGCAGGCCAAAGCCGTGGCCGTTTTTTTTCGTGGTGAACCCGAGGCTGAAAATCCGGGTCATGTTTTCCGCGGGAATTCCAACCCCGTTGTCGGCCACAGATATTTTGACGCTGTTGTCGCCATTGGCGACGCGCAGGGTGATTTGTTTGTCCTCCCGGCCGGAATAATCGCAGGCGTACTTGGCGTTGCGGATGACGTTGACGAGAATTTGCAGCACTTTATGTTTCTCCGCCAATATCGGCGGCACTTCGGCATACTCACGAACCACCTTCACGTGATGGCGCTCGATCGAGCCAATATTCATGCGGATGGCATCTTCCAGCAGGTCAACGCTCGACAGGGGTTCGAGGATGCCGACAGATTTCGCATAATCCTGCTGCATGGCGACAATTTCCTTGATGTGCATGATTTTTTTTGCGAGGGACCCGGCTTCCTGCAAAATCTCCTCCTGCTCCTGCGCCAGATGGGCGGCGAGATTCGACAGGTACCCCGGCAACTGTTTGCCTTTCGGGTCATTGGCCAAAAAGCCGGCAAGATCGCTTTCGTGCGAGCGCATCAGCGCGACGGCTTTGGCGAGGTTCGTCACTTTTGAATCCCGGATTTTTTCGGAAATCAGCGAGCTGGAAACGTTGACGCTGTTCAGCACATTGCCGACGTTGTGGAGGACGCTGGTGGCCACTTCCGACATTCCGGCCTGGCGGGAAACTTCCAAAAGCTGCTTGTGCGCCTGTTCGAGCTTGTCCTCCGCTTCCTTGCGCGCGGTGATGTCCCGGCCAATGCCCATCAGCCCGACAATCTTTCCGTCCTGATCGCGCAGCGGCAGCTTGCTGGTCAGCAGCCAGCGTTTCCGGCCGGTTTCGTCATAGAAATGCTCCTCCCGGTTGATGACCGGCTCACCGTGAATCACCTTCTGGTCGTCGGCCCAGAATTGTTCGGCAATCTCCTTGGAAAAAAGATCGAAATCGCTCTTGCCGATGGCCTCGGCCTCGGTCCTGCAACGGAGATTTTTCAGATCGGCGGGATTGGCCATGGTCTTCCGGCCCGCCGTATCCTTGGCGTAAATGCAATCCGGCAGGTTGTCAATGAGCGTGCGCAGCAGCAACTGTTCATGTGAAATCCCGTTGGTGCGCGCAGGAGAGGCGTCTGTGCCATTGGTGACTGTGGCAGCGGGTGGGTTCATTGGGCGAGTTCCTGTGGGGAACAAGATATATTCAACCGGGAGCATTCATCGCCCGGGGTTTGCGCCCAGTCCGGGTTTTGTCCGGTGCCAATGAGATGATCGCGGTTGATATCCAGCGTCGGTTGAATTCTTGAGGGCCGGCATTCTGGGGTTGCGCCGACGGAATCGCGGGCGATTTGATAGTTTAACATCACGACGATTTCCGCGCCGGTTGTGAGCAGCCGAGGCGGGCAAACAAACCCGCGCAATGGTAAAAGGTTTGCCATTAATGAGGATTAAGCAGCAACGGCTATGCCACTCCTCCCGCTTCCACCCGGAAGATAAACACTTGATGTTACGCCTGAAAGACACGTTCGCCAGACGTTCTTGCGCCATTTCGTCTTGCTGCGGTGAAGTGCGCATTCCGAGTTGAAGCCCAGGCCGAAGCCGGGCACTCCACCGCACTCGCCGGGCATCAAGGCAGCGAATCCACCCAAATGATTTCAGGGTTCGCGGCTTGTGAATTACTTGTGAACAACTTTTTGAGCCGCCGCCATTTTGAGGCACATCGTTTGCATACCTACAGGGTGTATGCGCAACCATTCATTTAATGCCCCTGAAGCTCGTAATGAGGTTGAAATAACGCTTGATGGTCTGCCGGTGGGATTGCCGTCCGGGTACCGCTCGCTGAATGCCATTCGCTGCCATCTCGAAACGCTCGCCTTGGAAAGACAGCGCATTCTGTGCTCGTTGAACGTTGACGGCCAGCCGGTGAATCTTGACCTGCCATTGCTGGATCAACGGTTTTTTTGCCGGGTCGAGGCCGGGACAGTTGCTTTGGAAGAAACGGCCCTGCTGTTGCTCAAGAAGGCGTATCAACAAACCGCCCACGCCCAGGAATGTGTTGAAACCGCCCTCACCCTGGTTCTCATCAATGACGGTCAAGTGGCGCGCGAAGTCTGGTGGAATCTGGCCTCGGTTCTCAAAGAGCCGGTGATTACCTTGAGCTTGTTGCCGGAAAACATTTGCCAGCCATTTGATAATCGCACATCGCTCGTCCGGCTCCGCAAGTGGCAACTGGAACAGATTGCCGCCATTATCGGGGACGTGGATGAGGCCTGCCATGCGGAAGACACCATTCCGCTCTCCAACGCGCTGGAAAACCGCGTGCTGCCGTGGCTGCAAAATTTGGGTGAACTCATCAGCCTTTGGCATGAAACCGTCCTCGCCGGTTCACGGCTTGGAATCAGCCACGCGGTTTCCTGATCCGGGGCAAAAGTTATTTCAGGGGCTTTGGCTTCGTCGCGGGGGCGGAAAGCGGCTTCGTCGCGACCGTCGTCGCAGGCTCCGTCGCCGGTGCGGAAACGTCTTCGGGCATTTGGGCGGTGTCCTGAATGACTTTTGACAACAAGGCCAGAGCCTGACGCGCCTTGTGCTCCTCCGGGGTCAGATCGCTGCCGTTGGCCAGACGATCCATGCGTTTTTCGGCTTCTTTCAGCGCCGCCGCCACTTCGTCAATATGCTCTTTCAGCGTCTGGCCTTCGACATTGTTTTTCAGTGCCTCGTTAATCACCTTGTCGAAATCAGGCAGGGTTTTTCGGATGGTGTCGCGATCGCTGGCATTCTCCAACAAGTTCTTGATTTCGGCTTTGTGTTCATCAATCAACTGGTCAAGCTGACGGGCCAAATCCTCGTTGAGAGCATTGCAATACGCTTCATATTCCGTTTCCAAAGACTGCTGCAATTCCTTCCGGTAAACGGGCAATTCCCCGATTAGATAGTCCGGCACCTCGTGGATGAAATGGGGGATTTCCCACTCGATCCTCGCGGCGAGAACCGGGCCGTCGTTCGCGACGTGCTGGGCCAGCATGCCGGTGGCGACCTCCGCGGCCGCCTTGGGCTGGAAGAAGTTGACCATGATGGTGCTGATGACGCCCATGTAAGCCCCGACAAATAAAATCAGGATGATGCCGGTAATCCGCGTGCGTTTGAGGGCTTGCCGGGCCTTGGGCAGTTCCTGGGCGAGATAAACAGCCACAACCGCTTCCCCGGTCTGGGGCGTTGCGTCAGGAGTGGCGGCGGGAGATGGTTCGGTATTCATTTCGTTATCTCCTTGGTTTTCTTGGGTTGAACAACCTGGTGTCCAACGGACTTGGCGTTGACGGTTTCTGGAGGAGTCAAGTCTTTGAATTCATGGACAAATACGTCCATGAACATGAAAGCCACCTGCCAGGAATCAACGCTCTGGCTGGCATCCACCGGCTCGGTTTTTTGAATTTTATCAAGATTGGTCAGGATGCTTTGAATGGAGTTCAAATGGGGGTTGAATATGTTCTCGCCACTTTGGGCGAGTTGATCTTGAGCTTCCAGGTTGAGGTTGTTCAGCAAAGTGTCGATCTGCTTGTCATAAACGTCCGGATACATTTGGCGCAACTTGCCCTGCCGTTTTTGCAACGTGCCAGCGATAGTCTGGTCGAGAATTTTCCCCGCCTGAACCGTGAGTCCGCTGCCCATTTCATCCAGTTCCCGCAGGGCGACATCGGCAACTTCCGGCGCGCGCCCGTTTATTTCTTTCAGTTCCTTCTCGACCGCCGGTTTGAGGGCTTCTACCGAGCGGCCGGCGATTTTCTGGACGGTGGGCAAAACGTTGTCCTTTAGATCGGCGTTCAGGTTGCGGACAAACTCTTCCTGCCTTGGTCCGGCGAGCGTGAGACTGTAAGCCGACTCAATGATGGCGCTCACGCCGGCAATCACAATTACCAGCAGGGCGATGAATGTGAGAAGTCGGAACCGGCGGGTTTGGCACCTGAGTTTTTCCAGTTCCTGGATAAGTTGTTTGGCTTCTTCTGTGCTCATATATTTAATTTCCCGGTGCAACAGTTTAAAATGCCATAAACGACTGGCCTAACGGAACTGGTATCAAGCAGCAACCATGCCCGCAAGTAAAATTCAAATAATTAATGCTGCTAAAAAAACCATTCCCGCCGGAAAAACATGCGAATTCCCCATGAAAATCCAAGGTCTTTCCCCAAAACCTGCGTACTTCAACCGCTTGTTAAACAAGCCAATCCTCGTTGATGTCAAATGATGGGACACGCAAATGTCCGAATGTCACGTTCGGTACATTCCTTTGTCGTGAGCCGGTACAAGAACGATCCCGATAGCCTGTGAACCAGATCTATTTGCCCAGGTGGTTTTCTATGCAGGTGATCAGATCGTCAAGCTTGACGGGCTTGGCCAGGAAGGTAAGTCCGCCGATATTGCCGCCGGTTGGCTGAGTTTCTTCTTTTTTGACAATGGCGGAGAGAAAGACGATGGGGATGTTGGCCAGCCTCTTGTCCTCTTTGATTTGGGCCGCGACCTCGCCTCCGTCAATGCCCGGCATCATGACGTCCAGCAGGATCAGGTCGGGCTGAAACTCGCGCGCGGCGGTGACTCCGGCTGCACCCGAGTTTTCCGCCCTCACATCGTAGCGGCCCGTTGCCTCAAGGTTTCGCTTGAGCATCCGGGTCATGTTCTGTTCATCATCCACCACCAGAATTTTCTTTTTAGTCATAATCAATCCTTGTCTGGAATTGGAAACGAGATTGTCACGGAAGCACCGCGAATCCCTTTTCGGTTGGCAATTTTAATGGTTGCCCGGTGCAGTTCAATAATATTCCGGGACACCGACAAGCCCAGCCCGGTTCCGGTGCCAACGGGTTTGGTGGTGAAAAAGGGGTCGAAGAGTTTGTCGAGTTTGTCATCCGGTATGCCGGTGCCGGTGTCTTCAATTTCCACCACAATGTTTCCGCCCGCCGCAGTCTGGCCGGCGTCAGCAGCGACCGCTGGCCTGCGGATGAAAGTTCTCACCGACAAATCCCCGTTGTTCCCCATCGCATGAATGGCATTCATGAAAACGTTGATGAACACCTGCTTGATCTTGTTCCGGTCCAGCTCGACTTGGGGAAGTGGTTCCGCAAGGTGTTTCTCCAGGGCAATATGGTTCCGGGTGAATTCGTGTTTGACCAGCAGCAGCGACTCTTCAATGACTGAATTCAAATCAAGCAGGGACAGACTGAGCTGTTCCGACCGCGAAAAATCCAGCAACCCCTTGATGACCGCATCCGCCCGCCGGACGGCGTCTTCCATGTCCTGGACCGTTTCGGTGTAATCGCGATTGGCGGTGGCTTTCGCCGTTTGGTTCAGATAATCAAGGCCCAATTGAATGACTGCCAGCGGGTTTTTCACCTCGTGAGCCACCCCGGCGGCCAGGCGGCCGATGGATTCCAGCTTCGCGGTCTGTATGAGCTTCAACTGGGCGTTCTTGAGTTCTTCATGCGACCGAAGCAGGTTTCGGTGGGTTTCCTGGAGACGGTTGATTTGTCCGTTAAGAAATTTCGAAATCAGGCCGCTGAACGCGCCCACTAGGAGAAAAAAAACCATCCGGAACATCCAGTTGGACGTTTCCTGCGGCAGTCCTTTGGCAACATGCATCGGCATATATGGTCCAAGCGCAAAACCGGCCACCAAAGCCGCCGCGATGCCCCCGTAAAGCCCAAAACCCGCCGCGGCCAGGATGATCGGGAGATACATCAAATGCACCCAAGCAAAACCGGTTCCGCCTGTCGCGTACACCAACATGCCCACCACGGCGACAAGCACGAGGACAAGCAGGCTTAAGACTACGGCCCGCGAACCAGTCGGCTGCCGCCAACAACTTGCCCAGTTTTTTTCCTCTCCCATGGCCGGTATCTGGGAACACGCCTCTTCATGTTTTGGCCGATTCATGCCGGATTCCATTTGGGAGCATCGCATTTTGAGTGTGGAACTGCTGTCTCTGATGGTACCGGCTACCGGGCCGGGGATGGAGGCTGTTTTCCGGTGCGAATCGGCGGCAGGCCGCCGGCTTTCGCCAGTGTCCGATTGCCCGGACGGTCACCCGATTGCTGATAAGGCTTTGACGCTGGCTTTGGATGATGATGATGCGAATGTTGCCGGTGGCGCTGCTGGCGGGAAATAATCGCCCAGGCGAAAACCCCCAGCGCAACCAGGAAAAGAGCGCCAAAATAAATAAGGGCTTGAACAACGCTGGATCCAGAGGGAATCAATGAGTGGAGCGCATTCTCCGCATTCACCGTGCCTGCCCCGGCCAAAAAACCTGGAGTAATCATAATTAAAAAAATGTTATTCCGCTCGAACGGCTTTGTCTTGATTGGCGATGGTCATACTGACCTTCAGACGCAGCATCCCGCAAGCCAGAATTTGGGGGTGATTGTCCGTGGCGGGAGGATGCCCGCCGCTACAGATTGAGAGCAAAGTCTTCGGATACACCGCCGGTATTTTCCCTTCCTGAAACACGGTTGAAGCGGGGGCGCATCCGCTGGTCGCATTGTTTGGGCTGGCCGGGATTCCGCCGCAGTCAGGACCGGATCATCGTCAAAATCATTTTGAACCTGGTAAACGCCTTGAGCGCGTGCGGCTGTTGGGCGGGCATGAGAATCATCTCCCCGCCGGTCATGCAATGCGGCTGTCCGGAAATCCGAATTTCCACCTCACCTTCGACCACCTGCACCAGCGCATCGAACGGCGCGGTGTGTTCGCTCAAGCCCTGGCCTTCGTCAAAGGCAAACACCGTCACCGTGCCGGTGGGTTTCTTGACCAGCTCACGGCTCACGATGGAGCCGTCCTGGTAATTGACCAGTTCAGCGGCTTTGGCCACCTGCGCGCCGGTAAACCCTTTGGCTTTTGGTTGCGTGTCTTGTTTCATAAATTTTTTTCTGTTTGGAGTTCCGCCTTCAGGCGGCTCGGGTAAAGCGCCGCAACTGGCCGGCTAAAGCCGGAACTCCGAACGTTACACCGTATAACAGCCGCATTCCCCCGCCTTGCGCCGCCGGGGATGATTCTCCGTTGATATGCCGGCCGGTTGCTGGCATCCTACACCCTATGACGCATCTCGTCCATGCTCGTAAAGTCTACGATATCGAGCTTGCTGCGCTCAAAGCCGTGCGGGCGCAACTCGACAAATCTTTCGACCGCGCGGTCGAGATGATTGTCGAGGCGTTGAAGCGACGAAGCAAGATCATCATTGTTGGCATCGGCAAATCCGGCAACGTCGGACAAAAAATTTCCGCCACGCTCACCAGCACCGGTTCGACCAGCGTTGTGCTCAACAGCGTGGACGCCTTGCACGGCGACGTGGGCATCATCGCCGACGGCGATGTGATTCTGGCGTTGAGTTATTCCGGCGAGTCGGAGGAATTATTAAACCTGCTGCCCGCGCTGAAGCGGTTTTCGGTCAAAATCATTTCCGTCACCGGCGGCGTCAAGTCATCACTCGCGCGGCACAGCGACATCGTGTTGAACGTCCGCGTGCCCCGGGAAGCCTGTCCGTTCAATCTTGCGCCCACGGCCAGCACGACGGCGATGCTCGTCATGGGCGACGCGCTGGCGATGGCCGTGCTGCAGGCGCGGGGGTTCAAACAAAGTGATTTTGCCAAATTTCATCCGTCCGGCGCGATTGGCCGCGCCATGCTGCTGCGGGTCGGCGACATCATGCGCACCGGCGAGCGCAACGCCATCGCGCGCGAAGATCTGGTCGTGAAGGAAGCGCTGCTGGTGATGACGCGCGCAAAATCCGGCAGCCTGAGCATCGTCAACGCGCGTGGCAAGCTCACGGGCGTGTTCACCGACGGCGATTTCCGCCGCCACATGGCCGCGGATGAAAATCTGCTGAATGAGCCGCTAAAAAAGGTGATGACGCCAAATCCGATTTGCATTCGCGAAAATGCCCTGGCCGTCGAGGCGTTGAAAATTTTCAACGAACGGAACATTGACGATCTCATCGTCGTGAACGCGAAGCGCGAGCCGGTGGGCTTGGTGGATTCGCAGGATTTGCCCAAGCTCAAGATTGTGTAGCAGCGAACATGGATCCGCTCCTTCCTTGGTCAGAGCCGGCACATGCCGGCTGCTCCGCGGCAAACTTGAGATAAATCACCTTCAAATATTTCTCTTCCTTGAAAGCGGCCGGATGAAACTCACGGATGCCATCGCGATGACACTCCCCGTCGCAATCCAAAACAAGGTGCTAGCCAGCCGCCAATGGCGCGGACGGTAGATGAACTCCAGATGGTAGTCTCCCGGCCCATCGAGATACACACCTTTGAACGCCCGGTTGATCGTCAGGATCGCTTTGGGTTCGTTGTTGGCTTTGGCGATGAAATCTCTGGCTTGACCTTCGGCAAGACAAACCATCCCGGCAGAGGCGGCGTGGACATCGAACGCGGTTGAATTGGGAAGGAGCCGATAGTTTGTCGCAGCCGATACGGTTGCTTTCTTTGTCGTTTCCAACTGTCGCAGGCCGGGCTGTTTTTCGATTTCTTCCGGAGTCAGGGCAATGAACGGCTGCTTCCCATGTTCCAAAAGTTGTTGGATGAATTCTTCGGTGGATGAGATGGAAACCACCTGGTCAGAAAAGAAAGCTCTCGGCCACACCTCCAGGTTTTCCTCAATCCCGAAATCGCTGCGGTCCTTGAGCCGGAAATCGAGTCCCTCCTGCAGGACAATGCGCGGGGGCATCAGCAGATACTTGACGTTAAGCAGGTTCAACAGGGGCTGCGCGGCAAACGGAGCCACCACTTCGATAATCCACCCCTTGCGAAGCTCCACCCCGGGAAATTTCCGGATGAGGTTGATGAATTCGCCGTTGCTTAAAGGCGCGCACGAACGGATATCTTCGAGGCCATAAACCGCCGAATAATCGCCAAAGAGATTCCATTGCGCCCCGACAACCCGAAACGGATCGGACTTGTCCGCCTTGATCTCGTCAATGGCTTTGCTCGGGGCATTCAGAACCACCCTCGGTCCGGGAAGCATCAGCCAATCCTTGTCGCCAAAGGTATAAAGGCCGAAACGGTAATGAGCGACCAATCCCAAAATAATAATACCCGCCCATCCAGGCGCGGGTATTGGGCCAGTGCGGCTCCTCAAGAACGCAAAGAGCAACAACGCCCCCGCCGCTCCCGAACCAACGAATAAGAAATAGCCCCAAGGAATGGGGCGGTGCGTGATTCCGAAGCAATATACCAGAATTATCCCTGCAAAAATCAGCCCCACCCGAAGAAAATCAACTGCTGCACGCCGGAAATTTCCCTCCCGCGCCAGGCACTTGAAGCCGTAGGCGCTCTGAATTGTAAGATGGATTACCAACAGATAGGAAAAGTCGGTATAAACATGACCCACACGGTTCAACAATGGAATTGCCGCAAGAACAGAAGCCGGAACCCACCCAAAAACACAACCACCCCACAGCAGGATGGCACTGCTGTTAACCCAAAAAAAAGGTTCTTCTTTGAGCTGCCGCCATCTCAACGATGAGAGAATGCAACCCGCCATCACCAACAGGCTGGTTCCGGGTGCGACTGAGAGAAAGGAATCGTTCTTCAATGGCAGGAAGAAAAAAATGTCGTCAAATACGCCAGGCAGACTCACGAACGGAAGTTGAGTCACATGGACTTCCGAGTGCAAGGAATAGGAATTTTCAAGCGCCCCTAAAAACGACATCCACATGGGCGCGGTCAGCCCCAAAAAAAGGAGCGTGCTAATCATCATGCGCGCCACCACCCTGGCCGTATCGGTAATATTGCGACAGCCGGTCAACGCCCAGGCAATGGCGGCCAAATTTAATCCTACGATCAGCACTGCGGCCAATTCCACATGGCCGGCATTAAAACAGGCGAAAGTCACCCATAACCATGCCAGCCCCCATCGGACCCGGCTCTTCGATCGCAAGTCGAGCATTGCGAGGGCGGAGAGCAGAATCCACGGGGCATAGGAGAACGCAAAAAAAGCCGGATGATTATTGATGTAAAAAAAGGCGCCGCAATACGCGGCCAGCGCGGCGTAAATCAGGGACAGCGACCGGTTTCCCAACAGCCGGAGAATGAGCAGCCCAAAGCCGACGCAAAAAAGGAATTTCGCCGTAAGAAATTTGATGTCCCACGCCCCCGCCGATCCATGCCCAAAGATGACAATCAAATGCAGAGGATCGCCCAGCATGGAAATGCCCTGACCCAGGAGCGCTTCGCCCGCGTGACCGTATCGGTTCCACAACGGAAGTTCCCCGTGTTCCAACAGACTGCGCGATTCGATAAAACCGACCGGAACCCCCCATATCAGCTCCGCCGCAGTGTCGCTTCCATGCTCTGATACTTGAGGTGCGGGTCCCATGCCAGGCAGTGGCGGCCACCAGTCATAGACCATGGCCATCCCACCCGTGGGGGAGACAAAGCTTCTGCCGCAGAAGACGACCGGATAACAATTGACCACAACGGCCAGCAACGAAACAAATAGGATCGCCAGAACGGGATGTTGTGCACTCCATGCTGAAACCCAGCCCGCGAATGCCGTCCTTGGGGCTTGGAGTTCCGGGCCGGATGCCGGTTTGAATGCTTGGGATTGGTATAATTTCATCAAGCATCAATTCTTTCGTGGCAAAACTTTAATTCTCTGCTTCGTCAGGGTCAAAACAAACCTCGCCAACTTTTTCTGCGGCCACAAACCAAAGCGCGGACCCGGAAACAATGAAAAAACTTCACTGATTGGAACATTGACAATCTCGTCGTCCTGAACGGGAAGCGCGCGCCGGTCGGTTTGGTGGATTCGCGGGATTTGCCGAAAACTCAAGATTATGTGGCAGCCCAAGCGACTGTGGCCCGGGGAATGGGCATTTATGGCTTGTGATTAACAGCCTTTCCGACTTGACCGACACAATGCTTTTGCTCGACCACCTTCATCGGATCAATTCTCACAAACCGCAACCATGCCAGAGCTCGCAGCCAGGTCAGCGGATCCCGGAACATTCGCACCTTCTTTCCCTCCTTGAATGAGCGCGAACGATAGTTCACTGGCAATTCAATGGGTTGATACCCCTTGCGGATGAGCTTGATGAGCAGCTCAAAATCAAAGTCGAAGCGATTACATTCAAACTCCAGCGCATAAAGGCAGTCCCGGCGAAAAACTTTGAACATGGTAAAGGGATCGCGCAGCCGCTGAAAAAACAGGACATTGATGAGCGTGGTAAAAAACCAGTGGCCAAGATTGACAAACAAGCTCAAGCCATGTTGTTTTGTGAATTGCCGCATTTTCCAGACATGGCGCCCGCCATGCCGGGAGCCAAGCGCAAACGCCGTGCGTCCGGCAACCAGCGGTTCCAGCAACCCATCGTAATCCTCGAGGTCGTATTCCAGGTCAGCGTCCTGAATCAACACGTAGTCTCCGGTGGCGGCTTTCAAGCCGGTTCGCACGGCATAACCTTTTCCGCGTGGTTGGTCTTCGAGAATCAGTTTCACCCCCGGATGGTTTTGGTACTTTAGCGCCAGTTCACGGGTTCCATCGGTCGAGTTGCTCTCCACCACAATGATTTCCTTCTGGAGGCCCGTCGTCTCCTTGCCCAGAAGGGTTTCCATGAGCGCGCCGAATGTGTTCCCCTCGTTATAGGCCGGAACAATCACGGAAAGCACCGGTTGCGGACGCGCCTCCGCTTTTCGCGAGAAAACCATCATGCCGCTGGCAACGATCCGACGATGCTGCTGTCGCATCCTTCGGGGTAAAACGCGGGCCATGAAATTCACAACCGGTGTTACCATAGGAACGGGAAAACGCTCAAAATGCATCTTCATATAATCGAAGTTGAGCATCTTCCAGCCGGGTTCGACGATGACCTCGCGGAAATTTGACTTGAAGAGCGCCGTCTGGAGTGTCTGCGGGTCAAAATAGGTGAGATGCTCGGCCTTGAATTCCATCCATTTCTGGCGCATGAGCCGCGCGGACCATGAGCCAATGGATGGGGTGGCGATGAACAGCGCGCCGCCGGGTTTGACGAGCCGGTGTATTTCCTTGAGGAAATCCATGGGGGAGCGGACATGTTCGATGACATCAGAGATCACGCAAAGATCAAATTGTTCCGCCTCCAAGCGGGCAGATTGAAGCTCGCCGCAAAAAACCTCTCCGTTTTTCAGGCGTTGCCGGGCTTTTTCACAAGCGGCGGCTGAATTGTCAATCCCGGTGACGCGCCAGCCGGCGGCCCGGGCGGTGACCAGAAAATCGCCATCGCCGCAACCGATCTCAAGCAGACGTCCGCTGTCAGGGCCGCAGTAGCGGGAGATTTCTGAAAGGTAAAGCCTGGCGGTGGCTTGCTTGATTTCCCTGACGGCCTGGGAGCTTTTTTCGGTGTTGCTGCCGAGGAAATAGTCTGCGCTGTAGATCCGGGCCAACTCCTCATCGCTCGGCTGCGGATTGAGAAACACCAGCCCACAATCGTCGCACCGCACCACCCGGCAGTCGGCAGCCGAAAAAAGGTAATAAAACCTGGCCCCGCCGCAAACATGGCACGTTTTGGCTGAATGCCTTTCCTGGGATGAATGGTTCATGCGTCTTATGGTCTTTTATCAATGAAGTTGTCCCGTCCTTTCGCTGCACCCTTGACGCGGATGATGCTCGTCAATGCCCGCAAAATGACCGTGCCGGCTGAAATCCAAAAACAAGCGCAGGCCAGCCGCCAATAACGAAACAATTATAATCGCCCGAACAGGATGTTGCACATTCCACCCTGAAACCTGGGCCATAAATCCGTTTGATCGGTTTTTGGATTCCGGGGCGGACCCCGGATCGGAGGCTTTAGGTTGGTCTTGTCTCATTTAGTCCAACAGGCAACCCTCCGGCCTTGCCGGAGGACTCCCGGAGTTTTGACCGTTCCGGGAGTCGTTGCGAAGTCTGTGTTTCGTGAACCGCCCAGAGTTTACGAAAGGGATAGACCAGCAAAGGCATGAGAGTCTGAAACCCACGACATCAGAATGCAAATAGTATTTGGCATTCCCTAATTTGGTGTTTACCCCATGCCCGCCGGAAGTTGCAACGGGAAATGGTTGCGGTATTTCGGATCTGGGCGAAGCGGAAGAAAGGCGAAATGATAGCGGGGCATTTGATGCGCGACCATGTGCCCTGAATCGGGTGAATAAAAACATCGTGTCCCGGTTATGTCACAATGCTCAGGTAAATCACCTTCAGATATTCCCCTTCCTTGAAGGTGGCCGGATGGTCCGGCGGTTGCCGCCGGGTTTTCAATTCCGCGAATTTTCTTCCCGACTGCGCCGCGGCGCGCCGGATGACTCCAAAGAAGTCCTCCGCCGGGACGCGCGCGGAACACGAACCCGCCACCAAAATTCCACCGGGCGCGAGCCGGGCGATGCCCAGCGTCGCCAGCCGTTCATATGCGCGCAGTGCGCCCTCACGTTCCGTTGCCCGCCTGGCCAGCGACGGCGGATCCAGCACCACCAGATCAAACTTCGCCGCGCTGTCTGCCAGCCATTCAAAAGCATCACCCTGTACGATGTCGTGATGACACGCAGCCACGCCGGGAAAGTTTTGGTTCAGGGCGAAGTTGCGTTGGGTGGCAGCCAGCGCGTGCGCGCTGATGTCGAGATCCGTCACTGCCCCAGCCCCGCCCCGCGCGGCGTAAACCGAGAAGCCGCCGGAAAAACTGAACGCATTCAGCACGCGCCGGCCCGGCGCCAGCAATTCCACCTCGCGGCGATTCTCGCGCTGGTCGAGAAAAAATCCGGTCTTCTGCCCGCGCACAACATCAGCCTCAAAGCGCAGGCCGCTTTCCATAAAAATAACGGGAGCGCCGAGTTCCGATTCAGCCTGTTGCGAGAAAATAATTTCCCCGTCGCGCCGCTGGAACCGCCCTTCAGCGAACGACTGGATGTTGCGGCTCAGACGGAGAACGAGGCCTTCAGCCGGCACACTTTCCTTGAGTAACGCAACCGTGTCCGCCAGGTGCGGCAGCCACGCCGCCGTGTATAGTTTCAGCACCAGCGTCGTGTCATAACGATCCAGCACGAGGCCGGGCCAGCCGTCGCTTTCGCCGTGAATGAGGCGGTAACCGGTGGTTTGCGCGTCGAACCAATCGCGGCGGCGCGCAATGGCCTGCTCCAGCCGCGCCTGCCACCACGCGTGATCAATCGTCTGCGGTTTGCCCATGTGCAAAATCCGCACGCGAATCGGCGAGTCGGGATCAAACAATCCCACGGCGAGGAAACAATTCTTGCGGTCGTAAATCACCGCCAACTCCCCGGTTTGCCCGGCGCGATTCAATTCCCGGACGCTGTCGCAAAAAACCCACGGATGGCCGGCGCGCACCGCCGATTCCGCCGCCGCCGTGACACGCAGCCGCAAGCGCGCCGCCGCAGATTGGTTTGCAGCGGCGTCATGGACGTAAGGCAAATTTTTCATCGGCGATTAATGCAAGCTCGCAAGTTGGAGTTCACGCTTTAGCGTGCCTGCTGAACAAGCTGAAGCTTGAACCCCAGCTACTCCAGTCCGCTCGCCTTCCGCGCGCGCTTCAAAACAGTTTGCGCCAGCGTGCGGGCTTTGACGGCTCCATCCGCGAGCACCTGGTTCACGTAATCCGGGTTCGCGACGAGTTCCGCGCGCTTCTTTCGCGCGTCGGCGAAATAATTCCAGTAATTCTCAAACAACGCCTTCTTCAAGTCGCCGTAGCCGAGGCCGCCGGCGCGCAGTTTGTCTTCAAACTCTTTTCCGATGGCCGGCGGCGCAACGAGTTTTAAAAGCTGAACCGCCAGGTTTTTGTCCGCATCCGGCTTGGGCTCCGCCGGCGTGCGGCTGTCCATGACGATGCCCATGATTTTTTTGCGCGTCGCCTTTTCCTCGCCGAAAATTTCAATCGTGTTGCCGTAACTCTTGCTCATCTTCTGGCCGTCCGTGCCGGGCACCACGGCGACCTCCTCGCGGATTTGCGTCTCAGGAATGATGAATGTCTCGCCGTAAATTGCTCATTGAACTTGCATGGCGATGTCGCGGGTCATTTCGACGTGCTGCTTCTGGTCGCGGCCCACTGGCACGACATTCGAGTCGTAGATCAAAATGTCCGCGGCCATGAGGATGGGATAGGCGAAAAGACCGTGATTGGGAGCAATGCCTTTGGCGACCTTGTCTTTATAGCTGTGGGAGAGTTCAAGCCGGGCCTTGGGGAAGACGCTCGAAAGCAACCACGCCAGTTCCGTAACCTCCGGCACGTCGGATTGGCGGAAAAAGACGGTCCGCTTCGGGTCAAGCCCGCACGCCAGAAAATCCAGCGCCACGTCCAGCGTGTTTTTGCGCCGCTCCTTCGCGTCGAACAGCGACGTCATCGAATGATAGTTGGCGATGAAGTAAAACGCCTCGCCTTTTTCCTGGAGCTCAATGGCGGGTTTCATCATCCCGAAATAATTTCCGAGATGCAGTGTGCCGCTGGGTTGGATGCCTGATAAAATTCGCATGGCAAAAGTTTAATGGGAAAACATCGAACATCCAACATCGAACATCGAACGCCAAACAAGGCTTGAATTTGCGGTCAATTCGATGTTCAAGGTTCGGCGTTCGTTGTTCGATGTTATTTCTTTTGCAGCGATCCCGCCTTTACTTCCCATCGCTGTAAATCGCGGCCCAGTTCCGCCGGCCAGTTTTCCTCGGTGGCGGTCATGAAAACCTGGCCGCTGGTTTTGCGCGCCTGCTCCAGCAACGGCAGAAAACCGCTGCGGCGCTTCACGTCCAGCTCGCCCATCACGTCGTCAATCAGCAGCACCGGCGCGGAGCCGTGAATGCCCGCGAGATATTCCGCCTGCGCCATTTTCAGCGCGATGGCCAAGGTGCGTTTCTGGCCTTCGCTGCCGAACTGGGCGGCGGATTTCTCGTTGAGCAACAATCGCAAATCATCCCGGTGCGGCCCGACGATGGTGGAGCGATACGTCCGTTCCCGGCTGCGCGATTGCGCGAGTTCCACGGCGAAATCCTTTTTGACGCTCGGCTGGTATTCGATGCGCAATTCCTCGGCGTCGTTGGAAATGCGGCGATACGCCAGCCGCGCCAGCGGCGAGAATTTCGGCGCCAGTTCGGTTCTCATGCGGATGAGCTGGCCGCCCAATTCGACCAGCTCGCGCGAAAAGCTCTCGAGCGTGGCCTCGTCAGTACCGCCCGGGCGGGAGTGCTTGAGCAGCGCGTTGCGGGCGCGGACGGCGCGCAGGTAACGCTGGAGCAGCGGCAGGTAGGCCGGCTGAGTCTGGGCGAGCAGCAAATCGAGGAACCGCCGGCGCGCGCGCGCGGCGCCCTTGACCAGTTGCAAATCCTCGGTGCAAAACACCACGGCGCGCAGCACGCCGAGATAATCGCCCAGGCGTTTGACCGGCTGGCCATCCAGCGCCAGTTTGCGTTCGCGCGCCGACCAGTAGATTTTGACTTCGCGTTCGCTGTGGCTGGTCAGCATCGTAGCAGCCGACGTGAGTCGGCTCTGATCAGATGGAGCGGACTCATCCCGCTTTGCGGGACTGCTACCGGAAGAAGCCGGAACCGTTCCGCCCACAATCGAGCCGCCGACAAAATAGCCCTTCTGCCCGTGCCGGATCATCTGCGCGCCGCCGACGCCGCGGAACGAGCGCAACGTGGCCATGAGATAAACCGCTTCGAGAATGTTCGTCTTGCCCTGCGCGTTGTCGCCGAGCAGCAGATGGAAGCCCGGCGCAAAGTCGGCGTCCAACCGCGTGTAATTGCGGAAGTCCCGGAGTCGCAAATGGGCCAGATGCACGCCGGTAAAATGAATTGGAAAAGAAATCGCCGGCGAGTTTTTTCGGCAAGGGCAAACCTTACGACGCGATTCACGCCGGAAATTGCCGGTCAAAATCCTTGTGATTGCCAATCCAAATCCAAACCCACAGGTCGCCGGCCAATCGTTGGGTAACGGCGCGATAATCCCGCGATACGCGCACCGACCAAAAGCGAGGGTCGGCACGCAGCCGTTCCAGTTGCAATGAAGGGTGGGCCGGATTTTGCAGAAACTTTTTGTAAGTGGCGCGTGCGGTCTCTTTGGCTCCGACGGGAAGCGCGCGATAAGACTTCCAGAAACCTGGTGTTCCCAGCGATTTCACGGGCGTTGATCAAAGTCGCTGTCTTGAATCTCGGAAAAACGATGGGGATTCGTTTTCAACTGCGCTTCGATTTCATCACCCATCGCCGTGAGCGCGGGACGCGGGCGCGGGTCGGTGATGATGCGCTCCCACGCGGCATCGCCGTTCATCTCCGGCAAAATGGCGGGCAAATCTTCCACCAACTTTTCCCTTTCCTGCGGCGGCAAAGCGCGTATCGCCGCTTCGATTTCCTTGACCGTGCTCATCGTGCGTCAAATGTAACACACCCTGGCTGGCCAAGGCAAATAACGATTGGAAATGGCCTCAAAGACGTTCGTCTTGCCCTGCGCGTTGTCGCCGAGCAGGAGATGGAAGCCCGGCGCAAAGTCGGCGTCCAACCGCGTATAATTGCGGAAGTCCCGGAGTCGCAAATGGGCCAGATGCACGCGGAGAAAATAGGAGCGCGGACCGCCTGTCCGCGAGTTTTTTCAGATGCGCAAAGTTACCACCCTCTCAAATCCTTCAGCAAATTTCCAAATCCGTTTGGAAATGAATTTTCAACCGATGGCAGATTCGCCGCAATACGGGAAGCAGCAACTTTCATTGCCTCAGTTTCAACGGCCAGCGAAGGATGAGACGTCCCGTAAAGTTGATTTTTCAAACTCGTTTTGGTGTATGGCATTCGCCCTTCTCGCAGGCCATTAATCCAAGCCGCTTCGGTGACATGAGGATCAATACCGGACAAAAGCCACGCCTCAATGGCCGGGACAGCCAACCCCAAAGCAATTTTCAGCGTTGCTTGGTGCTGTCGCGGGCGAACCTGCTGCTGCATTTCTTGAATAATCCGGCGCAACTGGCAAAGACGGCACTTTGGATCACGCGCATCGGTTTGTTCATGCGATGGCAGGTGCGGCGGGGAACCATTGGCATCCACGATCAACGCAAAACCTTCGGCATCAGTATTGTAATGAAGTTCCAAGAGCACAGCGCGCAGCACGGTTCGGACTGTTGGCCAGCCGCGATGACGCAGACCTGCGTGGATGACCTGCTCGGTTTTCTTTCCGAGAATTGCTTCGGTGAGAATTGTCAGTGCGGCTTGGTCTGCCGGAGATTCGGCAAAGTAGGCGACTTTCATGTTCCCACCGGCACACCGCCGAGCACACCACTATACCAGACCTCGCTTAAGGGAGCGTCGCCAAGAATTTCTTCCAAGTCTTTTCTGTCAGAAAGGCGTGAAAATTTCGCTTCCAGCCCCACCTTTTCAGCAATGACGATTTCTTCCGGGCGCTCCCGAAAAAGATCAAGGAAATATGGGTTGTGCGTTGTGGCGATGACCTGAACCGGCTCGCGCTTTTCTTGAGAACCATCCGGGTAAGCCAGACGATAAAGCGCATCCCGCACATCGCGTAACAGCCGAGGGTGCAATCCGTGATCTGGCTCTTCGAGACAAACGATGGATGGCGGTTTAGGTAGATAAGCTATGGTCAGTAATGCAAGAGCAATCAGTGTCCCTTGAGAAAGATTTCCCGCTTGGATTAGATGTCCACCGTCACGAGTGCGTAAAGCAATAGAACGACTACCGGACTGTGGCGTTTCAAAAAGAATTTTGTCGAATTCTGGAATCCAGCGACCTAATTGTTCATTGAGTGCGTCAAATCGTTCTGGATACTGGTCACGGAGCCGGTCGAGTACACCAGGCAAGTTAGCTCCTGTGTGTTCTAATTCCATTTGAGGTTGAAGATGAATAGGCGCTGCTATTGCCGTTGCGTCAAGTGAATAAAAACGAGTGTTGCCTATGGCGTGAAAGACTTCCGAGTTATTTCCTTGAAAATTGGGACCGTTCCAACCTCTTCTTGGAGTCCATTCAACAATAACACGACAATCCGTCTGCATCGACTTCCAACTCGCCATCAAATTGACTGTTGCAGATTGTGGCACACCTGCGCTTAGAGTCTGTTGAAGATGTCGAGGATCGTTAAGAGCAAGAAAAGCATTCAACGCCGTGCTTTTCCCGCTGCCATTTGGCCCAACAATCAATGTGAAACGGCTCAAAGGAAGCGTTGTATCGCGCAGCGCTTTGAAGTTTTGAAATTTAATGGATTCGAACATAAATGCCGCTCAACAAAGGCAGTTTAACCGTTTGTGTGGCGCAAATCTAGCACTTTGAATACGATTCTTTTTTCCTTAAATTCCCGTCAGAGGCTTTTTGATTCCACGCTTTCATTTGAGGGCTGAAAAATGGTTTCATCTGTGCATGGCGCCGTGCGCGATTTTTGAGGATGAGCATCTGCTGGTGGTTCACAAGCCCGCCGGCTGGAACACGCACGCGCCCGGGCCGCACGCAGGCGAGGGCATTTATGACTGGCTGCGGCATCGCGAACCGCGCTGGGCCACGCTCGCCATCTTGCACCGGCTCGACAAGGAAACCAGCGGCGTGCTGGTCTTCGGCAAAACACCGGCCGCCAACCGCTCGCTCACCGAGCAATTCACGGAGCACCGCGTCCGCAAAAAATATCTTCTGCTCACCGACCAGCCGGTGCCGCAACGCGAATTTACCGTCAAAATCGCGCTGGTGCGCGTGGGCGAGAAATACGCGAGCCGTCCGCCGCACGCGGGCGCGGAAATTGCGGAAACGAAATTTTGTAGGAGTCGAGGTGACGAGACTCAAATTAAAAGCGGAAAGCGGAAAGCGGAAAGCGGAAATAA
>CAWFZJ010000053.1:0-10409 GCA_963820205.1 uncultured Verrucomicrobiae bacterium
TGGTTAGGCCACGTGTTATTTTTTGTTTCCCATAAGCCCTCTCACGATGAGAGCTATTACAACCGCCGCAACTCCTCCTGATATGGCAGAATGCCCTACGGTGGTTGGTTGTGAATCTTGCTGCTGTGCGCTCGCGGTCAACACAAGTGAGACAAATGCAAGTGTGGTGACTATTGATCTTTTCAGTTTCATGGTCTTTTATGTTATGGGTCAAACGACTATTGCCTCTCAACAACGCAACGAAAACCAATTTCATCGTGCGCCTTCCAAAGGCCACCACTCACCGGATCTCGGATGGTCGTGCTGCTGTCGGGTGCTTGCCAACCGCGACTCGCAGATCGGAACAGGAAGAAGATAGGCCCTCCGTATCGCCACGAACCGCCGCGAAACACGCGATAATCCCCATGATCAGGTCCGGTGGGATTACGCTCAGGCGAGGTCTTGTAATAATCCTCGCTATACCAGTCTGCGCACCATTGCCAGACATTGCCCGCCATATCGAGGCAGTCATTGGGGCTTGCTCCGTTTGGAAAGTTACCCGCCGGAGCCGTGCGGCTTGCATCGCTAGGTGCGTTCTTGGAGCATTGGAGCCGGCTGCTATCCCAATTGTTACCCCACGGATAAACGCGTGCATCTGTGCCGCGAGCTGCTTTCTCCCACTGCGCTTCCGTAGGCAGATGCGCTCCGGCCCACTTGCAATAAGCCTGTGCGTCATCCCAACTCACATTTACAATCGGATGGTTTTTCTTCCAACCCCATTCAGGCGACTCCGGCATCTTGTGCCCTGTAGCTGCACAGAACTTTTCATATTGCTCGACAGTCACTGGTTCTTGGTAAATATAATAACTATCAAGATATACTTTATGCTGCGGCCCCTCACAAGTGAAAGAAGATCGCGGCATATTGACCACCTTTAGTGCCTGCTGATAGGCATTTACGATCTGGTTGTCGGTGGAACCCATGATAAACTCTCCTTCGGGAATTAGCACCATTACAGCGCCGTCGGTCAAATTCGTGCTAAGAGCACCTCTTGGCTTCCCCACAGGCTGCCCAACGACCACCATGCTGCTGTTTGTCATGGTTGTTGACGCAGTTGCATTGGTCTTGGATTCTTGTGAGTATCCAGTGAAATGAGTTACAATGATAATGAGTGCTATGAGTGATATTTGTTTCATGTGTTTTCGGTTGTATGTTGTGGTGTCGTGCTAACGTGGCCTAACGACTCAAGCTCACCCGCAGCCGGTGGCGGCAGTGGTGGAGCGCAACCAAAAGGAACCAATGAAAAGTAAAACGTTGAACGGGCGGGGACACCGGCTGTCGCGGTGCAGCGCCTTGTTAGGCCACATCGGGAAAGAAAACAGTGTGCCTAGCATATCAAATCGCAAAGGTGATGCTCAAATGCTGAGAACCGGGAAATCTACTTCTTGCGTATCTCTTCAATTATCTGATTCGCCAATAGGACTGGATCAATACCAGCGCCGAGGATGGCGTCGCAAAGAGGACAACAATAAATGATGCCTACAAACGTCTCTTTGTGGTTTGGCTTTGCCGGGATGTTCTTTGGAAACAACTCGTTTATGTGCTTATCGCATTTGGGGCATTTGCCGTAGTTGCTCATAATTTATATGTGGTTCTATTTTCAAACAAACGTGTGTGGCCTAACGATCCAAAGCTGAGCCACGCCGACGGGCAAGATGACTCCGCCACGAATGGAGGTGCCAAATGATTGCGCTCATCGAAACTGTGGGCGCAGTCGGCGTTGGCTCCAGCGCGGTGTTAGGCATCGGCTTGCTACTGTTTCTTGGTCCGCTTCTTTTCTTGGATGTAGCGTGCCGCAACCATCGGGTCCATGCCATCCGTCTCAAGGTCGAGGCATACAGCCTCTTTCTCCTCAGCTATTTTAAGCTTGCGCAATGCGGACTCCTGCAATGCCTTTGCTTCTGCCTTGAGGTCTTCTATTTCTGCTCTGACCACTTTTGCTTGCCGTTGCGACGCCGGCTTACCGCAATGTTTTGTGTCTCTCATAATTGTGATGTGGTTAAGATGCCTAACGAATCAAGCTCACCCACAGCCGGTGGCGGCAGTGGTGGAGCGCAATCAAAGGCCACAAAATGCAAATGATAATCGAAAGCGCGGGGACACCGGCTGTTGGGTGCAGCGCATTGTTAGGCATCGTCGTGATACTGTGTGACCTCATAATTCTCTATGCCTGCTACCAAGCTCTAGCCTGCTTTGGCGCATATCTCATATACCATGATAAAAATCTGGATAAGCGCAAAGACAGCCAGCACGATGGTAAACCAAAGAACGCCCCGTGTGAGCCGACCAAGCTCGACTGTGTGCTCTATGAGCCGCGTCGTCTGCTGCTCCAGCTTCGCCGACGCCTTTTCCTGCTCCTCGGCAAGAAGGACGAGCAACTGGCCAACGTGCCCAAGAAGTTCTGCCTGCCGCTGGGGAGCCGCCCAATAATCCTGCGGCTGCCGCTTCTGCATCGTATCCAAAATTTCGTGGGCTTTCGGGTTCATAAGTGGCCGAAGATGCCTAACGATCCAAAGCTGAGCCACGCCGACGGGCAAGATGACTCCGCCACGAATGGAGGTGCCAAATGATTGCGCTCATCGAAACTGTGGGCGCAGTCGGCGTTGGCTCCAGCGCGGTGTTAGGCATCGGCTTGCTACTGTTTCTTGGTCCGCTTCTTTTCTTGGATGTAGCGTGCCGCAACCATCGGGTCCATGCCATCCGTCTCAAGGTCGAGGCATACAGCCTCTTTCTCCTCAGCTATTTTAAGCTTGCGCAATGCGGACTCCTGCAATGCCTTTGCTTCTGCCTTGAGGTCTTCTATTTCTGCTCTGACCACTTTTGCTTGCCGTTGCGACGCCGGCTTACCGCAATGTTTTGTGTCTCTCATAATTGTGATGTGGTTAAGATGCCTAACAGGTATTCGGCCAAACCGCGGTTTGGCCTAAGTCGGGAAGCAAGACTCTTGCTTTCGTTGCCATGTCGTTAAAATATGCTGGCTTACGCAAAACAGGCAAGTTATTTGTTTGGCCTAATTCATGAATGCAAATCGCGGGAGTTTTCCGGGGCGTCACAACTATGCGGCAGAAGCTGCGGTCCGGCAAAGGAAGCCTTTGGGGCGACTGGTTCCCAACCCCAAGTTGAAGTTTCTGGACCAGTGCCGGGAAGTGATGCGGTTCAAGCAATTGTCGCATCAGACGGAACATTCTTATTGCGACTGGATCCGGCGGTATAAAAACAGTCGGTTTCCAGTTTTCTAGTATTTTCGCGTTGTCATTTCGCGGTCACAAATTTACTCCCCGACAAGGTGATAAGGGTGAACGGTGTCGCCGCCAACCGGGGTTTTCGGCGCGGCCTTGAGCGAGAAGGTGAAGGCCACCGTGAAATCCGCCGGGCCGGTGCTGTTGTTAATCACCCGGAAAGTCAGCGCGCCGGTCCAGCTCCGCAGGTCGCGATAAATCGTGTAATCCTGTTCCTGCAGGCGGCCGTTCTCGGCGTTGAAATCGTGCATCATGCGCAACCCCCAGTTGTCATTCAGCCGGAAAAACAGGGTGCTGGTGATAAGATTGTCGCCGCTGTCCATGAACCCGTTGCGCAAATACCAGTGGCCGACGCTCCAGCTCCATCTTTCGCCGGGCGTCAACGTGAGTTGATGAAAGGCCAGGTTTAAATTGCCGCCGTTGATGTCGTAACGCAGTTGCGAATTCAGCACGATCCACGGGCGCGGCTTGAAGGTGAGGGCGGAGTACAGATCGCTGAACGTCTGCTGGGTGCTGAACGGTTCGTCGAGATTGGCTTGATCCCGGCCCGGCGTGAGCCGCCAATCCAACGCCACAGTCCAGTCCAGCAGATTGTCGAGCTGTCCGTCGCGCTTGGTCTGAAGCGTGTTGCGCAGGCCGAAACGGATGACGTTCTCGCTGTCAATGGAATCAATGTTGTTATAGTCGGGAAATTGAACCGGCAGCAGCAGCAGGCTGGGCGACGCGGAATCGAACTGGGGCAGTTGCGACGGCGGCGCGGTGGGTCGCGGCACGAAAACGTAATTCACCGAGGGCTCAAGGATGTGACGCAAGCCGTCAACGTCCAGAAGTGAATTCGTCGCGCCCGCCCAAAGCCGCGAAACCTTGAACGAAGTTCCGACGCCGGTGTTGAAGACGGCGCGGCTGGTTTCGTTGTTGGTGGCGCCGGGACCGCTTTCCTGGCTGTACTAGGTAAACCGGCCGCCGACGCGGGGCGTGACATTCAGCCAGCCAAAGAACGTGCAGGGCAGAAGCAGTTGATGAAAGGTGTCGGCGCGCGCGGCGGAATAAGGCAGCGGGCTGTTCGTGGCGGAGAACAGGTTGTTATTCGTGGCGGCAAAGAAAAGCTGGTAATACCCCGCCGAGCTTTCGCTCTCGTAGTAAACCGGCGTGTCAAAAACCTGCTGGCGAAAACCGGTGAGCTTCACGTCGGGCAGCCGCTCGACCTGGTCGAAGAAATTGTTGATGCGTGGCGTGGTTTCGGCGTCAAGGCTCCAGTTTTCCCAGTATTGGTTGACCTCGATGAATGTGTTGGGCTGCGGGTTTGCGATGAAATCGCCTTCAAAAAAGTCGTGCAACACGAGTGGATCGCTCTGGTAATTCACCAGTGCCTTCACGTTCAAATTGGTGAACGGGGCCGCCTGGTAGCCGAGGAAAAACCGCTGGCGGTTCTCAGGCATCGGCCCCAAATTCAGGAAGCTGTTGGTGGTTTGGCGTTCGTCGTGCAAATAATAATACTTGAACTCCGCTTCGCCCCATTGACCGAGGTGCAGATTCAGGTCCGGTCCCGCGCCCAAGCCCCGCTTCTCGCGGTAGTCCAGATGAATCCTTCCGTCCACCGCATCGTTGAGATACCACGTGTAAGTGCTGAGCAAAAACGGCCCGTAGGCGCTGCGGAAGCCGGGAGTAAAATTGAAATTGCTGGCGTGCTCGCCCAGATTGCGCCGGTAATACGGAAAATAAAACGCCGGCACGCCGTCCAGGAACAGCACGGCGTTCCACATCTCGATGTATTTTCCGGGAACAATTTTTATGTGACTGGAACGGAAGTAAATCGCCGGGTCGCTCACATCATCGGTCGTGACCAAAGCGTGGCGCGCGGTGTAGATTTTATTGGTCGTGTCGCCCCGCAATTGCCCGCCTTGCGCGAACACCGGCGGTTTGCCCGTGCGAAATTGTTCGCTCTGCATCTGGTGCGTTTTGAAATTATAGCGGATATGTTCGCCGACCCAGATTTGATCGCCTTCCTCGATGCGGACGTTGCCGTCGGCCACCACCTCGCCCGTCTGCCGGTTCACCGACGCGCTGTCGGCCATCAGCACCGACTCGCCGTATTTCACACAGATGCCGTTGGTGCCGGTCACCGTATCCCCCGCAAAGTCCACGCTGCCGGTTGGCGTGCCGGGGATGATTTGATTAAGCGCCCATATTTCCCACGACGGCTCCTCTTGCGCAAAAGAAACGGGCGGAAAAATTGCGCCGAAAAAAATCAGCGCGGCAATGGCGGGCAATCTTCTCATCAGGCGCGGCCAATTAAACAGAATGAACCGCGGCTGCCAAGCGGGATTTCACCGCCATGACAAGAATTAACAAAGTTTGGCGGGGACGCTGCGCTGTATCCGCCATTATTTCTCCGGCAAAAAGGCAAACGCCACCGCCGCCAGGACGCACACAAACGCGGCCAGGTGGTTCCACCGGATTTTTTCGCCGAGATACAAGATCGCAAAGCCGCAAAAGACGGTGAGCGTGATGACTTCCTGGATGATTTTGAGCTGGGTGGCGGAATAAACGGCGTTGCCCCAGCGATTGGCCGGCACTTGCAGGACATATTCAAAAAACGCGATGCCCCAGCTTACGAGGATGACGAGCAGCAGCGGTTTGCTTTTGAATTTCAAGTGGCCGTACCACGCCACCGTCATGAAAACGTTCGAGCAGGTCAGCAGCACCACGGGCAGCCAGCGGGATTCGGTAAAATTCATGCGCAAAAAATGAATTTGCGTGGCTGGAGTGTCAAATAGGAACGTGGAGGATTTTCAAACGCGTTCAATTCGGCAAGCTCCGTCAGGAGCGACATCTTTGTAGAAACCAAAACCAATAAAATCTCCAGCCCCAGCGGGGCGGCATATTCCATCTTTGTTGGAGTTCACGCTTCAGCGTGTCCGCCCCCCCCCCCAACAAGCTAAAGCTTGAACTCCAACCTGTGATACCGCTCCTGACGGAGCTTGAAAATCTCTTTTGTGTCTTGGATCATCACACTGCGCGATTGAACTCGGCGTCAGCACGTTCGGCCAGCCATTCGTTGATCATGCTTTGGTAACGGGAGCCGCGCCGATTGGCCACCGCCATGATCTTGTCCAGCACCAGCGTCGGCACCCGCACGGTTACGGGCCGGCGGGTCGGCTTGAGCCGGGGGAAAACCGCCGGACGCGACCTGGCAATGTCGCTGCCCGCTTCATCCGCTGCCGTCATTTTGCGGACGGTTCTAAGATTGCGATTCATAGAATGCTCTTTCTTTTTTGTTCATGTCCCGCGCTGAGATGACGCGAATTTTTCGCTCGCGCACGGTAAAGGCGATTTTCAAGCACCGACCGTGTGTCGTCCGGCCCCACAACCACCAGCGCGGTTCCGCCTGCGAATGGGGCGCGTCATCCTGAACCCGCGCGCGGGGATCGAAAAACGGGTCTTCCGCCTCTTTCACAGCGACGCCGTGCTTGACGGGTTTGTGGCAGTTGCCCTCGTCCCATTCAAAACCCTCGACCAGCGCCAGTGGATTCATGCTTTAAATGTATTGCTCCGGTATGGACTAGTCAAATGAAGAAATTATCCGGCTCACAGCCGAACAGGAATGTTCCGCCCCGCCAGAAACCGTTTCACGTCGCCAACGGTGTAGGTGCCGAAATGGAAAATGCTCGCGGCGAGGACGGCATCGGCCTTGCCTTCGAGCAGCACTTCGGCCATGTGCTCCAGACTGCCCGCGCCACCGCTGGCCACCACCGGCACGCCCACCGATTCGCTGATGCGCCGCGTGATGACCAGGTCAAAACCCGCCTTCGTCCCATCGGCGTCAATGCTGTTCAAAACGATTTCGCCCGCGCCGAGCGACACGGCACGTTTGGCCCATTCGACGGCGTCGAGGCCGGTGTTCTTGCGCGCGCCGTGCGAGAACACGCTCCATTTGTCCGGCGCGATTTTCTTCGCGTCAATGGAGACCACGATGCACTGGCTGCCGAATTTCTCCGCCCCGGCGCGAATTAAATCCGGATTCGCGAGCGCGGAGGAATTGATGCTGATTTTGTCCGCCCCGGCCCGCAGCATCGTGAACATGTCGTCCACGGACTTGATGCCGCCGCCGACGGTAAGCGGCATGAAACACTGGTCGGCGGCGCGCTGGATCACGTCCACCATCGTCGCGCGGCCATGCGCGGTGGCGGTGATGTCGAAGAACACCATTTCATCCGCGCCCTGCTCGTTGTAGCGGAGCGCGAGTTCCACCGGGTCGCCGACGTTGCGCAGCTCGCCGGCCTCGGCCTTGCCGAATTGAACACCGCGCGTGACCTTGCCGTCATGCACGTCCAGGCACGGAATGACTCGTTTGGCGATCATGGGTTAGCTTTTTCCACCCAGTCACGTGTCAGCGGCTTCATAAAGCACCTTGCCCTTGGTGAGAATTTCCTGTGTGAAAGGATCGCCCCACGCCATCCGTTGGTAAATGAAGCTCGGCGTTCGCACAAGCAAATCGAGCGGAAAGCTTGCGGAAACCGCGTGTCTTATTCGCAGGGACATGCGCTCGCCGCGATGCCGCGTTCGGTCCATGACGACCAGCAAGTCCACGTCGGAATCTTCCGTGGGTGAGCCGTAAGCGTAGGAACCAAACAAGATGATTTTGCGGGGGCGAAATTGCTTCGCCACCGCGTTGCAAAAGGACCGAATCTTGGCTGGATTAACCATGCGTTTTCAGCGTAACCCTCCAGCGATGGATTGGCAAGGCCGCCCCGGCCTTGCCGAATTGGACGCCGCGCGTGACTTTGCCGTCATGCACGTCCAAGCATTCCATTTCCGAACCTTACTGGTGTTGCCATATCACGGAGAAGCTGCTGCCGTCGCAGGACAAGGCAGATGGTCGCGCTTTCACCTCACCTGAACCATTCACCATGGTCGCGGCGCAGATGATTGCACCGACACGATTGATGGGCCCCTCCACAGAATTTAGTGTGACCGAGCAATTGCTGAAAAAGGTCGTGCCAAAATCTGCCAAAGGCCATGGTTCGAACAATCCCCTCAACCCTTGTAGGGGGGCCTCAACGATCCATTCCGCCGTCATTTGTTCATCGAGTGGGGCCTCCACGGTAAAAAGGCGGGAGACGTTCCGTTTGTCATTTGAGATCGCTAAACAATAGACTCCGTGAGGGCCGTTATTGTTTTTAATGTATATTATTTTCGCTGAAATCATGTCACCCGGACTTACAGGGAAGTTTTTGATTTGGATCTCGTCTTGCAACTGGACCGGACTTATACTAACGACCTCATACCATGCATAATATTCAGGGTTTCCATTCATGCAATTTTGTGTTGTGCCAATTTGCACGAGAGGCTGATTGAGAATAGTAGCAGAGGCGTTCAGTCCACCGATACCAATCCAAGCAGAGGATCGCTCCTGTTGAGAACTTCCAGCGCAGTGTTGCACGGTTGGCACAATCCAAGTGCCCTTCACGTCACTGACAGCATCCGACTGGAATCCCGCCTCCGACGCATCCGGCATTCCTATAACGTAACCGGACCAAGCGTTGAGACCGAGAGAGATTTGGTCCGATGGGGAAAAATTCGCGGCTATTTGGGAAGTGCCTGTAAATGTAATGGTTGTTGAAGAGGAAGTTGTGGCAACAGGTTCTCCGTTCGGTCCAGTTATTCCAGAAGATGGGGACCAACTTGAAAAGGAATCCTCCGAGCATGGGATAGCGGTCAGAGAAACCTCTTCTCCGTAAGCCAGTTGAAGTATGATTGATTCCCCTCCAGGCACTATACCTGACTCCCCGCCCGTCTGGTATGAAACAGAGCCGCCTTGGCCAGCAGTAATCGTTAATGTTTCAGGTGGCGTCACGTTGATGGATTGCCAAGTCGCAGCGAGAAGCCCGCTGACACACGGAAAACCCTCTTTCTGGGCCAAGACTATGTAGAATGGTCCCTTGCCGACAGACAAGCCGCTTTGTGATGCAAGGATAACCCCGTTTGTCATTAACACAACTGATGCATTTCCGTTTGTTCCAACCGAAATCTGAATTGTGTAAAAAACACCGAGGCTCGGCTTTCCGTAGAGCTCTGTTTCCCAAGCTTGAGAGAGGAATGCCACTGCCCGTATAGTTTATCCAAACATTTTGATAACAAGTCTCCGGGATTAGGTCCCCGTGTATGTCAACCCATTGACTTAAATTGCTGTTCACTAGAAAGACCACAAAGGCGTTTCCGTACGATTTAGTACCCATCACTGTTGTATTTAACATGAAAGGCGGCGCAAACGCCGCTCGCGACTGGATTCCCGCAAGCTGATAAAGGCCATTGACGCCGGTCATCTGCATTCCGGCAGAACCGAAACTGAGAGTAGGTGTGAGCAAACTAAGGCCGGGGGAACTGGCCCCCGCAGCGAGTGCGCTGAGGAGACTCGACTGTGTTGTCCACAATGATGTGTTCAAACTGCTGTCAGAGACAAAATTGTCAGAAAAAATATGTGCTCGGCATATGCTCGCGAATGACATAACCGCTGCAATGGTCAATGTGAATATTTTCAGTTTCATAATTATCTCCTTCCTTTATAGTTTGAATAGTTATTCCTTTACGGAAATTGGTTCAATGATTACAGCTAACTTAAATGATGCTTAATACATTCGATGACGGCTGCTTATTGCGCCTGCAATTTTGTGATGGCTTTATACGCCTCTTCCCTAATATCCGACCTTGAGTTCATCAATAATGGTTCGATGGCAGGAATGGCGTCCTTGTTACCGATAATCGCGATGGTTCGGCAGGCTTCACGAATAATATCCGGCCTTTCATGCGTCAATAATGGTGTGATGGCAGGAATAGCGTCCTGATTGCCGATAACCACGAGGGTGCGACAGGCTTCGCGAACAACATCAGGATTTGTGTGAGTAAGGCAGGGTAAGATTTTCGGGGTGGCCTCGGTTGCCTTCATGTTACGAAGTTTTTTCAGGGCATCAATCACTTTGCTCGGATTATCTTGTTCAAGAGACACACAAAGTTTCTCAACTGCGGGATCGCTGATGACACTTGTTGCCGGAGCCACGATTGCTCCTTTTTCACGCACCACCATTTCTTTGACGATTGTGTCACTGACGCTGTTGCTCTTCAGTAACAGAA
>CAWFZJ010000054.1:0-145121 GCA_963820205.1 uncultured Verrucomicrobiae bacterium
GACCCCGAAAAACTGGACGTGACAAAAGGAGAGTTCTGCTGCGAAAAGAAAGGCAGCAGAACTATGAGAAAAAGCCAATACAGCGAAGAACAGATCATCGGGATACTCCGGGAAGCCGAAGGCGACACGCCGGTCAAGGCGGTTTGCGCCAAGCACAACATCAGCGACGCGACGTTTTACAAGTGGCGCGCCAAGTATGGCGGCATGGACGTGAACGAGGCGCGGCGCTTGCGAGCGTTGGCGGATGAGAACGGGCGGTTGAAGCGAGCGGTGGCGGACCTGACCGTGCAGGTGCAGATATTGAAAGAGGTGAACTCAAAAAAGTGGTAAGCCCGTCGGCCAAGCGCCGGGCGGTGAAGCTGGTAATCGAAACTGGGATTGGCACGACGGCAGAAGCCTGTCGAGCCCTTGGGTTGGCCCGGTCGAGTTATTACTGCAACAGCACTGCGAGTCTGGAAAGTCGTCAGATGCACGGACACATTGTTCAATTGAGCCAGGATCATCCGCGCTATGGTTACCGACGGGTGACAGCCCTGTTGCGCCGGGAAGGCCAGGAGATCAATGCCAAGCGCGTGCAACGGGTGCGGAGAAAAGAAGGGCTGCAAGTGAGCCGGAAGCAGCGAAAGTTGCGGCGGTTGGGCCTTTCGACGGCCGAGCGGCAACGGGCGACACAGGCCAACCACGTCTGGAGTGGGACTTTGTGGAAGACCAGACTGAAAATGGAACGCGTTTCCGCGTGCTGACCTTGATCGACGAGCATACTCGGGAATGCCTGACAGTGCATGTGGACTGGTCCCTCCGGGCGGTGGATGTCATCACCGTGGTCGAGGCGGCGATGGCGCGTTACGGTGTACCGAAGCATCTGCGCAGTGACAACGGGCCGGAGTTCATCGCCTATGCGATCCAGGACTGGCTCAAAAGCAAGAACGTGAAGACGATTTACATTACCCCCGGTTCGCCGTGGGAGAACGCTTACATTGAGAGTTTCCATGACAAACTACGGGACGAATGTTTGAACCGGGAAATCTTTGGCAGCCTGTGGGAGGCGCGGGTTGTCATTGAGCAGTGGCGCCTCTATTATAACGCGGAGCGGCCGCACAGTTCGTTGGGGTATCAAACCCCGGCGGAGTTTGCTGGCCGCGCCATCAGCCGTTCGGTGCTCCGGTCGGGCTACGCCCTCCCTCCGTCCCGAACGGCTGAAACAAAAATCAAACCGATGGCAGAACTCTACTTATGATCTGTCCAGTCTTTGGGGTCAGGTCATGGTGACAAAAGCCGATCCTAGTGTCGTCTTGTCACAGACCGTCAGGATGATCGTTTGGCATATATGGTTGCGAAAGCTTCAGACATAGCATTTAGAGCACATGCTGAACGACAAGGGCGTGACCCAGCACAAGGTCTTGAAGTCGGAGTTGGGCAGTCTATTCCTAAAGGAACGATTTTCCAACTTTCCATGAATGACCTTGACGCTTGCCAGCGCACAGAAACCAATTAGTCTGCCGACATGAAGGCATTATTTCTGATAAGCAAATTGTTGTTGGCGGCAATCGCATTATCGTTATTGAGTGGCTGTGCTGGCACTCAAAACTCAGTTAAGAAGGCCACTTCTAAATCAAAATCAGAATTGTATCCCCTGACATTACAACAAGCTTTGTCAGCCACATACCAAGGGATTTCTGAAGTGTCTGGAGGGTTCGTGTTTCAAATGCCGCCACCTGCTATTGGATATGTAGCGACAAAACAGATTTCGATTGACCATCATAGATGGCGAGCCACCGCAGTTATGATGGAATATCCGGTGAATGGACAGAAAGAGACTGCTAGGGCTTTTGCGTTTGAGGTTAAACATGATGGGACATTGATTGAAGGCCCCTTTACTGCTTCAAAAATTTACAAGACCATAATATCAACTGCTGAAACCATGTGCCAACCCATTGAATTGACCGTTGACCAAGTTGCAGGCTGTCGAAGGGTTTCGCCTTTTGCAGTATTTAATAGGCTGCCCAAAAAGCCATCATCGGAGCCTGAAGCCAGTGGCACAGGTTTTTTCATAACTGACGATGGTTTTTTTATTACCAACAATCATGTGGTCAAGGATGCCGCCAAAATTCGTGTGCTCACAGACGCTGGCTTGCTGGACGCGATGGTGGTGAAGACGGATGCGGCGAATGATTTAGCTTTGTTAAAATCAGTTGGAACATTCAAGCCATTGCCCATTGCCGCCAGCCGTACGGTGAAACTGGGCGGCACAGTGGCCACGGTGGGTTTTCCAGACATCGGGTTGCAAGGTTTTTCGCCCAAGCTGGCCAAGGGAGAAATAGCGTCGCTGTCCGGCGTGGCGGATGACCCGCGCTATTTTCAAATCAGCGTGCCGGTGCAGCCGGGCAATTCGGGCGGGGCGCTGGTGGATGACCGGGGCAATGTGATCGGCATCGTGTCGGCCAAGCTGAATGCGTCGGCTGCGCTGGCGGCCACCGGGTCGCTGCCGGAAAATGTGAATTACGCGGTCAAGAGCAGTCTGCTGTTGAGCTTCCTGGAGTCCGTGCCGGATGTTTCGGCCAAACTCAAGGAGCCGGTGACGGCTGACCGGAAGTTTGAGGATGTTGTGAAATCCGCCCAAGATGCCGCCGTTCTCGTCCTCGTTTATTGAATAAGGAAACCAGGAATGCAGGAGAGAAGCCGGTTCATGGTTTCATGGGTTCCTTATTGAAGCCAAGAATCCGAATGGCCGTTTCAGATTCGTGATAATTCGTCCACAAACCCGGCTGGAATTGGGCAAAATCAGAGCCTCCTCACGTAGGCTGCCACAGATTTGAAAGAACCTCCGGTGACGGCGAATAACTTCGTGAACAACAAAAAACAAGTTTGCCTCGCAGCGGTCTTGGCTACAGTGTCTCCTGTTCGCCATGATTGATTCCGTTTCCGACACCGCCGGGGCAGCGGCTGATTTGAAAAAGACCCGGCGGCAAAAAGCGGCGCGCGCGGACGCCCGCCCCGCCATTGACCGTTTGCCACCGCATGACTTGGACATGGAGCAGGGGGTGCTGGGCTGCCAACTGATTTCGCCAAACGATTGCGTCGGCGAAGTCATCGAAAAATTAAAAGGCATCGGTATTGAAGCGCACTATGACTTGCGGCATCAGACGATTCAGGCCGAATTGTTTGAAATGTTTGACACCCGAATTCCGATTGACGTCATCACGCTCCAGCAACGGCTCAAGGACAAACAGCTTTTGGAACAGGTCGGCGGCCTCGCCTATCTGGCGCAACGGCTTTTGGAACAGGTCGGCGGCATCGCCTATCTGGCGCAATTGCAGGACGCCGTGCCGAGCGCGGCGAATTTGAGTTACTATCTCGACATCGTTCAGGAAAAATTCCTGCTGCGGAAAATGATCCACACCTGCACGGACGTCGTCGGGCGGGTTTATGATTACGAGGGCGAGGTGGACGCGCTGATGGACGAGGTGGAGCGCGACATTCTGCGCATCAGCGAATCGCGCGCGCAAAGCAGCGCGCTCACCACCAAGGAACTGGTGGGCAAGGCCATCGGGACGATTGAAAATTATTTCAGCCGCAAGGGCGTGTTGAACGGGCTGGCCACGGGCTTCGCGGACCTGGACCGGATGACGGACGGTTTGCACGGGAGCGAAATGATCGTCATCGCCGCCAGGCCCTCGCATGGGAAAAACGTCGCTGGCGATGAACATTGCGGAGCACGTGGTGCTGGAGCAAAAGCTGCCGGTGGCGGTGTTCAGCCTGGAAATGAGCGCGGAGGCGCTGGTGCTGCGCATGATGTGTTCGCTGGCGCGGGTGAACCTGCGCAGCATCCGGGAAGGTTTCATGAGCGAGTCGGATTTTCCGAAGCTGACCAGCGCGGCGGGCCGGCTGGCGAACGCGCCGCTGTTCATTGACGATTCGGCGGGGCTTTCGATTTTGCAGTTGCGGGCGCGGGCGCGGCGGCTGGCGCAGCAGCACGGGGTGAAGCTTTTCGTGATTGACTATCTGCAATTGCTGCATTCTACTGCGCGCCGGGCACAGGAAAACCGGCAGCAGGAAATCTCGGATATTTCCAGCGGCATCAAGGCGCTGGCGAAGGAATTGAAGGTGCCGGTGCTCGTGCTCAGCCAGTTGAACCGCGAGTTGGAGCGGGACAAAAGCCGCAAGCCGCGGTTGTCCGATTTGCGTGAATCGGGCGCGATTGAACAGGATGCCGACGTGGTGGGTCTGTTGTACAAGCCGAACGCCGGCGACGATGAAGATGGCGCCGCAGTGGAAGAGCCGGATGGACTGCCGATCAATCTGTTGATTGCGAAGCAGCGCAACGGCCCCACGGGCGATGTAAATTTAACCTTTTTGAAACCGTACACTCGTTTTGAAAGCGCAGCCAAAGTCAGCGACGAAGACGTGCCGGTGGACTGATGGACGATGAAATTATTTTTTCGCCTTTTCGGAGTCTGGCTGTTGCTCGGCTGCGCGTCGGTCGCGTGGCCGCAGATGGCCGGCACCAAAATTGACCGCGTGGACATCAAATACGCCGGCCCCGCGACGGTCAGCGAGCAATTCATCCGTTCCCATATCCGCACCAAGGCCGGCGATATTTACCGGGCCGACGTCACCGAGGACGACATCAAGGCGCTTTACGCGACGGAACAGTTTTACAACATTCGCGTCTCACTGGACCAGGCCGACGATGGCGGCGTGGTGTTGACTTACGTTGTCCAGGTCAATCCGCGGTTGACCGACATCAAAATCGAGGGCAACAAAAAGCTCAGTGATTCCAAAATCCGCAAAAAAATCACGGTCAAGGCCGGCCAGCCGCTCAATCAGCAAAAATTGTTCACCGACAGCCAGGAGATTCAGAAGCTATACGAAAAATACGGTTATGCCGGGACCCAGGTAAAACCAGTTGTGAACATTGACGAGCCGGCCGGGCGCGGCTCCGTCACATTTGAAATTGTCGAGGCGCCGAAGATTAAAATCAAGGAAGTGGACTTCATCGGCGCGATGGCGTTTCCGCAAAAGACGCTGCGCAAGGAAATCAAGACGCGGCGGCGCTGGATGTTTTCGTGGATTACGGGCAGCGGCGTGTTCAAGGAGGACGAATTCGATGACGACCGCAACCAACTGGTTGATTTTTACCACGGCCACGGTTATCTGGATTTTGAAATCAAGGACGTGAAGTTCGATCACTCGACAACCAACACGATGATCATTCGCTTTTACGTTTATGAAGGGCGGCAATACAAGGTCGGCTCGGTTGCTTTCACCGGCAACAAACTTTTCAACATGGAGGAAATCCATCGCGGCCTGCAATCCGTCCACGACTCCGAACATTCGAAGGCCAAACTCGGCCCGCATGGCCTGGCCATGGACGCGGGCGACACTTTCACGCCCGACGGCCTGAACAAAGACACGCAGGCCGTTGAGGATTTTTACGGCAGCAAGGGTTACCTGGATGTCGTGCAGGGGGCGTCATTGCGCGTCGTACGCATCCCGAACGTGGACACCGGCACGATGGATTTGGAATTTCAAATCAAGGAAGGGCAGAAAACCCGGGTGGAAAAAATTGACATCCGTGGCAATTTGAAAACCAAGGACAAGGTCATCCGCCGGGAACTGGCCATCTCACCGGGCGAAGTGTTTGACATGGTGCATGTAAAAATCAGCAAGCAGCGCCTCGAAGGCCTCGATTATTTCGACAAGGTGGACATGCGGCCGGAGCCGACCGATCCCCCGATTGCCGGGCGCAAGGATTTGATCGTGAACGTGGAGGAAAAGAACACCGGCAACTTCATGCTCGGCGCCGGTTTCAGTTCGGTGGATGAATTGGTCGGTTACGCGGAAGTGACCCAGGGTAATTTCGACTTGTTCCACCCGCCCACATTCACGGGCGGCGGCGAGAGACTCCGGCTGTTCGTTCAACTCGGCAACGAGCGCCAGGACTATGAACTTTCGTTTGTTGAACCGTGGTTTTTGAACCGCAAACTCGCGTTGGGGGTGGACCTTTACCGGCATCAATGGGATTTCGATAGTCCGAATGACCTTTATGACGATACCCATACCGGCGTGCGCCTGAGCCTGACGCGCGCATTATGGAGTGATTTCATCATCGGCAGCGTCAGCTACACCGTTGAAGATGTCGGTATTTCTTTGACCACCAACAGTGTTGGCATCAAGGTGCCGAAGGCCATCCTCGAGCAAGTCGGCGATCATATCTATCAGCGCTTCGGCGTCACGCTGGCTTATGACACACGCAACAGCACGCAATTGCCGAATCACGGCCAGCGGACGGAAATTGACCCGGAACTCAGCGTTGGCGATGCCACGTATTACAAACTTGTAGTCAAAACCGCCTGGTATTTCCCCGGCCTGTTCAAAGGCCATGTGATTGAGGCGGTCGGGCGCGCTGGCATCGCGGACAGCCTGAGCGGGGGCGACGTGCCGTTTTATGACCGTTATTACCTCGGCGGCCTCGACTCGCTGCGCGGGTTCAAATATCGCAACATCTCACCGCGGGACCCAAGTTATAACCCCGCCGATCAACCGGTCACACCGAATGAGCCGATCGGCGGTGACAGCTACTGGTTCGGCTCGGTGGAATACAGTCTGCCCATTTTTGAGAAGGAAAACGGACCTGGCGTGCGCTTCGCGCTGTTCTATGACGTCGGCGCAGTCGGTGCGGGGCCTTATTCGTTTTCGGGAAATTTTGATGACAACTGGGGTGTTGGATTGCACATCAACATCCCCAAGCTCGGTCCGTTGCGGCTTGAGTATGGCATTCCCATTCACCATGATCAATACAATAGCGGCTCCGGCCAATTCCAATTCGGGGTCGGCTATCGCCGCCAATTTTAAAATGAACTGCTGCCGGGAAAGAATCCTGACGTTGCCGGCCCCGGTGGCTCAACCCGCAGTCTTGTCAGCCAACCCGCCCTTTTTCTTTGAAGCCAGCCAGGGCCAGGCCGTCAACCCGTTGCAATTCCGACCGCGCAAGTTTTAGCGCCCGCCAGTTTTCAGTTGGCGTCATCAATGAATTTTGCTTTGATATGCCCATGAAATTTTTACGAACGACTGTTTTGACCATTTCGTTGCTGGCCTTCTTGAGCGTTCCCGCGCCGGCACAAACCAAAATCGGCACCGTGGATTTGCACAAGCTGTTCGATGGCTATTGGAAAACCAAGCAGGCGCAAACCGCGCTCAACGAGCGAAAGACGCAACTTGACATGGACGACAAAAGCATGCGCGACGATTTGAAGAAAGGCAGCGACGAATATCAGAAGCTTGTGGAACAGGCCAACGACCAGGCCATTTCCGCCGACCAACGCGACAAACGCAAACTGGCCGCCGCTGACAAACTCAAGCAATTGCAGGATTCGAAGGCCACCATTGACCAGTTCGAACGTCAGGCGCAGGTCACTCTATCCGAGCAAAGTCAGCGGATGCGCGAAAACATTCTCGTCGAAATCAAAGCCGCCGTGGCCGCCAAAGCCAAGGCCGCCGGCTACTTTCTGGTCATAGACGCCGCGGCGGAAACTTCCAATGCCACTACCACCGCGGTGGTCTATAGCAGCGGCGAAAATGATTTGACTGACATGGTTCTTAAACAACTCAACGCCGGTTCGCCGATTGACCTGACCAAACCGGTTGCGTCAAACTCCGTGCCATCATTGGTGGGCACCAACAGTTCAAAAAAAATCAACTCGCACTGAGCCGTTGCGCCGGTTTTTCAAACAACATCCGGTGCGATTCCTCCAATATTTCGGGAATCCGGATGGCGAACGGACTGTTCCGCAGCGCCGCCGATAAATCCAGTTCCCGAACCCTGGCCGCATTTTCGCCTGGAAACCAGTGGTCGGCCTGTCCGAGCAAATTGTATCGCATCTTGCCCCACGCCACGAGATCGAGCGACTTCGCGTAGGTCCACAGCCGCAGGATTTCCGACACGTTGATCTGCCCCGGCACGTCCCCAAAATTCGGCAAACCCTCAAACCACCGCGCGCACCAGTCCGCGCCCAGCGCGCGCGCCATTTCCGCGCGCAGCCGCTGTTCCACCGGCGCAATCGTTTCTGGAATCCGGTCGTAAAATTTCAGCGCCGCGACGTGTTCGTCAAAATCGCCGGGCCGGCTGACGCCGCAACTGAGCGTGTGGACTTCCTTTCGTCCGAGGCAATAAAGGTCGTTGAACACCATCGGCGACAGCGGCGCGCACAGTTCCACCATCTTGGGCGGCGGCTCGTATAGCTTTCCCCCCTTGTCATTCGGGCTGATGATGAAGACGCCCATGTCCAGCCGGTGCGCGGCTTCAACGGCCGCCCGGTTCAGGTCGTTCACAAAATACCAGTGGACGTTCAGGTAATCAAACTCGCCGGTGTTCACCGCGTCGAGAATGACGTCGGTTGTCGCGTGCGTGGAAAAACCGACGAATCGCGTCCGGCCCTCCTTTTGCAACTGGCGCGCGGCGGCGAGGCAGCCGCCCTTCTTCAATGACCAGTCGAGCAACTCGCGGTTGTTGATGCCGTGCAACGAAAACAAATCCACGTGGTCGAGTTTCAGGTGTTTCATCGAGGTCTCAACCGTTTCGAGAAATTCTTTGGCGGTTGCTTTCGGCGATACCTTGGTCTGGACGATGATTTTGTCGCGCGGCAATTTCGGCAGCACCTGGCCCAGTTGCATTTCAGATGTGCCATAAGCGCGAGCGGTTTCGATGTGATTGATGCCCAGTTCAATGGCGCGATGGATGCAGGCTTCGAGGTTTTCCTGGTTTTCACGTGCGACTTCCTTCGGATCCACGTCCTGCCATTTGAATTGATAGCGCATCCCGCCGCAGGAAATCACCGGCATCACCAGTTCCGTCCGGCCAAAACGACGATATTTCATTGGAACGAAAATAAGTGACCCGACCGCCAATGGCAAGCGGACTCAGAATTCGGTAATGGCTCAGTTTGTAATTTTGGTGGGGCGAGCGTCCTCGCGAGCCGGCTCGTCAGTAGCCTCGCCCCACCCACACTGAGCCACTACCCAGAATTCGGTGATGTCCTGATTTGCATTTCAATCTGGCCACCGGAACGCGAGTTGTCTCAACTCGCAGCACTTCTGATCAATCCAGCCGCTGCGGATTGAGGACAATCCGCGCTCCGTGGCAAATCAGGACACTGCCCAGAATTCAAAAATCGCGCTTGCCTCAATGCCGGGGGCCACGTATAGTTTGCGCTCTTTTGCGATTGAGAATTTAAGATTTATGCGACGACCCAAAGGCATCAAAACGAAGAAGTCCGTGTCCAAGCGGTTCAAAATCACCGGCACGGGCAAGGTTCTGCGCCATCACGCCGGCAACCGGCACCTGGCGCAAAGCAAAAACGCCAAGCGCCACCGCCATCTCCGCAGTGCCGTGGTCGTTGACCCGACCGATGCCTACCGCATCACGCAAAACCTGCCCTTCAACCATTAATTTTACAGACCCCAATTTTTTATGCGAGTTACCAACGCCGCCGCCTCCCGTAAACGCCGCAAGCGGATGGTCACAGCCGCCAAAGGCTACCGGATGCGCCGCTCCAAACTTTACCGCTATGCCTCCGACGCGGTGGATCATGGCCGCAAATACGCCTATCGCGACCGCCGCGTCAAGAAACGCACCTTCCGTTATCTCTGGCAGGTGCGCATCAACGCCGCCGCCCGCGCCGCCGGCCTCACTTACAGCCGGTTTATTGAGGGCCTCAAAGCCGCCAAGTGCGCGCTCGACCGCAAGGTGCTCGCCGACATCGCCGCCACTGATGCCGCCGCGTTTGGCGAACTGGTAACCATCGCCAGGAACGCGCTGAAGAACAAACCCGCTGCCACGCTCGCAAAAGCGTAATCGAGTTCAGCAACCCATCTCGACGGGCGGCCTGAAAAGGCTCGCCCGTTTTGCTTTTCAAGCAAAGAAACACTGGATTTGTGTGACCATCGGAGCGCGGGTTATCTCAACCCGCAGCAGCACCATTCGCGGAAACCGGTTCAAAAAACTTTCCCGCCGCCTTTGATATTTGCCGGTGCTGCGGCTTGGGACAAGCCGCGCTGACACAGTGCTCACCTGCGACTTGAAATTTATTCCGAGAAACGCGACGTCGTTTTGTCCCGGGTCCGGAGGATTTCATGCATGATGTCGTTGACGATGCCAGGGAGAACGGGCTTTTGCAGCACTCTGACAATATGGGTGTGAGCGGCGGTGTCCGCAACCATATCACCGTCGAAGCCCGTGGTGAGCACCACCGGCAAATCCGGCCGGACTTCAAACACCCGTTTGGCCAGATCCACGCCCGTCAGACCCGGCATGGTGAGATCGGTGAAGAGCAAATCAAATTCAGCGGGCCGGGCGAGAAATTCTTTCAACGCCTGCTGCGGGTTGGAGCAGGCGGTCACGAGGTAACCGGCTCGTGACAGCATCTGGCTGAGCACGTTGCAAATGAGCGGTTCATCATCCACCAGCAGGATGTGCTGGCCGGAGCCGGGCGGGGCGGGCTTTGATTCTGGAGCCGGGGCTGTCTGGTTTTTTTCCTGAACCGGAAGAAAGATTTGAAATTCCGTTCCCTGCCCCGGCTGGCTTTGCACGAGGATGACGCCGTCGTGGCTCTTGATAATTCCGTGGACGACGGACAGTCCCAGACCCGTGCCCTGACCCGGTTCCTTGGTGGTGAAAAACGGCTCGAAGATGCGGTTCAGCAATTCGCCCGGCATGCCGCAACCGTTGTCGCGGACGCTAAGGCGGGCGTACTGGCCCGGGCGCAAGTCGGGGCTCTGATTCGCAAACGCCTCGTCCACCAATTTCGGTTCCAGCGTGATCTCCAGCCGGCCCGGCCGTCCGCGCATGGCGTGTTCAGCGTTGGTACACAAATTTATCACAACTTGATGAATCTGGGTGGAGTCGGCCAGCACGGCAGGCGTGGGGTTGAGCCGTTGAACGATTTCAATGGTGCTCGGCAATGCCGAACGCAGGAGTTTAAGCGCCTCGGTCACCACAGGTTGAAGATCAACAATCTGCCGTTCCTGGCGCTGCCGCCGGCTGAAGGCCAGAATCTGTTGCACGAGATTTTTCGCCCGGTCAGCGGCGGTTAAAATCTGCCGGAGATGTTCCTGAGATTCCGGATGGCCCTCCATTTCCTCCAACGCGAGATGCGTGTACGGAATGATGACGGCCAGGATGTTGTTGAAATCGTGGGCGATGCCGCCGGCGAGCGTGCCGATGGCCTCCATTTTCCGGGCCTGCTGGAGTTGTTCCTCCAGCTTCCGCCGCGATTCCTCGGAACGCCGCCGCTCCGCGATTTCGTGGTTGAGCGATTCATTCGCCCGGGTCAATTCCACCGTTCGTTCCGCCACGCGTTGTTCAAGCTGGGCGTGCGCCCGCTGCAAGGCCGCGTTGCTGCGGGCAATCTGCCGCGTACGGTCAATGCCGACCCAAGCCAGCCAGGCCATCAACCCCGCCAGCAGCAAAACAACCGGCGTGAACCAGGCTCGTTGCTGAAGTGGCTCCGGCAAAACGGTGAAAGACAGGGTCGCGGGATTCACGCTCACGTTGCCGTCCACGTCGCGCGCCCGCACCTCCAGCCGGTGGCCGCCGGATTCCAGTTCCGGCAACGGCAAAGTTTGCTTCGGCCAGGGATCAAAGCGTGACCAAGGGCCGTCGTCAACGCGCCAGGAGTAGCGAAAACTGGCCGGGTTGTTTTCCTTTCCGAAACGCCGCAAGCCGTGGAACATGACCGGCAACGAAGCGCCTTTGCGCACTTCGGTCGAGGACGCCAGGATTTTTGTGACCGGAGGAATGCGGGATGGCTGATAGCGCAGCACACCCTCCGAGGTGCCCAGCCAGAGGTTGCCGGCCGGGTCCGCCACCGTCACGTTCACAAACGCATCTCCAGGGGCTTGCAGATATTCAAAGTCCAGTGTCCCGGGTTCCTTGCGGATAAAAACGCCGCCATGGCTGGACAAATAGACGGTCTTCTTGTCCCACCCAAACTTCGGCCGGGAAAAATCGCCGGGAACCGTTGTCCAGCCATTCCCGGAAAACAGGCTGCAGCCGGGGTGTCCCGACCGTCCGCCGCTAAAGGTGAAAAGGGCCTCGTTCGAACTGGTCAGTGACGCGACGAACCCGCTGTCCGGAAACGCCGTCACCTGATGCCAATCACCGGTGGGCGCGGTGGTTTGTTCATAAAGACCGGAATAGCCATACAGCCAGCACCGGCCCGCACCGGTGATCCAGATCGGATAGGTCAGTGGCGGCGGTGCCGGCTGGAGCGGCTGCCATTCGACCCGGCCATTGCTCACCAGCGCCAGGCCATAGTGATTGTCATCACGATTATGCGCCACCACCCAAAGTTGGTGCGGCGGCGCGGGGGTCACCGTCGTCAATTGTCGGTTGCGAAATTCCGGCGGCGCCAGGGTCGTCGTTTTTCCTTCACGATAATACGTGACTACGCCATTGCCATTGCCGTCGTGACCGGAAATCCAAAAACCATCTTCCTCGTCGGGCCTGATGTCTTCGACCACTTCCTGACCGGTATCCACCGGCGTGCGGATCGCCGGGTTCAAGGGGTCCGTCACCGACCATTGATTCCGGCCCGCGTCCCAGATCATAGCCAGGCCGGACTCATTCAAGACTTTGAATTTTCCCGGAGGCAAAATCTGGAATTGTCCGTTGGCACCCACCACGACATTGGATTCCCCGGCAAACCAAATGCGGCCTTGCGCGTCCGTTCCCACAGGCGGCGGCAGTTGCGGATGGGCGGTCCATTCCCCCGCCCGATACGTCCAACGCACCACCGCACCGTAACCGACGCACCACAGCGAACCATCCGGCGCCTCGCGCAGGTGATAAAACCGCGCGTCGCTCTGGCAGGGAACCGGCGCTGACGCGCGCACAAATTTGTCCCCATCCCAAAGACAGAACCAAAGCCGTCCCTGGTTGGCATTGTATTCCACCGCCGCCACCCTCCCGTCGTGCGTTGCGCAAACCAGCCGGGTGTGGCTGTTGGAGCAGGACTGCCATTGGCCCTCTTTCAAGATTAACAACTCATGTTCGCCCTGCGCAAACAGCGAGCCGTCCCCAGCTTCGGCCATTTGCAGGACGCAATCTTCCGCCTCGTAGCCGGGATTGGCCGGCAGCCCCCATTGCTCGCCCTGCCGCTGCGCCCAACCGTGCGGCGTCAGCGCAAATTGCCGGCCGGTCGAATCCCGAAAATAACCGATGACATAATTCATCGGGATTCCGTTGGTGCGGTTGAAGGTTTGCCACTGGCCGTCTTTCAGGCCGGTCAAGCCGCCCGGCGGGATGCTCGGGTCCGGCCATTGATCGCAGGCAAACCACACCGTGCCGTCCGGGTCCGCGTCAATTTCCCGCACATTGGAATTCGCCAGCCAGGTCAGCGAACCCCGGGGATCATAGCGTTGGCCATCGAAAACGCCCGCCCCGGCGTCCGACCCCACCCAGAGTTCACCGTTCGTCGTCACCACCACGGCGCGCATAAACGTGCTGGGCAGTCCGGCGTTGGTGCCAAACCGTTCCCACTCGAAGCCGTCAAACCGGCGCAGCCCGTCTTCCGCCGCCACCCAGGCCGTCCCGTCCGGCGTGAACGCTATGTCGAAAACCCGTTGCCGCGTCAATCCCGCGTCGGTTGCGTAGCTGGTAATTTGCCAGGGCTGATCGTACGCCGGCTCAATTGCTTCGCTGGTTAACCCCGCAAAACTGCGGAATCCGCATAAAATCAGGGTGAAACCAACTGGCAGGCAAAACCGCTTGGACACGGTCAAAATGCTCAACCCGATCCGCTGACTGGAGGCAACCAACCCGGCGCATCTGCACATTGCCGCCGTTTTCTCCTCCTCCTTCCCGCTCAGGCGGGGCGAGGGAGTTAGGGTAATGTCAAGATGCGCCCCAAATAGCCCGGCTTCCAAATCATAAGCGGACAAAATCTTCGGGCATTGCATATTTTGTTATACTTTATCCCAAAAACGCAGCGCGCACAAGTTGGAGAATCCTCTCCTTTTGGCTGTTCATCACCCGCCGCGTTTTCTAATTTCTTGCACTTGGAATATGTCGCTCCTGAACGAAATTGAACCTTTGAAGCAAACCGCGCTCGCCGAACTCAAGGCGGCGCCCGACCCCGCCGCGCTCGAACAAACCAAGGGCGCCTGGCTCGGCGCCAACGGCAAGTTCACCGCGCTGATGAAACAACTCGGCACGCTCTCGAAGGAGGAAAAACCCGCCGCCGGCAAACTCATCAACGCCGCCAAGCTCAAACTCGAAGCCGCGCTCGCCGAACGCCGCTCCGAACTCGAACTCAAGGCCGCGCTGCCCAAGGAGCCGACCGATTTCACACTGCCCGGACGCCGCCGCGCGCTTGGCAAACTCCATCCGCTCACCCAGGTCACCGAGGACATCGTCCGCGCCTTCCGCAAGCTCGGCTTTGCCGTCGCCGACGGCCCGGAAATCGAGGACGAATATCATTGCTTCGACGCCCTCAACACCCCCGCCGACCATCCCGCCCGCGACACCCAGGACACGTTTTATCTGGATGTAGCGCAGGCATCCTTGCCTGCGAGTTCCGGGAGCGTCTCCGCTCCCGGTTCTGGCGGCAAGATGCCGCCCGAACCCGCAGGCAAGATGCCTGCGCTACTTTTACGCACACATACATCGTCAGTGCAAATCCGTGTGATGAAATCGCAGCCGCCGCCAATCCGCATCATCGTGCCGGGCCGCGTCTATCGCCGCGACAACGCCGATGCCACGCACAACCCGACCTTCCAGCAAATCGAAGGGCTTTACGTGGACAAAGGCGTCACCGTCGGCGACCTCAAGGGCACGGTCGAATTCGTTTTCAAGGAATTGCTGGGCAAGGATGTGAAGATTCGTTTCCGTCCGCACTATTTCAGCTACACCGAGCCGAGCTTCGAGATTGATTTCAGCAACGCGCTCGTGAAGAAGCTGGGCAAGGACTGGCTGGAAATCGCCGGTTGCGGCATGGTACATCCGCAAGTGTTCGAGAACGTCGGTTACGACCCCGAAATCTGGACCGGCTGGGCGTTCGGCTTCGGCATCGAACGCATCGCCATGATCCGCTACGGCATCAACGACATCCGCCTCTTTTACGAAAACGATGTGCGGTTTTTAAGGCAGTTTTAGGGATTCCAAATAGCGATTGACAGGATTCTAAATTAGGCTATTTTAGAAGCATGAAAACGACAATTGATATTCCAGACAAATCGCTTCAGGAAGCCATCAGGCACACCGGCGCGAAGACCAAGCGCGACGCCGTCGTCACCGCCGTTGAGGAATTCAACCGTCGTCACCGCCTCGAAGAAATGGCTGAACGCCTTCACGGCTCTTGCCCTGACTTCATGTCGCAGGAAGACCTCAAGCGAATGCGCCAGGACCACAAATGGGAGGCGAAGCGATGACGTTGGTGGACGCTTCCAGTTGGATCGAATTCCTGCGCGGGCGCGACAGCGTATCAGGTCAGCGCGTCAAAACGCTGTTGGCGCGCGGTGATGCAGCCTGGTGCGACATGACTTTGGTCGAACTATGGAATGGAGCGCAGGGAATTACAGAAAAGAAAGCCCTTGAAGAACTGGAAGAAGAATTGCGGCTTTATCCCGTCAACGAACAGGTTTGGACCAGCGCCAGAATTCTGGCGCGTCGCTGCCGCGAAAAAGGCGTCACCGCTTCCACGCCAGACATTGTGATTGCCGCCTGTGCTGCGAACAACAAACTGCAATTGGAACATTGCGACAATCATTTCGACAAAATTCTACCCATCGCGGCAAAACTATGAAAATTGAAACCGGCATCAACGACATCCGGCTCTTTTACGAAAACGATGTGCGGTTTTTGAAACAATTTTAAAACTTATGAATGATGAAAACTCAAATCCAAATTACTTCGTCCGTGTTTTGATTGTACTTTTAGCTGGCTTCTGTGGCTACTTGGTTTTTGCCAGTTTCAAAAATGGTGAACCTGCTTACACAATTTCTGCAGCAGCATTCTCAACACTAGTTCTGATGACAATTATTGTTTTATCGGAAGCTTTCAATCATTTGAGTCTTGGAAAGGTTCTTTCTTTAAGTAAGAAGATCACAGAAGAAAAGACAGCCAAGGAAGAAGTAAAGAAAGAAAACGCCGAGTTACGCGAAAACCTGCTCAAGCTTTCTATTGCGATACGCCAAACCCAGACGAACACAACGATAAATGCTTTAGGGCCAGACTGGTTGAAGCTTCCGGGTGTTACTGCTGCGGACAAATCAGAAGAAGATTCTGATGAGCCAGAAACATCAACAGAACAAGCCTTGCCAGAACCACAAAATCTCGCACCAGCTCAACCTTCTTGGCGAACACTTGAATTTCCACAAAGATTTAAATGGCGGCGTTTAATTGAGGGTGACGCTCTTGTAAAGTTTCTTAAAAAGGCTGGGTTGCCTGATTCAGAGATCCAGCGGGAAGTGAAGTTTACGGACGCCTTTAGAAACATAGACCCAATTATGGAGCGAAATACCATTTTTGACGGTTATCTAAAAGTGCCAGCCAAAGAATATTTCTTTGATGTCGTGACCAACGTGTCACCGATGATGCTTGACCGGCTTTATGTAATGCTCGCCAAAATACATTTTTACCGGCAGGCGAAACAGATTCCAGCAGACTTGACTTTGATTATAGCCAAACTGCCTGACAGCGAACAAAATCGTCAGTTTCAAAGTTCATATTCCGTTGATCGTCTATTGACAACATTTCAACCTGCCATTGCTAATAATTTATTGAGAGTTGAAGTCATTGATTTCACGGAACGCGGAGTGCGAGCAATTTCTAAAAACAATCCAGCAGAATGAAACTCACCCTTAACTGGCTCAAACAATACGTTGATTTCGACTGGTCGCCCGAACAACTGGCGGAGCGGCTCACCATGCTCGGCCTCGAAGTCGAGGGCGTCCACAAAACCGGCGGCGAGTTCGACGGCATCGTCGTCGCCCAAATCCTCACGCGCGACCCCGTGCCCGGCTCGGACAAGCTCTCCGTCTGCAAGGTCAACGACGGCCAGGGCGAGCGCGTCATCATTTGCGGCGCGCAGAACCACAAGCCGGGCGACAAGGTGCCGCTCATCCTGCCGAATTTCTCACTGCCATTGAAACCCGGCGACAAGGAACCGTTCGTCATCAAGGAACGAAAAGTCTTCGGCATCACCAGCCACGGCATGATGTGTTCGCCGCAGGAACTCGGCCTGCCGGACAAGGTGGACGGCTTGCTCATTCTGCCGCCGGACGCCAAGGTCGGCCAGCCATTCGCCGAATATCTCGGCCGCACCGGCGGCGACGTGGTGTTCGATCTCGAAATCACGCCCAACCGGTCGGATTGGAACAGCGTCATCGGCATCGCCCGCGAAATCGCGGCAGTCACCGGAAATAAACTCAAACTACCTGGCGTTGGTGGGGCGAGCGTCCCCGCGAGCCGTGGCGAAGGAGCGGCTCGTCAGGAGCCTCGCCCCACCGCCACTGACCTAGTCAGCGTCCGCCTTGATGACCCAGACCTTTGCCCGCGTTACACGGCGCGCGTTGTCAAAGGCGTGAAGATCGGGCCCAGCCCGGATTGGCTTCGCTCAATGCTGGAAAAAGTCGGCATCCGCAGCATCAACAACGTCGTGGACGTGACGAATTACGTGATGCTCGAAATCGGCCAGCCGTTGCACGCGTTTGATTATCATCTTATTTCCCGTAGCCGCGTTTGTGAAAACGCGGATGGTTCAAAAAATCCGCCGTCTGACGACGGCGGCTACAAGCCAACCATCGTCGTCCGCCGCGCGAAGGCCGGCGAGGAGTTCATCACGCTCGACGGCCAGAAACACAAGCTCGCCACCGAAAACCTCCTCATTGCCGACGAGCAAAAAGGCATCGCGCTGGCCGGCGTCATGGGCGGGCAGAATTCCGAGATCAAGGACAACACCGCGGATGTGCTCATCGAGAGCGCCTATTTCTCGCCCACGAACATCCGCCGCACCAGCAAGACGCTGGGATTGCGCACCGACGCCAGCTATCGTTTCGAGCGCGGCGCGGACATTGACATCAACGACTGGGCCGGCGCCCGCTGCGCGCAATTAATTCTCGAAACCGCGGGCGGCCAGCTTGCCGAAGGTCTTGTGGACGCCTATCCGAATCCGGTCAAACCCAAGGAAATCACGCTGCGGCATCACAAGGTGAACGAGTTGCTCGGCATTGAGCTTCGGCCTGAAGAAATCGAGTTTTACCTCGGCCAGCTTGGTTTGAAAACCGCCGGCCACAAGGCGCGCCCGGTCGGCGCCAATGCCGCGCCGGAACCGGTCACGTTTCAGATTCCCACCTTCCGCGTGGACTTGAAACGCGAGGTGGATTTGATCGAGGAAGTCGCCCGGCTGCATGGCGTGGACAAAATTCCGTCCACCCCGCCGCGCGGCGCGATTGGCACGAATGCATTCGACGCGACGCACAACGTCCTGGCGGAAGTGCGTCGGATTTTGAGCGGGCTGGGCTTGAACGAGGCCCAAGGGCAGACGCTCGTGTCGAGTGCCGAGTGCCGGGCGCCGGGTGCCGAAGTCGTGGCGCTGGCGAATCCGCTGAGTTCGGACATGGATGTGCTGCGTCCGAGTCTGTTGCCCGGCTTGATTCATTCGTTGCGGCACAACCTCAGCCGGAAGAATTACGACGTGGCTTTGTTTGAAGTGGGCAGAGTATTCAAAGTGAAACAGGCTGGAAGCCCGTCCTACGCCGAAGAACGCCGGGTAGCCATCGCGCTTACCGGGCAGCGTGCCCTGCCCTTCTGGAGCGGCAGCGAACGCGACGCGAAATTTGATGCCTGTGATTTGAAGGGCGTGCTGGAGGAGTTTTTCGAGCAATTCGGTTTGCGCGGGATGACGTTCGCTCGCCAGGCGGAAAGCACCGCGCTGTTTCTCGAATCGGCCGTCATTTTGCAGGGCAAAAATCAAGTTGGCGAGTTTGGTCAGTTGTCGCCGGTGTTGGCGAAGAAATATGATTTGCGCGATGCCGTGCTGCTGGCGGAATTGAACCTGGACCTGTTGCTGGCGCGGCGGAATCCGGCCAAGTCCTTCAAGCCGTTACCCGCGTTTCCCGCCATTCGCCGGGACGTGGCGATGATTGTGCCCGAAACCACGACGCACGACGCCGTTTTGCAGGTGGTGAAGCAGACCAAACCGGCGAATTTGGAAGCGGTGGAGTTGTTCGACGTGTTCCGCGGCAAAAACGTTCCCGAAGGACAAAAGAGCCTGGCTTACGCCTTCACCTACCGCGCCGCGGACAAAACGCTGACCGACGCCGAAGTGAACGCCGCGCACACGAAAATCGTGGAGGCGTTCAAGACGCAGTTGCAGGCGACGGTGCGGGAATAATCTGCTCGTTTCAACGCAGCGATGACTGGCAGACGTGACGGGCAGATCGCCGGCATTCTGAAAAATCTTGGTTGAAAGTCATTTCTCCAAGAGCTATAAGGATTTTACACATTCAATTACAACCCACAAATGGACCACTTATGAATATCAAAGTTTGCCGCAGAATCGTTGCCGGTGTCGCTTTGTGCCTGGCGGTCGCCTGGGCTTGGACCACAACGGCGGAAGCGGCGTCGGCAACCAATTATGAGGGTGCCGATGCGGTTCTTCGTCAAGCGGCAGAAGGCGTCAACCAGCCGAAATCCGCGGATGAAAAACCTTCCCCCACAACCCTGTTGCGTACGGACTTGAAGGCATTCAAGCAACAGTCCGCCAGCCTGGCGCCGGCTGAAGCGGCGAAACAATGGCTGGCGCTGGTGGATCGCCTGCTGCAACTGAATGAGACGCCCGCCATCTATGGCCAACAGGACGGGATGTCCCATCCCATTCAACCGGACGAGCTGGTCGAGGCGCTGCCTCCACCATCCAGTTGGGCGGAACTGGCCAAGGCCATCGAAGCGCGCCCGGTGGGCGAAGGCGCTCAGACATTGCAAACGTTTGGCTTGCGGCTGCTGGCGCACACCCTCCTGGGTGACACGACCAAGCGGCGGGAAGACATCGCCGCCTTGGAAGCCCTCGCCGCCAAGGCCAAAACCCAGCAGGCCTACTTTTACAATTCCCTGTTTGAGGAACTAAGCAGTTCCATCATGGCCACAATGGACAATCCCGATGCCGTGCTACAGGCCTTGGACCGGAAACTGGCGGCCCAACAATCCGGGGAAGGCTATCGTTATCAATCCGCACTTCAAATTCCGGACCTCGTTCCGCTGGTCGGACCAGAAAAAGCCGAGGCATTTCTCCGGCGCGCCCTGGTCAAATCCACCGCCCAATTGAATATTGAAACCGGCACAGCCACCGACAAGCTCGCGCAGAAACTGGCATTGGAATTGGTCAAGGAATTAAAAACACCGCAGTGGTCGCTGGTGAATTCGCTGGAGTCGGTGGACTTGTATGAAGCGATGGACAAACGTTTTGCCAAACCCGAAACCAATGAACCTCCGGCCGCCGTTTCCGACGTGCCTTCGGTGCCGCTTCCAACTGAGGCTTCCGGCGACTATGAAAAGAAGAGCGCTCAAATTTATTATCTGCTTGGCCTGATTGCCCATGAGCGCACGGCGGATGCCGTGGCGCTGGCCAGACAGTTTGATAAGGAAAACGACGCTTACTTCCCGAATGAAGTCGTCCGGCAGATGGAACGCGCCGGTTTCGCCGGCCAGCTCAATGGTTTTTTCCATGAACTGTTGCAGCAAAATCCGGACCTGCCTTTCTGGGAGGAGTATGTGCAGGTGGCGGCGCACGCGGGTCAAACCGCGGAAATGGTCAAGCTGGTTCAGACCGCTATTTCCAAGCCCGGCCTGAGCAAGGGCCAACGGCTGCATCTGCAACAATTGTTGTATCAGGCGTTGCTGGCCAACGACGAAGTCGAGGCCGGGGTGGCCGAACTTCGCCGCTTGATGCAAACCAATGAACCGGTTTCAGCCTCGGCCCGCTACGAGCGTGAAAGCCGCGGAGATCTGGCATTGAAGCTGGCGCGAATCGGCCATCTCCTCAATCGTCCGGAATGGCTGGAGGAAGGCATCACTGCCGCCAAGGCGGCTGTTCAAAAATCGGATGAACAGGATTATTCCGCGTTGGGAAATCACTACCGCGCTCGTCGCTGGCGGTGCTTTTGGAGGATATTAATCGGGGACCGGAGGCGGAAACGGTTCTGGCCACAGCCTTGTCCAATGCCGTCTCAAAAAAAACCGACTCACGTATGTACGGTTACGAAGGACGCTCCACTCCCGCCACCTCGATTCTGACGGCGCTGGCCCGGCTGTATCACCGTGCCGGACGGGATGCGGACGTGCTGAAATTATTTGATGATGCACCGTACTGGGGCGTAAAAGACCTGGCTGATTTGGACTTCCGGTATGCCAATTGGGCCGACTTGGAAGAGATGGTTCCGAATTATTCCCACCAGCCTGTCATCGTCCCGGTGGGCTATTACGCCGCCGCGGCGCTGGCCAAAACCGGACACCCAGCAGAGGCGCGCAAATTGCTCATCCCATTGTTCGATCAATCCCCCGGCTGCGACCGGCTGTATGAATTGCTGCTCTCATTGGATGATGAAAACGTCCCGGCCGAACTGGATGCTTTGTTTGCGCGGGACCAGTTCGAGGAACGGCCGTTAATCTGGAAGGCACACTGGTTGCGCACCCACCAGCATTTGGCGGAAGCCGAACAAGCCGCCCGCCAGGCCATCGCCATTGATCCCACGGATGGCGAGGAGGGTCCCGGCGACCGCATCCGCGCCTATGTCGAACTGGCGGAAATCCGCGCCGCGCGGGGCGACACCAATGAGGCGGCAACTTTGCGTGGCGTTGTCCAATCCGTGCGTCAAGCGGAACTGGCCGACCAATTTCACGCCGCTGGCCTGCTCAAACAGGCCGTGGCCATGTATCAGGATTCATTGAACCGTTTTGCGGACGCCTATTGCATCCATGCGCGGCTGGCCGTGCAATTGTCGGACATGGGATTGCACCAGCAGGCGGAGGAACATTACCGTCGCGCCTACGAATTGATGCCCGACCAGTTTGGCCGCATGGAAAGTTATTGTTTCGGGTGCGAACGCGCGTTTGACGGCGAACGGGCGCAAGGCATTGCCGAGAAGGTGTTCACCGAACTGGCCCAAAAAACGCCGAACAAGCCGCAGGTGCATTATCTACTCGGCTATCTGCGGGAAGAAGAAGGGCGTTATCCGGAGGCGCTGACCAATTACCGCGTGGCGGTCAGGCTGGATCCTGATTATCTCAATGCCTGGGTCAAAATCGAAGGCATCAGTTCCCATGTTTTTCAACCCGCCCCGGAGCGCGACGCCGTGGTTTTCAATCTGCTTCGACTGGATCCACTGGGCCGCCATACCCATCCGTCGTTTGAGGTTGTCTCCGATCTGGCCGCGCTCTGGAGCAACGTTGCCATCGCCGCCGGGAAGCGCCCGGCCAAGCCCGAAAGTCTTTACCCGTTGCCGGCCAGCAAGTCACAAGTTGAAAAGCTGGCGGCGCAAGCCAGCGAACAAGACCGGGACAGGGAAATGGAATACCGGTTTAGGTCGCAAGAGATGGAAGAAAGAATCACCCCGGGCAAGGCCATCGGCCAAAATGGATTTGTTCGTGCCGCCCAACAATTGCTGGGCAGCCAGGCCGCGAATGCCGCGGACGAATGAGGGTTCTGCCGTCAAGATTCGGCTGCGGATAATTAGGCAACGCTGCACACGAAAATCGAGGAGCGTTCAAAGCCCAATTGAAGGCAACCGTCGGGAATGAATTTGAGAACGTAGCGGCGGTCGGCAGACCGCCGTAAAATCTAAGAAGCGAAAACGCGGCGCTCTGCCGAGACGCCGCTACGACGGCAAAATTACTCCATCTGCACAAACGGCGGGATGGGGCAATCCAGCGTGTCGGCGACGGCGCGGAGCAGTTCGGCTTCGGTTTCCGTTATCACGCCATCGGTACCAACAGTGTGGACGCAGGCTTCAATCAAATTCTTTTTGATGGTTGGCACGGCCAGCGCGAGGCGGCTGAGCGTGGCGTCAATCTGATCCACACCACATTGTTCGCCCGGCAGCAGCGCCAGATCGGCGCCATCCGGGGCGCGCAGATACGGCGCGCCGGTTTCAAAGGCTTTTTGGATTTCGGCGGCATCGCTGCTGCCGACGTTGGCGAGCGCGGACAGCACGACGGCGCAATCCGGCACCAGCGGCTTGAGCGTGTAATACTGGGCGACCGGCGGACGCGTCCCGCTGAATCTCGGCGTGAGATGACGGAGAACGATTTTTTGCAGTACGAATTCAAACAGCTCAATCTTGCCGTCGCTTTCGATGAGCCATTGGAGCGTCTGCGAAAATTGGTTGAACTGCTCCGGGCGCAATTGCCGCAGCGCGCCCAGCGCGAGATTGATGATCGGCAAATGCGCGTGCGTGGCGGCAGCCGAAACATCGGGAAACAACGCAATGGTTTTTTCCTGAATTGGCGGGCCCACGCGTTTGGCCAGTTCGGCGAGCTGAGCCGTGCGCATGGCTTCATCCGGACTAAGCAGCATCGCGTAAATCAGAGCCACGGCATCGAGAGGTTCGCGGGCGGCGGATTTGATGCTTTCGGGCAGCGAATCGCGCAGTTGCTCGGCGTATTTCAAATGCAACGGCGTTGGGTTGCCAAGATTCGGCAGGACGGAATGCGACCGGATGACCGGCGGTTTTTCAGCGTCACCGGAAGCGAGAACCGCGCCGCCCAGCACAGTGCCAAAAATGTTTGGCATGGGCGGATGTTTCGGTGTTGATATTTCTTCAGGCCGCTGGTCGCCCCCGTCATAACGAACGTAAGGAAATTTCCCGTCGAAATTCGGGTCATAAACGCGGATGCGTTCCGCGAGCGGTGGATGGGTTTCGAGCAATCCAATAAACGGTTCGCTGACGCCGTTTCCAAAATACATGTGGGAAAGTTCCTCGGCGTGCGCGTGGCTGAGGCGCGAACCCGTTTCGCCCAAGCCGCCGATTTTTTTCAGCGCGCCGGTGATGCCTCCCGGGTTGCGCGTGAATTGGACGGACGAGGCATCGGCGAGAAATTCGCGCTGGCGGCTGACGGCGGCCTGAATCAGACGTCCAAAAAAAACGCCGATGTAGCCGATAACCAGCAGCAACAAGCCGAGCAAAGGCAAGGGATTTTGTCCGCGCCCGCGCCCGCCGCCGCGCGCCGTTTGCAAAAGAACCCGTCCGATGATGGCGAGGCAAAGGATGCCAAAGATGATTCCCATAAGCCGGAGGTTCAGCCGCATGTCGCCGTTCAAAATGTGGCTGAATTCGTGGCCGATGACGCCCTGTAATTCGTCGCGCGATAAAATTTTCACGCAGCCGCGTGTCACGGTGATGGTCGCATCCCCGGGTTGGTGGCCGGCGGCGAAGGCGTTGATGCCGTTCTCCTCGTCCATGACATAAACCTGCGGCACGGGCACGCCGGAAGCGATGGCCATTTCCTCGACAACATTGATCAGTTTGCGTTCGTCGGGATCGTTCGTGTTCGGGTTGACGAGGCGTCCGCCCATCATCTCCGAAACCACGCTGCCGCCCTGGGCGAGCGCCATGGTTTTATAACCGCTGCCGATGAGGATGACCGCCAGCACGCCGACGGCAACGCCCAGGAAAAGTTGCGGATTCCAAAGCGCGAACTGCGGTTGTTCGCCATAACGATGGTAATGCGCCTGCGCGCCGGCAAAAACGACCAGTGAGGCGAAATAGACGGCAACGATAAGCGCCGCCACGGCGATGGCAAAATACAAAACCAGCAGTTTGGTTTTCTTGCGGGCTTTGTCCTGTTGGGCAAAGAAATCCATGGTCGTGAACCGTGAACCGTGAAATCGTTCAACCGGCGGTCGCCGCACCTTTGCCCAGCCGATTTAATGAATCATGGTTCAACGATTTACTAAAAGGAAATTTTGGGCGCGTCCTTTTGTTCGGGCTTGTCAACGACGAAGAGTTCCGCCGCGCCGAAGTTGAACATGCCGGCGATGAGGTTGCTCGGAAACACTTCGCGGTCGGTGTTATAGATCATAACGGAATCGTTGTAAGCCTGCCGCGCGAAGGAAATTTTATTTTCCGTGGACGTCAGTTCCTCGGTAAGCTGCATCATGTTCTGGTTGGCCTTGAGGTCGGGATACTGCTCGGATACCATCATCAGGCGGCTCAACGTGCCAGCAAGGCCGCTTTCGGCGGACACCAGGCTTTTCATCGCGCCGGCATCGCCGGGATTGGCGGCGGCGGCCTGCGAGGCGGTGTAGGCGATGTTGCGCGCCTTGGTGACGTTCTCCAGCGTCTCGCGTTCGTGCTTGATGTAGCCCTTGGCAATCTCGACCAGGTTCGGAATCAGGTCGTAGCGGCGCTTGAGCTGCACGTCAATCTGCGCGTAGGCGTTTTTGTAGCGGTTGCGCATCGTGACGAGCTTGTTGTAAACGCCGATGACAAAGCCGGCCAGGCCCAACACCACCACCAGCAATACAATTGCAATAATCAGTCCAATTCCAATAGCCATAAATTTCCTTTGTTGAATTTGAACAACAATTAGGCCAAAGCCCGCCGCCCGGCAATGATAATTTGCCCGTCTTTTTGGAATCGGGGTTGGGTGCCTGTTAAAACCGGGTTCATTAACCACGAAATACACGAACCACACAAAAAATGGGCGGAATACCGAACAGCCTTTTCAAAACTCGTTTTCTCGCAGAAGCCAAGGTGACGAAGTTCTGACCGATTCTGTGATTTCCGATTTCCGAATATTCTACCTGCTTGATTTCAACAAACGCTTGGCTTTCGTGTCATTTCGTGTTTTTCGTGGTTCCAATTCTTATGTTCGGCGGGAATCACTCACGGCTCCACCAGCACTGGCATCCCCACCCACACCAGCCGCGACACATACTCCGCGTCCCAGTTTGCCAGCCGGAAGCAGCCGTGCGATTCCGTCCGCCCAACCTGCTCCGGCGCGGGCGTGCCGTGAATACCGTAGCCGGTCTTGTCCAGGCCAATCCACGCCACGCCCACCGGATTGTTCGGTCCGGGCTGCAAAATCAATTTGTGGCCGATGGCCTGCAACTCGGCTGACTCGGGGAAAAGCTCCGGATCCACCGTGTAATTGGGGTTTGGCGCAACGACGACCACGTGCAGCTCGCCGACCGGCCGTTTCTCGACGTTCGCCGCGATGCTGCACGGGAAATGGGCGAGCAGGTTCGTCTGCGCGTCAAACGCCTCCAGAAATTTCCCCGACAGATGAATGACCGCGAACGACGCCTTGTCCGCCGGCGCTGGATACTCCACGGCGGGAATTTTCAACACCGTGCCGACCGCGAGGTTGGTCCAATTTGCGCCCAGATTGAGCCGCCGGATCAGTTCGGGATGCGAATGGCTTTTTTCCGCGACGAGTTCGAGTTCGGTTTCGAATTCGAGCGCCGTTTGCTGCGATTTGGCGAGCCACGTTTTGCCGAGCGGCTGCAGCCGCGCGAGGTCGTTCGTCGTGACCGTGTAAGTCGTCAACAACGGCGTGTCAAGCATGAAGCTGCGCCCGCGTATTCGTGTCGAGCAAACTGGTCTGGGGCAGGTTTTGTAATTCTTGAAAAACCGAGATCGCCTTGCGCGTTTGCGAGCCGAGCGCGGCGTCAATTGGCCCCGGCGAAATCGCCCGGCGCGCCAGGGCCACCTGCGCTTCAAACACATCGCGCACCGGCCGCGGAAAATCATCCGCCGATTCGGGAACCACAATCAATGGTTTTGGTTGTGGCTTGCGCGTAACAGTCGTGGGAGCGGGGGTTTTCTGAGACGGTTGCTCGTGACGCCACCAAAACCACGCCGCGGTCGCGAGCACGGCCAGCGCCAGCAGCCAGCGCCAGCCGACGCGCCTTTTGTGGCGCGGGCGAGGCGTTAAAAATCCAGGATGGCGGCGCACGCGGAAATTAAGCCACAGGCCGGACGGCGACCCAAGACCGAAGTCAGCCCGGTTTCAAATTCAGCACGGCATCGCCAATCAGTTTCGCGGCTTCATCATAGCTGACCAGGCCGGTATTGATGATCAGGTGGTAGAGCAGCGGGTCGTTGACATCGGCCTTGAAATACTTTTTGAGGTAACGGTCGCGACCGCGGTCTTCCGCCAGGCAGAACTTGCGCGCGTCAGCCATGGTTTTGTTGTAGAAGTGATAGAATTGATGGGCGTGGACGATGCGTTTTTCGAGCGGAGCCACCAGCCGGACATGAAATACGTGCGGCAATCTGGCCGTGATCACCGTACTGCCGCGGCCAATGAGAATCACGTTGCCCAAGGCGGCCAGCTTGAGGATGGTTTCGGCGGTTTGATGAAGCATCGTCTCCGCCGGCGGATGCACCTCGAACACATCGGCCAGGATGTTCTCAATTTCCGAGGCGCGGTCTTCCGGCATGAATTTGGCCAGGCGGATCGGCAGATTGTGGTCCTCCAACACCTTGTCCATCAGATTGCGGTCGAACACGGTCCAGGGACAGGCATCCTTGGGCGAATGTTCCTGCAGATAATGGGCAAGCTTTTCGGCAACCACCAACGCCCCGCAACCCGCCTGCCGGGAAATGGTCACCGCGCGGCGAACACCGCCCGCCACCGATGCCCCGGACTTGCCGCCATCACGGAGCTGGCAGTTGATGAATGACAAACAATGTTCCAGACCGGCAGTCTCAATCATAATCGTCTCCGAAGTTTTCCAACTGGCGGTGCCAGGCTCATCACCACCGTTTCTACTTCAGAATAATGCTGGCGCAACCAGTTTCAACACCGCAAGAACGATTTGATGATGACTAATCCAAATGATTAACCATCCCGGCACGTTCACGACTTCAGCCTGCTTGCGCGGACAAGCCGGAGCTTGAACTCCAACACGCCCGGGGAATCATCCCCGGCGGCGTTCTCAATTCAAGGACGAGGACGAATCCCATCGGAAGTTTTAACTGCTTTGTCTTTACCGCCTTTGTGCAGACCTTTTTCACTCGCTTCGACGGACTGTTTTTCGCAAAATTCCAGCGCACGAGCATGAAAGCAAAAATCATCATCACCCCCAAGAAGGCCGTCGTGGACCCCCAGGGCAAAACTGTTCAGGGCGCCCTCGAACAAATGGGCTATAAAGGCGTCACCGGCGTCCATGTCGGCAAATACATCGAGATAGACCTCGCCCCCGGCACCGACCCGGCCGCCGCCCAGCGCGCGCTCAACGACGCCGCACACAAGTTTCTTAGCAACCCCATCATCGAGGATTACCGCCTTGAAATTGAATGATCACCTCAATGAAAAGCGAAGATAGAGGATTGAGGATGGAAGATGGCACCCGCCGTCCGAAGTTTTCCGCCATCCTCCATCCTCCATCCTCCATCCTCGTATGAATTTTGCCGTTCTCCAATTTCCCGCCAGCAACTGCGACCAGGACGCCATCCATGCCGCGCGCCTGCTCGGCCACGCCGCGCGCTACGTCTGGCACAAGGAAAATTCCCTCGGCGACGCCGACGTCGTCATCGTGCCCGGCGGTTTCAGCTACGGCGATTACCTCCGATGCGGCGCGATTGCGCGGTTCAGCCCCGTGATGCAGGCGGTGAAACAATTTGCTGACAACGGCGGGCTGGTGCTGGGCGTCTGCAACGGCTTTCAAGTGCTGACCGAGGCCGGCCTGTTGCCCGGCGCGCTCGTCCGCAATCGGGATTTGCAATTTCACTGCGAACATATTTTTCTCAAGCCCGCCACGGCTGATTCGCCGTTCACCAACAAGATTCCGGCGGGAAAAATTCTCCGCATCCCCATCGCCCACGGCGAGGGCTGCTACTTTGCCGACGAGGAAACGCTGGCGAAGCTCAAGGCGAACAACCAGATCCTCTGGCAGTATTGCGACGCGACTGGAAACCTGACCGACACCGCGAATCCGAATGGTTCCTTGCTGAATATTGCCGGTGTGTGCAACGAACGCCGCAACGTGGCCGGCCTCATGCCGCATCCCGAACGCGCCTGCGAACCGCTGCTCGCCAGCGACGACGGAAAACTGATTTTTGAAAGCATCTTCGCCGCGCTGGAAAATAAAAAAGTGGTGAAAGCGGCGTGAACTCTGATAAGTGTTTCCGGGATGAATACAAACCGCATTTATTATCATAGCCTTGGCCATCTTGGCAGGGTTGGTGATCCTTGCGGCAACGATGAGCAAATCAAGCCCGCCGCGAAAAATGGGCGCGGGAAAATTACCGGGCGATTTTCCGCCAAAACCAAAATGGAAACCGAATCTTCCAATTGATCTTCAAAAGACGATAGAGACATTTGCCTACTACTCTGATAAAAAGAAAAGTTTCGCAATTTTTGAAAACGGCACATGCGTCGTGATTCCAGACGGTGCCGCCAACCCGGAAAAACAGGCGAAGGAAATCCTGGACAAAGTCTACAATTACCATCCTGACTTCAATCCGCGGAAAATGGATGATGGCAACTTTATGGTGAGTTATTCGCAGCCAGCATACTCAATCGTGTTTAAGGATGAATTTGAAAAGAACCGAGATTACATCGAACAGAATCATCTGGATGGAATAGTGCGAGCCGAAGTTCTCTTGAACGCAAAACACGAGCCTAACAAATTTGATGACCTTGGTAAGATCGGTTTGTTTGCTCGTGCAAGAATGTTTTTAGACGCACAAAATCCAGTCGTCGTAAAAATTTGGAAGCCCGTTGAATAATTTTTTTATTTCCATGACCGAACCCGCCATCACTCCTGAACTGGTCGCCAAACACAATCTCACGCCGGAAGAATACGCCCATGCCAAACAAATCCTCGGGCGCGAGCCGAGCTACACCGAGCTGGGCATCTTCTCGGTGATGTGGAGCGAGCATTGCTCCTACAAAAACACCCGCCCGCTGCTCAAAACCTTTCCGACCAAGTCCAAAAAAATCCTCGTCGGCGCGGGCGAGGAAAACGCCGGCATCATTGATATCGGCGACGGCCTGGCCATCGCGTTCAAGATCGAATCGCACAATCATCCGAGCGCGGTCGAGCCGTTCCAGGGTGCGGCCACGGGCGTGGGCGGCATCGTGCGCGACATTTTCACGATGGGCGCCAGGCCGATTTGCTCGGTAAATTCGTTGAGATTTGGGCCGATTACGGAAGAACGCCCACCTCACCCCGGCCCTCTCCCCCCTCTTGGCGGAGAGGGAGGAGCAACCGGCGACAATGGGAAAGCCCGTACGAATTTCACAACGACTCCCGCTGGCAGTCTCCCTCTCCCCGGGGGAGAGGGGCGGGGTGAGGGCGAGCCACCTTTCGCCGAAGGCGCTGACTCCAAAATCGAGAATGGCAAATCGCAAATCGCAAATAACAAGCGGTTGTTTGCGGGCGTCGTCGCCGGCATCGCGCATTACGGCAATTGTTTCGGCATACCGACCATTGCGGGCGAGGTTTATTTTGACAAATCCTACGAGGGCAATCCGCTCGTGAATGCCTTCTGCCTTGGTGTGCTACGGCATGAGCAGATTGCGCGCGGCGCGGCCAAGGGCATCGGCAATCCGGTGTTTTACGTCGGCCCGGCGACGGGCCGCGACGGTCTGGCCGGCGCGGCGTTTGCGTCGCAGGATTTGACCGAGGAATCCGCCGAGAAACAGCGCGGCGCGGTGCAGGTGGGCGATCCGTTCATGGAAAAACTCGTTTGCGAAGCGTGCCTCGAATTGCTGGCCACCGGCGCGGTCGCGGGCATTCAGGACATGGGCGCGGCGGGCTTGACCTGTTCCACCTGTGAAACGGCCGCGCGGGCCGGAACTGGAATCGAAATTGAATTGGACAAGGTTCCGCAACGCGCGCCGAACATGACGAGCTACGATCTCATGCTGTCCGAATCGCAGGAACGCATGCTCATCATCGTCCACAAGGGCCGCGAAGAGGAAGTGAAACGGATTTTCGACAAATGGGATTTGCCATGGTCGGAGGTTGGGATGGTGACCGATACCGGCCGCATGGTCGTGAAGCATCACGGCCAGGTGGTGGCCGACATTCCGGCCAAGAAGATTGCCGATGAATCGCCGGTGTATCAGCGCGATTCCAAGGAGCCGGAGTATTTGAAAGCGGTCCGCGCGTTCCGGCTGGATGGCATCGCCGACAGCAAGGATCCGGCGGCGGAACTGAAAAAGCTGCTTGCCTGGCCGACGATTGCCTCGAAAAACTGGGTTTACCGCCAATATGACCACATGGTGCGCGACGGCTCGGTGGTCTGCCCCGGCAGCGACGCGGCGGTGCTGCGCATCAAGGCGGATTCCCTGCCCGATACCGATTCAGGCATCACGCATCACGCATCACGCATCACGGATAAACTCATCGCCCTGACGGTGGACTGCAACGGCGCCTACGTTTATCTCGATCCTTACGAAGGGGCCAAGGCAGCGATGGCCGAGGCGTGCCGCAATCTGGCTTGTTCCGGCGCGGTGCCGCTAGGCACGACCGACAATCTCAACATGGCCAGTCCGCTCAAACCGGAACTGTTCTGGCAGATGAAGGAATCCGTGCGCGGCCTGGCTGATGCCTGCAAGGCGTTCAATGCGCCCGTCACCGGCGGCAATTGCTCGCTCTACAACCAAAGCCCGGCCGGGCCGATTGATCCGACGCCAACCGTCGCCGTCGTCGGTATCATTGAAAAACCGGAACACGTCACAACACAGTGGTTCAAGGACGAAGGCGACGCGATTGTTTTGCTGGGCGACATCGTGGATAAAAACGATCCCCTGCTGGGACTTGGAGGTTCGGCGTATTTGCAAGTCATTCACGGACAAAAAAACGGCACGCCGCCGCGGTGCGATTTGGAAACAGCGCGCACGCTGCACACGACGCTGCTGGGCCTGATTCAAAGCGGCCTGGTGAAAAGCGCGCATGATTGCAGCGACGGCGGGCTGGCGGTTTGCCTCGCCGAAAGTTGCATTTCGCAACTGGTCGCACGCGAAACGCCCATACTGATCGGCGCGCAAATTGATCTTTCATCGGTGGGGCGAGCGTCCTCGCGAGCCGATGGGCAGGCGGACGATGGCTCGTCAGGAGCCTCGCCCCACCGGTTGGACGCGCTGCTCTTTGGGGAGACGCAAAGCCGCATTATCGTCACCTGCCAGCCGCTGGACGCGGTGAAAGTGGCCGAGCGCGCCAAATTGATGGGCGTTCCAGCCACGCAGATTGGCACGGTTGGCGGCGACCATTTGGCCGTCAAAACCGCTGCTGGCGAATTCAGTGTGCCGCTGGCTGAACTTCATGACGTTTGGTGGAATTCCATTGCCCGCGCGATGGCCTAAGCCCCGGCAGCCTCTTGGAGCGAAATGGGCCATTCGGCGTTCAATTTTTCGATGTCATCAGTTTTCAGGACAGATTAACCGTTTGATTTTAAGCGTGATGCAAGTAAACTTTGCACGTTTACCAATAAGTCATGCGACAATTTTTCACTATCGCCACCAACGCCTTCATGGAGTTGATTCGGCAGCCGGTTTTCCTGCTGTTGATGACGGCGTCGGTGGTGTTCGAGATTTTCCTGGCGGTGCCGTATTACTTTGCGTTTGGCGACGAGCCGAAACTGGTCCAAAACAGCACGCTGGCGGTGATGCTGCTGTCGGGGCTGCTCGGCGCGGTGTTGAGCGCATCAGCGTCACTCGCGCGGGAAATCCGCACGGGCACGGCGCTGGCGGTGCTGTCCAAGCCGGTCGGACGCGCGCAGTTTTTCCTGGCCAAATACGCCGGGCTGGCCGCGGCGCTGGCGATGCTGTCGTACGTCAACCTCATCGGCGTGCTGCTGGCCAGTTGGATGTCCTTTGACGCCTACGGGAAAACCGACCTGCCCGCGCTCGGCATTTTTGGCGCGGGCGTGGTGGCGGCTTACGCGCTGGCGGGCTTCAGCAATTTTTTCCTGCGCCGGCCATTCGTGAGCGATGCGGTTCTGACACTGGTGGCGACAACGACGCTCGCGGCCTTTTTAATTTTCCGGTTCACCCGGCAAATGCAAAGCGTCGGGGTGGAGGCCCACGTGGATTGGCGGCTGGTGCCGGCGGGAATTTTGATTTTGTTCGCGCTGTGGATTCTGGCGGCGCTGGCCATCGCCTGTTCGACCCGGCTGGACACGATTCCGACTTTGGCGGTTTGCTCGGCTTTTTTTTTGATCGGGCTGATGTCGGATTATTTTTTTGGCACGCGCGCGGAAGCAGGCCGATGGTGGGCTTCGGCGCTTTACACCGCCATTCCAAACTGGCAGCTTTTCTGGTTTGCGGACGCCCTGGACATGGGCAAGAGCACATTCCAATGGGGCTACGTCGGCAAGGCCTTTGCCTATGCGGTTGCCTATGCGGGCGCGGCGCTGGCGGTCGGCGCCGCCCTGTTTGAGGAACGGGAATTGAGTTAATCAATGGAACGCAACGTACAAAAAAACGGCCTGGTCAATTTGGTCGCAGCGGTGATGATTTTCATCGCCGCATTTGTTGTAACCTGCTTTGTGAATTCGCTGGCGGGGCAGGGCTGCTCGATTTTCCTCGGTCTCGGCGTGCTCGTGGCCTTTGCCGGCTGGTTCCAGATGCGGCTCGAAGAAAACGAGCGGCTGGAAAAACTGGAGGTCGGGGAGCTCGCCCGCGCCAAAGGCGAATCCACGCTGTTTGAAACGAAGGCGGCGGAGGTTTTCCCGGCCCAACGCGCGCGCGAGCAGTTCGAGAAATTTTTTGTGCCGGGCTTTGGCGTGCTGCTGTTTTTGCTCGAGGCGGGCGGCGCGTGGCTGCTGTGGCGCTGGATTTCCAAAACCGCCAACGGCGTGGTCCCCGACCGCGCGATGGCGTCGCTGGCGTTGTTCGGGATTTTCGCGCTGCTGCTGTTTTTGCTGGGACGATTTTCCGTGACCATCGCGCGGCTGGAAAACCACCGGTTGCTGCGGCCCAGCGCGAGTTTCCTGCTGGCGGGCGCGTATCTTTGCTTCGTCACCGCGCTCGGCATCGCCGGAGTCAAGTCGGAATTTCCCGGGGTTGATTTCTACCTCGCGCGCGCCTTGTGCGTGCTGCTGGGTTTGATGGCGGCGGAAATGCTGGTCACGCTGTTGCTGGAAATTTACCGCCCGCGCGTGAAAGGCCGGATCGCCCGGCCCATTTACGACAGCCGGCTCGTCGGCCTGCTCGCGCAACCCGAAGGACTGTTCACCACGGCGGCCCAGGCGCTGGATTATCAATTTGGCTTCAAAGTTTCGGAGACCTGGTTTTTCCAGTTGCTCCAAAAAAATCTGCCCTTTCTGGTGCTGGCCCAATTGGCGGTGCTGTTGCTGTCCACGTGCGTCGTGTTCATTGACGCGGGCGAACAGGCGGTTTTGGAACGGTTCGGCAGGCCGGTCGGCGTGCTGGAGCCGGGCGCGCACCTGAAATTACCCTGGCCGGCGGATATCATTTATCTCTATCGCACGGATCAAATCCAGACTTTCGACGTCGGTTACACGCCGGACGCGCAAAGCGAGCAGGCAAAAACGATCTTGTGGAGTATTCCCCACACCAAGGAGGAAAATTTCCTCGTCGGCAACCGCGAGCCGGTCACGATTACGGACGAAAACGCCGACACCCAGGACACGCTCAAAGCGCCGCCGGTAAGCCTCATCACCGTCAGCATTCCCGTTCAATTTCAAATCACAAACGTCCTCGCCTGGGCTTACAACAATGCCGGGCCGACGAATCTGCTCCAGGATTTGGCCAACCGCGAAGTTGTGCATTATCTCGCCGGCGTGGATTTGAACGACGTGATGTCCCACACGCGCCAGGAAGCGGCGCAGGAGTTGCGTTCGCAAATCCAGGCTGCGGTGGATGAGTATCACCTTGGCGCAAAGATTGTTTTCGTCGGGTTGCAGGACATTCATCCGCCGGTGAAAGTCGCGGGGGACTACGAAAAAGTTGTCGGCGCGGAGCAGACGAAGCTGGCCAAAATCCTTGATGCCCAAGCCGGGGCCATTCGCACCAATGCGCTGGCCGGCGCGCAGGCGTTTACGATGACGAATGTGGCCGATGCAACGCGGCAGCGGCTCAGTGTTTCGGCCTACGCGCGCGCGGCGCTCTTCACCAACCAGATTCCGGCGTTCGCGGCCGCGCCCTCGGTTTACCGGCAGCGCAAGTATTTCCAGGCGTTTGCCGACGCCACGGCCGGAGCGCGCAAATACATTTTGCTCGTCACGAACACGCAGGACGTGGTGATTTTCAATCTGGAAGACAAAATCCGCGAAGACCTTTTGAATTTGAACGTGTCCTCAACCCCCAACCATTAATCGCCATGAAACGTAACGCAATGACCGTCGTCATCGGCGCAGTGCTGATTCTGATTTTCGCGCTGCTGCTGTTTGTTTTTCAGGTCCGCCAATCCGAAGTCGCCGTCGTCACGACGTTTGGCAGGCCGACGCGCAATCTCACCGAGCCGGGCGCGTATTGCAAATGGCCCTGGCCGGTGGAGAAAGTCTATAAATTTGATCAACGCGTCCAGAATTTCGAGGACCGGTTCAGCCAGAATCTCACGGCCGACAACAACAACCTGCTCGTGATGGTTTATGTGGGCTGGAAGATCACCGACGCCAGGGCGTTCTTCCCGAAATTCGCGGGCGGTTCGACCCTGGCCGCCCAAATCATGCTGGAAAGCATGTTGCGCAGCGCCAAAAGCGCCGTCGTCGGCAAACATCCGCTGGCCGATTTCGTGAACGCCGATGCGAAGCAATTGAAATTCGACGCCATCGAAAACGAGATCGAGCAGGCCGTCCAATCGCAGTTGCAAACCAACAATTGCGGCATTGAAATTGCGTTTCTCGGCATCAAGAAACTCGGCCTGCCGGAGAATGTGACGCAAACCGTGTTTCAGCGCATGACCTCCGAGCGCCAAATTCTCATCAGCCGGTTCCAGTACGAAGGCGAGGCCGAGGCGCAAAAAATCAAGGCCGCCGCCGACCGCCAGGCCGCCGAAACCATTGCCAACGCCGAGGCCGCCGCAACGCGCATTCGCGGCGAAGGCGAAGCCGAGGCCGCCAGGGTGCTGCCGGTCTTTCAAAAAAATCCCGAACTGGAGAATTTCCTGCTGCGCATCAGCGCGCTGCAACAGTCGCTCAACCAGCGCGCGACCTTGATTTTCGACGAGCGCACGCCGCCGTTTGATTTGTTCCAGCATCTGCCGGCCAACGCGCCGGCCCGGCAACCATGAGCCACGATCACGAACACACGCACGAGCCTCCCGCGCCCGCGCCGGTAACGCCGGACGACGCCGGGTCGCAGGCGCTGGCCGAGGCATTGCACAGCAGTTTCGCGATTGTCAAAGTCGTGATGGCGCTGATGGTGCTGGCGTTTTTCAGCTCCGGCTTTTTCACCGTCGGCCCGCAGGAAAAGGCGGTGATTTTGCGTTTCGGCCGGCCCGTCGGCGAGGGCGAAAAGGTCTTGCTCAATTCGGGATGGCATTGGTCGTATCCCTATCCGATTGACGAGGTGGTCAAAATTCCGATCACGGAAATTCAAAAGGTCAATTCCACCGTCGGCTGGTATGCGACCACGGCGGAACAGGAATTGAGCGGCGAGGAATTGCCGGCCGGCGCTTCGCTGAATCCGGCGGTGGACGGCTACGCGATCACGGCGGACCGCAACATCATTCACACCCGCGCGACGCTTTACTATCACATCGAAAATCCGATTCACTTCGTCTTCGATTTCGTGTCCGCGTCCAACACCGTCCAGAACGCGCTGAACAACGCGCTGCTTTACACCGCCGCGCACTTCAACGTGGACGATGTCCTCACGCGCGACGTGGCCGGATTCCGGGACGCCGTGCTGCAGCGCGTCAGCGATTTGACCGAGCAGGAACAGCTCGGCATCGTCATTGATCAATGCGAGGTTCAAAGCATTCCGCCCCGGCAATTGCAGGACGTGTTCACCCGCGTTACGACCGCGCGGGAAAATCGCAACAAAATCCTCAACGACGCGCGCAGTTACGAAAATCAGATTCTCAGCCAGTCCGGCGCCCAGGCCTCATCCATCACCAATGCCGCCGCCGCCGACCGCGCGCGCTATGTCCAATCCATCACCGCCGAGGCGAGACGCTTCAGCGATTTGCTGCCGAAATACGAAAGCAATCCGGGCCTGTTCGCACAGGTGACCCTGGTACAGGCGATGGGGCCGATCCTGACCAACGTGCAGGACAAAATCTTTTTGCCCGAGCGCGCCGACGGCAAACCGCGCGAGCTGCGGCTAATGTTGAATCGCGAGCCGCCAGAGCCAAAAACGGCGGCGCAGAATCCGTAAAACGAAAATGGACGCGACACAAAAACAAAGAATGTTGAAAGTGGCGGCTATTGTGGCAAATCGCGCACTTTGTTTTGAGTGTTTGGTTTGGAGTAGTATTAGTGCATCATGAAGCGGAAGCTGGAGGGATATTTGAAGATTCATTTTTCGCTTGGGATTGTTTTGCTCTGAAAACTTTCTTATTTCTTCAGCCCCAATTTGTTTTGTTGGCGTTCCATATGCGGACAATCTCGATGGGTTGGCGATTTGGGTAGAATACAACTCGCACCTCAAGTCCGTTATTAACCGATGATTTTTTTATTAATTTCAATTCCACTCTGGAGTATGTTGTTTCGGATGGTTTTTTGTAATGTAATATTGGCAAAATTATTTAGATTTGGCTAAACCATTTTCCCGTTCTCGGCACGAGAGTTTTTTAATTTTATGCAAGTCATCGCTTTTGCTTTTGCGGAGTGCGCCCGTCCTCGGGCGCAGCAACGCGGCCATGCCCGGCCGCCCGCAAATTTGCATGCTGCCCGAAGTTCGGACATCGCTGCGCTCGGGGACGGACACTCCGGCCAGTCGCGGCACTGCGCGTCATTTCCTTTTCACGCATCACGCATCACGCATCACTTATTAACCATGCAAGTCACATCGCTTTTAAGCCATCACGAGCACGGGCCAAACTGCGGCTGCGGTCACGACCACGAACATTCCGTCGTGCATCTGTGGCAGGCGGTGCTGGGCGTCGTCTTCGTCCTGAACGCCTTCATCGTGGACTGGCTGTTTGATCAGGGCCACACCGTTGCCAGCGCCAGCGCGTTCATCGGCGCGCTTATTCTCGGCTATCCCATCGTCGTCACGGCCATCAAGGATTTGCGCGTCGGCCACCTCAGCATCAACGAACTCGTCGCCATCGCCGTGCTCGCGGCGTTCTCGTCCGGCGATTACAAGACCGCCGGGGTTGTCGCGTTTTTCATGCTCACCGGCGAAATCATCGAAACCCGCACCGCCGAGGGCGCGCGCAACTCCATCGAATCGCTCATCAAACTCACGCCCACCAAGGCACGCCGCATCAAAAAGGACGGCGGCGAGGAGGAAGTGGCCGCCAGCGAACTCGCCGTCGGCGACGTGATCCGCATTCGTCCCGGCGACAACGTGGCGGCGGACGGCGTCATCATCAGCGGGCAAGGCTCGTTCAACCAGGCCACGATTACCGGCGAATCATTGCCGGTGGACAAGAAGTCTGGCGACGAGGCATTTGCCGGCACGCAAAATCTCACGGGCGTTCTGGAAATCAAGGTCAGCCGCGCCGGCGAAGACACGACGCTGGGCCGCGTGCGCGAACTGATTCTGGCCGCCGAAAAAACCAAGCTCCCGATCATGAAGATCGTGGACCAGTACATGGGCTTTTACACGCCGCTCGTGCTGGTCATCGGCGCGCTGGTCTGGGCGTTTACGCATGACCTGACCCGGGTCATCGCCGTGTTCGTCGTGTCGTGCCCGTGCGCGTTCATTTTGGCGACGCCCACCGCGATGGTCGCCGCGCTTTCCGCCGCCGCGCGTTTGGGAATTTTGATCAAAAACGTCGCCGACATCGAAGCCGCGGCCAAAATCAACGCCTTCGTCTTCGACAAAACCGGCACGCTCACCACCGGCCAGCTTGCCGTCAGCCGGCTCGCGCCCATTGGCGAAACCAAACCGGCGGAATTGCTGCGGGTCGCGGCGTCGGCGGAAAAATACAGCAACCATCCGACGGCCAAAGCGCTCGCGCAAATTGCAGGCGAAGCCGGCGTGCCGCTGGTTGAGCCGCAGCATTTCGCCGAGACCGCCGGGCGCGGCGTGAAGGCCGAGGTGGGCGGCGCCAAAGTTTTGGTGGGCCGGGCGCAGTGGCTCAAGGACAACGGCGTGACCGAGGATTTTGTTAAATCCGTTGACCTCAAGGAAACCGAAGGCTGGAGTTTGATTTTTGTGGCGCGCGACGGCAGGTGCATCGGCTGGGTTGGCCTGCAAGACCAGACCCGCGCCGAGGCGAAGGAATCACTGGCCGAGTTGAAGGACGCGGGCGTTCGCCGCATCGCGATGGTTTCCGGCGACCGGCAGGCGGTGGCGACCCGCGTGGCCGCTGAAATTGGCTGCGAAGAGGCCAAGGGCGATTGCTTGCCGCAAAACAAGGTTGAGTTTGTCCGCGCAATGAAGGCCAAAGGTTATCGCGTCGCCGTCATCGGCGACGGCGTGAACGACGCGCCGGCGCTGGCCGCGGGCGACATCGGCATCGCGATGGGCGCGGCGGGCAGCGAAGTGGCCATCCACAGCGCGACGATTGCGCTGATGAACAACGACCTGCGCCGGCTGCCGTTTTTGGTGAAGCTCTCACGCAGCACCCGCGCGGTCATCAACCAGAATTTCATGTTCGGCATCGTGTTCATCATCGTCGGATTGACAGCAGCGGCGTTTGGCTACTTGAACCCGATTGTCGCGGCGCTGTTGCACAACGTGGGTTCGCTGATTGTGATTTTCAACAGCGCCCGCCTCGTGCGCAAAGGCGAGGAGCTGGAACATTTCCATCCCGAAACGGAAGAACCGCCGCGCGCAGCGTCCGGGCAGTTGACGCCGAAGCTGGCGTGAACAGAAATGGCTGATAAATCAAAAAGTGAAATTCAAGCTGCGTTTGCTCGCATTGCAGAACAACTGGATAAACAACTTGAAGCGGCGCGCGACCAACTTTTACAGGCAGGAATTGAAATTCGGGATCACTCGAATCGTTCTGGATTTGATTGGAGTGGACCTTATTTTGTTTGGGAATTTTGGTTTGAACGCCGAGAACAGGCGCAGAATGCTTCCGAAGTGATTTCCAAGAAAGGAAGAATTTCATATTTGGAACCTTGGAAAGAAGAAGAAAGAAAACTTGTTTTAGAGTGGGTCGTGGAAATTTTTCAGCGCGGACAGCAATCCAGAGTTAAAAAATCAAACGCAGAAAGTTTTCCGCTGGAAAATATTTTGAGAAAAGACATGGCATCGTTGGTTTTTGATTTGATTTCAAAAGCTGAAAACGAGCTGGCAAAGACAGTTTAATTTTATGCCCGCCGCCGAATTAAATCCGCAATCGGAAATCGCAAATCGTAAATCCGAAGAGGTCGTCGTGTCCGTGCGCGGGCTGACGAAGGTGTTCAAGGATTTCTGGAACCGGCCCAAGGCGCGCGCGGTGGACGGCGTGGATTTCGACGTGCGGCGCGGCGAGGTTTTCGGATTGCTCGGCCCGAACGGCTCCGGGAAATCCACCACGGTGAAACTGCTGCTGGGTTTGCTTTACCCCACCAAGGGCCACATCGAGGTTTTCGGCCATTCGCCGCGGCACGTGCAGACCAAGTCGCGCATCGGCTATCTGCCGGAGGAATCGTATCTTTACCGCTACCTCAACTCGCGCGAGACGCTCGACTTTTTCGGCAATCTGTTTCAGCTCGGCAAGGACGAACGCGACAACCGCGCCGAGCAACTGCTTGAAATGGTCGGCTTGAGCCAGACGCGGATGCGCGCCGTGGGTGAATTTTCCAAGGGCATGCAGCGCCGCATCGGGCTGGCCCAGGCCCTCATCAACGATCCCGACCTCATCATTCTTGACGAACCGACGTCCGGGCTGGATCCCATCGGCTGCCGCGAGATGAAGGACCTTATCGTGGCGCTGGCGCGGCGCGGCAAGACGGTGATTTTGAGCAGCCATTTGCTGGCCGATGTCGAAGATGTGTGTAACCGAGTCGTGATTCTTTACGGTGGGAAAATCCAGGCGATGGGCACGCTCCAAGAATTGCTCGCCACGCCGGACACGATTCGCATTACCACCCCCGCGTTGCCGCGCGAAACCATGGAGCACGTGCTGGAAATCATTCGCAAGGACGTGGCGGCGGACAAGGTCAGGATTGACACGCCCACGCAAAACTTGGAGAGCTACTTTCTCGATGTGGTGCAAAAGGCGCGCCGGGCCGCGTCGGAAACTTCGGGCGCAACTTCCGGCGCCCGCGTGGCGGCTTATCTGCGCGCCGGCGACGATGGGCGGCCGCCCGCCGAGAAAATCCTTGAACGCCTGGCGTTGCCGCAGGTTGCCCAACCCGTTGTTCCGTCAAAACCGCCGGCGCCGGTTCCCGCCGTGCCGAAGATGGACGACAAAAAATTGGAAGCACTGACAAAGGCCGCCGAACCAACGCCGGGGCCGGACAAACCCAGGCCCGCAGCGGAAGAAAAACCGGTGGATTTGTCGAAGGCGGATGAGAAATTGTCGTCGCTGCTGGGAAAGAAACCTTAGTTCGAGGACGAGGACGAGAACGAGGACGATTTACTGATGCAAAGACTGCTCGCCATCACCTGGTTGACTTGGAAAGCCGCCTTTCGTTTCCGGCTGTTTCTGGTCATCGCCGCGTTGTTGCTGGCGGCGGTGGTGGGTTTGCCGATGGTGGTCCAGGACGACGGCACGGCACGCGGATTCACCCAGATTTTGCTGACGTACACTTTGAGCGCCATCACCGGGTTGCTCGGCCTTTCCACCCTCTGGCTGGCGTGCGGCACGCTGGCCCGCGACATCGAGGAATGCCAGATGCAGGTTGTGGCGACCAAACCCATCGCGCGCTGGCAGATCTGGCTGGGCAAATGGCTCGGCATCGTGTCGCTGAACGCGGCGCTGCTGGCCCTGTCCGGCGCGTGCGTTTATGGCTTGTTGCAATGGCGCGCGGCGAAATTGCCGGCGGCGGAGCAAACCGTTTTGCGCGAGCAGGTGCTGGTGGCGCGCGGTTCGGCCAAGGAACCCGGCAACGATGCGGAAATTGATGCCGCGACGGAACGCATTTTGCAGGACCGTTTGAAAAACAGCCCGGTGGAGAAGGTGGACGTGCCGGAGGTGCGCAAACAGATCCGCGAGCAGGTCAAGGCGGATTTCCAACTGGTGCCGCCGGGCTATTCGCGCCAGTGGAGGATTGATCTGGGCTTCGCCAAAAATTTTCTCAAGGACAAACCGTTGCAACTGCGCGTGAAATTCAACTCGGCGCAAAAGAGTTCCTCCGGCACGTTCATCGCCTTGTGGCAGGCCGGTGTGCCGGAAACGCCCAGGCTCTGGCGCAGCGAGCCGATGAGCCTCGCGCCAAACACATTCCACGAATTTCAAATCCCGCCGAATCTGTTCGACGACCAGGGCGTGCTGACCATTATTTTCGTGAATCCGAATGACGCGTCGCTATTGTTCCCGCTCGAAGACGGCATGGAGGTGCTGTATCCGCAGGGCGGCTTTACGCTGAACTTTGCGCGCGGTCTCGGAATTATTTTCTGCTGGATGGCGCTGCTGGCGGCGCTGGGATTGATGGCGGCAAGCTTTTTGACGTTTCCGGTCGCGGCCTTTTTCTCGCTGGCGGTACTGACGATTGGACTTTCCAGCGGAACACTGGCCGAGGCGGTGGACTCGGGCACGGTGGCGGCCGGCAACGCGGAAACCGGCGTCATGGGACATTCGGCGGCGGACGCGGTGTTGATCCCGCTGTTCAAGGGTTTTTTGGTGATTATCAATCTGGTGAAAAACTTCTCGCCGATTGATTCGTTGAGCAGCGGGCGCAGCATTTCGTGGACTGAACTAGGCCTGGCCTTCGCTCAAATCGTTTTGCTGCTCGGCGGAATCCTGGGCGTCATGGGCATCGGGTTGTTCAACCGGCGTGAACTGGCCACAGCCCAGGGAACACAATGAAAACGAAGATGGAAGATGGAGGATGGAGGATGGCGGCGGAATTCCGTTCGTCAGAGCGCCGCCCTTTCTTCGTTCTTCCTTCTGCCTTCTTCATTTCTGGAAAATGAACGCGCGCGTCAAAAAAATTCTTTTGCTGCTGCTGGCGGCGGCGTTGCTCTTCGGCTCCGGCCGGATGCAGCAGTCGTTGAACCGCGACCGCGACCGGCTCGGATTGGTGCGCGCGTCGGCCCTGCAAAACGCGCCGCCGATGCTGGCGTTCACGACGGTGGCGCTGGGCGGTTTCCGCGGACTGATTTCGAATATGCTCTGGATTCGCGCCAACGATTTGCAACAGGACGACAAGTTTTTCGAGGCGGCGCAACTGGCGGATTGGATCACGGACCTGGAGCCGCATTTCTCGCAGGTCTGGCAGTTTCAGGCCTGGAACATGGCCTACAACATTTCCATCAAGTTCAAGGATTTTCCCGATCGCTGGCGCTGGGTCGAGCGCGGCATCGAACTGCTGCGCGACAACGGGCTGCGTTACAACCCGGATGACGTTTCAATTTACCGCGATCTGGCGTGGATCTTTCAACACAAAATGGCCCAAAATCTCGACGACGCAAACATGTATTTCAAACAGCAGTGGGCCGGGGAAATGACCCCGTTTTTCGGCCCGAACGGAACGAATTTCGACGCGTTGCTCCAGCCGCAAACCGCCGGGGACCGCACCAATGCGTTCCGGCTCCGCGAAAAATACAAGATTGATCCGGTGTTCGCGAAAAAAGTGGATGCCGAATGGGGTCCGCTCGACTGGCGGTTGCCGGAAGCGCACGCGATTTACTGGGGTGCGTTTGGTCTGGCCCAGGCGAAGCAGCACCCGGACAAGGTGAACCCGGATGATTTGATCAAACTGCGCCGCAACATTTATCAATCCATGCTGCAGTCGTTTCATCACGGAAGGCTGATCCTCAATCCTTTCAACCAGCGTCCGGAGTTGTTTCCAAACCTCGACCTGGTGTCCAAAGTCAATGATGCCTACGAAAAAATGTATGCGGAAGAAACCCAACCCAACATGCGGGACGGCATCCAAAAAGCCCATCGGTATTTTTTGGGCGACGCGGTTTATATGCTCTATGAAGACAATCGCGTGGCCGAGGCGGCGGACTGGTATCGTTACCTTGCCCGGAAATATCCCGATAACAATACGCTCAACGGCAACCCGAATTCACGGCCATCACAACTGACGTTCGAACAATATGCCATCGCGCGCGTGCAGGAGGACATTGGCGATACGTCGCAGGAACGCACGACGGCGGCGGTCGAAGGATTGCTGGCGCAGGCGTATTACGAACTGGCCAGGGGGCAGGACGACCGTTACGCCGCTTTCAAACGGATGGCCGGCAAGATATATGAGAATTACCAGGTCAAGACGGTTGATTTTCAGGGCGCGAATACGCGCATTGTTCTGCCCGACTTTCGCGACCTCAACCGCACGGTGCTCAACCGTTTGCTCGACCCGCAACACGGCATGTATTTTGCCGCGCGCGCCGTGCTGCGCACCCAGCTCGGGATGCCGCCGGAAACCAATGCGCCGCCGGCCACCGCCGGTTCCACCAACGCGCCCGCCCCCGCCGTTTCGCCGGCCACCAACGCTCCGGCTTCAACCGGTAAATAATTTTCGACGCCGTTCGCCGTCTCGCGTAGTTTGATTCGCCTGTGACGAAACCCAACTCCACCCGCCGCCCGCTGCGAATCGGCTTGATTTCACTCGGTTGCGCCAAAAATTTGGTGGACGCCGAAATCATGCTCGGCGCACTGCTCAAGGACGGCATGGAAATCACCAACGACGCCGCGCAGGCGGACGTCATTATCGTCAACACCTGCTCGTTTATTGACGCCGCGCAGGAGGAGAGCGTGGATGCCATTCTCGAATCCGCCGAGGTCCGCGCCGCTCAAAATCGCGGCCAAAGTTTGATCGTCTCCGGCTGTCTGCCGCAGCGATTCCGCGATGAACTGCCGAAGCTTCTGCCGGAAGTGGACGCCTTCATGGGCATTGACCAGGTGGCGCAGGTTTCGGACATCGTCAGACAGGCGATGGCTGGGCGCGCGGAGCGAATTGGGAAACATTCAACATCCAACATCCAACATCCAACATCGAAGGGAAAAATCACCGGGCGATTCGCTGAATTGGAACAATATCAAGTTGTGTGGGAACGCGAAAAATCCAAATCACTTCGCGGAACCAAAAAATTTGGCAGAACCAAAACTGTCGTTGAGCCAACAAGGCCATCCTCCATTCTCCATCCTCCATCTTCGCCGATTTTGGATGTCACCCGGCGCCCCGTCTTCATTCCCGATTTCGCCACGCCGCGTTTCCGCCTGACGCCAAAGCATTTCGCCTATGTCAAAATTGCCGAGGGCTGCAATCATCCGTGCAGTTTTTGCATCATTCCCCGGATGCGCGGTTCGCATCGCAGCCGCGCGCAAAGCGACATTGTGGCCGAAGCCCGGGCGCTGATTGCCGATGGCGTGAAGGAACTGAACCTGATTTCGCAGGATTCGACCTATTACGGCCTCGATTTGCGCCCGAAGTCTTTGCAGACGGCCACCGGCCGCGCCATTTCGTCGCCGGGAAGGTTCTCCGCCGCCGCCAGATCGCTGCCGGCCGATGCCACGACCATTTGCTCGTTGCTGCGCGAATTGAACTCACTCCCGGGCGATTTTTGGATTCGGTTGCTTTACACCCATCCGGCGCATTGGACTGACGAACTCATCCGAACCATCGCCGAATGCCCTAAAGTCGCGCGTTACGTGGACATCCCGCTCCAGCACATCCATGAAAACATGCTCGAACGGATGCGGCGCGAGACTTCGCAGCCATACATCGTTGACCTCATCCGAAAAATCCGCGCCGGCGTGCCGGGCATCGCGCTGCGGACAACGTTCATCGTCGGCTTTCCGGGCGAAACCGCAGCGAGCTTTCAAATCCTGCTTGATTTCATCCGCGAGACGAAGTTCGAACGGCTCGGTGTGTTCGCTTACTCGAAAGAGGACGGAACGCTCGCGGGAAGAATGGCCGGCCAGATTCCAGACAAAATCAAAAAACACCGGCGCGAACTGGCGATGGCCGCGCAGCACAAAATCGCCCGGCAGGTTTCCGGGTCGTTCGTTGGCCGCGAAATCAAGGTGCTGGTCGAAGGCCGCGCGAATGAAGAACAACTTCAGCAAGCCAGCATTGCTTCGTGGGAACACGGCCTCGTTCGCGAAGGCAAACTCCAAACTCCAGACCCCAAACTCCGCAGTTACCTGGTGGGACGCGGCGAAGCCGATGCGCCGGACATTGACGGGCGCGTTTATGTGCGTGGAAAACTTCGCACGCGTGAAGCGATGCTGCCGCCGGGAGAATTTGCCCAGGTCAAAGTTGTCGGGCACACGGACTACGATTTGATTGCCGAGCCGGTTTGAACCGCCGCGGATTGTTCATGCTGGCAAAGCTTGTCCGAACGCAAGGCTGGCCGGCGGGAAGAGTCGTTGAGCGCTGAAACCAAACAGCGCGAACAAGTCGCAAACAGGAACGGCGGAATTTGCAGGCTTAACTTCGCACCGGCTGCTTCATTTTTTCGGTTTCCGGACGATATTCCAAAATCTCGCCGGGCTGGCACCCGAGATGGGCGCAAATGGCTTCCAGCGTGGAGAAACGGATGGCCCGGGCCTTGCCGGTTTTGAGGATGGACAGATTTTGCGGCGTGATGTCCACGGCGGCGGCCAGATCGTTCAGCCGCATTTTGCGCTGGGCGAGAACCACGTCCAAATTGACGATGATGGGCATAAGCTTAAACGGTCAATTCCTGCTCCTCCTGCAATTCCTGCGCTTCCTTCAACAGCCATGAGACAAAAATTAGAATCAAGCCCGCAAACAATCCGCTGCTTCCCCAGCCCAGCGCGTGGCCGAAAAACTGATATTCAATCTGGTAAAACACTCCCTGAAACAGCCAGAGAACAATCCACCATCTGCCGGCGGCATCCAAATTCCCGACGGTTTGGGCATCGAACAGATGCCCGTTCTTCAGCCGGTCAAAAAACCGGAACAGCTTCAAATTAACCACCAGGCCGAGCGAGGCCAGCAAAACCCTGCCGCCTATTTCACAAATCATGGAGGAGGGCATTTTCTCTTTTGGCAAGAAAATGAACGGAATCAAAAATACTGGAATGGAAACCATCCACAATACCAGTCCGGCGAACAAAATACTCCTGATGTTTTTGCTGACCTTGATGATTTTGGCTTTGTTTTGAAAATTTTTCATAACTTGATGGGGTTGATTTTCGAGTAGTTAAACGGTCAGTTCCTGTTCCTCCTGAATCTTCCGGCCTTCGTCCATGATCCAGGCGACAATGTAAATCGCCATACCCGCCACAACCCATGGTGATAAAACGACATCCAGCAGCGTCCACGGCAAAAGGATTTGCCGGTAGTAAATCACAGTGGAAGCGACGGCGAGGATGCCGTAGCCAGCCGGGTAAATTCCCAGTCGTTTCATTTCCGAAACATTGGCGGCAGAAAAGATCAAACCCTTCTCATACAGGTTTAGCAAGCGGTAAAACGAAATAGCGCCTAGCAGCCTAATGCCCGTGCCGATGGCAAAGAGCACCATCATCGGTGCCGGGATGTCCGACGCGTTGGCGTAGGGATGGTTGAAGATGGAAACCATGCTGGACGCCAAGTGAATACTCCAAATACTTTTAAGTTTGAAAGCCAGAACGACGCAGAGTGGCTTAACAAAGTAAAGGAGCACACAAACTTTCAGGATGCGGCTTATTTTTTGGATTCGATATAAGCGAGGACTCGTCTTTAGTGAAATTTCATTCGCATTCATGGCGCAAAGGCTAAACCCATCAATTTCGTTAGTCAAGTCTTTTTTATCGTTTTTCGATAAATAGTTGTCTTTAATTGTTAATTGGCTTGGATTTCCGGCCCTTGCTTGCTTTGTCTGGCGTTGCGGTTTATGCTGAAAACGCTGTGGAACAGCCGTTCATCAATGTTGAGGAAAAGATTGACCGCTTTGTCGGGCGTTGCACCAAGGGGCCCGACGCGCTTTCAACCGCGACCAGCAACAAGGCCAATGCCATCGCTGGCGAAAAGCGTTTGGCGGGGCGCGCATCCCGCGCGGCGTGTTTCGTTTCAAAACCCACGAGGAAGCGGACGCCTGGATGACCAAAATGATGACGCGCAGCAGCCAGACGAAAACCTGATCAGCTCGTCCGCCAATGGTTTGCCGGACGCGAAGAACAGCCGCCACACGTTTAGTTGGTTGTTTTTACAAGCCTTTTTCCCAGAATTCAGGCGTTGACAGTCCGCGAAAATCTGGTTCAATATCCGACCCTTTGCGGGAATATTTATGTACGCCGTTTTAGAAACAGGTAGCAAACAGTATCGGGTCGCCGCGGGCGACACGCTGGAAATCGAACGTCTGGCCGTCGAGGCCGGCAAACCGTTCACTTTTGACCGGGTATTGCTGGTGAACACCGACGGCAAGCTGGCGGTGGGCACGCCCACGGTCAGCGGCGCCAGCGTGCTGGCCGACGTGGTGGCGCACAAGCGCGGCGAGAAGAAACTCACTTTCAAGATGAAACGCCGCAAGGGCTATCACAAAACGATCGGTCATCGCCAGGAATTGACGGTGGTCAAGATCACGGAAATCAAAGCTTAAACCGGTAGGGACAGCGCGCTGCGCTGTCCGGACGCCGTAGCGCGGCGTCCCTACCGAAAAAACCAAAACAAATTTATGGCACATAAGAAAGGTCAAGGCAGCGTACGCAACGGTCGCGACAGCGTCAGCAAACGGCTGGGCGTGAAAACCTATGGCGGCGAAGCGGTCACCGCCGGCAGCATCATCGTCCGGCAGCGCGGCACGAAGTTTGTCGCGGGCGAAAACGTCGGCACCGGGCGCGATTGGACGCTTTTCGCGCTGGTGGACGGCAAAATCGCCTTCGACAAGAACGGCCGGCGCGTGAATGTGAAGGCCGAGCCGGCCGCGAAGAATTGACCGGCGCCAGTGAATTTCACGGCGAGGCCAAATGCCTCGCCTTTTTTGTTGTTGGAGTTCAAGCTTTAGCTTGTCCTGATTTGTCATTTAGCTTTTTGAAAACAGGCTGAAGCCTGAACTCCAACTTAAATGTTCGTTGACGAAATAAAAATTTACGCGCAGCGCGGGACACGGCGGCAAAGGCTGCATCGCGTTCCATCGCGAGGCTTACATCGCCAAGGGCGGGCCGAGCGGCGGCAACGGCGGACGCGGCGGCAGCGTGATTTTGCAGGCCGACCACGACCTCAACAACCTCATCGCCCAGTATTATCAGCCCCGCCTCATCGCCGAGGCCGGCGAACCGGGCTTCGGCAAAGGCATGGACGGCCACGCGGGCAAGGACCTCATCATCAAGGTTCCCTGCGGCACGCTGGTGTGGCGGTTGCCATCAGTGACAAAACCGGCGGGGGATTTCGAGGACGAGAACGAGAGCGAGGACGAAAAGCCGACGTTCAAAACCAGCGCGAGCAAACGGCCCTTGATTCGCAGTGCCAGCGGCGGGCAGGCGCAGGAAATTGATTTGAGCCGGGAAGACCCCGGGGAATTTTCCGCCGGCAATTCGGAAAAGGGCGAACTGGTCGCCGATCTCACTGAAAACGGACAACAATTCGTGCTTTGCAAGGGCGGTCGCGGCGGATTGGGCAACCGGAACTTTGCGACGGCCGCGCGCCAGACGCCGCGTTTCGCGCAGCCGGGCGAGCCGGGCGAGGAAGGCGATTTTCTTTTCGAGCTGCGCATCATGGCCGAAGTCGGGCTGGTCGGCTATCCGAACGCGGGCAAGTCCACGCTGCTCACGGCCATTTCCAAGGCGCGGCCGAAAGTCGCGCCCTATCCGTTCACCACGCTGCACCCGCAGATCGGCATTGTCGAATACGCCGACTGGCACCGGCTCACGGTTTGCGACGTGCCGGGTTTGATTGAAGGCGCGCACAAAAACGTCGGCCTCGGCCACGCGTTTCTGCGCCACATCGAGCGCTGCAAAATCCTGGTGCTGCTGCTCGACATGGCGGGCACAGACAACCGCGCGCCGTGGGACGATTACAAACAATTGCTCAAGGAACTGGAGCTTTACGATCCGGCGCTGCTCGAAAAACCGCGCCTAGTGGTGGCGAACAAAATGGATGAGGCGGTGGCCGAGAAAAACCTGAAGCAGTTCAAAAAGAAAATCAAAAAGGTGTCCGTGCTGCCCATTTCCGCCGCGTTTGACCAGGGCATCGAGAAATTCAGGAAAACCATTCGCGAAGCGGTGGAGAAAGCAACGGAAGATTGATGCCCGAATTTCATTGGACGCACCTCTTACCCCGACCCGTTCCCATTAGCCAAAAAATTCAGTTGTCAGCACGCCAGCCACCCCCTTGCTTTCCGAATCCAGCAAAACCCGTGTTGGGCTGAATATCTGTTAGCCACTTCTCGCACGTCATGTACTCATGGATTTCAACGGAAAAGACTTATGAGGGATTTCCCCTCTTTCTTCGCCGACCAACTAACCTCGACGTTGAAGCACTGCGTCCGGCGTTTCCTACTTTGGCAGTTGTCACACATAAGTTCACCAAGCGGATGCCGAATGGTTTGCCCGAACCGATATACAACGACAGCCTTGCTGAAATGGATCACGAATCGGTTACGGCGTTCGACATTGACCGCATGGGCATTCCAGCACTCGTTGAGACATTTGGAGGCGAGCGCCATTACTACTTCTATGTCACTGCCGATGCAGATGTTCCTGCCGTCATTTCCTCAATCGCATGTCGCTACCCAGATGAACGATTATCATGGTTGGTTCGTACGGACCCCAAGTGGGGATTTATTGAACATTACACGCGCGACCATTTCTGATGCGGCTACAAGATCGCTTGATCCTGCACCGGCTTGAGACCCCGCGAGCGCCACAGGAAAAATATCGCCGGGTAAACCAACAACTCCATCAGGGTTGGACTGTGCAAGCGCGCCCAGTCTTTTCGATAAACTCACGCTCCCATCCGCATATTACAAAACCGTTGTCGTTGTATTCGTGTCTTATTTTCATAGCGTGTGATGCTGCCTAGACCTTATGGCTTAACAAAATGAAAGAGCGGGTGTTTGATTCCTTTGCGCGTGGGTTGTCCGCCGAAGCGGACCGATCCACAAGGTTAAAGGCCCGGCACGAAGCTGGGTCATTGATAACATAATAACCAAACCAAACACCCATGAACAAAGTCATACATTACATCGGCCTGGACGTCCACAAGGAAAGCATCGCCGCCTCCATCGCGCCCGGCAACTCCACCGAGGTCCGCCGTTACGGCATCATCGGCGGCACGCTGGCGGCCGTGGACAAACTCATTAAAAAGCTCTCGCTTGAGGGCGTCGAACTGCGGCTGGTCTATGAAGCCGGGCCGTGCGGGTTCGTCCTGTGCCGCCATCTGCGCGCCAAGGGCTTGCATTGCGAGGTCGTCGCGCCCTCGCTTATCCCAAAGAAAGCCTCTGACCGCGTGAAGACCGACCGACGCGATGCCGACCAACTGGCCCGCCTCCATCGTGCCGGCGAACTCACCACCATTCACGTGCCCGATCAGGAGGATGAAGCCGTCCGGGACCTGATTCGCGCCCGCTTTGCCGCCCTGACCGATCAGCGCCAGGCGCGCAACCGGCTGAAGGGATTTCTGTTGCGCCTGGGTTTTCGTTACACCGGCAAGAGCAGTTGGAATGACGCGCACCAGCGTTATCTCTCCGGCCTGGTGATGCCGCAAGCGCCGCAACAGATCGCCTTCCAGGAATACATCCACGCCATCAATGACGCCACCGACCGGCTGGCGCGTTTGACCCGGGCGGTGGAGGACGCGTTGGCGGGCTGGAAGTGGGAGCCGGTGGTGCGCGCGTTGATGAGCCTGCGGGGCGTGCAGGTGTTGACGGCCATGACGCTGGTGGCCGAGGTGGGTGACTTCAGCCGCTTCGACGATCCCCGCTCCCTGATGCACTTCTTCGGACTCACCCCCAGCGAACACAGCAGCAGCGACAAACGGGTGCAGGGCGGCATTACCCGGTGCGGCAACGCCCATTGCCGGCGCGTGCTCACCGAGGCGGCGTGGCAATACCGGCTGGCGCCCAAGGTTAGCGCGGCCATTCAGATACGTCAGCAAGCTCAGAGCAAGGAGGTGCGGCTTATCGCCTGGGAGGCGCAGCAACGATTGCACAAACGCTTCATACAGCTTTCGGCCAGGAAGAAGAGCGTGATTGCCGCCACTGGCCGTGGCCCGCGAACTGGCCGGCTTCGTCTGGGCCATCGCCTGCCAAGTCAAACCCGCCGACAGGCGCCGGCCCGGAGATCATCCGCACCTGCCGCGGCAAGGTGTACCGGCTGGACCCGAATACAAAGCTTCAGAAAAACAAATAGCTTTTAAGAAAGAAAACGGATGCAAGCCCCAGAGCAAACGTTCAACACCAGTCGTCAGGGAATCCCACCGCTGACGCGCCGGCTCTCGCTGCGCATCCGCTGCGCTCGCCCGGACGCAGCTTCCGGGCACAAACCAGAAAACAGATTGAAGGTCAATCCACCCAGGAATGGATTGAAGCGTTGGCAGAGAGCCACCCGGTTTAGGCGAACCCTCGTTGTCGTTAAGAGGAAACCCCGATTCATTTCGGCTGGACCCTCGAGCCTAGAGAGAGGAAGCGCCGCGACTCGCACCGTGGTCAGGTCGATAAGTCCGGTCGCAAGGCTGGATGAACTCACGTATATCAGCAGGATCAACCGTCGTTGATGGTGGTCACTGCCAACGCTTCAGCCCATTGCGCAATGTCGGAAAGAACTGCCGTGAAAAAACGGAAACAAAATTGTACCGCCCGCTTGACATTTACTGAGCCATATCAACGACTGAGGTTCAATCACTGGCGCAGGCTTTCATCGTTGATTGCTCAGGCCGAAATGGACCGGCATCCGTTCAAATACGACACAACACAACCGACACCGGGCGAGCAACAACGCTGGATAATCGTGGAGCAACACGCAGCCACCAACAGCCCAACCGCAGGCTCGAACTAAAAACCAGCGGATTTTACCAAATCAACCGGCTTGAGACTCCGCGAGCGCCATAGGAAAAATATCGCCGGATAAACCAACAGTTCCATGAGCGTCGAGGTCACGACGCCGCCCACCATCGGCGTGGCGATGCGTTTCATCACGTCCGCGCCGGTGCCGTGGCTCCACAAAATCGGCGCCAGCCCGGCGATGATGACGCACGCGGTCATGGCCTTCGGGCGGACGCGCCTGACCGCGCCGTGATAAATGGCGTCGCGCAAATCCGCGGCGTGACGCATCAGGCCTTTCTTCTTCCATTCGTCGTAGGCGAGATCCAGGTAGAGCAGCATCACCACGCCGGTTTCCGCGTCCAACCCGGCCAGCGCGATGATGCCCACCCAGACGGCCACGCTGAGGTTGTAGTGCAGCAGGTAAATGATCCAGAACGCGCCGACGAGCGAGAACGGCACGGCGAGCATGACGATGGCGGTTTTGACGAGCGAGCGCGTGTTGAGATAAATGATGAGCAGGATGATGAGCAGCGTCAGCGGCACGACAATCATCAGCCGTTGCTGGGCGCGCAGCATGTATTCGTACTGGCCGCTCCAGAAAATGTTGTAGCCCGGCGGCAGCTTGATCGCGCCTTCGGCAATGGATTCGTTCACGGCGCGCATGGCCATTTGCACATAGGTGCCCACGTCCACGCCGCGGATGTCCACGTAAATCCAGGCGTTCGGCACCGCGCCTTCGCTTTTGATGCCCATCGGGCCGTCCACGACCTTGAGCGTGGCGAGCTGGCCGAGCGGCACCTGCGCGCCGCTGGGTGTGGGCACGACGATGTCGTCCGACAACGACCGCAAATCGGAACGGAAATCGCGGTCGTAACGGAGATTGATGGTGTAGCGTTGCAACCCTTCGACGGTGGTGGTCAGCGGCATGCCGCCCAGCGCCACCGAGAGCACATCCTGCACGTCGCCGATGGTCAGGCCGTAACGGGCAATGGCGTCGCGATTGATTTCAAACTCAATGAATCGCCCGCCGTTGACGCGCTCGGCATAGGCGCTGGCCGTGCCCGGCACGGTGCGTATGACCGCTTCGATTTCGGTGCCGATGCGTTCGAGTTCGCGCAAGTCCGGCCCGGCCACCTTGATGCCAATGGGTGTTTTAATGCCGGTGGAAAGCATGTCAATGCGCGTCCGGATGGGCATTGTCCAGGCGTTGTTGAGTCCGGGAATCTGCACGGCGTCGTTCATCGCGTCCGCCAGTTCATCGTGTGTCCGGCGGCGATGCGCGATGACGCGGCCTTGTTCGTCCTTGATGTCCACCGCTGGCCATTCCGCCTCCGGTTTCAACTGGATGGTCGTTTCAATCATGTCCATCGGCGCGGGGTCGGTGGCGGTCTCGGCGCGGCCGGCCTTGCCGAACACCGTTTTCACCTCGGGAAACGATTTGATAATGCGGTCGGTGATTTGAAGGATTTGCCGCGCCTTGGTGGGCGAGATGCCGGGGAACGTCGTCGGCATGTACAGCAAATCGCCTTCGTACAGCGGCGGCATGAACTCCGAGCCGATGTTTTGATAGGGGAAAAGCTTGCCGATTTTTTCCGCGCAGGTTCGCCAACGTAGGGCAGGCGTCTCGCCTGCCCCCGTCGGCGGAGCCGACGGACTGCTCGCGTTGACGCGCTCGTTGGGCAGGCGAGACGCCAGCCCTACGTTATCCACCACCAGCCGGTTCCACGGAAAAAAAACCCAGACCACAATCAGCGCAGCGGTGATGACAACGCGCCAACGCCATTTGATGACGAAATCAATCACCGGATGGTACGCCCAGACGAGAAAGCGGTTGATGGGATTTTTCTCTTCCTTCGGAATTTTGCCGCGGATGAACCAGCCCATCAAAATCGGCGCCAGCGTGATGGACAACACCGCCGCCGCGGCCATCGAATAGGTTTTGGTGAAGGCCAGCGGTTTGAACAACCGGCCTTCCTGCGCCTGCAACGTGAACACCGGCAGGAACGACACGGTGATGACCAGCAGCGAGTAGAACAGCGTTGGGCCGACTTCCACCGCCGCATCGCGGATGATTTCCCAGTGTGGTTTTTTGCCCTGGTCCCGCTCCAGATGTTTGTGGGCGTTCTCGATCATGATGATGACCGCGTCCACCATCGCGCCGACGGCGATGGCGATGCCGCCCAGCGACATGATGTTCGAGCTGATGCCCTGGCCAAACATGACGAGAAACGCAATCAACACGGCAATGGGCAGAATGACGATGGCCACCAGCGCACTGCGCAGGTGCAGCAGGAACGCGAGGCAAACCAGCGCTACGACGAGACTTTCTTCCAGCAGCTTTTCTTCGAGCGTCTTGACCGCGCGGTCAATCAACGCCGTGCGGTCATAGACCACCGTGTATTTCACGTCCGGCGGCAGGGCCTTCATCGCCTGATCAAGCCGTTGTTTAACCGCTTGGATGACCTGGTTGGCATTCGCGCCATAGCGCACCACAACGATGCCGCCGACCGTTTCGCCTTCGCCGTTTTGCTCGGCGATGCCGCGGCGCTCGTCGGGGCCGAACTGCACCGTCGCCACGTCGCGCAACAAAATGGGCACGCCGTTCGGGCCGGAACCCACGGCGACCTTCCGCAGATCATCCAGACTTTGCACGTACCCCTTAACGCGCAGGATGAATTCGGTTTCCGCCAGTTCGAGCGAACGGCCGCCGACCTCGCCGTTGCTGCGCTCGATGGCCATGCTCACGTCCTTCAACGACAGGTTGTAGGCGCGCAACTTCGTCGGGTCCACGGTCACTTGGTATTGTTTCACGAAGCCGCCGACCGACGCGACTTCGGACACTCCATCCACGGCCGTGAGCTGGTATTTCAGATACCAATCCTGATACGAACGCAATTCGGCCAGGTCGCGATTGGTCGAGTTGATGGAATACATGAACGCCCAGCCGACGCCGGTGGCGTCCGGGCCGAGCGACGGCGTCACGCCCTTCGGCAACTGGCTGCTGAGACCGTTGAGATATTCGAGCACACGGCTGCGCGCCCAGTACGGATCCGTGCCATCCTCAAAAATCACATAAACGAACGAGAAGCCGTAAAACGAATAACCGCGCACCGCTTTTTGCCGCGGCACAGACAGCATCTTCGTCGTGATGGGATAGGTGACCTGATCTTCGACGATGTTCGGCGCCTGGCCCTCCCACGGCGTGTAGATGATGACCTGCGTGTCCGAGAGGTCGGGGATGGCGTCGAGCGGAACGTGGCGCACGGCATACACGCCGCCGAGCACCGCCGCCGCCGTGGCCAGCAGCACGATAAACTTGTTCTTCAGCGAAAAATCAATGACGCGTTGGAGCATGGCCGTTGAGCGTTATGAGCGAGGAGCGTTGGAGCGTTGGAGCGTGTAGCGTGTGACCTTTTGTTCATGTCCCGCATTTTTTGCGCTCTTACGCTCGCCACACTCTTCACGCTCCTCACGTTTCCCTGTCTCTACGAAATACTCCGCCGGCATTTCACGCAGCTCGCAGCCATTGCCACACCACGACGGGGCGTCGTCCATCATCTTCGTGAGTTGACGGCAAATGTGGTCATAATGGTCGCGCAGTTTGGCATGGGCCGGAGAATCGAGATAACCGCACCGCAAAGCAAAATCGAGATGCACTTCCGTCTCCGCCGCTACCGCGTCGCTGTCGCTCAGTTTGCTGACAAAGGCCGCTTCGTAACGGCGTTTTCTCCAGGCTTCAGCCATATTCGCGCAAACCGACCGGCTGGAACGTCGAATTTGATCTGTGAGGGCGAACTTTTCCTCAGCCGGAAATTTCTTGCTCGCGGTGAAGATGTCCATCGCTGTTTCAAAAGCCAGTTGGAAAACACGCAGTTGTTTGTAATCTGCCACTTTCATTAGCTGTTCCTTTCAGGGTTGCCGGGCTTCTGAAGCCGCTCCAATGTTGGTAACGCTTTCACGCTCCACGCTCCCACGCTCTTGACGGTCTGATTTTTCCGCCGGCGTTTCCATCACCGGGATGAGTGTCATCCCGCACTTCGGACATTTGCCGGGCTTGTCGGAATGCACATCGCTGTGCTCCGGCATCGGGCAGGTGTAGTAAAGAATCTTGCCGCCGGGCTGAAGCTGCTTGAGTTCGCCCGGTGTCACCGGCACGAGCGTCATGCCGCAAATCGGGCATTTGCCGGGATGATCGTATTCGATGGAAACATGCTCCGGCATGGGGCAGACATAAACCAGAGACGTATCGGAGCGTGTAGCGTCAGGAGTGTGGATCGCAGGGACCGATGCCATAACATCACGCCCTTCACGCTCCGACGCTGCAACGCTCCCACGCGGACCGTTCATTTTCTGGATGGCCTCGCGCAGCTGGCTTTCCGAATCAAGCATGAACTGGCCGGAGGCAACCACACATTCCCCTTCACTCAACCCGCCGAGCACCTGGTCCATGTCATCCTGCGCCGGCTGTCCCAGCGCCACGGTGTGCGCCTCAAACTTTCCACCAGGCAACGCAACAAAAACGGTGTTCTTCTCGCCACTGCGCAACACCGCCGAGTCCGGCACCAGCAGCACCGATGGCGCAATGTCCGAAACCAGTTCCACCGTCGCGAACATGCCGGGCTTGAGAAAGTAACCGGGATTATGAAATTCCATGCGCACCCGCGCCGTCCGCGTTTTTTCGTCCACCATCGGGTAAACATAGGTGACGCGTCCGCGGAACTTGCGATCAGGCAGATACGACAACGTCATCGTCGCCTCCTGGCCGAGCTGGATGGCCGGCAAGTCCTGCTCATAGACCTGCGCATAAACCCACACGACGCCGATGTCCGCCAGCCGGTAAAGCTTCATGCCTGCTTCTACCATCTGTCCAGCGACAACATTTTTTTCGACCACAAAACCGCTGATGGGCGCGGAGACAGTCAGCGTCTTGGTTGCCGTGCGCGTTTTTTCCAGTTCGGCGATTTGCACGTCGGAGATGTCATAAAACTTCAGCTTGGTCCGGGCGCTGTCGAGCAACGCGTGGTCCTCGGCGTTGGCATCACCTGATGTGGCGGCCAGCGCCGCCAGATATTCCGTCTGTGCGCTGTACAGTTCCGGCGAATAAATCTCAAACAGCGGATCACCCGGATTTACCAGCGCCCCGGTGGCATCCACGTACAGTTTTTCAATCCAGCCCTTGTACTTCGTGGTCACGTCCGCCAGCGCGGTTTCGTCGTAATCCACATTAGCCACCGTGCGAATCAACCGGCGAAGCGGCCCGCGCGTGACCGCGGCGGTGCGGATGTCCATCGTCTGGATCGTTGAGGGATCAATCGTAATGATGGACGAAGCTTCGGTGGCGCTGGCGTTGGTGCCCTGCTTGCGGATGGGCGTGAGTTTCATGCCGCAAATCGGGCAGTTGCCGGGATGGTCCTGGATGATCTGCGGGTGCATGCCGCAGGTGTAAAGGGTTTTGGTCTGCATTGCGGCAGCGGTTTTGTCCGCCGGCTTCGAACAGCCGGCGAAGAACACCCCCGCACTTAACGTGGCGGCAATGAGCAAAACCGGGATGATTTTAGTCTTGGATGTCATAACCCATTTATTGGTTGGGAAAAATTGGAATTGAGTTTGGCCCGTCTGCTTTTGCCGTAGCGGCGTCTCGGCAGAGCGCCGCTTTCTCAAGCTTCGAATATGGCGGCGCTCTGCCGAGACGCCGCTACGGCAAGGCCTAAAGTGGAACTGGATGCGGTTTTGCATAGGAGCGTTCCTTGTCATCGTGATTTGGTGGTTGTTTGTTCCGCCGGCAGCAGCGGCGCATTGGCCGGCGGCACGCCGGCGATGAGCAGCGACAATTCGGACAGCGTGAGTTCGCGCTGGGTGCGCGCCTCGATTTCCGACAGCCGGAATTCCAACAGGGAACGTTCGGCGTCAATCAGGTTGAAGAAATCCGTTTTGCCGGAGAGATACGCCGAGCGGGCGATTTCCAGTGACCGTTGCGCCTTGGGGACCAACTGCTCACGCAGCAAATCCAGGTTGCGGTTGGCCTCGCGGTAGGAATAGCTTTTTCCCGCAAAATCCACGGTCAATTTAATCTGCCCGGCGGTGAGCCGCGACTGCGCCGCGCGCAGGCCGGCCTGGGCGGCGGCGATTTCGGCGGCAGTCTTGTCACGCCAGACGGGCAGCGTGACCGTCGCCTGCGGCCAATACAACCAAGGCGTGGCCTTGACGTCCACCGAGGAACCGATGGTGACATCGGGAAGCTTCGACTTTCGGGCCAGGTCCAGCGATGCCTGTGCCTGGCGCACCTCGGCCTCCATTGCCTTGAGCTGCGGATTGCGCGCAAAGGCCGTGTCAAGGATTTGCTCCGATGACAAATCCAGCGTCGTCGCTTCAAACCGCGCCGGCGCGGGCGGATCGGGTTGCTCGCGCGCAAGCCCCAGCGCGGCCTTGAACTGGGCGAGCAACAAACTCCGCGAATCTTCGAGATTGGCGATCTCCGTTTTCAACCGGTCGGCCTCGATCTGGGCGCGATACACGTCCTGTAGCGCCGCCTGGCCGGTTTCGTTCTGGGCGCGGGTGATCTGCTCCAATTGGGACAGCAACCGGAGCATTTCCCGGTCAACGGTGATTTTTTTATCGAGAAACCAAAGCTGGTAATAGCCTTGTTTGACGGCGTAGGCGGTTTGGAGCACCGCGCCCTCAAAGGCAAAATATTTGGCCTGGCTTTCCGCCGTCGCCGCCTCGGCCTGCGCCTGCAATTTGCCGAGCCAGGGAATTTGCGCCATCAAGCCCGGCATCACCGAGGTGATGACATCCTGGATGTACAGTTGAAACGTGAACTGCGGATCGGGCAGCGAGCGGGCCACGGTGATGTTTTCGACCGAAGCCGCCCAGTCGTAATAGGCCGCCTCGATTTGCGGCTGATTGAGCATGGCGCAGATGAGAAAATCGCCGAGGGACGAATTGGTCGTGAGGTCGGGCAACGCCAAGCGTTGGCCGTTGGGCCGGTAGGCCGTTTTCACCATGGCTGCCTGTTGGCGGGTTTCGCGCTCGCCGCGCGTGCCGATGCCCTTGCAGCCGGTCAGCGCCAGCAACGTCAGAACAACGACAATAAATGATCTTTGATTAATCATGGTGCCAGGGACGGCCTGCCGGGGCGTCTGCGGATGCACCCCGGCAACCGATGCCGGGGCAAGGCACACAATTCATTTTTTGGCCGTGTCGGCGGCGCGGATCTTTTTCAGATACTTGGCCGGGTCCTTGTCAAAATCCTTTTTGCAGCCCGAGCAGCAGAGTTTGACCTCCTGGCCCTGGTAAGTGAACACATAAGGCTTGCCCATCTCATCGAGCTTTTCACCGGAAACGGGGCAGGTGGTCAGTTTATCCGGCTTGGGCGGTGTGGAAGCCGCCGAGTTGGTGTCACCCGCCAAAGAGGCAAACGGCAGGGTCAGGAATGGAACGGTTAGTCCAAGTACAGTCAATATTTTTAGTTTTTTCATAATCATGTCGAACATTACGACATCTTTTATACCCCGGCCATTGAAAATTCCCTCAAAAAAAATTGGGGGATTTTCCGTCTGCCGGGGTAAGTCTAAATGACCATCAACCGGGTTGTCCCGGCCTGGAAAAACCCGTAAGCTATGGGCAGTGTACAAAACTCCGCCGCCCTTGAACCGATGAACAAAGAAAATTTCAATCCCGAGGACGCAAAGCTCGGCGCGCTGTTGCGCGAGTCGCGCACGGCCCCGGCGTTGCCGCCGCGTTTTCAAGAAAGGGTCTGGCGCCGCATCGAAGAAGCCGGCGCGCCGGTCAAATCCACCGGCGGCATTGCCTGGCTGGATGCGCTGGCGGCGCTGGTGCTGCGTCCACGATTGGCGCTGGCGACGGCTGCCGTGCTGATGGTTGCGGGGGCGCTGCTCGGCGTGCGTGAAGGCAGTCAAATGGCGAAGCAGGACGCCCAGGCGCGGTACCTCGCGGCGGTGGCGCCCAATTCGCTGCATTGATGGCATGAACCGCTCGCTCGTCATTCTGCTGGGCGCGCTGGCCCTGGGCGTGGCGCTGTTCGGCGGCTCATTTTCGCCGGCCAGCGCGTGTGCTTGATGACGCGACCGGCGGATGACTTGAGCTGGTTGCGCGACGAATTTCACTTGAGCGACGCCGAGATGGCGCGCATCCAAAAATTGCACGAAGGCTATCTGCCGAAATGCGCCGGGATGTGCGCCAAAATTGCCGCAAAAAAAACGGAACTGGAAACGGCGTTGGGCGGCACAACCAACATCAATCCGGTCGCCCAACAAAAACTGGCCGAGATAGCCGCGCTTCGCGCCCAATGCCAGGCGCAGATGCTCCAGCATTTCAACGAAGTCAGCCAGACCATGCCGCCGGAGCAGGGCCGGCGTTATCTTGCCGAGATGCAACGTCTCACCCTCGGCTTTCACGAACAAACCGAACAATCCATGTCCGAATCCGCGGGCCATGAGCATCACCACCACTGATGCCCGGGACCGGGCGGACATGGAGCGTCTGGCCGCCGGTCACGAGGCGGCGCTCAACGATTTGATGGAACGTCACGCGACAACAGTGTTCCATTTTCTCTGCCGCATGGTCGGCAACGAAGATGATGCGAATGATCTGGCGCAGGAAACCTTCGTCCGCGTCTTCCGTGCCCGCGCCAGTTTCCGGCCCGGCGAAAAATTTTCCACCTGGCTCTTCACCATCGCCGCGAACCTGGCACGGAACCATTTCCGCTGGCGGTCGCGGCATCCGAACGTTTCGCTCGAAGCCGAAACCGGAGAGTCAGAACAAACCCTCGGCAGCACGCTCCCCGCGAATGGCCCGGCGCCGAATGAACAGGCTCTGGCCACCGAACGCGCTGCTGCTGTGCGGGCCGCCGTCGGCAAACTGCCGGAGGATTTGCGGGAGGCGGTTGTGTTGTGCGAATGGGAGGAACTCGGCGTGGCCGAAGCCGCAAAAATTTTGGAAACGACGCCCAAAGCCGTGGAATCGCGGCTCTATCGCGCCCGGCAGATTTTGCGCGAACGGTTGAAGCAGTGGCTGTGAGCGGTCGGATTTTGTTGGTAGCACCCGCGTCCCGCGGGTTGTTTCGGGCGTCACGCCCGAAACCGTGCTGAAACACAGTTTGCCATTGTTCATTCATGTCATCTCCATCGTACGTTTGCCAACGCAATTTGGCGGGACGCCGAATTGAACCCGCGGGACGCGGGTGCCACCGACAGCCATTCACGTCCCTTCGTGAAATTCATGGACAACCAAATTTCCGGAAGGGCAAGCTCGGCGAGCCACAATAATCTTTCCCAAAAAAATTCACGGCGTCGTGGAAATCCGCCCTCCGAAACCCGCTTCCGCCTCGAATTGCGCCTGTTCCGTCCCCGCCTTTTCCCATTCCGCGTTCGCTCCGGCCAGACGGTCGTGGACTTCCATCAGTTCGCGGTTGATCTGCACCGCCCGTCCGCCCGTCGCGTAGGTCTCCGGCTTCTCCAGTTCCGCCGTCAATTCCTTCTCGCGCGTTTCCAGTTCCGCGATTTCTTTTTCCAACGCAGCAAGGCGTTTCTGGATTTCCTGCCGTTTGCGCGAGCGCGCCTGCCGCTGCTCGGCTTCAATCCGTTTCTGTCCCTTGCGATCCAGCGTCGGTGCAATATCGGAAGGTGAAGTTCGACGACGCCCTGAATCATTATTGGGGATCGTGGAACTCGCCCCTCCGGAATTGGAGCCGGAACTGGTCAGCGCGACGCGGGCGGATTGCGAGGTCTTGTCGAGGTAATACTGGTAGCCGCCGGTGAAATGCCGGAGCCGGCCGTTCTCGATGCGCACGACGTGGTTCGCCAGCACGCGGATAAAATGCACATCATGGCTGATGAAAATCAGCGTGCCTTCGAACGGCTCCAATGCCTCAATGAGCGCGTCCACGCTCGCCAGATCCAGATGTGTCGTCGGCTCGTCCATCAGCAGCAGGTTCGGCGGGTCGAGCAGCAATTTCACCAGCGCGAGCCGGCTTTTTTCGCCGCCGCTCAGCACGCTGACGGGCTTGAATACGTCGTCGCCGCGGAACAGAAAGCTGCCGAGGACGGTTCGGACGAACTGCTCTGAGACGCGCTGCGGCGTGTCCAGCGCCTCCTGCAAAACGGTGTGATTGAGATTGAGCATGGCCGCGCGATGCTGCGCGAAATAGCCGGACTTGGCATTGTGCCCGAGCCGGGATTCGCCCGCCAGCGGCTGCAGCACGCCCGCCAGCAGTTTCAGCAGCGTGGATTTGCCCGCACCATTCGGTCCCACGAGCACGATGCGCTGTCCGCGCTCGGCCTCAAAATTCAGGTTTTCATAGATCAATTTGGCGGTTGAGCCAGGCGCCTCCTCTCCCGGCCTGCGGCCACCCTCTCCCCCGTTGGCAACGGGGGAGAGGGACGGGGCGAGGGGGCGTTTAGTTTCAATTTCATACCCAAACTTCACGTGCTTGAGCGTGATAACGCGCTGGCCGCTGCGCTGCGGTTGCGGGAAACGGAACCCCACCGTCGGACCTGGTCCATCCGGCGTCTCCACCATGTCTTCCTTGAGCCGTTCGATTTGCTTCAACTTGCTCTGCGCCTGCGCGGCCTTGGTGTTCTTGGCGCGGAACCGGTCCACGAACAGTTGCATCCGGTCAATCTCGCGCTGCTGCGCCTTGGCCGTGGCGACCAGCGTCACTTCCGTCGCGGCGCGTTGTTCAAGATATTCGTCGTAGTTGCCGGTGTAGCGCAGCACGCGCGACGAGCGGATCTCGGCGACGTGTGTGCAGAGGCGGTTGAGAAATTCGCGGTCGTGCGAAATGAGCAGGATGGCACCGGGATAATTCCGCAGGTAATCTTGGAACCAGAGGAGCGTTTCGAGGTCGAGATGGTTCGTCGGTTCGTCGAGCATCAGCACGTCCGGCTCCTGCACGAGCAGCCGCGCGAGGTGGGCGCGCATCACCCAGCCGCCCGAAAGCTCGCGCGCGGGCCGCGCGAAATCCGACTGCTTGAATCCGAGGCTGGCGAGAATCTGCTTGGCCTTGGCGACAAACTGGCCGTCGTGCTCGTGGTTGTGCGGCACGGCGATGTCGAGGACAATTTCGTTGCCGGCGGGTTCGCTTTCCTGCGGCAGGTAGCCGAACCGCGTGCCGCGGATGAAGGTGACCTCGCCCGCGTCCGGCGATTCCTGGCCGAGGATGATTTTGAGCAGCGTGGACTTGCCCGCGCCATTCGGCCCGACCAGCCCGACGCGCTCGCCAGACAGGAGCGTGAGCGAGACGTCGTCAAACAACTGACGACCGCCAAAGGCTTTGCTTAATCCGGCTACGGTGAGCATGGGGAAAGGGTTTTTGCCGGGACGGCGCGGCGCGTCATCTTGATTTGACCTTCAACGGCGGAAAGAGAAAGGTCAGCGCGCGCCAGGAACGCAGCCGCCAGTAAAATTCATTATGCTGGCTTGTTTGCGCGTCGGCCCACTTGTCGCGGCGCAGGCCGGACTTTTTCAACCCCGCCGGCGTCAGCGGTTTACCGTCCACGAACCATTGCACATCATTCGTCCAGCCGATGCGCCGCAATTCGGCGACAACCTGTTTGGTCAGCACGCGACCATCGTCGCCGCCCGTGAGGTCCGCCACTCCGGAATCAAGATAGACGCGGAATGGTTTGGGTTGTCCGTGAAAACTCTTCAGCACATCGTTCAAAAAATTCGTCTGCTCAACCTGAAAGGCGCCGGACAAGCTGGCCGCGCCGCCAAAAGTTTCCGGGTGTTCCCACGCCAGCACCAGGCTGCAAAGGCCGCCCAGCGAGGACCCCATCACGGCGGTGTGCGCAGCTTCGGGCAAGGTGCGATATTCGCGATCCACCTGTGGTTTCAGTTCCGTGACGAGAAAGGCCTCGTAATTTTCAAATGCCGTATTCGTTGCCGGTCCCCCGGGGCCGTGATGGTGGCCGCTGTATTCCTTGAGGCGCGCAAAACTGTTGTCCACCGCCACCATGATGATCTCCTGCATTTTCCCGGCACGGCAAAGCGCGTCCACGGTTCGGTCCAGTTCCCAACTGCCCCAGCCAAACGCGCAGTTCGTCCCGGCGGAACTGAAGACATTCTGGCCGTCATGCAAATACAACACGGGATAATGGCGCTGCGGCTGCGTTGGGTAGGAAGGCGGGAGATAAACGTGTACACCCCGGTTCCAGCCAAAAAAATGTGATGGCACATTCGTGTCCAGCAATGACCCGTTTTGGCCAAAAGCCCCTGGCAAGGTCGCCAGTGACAGGAGCAATACAAACAGTCGGTTCATTTTGGCTTCAACTGTGGGAACAAGGTCGCGTCATGCGATGATTTGCCGGCGGCGGAGCGTCAGTCTTTGAACGCTTCCCATTTCCCGTTCCGGCGCACAAGCAACGCTGTTGAAACCGCGTCCGAGCTGCTGTTACAAACCTGTTGCGCCTTCTGGCGCAAATTTTTGAGCCCCTCGGGCGAAGCGGAACCGGTAAAGAACAATGTGCCGCGCGATGGCACGGCAGCCACCAGATCCCCGTGAACGGCCAATGCCTGTTTGTCCCACAGCGAATCGGCCAGCAGCAGGCTGGCCGTGTAACTCCCGCCAGCTTTGAGGGTGAAAAGCGGGTCGGGATCCTGATGGCTGACACTGAGTCGGAGATTGGCTAGGTTCCCGACCGCCAGTTGATGCAACGCCGGCAAATCCAGGTGCAGCAATTGGCGGTCATCCTCGGTGAGGTAACTGCCATCGCCGTCGCGCTTGCCAAAATAAACGATGTAGATGTCGGCGGCGAGCGGTTCGGTCACGAATTGATTCGTATGGGATATAGATATAGTATGGCGCATTATAATTATGGGCTCCTGGTTATTTGCGGTGGAGTTGTGAACCCTGCTGCCGCCGCCGCTTTCCGGAGGCAGACCGCTCCGCATGACGGGAAGAATGGTGTTGGTGTCAAATCGGGCCACCAGCGCTCCGCTGGCCTCTTTCGAAGCCGCGAGTTCGGCAATGTGGCGGTGGCACGCCGCGGGCCGGTTCGCCGGATTGTTTGCCGTTTCAGCCCATACGGCGTCCAGCGGAACCTTCAGTTCCCCGCCGTCCGGAAGCTTCATGGTGATTTGGAGTGTGCCGGTGACAAAGACTTCGCTGCCCCGGAACTGGGAGGAGGTGGCCAGCGCGTAAAGCCGTGTAAAGTCGGCTTTGTTGAGGGCCGGATCTTTCATCAGCTTGTCAAAGCCGGCCGGGTTGTACAAACGTCCGTTTACGGGATCTCCACCGCAACCGGCCAGCGCCAGAAGAACGATTGCTGGCAAAACTGCCAGGAGTATAAATTTAATCGGGTGTTTCATTTGGGTTTTAACTGCGGGAACAGGATCACGTCGCGGATGCTTTCCTGGCCAAGCAGCATCATGCACAGACGGTCAATGCCCATGCCCATGCCGCCCGCCGGGGGCATGCCGTGTTCGAGCGCCACCAGAAAATCCTCGTCCAGCTTCTGCTGCTCGCCGCCGGCCTGGTGCTCCAGCCGTTCGCGCTGCGCAATCGGGTCGTTCTGCTCGGTGTAGGCCGGCGCAATTTCCTGGCCGTTGATGCAGCACTCGAAAACTTCCACCGTCGTCGGGTCGTCCGGCGACAGTTTGGCCAGCGGCACCAGTTCCTTCGGCAGATGCGTGACGAACGTCGGCTGGATGAGCGTCGGCTCGATCAATTTTTCGAACACCGCGCCGGTGACTTCAAAGTCCTCGTATTCCTTGCCGATTTCCGCGCCGAGGTCGTGGGCGCGCTGGCGGCGTTCGGCGGGTGAAATTTCAAACCAATCCGCGCCGGCTTTTTCGCGCACGAGGTCCTTGTACTTCACCTGCCGCCACGGCAGAGTGAGGTTGATGGTTTGACGACCTTGCCCTTGCGGCGTCCTTGTGCTTCGATGAACAGCGTGTCGTTCAACTGTTTCCGCGACGTGACAAACCATGCCCTGCACCAGGTCCATCATGCTCTCGTAATCGCCGAAGGCCTGATACGCCTCGAGCATGGTGAATTCGGGATTGTGTTTGCGCGAGAGGCCCTCGTTGCGGAAGTTGCGGCCGATCTCGAACACCTTGTCCACGCCGCCGACCAGCAGGCGCTTGAGATAGAGTTCCAGCGCGATGCGCAGATAAAAATCGCAGCCCAGCGCGTTGTGTTTGCGTGATGAAGGGTTGCGCCGCCGCGCCGCCGGGAATCGCCTGCATCATCGGCGTCTCAACCTCCACATAGCCGCGGGCGTGCAGGAAATTTCGGATTTCGCGGATGATTTCGCTGCGCAGCAACAGCACGTCGCCGGGAGAACCTTTTTCAAACCCGGTCGTGGAAGTTCCCGGCGCGGCGGCTTTGCTCGCCATCAAATCGAGATAACGCTGGCGGTAGCGGATTTCCGTGTCTTCCAGCCCGTGCCACTTGGCCGGCGGCGGGCGCAACGCCTTGGCCAGGATGGTGAAACCGGTGATCTTGACGGAAATTTCATTGGTCTTGGTCGTGAACTGCGTGCCCTTCACGCCGATGAAATCCGCGAGGTCCAGATGCTGGAAAATGGCAAACTGCTCGTCGCCGAGGACGTTTTTCTGCGCGTAGATCTGCATCCGCCCGCTCTGGTCGCGGATGTCGAGGAACATGGACTTGCCCATGTCGCGGTGCGCGGTGATGCGTCCGGCGAGCGCGACTTCGCGGCCTTCGGCGTATTGTTCGCGCGCGTGCCGGCAGGTTTCGCCGGGCGTGAACTTGTTTTTAAACGGGTCAATGCCCTTCGCCCGCAACGCGGCGAGCTTGGCCTTGCGCTGTTCAATCAATGAATTCGTGTCGTCCATAAGGCATCGGTTCAGGGTGGGTTTATTAAACCATATTGCCTGTCCGAGCGCACGAAAAAGTCTCCATTCAGTTCAACGGCAAAATTGATCCGTGGCCGCGCGGCATCGGCTGGATTTTCCGGCAGCGGGCGGATTAATCTGAAATGCAATTGGTTGACGTTGATTTTGCCTTTGGTCTAACATCAAAACCATGCCGGTGCAGAGCACGTCTGACGTCCCTCCCCAGGATCATTCCCCGCAGGCCGGGGCGATTTCCCGGCGGATGCTGAAAGGCGGCATCGTACTGCTCGTCGGCGCGATTTTCGCCGCATCAGTGATCTCTTTCGCTCGGAATTCGTCGGCGACCTATGACGAGATCGCGCACCTGTCGGCGGGTTATTCCTACCTGCGCTGGGACGATTATCGGCTGAATCCCGAACATCCGCCCCTGGTGAAAAAGCTGGCCGCCCTGCCCCTGTTGTGGCGCACCAACTGGCCGGCCAACGTTGACCTTGGACGGGGAGAAGTTTCAACCTCGCCGGCAGACAGCGAAGCCCGCCTCCGGTATGCGTGGGCCACGAGTTTGAAGCGCCACGACGCCTTACATTACTTTGGGCACTATTTTTTTTATGGCATCCGAACCGGGGCGTTCCCGCCGGCAGAACCAAACCTGCCGCCGACAGCGGTGCGGCTGGAACCACAGGCCTTTTACAATCCGGCCGACGATCTGTTTTTTTGGAGCCGGATGCCCATCCTGCTGCTGGGGCTGGGTCTGGCGGCGCTGGTTTTTTTGTGGGGGCGCGAAGGGTTTGGATTCTGGGGAGGGACCCTGTCCCTGCTGCTGTTTTGTTTTGACCCCAATTTCATCGCCCATAGCGGACTGGTGACAACGGATGTGGGATTGTCGCTGTTCCTGTTCGGCGCGGTCTATTTTTTGTGGCGGAGCTGCCGCCGGATGGAAGTCACCAGCGTCATCCTGTTCCTCCTGTTTTTTGGCCTGGCCTTTGCCACGAAATTTTCCGCCCTGTTGCTGATCCCCATTTTCTGGGTAACGGTGCTGGGACGGATGATTTCACCGGAACCCTTGCCCATCGGAGCGGCGGGAAGAATGAAACTGGCCGGTTATGCCTCCCAAGCCGCGTGGTTTGCGGGTCTGTTCGCCGCCGCCTTGCTGGCGGCCTACATCTCGATTTGGGCGTCGTATTCGTTCCGCTATTCGGCGGCAAAAGACCCGGAAGCAGCGGCGCAGTTTGAGATGCAAATCTTGCAGATGGAGAATTCCGCATCCGGGCAGTCCGGTCGCGCGGCGGCATCCCGGGAATACGGGCGGGAACCGGGATATCTTCCCATCGCGGCCACCGTGCGGCGTTCGGCCGCGATTAAAAAACTGCTGGCAACCTCCCCTCCAGGCACGATCAGCAACGACGACACCCTCAAAGCCATGAATGAAGTGCCGCCGGGGTTGGGTGGAAAATTGATTTTGTTTGCCCAAGAACATCGCTTGCTGCCGGAGTCCTTCATTTATGGTTTTGCCCGTGCCGAAATGAAGGCAAACATGAGGCCCTCGTTCCTGCTCGGCAATTATTCCGAGACCGGGTTTCGCAGCTATTTTTTATATGCATTCCTGCTTAAAACGCCGCTGCCCACCCTCGGCTTTATCATCACGGCGCTGGTTTTGTGTCTGCGGAGGCGCGCCGAAAGGCGCTGGCTGGTGATTTTCGTGCTGGGACCGGCCGGGTTGTATTTTCTGGCGGCCTCGATGTCGCATCTCAACATCGGTCTGCGCCATCTGCTGCCGGTTTATCCTTTCCTTTATGTCTTGGCCGGCAGCCTGACTCTGGAATTGAATCGCTGGCGGCGGACAACCTGGGCCGTGGCCATGCTGGCCGCCGCCGGCATGATTGCGGTGAGCAGCCGGGTCGTTTTTTTTCCGGCCCACGGCCGGATCTGGCAGTTTGTTGCCCCGCATTATCTGGCTTACTTCAACGAACTCGCCGGCGGACCGGCCAACGGCTTCAAAGCGCTGGTGGACTCCAATCTGGACTGGGGACAAGACCTCAAAAACTTGAAACGCTGGCTCGATGCCCACGACATCAAAGACCCCATTTGCCTCTGTTATTTTGGCATGGCGGACCCGGGTTACTACCAGATCATGTATTACAACATGCCGGGGGGATATATTTTTGAGCCGGAGCAAGACTACGAATGGCTCCGGCCCGGCGGTCTTCTGGCTGTCAGCGCCACCAACTTGCAGGGGGTCTATTTCTCCCCGGCTGACCGGCAGGCCTTGAAACAGGTGCTCGCTCATTGCCGGTTGGTGGAGGTTATCGGTGATTCCATCTTCGTCTATCAATTCAACGGTTCCGGCGACAACAGTTGATCCCCCCACGCCGGGCTGCCGCAATTTACATTGAATCGGCGCCCCGGCTTTTCCACACTGGGCAATACCGATGGGCGCACAGTGGAAACAATCCGGGCGCGAAATCAACGCGCAGAAAAAAGGCCAGATGACCGCCAAGCTGGTCCGCGAAATCATGGTCGCAACCAAACTCGGCGGACCGGACCCCGACCTCAATCCGCGCCTTTTCGCCGCCGTCGAAAAAGCCAAGAAAGCCTCCGTCTATCGGGACACCATCGAGCGCGCCATCCGGAAGGGCGCCGGACTCGACACGGAAAAGGTCAATTACGAACTGGTCACCTATGAAGGGTTCGCGCCGCACAAGGTGCCGGTCATCGTGGAGTGTCTCACCGACAGCCGCAACCGCACCGCGCCGGAAATCCGCAACATCTTCAAGGCCGGCTCGCTCGGCCAGCCGGGCAGTGTCGCTTTTTTCTTCAATCATCTCGGCGTCGTCGAAGCCACGCATCCCGATTCCAATCGCGACGCCGAAGGCGACGCCATTGAAGCCGGCGCGCAGGAAATCGAGCCGCTGGAAGCCGAGGAAACGCCCGCCGGCCAGAAGGGCGCGCGCTTTCTGACGGAAATGAAGGACCTCGACCACGTTTCCAAGGCGCTCAAGGCCGCCGGCTGGAACGTCATTTCGGCCGAGATGCGTTTTCTGGCCAAGAATTTTCCCGAACTCAGCGAGGCCGCGCGCAAGGATGTCGTGGCTTTCCTGAACGCCCTGGACGACCACGACGACGTGCATCGCGTCTATGCGGCGATGCGTTAGCCGCCATTTCAAAAACGTCTTCTTTCGTAGCAGTCGAGGTAACGAGGCTCAAATTTCATGCAAATAATCATTCAGAGCCTCCTCACGTCGGCTGCTACTTCATTGACGGGCTATTAGGTCCGCGTGCCGGCTTCACATGTGAAACCAGTTGTAGGCGTTTGAAAACATCATCCGGTTGATGGTGATTTCCGAAATCAGCATGAATAAAATCATGCCGATTAAAATCGCCGGCTTCACCCAATTGATCTTCAACCGGTTCAGCGCGCAGTCCAGTCCATAAACGAAGAGCAGCAGGAAGGGAATCAACGCGCCGAGCATCAGCCGGCCGGAGGTGAAATACGGATGGGCGCGCGACGGATAAAAGCAGTCCTGGAAATCGTAAATGATGGACAGGAACCCCAAAAATGCCACCGCCGCCACAACACACCCAAATCCGAACCACAACGCCTGCCGTTGCGGTCCGGTCGCGGCGGTGGAGCGTGAAAGCAGGGCCGCCACCGCCACACCGACGAAGCCGACGGATGAAATGGCATAAATCGCGTTTACGACCGGCGAGGCCAGCGGCTGGCGGTGCCAGAGAAATTCTCCCTGCCAGAACGTCGCCATGAGTCCCGACACAAAAATCCATAAACCGTGCGGCATGAAAATCGGGTGCTGCCACCATTCGCCGAACGATTTGTGCGTCCAGCCGAGAAACTGAATTTTTGCCGCCGTGCCGGTGAAATCGCCGAAATGGCATTTGGTCCACGCCAGCCAGCCTCCGATGGGCAGGCCCGCGCACAAACCCAGCACCGCCAGTGCCGGGAACGCGGCGCGCAATTTTCCTGCTTTCGCCAGCCGCAAGACTTTGAACAGCACGACCGCGCCGGACACGGCCAGCAATGGCAAATTGCTGATTTTGGTCAGGTATGTGGCCGCCAGCGCCAGACCCGTGGCGGTTCCCAGCCAGACACCCGGCACTTCTGCGCGCAGCAATTTCACCAGGCAAATGAATGCCGCGCCAAAGCACAGCGGCGACAGCACATCATTTTGAATCGAATAAAAAACAGTTTGCGGCAGGAAGGCCAGCAACGCAGGAACTCCGAGCCTTAGAAAGGCGTTGTCCGGAAAAATCATCCGGGCGGTTGCAAAACCCAGCCGAACGAGGGCAACGGCAAAAACCACATTCAGGAAACGGACCCAATAAAGCAGGCGGCCGTCGTGAAATCCGCACACCTTCCCCAGACGCCACCACAAACCCGCCAGCGCGTAATAGAGGGGCGGTTGCGACACTTCGTGATTTTTCACGTTTTGCCACGCCGCCAGTCGCGACAACAGCATGGGCTTGACCCGGTTCATGGGCTGGGTCCACGGAGGCTTGGGAATTTGCCCGCCCGGATAGGTGTCCGGCAGCCACAGATATTCCGGCGTGTTGTAGATCACAAAATAAAGCATGGCCTCCTGACACGGCGTGTCCAGCGCATGCGGAACACGGGCTTGCGAGTATCTCACCACCAGATCGAGATGGGTCTGCTCATCCACATTGTTGAAAAAGGGAAAGGTGGCGGAAAAGACAAAGACGTGGACCACAGCGAGCAGGCACAACAGCCAGACGATGCTTCGCTCCCGGGATTCGGAATCAGGAGCGGGTGGATTGAAATCGGCGGCATTCACACCATTTTGATCTTGCGCAGTCAAATTAAAGCACGCGCGGCAAATCACAAGCCCGCGCCTCAAAGATATTCCCGGCGGTCAAACTCGAATTCATGCCAGCCCGTTTACCGCGCCTGTTCCAGAATTTCGGTCAACTCCTCCGGCGTGAGCATGATGGGATTTGCCTTCATGCTGCTTGTGTTGGCTGCTTTCGCGACCAGGTCGGGGAAGTGTTCGCGCTGAATTCCAAAACTGCCGAGGCGCGGAATTTTCAAATCCGCAACTAGCGCGCGAACCCATTTCACGCCGTCATCGGCCTTGGCTTTCATATCGCCGGTGAGCCACCACGCCACCTCGTCGTAACGGTGCAATGCCGCGCCGTTCGGATCGCGCCGGCGCAGCGCGCGAAGGTTCACCGCCATCACGTGCGGCAGCAACGCCGCGCAAATCGCGCCGTGCGGCGCGGAAAAACTTCCGCCCGCCGGCCCGGCAAAACCATGCACTGCGCCGAGACCGGCATTGCTCAATGCCAGCCCGCCAAACAGGCTCGCAACCGCCATGTCTTCCCGCGCGTCTGGGTCCCGCCCCTTGCTGAAGGCCACGCGCAACGACCGCGCCGCACGGCGAAGTCCTTCCACGCACAATCCGTCGGTCATCGGGTTCGCGCGATTGCAAACGAACGGCTCAATCAGTTGCGTGAGCGCGTCGAGGCCGGTGCTGGCGGTAAGCGTAGGCGGCAAATCGTAGGTTAATTCAGGATCCACCACCGCCACCCGGGCGGCCATCAGCGGACTGCGCAGGCTCACTTTCAATTTGTGTTCCGGCGAGGCCAGCACCGCGTTGCGCGTGACTTCCGTTCCCGTTCCAGCGGTGGTGGGAATCGCGATGAACGGCGCGGACGGTTTGGTCAGCGATTGGCCGCGCCCGATGATTTCGACGTAATCGAGCAACCCGCCTTCGTTCGTCAGCATCGCGGCAATGGCCTTGGCCGCGTCCAGCGCGCTGCCGCCGCCAAAACCAATCACCAGCTCACAGCGCTCCGCCCGGGCCAGCGCCGTTCCCCGCTCCACCGTTGCCAATTCCGGTTCGCCGGCAACGGAAAATGTCACCGCGCCGCCGCCGCTGGATTTCACCCCGGCCAGAATCCGCTCCGCGCGACGCATATCGCGCCCGATGACAACGAGCGCCCGGCGGCCAAATTCCCTGGCGATGGCGCCGGCATCATTGACCGTGCCCGCGCCGAAGACGATGCGCGTGGCGGTGGCGAATTCAAATTTCATTTGTTTTCTGCGCAAGTCTGATGGTGGGGCGAGCGTCCTCGCGAGCCGCATTTGAACAATACGTCGGCTCGTCAGGAGCCTCGCCCCACCAATATTGAACCATTACCAGTCTTTGTCATCGGGAAACACATTGCTGAACTTCACGCTGAAACGCGGTTCGGCCATCATTGGCGCGACCGTGTCCCGCCAAACCGCGTAATGCTTCGTCTCCTTGTGCGCCGCCGCGGCACCGGCGTCGCGATACACCTCCACGAGCACGAAGCGCGCCGGGTCGTCCTGTTGCCGGACGACATCGAAGCGTGCCACGCCCGGTTCTTTCAAACTTTCACGCGCGTTGGCAAGCGTCGCCTGTTTGAAAGCCTCAATGTGTTCCGGTTTGACGTGAACATGAACATGAACCACAAGCATGGAGTGACGAATATGCGAAAGCGAAGAAAACCTCAAGTGCGCAACTGATGCAAATCGTCATAAAACCCGGGATAGCGAGGCCATCCCCACTTCGAACAGTGGAAATGGTGCGCCACCTACTCGTTCAATCCCCAATGGCTGCTGCCGGGATCCTCCCGGGCATTGTCCAACCACGGATTCACCGATGCTCCGAACCTCGCGCCCGCAGCCGGCGGCAGGAGCGGCAAGAAGTCCATTCGCAACCGATGGGCGGCAAACTGCAGCCGGGACAAAAGCCCCTCGACCGCCAGATCCATGTCGTGGGGTTCCGTGATCATCACGGCCAAAGCCCCTTCCGCTTTCGTTCTTGCCTGCACACACAGGTCCAACCAGTTCATGGTTTCCGGGCTCAGATCATGACCGGTCATGGAAAACAACATGACGTCCGCGCGGGCCACGGCTTCCGCCGCCCAATGGGCCGATACGGGATTGTCCAGGTCTTTGAACTTCCAAAAACTGAATGCAAACGCCAGTTCCGACTCGAAGCGCGCCAACACCCGTCCGCAAACCTTCATCGCCACGTCGCGAGCGGAGTCATCCTCGTACAACACCAGAAACTGGCACTCCCCGGCGCTTTCCAAAGAAAGCGTTTCTTGCGCCAACGTTGTCCCGCTCATACTCAAATTCTTTCTTAAGACGTACCGGCCGCCACGTCCAGTAAAGCACGGCCACCAGCAGAAAGCCCTGTTACTCCTCTGAATTACAAAGCCACATAAACAAGTCGTCCTCCTCTCTGGCGGATGCAAGCACAAGTTGTTCACCTTCATTCACAAGTTATGCACAACCCGTTCCACCCTTTATCCACCCGGGAAAAAAGGACTTGACTTTGGATAGCATAATGATATCATTCCGATAACATACAAAAATACCTGATTATGAACACAAACCCTGTGAAATCGGCGAGTAATGAAAATCAAACCAACGCGGTCAACGGCTGGATAATGTTGATCTTCAACCTCGCGCTGCTGATCGGCGGGGCGGCATGGCTCGTCTCCATCATCGTCCGCACCGCAATAACGAATGATCCATCCTTTCTCTGGTGGCTGATCGCCGCGGTTCTGCTGGAGATGCTGGCGGTCATTCTGCTCTGCGGACATTTCACGTTGCAGCCGAACGAGGCGCGGGTGCTCATTCTGTTCGGCGCGTACCGGGGCACGGTGCGCACGAGTGGCTTTTGGTGGGCGAATCCGTTCTACGCCCGGACCCGCTCGCGCATCCCGTTGCCGCCGGGCAGTGTTTCACCGGAGACGGTCAAGGCTGCGGCGGCCAAAGGCATGGGCTCCAGCAGCTTCCTTTATCGCAGTCTTAGTTCCAAAATCTCGTTGCGGGCGCGCAACTTTAACAGCGAGCGGCTCAAGGTCAACGACAAGCGCGGCAATCCCGTTGAGATTGCGGCCGTGGTGGTCTGGCGCGTCGAAGACACCGCCAAGGCGGCGTTTGACGTGGACGACTACGAGAGTTACATCCACATCCAAAGCGAGTCGGCCATCCGCCACACCGCCAGCCTTTACGCCTACGACCGCGGCGAGGAACATGAGCTGTCGTTGCGCGAAAGCGCCGACGAGGTTGCGGCGGCCTTGAAGAAGGAATTGCAGGAGCGGCTGGACAAGGCGGGTGTGGTGGTGGAGGAAACCCGGTTGACGCATCTGGCCTACGCGCCTGAAATCGCCCAGGCGATGCTCCGCCGGCAACAGGCTGAGGCGGTCATCGCCGCGCGCCAGAAAATCGTGCACGGCGCGGTCAGCATGGTGGACATGGCGTTGCGCGAGTTGTCGGAAAAAGGGGTCGTCAAGCTCGACGAGGAACGCAAGGCTTCCATGGTGAGCAACCTGCTCGTCGTTCTTTGCGGCGAGACCGAGGTTACGCCCGTTGTCAACACCGGCACGCTGTACCAATAGATGCCGAACGACGAACGCAAACCGTTTTTGCTGCGCATCCCGCCCGACCTGCGGAAGGAACTGGAGAAATGGGCGGGCGATGAATTGCGCAGCATCAACGGCCAGATCGAATACCTCCTCCGCCAGGCTGTGGACAAACGGAAACGCGCCCAGGCGGAGGAAAAGTAGGCCGTAGAATCGCGCCGCAACTTTGGCGCGGTTCACCGCCGGCTCGTCGTTGCCGAAGGGTTGGCCCGGTTGAGATTCATGTGAGTTCGATTGCCAAACATTGACCTGCGGTGAGCGAAACGTCATCCGTAAAAGTCAACATGACGCGGTCGTGGCTTTGGACCAGCCTGGCCTGAATTTCTTTCCCATCCTGTGTGATGCGCGCCGTCGTGACGGTTATGCCAGCGGACGGGGTGAGTGCGAATGTTTTCAGCCTCAATCGGCCCTGTTTCAAATCAATTTCCGCCTGCATCCTTCCACCGGCCTCTTTTTGGGAAAAAGTTCCCCAGCCTTCGGCCGCCGTAAACGGCGCTTTGAAACTCTCCGGCGTCAGGCGCGGCGAGAAGCCGATGTGCCCTTTCGGCCCGTGATATTCAAAACCGCACGCCGCGATGAACACGCCGTAGCTGGCCATGCTGCGGGCGTAATGATCGCCACATTCAACTTCATTCCACGGATTGCGCCGCGAGGCGTGGTAGCGGTCATGCACCGCGCGTTCGACCGCGAGACCTTCCGTCGGCATCCCCTCCCAAATCATGTGGCCGGCCACCTGATGTTCGAAGCCGTTCATGCATTCGTTGAAATAACCGGTGGCCCATTCCGGACCCTGGCCGCAGGCTTTTTCATAATTCCAGTCGGCCTGCGGAAACGTGCACATCAACAACCCCGCTTCACCGGCCATCGCATACCAGCGTCCGGGCCGGTTCACTTCGCGATACGATCCGACATCCGGGGAAAAGTTGTAGCGCCACAATGACTGAAGCGCCGACCGCGTTTCCTTCTCCGGCAGCACGCGCCCCAAGCCCACTTGCCACGCCCAGCTCTGACCCAGAACCTGGTCAATCTCACAGCCGCTGCCGGAATTGATGGCCTCCGGATGTCTGGGGTCAGGCAGGTTGATGAAATACTCGCCGTTGAAAAGCCGGGCCGCTATGTTCTTGCGTCCGGCCTCAGCGATCGTCAGACATTCGGCGGCAAAAGCAGGGTCTTCCATTTCAGCGGCCATTTCGCCGGCGGCCCGCAAACTGGCCAGATACAAACCGCTCAACCAGGCAACCGGGCCATACCATTCGGCGTCGAGCGTGTTGTGTTGCGCGCCTTCCAAAATGCCGTCGGCGTTGCCGTCCTGCCGGATGAGCCATTGCATGGCCTTCTTGATGCTGGCATAATTGCGCTTCAGAAAAGCATTGTCCGGCGACATCTGATGATCGCGATAGGCGCGCAGGATGGTTCCCGCCTGGCCGTCAACCGCCTGCCCGGCGTGGAATTCTCCGCGATGGTCAATCATGCCGTCAGGCTTGAACGCGACGGCCGGATCAAAGTCGGCCCGTTCCCGCAACAGAATGTCGAGCTCCGGAAACAACCGTCCCATCGCCTGCTCGTATTGCCAGACGTGCGTGCAGGTTCCGGCGCAGCAGCCCACGCCTTCCCAGCCATAAAACCGGCCGTTGGCAAAACGGAAGGCCGTGCTCGTGGCCAGAATGGAAATATTCAAATGCGTGCGGTCGAGAAACCAATACGGCAGCGTGGAGTCATACCACGTGTCGTGCCAGAGAACCGTTTGCGCGCGCAGGCGCGAAAAGTTTTTCGCGACCTGCCCGGCAACCGAGAGCGCCGTCGGAAACCGCGTGGCGTAGTGCCGGCCCGGCGGCAGGCGATCCAGCTTCAAATTCGGAAAGTTCCAGGTGAGGACAAAGGTTGAGGTGGCCGTTTCCCCGGGCGCGAGCGAAAATTTGCGGCTCACCGCGCCGATCAATTTTTCGCCGGACGGCCGGATGGCGGAAGTTTCCGCCGTGCGATTCAAAAATAATGCGGCCGGCAAATCAGCGCCGGCCAGACTGGCCGTGGCCAGGTCCTCCGCGCCCGCGTCCAGCAAGCCCAGGCCCATTGTGCCGAAATCGGATTCTTTTTCCAATTGTCCGGTCGTTTGATCCACCGGATTTGGACCGGCGCTGCTTTCCGCGAAGAGAAATCCATCCTCACGCACAATGCGGTTGCGCCGGATCACGGCTTGCTTCCGGCCGCTGTGCAGGCAAACCGCATTCTCCAGCCAGCCGCCCAGTTCCGCTTCGATTTTTCCCGCGCTGATGTTCCTGACCGTGAAACGCATCACGGTCGCGGGCAGCGAAGAATCCTCCGCGTTCAGCGGGGCAAACGGTGAAAACGCTTCGAGCGCCACCGTCACCGGCACGGTCGCATCACGATACTCCACATAGCCGACGGGGTATTCCCCGATGAATGAGATGTCGTTCCAGCCCGTCTGGTCCAGCGGCCGCACCTCCGTTTTCCCGTCCCGCGTCAGGCGCAGCGCGAATCCCTGTTCGACCGGGGACGCGGGCGACGGCGGTTGGGCATAATGTTTGTCATTCGTGCTGATGGCCTGGTTGAAAATATCCCAGTGCCAGAGCTTGCCGTCGCCGCCAAGGTACAGTTGACCGCAAGTGACGCCGCCGACGGGCATGCCGATTTTTTTCAAATCCGCGCCGCGATAAACCGTGCGTTCGCCCCGCGCCGTCAGGGATTTGAGCCACGCCGCGCCCAGCTTTTTGTCGGCGGGCACGAGTTTCTCGAAATCTTTGTGCGAGAACGGCCCGGCCATGAGCGGCAGGCGCGCGAAGGTGAAGCCGGCCGTTGCGAGCACGGAGGTTTTCAGAAAACTGCGGCGGTCGAGCGGCACTTTGCCGGTCGGAAACAAGGGCGAAGGTTGACTGGCTTCTGTCATTTGATTCAAAAAACGGGATTTGATTTCTCGCAATGAAAATCAACCTCCAATCGTTTGTCACGGATATATCAACCTGGCGGTGGCGAACCAATATGTGCGGCGTGGGAGGCATAGGCCGCCGCATCGTCGAGCATCACGTCTATCGTTGACGCCATCGGGCCGGCTTTTACCAGGCCGGAGAAAACCGCCCGGTCGCCGATGTTGTCTTCCAGAACAAACGCCGGTCGTTGCGTCACCTGCAATGCATGAAACTCCGCCGTCGTCGCCCGCACCCGTTTTTCGATTTCCGGCGACCGCGCTTTCTTGAGCAAGGCTGCGGAATCCAGGCCGGCGGCTTGGGCGGCCACGGCCACGGATACATTCCAATCTCCCACTTTTTGTCCCTCGCGCATGGCCGCCTCCATGAGCCTCAGTCGCACGCGGTCGTCCGTGACGTCAGAGTCCCTGGCCGCCTCCACGACGCAGTTCGGGGCGAGATATTCCTTCAAGCCGGTCAGCCAGCCCGAATTCAGCATGAATGGCGAGCGCATGATTGTTCCGCTGCGCCGATAAAACCAGTCCGCCTGCTGCCGCGACTTTGGCATGCCCGATTCGTCAATCAGAGCGATGGCCCAGTTGAATTCCACCGGCGACTTCGCGTAACGCTGCTTCAGTTCCGCCCATGCCGGTTCGGCCCAGTAGCACCATGATGAAACAACATCGAGGTAGTAAGTGATCTTCACATTCACGGCGGCAATTTATCCCTGCCGTCCGCAAATGGCATTCAAAATATCCTTCACCATTCGGCTTTGCACCAAGGTTGCCTTTGCCGTGCGGGCGGACGCTCACGTTGCCGGCTTAATGGCCAAAACCCGTCACTCCTGAAATTCGCCGCGCCGTTTTCGGGGCCGGGTATTGTAGTAGATCCAATTCTTGTCCCACGCGTCCCCGCCACTCGGATGTTTGGGCGGAAGGTTCTCAAACGTGTCGCGATCGGCGCCTTCGACGAAAGCCTTGTCAAACCTGGAATAGACACGCGACTTGTCCCGATAGAAACAGTAACCCAGGTGTTCCACGGTTGCAGCATCCAGTCCTGCAATTACCTTTCCATAGACGTCTAAAAAAACTGCAGACGCATCGGCGAGAAGATCTCCCACCACGCGAGACGTTGCTGGATCCGGGCCGGTGACAACCTCGGACTGAAAAAATACACGGCTCTTATCCCTTGCCCAAAATCGGCCCCCCATGAATTCAAAAGTCGCAGGATCAGCTTCCGGCACGATTCGTGTGTCGTAAAACACCCGCTGTCCGTCCGTGGAGTAGAGGCTCGTTATCTGACGAAACGTCTGCGGATTCGCTTTGATAACGTACCGGCCTTTGAACACTTTTTTCTCGTCCCGCGCCAGCCCCCATTTCAGCACCTCGAACGTCCCGGCGTCGGCGCCGCGCAGGCACATGGTTTTATGATCGAAGCGCTCATAGTGGTAGATCTTCCCCTCACACCGGGCATATCCCGCAATTTTCGTGTCCCAATCATGGTCAAAATGTACCAACCCTTCATCCAGCACCTCAAATGCGGCGGCATTGATGCCTTTCACCGTGCGCCCCCCGCTGTCGAAAACACATTCGTTGTCACGGCCAAAGCTGGCATTCAACGCCTGGAAAGCTGGAGCATAAACCTTCCGCACTTTCAAGCCTGCGGCCCAAACGCGTTTGTCATCCTTGGCCCACGTCTGATTGAATACCTTCAGGGTTGAAAGGTCCGCCTCTTCAATCTTGTGCTTGGAATTGAAGTCGCCCGACGAGTCGCTGGCATACCACAAGACTCCGTTTTCAATCCAATAGCCGGGTTGTTGTCCACTCATGCTCTTCGTTCTTTGATCGCAGCCAGAATGTCCGCCACGACTTCAGCCTTCAGCTTCGCGCCAATGTTGCCATTTGCCGTGCAAATGGACGCAAAAGCAACTGGTTTCCCGTCAACGAATAAAGAATTTTTCGGGAACCCATTTTTTGTTGCGCTCAGTGCAGAGATACCAAGCCGACCGGTCGTTCATTGGAATCCAACGTTTCTCTTCTTTGCGGTAATGCCAATCTTTGTCCACTTGATAAAATACCTGCCGTTCAACCAACTCCAGAATATTGCAGATTTCCCCGTTGTGATAATTCAGGGTGTCGTAATCCGTAACCGTTGCATGGGCCATTTCGGAGTAGACGTAGTGGAGGTCGCGCAACAACGCGTCCACGCTGGCATTGAGTTCACGGACATTCAACCCCAACCTGCGCGCTTCGCGCGCCGTAATGGGATACGAATGCGAAGGATAATCGTAGTTTAGCGCCCGGCTGATTTTCAAGGCCTTCGCCCGGGAGGGAACATGATAACTCAACAACTCCTGACAGATTCTCATCGAAAGCGAGTTGGACCGGTCCAAGGCGCCGATGACCAGCGGGTGGAGATATTTGTAAACCTCCGGATACGGATTGCCTCCGCCTTTCTGCTCCTTCCACAAGCGCAAGATGCGCATGACCTCGTCCTGGCTGACGGACACGAGGTAGTTGTTGTGATCCACCGGAGAAAGATCGTGCTTGAGCGAAGAGTCAACCGCCGTAAGGTACGAAGTCGGTCCCATGTGGATCTCGTTCGCACCTAGTGCCACCATCGTCGCGGCGGAAGCGCATTCGAACGGGGCCAGCAGCGTGATGCGATCAAACTTTTGCCGGAGCAAATGAACGAATCGCAGCGCGGCTTCGGGATTACCACCGTCTGATTTCAAGAACAACGCCACTTTGGCCTGGCGTTTGGCCTGTCCGAGCAACTTCGACATCGCAATCACGTCGTTCTGGCAAATCGAACCGCCGGTGGACACCCAATAAACCAGGACTGGCAGCTTCAGTTTATCCTGCAAGGCGGCGACGAGCTTCTGCGTCTTCGCCGTGAGAATCGGCGGACGCTGAATCTTTACTTTGGCTTTGCCTGCAGGTTTCATAATTTGCCTTCGCTTACGACCGCCGCTCTTTGATTGCCGACAGAATATCCGCTACGACTTCGCCCTTCGACTTGGCGCCGAGGTTGCCTTTGCCATGCAGACGCACCGAGACATTGCCGGCGTCCAGGTCGCGGCCGCCGATGACGAGCATGGTGTGGACTTTCGCCTGCTCGGCGTCCTGGATTTTGCCGTTGATCTTGTTCGACGAGAAATCGGCTTCCACGCGGACGAAATTGGCGCGAAGTTCGGCCACGATGGCCTTGGCGTAGTTCACCAGCGGTTCTTCCTCGCCGATGGTCAGCACGCGCACCTGCTCGGGCGCGAGCCAGAGCGGGAAGTTGCCGGCGTAATGCTCGATGAGAAATCCGATGAACCGTTCGTGCGTGCCGAGCGGCGCGCGATGGATGCACAACGGCGTCTTGTCCGTGTTGTCCTTGTCGCGATAGACCAGGCCGAAACGTTTGGGCACGGCGAAGTCCACCTGGTTGGTCGCCAGCGTGAATTCGCGGCCGATGACGCTCCAGACCTGCACGTCAATCTTCGGGCCGTAGAACGCCGCCTCGTTCGCCACTTCCACGTAGTTGATCTTGGAATCAATCAACACCTGCCGGACCATGTCCTCGGTCTGCTTCCAGAGCGCCGGTTCGTTGACGTATTTCTTGCCCATGCCCTCCGGCGCCGAGGTGCTGAAGCGCATGACGTATTTCTCGATGCCGAAAATCTTGAAATACTTCAGATACATCTCGTTCACCGCGTTGAACTCGGCGGCGAACTGCTCCGGCGTGCAATAAATGTGCGCGTCGTTCATGTTCAGCGACCGGACGCGCATGAGGCCGAACAACTCGCCCGACTGCTCGTAGCGATAGCAGGTGCCGTATTCCGCGAGGCGCAACGGCAAATCGCGGTAACTGCGCGGCTCCGCCGCAAAAATGCGGTGATGATGCGGGCAGTTCATGGCTTTGAGGTAATAGCGTTCTGGTTCTGCTCAATTCAGCTCCATCGTTAACTTCTTGAAAAAATTGAAGCAATTCCAGTTTTGTCCAAATGAACTCGAACTTGCGGTGGTTGTTGCCAAAAGCATAATTCCAAATTCTTGGAGCGTAGTGATTACGGTTCGTTCAGTCTGGGAAAAATCTTCCGCACAACTTTCTTTCATTGATTTGTCTGCTTGTCCAATGGAATGAGCAGAATCAGTTAATTTGAACTTGTGCTTGGCCTTCCTCCCTCTAGAGTTCCATCGGCGGGAACATTGACTCCGCGTAATACGGCAGATGGCCGGAGGTTTTATACATTTTCTCCCTGGCCAGATGCGGCGTGCGGACGCGGACGTAGCCGGCGGCGAATTCGGTTTCCTTGGCCAGCTTTTCCAGTTCCTCGACAATCGCCGTGCCTTTGGGCAGCCACAGCGGCAGGCCCGGCCCGACGTATTCGGTGTCGATGCGCGAACAGGCCCATCTCCGCGCCGATCTTGCGATGGTCGCGGCGCTTGGCCTCCTCGATCATCTTGAAATATTCTTCGAGCTGGGTCTTGTTCTTGAACGCGGTGCCGTAAATGCGCTGGAGCTGCGGGTTTTTCTCGTCGCCCTTGTAATAGGCGCTGGCCACGGTGGTGAGCTTGAACGCGCCGATGTTGCCGGTGCGCATCACGTGCGGCCCGGCGCACAGGTCAATGAAATCGCCGCTCTTGTAATACGTGATCGGCTCGCCTGCGGGAATGTCTTGCAGGTTGCCAATCTTGAATTTGCTCGGATTGCCCGGACGCTCGCCGAGCGCGCCGAGCCGGCCTTTCTGGGAATCTTCCAGCGCCTGCTCGCGCGTGACGGTGATTTTCTCGAAAGTGTGGTTCGCCTTGATTTCCTTTTTCATCTCCTCCTCGATCTTCGGGAAATCTTCCGGCGAGATGCGGTGCGAGAGTTCGACGTCGTAGTAAAAGCCGTTTTCCACCGCCGGGCCGGAGGCGAACTGGGCGTCGGGCCAGAGCCGGACGATGGCGGTGGCCATGACGTGGGCGGCGGAGTGCCGGATGCGCTCCAGCTCGGTCATTTTCTGGCGGTCGTCCAGAGTTTTGCGTTCGGTTTCGGTTCGCTGTTTTACAACGCAAAGACGCAAAGATAGACAAAGGCGCAAAGAGACGGGGCGGGAAAAGTTGCAGCCGGAAGGGGGAACATCGAACATTCAACATTCAACTTCGAACATCCAATGAAATTGCCATGTTGCGTGGCCCATTCGACGTTGGGCGTTGAATGTTGAATGTTCGAATGTTTTGTGTTCCGCAACTTTCACCGCGCGGTCTTCCAGATGCCCACCAGCGCGCCGAGGCCGAGCAGCAGCAGGGCGCTGACGGCGATGGCGCCGCTGTTGGCGTATTGCGGCATCCATTGCAGCGACGCCGCGCCCACCGCCGGCCCGATGCAGTTGCCCACGCCGATGGCGGCTTCGTGGATGCCGCCGTGTTCGCCCTTGGCCTCGCTCGCGTCCATCGAGTAAAACAGCGACGAGTAATAAATCAGGCCGATGGCCGCGCCGAAGAAGATTTGCGCCAGTAACAGCACGGCAAGACTGGGAACGATGAGTATTACCGCGAAGGAAACGATGAGTGTCGCAAACGCCGTCACGAGCCAGCGAAACCGGTAATGCCAGTCCGTCCAGGCCCACAGCGCGATGAAGGTGCCGAGCCGCGCAAAGCCCCACAACGAACACGCAAATCCCGCAAACATGGGCGAGAGGTGGAAGTGCGCCGCCAACGTGGGCAGCAAGGGAATGAAGGTGTTGATGGCAAGGTAGGCGAACGGGTTCGCCAGCCACGCCATGCGGAGGAACGCCCGGGTTTTCGCGGGCGACGGACGATGCGGGTCGGGCGCGGGCGCGGGCGCTGGTTCGTGGCCGTCGGCGCGGGCAGCGTGCGCGTGTCGTTGCAGCCGGAAAACCAGGGCCAGCAGGACGATGAAAACGGCGATCGGCACGAAAAATATGGTTTTGTATCCAAATTGTTCCACCAGCGTGCCGCCGCTGAACAACGCCAGCACATTCGTAGCGGCCCAAGCAACGTTGTAAGTGCCCACCATGCGCGGCAGGCCGACGGCGTCCTCGCCCTGGCTCACGAGCGCCTCGATGGTCGGCCAGATGAAACACGTGCCGCCGATAAACACCCCGGTGGCCAGCACCAAGCCAGAGGCGGAGTCGAACCACCAGCCGCCGGCCAGCGCCAGAATCATGAGGCCGAAGCCGAGTTTGAGCGCGTTGAAATAGCCGCGCCGCTGTCCGAACCGTCCGCCCTGCAACGAAGCAACGACATAAATGAGGCCGATCAACGCGGCAAAAGCGAGATTGTCCCGGCCGTTGAATCCAAACCGGTCCCGCATGAGAAAATAAATGTAATAGGAAAAAAGGGACACCGAGAAGGACGTCATGCCTTCAATGGCGAAACAAACGGTCTTGAACTGGCGGCTTTCGCGGGTGCTCATGACTGGCTTGAAATTTCCCGGATGGCGGCGCGGCAATACCATTTCACCGCGTCCGACATCGGCGGCTGTAGCTTGTCCAGATCCGCGTCGGAACACCAGCGGATGTCGTAATGCTCATCGGCGGCCAGAGTGGCACGGGCATCCTGCCCGTGCGTTTCAGAACCGAACGGGCGGGACGCCCGTGCCACATTCTTCAGCCTTGCCCAATACATCATGCTGATGTGTTGGTGTGTGTCGTTGATGCGGTGGATGTCGAGGAATCGCGGCGCGATGAGCGCGCGGGTGCCCGGCCCGGTGGTGGGCGGACGTTCGCCGAGCAACTCAACCTCCAGACCGCTTTCTTCCTTCGCCTCGCGCAACGCGGCCTGCTCCGGGTCTTCGTCCAATTCGATGTGTCCGCCGAGCGGCAGCCATTCGTCGAGCTGGCGATGATGGATCAGCAAAATCTTTCCGTCGTGAACGACAAAAATGGCGACTGTGAAATCAATTTTATCGTGGATGTGAGCCATGCTTTCAAACTGCTTTGGCTTTAATAGCTTCGGCAACGCAATCAACGACGCTCTGAAACGTGAGCATTTTTTCCGCATCGGCATCCGGAATCTTAATTCCAAATTCCTTTTCGACTTCGATGACAAATTCAACTGTGGACATCGAATCTAAATCATCCATTCGCAAATCCTCAATGAAACGATCGGAAGGTTGCATTGGTGAGAGGTCAATATCGACATGGCGGGCGAGGATTTTCCGAAGTTTCGCCGCTACATCGATTCTGTCTGAAGAAAAGTATCTTTGTCCAAACTCATTCTCGTTCAAAACCGGCCTGCCAGAAAAGTGTGATCTGATTTTCTGTTTCGCGTCTTCGTCACTGAGTTTAACTGCGTACAGTCCTAATATCGCAGCAGGAATGAACGCGAGAATTCGAAAATACCAAGGCACGCCCAACCAATCTGGTCGAATCAGCGAAATGCTCAAAAAAACAATCGCAAACAATGTGCATGCTATTTGTAGGACGAGCAGAGTCAGGCGACTTTTAATAATCATAAAGCCCCCCGTCCTTCGAGTAATCGCCGCCACTACCGCCATTTCCCAGACCGCCCATGAAATCGCCCATGTCGGCCTCGATTTTTTCCGGGTCTTCGCCGGCTTCGAGCCGTTTGATGGCCGTGTCGAGTTCCTTGGGCATCGAACCCGGCGGCATGAGGTCCTTCATCTTCTTCATCATGTGCGCCATGTGCCGCGGATTGTTTTCGTCCAGATGCTCCATGTCGCGCTCCATTTCCATCATCGCGCGCTCAACTCGGGGATCGTCGAGATCCGGCATGGGCGGGCCGTCCGGCGCGCCGGCGCCGGTTGGGGCGGATGGCTCCTTCAAGCCTTTGCTCGTGGCGAAGCGGCTGATCTGCTTGGACATTTTTTTGTTGCCGCATTTGGGGCAGGCGGGCGGGCGGGCGGGATTCACGCGCTTCGACAGGAAGCTGAAAATCCGGCGGCACTTCGGACAGGCAAATTCGTAAATCGGCATCGGGATTCACGATTTACGATTCACGATTGACGCGCCAGCAAATTGTTTACCGTTTCCGCCGCGCACAACTTGGCACTGTCGCCGCCCGTTGGGAGCGCTGGCGTCCCGCCGGCCAGTCAGGGGCCGAAAGCCGGAACTCGCCGGCGGGACGCCAGCGCTCCCAGGAAAACTGTACTGCGGTTCAAGTTGCGTCCGCTTCAATTCCCATGCCGGTCGCTGCTTGTATCGGCGATGCCTTTCTGTTTATAACCCCGGAGTGTCACGTCAGAACTTTTTACCAAAGAAGCAATGGGCACGACGGGTCATCCCCGGTGTACTGATTGTTCTGGCGACCTTTCTGGCCTACCTCCCCGCCCTGCGCGGCGGTTTCATCTGGGACGATAATTCGTGGACGACCAACCTGTCCGGACTGTTCCGGAACGCATCCGGTCTGCGCTCGATCTGGTGTGACCTGACCGCGCTGCAACAGTATTACCCGCTCTCGGGCACGACGTTCTGGCTGGACTACCAGCTCTGGAAGTTCTGGACGCCACCCTACCACGTGGAGAACGTCCTGCTGCACGCCCTGGCCGCGATATTGTTCTGGCGGTTGTTGCTCCGGCTGCAACTGCCGGGGGCCTGGCTGGCGGCGGCCCTCTTCGCCCTCCATCCGGTCATGGTCGAATCCGCCGCCTGGATCACCGAACGCAAAAATGTGCTTTCGCTGGCCCTCTACCTCGGCGCGTTGCTGGCTTACCTGCGCTATGCGCAAAGTGTGACGGGTGGCGAGTGGCGGGTGACGAGTGGCAAACGTCAAGTGACGCAAACGGACTCCATCCTGTCACGTTTTACGTTTCAAGTTTCACTTTATTACAGCCTGGCTTTCTTCCTGTTTCTGGGCGCGCTCCTGGCCAAGACAACAACCTTTTCGCTGCCGGCGGCCATCCTGCTGCTGGGCTGGTGGCAACGCGGACAAATCCGGTGGCGGGCGGACGTGTTGCCGACCCTGCCGTTCTTCGCCCTGGCCATCGGTGCTTGTGCCGTGACCGCCTGGCTGGAGAAAAATCATGTGGGAGCTCAAGGACCGGATTTTGTCCTAACCTTTCCCCAACGCTGTTTGATTGCCGGTCATGCCTTCTGGTTTTACCTCGGCAAACTGTTCTGGCCGGCGAATCTGTGCTTCGTTTACCCGCGCTGGCAACCCAATCCGGGGGTGTGGTGGCAATGGCTGTATCCGGTGACGGCGACCGGCGCCTTGTGGACGCTCTGGCTGGCCCGGAGACGCATCGGGCGCGGGCCGGCAACCGCACTGTTCTATTTCGTGGGGACATTGTTTCCGGTGCTGGGATTTCTGAACGCGTATGGCATGTTTTTTTCATTTGTATGGGACCACTGGGTTTACCTGTCCAGTCTGGGGCTGATGGCGCTGGTGGCGGTGCTGGTGACGCGGGTTGCCGAATGGCTGCGCCGACCGGCAGTGGTTTATGGTTTCGCGGGCATTGTGCTGCCGATATTGGGACTCCTGACCTGGCGGCAATGCGGGATGTACACGGACATGGAGATTCTCTGGCGGACAACACTGGCCCGAAACCCGGATTGCTGGATGGCCCATGCCAATCTGGGCGTTTGCGTTTATTTAAAAGACCGTGGGCGCATCGGGGAGGCGTTGGACAATTTCCACCAGGCAATCCAGATCAATCCGAACGTTGCTGAGACCTACTTTCTCCTGGGCACCGTGCTCTACCAATCAGGCCGAGTCGGCGAAGCCGTCGTCCAATACCGGCATGCTTTGGACTTAAACCCCAAGATGGCCAAGACCCTGAACAATCTGGCCTTGATTCTGGCCACCAGTTCCGATGACTCGCTGCGCAACGGGGCCGAGGCCGTCCGCCTGGCCGAACGCGCGTGTGAACTGACCCACCACCGCGATCCCTTGTTCATCGGGACGCTGGCCTCCGCTTATGCCGAAGCCGGACGCTTTCCGGAAGCGGTGGCTACGGCGGAACAGGCGGTACAACTGGCCACGGCTGCCGGACAGACGGCCGTGGCCGCGAATAACCGGCGGTCGCTCGTACTCTACCGCGCCGACAAGCCCGATCATGAGTTCCCACCGGCACCCTCTGTGGCAGCGCCCTCGCCATCAAATTAAACACACAATCCGCCTGTCCAACGGACTCACAAATCTTATGTCGCAAACGGGATCGCTTACTTCAAGCGGTCGAAGTTCTTCTGAAGAATCTGCCAGTCTTTCAAGCCTTTGACTTTTTCCATCGCGGCCTTGTTGATGTCGCCTTCCTTCGCGTTTTTGGTCGGCTTGTTGACGTTGTAAAAGATGCCAAAGTAACCGGGGAAATCCGCGCCGGCCAGCCGGTAGGCGTTCACTTCGTCGGCAGTGTCGTGGTTCTTCGGAATTTCCATGAACATGCCGCCTTTGCGCGGGTTCGCGGCGTCGAACGCGCCTTCGTAAAATTCCACGCATTCGCTCAGGCATTCGATGAAGCTGAAACCGTCGTGGTCCATCGCGGCTTCCATCATCGCCAGCACGTGGTTCGGATTCGTGGACGTGGTGCGGGCAACAAACGTGGCGCCGGCGGAAATCGCCTGCTTGATCGGGTTGATCGGATAATCCACCGCGCCCCACTGGTCGGTCTTGCTCTTGAAGCCGAGCGGCGAGGTGGGCGAAGTCTGTTTTTTCGTCAGGCCATAAACCCAGTTGTCCATGACCACGTAGGTGAGCTTGACGTTTTTGCGCGCGGTGTGGGTGAAATGATTGCCGCCGATGGAAAACGCGTCGCCGTCGCCGCCGAATACAAACACGTGCAAATCCGGCCTGGAAAGTGCAATGCCGCTGGCAAACGGCAGCGCGCGCCCGTGGATGAAATGCACCCCGTGCGCCTGCACAAAATACGGGAACCGGCTCGAACAGCCGATGCCCGCGACGCTGACAAAATTATCGTGCTGGAGTTTGCGCTTTTCGATGAGCTTGAAATACAGCGCCAGCACCGAGAAATCGCCGCAGCCGGGACACCACGTCGGGTGATCGGCGGCGAGTTCCTTTTTCGTCAGCGCCTTGAGCCCGGAATCGGGCGGCGGCGCGACGGGAACCCCGCTCGGCGGGACGCGCGGAGGGATTTCGGCAATGGCTTCGCTCATAAATTCATGCGTCTCCTGAAGTTAAGACCTTTTTTGCCGCTCCGCCGTTCGAGGACAGTTTCATTTTCACCGCGGCAAGGAGTTCCTTCACCTTCCACGTCAGGCCGTCGGTCTTGTTGATGCCCCGGATCCGGGGATCGCAATAACGGGCGCGCAGCAGGCCGGCCAGCTGGCCGTATCCGTAAAACCCCTCATCGTTCATCTCCACGACGAACACGTGGTGGAAGCCGGAGAAAATGTTGTCCAAACCATTCGGCAGCGGATTGAGATGTTTGATGTGCAACGACGAGATGCTGTCGCCGGCGGCGCGGGCACGATCAACGGCTTCGCGAATCGGACCTTGCGTCGAACCCCAGCCGACGAGCAGGACGTTGCCCTCCGGCGGACCGTAAACCTTTGGCACGGGCAATGTCGCCTGAAGGGCCAGCAATTTCTTGCGCCGCTTGGCGACCATGGCCTGGTGCATCTTGGGCGCAGCGGTCGGGTGGCCGGCTTCATCGTGTTCGAGGCCGGTTGCAACGGGATATTTGCCGCTGGCAATGCGTGTGCCGGGCACAACCCGCGGCACCACCCCGTCCGGCGCGGACAAATCATACGGCGTGAAATCGGGAACCATCGTCAGGTCCGGCGAAATGTCCTGGCAGACTTTTTCGAGGTCCGGCTCCAAAAACGCCTCGATGCGCGTGGCGATGGCCTGGTCGCTCAAAATGAAAACCGGAACGTTGTATTTGCGCGCAATATTGACGGCCTCGATGGCAACGTAAAAACAATCCTCGACGTTGGCCGGCGCCAGCACGACACGAGGCGAATCGCCATGGCTGCCGAAGCGGGCAATGTTCAGATCGGATTGCTCGACGCTGGTCGGCAGGCCGGTGGACGGCCCGCCGCGCTGGACATCCACCACCACCACCGGCACCTCGGCCATCACGCCCCAGCCGACCGATTCCATTTTGAGGGAAATGCCCGGACCGCTGGAGCCCGTGACCGCGACGCGCCCGGCATAACTCGCACCCATGGCCATCGAAACCGAGGCGATTTCATCCTCGCACTGGATGAACGAGCCGCCGTATTTGGGCAGTTCGCGCCGGAGCAATTCCATTACGTCCGTCCACGGCGTGATCGGGTAGCCCGCCCCGAAGCGCACGCCCGCGGCGATGAGGCCGTAGCCCAGCGCCTCGTTGCCGTTCATCACGACCTGCCGTCCGTCGCGCTTGCGGCTTTCCGAGAATTGAAACGTTTCAAACAGGTTGCCGACGTTGTAGGAATGCCCGGCGCGGAACGCCGCCAGCGCGTTTCTAACGACGCTTTCGTCCTTGCCGGTGAAACGTTCGATGACCAGTTGTTCCAGTTTTGGCACGTTGAGGTCAAACACCCGCGCCAGGAGGCCGAGCGCATAAATGTTTTTGCCCTTGTCCTTGGCCGTGCCGCCAATGGCTTCAACCGTCAGCGAGGCAATCGGAACGCCGACGTGATGATAGTCCCGCTGCCATTCGGGCTTCGGCTCGACGTGATCGGAATCATAAAGCACGATGCCGCCTTTTTTAAGCGAACCAATGTGGTCCTCGTACGAGTGTTCATAAAACGCGAGCAGCAGGTCGGCTTCATCGCCGGAGCTCAGAACTTCGCCCGAGCCGATGCGCACCTGGAAGATGGACGGTCCGCCGGAAATTGTGGCCGGAATCGTCATGAACGTCATGACTTCCTGCTCGCTACGGCCGGCGAGCCGCGCCAGAAAGCCCCCGATGACCTGGATGCCGTCCTGTGAATTGCCGGCGATGCGGATGACAGCTTCGTTGATTCTCGAAACCTTCGGGGTTCCGCCCGACAAGGATGCCGTTGCGATTGTGTCGCTCATGGACTTTTAGTTAACAATTTCCTCGGTGCAAAATGGCCGGCGGCTGAAGCCGAATCAGCACAACGCCTTGGCCCCATCAAAGTAAGCCACGAATGGTGAACGTGTCAAACCCTAATCATTGATATATGTGATTGGCTTACAGCATATTACGATGACGGCTTGGATTACTTTTTATTCGCTAACAATTCCGATAAGCCATAATTATATGTCTGGCATGGCGGGTAATAATATATTGGCCGGCACGCACTGCTTGTGCTGAAGGGCCAACGTGCGTTAGTGTGCGGGTCGCATGATCTTGCGGGTGCGAGACAACGACGCGACCAGTCCGCAATCCGAAATCTGGAATTTTAAATCGAATGAAGACCGCCTACGAACTCGCCATGGAACGGCTCAGCAAGGCCGCGCCCACCACCAAACTCACCGACGCGCAGAAGAAACAACTGGCGGAGCTGGATTCCAGGTACGCCGCGAAAATTGCCGAACGCGAAATCGGGTTGCGGGATGAAATCGCGAAAGCCGCGGCAGCGGGAGATTCGGAAAAAGTCGAACTGCTCCAGCAACAACTGGTCAAGGAACGCAAATCGCTCCAAGCCGGGTTGGAGGAGAAAAAGGAACAGGTGCGGCAAGGCAAGGGGTAAAACCCAATAAACACTTATTTGAACGCGTGGTGGAGGAGGGACTGGAAGAGGTGCTCGGACTGGCGCAAGGACTCGCGCTGCACCGCGCGCAGACGCTCGTGCCGCGCCACCAGCGCGGCGAATTGCTCCTGCTTCGGAAGGGGTGGTTCGAAAAGCCACAGCCCGTATTGACGGGTGACAGGAACTTGATTCCTTGTCGTCTGTTTCATCAAAGCCTCAAGTTGACCTTGAAAGAATCGAGCCCTGAGCATGGCTGCAAAAAAGCTGGGAACGAATCGCTTTGCATTCAATCTGTAAAACGTTAATGAAGTTCCGACCACAGCCTTTCCAATGAAGTTGGGCACAACACCGACTCTGCCAACCGTTGCATTGTGGGATAGCAAAACGTCTTTTGGTTGAATCCAAGCAACTTCGCGCGTGGTTCAGGAAGCTTTGGCGCTTCGTGCAAACGCACTTCGCTATTCGATACATTCGTTGCAGTGAGAAAAGCGCGCGGGTTTGAGATTCGTTTAGTTCCACGGTTGGTCGTTAAAATACGGTTCGGCTTCAAAGCCGAGATGGGAGCCGTTTGATTAATTCTGACTATTTCCCATAAGCCATGCCGCGTAAAAGACTTTCGTCCCACGCGGCAAGCATCTTAAGCCGAGGGGAAACTGGAAGAAAGGAGAAATGCTGAATCCTTCCGCCTGCGTCAGACTTCGGCGCGACGAGTCGGCGCGGCATTTTTCGCTTTGCGTTGCGCTCCCCAATTCAAGCTGGCTTGCCGAGTCGAAGCTCGAAGTGTTGCTATCGTGTGGTCCGCCTTCGCTTTGCTCCGGCGCGGCAGCCCCGAAAGCTTTCGGGGCTGGTGGGCGCGAATGAGCGATTCAAAAGCCGCAGGATTGCCCTCCCGGCTTTGCAACACCCAGATTTGTTCCTCATCCGTGTCGCTCATGCGGCATCATTTTGCCCCATAGGACAATCGAGGACGACAAGTCCTTTGAATTTTTTAGAAGCTTCCAGCATTGCAACGAGTGAAAGACCCCTGATGCGCGTGATCCGAAGATTCATTTTGCCGGCGGCGTTTGCCACGGCACTTCGTAAATCCGCACGGCATCGCGAATGCCTCTGACTGTGACCGGGAACATTTCGATGCAGGTCGAGGCCAGCGCCGGGTCTTCGCGCAGCAAATGGTTGTACGTCGTGTTGCTGATGATAATGCGGCCGCTGCCGGAAACACTTTCGAGCCGGCTGGCGAGATTCACTTCGCGCCCGAAAACGGTGTAATTCAAAATGTGAGCATCCGAGCCCATCAGTCCAACGGTCGCCAGACCGGTGTTGATGCCGGTGCCAAGCTGCAACGCGCGCAACGGCGGCTTGGGCGGCAGCCCGGCGGAAAGACGCGCGCGGTTTTCGGTTTCCCGCGCGTTATTCTGCGCCGACCGTTTTTCGTTCAAATCGCGGATGGCGCGCTGCGCGTCAATTGCCGCCCACACGCAATCCGAGGCGTGCCTTTCGTTTGGGGTGGGCGCGCCCCAAAACGCCATGACGCAGTCGCCGATGTATTTGTCGAGCGTGCCACCGTGTTTTTTCACCGCGTCAGCAACGGTGGTGAGGTAGAGATTCACCGTTTCGAGCGTCTCTTGCGCGGATTCTTCAATGCACGTTTCCGCCACATCCACTTCGAGCTGGTGCTCGCGGATGAAATCCGCCACGCGCTGCTGCATTTCATCGGTCAACGTGGTGAACCCGCGCACGTCCGCAAAGAACATGGTCACTTCGCGGCGCGTGCCGCCGAGGGAAAGCTTTTCCGCACCGAGCAATTCATTCATCACGTCCGGTGACACGATTTTGGAGAAAACGGATTTGACGCGGCGTTGTTCCCGCTCCTCAAAAACCACGCGATACGTGACGAGGCTCAAGTGCTCGAACAGCATCGCGCCCGCGACGGGGAACACCAACGGGAGCCAGTAACGAAATTCCACGAAAGTAAAAAATCCGGCGGCAACATAGGCCAGCAGCAACAGCAGAACCGCCGCCGAAGCCACAAAGGCCCGCATCTGCCAGGTGAGAAACGCCGTCAACACCCCGAGAAAAATAATCAACGCCATTTCCGTTGGCAGCGATGCGCGGCGGATGAATTGGCCGGTGATGACGGAACTGGCAACGTTCCAATACTTGCTGACGAGCAGCGTGTCCTTTTCCAGCGGCGTCGCACCGTGGTCGGTCAGATCGTTGCCCTGTGCCGCCGAACCGACAACCACCAGCCTGTCCCGAAACTCATCCCGCAACCCATTCGTCTGGCCGAGCAGCCGCAGTTTGTCCTGTTTGAGCACATCTTCAATCGGCGCACGCACGATGCTCGCGTTGGTCGCCGTCAACTGCCAGTGAATGTAAAAATAACCCTTGGCATCAACAGGAATCGTGCGTTCGACACCGTGCGCGCCGTGCAAAACAATTTTTCCGCGGGGCAAATCCACATCGGCATGATCCAAATCCAGTTTCAAATCCCGCGCGGCCATGACGATGCCCAGGTCCCAGACGCGTTCGAATGGTTTGTCGCGGCGTTTCCAACCCCGGGGAATTTTATCACCGACAAAATCCGTGAGATCAAAATTTCCATCACGGTCGAGCGCCACGGTGACGTCCTTGTCATCGGGCTGCGGCAGCAGAATTTTATCCGGTTCGATGCGGGCGTTTTCCAGATTGATTTTAAACTGCCGGGCGACGGATTTGAAAGCCGGATGCCATTTCAAATTGAAACTTTTGGTGCGGCGCAAAACTCCGTCGGAATCTTTTTCCGTGGAGATGTCGCCGAGCGCGAAGCAATTGGTCGCAAACAGATCGGGTGGTGTGACTTCGGTGGTGAATGCAGAGATGACGTTGCCGGCGCGACCCATTTGCAACGCGAAAAAGCTATCGGATTCCATCGTGCTGCCGTCGGCCATTTGAACCGGCGCGTGGTCGGGGCGCAACTCGCCAAACAGCACGTCGAAGGCAATGACTTCTGCTCCCTGTGCGGAAAGTTCTTCTACCAGCCGCCCGTAAACGTGGCGCGGCCAGTAAAGGCCGTAAGGCCGCCCCAACAGTCCGTGTCGGATTGCAGCGATGCTGGATTCTTCCATCGAGACGAAAGCCAGGTTGGTGGCGGCGGGCGCGGGAAAATGCAAAGCCGCCCGCGCGCGCAGGTCGTAGGTCATGCGCTCCAGCCGGTCGATAGAATCCAGTCGCAGGAGCCGGACGCCGCAAACGAACGCGAGAACAAAAATGGTCAGAATGACCGGCGCGCGTTTGAAAGGTTTGAACTTCACCACGCTTAATTAAATAAAAAACCAGAGCAACTCAAGGCTGCTCTGGGGTAGCAATCAGAAAATCAAGGTGTGGCGGTAACAGGTGTCAGACAAAACCATCACCCCCACCCGCTGTGGTCTTAATACAAATACAGGGTATGCCCCAAGGTCGGCGAAATGGGAATTGCGGTTCTGTCAAATGTGAAATTAACCTCTCCATAGTACAATGTCCGAAGTGCGGCGAAAACTTGATCCAACTCGTAACTCAGACTGGATGGCAATGGGGTGGTCTTGCCGGTTTTGGGATCATACTGGGTGCCTTCACCCACAACCACGGTTTCCGGCTGACCATTCGAGCCGATGATGGAAAGCACCACGGAATTTTTATATGCGGCACACTCGCCGGTGGCGTTGATATGGAATAGCGTGCCGCGAACGCCAGCTATGCCATTGGGGATTTTAATAATGTATTGGGACGCGCCGGGAAGTTTTTTGACGCTGTTGTAGATGCCACCCTGTCGCAAATCCAGTTCCGTGTCGCTAACGGTGTCCACTCCCGTATCTGAAATCGTCAGCTTGTCAATGGCCAGCACCGTGTCGCCCGTCATACGAACGGCGTTTTGTTCCGCAAAAGGTTTGTAAGAGACATAGTCGCGCACTTTTTCATCCGTTGCCAGAGAGACTCGATCCGGCAATGGGGTGGCTTGAGGCATGAGTATTTTCTTGCCCAATATGATGTCCACCGTTGCGTCATGCCCGGTCTGGATGACGGCGCCTGCCGCGAGAATTTTGCCTGCCACCAGCGGATGCCAGACGCCATCTCCCAACGAGTATCGTGCCTCGCCCGCGATGCGAACCACGGTGGCCACACCTGGGTGGCTTGATTGCGCGCACGCGCCACTCGGCCAGCGTCAAGACAAAGCCGCAAATTGCCGCAGAGACGAAAGTCTGAATGTGTTTCATAACAATACTTTGTTTCGAATACAATGTTCCCAATTTTCTGCTAACCGTCAGTATAAAGACAAACCGCCAAATGTCAACCCGGAATTTATTGCTTTTTTGCGCTCAAAAACCTGCCGGCAAAACGCCGTGGCTGGAGGCATTTTCGACGAGTTTACCCTCAACGATGTCCAAGTAGGAGTGGGCAATGCCATTCCCATGCCACTCAAGACGCAGGGACCGTTCCAGCCACGGCCGGGCGGCAGCGTAATTTCCGGCTTGAACGTAATGCCAGCCAACATTGGCCGCAGTGTAATAGCCATTGGGGTCGAGCGCGTCAGCGCGGTTGAAATACGGCCCAGCCTCATCGTGCCTTTCCAGCCAGTCAAGACACATGCCGTAACGCAAATAATTGTAGCCGTTATGCGGGTTGAGCTTCATGCCACGCGCATACCATTGTATCGCCGTTTTTGCCAAGTCTTCATAGTTTTGTCCACCGTCGAAGCTTTGAACCCGATAGGCTTCGCCAATGTCGTAGGCCGTTTCAAAATTCATCGGTTCGACGTCAAACGCCTTCTTCCATGCCGCCGCACGTTCGGGTGAAAAATTCGGCAATAGTTTTGCCTGCGCCAGCCAGGCCGCTTCGCGCCCGCGCCGCCAGCCCTGGCAGCTCAAATACGCAACGCCCGCGACCAGTGTCAAAGTCGCGAGCATTTTGACGGGCAGACGCGCACCCAGCCAGTGGCGTTCCGTCGCCAATCGCAGGTTGCTGCTCAATAATGCCAGCAACGTCACGCCGAGAATGGCATTGGCCGGAATATGCAGATTGAAATCCACCACCGAATGCAACGCCAGCGCCAACAATCCGGCGGACGCGCCGAGAAAAAAAGCAAAGCGATTGCTCAGGCCGCGGCCAAAATCATTTTCCGATGGACGGACATATTTCCATGTTTTCCGCAACCCCGCCCCGAACGTCACCATGCCGGCGAACACGATGAGTCCGCCTACCGCACCCCAATCGGCCAGCAGGTTTAAATAATCATTGTGGGCGCGGTCTGGATTCGCCTGGACACTTTCCGGACGATATTCCTGAAAACAATAGTCGTAATGCGCCGGCCCGACGCCCCACCAAAAATGATCCCGCCACATTTGCTCCGCCGCCGTCCAGATGTCGAGACGGATCGCATAGTTAAGTTCCACGGTTTCCCCGGGTGCTCCCACGCGTCGCATGTAACTGAATGTCTTGGACAAATATTTGTTGACAAAAACCGTTCCACCGCCAACCAAAATGACCATGAGCAAAAGCGCGGGCAACCGGTGGTTGCGATGAAAAATCAAAGTTCCCAAAAGCACCAGCAGCGCCACGGCGACCGCCACCCAGCCGCCGCGTGAAAAGGTTACCGTCATTCCCGCCAGCATGACCAGCGCAGCGTAACCGAGCAAAATCCGGACGACGGGCTTCATCCGCCCCACCAAAATGTAAGCCGTGACCAGTGGCAGAAGCATTCCCAGAAAGCCTGCGAAATTGTTCGGTGAAATGTAAGTGCCTGAGGCCCGGCCCAGATAAGGCGAGACATAATCCCAAACCCGGTTCGAGTGCGTTAAAAATTGATAGACGGCAAAGCACGAAATTCCCATCGCCAGAAAAATCAGCGTGAAACTGACGATATGCACCGATTCCTGCCGGTATAAATTGTTGACGATGGCAAAAAACAGGAACGCATACATCAACACCTGAATCATTTCCAACCGCGCGATGTATTCGATGTCCGCCGTGAGATAACGCCCGATGGCCAGGGCCGCAAACGCCAGCACCGCCCAACCCAGCGGCGGCCAGAGCAATCGTGGTTTCGGGCAGATCCACAATCGTAGCGCCCACGCGAGCATTACCGCCACCGTTAATCCTTGAATGACGATAAATTCCGGCGCGTCCACCGCGCCCATGGCCAGCGGGCCAAAAACCAGGATGCCGAGCACCAAGGCCAAGATGCCCCGCTCGCACCAATGATCCAATGTTTCCCGATTCATCCGATTTTTTAATATGCGCGAATGGTTCCTTCGTGACTCAACGGCAGAAACAAATAATTGCCCACATAAATCAATTCAATGGCGCTGTGCTGCGAGCCGATTAAATAACCCGCCGTGCCGGTTGTCGTACTGCCTTGCGACGAAGTGTAAATCTTGTCGCCATAGGCCGCCAATACGAGCTTGCTGCCGTCGGCCGAACACGCCGCGCCCGTCCAGGACGCCGACGGCAGGCCCAAGCTTTGCGCCCAGGCGACGCCGGAGTCGGTCGAGATGTAAACCTGGCCGGAACTGGTCACGGCCACCAGCCGCGAACCGTCCGCCGAAGAGGCCAAGGCCGTCCACAACGAAGCCCCAGGATTCACTGCCGTCCAATTTGTGCCCGAATTATAGGAAATGTAAAGTGACCCGCCACTGACCGCCGCAAGCAACCGGTTCCCATCTGCGGACGACACCACCGCGGTCCAATTCCGGCTGCTGTCACGCGCCAACCAACTATTGCCGGAATCTGTCGAAGTCCAGATTTGCCCGCTATAAACCGTCGCGACCAGTTTGGTGCCATCCGCCGAAGAGGCGACGGCGGAACAAAATGGAACCGTTTTGCTCTGGCCCCAACTCGCACCCGAACTGGTTGAAGTATAAATCCCGGGATTGCCGCTGCCAGCCGTGCTATACACGGCCGCGACCAGTTTGGTGCCGTCCGCTGACGAGGCCACTGAAACCCACTGCCGCGCGTTGTCGTGTGGCAACCACGATCCGATGCCGGAATTGCCCGAGGTGTAAATATAACCAACCAAACTGGCGTTGTTGCCCACCCCTGCGACCAGGTAGGTGCCGTTCCGCCGACGAGGCTACGGATGACCAGTTGGTGCTGCTGGCCTGCGGCGTCCAAGTCACACCAGAATCCGTTGAAGTGTAAATCTGCCCGCCTTTCACGGTGGCAACGAGTTTTGTTCCATCGGCGGATGACGCGACAGCCGACCAATTGGTGATTATCCCACGCGCCGCCCAACTCTGCCCGATGCTGTCGGGAAGATTTCCGGTGGCGATCATTTGATTGGCATTTTGCTTGATGATCCATCCCCCCGCGCCCACCCCGGCGACTTTATACACATCTCCAACACTTGGCGACGAAGGCAGCGTGATTGTCACCGGAGCCAGGCCATTGTTGCAGATGTAGCCGACGTTGGGCTGGGCCTGGGTGTTGGCTGCAACCGTCACCCAGAAGAACGCACCCGGCACATTGGTCAGCCCGTGGCCGCCACCGGAGAAGTTGGTGGCGGAAACGCCGCCGGCGAAAATCAAGCTGGGACTGCTTTGCAACGCCACGTTGGCCGACAGCCGCGCGTCGGGCAATGTACCAGTAAGACTGGTGGCCGGCACGCTGGAAAGGCCGGAGCCATTGCCGGTGATGATGCCGGTCAGGCTGGTGCCCGGCACATTCGACAGGCCGTAGCCGTTGCCAGTAAAATTCGTTGCGGTCACGCCGCCGGAAAAAATCACATTATTGGTCAGGACCGCGACATTGGGCGAAAGCAGCGAGTTGGGAAGCGTCCCCGCTAGATTCGTTGCCGGCAACGGCGCGGTCAATACCACCGCGTTTGAAGCGTTGAGGGACTGGATGGCGTAGGGAACGGAAGTCAACGGCTGGCGCGGTGAAAGCACGGCATAGGCATTGGTGTTGCCGTTGGTGCGCACCCCGATTTCCAGCCAGCGCGGGCTGCCGTCAAAAACGCTGGCGCCAAAATTCAACGTCACGGTGAACAAGCCGTTCGTGACGCCCGCCGGCGCGTTCGTCAGCGGTCCGGCGACCACGGAATTATTCGTATTATAAATCTGAAACCGGAAATCGTAAGCCCCGGTAGCTGGCACGTTGTTGCTGTCCAACTGGCCTTGATAAGTGAACGCCGCAGTCTGGGCACACACTGCCAGCGCCAGGAACAAAAACACCGTCACCGGCCAGAAATTGAACTTCATGCGCAGGAGTTTATCACAACCTCCCATCTCAACAAGTCGCAATGACTCCGCTGGACAAAGTTGCTTTTGTGATTAGCCTTGAGGGATTATGACCGATCCCCGTTACTGGAAACTGGCAAAGCTGCTCGTGAATTATTCCACGCAGATTAACAAGGGCGACCGGGTGCTGCTGGACATGATTGACGTGCCGGACGAATTTTCCATTGAACTCATGCGTGCCGTCCGCGCCGCCGGCGGCACGCCGCTCGTCGAAGTCCGCCACACGCGCATCACTCGTGAAATCCTGCGCGAAACCAACGGGAAACACGCCGCGTTGCTCCGCGACCTGGAGCTGTTCCGCATGAAAAAGGTCCAGGCCTACATCGCCATTCGCGGCAGCGACAACATGAGCGAGAATTCCGACGTTCCGGGCGACCGTCTGGCGCTGCATTCGCGCGTGACGCGGCCGGTGCTGGATTATCGCGTGAACAAAACGCGCTGGTGCGTGCTCCGCTGGCCGACGCCCAGCATGGCGCAGGCGGCGGGCATGAGCACCGAGGCGTTTGAAGATTTGTATTTCGATGTTTGCACGATGGATTACGCAAACATGGCGCGCGCGATGGTTCCGCTCGAACGCCGCATGAAACGCGCCGACCGCGTCCAGCTCAAAAGTCCCGGCACCGACCTCACCTTCAGCATCAAGGGCATCGGCGCGAAAATGTGCAAGGGCGACCGCAACATTCCCGACGGCGAGGTGTTTTCGTGTCCGGTGAAAAATTCCGTGAACGGCGTGATCCAGTTCAACACGCCGACGCTTTACGCCGGCACGAAATTTGAAAACGTCCGGCTTGAATTCAAGGATGGCAGGGTGATCGCCGCGACGGCGAACAACACCAAGCGGCTGAATGAAATTTTGGACACCGACGCCGGCGCGCGTTATGTGGGCGAATTTTCGCTCGGCTTCAACCCCTTCATCTTGAATCCGATGTGCGATATTTTATTCGACGAGAAAATCGCCGGATCGCTGCACTTCACGCCCGGCCAGGCCTATGAGGAGTGCAACAATGGCAACCGTTCAGCGGTGCATTGGGACATGGTGCTGGTCCAGCGGCCGGACTGGGGAGGCGGCGAGGTGTGGTTTGATGGCGAATTGATCCGTAAAAACGGACTGTTCGTGCCTAAGGATTTGAAACCGCTGAATCCGGCTAATTTGAAGTAGCCCGGTTTTATTGTCATTGGGCGGTTTTTGACCGGCCATGACACGGGCTTGATGGCGATGACATCCAAAACTGAACTTCCACGCGGGCGAGAGTTTTGCAGATAAAAAACGGCGGCCTGCCGGCCGGCAAACCGCCGTTGCGAAAATGAGAACCGCTTACGACGTTTCCTTGAGCAGCATCAGGAATTGTTTCATCGCCGGCGACAGCACTTTGTTCTTTTTGTAAAGCGCGGCAATCGGGCGGTAAAAATCACCGTCCTCCAGTTGCACGGCCGCCAGCGTTTGCTTGTTCACTTCCTGCAGGACCGTGCCGTACGGCACAATTGAAATGCCCGCTTCAATTTCCACCGCGCGTTTCACGGTTTCGATATTGTCGAATTCCATGGCGAGTTTCGGATCCACGCCGTGTTCCTTCATGATTTTATCCAGCGCCTTGCGCGTGGGAATGTCCGGCTCGAAACCAATGAATTTTTGTCCGGCGAGCGTTTTAAGCCGGATGGATTTCTGTTTGGCAAACGGATGCTGCGGGTGGCAGATCAGGACCAGAGGATCCTTGCGCAAGGGAACAATTTCGAGCTTGGCGTCCTTGGTCGGATACGCCACCAGCCCCATGTCCACGACATTGCTAAGCACGTCTTCATAGACTTGATTGGCGCGGCGGTATTCAACGTGGACATTCACCGTCGGATAACTTTTCAGAAACTTTTTGATATACGGCGGCAAATCATGCAGGCCGATGCTGTAAATGGTCGCCACGCGAATCGTTCCGGAAATGATGTCCTTCAATTCCTGCAATTTGCTGTGCAGCGATTCATAGGTCTGGATGATTTGTTTGCTGAAATCGTACAGCATCTGGCCTTCGCGCGTGAGGCGGAAGCGTTTCTTGCTGCGCTCGATGAGCAATGATTTGAACGTGCGCTCGAGTGAACTGATTTGCTGGCTCACCGCGGATTGCGTCACGCCGTTGATTTGGGCGGCCTTGGTGAAGCTTTCGGTTTCAGCCAGGTCGCAGTAAACTTTGAGACTTTCAATTTGCATAAGGAGAGTTAACCATATACTTGCACTTTAGTCAACAGCAGGTTTGCTCGCCAGCACCTGCTTCACTTTCGCCAGCAATTCGCGGCTCGTGAACGGTTTCTGCAAATACGGCGTGCCGGTTTGCTTGTCCGCCGGCAACACGTAACCGCTGGTGGACATGATCCGCGTGGCCGGGGCCAACCGCCGGACGCGCTCGATCAGCTCGCGCCCGCTCATCGTTGGCATGACCAAATCCGTGATGATCAGGTCCACTTGCACGTCGCCCCGCGAAAGGATGGCCAGTGCCTTGTGCCCGCTGTTCGCCGTCAACACACAATAACCATATTCCGACAAAACCGTTTCGGCCATCGTCAGCAGCACATTTTCGTCATCCACCACCATGATGGTTTCCACCCCGTGCAAATCGTCTTCCGGAACCGAACTGGTGTCCTCGCGAATGGATTGACTCTCCGCCGGCAAATAAATCCGCGCCGACGCGCCCAGCCCTGGCTGGCTCGACACCGCCACACCGCCCCCATGATTCGTCACAATGCCATACACCAAGGCCAGTCCCAGCCCGCGATGACTTTTGTCTTTCGTGGAGAAAAACGGCTCAAAAATCCGCGGCAATACGTCCGGTTCAATGCCGTCGCCATTGTCCGCGACTTCCACGCATACGTAGGTGCCCGCCGCCAGACGCACGTTGCGATCTTGCGACGGCTCGCTCAACTCCATGTTGCGCGTTTGGATGATGATTTGCCCGTTGGCGTGGGCGCTCACCGCCTCGACCGCGTTCTCCAAAACTTTCGTCAGCGCCTGCTGCACCTTCGCCTCATCGAATCGCGCCACGAACAGATCCCGTTCCAACTGCGTTTTCCAGGTGATTTTGTCGCCGTTCGCGGTGCGAAAAAATTCCACACAGTGGGTTACCATCGTGTTCAAATTCCCCTGGGGCGCGCGATGCGTTTCCTTCTCCTGGCGGCTGAACACGGTAAGTTCGTTGGCGATTTCCGCCGCGTGCGCCGCCGATTTTTCCACCTCCATCAGCGAATGCCGCCACGGATGTCCCGCCTCGGCCTTGTCCAGCAGAAACGACGTGTGGCCGAGAATGCTCGTCAGCGCGTTGTTGAAATCCAGCGACACCGTCCGCGCCAGTTGCAGCGCGCACTCCAGTTTTTGTTTGAGCTGCAAACCATTCGCGTCCGACACGCCTTTGGCTTCACCCGGCGCGGACGCCAGGGCTGGAACTTCCGGCGCCGGCGCGGCCACCGGCTCAACGGCGGGCAATAATTGCAAAACGAACCATTTGTGACCCTCCGATGTGAAAGCGCAAACCGCCGCGGTGAATTTCACCGTTGTGCCGTTCGCCACGCGAAATTTCAAATCCGCCGTCGCGGTTGGTGATTTCTCCCATCGCGCGAAGAATCCCTCCGGCATTCCGCGGTTTTCCGGCGACCAAATCGCCAGCAACTGCGGCATTTCACCGGCCAATGCCTCGCCAAACACTTTCAACGCCGCCGTGTTCGCGCGCAGCACCACGCAACCCGCGTTCAACAGCAGCGCTGGCCATGCCGCGCCCTCCAAACCGAATACAACTTCAGGCTTCATTCAAATCAACCGGAGCTTTGCAGCCTACCGTTCTTTTGAAAAATTTCAAGGAATGACAAACGCCAACGGCAGAAGCTCCCGCACCCGGAATTCCCTGATTTGGGTCAACGCGCGGCTGTCCGCGACCAGCACCCTTGCGCCCGGCGCGTATTCCGCCAGCAACTGCCGGCACGCGCCGCACGGCATCGGCCCGCCGGGCGCGCGCGCCACGACCGCCACCGCGACAAAATTTTTCCGCCCGCTCGTCAGCGCGTTGAACAGCGCCACGCGCTCGGCGCAACACGTCAAACCGTAACTCGCGCTTTCCACGTTCGCGCCGGAAATGATTTCGCCATTTTTTGCCAGCAGCGCCGCGCCAACTTTAAATTTGGAATAAGGCGCCACCGCCCGCTCCCGCGCCTTGGCCGCCGCCCGAACCAGCCGTTGTTTGTCAATTTTGACCATATAACCCGCAGAAAATTTTGAGCAATTTACCTGCCAAAGTCCCTACCTGCCCGGCGGTTTTCAACACTTCGGTGTGCGACAAATTCTCCGGGTTGATGCCGGCCGCCAGATTGGTTATGCACGAAATCGCCGCCACGTTCAATCCGCATTGCCGCGCGACGATGGCTTCCGGCACGGTGCTCATGCCCACCGCATCCGCCCCCAGCCGCGCAAACGCGCGGATTTCCGCCGGCGTTTCGTAGCTCGGCCCGCTCACCGCCAGATAGACGCCGCGCCGCAGCTTCAAGTGGCACCTTTTTCCGGCGCGCAATAACAGCGCGCTCAACCTCGCGTCATAAACGCGCGTCAGGTCCACAAAATGCGGCGCTCCCCGCAGCGGATTGGCGCCCATGAAATTGATGTGGTCGGTCAACACCATGAAATCGCCGGGGCGGAATCGTTTATTGATGCCGCCCGCCGCGTTCGTCAGCAGCAAATCGCGGATGCCGAACGCCGCCAGCGCCCGCACCGCAAACGTGACTCGTTCCATCGAATGGCCTTCATAAAAATGCGCCCTCCCGCTCAAGACCACCACCGGCGTTTGGCCCAGATGGCCGAAATACAATTCACCCGCGTGTCCGCTCACGCCGGGTTTGGGAAAGCCGGGAATTTTGGCGTAGGAAACTTTTTTGTCCACGCGCAGTTCGCTGAGGACGTGATGAAATCCGCTGCCGAGCACGATGGCGAGCGTCGGGCGCAGCGGCGAAACTTTTTTGAGCCGCGCAGCGGCGGTTTGGGGACTTGGCAAATCCATTTGAATCTAGTTTAATCTTCAATAGGCAAGAACCAAGCTTCAAAAATATGCATGGAAAATATAGAAAATAAAACTCGCGACCTTCTTAGTTCGATGATGTTCTGGAATCGCGCAGACGAGATAATAAACCAATAGCAATCATTGAACCTGGCGGCGGGCAGCATTTTGATGAGAAGCAGAGCCTCAACGATAGACGGAAATGGAAACTGGCCGAACAAAATGACGTTAAATGTTTGCACATTATGAACGGCGTGATGAATTCGCTTTCCAAAAGAAAATGGCGCGCTCTTGTTGGTAGTTATTTGTTTGCGAAAAAATAATCCGCCATTTTGCAATTCATTTCCCGGCTTGAGCATCCGGTCAAATCGGTTAAATTGATTAGCATGAAGAAATGGATTGTCGCTGACCCGGAGCATTTGGGCTGAAGCCCGCGCGTGCGCGGCACACGCATTTCCGTGGCGCTCATCCTGGAGTCGCTCGCCGCCGGCCTGTCGGTGGCCCAAATCGTGGACGCTTACCCAAGCCTCACCGGGAAATCGGTGCGCGGCGCGCTGGCGGAACTGGCGCAGCAGAAAGAATTGCAACCGGCGTGAAAATTCTGCCGGGCACAATGAGTTGCCTTTCGTGACGGGTTGTTTATATTATTCCCATGCAAAACGGACGTGGCAGCGCGGTTTTGGACGAAATGCTCGAACCGGTCAGCCGGAGTTTTGGGCTGGAGACGGCTCGCGCGCTGGCGGCGTTGCGCGTGGGCAAGCGCACTCAGGCGCGCGTGGAGAAATTGGCCGGGAAATGCAACGAAGGGAAACTCACGCCGGATGAGCGCGCCGAATACGAAGCGTATGTGCAGGCCAGCACGCTCATCGGAGTTCTTCAAGCCAAAGCCCGTCGTATTCTGGCCCAGGCAAAAATCGCCTGATGGACGCCCAGTTGCGCCAACGGATCCGGCAACGCGCGCAAAATGGTTGTGAGTATTGCGGGTTGCGGCAGGAACAAGAGCCGTTGCTGTTTCACATCGAGCATATCATTCCGCGCCAGCATGGCGGCAAAGACACGGCGGACAATCTTGCGCTCGCCTGCCATCACTGCAATTTGCACAAAGGAACCAATCTTTCCGGGCTGGATCCGCAAACCGAAAAATTGACACGCTTGTTTCATCCGCGATTGGATGATTGGAATGAACATTTCGCGCGGCGCGGTGGTGAGATTGTCGGATTGTCCGCAATCGGCAGAACGACGGCGAGTTTGTTGAGGATGAATGAAGATGGGCGGTTGCAGTTGCGTGGAGGCGCCGAGCATTGAAGTGATGGCCGGCTTGATTTCTTCCGTCGCTGGATTACTATACTTTCCTTTGAATTTGATTTATGGAACTGAACAACGACGAAATCCGCCGTTACTCGCGGCACCTGATTTTGCCTGAAGTCGGCCTGGCCGGCCAAAAGAAAATCAAGGCCGCCAGCGTCCTGTGCATCGGCGCGGGCGGACTCGGCTCGCCCATCGCCATGTACCTCGCCGCCGCCGGCATCGGCAAACTAGGCATCGTGGATTTCGACACCGTGGATTATCTCCAATCTCCAGCGCCAGATTCTGCACACGGACGCCGACGTGGGCCGGCCCAAGGCGCAGTCCGCGAAGGAAACCATTCGCGGGCATCAATCCGAATTGCGAAGTCGTCATCCACAACACCCGCATCACGAGCGAAAACGCGCTCGACCTCATCCGGCCTTACGACATCGTGGTGGATGGCACGGACAATTTCCCGACGCGCTATCTCACGAACGACGCGTGCGTGCTTCTCAAAAAGCCTAATGTTTACGGCTCGATTTTCCGTTTCGAGGGCCAGGCCAGCGTGTTCGCGCCGCATCTGGGCGGGCCGTGTTACCGCTGTCTTTATCCCGAACCGCCGCCGCCCGGCATGGTGCCGAGTTGCGCGGAAGGCGGCGTGCTGGGCGTGCTGCCCGGCATTGTCGGCTGCATCCAGGCGACGGAAATTTTGAAGCTCGCCATCGGCAAGGGCACTTCGCTTGTCGGCCGGCTGCTGCTGTTCAACGCGCTCGACATGAAGTTCCGCGAGTTGAAACTGCGCCGCGATCCCGCAATGCCCCATTTGCGGCGAGCATCCGACCATCAAGGAATTGATTGATTACGAAATGTTCTGCGGCATCGTGCCTGAGCCGGCGGCGCCGCAGGCCAATCCGGATGAAGTGACCGTCCAGGACATGAAGAAGGCGCTCGACGATCCGAAGCTCGGCATCAAGGTGATTGACGTGCGGGAGCCGGACGAATACGAAATTGCCCACGTGAAAGGCGTGCCGCTGCTGCCGTTGAGCCAGCTTCAGCAGCGCTTCACCGAGCTCGACCCGAACCAGCATTATTATCTCCACTGCAAGGCCGGGGTGCGTTCGCTCAAGGCGCTGGGCTTCCTGCGCGAACAGGGTTTCAAGTACCTCAAGAGCGTCAAGGGCGGCATCACCGCCTGGTCGGATGAAATTGACTCGACCGTGCCGCGGTATTGAACGCCGGTTTGACTTTTCAGACAACGACGACAAACTTAGCCGCGAAAGGAAACCAGCATGAAAATAATTGATGAATTCAAAGCTTTTGCCGTGCGCGGCAACGTCGTGGACCTCGCTATTGGCGTCATCATCGGCGGGGCGTTTGGAAAGATTGTCAATGCCGTGATCGAAGACCTGATCATGCCTGTCATTGGCAAGGCCATCGGTAATGTGGATTTCAGCAATCTCTATTTCCCATTATCCGACAAAATCCAGAAGGTCAACGATCAGTGGCCCGCCCTGGTTGACGCCAAAAAAATCGGTCCGGTCTTTGCCTACGGCGACTTCATCACCATTCTCATTAATTTCATCATTCTTGCCTTCTGCATTTTTCTGCTCATCAAAGGCATGAACCGGGTCATCAAAAAGGCGGAGGCCGCCCCCGCGCCGCCAACGCCGGATCAACAACTCCTGACCGAAATCCGCGACCTGCTCAAGAACCGGCCTTGAGCACCGATTCTTCGCGCAACTTTTTCAACGCCGCCAGGGCCGCGTCGCTCTCGGCGGCTTTTTTGCTCTTGCCGCTGCCGCGCGCCAGTTCCACCCCTTCGTGCTGCACCGTGCATTCAAACACCCGGTCGTGATCCGGCCCGGTGGCGGAGACCACGTGGTATTCCGGCGCCTCGGCCGAGCGCGCCTGAAGCAGTTCCTGCAACTCGCCCTTGGGATTTTCAATGGTCGGCAGCACGCTCAATTTGCCGAATGCTCCGCCAAATTCGCGCAAAATAAATTCGCGCGCCGCCTCATATCCGCCATCCAAAAAAATCGCGCCGAGCAACGCCTCAAACGTGTCCGCCAGCGCGGAGGCGCGCTCGCGTCCGCCGTGCATTTCTTCGCCGCGGCTCAAAATCAAATGCGCGCCCAGACCGAGCACCCGGGCGTGTTCGCCCAGCGTGCGGCGGTTGACGAGCTTGGCGCGCGCCTTGGTCAGCGGACCTTCGTCGAACGCGGGGAATTTTTCATACAATTCGTGTGTGAGAACGAGCTGCAGCACGGCATCACCGAGAAATTCCAGCCGCTGGTTGTGCGCGGGCCTTCGCTGCGCTTCGTCGTCCCCGGCAGGCGGCGCGCTGGCTTCGTGCGCAACCGACGGATGCGTCAGCGCCAGCCGCAACAGGCCCTCATCGCGGAACGTGTAGCCGAGACGGGTTTGGAATTCGGCAAGGTCGGACATGGACTATTCGGGGAACATCGAACATCGAACATCGAACGCTGAACACCGAAGTTTCTGGACGCCGGGCCGTTCAACGTTCGATGTTCGACGTTCGATGTTCAATGTTCTCAATTTCATGCCATCGGCTGATCAGGCGGCACAGTTACAGGCGCAACGTCATTTCCAGCAGCGGCAACGGTTTCCGGAGTTTGTGGCGGATTCAGACCGTGTTCCAGCAACGCGGCCACGTCGCGCTGGACGGCCTCGAGTTGGTCCAGGCGCAGGTCCGGATCGGCAATGGTGAACACGTCGCCGGTCCCGGGTTGCTCGTAAATGAACACACGCTTGCCGTCGTTGACGATTTGTTCCTTCACCTTGAGCACACGCTTGCGTTCCAGCATGACGGCGAGGATGTAACCGGCGGGGGCGTAACGCGGGTCGTTTTGCTCAATCAATTTTCGCAACAGCGTTTCGGCGGTGTCCTTGTGAATCGGATCGGAGACCGGCGGCGGCGCCTCATAAATTCCCTGCCAATGCGAGATGAACCCGGCCCGGCTCCGCGCGTCGCCGGCATTCTGTTTCTGCCGGCACGTCTCGCAGATGTCCGAGCGCCGCAACTCCGGCGGCTCATCGAACAACAACGTGTGATAAACTTGTTTGTCGGCAAACGGCTGGCCGCACGCCTCGCAGGCGCGGGCGCGGGATTGAATGTTCCATTCGTTCATGAATTCAGGCCGGCATTATCGCGCCTGCGGCGAAACGCGCAATCCGAAAGCTTGCGCCCCGCCGTTCCCTGGGAGCGCCGGCGTCTCACCGGCCGGTCCCTTGCGAACCACCCGCCGGCGGGACGCCAGCTTTCCCAAGACCAACCATCCGGCAACCATCCTGAAAATTCTCGCGGAAAAGGTAAAATTCTGGCAGTGTCTCCGGATGGTGCGGCTCGTTTTGTTTGACGTTGACGGCACGCTCGTTCACACGGGCGGAGCCGGCACGGCCGGCGTTCACAAAAACTTTTGCCAGGCATTTCAATCTCCACCACGGCACGGAAAAAATGAAGTTTGCCGGGCGCACCGATGTCAGCCTGGTCCGCGAATTTTTCCGCATTCACGGCCGCGCCGAGACGCCGGAAAATTTCGCCCAGTTCTTCGAGCATTATGTTTTCTGGCTGCACCATATCCTCGAACAAAATGGCGGCGAAACGTGCCCCGGCGTCCGCGAATTCATCCGCGACTTGCAGGCGCTGCCCCATCCTCCCGCGCTGGGCCTGCTCACCGGCAACATCCGGCTCGGCGCGGAAATCAAACTGCGCCACTTCGGTCTTTGGGAGATTTTTGAATTCGGCGGGTTCGCCGACGACCACGAGGACCGCAACCACATTGCCGCCGCCGCGCTCGAACGCGGCCGGCGCGTGCTGGGGAAAAATTTGCGGCCCGAGGAAATCGTCGTGGTCGGCGACACGCCATTTGACATCCGCTGCGGAAAATTCATCGGCGCGAAAGTGCTGGCCGTGGCCACCGGCGGCGCGACGCTGGACGAATTAAAACGGCATCAACCCGATTGGGCCGTTGAAGATCTGACGCGGGTGACGGCGCGGGAAATTTGTATGCGGTAGCACCCGCGTCCCGCGGGTGGTTTCGGGCGTCGCGCCCGAAACTTGCAACGGAAATGATCCGTGGAAGTGTTTGCTGGTCATGTTTCGAATGCCTGCGCGCCATCGCAATTCGGCGGGACGCCGAATTGAACCCGCCAGAGGCGGGTGCTATCCAAAGATTTCAATGTCCGTGGCAATGTCCGCCACAGCAACCCCCGCCACCGCTGGCACACATCGGCGCGTCATGGCCGCCACCGGAGCCAGCGGAGGCAAAGACGGAAAATTTCTTGGACAATTTCTTCGACCCGCAGTGCGGGCAGGCGGTTCCCTTCCAATCGCTGGAGCGGACGAGGATTTCGCTGTCGCGCTCGCATTTTTCGCAATGGAATTCGTAAATCGGCATGGGGGGAAATATTACGGTGCGGGGAAATTTCAAGCATCTTCAAATGTAGGGCAGGCACTTACTTGCCCGCCGGCGGCAAGGCCGTCGGCCAGTATCCGCTGGTGCGGGATCGCGGCAGGCTGGAAGCACTACCCAACTTTACGGCGACAATTTTTCGCGGTGCGGCTGGTGGTCGCGGTTCCAGCGGACCAAGGCGGCGTCACTGGTATCTTCAAAAAGAAATCCCAACGTCGGCGATTCGACATGGCCGTCGCAAAACACCACGTTGGCTTTGCCTTGATGACGAGCATAAGCCCTTTTCGTGCTGCCCAAATTAATTTCTTGCGCTTCATATACGCGCCACAGCAAACCCCAGCCATCCTCAATAATGTTGTTGCCGCCCCTGAATCCGTCGCCAATCGCCATCATTTCACCTGGACTGGCAACCTCCGACTCGCGTATTGGCGGAGCCGGGTCGTGCTCTACACCGCTGTAATAATCAAGCCAAAGGTGATGTCCGCCCAATCCCAGTGAAATTTTATCTGTTTTTGTGGTCATTCCATAAACGTTGTATCCATAGTCGGCATATCCTTCATAACCTTGTGGAAGATACGCCGAAGGACAATGCCAGATGCCCGGCCGGGGATAGTTCGGCGGTTTTGCATTGTGGGCAGGAACATCCAACTCAGCTCTCGCCAGTATATTTTCCCAGCCGGTGTAATGATCGGGATAAACTATCGCAGCCAGTGGATAAATGTGATTGTCCGCAACAAACAGCTGCAGGGCATGTCCGAGTTGTCGCTCGTTGTTGGCGCAACTGATGCGCCGCGCGGTTCCCACACCCAGCGACAGAGCCGTCAACAAAAGCGCCGCCAGAATTCCGAGGATGGCGATGACGACCAGCAGTTCAATCAAAGAGAAGCCGTCTCGTTTTGCCTTTCGCATATTGATTGGACAGTTACGTTGCTTGATCGTCACGAGTGGCTCATCGGCGAAGCTTCAAATTTAGGGCGGGCATCTTGCCTGCCGACGGGAAAGTCGTCGGCCAGGAACCGCTTAAGCAGAACCGGGCAGGCTGGAAGCGCTGCCTTACTTTACGGCGACAATTTTTCCAAGTGGTCACGTCCAAGCGATGCCGCATTTCGCCTTTCCTTTCAACGGCCAACAACTAGTCTCCCCGCATGACGCAATTGCTGAAAGCGATTGAAAATTCCATCGCGACGCTCCGGCCTTTGGCGGGTTTGGACGAGCCGCTGAATCGCGCGGCGAAAATGGTCCTGGCCTGCCTGACCTCCGGCCACAAGCTGCTCGTGTGCGGCAACGGCGGCAGCGCATCCGACGCCACGCATCTGGCCACGGAATTCCTGTGCCGTTACCGCAAAGATCGCCGGCCCTACCCGGCCATCTCGCTCACGGCCAACGGCGAATTCATGACCGCCGTTTGCAACGATTACCATGCCGATGAAATTTTTGCGCGGCAGGTCTGGGGCCTGGGCGAAAAAGGCGACCTGCTCATCGCCTTCACCACCAGCGGCAAATCCAAAAACATTTTGCGGGCGCTCGAAGAGGCGAAACGCAAGGGCGTTGAAAGCATCTGTTTCCTCGGCCGTGATGGCGGTTTCACGAAGGACATGGCCACGCTTGATCTGCTGGTGCCGGGCGACAACACCGCGCGGATTCAGGAAGGGCAGAAGTTACTGTTCCATGTTTTGTGTGACATGGTCGAGGAAAAGCTGCCGAAGGAATAGCCGGAAAGTCGGCAGGAAGAAAAAGGCTTGATGGTTCAAACGAGGAATGTCACCCGCCGGATAATTCGACTCTGTACCATCTCAACACACGTCTGCGGTGAGCGAGCGGTTGCTGCATGCTTTATTCCGTCTTCTGCCTTCCAAAATATGCCGGCGCATTGCCGGCCTTCCACTTGATGTTGCAACCCATGCTCGGCGCTTGAAATTGCGAAGTGGATTTTCCGGCGAGCACGACATCGAGCGCCGCGCGCAAATCTTTGCCGGTGACAGGAACCCCGTTTCCAGGCCGGCTGGCATCGAACTGGCCGCGATAAACCAACCGGCGCCCCCGGTCGAACAGGAAGAAATCCGGCGTGCAGGCGGCGTGAAAGGCTTTGGCGACAGCCTGCGATTCATCGTAAAGATACGGGAACAAATAACCGGCGGCTTTGACCTCGGCGGCCATTTTCGCCGGGCTGTCTTCGGGAAAATTCGCCACGTCGTTGGAATTGATGCCGACCATCGCCACCCCGCGTGGCAGGTAATCGCTGGCGAGTTGGACGAGACCGGCGCGGATGTGCTGCACGTAGGGACAATGGTTGCACATGAAAACGACGAGCAGCGCGGGCTGGCCTTTGAAATCCGCGAGCGAGACGGTTTTCCCGTTGGTGTCCGGCAACCGAAAATCGGGCGCCGCCGTGCCGAGCGGCAGCATGGTGGAAGGCGTCAATGACATGCGGGGAATTTGGAGCAGCCTGTGAAGTTTCGCAAGTAGTGAAGTAACCTCCGTTGGTGGGGCGAGCGTACCAGCGAACCGGAAAAATGACTAATTCCCAAACCATAATGACGAAATAAGCCCGAAACCCGAATGGGAGCCTGGTGGCGCATTGGTCATTGGGTCATTGGGATATTCGTTAGTCATTCGGATTTAGGAATTAGTCATTCCCCGGCGGCGGGTGGCAGTTTGGAATTGTTTTCAATGGCAAATGCGGTTTTCATCATGAGAGCACTTTGAAAAACATCGTCTATTTCGATCTGGAAACGCAAAAGTCCGCCGATGAAGTGGGCGGCTGGGGCAACATCAACCGCATGGGCATGAGCATCGGCGTGACGTTCAGCACCGCGCGCGGCGATTACACCATTTACGGCGAGAAGCAGGTGGACGGCCTCATCAAGGATTTGCAGCGCGCCGATCTGGTGGTGGGATTCAACATTTTGCGGTTCGACTATGAGGTGTTGCACGGCTACACGTCGTTTGACCTGAGCCAGCTTCCGACGCTGGATCTGATGGTGGACCTGCAAAACACACTGAACCACCGGCTCTCGCTCGACTCGATCGCCACGGCGACTTTCGGCGTGGAAAAAACCGCCGAAGGGCTGCAGGCCATCCGCTGGTTCAAGGAGGGCAAGCTCGTGGAAATTGCGGAGTATTGCTGCTACGACGTGAAGATCACGAAGCTGGTCCACGAATACGGCCTGCACCACAAACAACTGCATTACAGCAACCGCTTCGGCAAAAAGATGACCGTGCCGGTGAAGTGGTGAATTTGAAATGGATCCGCCTTCTCCCGCATTGCGGGATTCGGCGCGACAGCCCCGAAAGCTTTCGGGGCTGGTGCCCACGACAGGACTTGAACCTGTACGGTGTTACCCACTAGAACCTGAATCTAGCGCGTCTGCCAATTCCGCCACGTGGGCCCAATGATTCGACGGCCATTCTAATACGCGCTCGACAGCCTCCGGGCAAGTCAAATTGAAGACGCTGGAGTTCAAGCTTCAGCTTGTTCGGATGACACGCTGAAGCGTGAACTCCAACATGCCGTGCCGGAGGCCGGCGTTCCCATCGTTCTTGTACCAACGACGGCACTCAACCGGGACCGGGCTGGATGCCTTTCAATTCCAGCTTGAGGGCGTGCAGTGACAGGTTGATGTCGCAGATGAACGCGACGAGCGACGCGAACAGCGCGGTCATGCACGCGATGAAAATCATGCCGATGAAGAATCCCCGCTCCCAGTGCAGCAACGCGGTCACAAACAGCGTGATGATGAGCGCCGACGCCAGCAGGGCGCTGAGCGTGGCCAGAATGATGCTCAGGCGGACCACCCGGGCGCGCCGGTAAAGGATGTCCACCTGCGCCAGCGCCTGCGCGCGGTCCTCGCCCGTGCGTTGCGACAGTTCCGCCTTGAGCAGCCGGGCGCGGTCAATGGCGCGGCCCAGCCGGTTGGTCATCGTCAGCAGCAGCAGGCCCACGCCGGAAATGAGAATCACCGGCCCGATGGCCACCTGTAGCACCGGAACAATTTCATTGAGCGGAGTCGTCGGCATAAATTCAGTCAGAGGCGAAGTCTAGCCGGAATCCGGGACTTGAGGCAAGAACGGGCAAATAACGGTAGTGCCTTAATTTGAATTTAAGACCGCATTATCGGGAACAGAATAGCACACACGATTCCAGCAATCGCGGACACGATAAGCAGCCAAATTAGAAGTTTGGTTTTCGGCTTCATTTCTTAAACTTTGAGTCGCTCACCATAGCGTGTGGCGTCGAGCCTGTGGCTCGAAAAAAAATGGGTAACAAGCCCAACGCTACAATTACACCTTCACCCATTTGCCCTTTTGGGCGGATTCCTCGACCGCCGCCAGCACGCGCTGGTTTTTCAGGCCGTCCTCAAAAGTCGGCGACACCGGCTTGCCCTCCATGCACGCGTTCACAAAATCGGCCACCGTGTGGACGAAGGTGTGTTCGTAACCGATGACATGTCCCGGCGGCCACCAATGATTGACATAGGGCTGCACACCGGCGCTTTCCGTCACCAGGATGTCGCGGAATCCCCGCCGGTCCTTCAGATCGTCGCCGTTGTAAAATTTCAGCCGGTTCATGTCCTCAAAATCAAAGAACAGCGAGCCTTTGCTCCCGTTGATTTCGATTTCGATGTGGTTCTTGCGGCCGGACGCAAAGCGGGTGGCCTCCAAATTCGCCAGCACGCCGTTGTCCATCCGCCCCATGAACATCGCCGCGTCCGGCACGTTGACCCTGCCCATTTTCCGGGGGACCTTGGCGGGTGAATCCGCGAGCGGGCGTTCCGGCACAAACGTGTGCATCAGCCCGCACACCTCCTGGAACTCGCCCACGAGATGACGACCCAGGTCAATGAGATGCGAATTGATGTCGGCGTGCGCGCCGCTGCCGCTGGTCGCCTTCTGCAGCCGCCAGTTCAGCGGAAATTCCGGGTCCACCAGCCAGTCCTGCGCGTACCGGGCGCGATAATGAAAAATCCGGCCCAGCGCGCCTTCGCCCATCATCCGCTTCGCCAGCGCAATCGCCGGGATGCGCCGGTAATTGTGGCAGACCATGTGGACGACTTTGGATTTTTGCGCGGCGGCGAACATCGCCTCGGCCTGCTTGACGTCCAGCGCGAGCGGTTTTTCGCACAGAACGTGTTTGCCGTTTTTCGCGGCGGCGATGGCGATTTCCGCGTGCGCGTCCGTGGGCGTGACGATGTCCACGATGTCAATCAGCGGCGACTCGACGATTTCGCGCCAGTCGGTGGTGGTGTGCTGCCAGCCGAGCTGGGCGCGCGCGGATTGTACACCGGCGGCGTTGCGTCCGCACAGGGTGTGCAGCTCGACGTTGGCCTTGAGATGGAAAAAGCGGGGCGCCTGCCGCCAGGCATTGGAATGTGCCCTGCCCATGAAGCGGTAGCCAATCAGTCCTACGCGCAAAGTCCTGGCCATAAAAACTAGGGATTGAACTGGATACGCGCGCCTTTATAGTAAGTCGCGTTGACCAAGTCAACGGCAACCGCACCCATGCCAAACATGACCTTTACCACCGCTGAAATCGCCAAACATCTTCACGGCGAAGTGCTGGGCGATGCCGCAGCAACGCTCACGGGCTTTGCCCACGCCACCAGCGCCAAACCCGGCGACCTCACATTTGCCGAAAACGAGGAGTATTTCACCCTGGCCGAGCAAAGCGCCGCGACGGCCATCATCGCCGATGGCCGTTTCAAATCCGCGAAGAAAATTCTGATTCGCGTGCCCAATGCCCGCATCGCGTTCGGCAAGGCCATGGCGCTGTTTTTTCCGGAAAAAAAATTCGCCGCCGGAATTCACCCGACGGCCGTCGTGGCGGCGAGCGCAAAGGTGGATGCCACCGCGCATCTCGGGCCGCATTGCGTTGTCGGCGAACGCGTGCGCATCGGCGCGCGGGCGGTCCTGCAGGCCGGCGCTTGTGTCGGCGACGATTCGAAGCTCGGCGATGACGTGAACCTGTTTCCGAACGTCACCATTTATCCGGAAACGGAAATCGGCCGGCGCGTGCGCATTCATGCCGGCACGGTGATTGGCTCGGACGGTTTTGGTTATGTGCAGGACGGCGGCGTTCACCTCAAGGTGCCGCAGATCGGCAACGTCATCATCGGCGACGACGTGGAAATCGGCGCGAACGTGACGATTGACCGCGGTGCGCTCGGTCCGACGGTCATCGGCAAGGGCACGAAAATTGACAACCTCGTGCAGATCGCGCACAACGTGGAAATCGGCGAAGGCACCTTGATCATCTCGCAGGTGGGCATCTCTGGCAGCACCAAGCTCGGCAAATACGTGGTGCTGGCCGGGCAGGCGGGCCTCGCGGGCCATTTGAAAATCGGCGACCGGGTGACCGTCTCGGCGCAATCGGGTGTGATGACCGACATTCCGGGCGGCGAGAAATGGCTGGGCACACCAGCGCAACCGGACAAACAAGCCAAGCGCCAGATGATTGCCATTCGGCGCCTGCCGGAACTGCTCAAGCGCGTCACGGAGTTGGAAAAGCAATCCGGCAAGAAATCGAAACGCCACAAAGAAAAGTGAATTTGCCGCCAGTCCTTCGTTTGAAGGCGTCTTCAAGTACCTTCCGGAAAATCAGCCGCGTTCAAAAAACCGCATCAGGCTGTCGCCGTGCTTGAGCAATTTCACTTCGCGCCAGGGTGCAACGATGTCCAGTGTGTCGCGCTTGGTGTGGCCGAGAACGAACCGTCCGCCGGGCGCGAGCAGCCTCGGCAGGTTCGCGTCATCGAGCAATTGCTGCGCGAAAGAAGTCGAACGGCGGCCGATATTTTTTTCGCCATAAGGCGGGTCGGCCAGAATCAAATCGAACTGCCGTCCGCTTTCCGCGAATTGCGCCAGCGCGGTGAACACGTCCTGCACGCGCACGTCGAGCGAACCGCCGAGATTCGCCGTATCCGCGTTGGCGCGGATAAATCCGGCATGCTTGTGAGATTTTTCGATGCACATCGCCGATACCGCGCCGCGACTCAGGCAGTCCAGGCTCAACGCGCCCGTGCCGGCGAACAGTTCCAGGACGCGGGCGCCGACCACCCGCGCGCCGAGGCTGTTGAAGACCGCCTGTTTGACGAGGTCGGGCGTGGGACGCACGGCCAGACCTTTCGGTGTTTGCAAAATCCGCCGTGCCGCGTTGCCGCCGGTGATGCGCATGGGGGGATATTAACCACGAAATGCACGAACCACACGAAAATTGGGTGGTGGGTCAATTTGGTGGGGCGAGCGTACTCGCGAGCCGGGGCTGATGGGATTGATTGCCAAAATCGGCTTGCCGGGAGTCTCGCCCCACCAATCCTGGCTCAGACTGACCCGCCACCGAAAATTGAGGACTCGTGTAACTCGCTCCTCCGATTCGACTCACTTGAAAATTTCGGTGAAAAACTGCTTCATGGCTTCCCACGAGCGTTTGTCCGCCTTTTCGTTGTAAGCCGCGCCCTTGGAATTGTCGTTGCCCGCATTCGGCTGGGTGAAGGAATGGACCGCGCCGCCGTATTTGATGAGCTGCCAGTCCACACCGCCCTTGCGCATTTCGTTTTCAAAGGCGGCGATATCTTGCGGCGATGAAACAGGATCATCCGCGCCATGACAAACCAGCACCTTGCACTTGATGTTTTTGCCGTCGGCGGGTGCCGGTGAATCCAATCCGCCGTGAAAGCTCACCACGCCCGCAACGTCCGCGCCGCTGCGCGCCAGTTCAAGCGCCGTGGTGCCGCCAAAACAATAGCCGATGGCCGCAACGCGTTTCGGATCAACGAGCCGCTGTTGTCGCAGCGCATCGAGGCCGGCGTTGACCCGGGCGCGCAAAAGCTGGCGGTCGCTTTTGTATTTGCCCGCCTGGGCGCCGGCTTCCTGCGTGTTTTGCGGGCGAACGCCCTTGCCGTAGATGTCGGCGCAAAACGCGACGCAGCCAAGTTGCGCGAGCATTTCGGCGCGGTGTTTTTCGTAATCCGTCAAACCCAGCCACTGATGCACGACCAGCACGCCGGGTCGCGGGCCTTTGATGGCGTCGTCATAGGCGACAAAGCCTTCGAGCGTTGCGTCACCCTGTTTATACTCGACGGTTTGAGTGTGGATGGCCGCGCGAACCGTTCCGGCGCAGGCCAAAGCAAGAAGAGTAAAGATTAGTTTTTTCATAACATCCCATTAATAAACCAAAATCCGCCCAAGCGCCAGCGGTTTGCTTTTTATGCCGGCCCAATTCGGCCGAGTTTCAGCCTTTCCGCACAGCAAACCTGCGTTATATTGGTCATTATGTTTCAGACGCAGGATTTGCATGTCCAGGAGATCGTCCGGCTGCTGACACCGCGGGAATTGAAGTCTCCGTTGCCGGCAACCGACGCGGTCAACGCCACTGTGGCGCGCAGCCGCGAGCGGATCATCCGCATCTTGCGGCGGGAAGACCCGCGGCTGCTGGTCATAATCGGGCCGTGCTCGATTCACGACGAAAAAGGCGCGCTGGAGTATGCCGCGCGGCTCAACGCGTTGCGCCAGGAATTTGCCGACCGCTTGGAAATCGTCATGCGCGTGTATTTCGAGAAGCCGCGCACGACCATCGGCTGGAAGGGGTTGATCAACGACCCGCACCTGGACGGTTCGCAGGACATCGAGACGGGTTTGAAAATCGCGCGGCGGCTGTTGCTCGACATCACCGGCATGGGTCTGCCGGCGGCGACGGAATTTCTGGATCCCATCGTGCCGCAATACATCGCGGACCTGATCGCGTGGGTGGCGATTGGCGCGCGCACGACGGAATCGCAGACGCACCGCGAAATGGCCAGCGGCCTTTCGATGCCGGTTGGCTTGAAGAACAGCACCGACGGCAGCCTGCAGGTGGCGATTGACGCGATGGGCGCGGCGCGGCATCCGCACAGTTTTCTGGGCATTGACCAGGACGGGGTCACGAGCATCGTGCGCACGGCGGGAAATCCGCACGCGCACGTCGTGCTGCGCGGCGGGCGCGCCCAGACGAATTACGATGCCCGGAGCATTTGCGCGGCGGAGGAAAAACTGAAATTGGCAGGGTTGCCGCCGGTGCTGATGGTGGATTGCAGCCACGCGAACTCCGAAAAACAACATGCACGGCAGGAGGACGTGTGGCGCAGCGTGATACAGCAGCGGGTTGCCGGCACTGGTTCGCTCATTGGCTTGATGGTCGAGAGCAACCTCAACGAAGGCAACCAGCCGATCCCCAAAAAACCGGCGGATCTGCGCTACGGCGTGTCCATTACCGACTCGTGCATCGGGTGGGAAACGACCGAACGGATGTTGCGCTGGGGTTATGAAACGCTGGCGAAATTGCCGCCCCCGGCAAAGCCATGGCAAATCGAAAACCACGGCTACGGCCAAGTCCAGGAGTAGAGGAATTTCAACCGGTAAAACCACTGCGAACCCGAGGCCGGGACATAGACCGTTTGTGTCGGGCTGGTGGTGTTGATGTTGTTCACATTGGTCGTCCAGTTCCCCAGCGACAGGTTTGTTCGGCCGTTGACCTGACCGTACTGGCCAACCGGAACGTTGGCCATGACCACCCGGTTGCTGCCTTTGAGCGCCGTGATCTGGCTGATTCGCGCTGGCGAGACAAGTTGCTGGGCGGTATTGGCCATCCACGCATGGACCATCGCGGTCGGGTCCCTCGAATCCCAAAAAATGAAGTTTGTGCCAAAGTCGTTGATGGCTGCGCTTGGCATGTTACAATTCACTGCATCAATGGCATCAATGCTCAATCCACCACAAAGGGCATTGGTTAATCCATAGTTGGCAGGATGCGCCAGCATGTTGGCGAGCAGGGAATAAAAGTCCGGGGTATAAAGCGTCAGGTTGGGGCATGACGCTCGTATCCGATTCAGTGTATTGGAAAAGGAGGTGTTGTAATCAATACACCTTAGGTGAATGAAGTTCGCGTTGACGGAGGTGTTAAACTGCGGGATCGTGGAAATATCCACGGCGTTCGGCATGATGAGGGTGCGGGCACCCTTGGCATACAGGCTGGTGACCGCATTATAATGGTTGGTTTGGGCCTGATTGATGGCGCTGGTCCATTGGGCCATGCTCGTGCCGCTATTCAACGCGGGATAAAATAAATCCGCACAGTTGACCCAGATGACAAACAGCGCATTGCTCGCATTCGCGGGCGCAGTGAAGCTGCGGACATTCGCCACCAAGGAGGTGCTGGTATTGCCGAAGTAGGACCAGTTCTTATTGGGATCGTAGGTCAAGCCCTGCCGCTGGGCGAGCACCTCAACCCAGACCCGGCCGTTGGAATAGCGTTGACCGTAGTAAAACGACAAACCCGAGGTGTTGTTGGTTGTGGTGGAAATGCTGTCGCCAAAAATGTAGAGGCTCGTGAAAGCGGCTTTTGCTGAAAAAATGACGGAGCCAAACAACAAAATGCCTGCCGTGAAACAAATGAAACTTTTCACTTTGCCAGTTTACCGTATCCCGAAACAAAGTAAAGGCGGGACGGGTTTCTCTGTGGTGTAGAACGCATCGCAAATTGTTCGTTGATACGAACGATGGAAAAACTTTCGATAGCATGAAGTCATTAAGTGCTTGGGTCGCCCAAAATTATCAGCCAGCCGCCCAAGCGAAATTTCTTGGGGCTGCCGATTTTGCCCTAGTGGCGTTTGCCGACGCATATTCGCATACGGTCGTGACGAACGAGGTTCCTTCAGGCGGGTTCGAGGTCAAAATTCCAAATGCCTGCAAGTGGATGGAGGTTCCGGTGATAAGCCCATTCCAAATGTTGACCGACCAAAAGGTCAAACTGATTTTAAGAAAGTAAAATTTCAAATTAGGACACTACCAGCGCGTTGGTAGTGCCTTAATTTGGAATGCGGCCAAAGACAGATTAAACAACAAGCGGTTGTTGTTTCCCCCACCCGTTTACCGATGTGACACATTGTGTCACAAATGCGTATAACTTGCGCACACCCCACTTTTTTAATTAAAAAAGATTTCCCCACTTTTTGCTTGCATATTTCCCCGCTTCTGCTAAATATGTCTTTGTGTACGCGAAAACGAAAATTTTAGACCTTTTGGCCGCAAAGGAAAAAACCCTTGCGAATTTGTTTTCAAAGAAACGGGAACACGCATTGCGCGCTGATTCTTTTCGTGATGCCATGTCCGCCATAAATGGTGATGTGTCGCCACAAGCTCAAAAGGCCAGCAAGATTTTTGAAGCGCGGATCGCGCGCGAACTGGCCGGCGAAAAGGAAATGGAATTAAAAATCAGCGATGCCAGAACGCGCTTGGCGGCATTGCGCGAAGCGGCCAGCATCTTTAATGGGCCGCCACCAATGCCCACCAAGCCGATTGTCATCGAAAAACCTGCCATTATCCCGCCGCCCGAAACGAAAACCCACAAAGATTTGCGGCCATCCAGCGAACTTTATGCCGTGCGAGAGATTATCCGGCGGGCCGGGAAGCCAATGCTTCTTGATGACATTGTGGCGGAATTGGGGCACCCAGGCGAAAAGTCGAAACGATCATCTTTGCGCGGAACATTGATGGGTTATGCGAAATTGGGCCATGTTTTCACGCTTGAAACGAAATTCCCAAAGGTTTTTGGGTTGATCGAATTTAAGAAGTGAAAACCGCATCAGAAAACAATTTGCCCGGAACGTGGTATTAACACGCCGGGGCGGACGTAAGACCTAGTTGGTCGAAGCGTTGTTATCCAGCTTGGCTTCCAACGCCAAGAATTAACACCGCGAGCCGATTCCAACCCGGCTTCATAGGCCGCTAGGCAGTCTCAATTTTGATGGGCGTGTAGGTTAATCGGTTAAACCGCCGGCGCTTTACACCCCGGAGACGCGGGTCCGACCCCCGTCACGTCCATCATTTATGTTATACGAATACCATTTGCCGCGATATATTGCAAGGATTTTCTTGCCCATACCGTAGCACCTAAACCAGAGGCTTTTATGGCATCATCAATCGGCTTTTTTTCCGCTGCTGTTAAGCGGACAGACAGCGCAGGTGTGCGCCGCTTGTATTTTGGAACGGACGGCCTGCCCGCTTTTTTGGTCATATATAATTTGCGTTATACGAAAATAATTGTTGACTGAATTGTATTTCCGTTATACACTTATTGCAAGTTAAAAATAAAGCGTATGGCAAACATCCTTAAAACCGAAAAGAAAGTGGCCGTGATTTCCATGCTGGCAGAAGGCGCGTCCATTCGCGCAGTCGAGCGCATCACCGGCGTCAATCAAAATACGATTATGAGTCTCAACCGTCGCGTCGGCGATGCCTGCAAGAAAATCATGGATGAAAAAATGCGCGGCCTGACATGCAAAAACATCGAAATTGATGAGATTTGGGGCTTCGTTGGCGCAAAGCAAAAGAACGCCGCCCGCGCTGGTGCTTATGGTGATGTCTGGACGTTCATCGCGCTAGACTCTGATTCCAAGCTGATTCCGTCTCACCTTGTCGGCAAGCGTGATTCCTATCACGCCAAAGCATTCATGGACGATCTGGCTTCCCGGCTGGCATTGCGCGTCCAGATTTCATCTGACGCACTGGCGGCCTATCCTGACGCATTTGAGCGCAGCTTTGGGGCGGATGCGGATTATGGCCAGATTGTAAAAACCTTCTCCGTCTCCCCGCTTGGTAATGCGGCAGCACCAGCCGCCGTCCGGTATAGCCCGGCGGAAGTCATCAAAGTTGAAAAGACAGCCGTGAGCGGCACGCCGGATATGGCCTTGATTACCACGTCTCACATTGAAAAGCAGAATCACACGTTGCGAATGCACTGCCGCCGCCTGACGCGTCTGACAAATGCTTTCAGCAAAAAGCTGGAAAACTTTGAAGCTGCGGTTGCGCTGAATTTCGCATATTACAATTTCGTGAAAACGCATCTGGCAATCCGCATGACGCCGGCAATGGCCGCTGGCATTGAAAACAGTCATTGGACGGTTGCCGAATTGGTTGAACGTTGTGGCGAATAAATCCGATTACATAGCCCGTGTTCAAGTGACGATAATGCAGTTGCACAACTGCGGCGCGACTTGGCGTGAATCCGTGCCTGTTCGTGAAGTGTTTCGGGGGAAGACGCTTTGGAGTGGCGAGGTTGAAGTTTTTGATCTAGCGGGACACCCAAAGGCAAAGCGTGCTTACGGCTGGTCGCATCCTGACGGGCCGGACAATAAAACAGAACGGTTCGTTGCCGTGCTGGAAATCCCGCCAGTTGATTCACCGCAAACGGCTGTCAAAATGGCAATTTACAGCGATATTAAGACCGGGAAAATAAACCCCTCAAATCCCTGAAATGAAAAATGAATGCCGCAAAAGGAAATTCTAAATCGTCATTGATTCAACCCGGTCAAGGCATTCTTTCGATTATCGAAACGCGGGCTTCCAACGGTAAGGCAAAAGGCTACAACCCGCTGCCTTCGGTCTGGTTTGGTGACGATTCAGAACTGATTGATAAAATGCTTCATTTTTATCCGCGCCAGCAACCAAAGGACATTCTTGATTCGACAATTAACGGTGGAAGATTTTGGCAGGGATTGGATTGGAAAGTGATCGGTTTGGATATTGATCCCAAGCATAAGCCTACGGTAGTTGGCGACAATACGGACATGCCATTTGAAAACGCCAGCTTCGATGTTGTGGTATATGACCCGCCCCACATTCCGAATCAAGGAAAGGATCGCTCCAAAGACTTCAATACGCGATTCGGATTAAAGGGAAAATCACCCAAGGAACAGGGATACAACTTTACATTCACATACCCGCCGTTCCTTTCCGAAGCGTATCGTGTTTTACGCCAAGAGGGGATTCTCTTGTGCAAAATTGCTGATTATGTGCATGGCCATCGCTACCAATGGGCGCATATTGATTTTGTCCAAGCGGCTGTGAAGGCGGGGTTTTGTCCTTGTGATTGCATTGTCAAAGTGAGAAAAGGCCCGATTGTTGACCCGCGCTGGAAAACGGCGCATCACGCCAGGCGGCAGCATTGCTATTGGCTGATTTTTAGAAAATCCAAAAAATGTGAATGAAGCCAGTCTGTTTTTTATGGCCACTCATACCACGGGATGAATCCATTCGCTCAAAACAATGCAATGATTAACAAGCAGCCCATGTATCTGACATTTGCCGTCAGCACCGTCGAAATGGACGCGAAACACTTTCTCGCCGTTAATCATTACATCGCCGCCAATGCTCCGCCTCCCGGCTCGATTTCCAACTTGGACAAATTGGGCGGTTTGCATTTCTTTCAACAAATCCAGAGGGATTTCCACTAATTGATGGTCAAACTGATTTTCTTTCCAAATTGCGCGAAACATGAGCATCCGATCATTACGGCTTAGGTGTTCCAAAGTGTGCCGAAGCAGAGCTTCAGCCGTCCATAAACCCGTCTCTGTTGTGCAAAGTTTGGTAATGCTGATCTTCGCGCGTTTTGTGGATTTTCCCGTCTCGCTCTTGATTGAAAGCCGAATTCCTCCAACCAAAAGGTCATGTGTCGGGCGGTTTGGCGTTGTAACAATGACATCCATCTCCGACCATCCTGAAAGCCGAAATGCTTGTTGAACGAGAACCTCAAAAAACATGCCCTGGGGAGGCAGACGTGGGTAAATCGTATGATGCAACTCAACGAGTTTTTGCACGTTTGTCAAGAATGCGTCGCTGAAAAGCGGGACCGCTGCCATGCAGCGATTATCAGCCAGGCCGGATTAAAGACAATTCAAATTAAGGCACTACCAGCGCGTTTGCACAGTTGAACTTGCGCCGCGCATCGGCTATTTTCATAAACTTATGACATTGACGGAGAAAATTCTCGCCCGGGCCGCCGGCAAGGCGCGGGTGCGGGCCGGTGACAACATCTGGGTGAGCGCCGATGTGCTCATGACCCACGACGTTTGCGGGCCGGGCACCATCGGCGTGTTCAAACGCGAATTCGGCAAAGCCGCGAAGGTTTGGGACAAAAACAAAATCGTCATCATCCCCGACCACTACATTTTCACCGCCGACTCGCTCTCGAACCGCAACGTGGACATCCTCCGCGATTTCGTCCGCGAACAGGGCATCACGTATTTCTACGACGTGATTGACGATCCGAACGGCTCGTGGAAGTTCGACGCCAGCAAGGGCAATTTGAAGCGGCAATTTGGCTCGCGCTACGCCGGCGTCTGCCACACGGCGCTCCCGGCCAAGGGCCACACGCGTCCGGGCGAAGTGTTGTTCGGCACGGACTCGCACACGTGCATGGCCGGCGCGTTCAACCAGTTCGCCACCGGCATCGGCAATACCGATGCTGGCTTCGTCATGGGCACGGGCAAATTGCTCATCAAGGTCCCCGAAACCATGCGCTTCCGGCTCGAAGGCAAATTGCAGCCGGGCGTGATGGCGAAGGACGTCATTTTGCACTGCATCGGCGAAATTGGTTTCGATGGGGCAACGTATCGCGCCATGCAATTTGACGGCCCCGGCGCGGCATCGCTTTCCATGGACGACCGCATGACCATTGCGAACATGGCCATCGAGGCGGGCGGCAAGAATGCCATTTTTGAATTCGATTCGCGCACGGCGGAATACGTGGATGCGCGGGTGAAATTGAACGGCACCAAATCCGCCTACGAACCGGTCGTGCCGGACAAAAAACAAAAGTTCGTCTATGAGCTCGTCGTGAACTTGGATCAGCTCGAACCGACGGTGGCGTGCCATCCGAATCCGGGCCAGCGCAAGAAGGCGAAGGAACTCGGGCACATCAAGCTGGATCGCGCCTACGTCGGCTCCTGCACCGGCGGCAAGACGAGCGACTTCGTGGAGTTCGCGCGCGTATTGCGCGGCAAGAAGGTCGCCATTGACACGTTCGGCGTGCCAGCGACACCAGAAATCGTACGCGATTTGCAGACGACGTATTGGGGCAACCAGACTGTTTGGGAAATCCTCGTGAGCGCGGGCGTGCAAATGACGGAGAACGCCGGATGCGCCGCTTGCCTGGGCGGGCCGGTGGACACCTTTGGCCGCATCAACAAGGCTGGCATCAAGTGCATCAGCGCGACGAACCGGAATTTTCCCGGCCGCATGGGCAACAAGGAATCAGAAGTGTTTCTTGCCTCGCCGGCCACGGTGGCCGCGAGCGCGATTGCCGGGAAGATTGTTGACCCAAGAGAATATTTGGGGAATTAGACAACGGGCGTTATGGCATCGTGTCCCAATTGCAGCAACAGTGTCCGCTACCGGAAGTTGTTCATGCATTCGTGCTTCACACCCTTGACGTGCGATCAGTGCAAGTCAAAGCTGCACTTCGACAAAGTCGATTGGAACAAAAAAGCATCGTTGGTTCTCCTGCCGTGTACATTGCTGATTGGTGCTGATATGCTCGTGCATCCGGGCATATGGTTGGGGCTCACTCTTTTGATTCTCGCTGTGATTGGCCTCATCAAGTTCTTACTGGATTTGAGACACATCAAATTACAAGTTAAGGAGAGGCAGATAGTCTAACGGTATGGCAAAACGATTTTACTGTTTCGACGGATTTGCGTCAGGCAGATAAATCGTGAACCGGCGGGATCAATTACCTGCCAAACCCATCCAATTCGGCGATAAAGGCATCCGGGCCACCCCTCAAATAACCGGCCTGCCGTCCGAGTTCCTTGCCGGCGGAATTCAACAGCACAAAGGTGGGAAAACCGTTCACGCCGAATCGCTTCCTAAGCTCCTGATTGGCCTGTTTCAGCGCGGCATCCTGCTTTTTGTGGCTGGGAAAATCCAGCGTCACCAGCACCAGCTTGCTTTTGGCGTAGCCGGCGAATTTGTCCGTGGACAGCACATCCTTGTCGAATTTGATGCACCAGCCACACCAATCCGAGCCGGTGAAGTCGAGCAGCACCATCTTGTTTTCCGACCGTGCCTGATTCAAAGCCGCTGACATGGCGGGGTTTTGTGACAAATCTGAAGCCTGTCCCGCAGATGCCGGCTGCGCTGAACTTTCATCCGCACGGGGTCGCGGCGCCGGCTGGTGAATGATATAGTCGTGGTATTGGGCGTTGGCCGCGGCCTGCTTTTGTTCCACTTCACCCGCCTTCACCGGATTGTAGTGGAAGTGCTCCTGTAGCGCAGGGTCGAGCTTGCTCAGTTTCACATTGGCCATTCCGCCGGAGTAGGTAAAGTAGATGTCCGTGGCCGTGACCGTGGTGACCGTCACGTTGCTGTAAACCTCGCTGCCCGCCTTGAGCATCGGCAGCTTTTCATCCGCGCGCGCGGCCCAAACCACGGCGATCAAACTGAACACGATGAAACCTTGGACGCGCATATTTTTGTTTTATTTTGCCAGATTCGCGCCGGGCAGATAAATCGTGAACGCCGTCCCTTCGCCCGGCCGGGTGTGGACGTGCAGGGCGCCTTTCCCTTCCTTGATGAGCCGCTGCACGATGTTGAGGCCGAGGCCGGTTCCCTGTCGCGGGCCTTTGGTGGTGAAGTAAGGCTGGAAAATTTTCGGCAGCACTTCCGCCGGAATGCCGGGGCCGTTGTCGCGCACCCAGAATTTCACCAGCGGAACGGTGTTGTCCAGGCCCTCGACGTTCAGCAGCCGGTCGTTGGGCCCGTCCTTGAACGCGGTCAAATCGAGCGGCGCGCGCAAAATTTCACCGCCCACCTCGACGCGATGGCTCATCGGCGCGCACTGAAAGGCGTTGACGGCGAGGTTCAGCAATATCTGGATGACGTCGGTGCCGTTCATTTTGACGCCCATGTCCTCGGCCAGCGGCTGAACGCCGAATTCATTGTCGCTCCGGCCGGGATGAACGCGGAGGAGCTGCTCGAGGTCCTTGAGCAATTGATTCACGCTCGCGCGCGGGGCTTCCTCCGATTGACGGCGGAGAAAACCCAGATAGCGCCGGGAAATTTCCACGCAATTCCCCACCTGCCGCGCGATGATGCGCAGGCGGTCCTTGATGAATTCCAAGTCCTCCATTTCCAGCCGCGTCGCGTGATTGAGGCGCTGGTTGAGCACCTGCACGAAGCCGGAAATGACCGTCAGCGGGCCGTTGATGTCGTGGATGATGCTGGCGTAAATGTCGCCGCGCGTTTTGGCCAGTTGCTCCTCGATCTTCTGGTTTTGCAGTTCGGAAAGCAGTTCCTGCACTTTTTCGGCGCTGCTGTGGATTTCACTTTCGAGCCTGCGCCGTTGCATCGCCTGGCCGACGGCCGCGCGGATCGTGGCGAGGTCGAACGGCTTGTTGATGTAATCGCACGCGCGCAGCCGCAGCGCCTGGCGAATCGTGTCCGTCGTTTCAAACGCCGTCATCATGATCGCCTCGATGTCCGGGTTCACGTATTTGAGGCGTTCCAAAACTTCAATGCCCGACATGCCGGCCATGCGAATGTCCAGCACCGCCACGTCAATCGGATGCTTCTGCGCCAGCTCAATCGCCGTCGGCCCGTCCTCGGCCATCAGCAAATCGTACTCATCCTTGAAAATCACGCGCAGGGACTGCCGCGGCCCGTCCTCGTCGTCCACAATCAACAATGTGCCGCGGCGTTTGCGAAATGTCGTGCTGTCGCTCTCAGCGGCATTGCTGCTGGCAATCCGTGGTTCGGTGGTCAAAGCCATGTTCGGAAATCATTCTTTCTGTCCAACTCAAGCAAGGACATTGAACGGCGTCACTCTATCCCGATTTTTTTTCGCCTCAAGAACAAAGCGTGTTGGAGCTTTGGCTTGCCGGTTGCCCGAATGAGGGCTGAAACTTGAACTCCCGCCGATGTGCCTCAAACCAGCCTGGTTCGCAGCATATCCAACGCCTGCCCGGCCGTGACTTCCTTGAAAGTCTCGCGCTCAAAAAAATTCAGCCGGCGCTCCACCACCGTTCCAAACTTCCCGGCCAGCCCGAGAAAAACCGTCCCCACCGGCTTTTCTTTTGTTCCACCGCCCGGACCGGCGATGCCCGTGATGGCAATGGCAAAATCCGCGCCAGTTTGCAACCGCGTGCCTTCGGCCATTTCGCGCGCCACCGCTTCGCTCACCGCGCCGTGCGCCGCCAGCGTTTCGGCGCGGACGCCGAGAAATTTTTGCTTCGCCTCGTTGCTGTAAGTCACCAACCCGCCCATGAAAAACCGCCGACGCGCCCGGCACATTCGTAACGCGATGCGAGAGGCAGCCTCCGGTGCAGGATTCCGCCAGCGCCAGGGTCTTTTTCCGTTCCGTCAAAAGCCGGACCACGACCGCTTCAATGGTTTCGTCGTCAAAACCGTAAATCTGCGCGCCGAGAATTTTTTGAACAACGGCTTCCGCCTCGCGGACGATTTTTTCACCGTCCGCGCCGCGCGCCGACAACCGCACGTCCACCTGCCCCGACCGCGCGCAATAGCCGATTTCCAGTCCGGCCGCCGCGAGCGTATCCAGCGGGGCCGCGATTTTTTCCTGCACCAGCGATTCGGCGATGCCGCTCGTCCGCAACGTGCGGCAGACAAACGGCGCATCCGGCGGAAATTCACGCTGGAGCAACGGCACGACCAAATTGTCGAACATCGGGCGCAGTTCGCGCGGCGGGCCGGGCAGCAGGACCAGCCATTGGGAAAACGCGAAGATGGAGGATTGAGGATGGAAGATGGCACCGAAGCCTTTTCGCCATTCTCCATCTTCCATCCTCCATCTTCGTCTATTTTCATGGCCAGCCCCGGCGCGGTGCCGTTGGGATTGGACAGCACGATGGCGCCTTCGGGCACGAGCGCCTGGACTTCATTGTTTTTCGGCATCGGCAGGTTGCGCGCCGCGAACCGCTTCTGGATGTGTTTAAGCACCGGCTCGTCGAGCCGTAATTTTTTGCCGAGCAACTGCGCAATCAAATCGCGCGTCAAATCGTCGGAGGTTGGGCCGAGGCCGCCGGTGGCAATAACCAGATCCGCGCGGCTCAACGCTTCACGGACGGCGGATTGGATGTCGGGCGCCGTGTCCGGCACCGCCACCTGGCGGGTCACGACGTAACCGAGATCGGCGAGGCGGCGGCAGAGCCATTGCTGATGCGTGTTGAGCACGCGACCCAGCATCAATTCGCTGCCCGTGTTGAGAAGTTCGATGTTCACGCGCCCCAGTTTCGGGCGGGTTCAGGCCGCTGGCAAGCCGGTGGTTTCCTGATCGGCATCGGAGTCATCCGCCGGGAATCAGGGTTGATGGGTGGAATTGCCATTCGTTTTGGACCCGCCATCACCGCTGCCAATGAAGGAACCCAATACCCGGAATTCATAAAAGCTGGCCCAAGAGCCAGGCTGTAGTCCGGTAACAACTATTCGAACATATCTTCCGTTGGCTGAAAAATCATCGGAATTTTTCTTGGCCAGGGTGATATTGGCGGTTTTATCAACCACCGTTGTCCAGTTGGCGTTATCCAACGACACCTCAATCTGATATTGATAAATGGAAACCAGTTCCCAGGTAATCTGGGTATTGGTGATGGTAATGGCGCCGCCCAGATCAACTTCCCACCATTGGGGGGCGCTGCTGTCTGAAGCGCACCAACGAGTTGCGATATTCCCATCATTGCCGTCTTGAGCCGGGTGCTCGGCCTGCTGGCTGCTGGCAAAAGCCGGCTTGTTTAAGGCAAAGTTGCCATCGCTGCCGATGGACGACAAATTTAACGTGTGGGTGATCGGCGCCGGTGGGGATGGGCTGACCGAATTGCTATTGGGCGCGACCTCCGGTGGCGGCGCCGGTTTGAAGATTTTCCCGCCCAACACAAACAGCCCCACCGCCGCGGCGCAAAACAAAACGACGAAAGTGATTGCGACCAGTGGAGATTTTTTTTCCGGCTCACGCAGTGGGGTCAGCAAGCCCGCATTTGCCACGGCAGAGGGAATCGGCCGTTCGCCGGTTTTCCTGCCCGTGATGATGAATTTCGAGTCGTCCGATTCAGGCGCTTGCGGGGCGGTGATTTTCTGGAAACACGTCGGGCATTCCATCACCGTGCCGCTCTGCGACGAGTCGCACTTCATGTGCTGGCCGCACACCGGACACGCAAATTTGAATTCGCTCATGGCTGACGAAAAAGCATTCCACATTTGCGCGCCGTCGGCAACGCGGATTTTTACGAAGTTGCGCGACATTTCGGAGTGACTTTTTGCGCGGATCGGCGCAGTTTGGTCGGCGTTCAGGCTTGAGCCTGCCTCGCACGAACAAGCTGAAGCTTGAACTCCAACAAATGAAAAAAATCTCTCCCGTTTCCCGAAGCGGACGCTTCGCGCGTGAAGTCAGCGCGGACGTGGCGCAATTCACCGAATCCATTTCCTTTGACTGGCGGCTCTGGCGGCACGACCTCCTCGGCTCGATGGCCCACGCTGCCATGCTCAAAAAAATCGGCGTGTTGAAACAAAATGAGTTGAGCGCCATCACCAAAGGATTGAATCAAATCGGCAAGGAAATCGCCGCGGGCAAATTCAAGTGGCAACCCGAACTCGAAGACGTTCACATGAACATCGAAGCCGCGTTGACCCGGCGAGTTCCCGTCGGCGCCAAACTCCACACCGCCCGCTCCCGCAACGAACAGGTCGCCCTCGATGTCCGCCTCTGGCTGCGCGACGAAATTATCTTGCTGCTGGGCGAAATCGCCGATCTGCAACGCGCGCTCGTCTCGCTCGGTGAAAAAAATTCCGGCGTGCTTATTCCCGGTTACACGCATCTGCAACGCGCCCAGCCGGTTTATCTCGCCCATCATCTGCTCGCCTACGTCGAGATGCTCGAACGCGATTGCGAGCGGCTTTGGGATTGTCACTCGCGCGTGAACGTCTGCCCGCTCGGCAGCGGCGCCATCGCCGGTTCCACGCTGCCGCTGGACCGCGTGTTCGCCGCCAAACTGCTCGGCTTCGTGGACGTGAACGGCAAACCGCAGCTCACGCAAAATTCCATGGACGCCGTGAGCGACCGCGATTTCGCCGTCGAATTTTGCGCCGCCGGCGCGTTGCTGGCCGTCCATCTTTCGCGGCTCGCGGAGGACGTGATTCTCTGGGCCAGCGCGGAATTCAATTTCATCAGGCTCGCCGACGCCTACACCACCGGCTCGTCGCTGATGCCGCAAAAGAAAAATCCCGATGTCGCCGAACTGGCGCGCGGCAAGACCGGCCGCGTCTTCGGCAACCTCGTCGCGCTGCTCACGCTGCTTGAAAGGTTTGCCGATGACCTACAACCGCGATTTGCAGGAGGACAAGGAACGGCTGTTCGACACCGCCGACACCGTGCGCGCCACCACGCGGCTCATGGCTGCGATGTTGCAAAACACCCGGATCAATCCCTGCGCCTGCGCGGTGGCCGCCAATGACCCGGCGCTGCTGGCGACCGATCTGGCGGATTATCTCGTGCGCAAAGGCGTGCCGTTCCGGCAGGCGCACCACACCGTGGGCGCGGTCGTGGCGCTGGCGGAAGAATTGGACAAGCCGTTGAATCTGCTCACGCTCAAGGAATTGAAATCCGTGGACAAACAGTTCGGCCGCGACGCGCTGGCCGTGTTCGATTTGCAGCGCGCGATGGCCAAACGAAATTTGGTTGGCGCACCAGGCACGAAGGAAGTCGCGAAGCAACTGGCACGGTGGCGGAAGCAGCTTTCGTGAATTAACCACATGGAAATCGTCTATCTCGAAACGACGTTTTTCAGCTTTTACCACGACGAACGGCCCGCGCCGGCCATTGTGGCGATGCGCGATTGGACCCGGCAGTTTTGGGATGAGCGGCGCGAAGATTACGCCTTGGTCACAAGCGCGGCGGTGTTGGACGAATTGCGCAAAGGCGGCGCGCACCACAAAAAACCGGCATTGGATTTGGCTCTCACGCTGCCGTTGATTCCGGGCGGCCATGAAATTGCCGAAATCGTTCGGGCCTATGTGAAGCACAAGCTGATGCCGGAAGATCCGGCGGGTGACGCGTTGCATCTGGCGCTGGCTTCGTTCCACGAATGCGACTATCTTGTGACATGGAATTGCCGGCATCTGGCGAATGCCAACAAGTTCGGCCACATCCGGCGGATCAACACCATGCTGGGATTGAAAACGCCGGAACTGGTGACGCCGCCGGAATTGCTGGGAGACATCTGAACATGAATGCAGCAGACCAAGCCATCGAGGAAATCCGGGCAGTGCGGCATCGCATCTCGGCGGAGCACGGCCACGATATAACCAAATATCTTGCCGGCCTGCGCGCGGAGGAAAAACAGCACGCGGCACAACTCAAGCGCGGCAAGGAATTGCTGGCCCGACGGCACGCGGAACGCAAAAAATATCCGGCGCTGGCCGGCAATGCGCTGGTGCTGCGCGAACGCCCCAAAAAGTGAAATCTGGATGAACTTTCGAAACGCCTCTGGCTTGCAGCACGCGATGGCCAAACGGAATATGATTGGCGCACCGGGAACGAAGGAAGTCGCGAAGCAACTGGCGCGCTGGCGGGAACAGCTTTCGTGAAGTATTTGCAACGCAATTCCCAGGAAGCGAATATTTTAATTTATTTCTTGCGTTAGCATCATCTAGCTGTTAGTTTATTGGCGTGTTAGATCGACGCGGCATAAAAAAAACCGACGTTCCTTTGCTTTATGAGGCGAATTACCCAGAGCAAAGTCAGGTTGGTTTTTTGGTCAAAGGTAGGCGACGTGGTCACCCGTTCCACGAAATATTCAATTTCAGCCAGTATTCATCCGAAGAGGCTTGTTTCAAGGCGGCGATGGTACGGGCTAAGACTCTGCACAAGCTTTACCCGCCACTAACGAGACGAGAGTATGCTCAAATAAAGCGCAAAAATTTCAAGAATAAGGTTGTTGGCGCTAGAAGATTAGTCAAGAAGGTCAAAGGATTTGAATACGAATTTTGGGAAGCTTCATGGAGCCCAAGGGTTGGGGTTGTAAAAAAGCGTCTGTTCTCGGTCAACAAATATGGCGACAAAGAAGCGGAACGTTTGGCGCTGAAAACGCGGCAAGAGGGATTGGCAAATATGGAGGATTAAAAATGCCGCGAAAGAAGCACAAAAACAACCGCAGTTCCAGATCTGTTCATAGTTTGGAATTGAAGGTTAGATGCCATGATGGGTTGAACGCGGCACCATTCAGTGACACGCTGCGAACGTAATTCAAACAAACAATCATCACATCTATGAAAGAATACATTCTCAAACCCATCATGACACCCCAAACCGTATCGCTGAGCACGTCCTTTGACAAGCCCGCAACCATCAAGATCATTCCGCCGCGCCAACCGTTGCCCACCGCCGTCATTGACCCGGCCAAGCCGATGCTCAAGCTCGGCCTGGACGTCCACCTCGAATTCATCATGGCCGTGGCCCAGAAAGACCACGCCAATCCGCACGCCCCGCGCAAGTTCACCCGCGAACAGCTCGTCGCCCAGGTCAAAAAGTGGGTCGCCGAAGGTTTCCAAGTCTTCTGCGTGCAGGAAAGCTGCGGCTTCGGCTTTGTCCTCCACCGCGAACTCGTGGCCGTCGGCGCCCAAAGTTTTCTCATCACGCCCATCGCCCTCAACGGCAAGCGCAAGACCGACAAGCTCGATGCCCGCGCCCTGTGCCTGCGCCTGTCCCGCTGGCTGGATGGCAACCGCGACGAACTCTCGCCCATCCGCATTCCGTCCGAGACCGAGCAACGCCAGCGCGAAGGCACCCGCCGCCGGAAGTTTCTGGCCGGCGCCATCCGCAGCCTGGCCAATCGCGGCCACAGCCAGGTCGCCGAGTATTGTCATGCGCAACTGCCGCATCGCTGGTGGGGCCCGCGCAACTGGCCCAGCTCGCCACGCTCGATCCGTGGGTGCTGGGCGTGCTGGCCAAGCTGCGCGATTTGATCGTGGAGATCGAGGCGCAACTGGCCCAACTCCAAGCCGAACTGCTGGCCCGCGTTAAAGATCAGGTCACACCCAAGGGTCTGGGCGGCATGACGCTGGTGACCTTGGACGGCGAGGTGTGCGACTGGAAGCGCTTCAGCAACCGCAAACAGGTCGGCAGTTACACCGGTTGTTGTCCCGGCGAACACAGTTCGGGCAATAAACGGCGCGTGGGCGGCATTGACCGGCTGGGCAACGGCCGGGTGCGGGCCTTGCTGGTCGAAGCCGTGTGGCGCTTCCTGCAATGGCAGCCCCACTGGAAAGCGGCGGCCAAAATGAAAACCAAACTGGGCGCGGGCACCGCCATGAAGAAGAAGACCGTGATTGCGCTGGCCCGCCAACTGGCCATTGACCTGTGGCGCTGGCGCACCGGCCGCTGCACGATGGAAGAACTCGGCTGGATACCCGCGTAAACCTTCAACCCCTGATTTGATTTTGTCCCCTTCCCAAGAACAGAGCGTGAGTGAATTTGCGACCGGGCGGTTCCTGCCCGCAGCCGGAGCTGGTGGGCGCAAGCCCTGCCCGTCGGTTAGAAGGGGCGGAACCCCCGGTCGCCGCAGTCACACAAGTATGACACCATGGGCGTTGGCCTTCGTGCCAACTGTCCGGATAGGAGCTGGTGCGTGGCGACTTAGCCAGGCATGCGTTCAAGCGGCGACACCGGTCGTTCATACTCACGCGATGAACTTTGGAAATAACACCTCCACCACGGAGGAGAAAGGAATTGCTGGGAAGAGGAATGAGTGACCAGAGCCTGGAACCGCCCGGAAGCGATTACGGGTTAGTTAATCCTCACCGCTTTGCGCACGACTCCGCTCCACTCCGTTGCGCTCCGCGTGTTGAACACCTCCATCAAAATACTTTTACTCGAACCCTTCAATCCTATTGACAACCCTCATAGGGGCTCCGGCGAGATGTTTAACATCGGCAGGATATTTTGCGCTGCGTCGAAAAGCAGCAAAAGAACAATGAAAGAAATCATAATAATAATGGCGCTGGCGATTGCGTTCCTCTCGGTTGCATTCGTTCTTGTTTCCGCCTTGCGCGGAGACAAATAGCAAATCAAAAACTGGTGAAATTCAGCATTGTTGGATAATTTCGCAACAGAAATGTCAAACGCGCCAAAAGAATTGCTGGGTGATTTGCTCAAAGCGACGTCGCGCTCGTTTTATCTGACGTTGCGCGTGCTGCCCGCGGCCGTGCGCCCGCAAATCGGCCTGGCGTACTTGCTCGCACGCACGACCGACACCATCGCCGACACCGAACTCGTCCCCCTCGAACAACGGCTCGACGCGCTTCAACGGTTGCGCGAACGCATTTTGACTTCATCCACCGTGCCGTTGAATTTCGGCGAGCTGGCGCGGCACCAGGGTTTGCCCGCCGAGCGGGTGCTGCTGGAAAAAGCCGGGGACAGCCTCGCGCTGCTGCAAACGCTTTCGCCCGACGATTTGCAGCTCGTCCGCACCCTCCTCAACATCATCACGGGCGGACAGGAACTGGATTTGCGCCGGTTTGCGCCGTTGGAGTCCACGCTTCAGCGTGCCGGAGACAAGCTAAAGCTTGAACTCCAACCAATCATCGCGCTGCAAACCGATGCCGAGTTGGATGATTACACTTATCGCGTGGCCGGCTGCGTCGGCGAATTCTGGACGAAAATGTGCCGCGCGCATTTGTTTCCGAAGGCGAGGCTGGACGACGCGCAACTGCTGGCAAACGGCATCCGCTTCGGCAAGGGGCTGCAACTGGTGAACATCCTGCGCGATTTGCCGGCGGACCTGCGCAAAGGCCGCTGTTATTTGCCGGCGGAAAAACTGGAGCCGGCGGGTTTGATGCCGCGAGGTTTTGCTGTCGCCGGCCAACGAGGCAAAATTTCTCCCGCTTTATCATCGTTACCTCGACGCGGCCGAATCGCATCTGGCGGCGGGCTGGGCTTACACCAACGCGCTGCCGTTCGGGCAGATGCGCGTGCGGCTGGCCTGCGCGTGGCCGATTTTGATCGGCCGGAAAACGATTGAACGATTGCGCGCCGCAACCGTGGTTGAACTGCAGCATCGCATCAAGATTTCCCACGGCGAAAGGAATGGAATTTTGGTCCGGTCAATGTTGACTTATCCCATTCCCGGCTTATGGCAGAAATTGTTTTCCACGGATGGAAAAGCTGTTGCATCCGGCGGGAATTTGGCGTAAAAAAACAACATGCAAATTTTCAAACTGCTGCCCACGGTTTGCGCGATTGTCTTTCTAGCGAGTTTCATTCCCGCCCGCGCGGACGACACTCCGGCTCCAGCCGCCGCCAGCGCGGCGGTGGATCAAAAGGCGGGGGAATCGGACTCGCGTTCAAACCAGCCGGCGCCGGCGGCGACTTCACCGGCCGCACCGGCGGCAACAAATACGGCGACGACCGCAACAACACCCGAGCCAGGTGCTGCTCCCGCAACAAATACAGTCACCCCAACGCCTGCGCCGCCGGCGTCAACCGGAACCCAGCCGGCGGCCACACCAACAGCGTCCGAAACCAATGCTGCTCCAGCGGCTGCTCCCGCGCCGCCAGTTGAGCCGCAGCCCGCACCAGCGGCTTCCGCATCAGTCACGACACCACCGGTTGTTTCAACCCCCGCGCCCGCGTCAGGCACAGTTCCTCCGAGTCCCGCGATGCCCGCCACGCCAGAAGTCAAGCCTGGCGTGATGAGCCAGTCGAACCAGATCAGCACGGTTTCCCCAGGAAAGGAACTGGGACTGAAGCCCATTGATGTGCCGGCGCTGCCAATTTCCGCGACCAAGGAGGCGCAGCTTCGGGCGTTGCTCGCCAAATACAAGGCCGACCAAATCACACCGGTCGAGTATCAGAAACAACGCGCGGAAATTCTGGCCCAGCCATAAAGGCGTTTTGCTTTTTGCCCGCCGGCTCCGTGGCCGGCGGGCTTTTCTGTTTGGCAACCTTGATTCCAAAGGCATTCGGGGGTTGAACTTTGAATTCTGAACCCTAAACTCAGGTGTTATGCATGATTTTCGTTATGCCGGCAACCGGCTCTTTTGCGAAGGCGTCGCCGTCGAGTCGCTCGCGCGCAAGTTCGGCACGCCGCTCTACGTTTATTCGCAGCGCACGGTGACGGAGCATTTCCGGAAACTGGATCAAGCGCTCGCCCCGCTTGACCATCTGGTTTGTTTTGCGATGAAGGCGAATTCCAACCTTTCCATCCTGCGCGTCCTGGCCAGGCTCGGCAGCGGTTTCGACCTCGTCAGCGGCGGCGAATTGCAACGGGTCATCGCGGCGGGCGGCGACCCGCGCCAATGCGTTTTCGCCGGAGTGGGAAAAACCGAGGCGGAAATTGAATTCGCATTGCGGCGGGGAATTTATTCATTCAACGTGGAAAGCGAGCCGGAATTGCTGCGCATCAACCGCATCGCCGCGCGGCTCAAAAAAATCGCGCCGGTGGCCGTGCGGGTAAACCCGGGCGTGGATGCCTATACCCACGCCAAAATCACGACCGGCACCTATGAAAACAAATTTGGCATTCAATTCGAGCGGGTCGAGGGCGTTTATGCCCGCGCGGGCAAACTGAAAAATCTGCGGCTGCGCGGTTTGCAGATGCACATCGGCTCCCAAATCACCCAGGCCAGCCCGTTCGAGCAGGCCGTGCGCAAAGTCCGGCCGCTTTTGCAACGGCTGAAAGAAAAACACGCGCTGGAATTTTTCAGCGTCGGCGGCGGCCTGGGCATCGTTTATCAGCCGGCGCTAGCCAGCGGAACGGCGGCCTGGTGGAAAACCTCCCCGGCGCAGGACATCCTGACGCCGCAAAAATACGCCGGGCGGCTGGCGCCGCTGCTGCGCCCGCTGGGCTTGAAAATTTTGATCGAACCGGGCCGGTTCATCGTCGGCAACGCGGGCATTCTCGTCACGCGCGTCGAATTCGTCAAACGCACGGGCCGGAAGAACTTTGTCATTGTGGATGCCGCGATGAACGATTTGATTCGTCCGTTGTTCTATGATGCCTATCACGAAATCGTGCCGCTCGTTCGCAAAACCGGCGCGTCGGTGAAATCTGACGTCGTCGGACCGATCTGCGAATCCAGCGATTATTTTTGCAAAGACCGTCCGCTGCCAAAAGCCGGCGAGGGCGATTACCTCGCGCTTTTGAGCGCGGGCGCTTACGGATTTGTGATGGCGTCCAATTACAACACGCGTCCGCTGGCCGCAGAGATTCTGGTGAACGGCGGGCGCGCCGCCGTCGCGCGCGAACGCCAGCCGGTGAAAGAAATTTGGTCCGGCGAGAAAGTTGTGGCATGGTTGAGGTAGAGTTGTGAACAACGAATTTTCCATCGCGGCGCACTGGCCGGGCGGATTCGATGAAGCCGGCCTGCGGCAGTGGGCGGAAAATTTGCGCGCGCAACTCCTCGCGCCGCAGGTTTCCCTCGGCCTGGTTTTCATGTCGCCGAAATTTTTCCCGTTCGCCCGGCCGGCGCTGGAAATTTTGCGCGTTCACGCCCGGATTCCATTGCTCGCCGGCTGTTCGAGCGCCGGGCTGATCACCGGGGCGCAGGAAATTGAAGACGCTGCCGGGTTTGTACTCGCGCTCTATTCGCTGCCCGGCGCGGAGTTGACGGGTTTCCGTTTCACGCAGGAACAGGTCGAGGAAGCCAGCGGATCCGGTTACTGGCATCGGGAAACCGGCGTCGAAACGGCGCGCACGAATGGCTGGCTCGTTTTCATTGACCCGTTCCATCTCGACGCGGAAAGCTGGATTCGCTCGTGGAACGCGGCCTATGCGCCGCTGCCTGCCCTCGGCGGTCTGGCCAGCGGCAATGTCAACCAGCAAACGACGCAGGTTTATCTGAACGGCGACGTGTTTGAGGATGGCGGCGTGGCGATTTCCGTCGGCGGCAGCGTGCAATTGACCGGCGTCATTTCCCAGGGTTGCACGCCCATCGGCGAGACGTGGACCCTCACGCGCGTGGAGAAAAATTTAATTCATCACATCGGCAACCGGCCGGCTTACGCGGTGCTGGCCGAGACCTTTCAAAAGCTGCCGCCCGACGAACAACGCCAGGCACAGGGCAATCTGCTCATTGGCCTGGTCGTCAATGAATACCTTGAAGATTTCCATCGCGGTGATTTTCTCGTGCGCAATCTCATCGGCGGCGACCCGCACTCCGGGGTGCTGGCCGTCGGCACGCTGCCGCGCGCGGGGCAAACCATGCAATTCCAGCGGCGCGACGCCGCCGCCGCGACCGAGGACATGAACGAACTGCTCGCGCGCGCGAAAAAACAAATCGGCGGGGCGGCGATTTACGGCGGCTGCCTCTGCTGCTGCAACGGACGCGGGAAGCACCTGTTTGGCCGCCCGAACCACGATGCCGGGCTGGTGCAGGAACGGCTCGGCCCGCTCGGACTTTCGGGATTTTTCTGCAACGGCGAAATCGGGCCTGTTGGCGCGAAGAATTTTCTGCACGGCTACACCGCGTCGCTGGCGTTGTTCGTCAAGAAATCCTAGCCGGAAAAACCGTGGCCGGGCCTATGGCGAAGGCGGGATGTTTTCGCGGAAGGGACGACCCGATTGAAAAACCCCCAGTAAATTTTTTGCCTGATTGACGGCGGCTTCATCGCCAGCCGTCCGGGCAAGGGCGAGCGCCTCCTGTGCAGCCTGGACGGCCCCGGGAAATTTCCCGGTCTCGGCATACGCCGCCGCCAAAGTGTCGAGCAACATCGGGTTCCCGCGGCCGGTCACGGCACAGGCCTGTTCCGCCAGTCGCACCGCTTCCGGCCCGTTGCGCACGGTTGCATCGGGACAGGTGGCCAGCAACCACGCCAGCCCATTGAGCGCCAGCGGCGAATCCGGCGCCAACCGCACCGCTTCCTGAAAATGCCGCAAACCATTCGGAGCGTCACCCAGTTGGAGGAGAACCTGCCCGAAGGTGAAATGCACATCCGCCCAGGCAGGCTTGAGCAATAATGCATACGCCAACTGGTTGGTGGCGCTGGCATAATCGCCCTTCCTTGCCAGTGCCTGTCCCAGCGTGTAATGCAACTCCGGATTGGCCGGACTCACCGCCAGTCCATCGCGGGCGACGGCGATGGCCTCATCAGCACGCCCCAATCTGCGCAAAAGGCCCGCCAATAATGGATAAGCGTACAGTTCCTCCGGCCCCAATTCCACGGCGCGTTGAGCTTCGCCAATCGCCCGCCGCCTTTGACCTTGTCCGGCCAGAATCGCACTCAGGACGTAATGGCCGGCGGCATTCGTTGGATCCAGTTCCACAGCCCGCCCGGCCTGTTGAAGCGCCTCGTCCGTTTTGCCTGATTGGTTCAAAGTCAATGCCAGAACCCGCCTGGCCGGCGCATTGGAAGGATCAACGTTGACTGCTGCAGTAAACTCCAACTCCGCTGCGTCCATTCGGTTCTCTTCTGCAAGCATCAATCCGAGATGAATGTGCGTGGACGCGGAGCCGCTGCGAATCCACACCGACGCAAAGCTGTTCATGGCCCACACCAGCAGCAAAGTGCCGAGCGCGAATTGCCGCCATTGGCGTCCCCGCGTCAGGGCCTCCCAGCCCGCCGCGCCGAAGGAACAGAGCGGCACGAGGGCGCATAATCCGTAAAATGCCTTTGCTTGCGCATACGAAGGCACCATCAGGCTCATGAAAATCATTGCGAACCCCACGGCTCCGGAAAAACCGAGCAGCACAAACCACTCGGCCGAAGGTTTGCGAATGAAACGCCAGAGCGAGACGGCCGCTCCGGTCAGGATCATCAGCGCCGGTGCCAGCGCCAGCAGATATCCGGCGGCCATCAGGTCATAATTCCACGGCGGTCGAGACACCAGGCGTATGGCTCCGCCGCACAGGCCGTCGCCCCAGAGGGTCGAATATATCCCGTCGGCAAAGCCGTCAAAACCGCTGAACCACGGATGAACCAGTGACCGGCCAAAGCGCGTGATGTCCGCCAGCGTGTGGTAACCGTTGTCCTGCCACCACCGAAACCCCGAAGCCGCGTTCCAGTTGCCGACGAGCGGGGTGCCGAAGTGGGACCAGATCCAGAGGTAATACCAGCCGCATACCGCGAAGCAAACCGCGAGCGTCACGCCCAGGTTGCGCAGCCGGAGGGCAAGGGTTGGTTTTTGCCCCGCCCGCCGGCCTGCCACCGCGACGACGATGAACGGAACCAGCAGGACCCCCGTCGCCTTGGTTAGCAGGGCCGCGCCCAGACAAAACCCAAGCCCGGCGTGCCCAACCACGGAGGCACTCTGCGCCTGTAGCAAACGCAAGCAAAGAAATATGGCCGCGGTGGCAAGGGTTGCAGCCAGTGTCTCGTTGGTTACGTAGTGCGACAGGTAGAGTTGCATGGGCAAAAAGGCGGCCAGCGCCAGTCCGACCAATTGCCGGCCCAATTGTCCGGGGAAGAGCAGCCGCAAACTCAGAAATACCAACATGATATGCACCAAAGCAAAACACGCCGTGAGCAGCCGCAACACCATGCCCCCGACTCCATCGCTCACCGAAAGACCCAACGTCGAAAGGGTCACTGCAGAAATCGCGTAATACAGCGGCGGCTGAAACATCTCAAACCCCTCGTTCGGCAAAGGCAATGTCTTATGCTCCTGGAGGTAGCCGATGTAGTCAATATGAGAAGGTGCATCAAAGCCCGTATTAAGCGGCAGTGACCTCGTGTTGTTGCAGAACAGCGCCACCCAGAGCGCAGCAATGATCAGCAGCGGGACCATCGCTTCATTGGATAACCATCGGTTGATCGCAATGACCTTTGGCTTCCGGATGCGATCGAACCACCATCGCCCCGCCACCCAGACGACCATCGAGAGTCCTCCAAAACCCGCCCAGATCGGCCAGACAACAGCCAGGGCGGCGGGGGTTTCCTCGCCTCCGGCAAGTGGATTGCCCCGGCCCGGCATTCTCGGCCTCGCGGCCAGGGCGGCCCGGCGCCACGCGGAACCGGCAAAGGAGCCCTCCCATGTCCGGTCGCTCCGCAAGATGAGTTGGTCGGTCGCCAGCACCAGCCAAAGCGCCGGCGGTCCATTCTCGTTGAAGACCCGGACCTCAATCGTATTGGTGCCGGCGTGCAGACTGGCCGGCACTTCCGCGTTTGAAAAATCCTTCCAGTTGCGGCTTGGGCCCAGGTCCACCGGGTTGCCGTTGATTTTCAACTGAACGCGTTTGGCCGCCCGCACACTCAATCGCGCCACTCGCGGCTGGCCGTCCAGCACAAACTCTCGCCGGAAATCAGCGCCCAAATCGGCCATCCGATGTGGCACCGCATCCGGTGACGACGGGAACAGCATCCATTCCGCCCGGCCATCACCGGGCAGGAAGGCGATTTTGGGATCGCGAACGCACAGCCACGTCAGCGACGCAACCACTATGCCGACGAGGGCGATGGCCAGCACGGCCCGGTGCGGGGCTTTTAGTTGAAACCGCACACGTTCCATGTCCGATGGCTGGTTTGAAGTTTTCCGATTTGATTCGCCGGTTTCACGCGCGACTTTAGTTGGACATTTTCACCCGCCCAATG
>CAWFZJ010000055.1:0-9046 GCA_963820205.1 uncultured Verrucomicrobiae bacterium
AAATCGCTGCAGGCAACGCGGGATGGCCGGTCCAGCTCCGCTTCGCGGTTCACGTCGTGGTTGGTCCCGCGTGGCTGAGCTCACCTCTGAGGTAATCCGTCAAGGGTTTTTTCAGGATTTTTTCACCGGGTTTTTAAAGGGACTTTTGCCCAATTCCACCTGGTCAAACAAGGCCACCAGCGGACTGCCGCTTTTCTTCAAAGCCGCCTCGTAGATGGCTTCCTGATAAGGGCGTGCGATTCTGCCAGCAACGGAAGATCACCCGCTGCCATTTGTAGGCCAGCGCCCGCACCGCCGTATGATGCGGACTGCCCTTGACCCGCTGTTGCAGATAATACGCCGCCGCCCACCGGCTCCACAATATGCTTTCCTTGGAATACTCGTGGAAGCTCTGCTTGTGGAACTTCGGACACAGATACCGCCGGTGAATGTAACAACTGCCCCCGCTGCGCTTGGTCACCGGCGCGATCCCCGTGTACTGTTGCAAATCCGCCGCCGCCCCGAACCGTTCGCGCTGGGAACCCAGGCTGGCCAGCAGCCGCGGCCCCAACACCGGCCCGGCTCCGGGCAGACTGGCGAAGATTTCGTGGTCGGGATGCGCCGCGTACGCCGAGGCCATCTGTTGCTCGTAACTCCGGAGGGTCTGTTGCACCAGTTGCAACTGCCGGCAGATCAACTGCACCCGCAACCCGAAGCTTTCGATCAACGCCGTTTCATCCGTCACCGGCACGGCTTTGGCCACCAGCGCCAGCCGTTGTTCCAGGAGCTTGGCACTGCGCGAGCCATTCAGATGATAGAACGCTTGGAGCGTGGCCGGTTTAGCTTTTTGCACCGCCTGCAGGCTGGACCATTTGAGCAGGAACCGCGTGGCCAGCGGACGCCACAAGTCCTCGCCGCAGAGTACCAGGGCTTGCGGAAAGTATTGTTTTAACAGGGCGATCAGTCGGTTGGTCAGGGCCGTGCGCTCGTCCACCACCGCCCGGCGATGGAACACCAACTGTTGCACCGCGCGGGTGGCGCTGTCCTCGGGCGCCCAGGGCTGGAGCTGGTCGTGATGGGTCAGGAGCAACTCGGCCAGATACTGGGCGTCCTTGGCGTCATCCTTGGCGCGGCTGGTGACGAAGGCTTCACGAAACTTCTGGAGGGTGATGGGGTTGATGGGATAGAGCGTGATCCAGTCATAGCTTTCGAGGAAGGCGATGAGATGGACGGCGGGTTGTTCCAGACACAGCCCGACGCGGGCCTGGGGATGTTGCTGGCGCAATTCCAGCAGCCATTCCCAGAGCGCTTCGGGGGCGGTGTCAATGGTTTGGGACCGGCGCTGGCCGGTGGCGGTGGTGATGAGGTGCAGGTCGGCCTTTTTGTCGGAACGATCCAGGCCGATGATCAGGTCATGGGGATGCGGTGGGTTCATGGTTTTATGGTTTGGTCATTTTGTTCTCCCGCAGGCTTGACCCGGCGACGGCAATATAGAAAAGTCGTCATGTCATACAGGACGCCCTCTTGAGTAGTCGTTAGAGGGTCAAGCCCCGCCCGGCGGGCCGGTCCATAAGCTCAAAGTCGTCTAAGCGACTGGACGTTAGCAGACCTGGCCCGCCGGGGCGGGAAAACGTTTAACTGGATACAGGAAATGACAACCAAAGGCCATCCTGATCCCGTCGCCGCGCCGGTCGCGGCGGCGAAGTTATTCACCGTCGGAACGGCGGGGGCTTCCCTTCGGCCCGCCGCCCCGCCCATGAATAACTTCGGATGACCTATACTGGACGTTAGACCACATTCACACCACGCACATTTATGGGAGCAGCACATTACATCGTATTGGAGAAAGAGATTGCTGGTCTGGACACCATGATTGATGGCAAGAGTTTGTCGCGCCACATGGAGTCACTCGATGCAGCGGCACGCCAGCTTGGAGTCCGTCCGCTTTCCGAGTTTTTCAGTATGCCACCGGATGAGTTGGCCGAGTTCATGGATGGCGCTGATGATGTTGAGTTGCCACTGTTGCAGCAATTCTCCGCACAGGATGGCTTGGCCACTGTGAGAGCTTTGCTGTCACGGCCAGAAGCACAGCCGGCGATTCAGGACTTGAAAGAGTGCGAGCGCATTTTGAAGGCAGCGGCAGAGCATGGAGTCGGCTGGCATTTTCAGATTGATGTTTGATTATGACCATGTGGTCTAACAAATCGCTGCAGGCAACGCGGGATGGCCAGTCCAGTTCCGCTTCGCGGTTCACGCTGGTTGGCCCCGCGTGCCTGAGCTCTGGACGTTAGCCGTGAAAATTCAGATGACAGAGGAAACTCGTAAGGAATTGTTTCCCGGAGGTTTCAAACCTCTCTACTGGGCTCTTTTCGTTTATGCTGTTCTTATTCCTGTCGCTTACTTTGTAGCCGTCGAAGCACCCGGGCGAAAGGATTGGCCATTGTGGTCGTACGCAGCTGTTTTGCATGCCCTCATCTGCGCTGCTGTAGCTGCTTCGTGTAAAGCGGTGGTGTCGATAGTGGAGCAGTGGACTCCGAATTCACGATTGCGACCCTATACTGGGCAGATCCGGAACTTTATTGCGGTCCTCGCAATATGGCCATTTTGTATCGCCATAATTATGATTGTCTGGAAATGCAAGTACGGCTAATATGAGGATAGGCTGAACAGGCACCTCCAAGAATTAAATCAGAGTGTTAGTCAAGCATAAGGCAGCCCGTTTCGCGAAACTGTTAACCAAAAACCAGTAACGCTCAATCGCGCAAGATTTGTCCTGGTGGTGTCAGATTTGAAACCAGATCCGCGAGCGGGGGATGTGGCGCGGTGCTGGTTGCAAATCAGACACGACCAGGCCATTGATGGGGGTGAGTGTTCGCGTGGTTGGCATCCGGCTTGGCCTTCAATTCAGCAAGACAGATGACAAACACGCGAACGCGAACGGGGAATTAAAGGAAAAACACAGCTCAACGGTGCTGCCAGTAGAACGGACGGCGATGCAGGTGCATCACGGCTTTGATGTAAATGGCTTCGGGGCGCACACTGTAAACGATGGCGTAAGGAAAGCGATGAAAGTTGAGCTTGCGATTGTCGCCCCGCATTTTGCGCCAGCGTTCCGGTTCGGCCACAATGCGGCGCAATGTGTCCTCAAACTCGTCAAGGAAGTCATTGCCCAGGCCTGGTTGCCGGTCTTCGTACCACAGCGCCCCGGCTTCCAACTCCTGATCGGCTTCAGGATGGCTGACGATGTGCATGGAGCTTGGTGCGAATGTCCCGTACGGTTTCCGCCACCGGGCGGCAAGTGACTTTGCCTTCCTCGATTTCACGGGAGCGGCGGTCTATGACTTCCTGCCACTGCGTTTCGGCGTCGGCGTCCACGGTGTCGTCAAGGCTGGTGATGAGTTGGCGGGCCAGATACGCCCGGTCCTGCTCCGGCAAGGCCAGCACTTCGGCGACTTTTTCAGCGGTCATGCTCATGCGCGTATAATATCGCTCAGGCCGGCGGATTGACAAGTTTCAATAAATCAAGCGGCTGCAAAGCACTGGCCAGCCGAACTCGCGGGCCAGTTGAACAATGACCAGTGACACCCGTTCGCGCGTGATTTGTCCTGGGGGTGTCGGATTTGAAACCAGATCCGCGAGCGGGGGATGTGGCGCGGTGCTGGTAGCAAATTTGACACGACCAGGCATTGTTGGGGGTGAGTGTTCGCGTGGTTGGCATCCGGCTTGGCCTTCAATTCAGCAAGCCAGATGACAGCCACGGGAACGCGAACGGGGAATCTTGAGTATTGAAAAAGTGTGTGTCTGAAAGGTCGTAGCACAGAATCATGGGACTTTTGTCCGCGAGCGTGTTTTTGGAGTTCAACGACTTACAAAAACCGTTTGTGCTACTTTTTGTGCTACTTTCATGGCTCGCCAACCGGTTCAAATGAAGACAGGCAAAAAGTGAGTATTGTATAATGTTTACAATGGTTTATCCTGTGTGTTTAGCAATCACAAGAAACCGCCAGAAAGGGCCATTTTTCAAATTTTAAGTCCTGTGCGTCTGCCATTTCGCCACACCGGCACTTTCCAAAAACGCTAACCGCGAAATCACGCAAATGAAAGCGCGAATTTCGGAGCACCTTCCACCATCGCATTTGGGAACTGTACCCGTAGCGGCGACCATCCTGGCTGCCGTATCGCCCGGCTTCCAGTCGGATGGTCTGATGTGAAAGCAAGGTCATAACATGGGTACGGTTTTGTGGCCGGGCGGCAAGATGCCGCCGGTTACGGCAGGCAAGGATGCCCGCCGCTACAGATCGGTGGCAGTGCCTGAAAGGCGCCCCGCCCTGCCTTTCTTGCCAGGCAGGACCACTTCTTTCGCCAACAGCCGGCTGGGTTAGGGACGCACCTGCACCCGGAACATATGGGCATGGCCATCGGAGTTGAAGTTGGTTGCCGTGTAGGACATCGAGCTGTCTGAAGCTTGAATCCAGTCGGTGAGCGGCGCCCAGGAAACATCGTTGGTCAAGGTCTGGAGCTGATAAAGCCGGTCGGGAATCGCCGCCCATTGCAATTGGAAAAACCGGTTGCTCTGGACCGTTACCGGGAAAATGATGAATTTCGAGGCCGGATTGGTGGGGTTGAGCCCGGCGATGAATTTGCCGTAATCCGACATTCCGCTCCCGTCCGTGTCGGTGAACTGCGTCCGGTTGGTGGTGACGGAGCCGAAATAAGCCATTTCCCAGGCGTCGGAAATGCCGTTGTGATTCACGTCAAGGAAGGTGTAGTTGCCGGTAAATTTTACCGTGCCGCCAGCGGTCAGCGTGTTCGTCTGGCCGGCGGGAGTTTGATAATATGGCACGTCGCCGAATTGTGCGACGTATTGTCCGGCGGCCACATTGCTGAGGGTGACGGACGGCGCGACGCCGGATTGGACCGGGACGAGGCCGATGGGTGAGAGCAAGGACAGCGACCAGCTTCCCTGGCCCAGATTTTTCGAGATGACAATTGCTCCGCCCGTCTGTGCGGCCACGCCGGTGATGCTCACATCGTCCACCAACCAGCCGTACATCTGCTGGCCGATGTCAACTCCCTCATAATACCAGACCACCTGAATGGTTTTTCCCACGTAAGGCGTCAGGTCCACCGTTTCCTGTTCCCAAGCATCGGATGTTTGCCCGGCATAATCCACCAACGTGGGGATCGAGTCTGGCGACACGCTGCTGTTGGTGCTGATTCCCAACTGGCCGTCCTCCAGGCCGGAACTGAAATCGAAACAGTGCCAGAACGTGAGGGTGGCCTGACTGACACCAGAGAGGTCAATCACCGGGCTGTAGAGAAAGCTGCTGGCCAGGAAATCAAACGACTGGCCGTTGAGATCGCTCCCCCACGCGTTCGTCCCCGAATGCGCGCTGTTCTGGAGGCCGTTGTGAGGCGTACCCAGTGTCCAATTGACATCGGAACCATAATCAGGGTCGGGAACGACGGTCCAACCGGGCGCGCCACTTTCCAGATTGTCGGACCACGGCGGCGTCGGCGCCTTGAGCGTCTGGAACGTGAAAAGGTTTCCGTTGTTGTCGTCCACGGCGATGTTCCCGGCCTGGTCGCGGCTGACGACCTGATAATAATAAATCCGGTTCGCCGAAAGCCCGCTGACAGTGACCGAGTGATTGGTGACGAGCGTGCTCACGTAGGAAGCATGGTCGGGCAATTGCGACACGCCATATTGCACGGACGAATCCGCCGGCTTCGAGGTCAGCCACGTCACTTTCGCGTTGGAATAATCCGTGGTCGCCGCCACCTGCGAAATGACCGGCGGCACCGTGTCAATGCTCGCCGTGGCGGTGACATTGCTGTTGGCCGATGCATCAAAATAGGCCGCCGTAATGGTATCGCCGTTTTGAACGCGCAGTTGATTGGTTGCCGCCACACTGCTGACGAGCGTGAGGCTGCCTCTGAACAATCCCGGATGCGTCGTCTCAAACAGCGTGACCGTTGTGCGATTGGTCCGCGAACTGGCGACGAAGCTGACCTGTGTCTGTCCGGTCCCCGCGAGGTCCGAGTCGCCGACCTCCACCGTCACCACGTCGTTGGTCGTATAAACCGTGTTGTCGAGAAAGACCACCCCCTGACCATTCGCGCCGGGCGCGAGGAAATTGATGATGTTCCGCAACAGCGTCACCGCGTTGTTCGGCGCCGCGCCATTCGTCGGAATGGTGTCGAACGGAAACGCAAGGAAAACGACGCGGCCTGGATTGTCCACGCCAATGTTCGGATAACTCATGCCGCACGGTTTGCCGGACACCGACTCGAATGTAACCGCCGTGGAATCGGACGACGGCGTGAACGTGTCGGAAAAGTCCGGCCCATAGACATCCCCCAAACCATCATCGAAACTGGGATAACTGCTGTAATTCAGCGTCACATTTATGCCGCTGGCGACGGATGCCGACGCGCCAGAATCGCCGGCACGCCAAAATCCTCGTCACAATCCGAACACGGCGCGGGCGGGTCGGGATTTTGCTCGAACCCCGCCACCTGTAGCACGTTCCGGCGGAACGGCACATCGCCCAACTGATGAGGATGCCCATCGAAGCCATGAAGAACGAGCCGCCGCCATTCAGGTAGGTTTGAATCATGAATTGCTGCTGGGCGTTCAGCGTGTTGTTGGTGGCGGTGGGGTCGGGCAGGCCATCGGCGTCAACTCCGTAGTTCACGATGTCATCGGTTATCCGCCAGATGACCACCGGGAACGGCTGCAAGTCGGCAAGCTGCGGATAACCGCGCGCGTTCACTTTCCAAAATCCGTAACTGACCCCCGCCGCCGCCAGCACGTTGGTGTAGGCGCTGTCAGGAATCACCGTCGAACCATTGGCCGCTTCCGCCACCGTGTCATAAGCGTCCACCAGCAGCACCGTCGGCGTCGCCAGGCCGGTGAACGTGTAATCCGCGCCGCCGTTGTTGTTCGTGGCGGTGTTCCCGGCGGCATCGGAAGAAACAATGAGAAAATAATACGTCTTGCCGGGGATAAGTCCGGTCAGCTTCACGACGTGGTTCGTCACCAGCACCAGATTGGTGACGCCGAGATTCAAATTGGAACTGTTCGTGCCGTAGCGGACGATGGAAGTCGCCGGCTCGCCCGTCTGCCAGGTGATGGTGAGAACGCCGACATCGGTCGTGGATGCCACGGAACTGATGACCGGTGACACGAGATCGGCCACGGCGGTCGCAATTCGTTTCGCCCCGCTCGAGTCAAAATAATCCGCCTCCAGATTGTCGCCGTTGGCAATCTGGATTTGCCCCGCGCCCGCCGTGCCGGTGACGGTGGCGACCGCGCCGGTGAACGCGCCGTAATTTCCCGACGCGTGCAACAAATTGGTGACCGATTTGTGCGCGGTGAGATTGGTCACCAGCGCGCTCACAGTGTTGCTGGCGGCGCGGGCGGCATCGAACACCTCGATTTGCATGACGCCCGGCGCGGTGTAACGGGAACGGTCCAGCAAAATGAATCCCGTGCCCGGCCGCGCGAGATTGCCGGACGACACCAGCGCGAAATCCTGGTCAATGACGTTGGGCGTGTTGGTGATGGCGTCCTGCACAATTTTGCTGCCGCGCACCCGCACGAGATAATCGCCCGGCACCGGCTGCGAGAGATAAACGCCCTCCACGTTGTTGAGCTTGTCCGGCGTCGGCGCGTTCGGCGCCGATTCGCCCGCGCCGAATTGATTGCCGCGATAGAGCGTGCCGTCCGGCGCGACGACTTCCAGATCCAGATCGTTCACCAGCGCGGGAATCGCGCCCGGAAATCCCGGCACGTCCGTGTAGGCCAGCGTGATTTTCAACGGCTCATCCGAACCCTGCACAAAAATGTGCTGCGAATAAACCTGGCTGTTCGTCAGCAGCACCGTTTGATCCAGAAATTGGTAAAAGCGCGGCGCGGTGGCGATGTTGGTGATGATGATATTGGCCAGATTGATGCGCCCCCAGCCTTCGTCATTGTTGGGAATCGGGCCGGGACCGCCGTTGGACTTCATCCAATTCATCCGCGGAATTGATCAAGGCCGCCTTGACCAGCGCCGGCGACGGCACGGCATTGGTGTGCGTGCTTTTGTAATACTGCACAAACACCGCCGCCGCGCCCGCCGCATGCGGACCGGACATGCTCGTGCCGCCCATGTAGACGTAATAATCGTCAATCGCCGTCCAGGCGATCGCGGCCTCGTCCGGCGCGGCGGATGATGCGGCTGAGGCAATCCATGTTCCCGGCGCCACCAAATCCGGCTTGATGCGGCCATCCTGGCAGGGGCCGCGGCTGGAAAAATCCGCCATCGTGTCCGGACCGTCGGCATAAAGCCCGTAGGTCTCCGCCAGGGTGCCTGCCACATTTTCCGACGCGCCGGTGGCAATCACGTTTTTGGCCGAGGCCGGACTGTCCATCGTCTCGGAATCAGGCCCGGCGTTGCCGGCGGAAAATTCCAGGATGTAAGGCTGGTCGCCCGCCGTGCAAGCGTCAGCGTCCCGCACCAGCTCATCAAATTGCGCCGCGTCGATGTCATACTCGCCCTGCACATCGTTGCCCCAACTGTTCGAGCCGATTTGCGCCCGGTGCTGACGGCATCGCGTGTGAGGTCCGCATCCGCCGGCGCCGGGCTGACCTCGTTCGCATCGGCGTCAAAAATGCGCTCGACGAACAGATTGGCGCCCGACGCGACGCCGAGACCGTAAAACTCGCCGGTGTCCGGGTCGGTCTCACCGGTGGCCGCGTTGCCGGCCACAATGCCCGCGCAATGCGTCCCGTGACCGTAGCCATCCGAGCCGTCGGTCAGCGAACCGTAAAACATGAAACCCGTCACGCGCCCGCGCAAATCCGGGTGCATCGTGTTCGTGTTGCCGGAATCCAGTCCCGTGTCCGCCACGCACACCGTCACGTCCGGAACCGTTGAACCCATGCTGTTGGGTGACCGTCGGCGTGGCGACGTTGCCGTCATCGCCGCCGACAATTTTCGAGGCGGCTTCATCCACCAGTTTTCGTTTCGGCGCGCGCTCGATCCAGAGCACCGCGCTGGACTTGCGCCAGCGATGGCAG
>CAWFZJ010000056.1:0-3751 GCA_963820205.1 uncultured Verrucomicrobiae bacterium
GGTGGTCAACGTCGTCAATTTGATGAAGCTGCAGCCCAGACCGAGCACCCGCACGGGCTGAGCGAGACGGATTACGATTCGCTCTTCACCAAAGACAAGCACATCATCTTTGGCTTTCATGGATACCCCTGGCTGGTCCACCGGTTGACCTACCGCCGGACCAACCGCAACCTGCACGTCCGGGGCTACAAGGAAGAGGGCACGATCACGACGGCCTTCGACATGCGGGTGCAGAACGACCTGGACCGTTCCACCTGGTGCAGGACGTGGTCGATCGCCTGCCGCAGTTGGGCACCAAGGGGGCCTACCTGAAGCAGACGATGCAGGACAAGCTCATCGAGCACAAGCAGTACATCGACAAGCACGGCGGGATTTCCGGAAATTCGGAACTGGAAGTGGGGTCAGGAAAACAGAAAAGGAAACTGCACGGCGAAAAAAAACGCATTAGGTGACCAATACTGAAACGAACCAAAGGAGTCCAAAATGCCCATTCAATCCATGAAGAAAACGGCGGGAAGATTCTCGTCGTTCACGTCAGCGGGAAGCTGGCAAAAGCAGATTACGAGCACTTCGTGCCCGAGTTCGAGCGACTCGTCCGGCAGCACGGAAAACTGCGCGTGCTGTTCGACATGACCGGTTTCCACGGCTGGGACGCCGGCGCGGCGTGGGAGGACATCAAGTTTGACATTAAACACTTCGCCGACATCGAACGGCTCGCGATGGTCGGGGAAAAGAAGTGGCAGCACGGCATGGCGACGTTCTGCAAACCGTTCACGAAAGCGACGATCCGGTACTTCGATCACGCCGACGCCGCTGAGGCGCGGAAGTGGTTGGGTGAAGTCGTAGCGGCTCTGCGAGAAACCGCGGAACGACACAAATGAATGCGCAAGAGCTTATAGACACCGCGAGGGCGCTGGTCGCCGACGACAAGGGCCTGCTGGCGATGGATGAAAGTAATCCAACCTGCAACAAACGATTTGCCAGGTTGGGGATTCCCCAGACCGAGGAGGCCCGGCGCGCCTATCGGGAGTTGATCGTGACCACGCCCGGTCTCGGTGAGTGCATCAGTGGCGCGATCCTCTACGACGAGACGATCCGCCAGCAGAAGAAAGATGGCACTCCCTTTGTCAAAGCCATCACCGATGCGGGAATCATTCCCGGCATCAAAGTTGACACCGGTGCAAAGGACATGGCAGGTCATCCCGGAGAGAAAATAACCGAAGGTCTGGACGGATTGCGCGACCGCCTGGCTGAATACTCTCAAATGGGCGCCCGTTTTGCCAAGTGGCGCGCGGTGATTGCCGTGGGCGATGGCATTCCCAGCCGGGGTTGCATCGAGGCCAACGCGCAGGCGTTGGCTCGCTATGCCGCGTTGTGCCAGGAAGCCGGACTGGTCCCCGTCGTCGAGCCGGAAGTGCTCATGGACGGCGAGCATACCCTGGAGCGGTGCTGCGAGGTAACGGAGGAAGTCCTGCGAACGGTTTTCAACCAGCTTTACACACAACGGGTGATGCTGGAGGGCATGATCCTGAAGCCCAACATGGTGCTTCCGGGATTGACCTGCCCCAAGCAAGAAGCGGTGGACGAAGTGGCCGACGCCACGGTGAGGTGTCTCTTGCGAGCCGTCCCCGCCGCCGTTCCGGGGATTGCGTTCTTGTCGGGCGGCCAATCCGGTGAACTGGCCTCGGCCCGTTTGAACGCCATGAATGTCAGATTCAAGTCGCGACTGCCTTGGGCGCTGGCGTTTTCGTTTGCCCGCGCCATCCAGCAGCCGGCTTTGGAGATTTGGCGGGGCAAAGAGACCAACGTGAAAGCAGCGCAGCAAGCTCTGCTTCATCGCGCCCGATGCAACCGGGCTGCGCGCCGTGGCGAATACACTGCCATGATGGAACGAACATAGGCGGAAGCAATCATGGAAACCACAACCACTTCATCCAATCTCGGCGTGGTCGCGTCCGTGCGCGGCAGCGTCGTGGATATGCGGTTCGACGGGCCTTTGCCGCCGATCAACTCGGTGCTGCGCGCGGGGGCGGAAAAACAAATCGTCATCGAAGTGCTGGCGCAGCGGGATGCGCGTCACGTGCGCGGGATTGCCTTGACGCCCACGCAAGGTCTGGCCCGCGGCATGGCGGTCACGGACACGGGCGGGCCGTTGAAAGCGCCGGTGGGCAAAGCCATTCTCTCGCGGATGTTCGATGTGTTTGGCAACGCCATTGACCGTCAGCCGGCGCCGGCGGATGTCCAATGGCGTTCCGTGCATCGTGATCCGCCGCCCTTGGCGCGGCGTTCCACCAAGTCGGAGGTTTTTGAAACGGGCATCAAGGTCATTGATGTGCTGGTGCCGCTGGAACGCGGCGGCAAGGCGGGACTCTTCGGCGGGGCGGGCGTGGGCAAGACGGTATTGCTCACGGAGATGATTCACAACGAGATCGGCCATCAAAAAGGGGTGAGCATTTTTTGTGGCATCGGCGAGCGCTGCCGCGAAGGCGAGGAGCTTTACCGCGAGATGAAGGAAGCCGGCGTGTTGCCAAACATGGTGATGGTTTATGGCCAGATGAACGAGCCTCCCGGCAGCCGATTCCGCGTGGGCCTCGCCGCGCTGACGATGGCCGAATATTTCCGGGACGACGAACATCGCGACGTGCTGCTGCTGGTTGATAATATTTTTCGCTTTATCCAAGCCGGCATGGAGGTGTCCGGCTTGATGGGCCAGATGCCCTCACGTCTCGGTTATCAGCCCACGATGGGCACGGAGTTGTCAGGTTTGGAGGAGCGCATCGCCAACACGGATACCGGCGCCATCACCTCGATTCAGGCGGTCTATGTGCCGGCGGACGATTTCACCGATCCGGCGGCGGTGCATACCTTCTCGCATCTTTCCGCGTCCATCGTGCTTTCGCGCAAGCGGGCGAGCGAAGGGCTTTTCCCGGCCATTGATCCGCTGCAATCCAATTCCAAGATGGCCACGCCGGGAATTGTCGGCGAACGGCATTACGCCCTGGCGCAGGAAATCCGGCGCACGCTCGCGCAATACAGCGAACTCAAGGACATCATCGCCATGCTCGGTTTGGAACAACTTTCGCCCGAGGACCGCAAAGTGGTCGTGCGCGCCCGCTTGCTGGAGCGTTTCCTCACGCAGCCATTTTTCACGACCGAACAGTTCACCGGCCTGACCGGAAAACTCGTCAGTCTCAAGGACTCGCTGGACGGATGCGAACGAATCCTGCACGACGAATTTAAGGACTACCCGGAGAGCGGTCTCTACATGATCGGCCCAATCAGCGAAGCGAAGGGAAAACCGAAACCCGTTTCGCCCGCAGGTCCACCAACACCGGAGTCAAAGCCTGAAACCAAGGCCAAGCCGGATCACCCTGACGAGGCCAAACCTGCGGCCAAAGTGGAGACAAAGGCAGAGGCCAAACCGAAGTTCGCTTCCGAAGCCAAACCCAAGGCTGACCTAAAGCCGACTGCGGTGTCCCCGGCCAAGCCCGTGCCAGAACCATCGAAGCCGCCCGAAGCGAAACCTCAACCAAAGGTCGAACATGCCGAAGTGGCTCATGCATCTTAAAGTTCTCCTGCCATTCCAGGTCTTCGCCGAGAACACCGGCGTATCGCGCATCGTCGCGGAGACGCGCGAAGGGTCGTTCGGACTCCTGCCGCACCGGCTCGATTGCGTGGCGGCGCTCGTGCCGGGAATTTTGAGCTTATCAGACTGAATCCGGCCCGGAAGTTTTTTTTTTTTTTTTTTTTT
>CAWFZJ010000057.1:0-3550 GCA_963820205.1 uncultured Verrucomicrobiae bacterium
GAACCAGTAGATAACGTATTGCTCGGCGCGAACGAATCAGCAGGCGTGGATTTTTCGCTGCAGGTCCTGCCCGACCAATTTGAGCGCGGCGTGCAATTGCTCGCGGACAACGAACTTTCGCCGGCGTTGCCCGAAGAGGATTTCAAAATCATCCAGGCGCAACTGGCCGCGTCCGTCGCCGGTGAAATGAAAAGCCCGGACCACATTGCCGGCCACGCGCTGACCGCCGCGCTGTTTCCAACGAACGACCCGGCCCGACGCGAAACGACGCCGGACAGCGTCAAGGCACTCACGATTCAGGACGTGCAAAATTATTATCAATCGGCGTTCCGGCCCGACCTCACGACCATCGTCGTCATCGGCAATGTTGCGCCGGAAAACGCCGTGGCCGTCATTTCAAAATATTTTGGCGGCTGGATGGCCGAAGGACCGAAGCCGAACACGCTGTTCCCGCCCGCGCCGGCGAATTCAGTTTCCGTGACCCACGTGCCGGATGCCAGCCGCGTGCAGGACAAAGTCACTTTGGCGGAAACGTTGCCACTGACTCGGACCAACGAGGATTATTACGCGCTTACAATTGGGCAACCACGTTCTGGGCGGCGGATTTTATGCAACACGTTTGTATCGCGACCTCCGCGAAAAAAGCGGGCTGGTTTATTTCGTGGATTCCTCGTTCACCATCGGGCTGACGCGCGGCGTTTATCAGGTGGAATATGCCTGTGACCCACCGAACGTTTCCAAGGTGCGCGCCGTGATTTTGCGCGACCTGAAGGACCTGCAGACGAAAAAAGTGACGGCGCAGGAATTACATCAGGCCAAGCTGATGCTGCTCCGCGACATTCCGCTGGCGGAATCGAGCGTGGATTAGATCGCACAACGGCTGGCTCGCCGCTCGGTGCTGGGACTGCCGCTCGATGAACGGGTTCACGCGGGACGCATTTACGTCAAGCTCGACGCCAGGGATGTCCAAAGCGCCTTTGCCAAATGGCTTCGTCCGGCGGTCTCGTGCAAGTGACCCAAGGGCCTGGTGCCGCAATAGCGCCTCCATCGACTTGGCGAATTCCCGAACATTCGGCAAAAGATGCCCGCAAATCACGAGCAACCGCAGATGCACCGCCGCCGGGCGAATGATTTGACGCCTTTTTTCACGACGGGTCGAAATCACCAATAAAAGCAGGGTGGACGCCGGATTTTTCTGGCACATGAATTGCGGCAAAAAGCTCCATGGCTAGAAAAATGAATGCGTTGAAACTCTCTCAAGAGACTCGCGGACAGGCTGAAGTCACCAACCGTCGGCTCGTACCGCAGGTGGCGCCTTATTTCATGCAGCCCCACTTGCAACCATTGAAAATTTCTCCGCCCGAGACGCCGGATGCAGGTTGCCATTGATATTGAAATGCGCGCTGAAATTTCCGGCCCAGTTAAAATCATCCACACTGTCTAATTTTTGGGCAGTGCCGCGCGCTGGACTTGTCTCAGCGAAATTCCACCTGTTCAAAGCCCGCTTGACGCAGGAACAATTCCAGTTCCAACCGCGCCCGCTTGTCCGCTTCATCCAAAATGCCGTCCGTTCGCGCCGCGCGGCGGATGTCATCCACAGCGTTTGCCCGGGCGGTTTGTTCGAGGTCTTTGTCAAACGCGCGCAACAGGCCGGTCGTATGGTCAATCACCTGGCTTTTTTATCGTCCAGATAGGCGTCCATGATTTGCGGTGGCGGCAGTCGCAGGCTGATTTTTTGCCGGAAATCGTCACGTCGTCCGGCGTAATGCGTTTGAGGTCAATGCCCGCCTTCACGATGCCGTGCGCGAGCAGCAACACGCGGTTTTCGCCATACCATTTCGCGTCCTCAAGGATGACGACTTTTTCGAGCACGTATTTGACCGTGACCAGATCCGAAAGCGTCTGCACCTGCTCGACCACCGTCGCGGTGTTTTCCTCGCGCAAACCCGAACCGGATTTCAGCCAGTGCCTGACCGTGAACCCGAGCCAGACGCCGACCAGCGAAAATAATCAGAACGAACGCCGTCCAAAAAATTCTTTTCAACCGCTGCATGGCGGGAATGTAATCCAACCTTGCAAATTGCAAAGCCGGAATCGAGAGTTTTTGACACGGATGGCACGGATTTTCACTGATTTAATCCGTGTTAATCCGTGAAATCCGTGTCCATCTTTTTCTGGACAAACCGTTTCACCAGACGCAGAGTCAAAAACATGAAAAAGGACAGGCTGCAAAACAAGCCGTCCATTAACTGCTAGGAATACGAAGCGCATGAAGACAAACCAAACAACGAAGTTTTGTTTTCGGTTTATGGCCGTTGGATTTTGCGCCTTACTACTCTTGGGATGCGTCGGCTGTCAGACAGTCCAGCCCTCAGAACAGCAAAGCGCGAAACAAGCAGACCCAGAGACAGTTGCTGCTTGGACGCTTTGGTGGGCGACTTATTTAGCTGGGCCAACTTTAGCTCATTGATTTGACGTATATTCAATAACGAGGATAGGCTGCAAATTTAGCGACTTCATCTTCTCTGTTTTCTTCGCGTCCACCGTGCAAATTCATCGCCACTTTCGGCTTTGCTCTTCCCGCTTTGAAACTAGAATAGGTTCGTGAGCTTGCAATCCATCGGACAATTCCCGGCGTATCGCCCGCGCCGGCTGCGGCAGTCGGCGGCGTTGCGCCAACTCGTGGCCGAAACCCATTTGACCGTGTCGCAACTCGTGCTGCCGCTGTTCGTTCGCGCCGGACGAAAACTGCGCCGCCCCATCGCCGCCATGCCCGGCGTCTTCCAGCTTTCGCCCGATGAACTGCTGCGCGAGGCCACTCGCGCCCACACGCTCGGCGTTCCGGCGGTTTTGCTTTTCGGCATTCCCGACAAAAAGGACGCGAAGGCTTCCGGCGCTTATGCAAAAAATGGCATCGTCCAGCAAGCCGTGCGGCTGCTGAAAAAGGAATTGCCGTCGCTGCTGGTCATCACCGACGTGTGCCTGTGCGAATACATGGAGCACGGCCATTGCGGCGTGGTGGTGGCACGGCCTCCGCCCGGCGTTGAAAGAAACGGAACGCGCGGGACGCCGCGGCCACTGAAAATCTTGAACGATCCGTCGCTGAGCTGCTCGCGCACACCGCCGCCAGCCACGCCGAGGCCGGCGCGGACATCGTCGCGCCCAGCGACATGATGGACGGCCGCGTGCGCGCCATCCGCGCGGAACTGGACGAGACGGTTTTGCCGACACGCCCATCATGTCTTACGCGGCGAAATTTGCGTCCGCATTTTACGGGCCATTCCGCGAAGCCGCCGAGTCCGCGCCCAAATTCGGCGACCGGCGGAGTTACCAGATGGACGCGGCCAACGCGAACGAGGCGTTGCGCGAGGTGGCGCTGGACATTCAGGAAGGCGCGGACATCGTCATGGTCAAACCCGCCCTGGCGTATGCCTCGACTTGATTTACCGCGTCAAAACGGAGTTTGGTTATCCGACCGCCGCCTACGCCGTGAGCGGCGAACACGCGATGATCAAGGCGGCGGCGGCCAATGGCTGGATAGACGAACGCG
>CAWFZJ010000058.1:0-60131 GCA_963820205.1 uncultured Verrucomicrobiae bacterium
TCGGAGAAACTGGGCCGCCCAGCATTTCTCCGCGGAGCGCGTTGAAATGGCGCAACCAACCACCAACCAGGGCGGCTCTGATACCCGGCTCCTTGTCATATTCCTCGGGAGTCTTGCCCCAATAAAAGCTGATCCAGCCATCGGCATCTGTCCGTGACCGGCGGATGAACTCCGCCGTTGTTTCAACATCAGCCGAAAGCGGAAAAATTTCTTCAATGACCAGTGGTTTGCCTATTTCATAGTGTTTGAGGATGGTCAGGTCGTCGGCGAGTTTCCCTTGCCTGGGATAATAATGAACGGACAAAAAATCGAGCGCCGCAGATACCTCCGGATCGCAAAACGCGGACCTGGCTCCCGGGCCAAAAGGCACTTCCCAACAAGCCAAACCGACGGTAATCATGTGCCGCTGATCAACGGCGCGGATGGCGGCGGACATCTCTGCAATCCATTCTTTGGCCACCTCCTTCTCCGTGCGGCCGCGCATGTCGGTCGTCAGCCGTTGCACAAAATATGACCCATCCATCGGTTGGCCGGGAAGCCAGTCGCCCTTGCGGTCGCCGGAGGGGACAGGTTCGTTCATCAAGTCGTAACAAAAAATGGCCGGACTGTCTTTGCAGACCTCCGCCACCGCGCGCCAGTAGCGCGCCTGGACCTTCCAGCGGGCAGATTCGTCCATGGCGTCATACCATGCCGGCACCTCATCCTTGTGGTAACAGCCAAGCCCGGTTACATCCAGGTAAAGTCCGTTCTCTTCCGCCAACCGCACCAGCTTGCCCAGGCGTGCGAGGTTTGTCTCATCGGGTTGCCCGGGTGATTTCATGAGGCAGCACAACTGCGGAGAGACGCGCACCACGTTTGCGCCCAGAATCTTCATCTCCCGGAAATCATTCGTGACCTTTGCCCAATCGTCGGCCCAATAATATTCCAGGAACCGGCCCGCATCATCGTGATCATAGTTGAATCCCCACGGCACAAAACGTTGGTCTGTCCCGTCGCAGACGAAGTGCGTCTTATCCGCGCTTGTCTGAATCCATGCCAGCGGCTGGCCCCGTGCCAAAACCACGGCGTCGTTGGTTCCAGTCGCCAGGCCGGCCCTGGTTATGAGAACGAAAACACAAATGAGGAATTGAACGCGATTTGCCATTTTGCTTCTGGGACGGCCTGTGCAGTTCAACAAGTATTAGGCGGCGGGTTGTGGTTTTGAGTAATCAATCTCCGCTCCATTGATAATCATAACTGTCTGGCGGGTCGTAGCCACAGGCAAACCGATACACGGAATTTGTGGGAATTTGAAAGTATATCCTTACATAGCTGACATGGCCATCCACGAAACTGACCATGTTCATCGAGTTGTTGAAGAACGTGGTTGGGCTGAGACCTCCGGACTGCATCATCCAGAAAAGAAGCTTTCTTGGTTGATGCCATGAAAATGGCACGAGCGCTGCCGCTTCGGCCACCAGAACCGTTCTGGAAGGATGCTTGATGGAGCTAAGAGTCATGCCGCCGATACCGGGCATGGGGAGGCCGCCTGTGCCTTGCTCTGCAGGAACCAGATTGCCCGCATTAAACACGTAGCTGGAATAGTCACTGTTGGATTGGGCGCACCACCTTTCTTCCACGCAGGTTGCGTGGCCCGATTGTTCTCCCTCAAAATAGCGGTAATAATAAACATCCGCCGGGCAGGCGAACAACTTGTCTTGCGCCGAAGACGTGCCCCTCGAACCGACATAGCTTTTCATAAGCTCCTTGTAAGCATCAAAGACAAACACTTTTCCAGTTCCAGCCGTTTTTCCGGGTGACTTGTCGTTTGCATCATCCGAATACATCCGCACCCCCAGATTGATTTGCCGCAAGTTATTCATGCATGTGACTCTTCTTGCCTTCCCGATGGCGAGGCTGACCGCTGTCAGCAACAACGATGCGAGAATGGCAATGATGCCAATAACCACCAGCAATTCAATTAGCGTGAATCCTGTTTTAAGCTCAATCTTGTGTCTCATGTCAATTTGGACAAAGCAAAGCAGCACGCCTCACGCCGCCTATCCTCATATTGGACATCACGATGGGTTTATTTCACAATTGTCAGCTCAAGCGAGTTGGTGTCAATCCACACCTTGCCGCTGCCCCAAAATATAAAGCTGGTTTCGATGTGACCGGTGTTTTTAGGTATGTCGCAGGTCAGGGAAAATGGCGTCCAATTCAACGTGCCCCGGATGCTTTTGTCCTGCACCATGCTGTCGTTTGCCAGGCGTTTGTAGTGCATTATTAACCCGGACAACGGACGGATTTGAGGTTGCACATGGTTGGAGACGTTTTCAGTTTTTATCCAGCCGCTCAGGCGCACGGTATGGCCCGCATATCTTTCATTTTCCGGATAGCGGATAGTATGACCAAACCAGGTCCATGATTTGCCCGAGGCATTGGCCGGCCCGGCGTAAGCAAAGCAAATGGAGGGGTTCCCGTCGTGGGTATTGGCGAGGTCGGTCGTCATTGGATAGTCTTGAGCATTGATAATGGATTGGCGCCAGGCACGGTCATCGGTGATCGGGTCGTCGGGGTCAGCCAGGCTAATCTGGAAATCATCGCCCCAGAGTTCACCCGGACCGTAAAGATCCGGCCCGAAATAAATCGCGCAGGGTTGATAGGGAACGTCCGTGACAAATTTTACCGGTTGCCAGTCCGTCGTGCCGACAATCGGGCGGTCGCTCATGCTATCAACCCGTGACCAGCCTCTGGATTTAACATCTTTTGTGGGTATGAGCAAAAATGCGCTGGCCCAGTTTTGCACGTTGCTGGCTTTGAGCCAGCCGGTGACGCAAATATGCTGTCCCAGGAGCGGCGAACCCGGGCCGACAACGCACAGGGTGGAAGCGGAATTGTCGGAGTTTCCGAAGGCACGGTTATGGTTCATCTGGGCGCCAATGGGGCCTTTGATATGGATGGCCGGGGCGGAAGTGCTGGTGCGCAGCATGTTCGTGTCCAAATCAACGGTAAAAAAACCGTCTCGATCGCCATCCTGCTTGAATGCGGAATTGGCGAACGCCAGGGGCGGCTTCGAGGCGTAAGTAACGCGGGCGAGTTGGTGGTGCAAAAAGACATAAGTACCGGTAACACCCGCCCCGAGAATGAAGGTGCCGATGATCGCTGTAACCACGACGGTTTTGGTTTTCATAGTCATTGTGAGCAGGGTTGTTTTTACGAGCGCCAAAGTCGGAATACTGGCAGCCGCGCCTTTGGCCAGCGCGGCAGCAGCAACGATTTTAACCAGTGCCGCAGGCGCCGGCTGGACGGAATGGGTGGAAATGGCTCCGGCAAGGGTTCCGGCGGTGGAAGCGATGCCGCGCTTGAAGAGAAATTTCTGCAGCTTTTCCAGCGCGCGGCTCACGCGTTTGCGGGCCGTTACGTCATTCAGTTTCAACGCCGCTGCTACTTCCTGCGGCGTTCGGTTTTCAAAGAAGCGCAGAACGATGGCGTTGCGGTCTTTTTCACCCAGCCGGCCCATGGCATCATCCAGCAATGGCGAGATCTGTTCCCATAGCGACGTGTCTGGTTCCGTCAAGGTTTGCATATACACCTCCTGTTCGCGGCGCTGGCGGCGGATTTCACGTTTTATGAGGCTGGCCGTGGTCAGCCGCGCCGCCTGATAGAGCCAGCCGGACAATACGGTCTTTGGACTTAGCGATTTTGCCTTTCGCGCGAGCAGGATGAAAACCGCCTGGGTGACTTCCTCGGCATGAGACGGATTGCGGGCCTGCCGCAACGCGGCGGAATAGACCAGATGGACATGCCGCTCAAAGAGCGTTGTGAAGGCGGATTCATCGCCCCCGGCATATTGTTTTAAGAGCGTGATGTCATCAGGTTCCGGCATTTACCTGATGATGTCCGCCGAAAGAGAGTTGTGACAGGTTTTTTGCGCGAATTGGATGAAAAGGCGCCATTCATGAACCGGAGACAATTTTCTGAAAAGCGGCGTCTGTGGCGCGCTGCTCCTGGCCGGAACCTCGCACGGCATCTCTGAAACGACGGAAACGAAGCCGCCGAAGGAGGACCTGACCCACCCGGTCAATCCCCCGCAGGTCATGGGCCGTTTTGGCCGACATTGACCGTTCGGATGACAAGAAACCGAAGTGATTCGGCGCAACGCGTTCAAGGAAGCCATGCCGGACAAAACACTTACATTCAAACGGAAACCGTGATAAACAGTAACCATGAAAACGGAAACCGTTGAAATTCCCTCGGCCGTTCTGTCGTCCGTCGAGACGCTGGACGAATTGCAGGACTGGCTCACGGCGCGGAATCCTGAAGTCATCGCCGAGTTGCGCGAGGCGCAGCGGCAGGATCTGGCTGGAAAATTCAAACCTTGGAAAGCCCGCCATCTGCCATGCGCTATCAAATAGAGGCAAACCTCCTCCTCTTCGTTTATAATCGTCAGCCTCGCGCATGAAATCCCGGCTCTATCTCGAAACTACCATTCCCAGTTACCTCGTGGCGCGGGAGAGCCGGGACACCATCCTGCACGGCCAGCAGGCCGCAACGCGGAAGTGGTGGGAACATCGGCGCAGCGATTATGAGCTGTTTGTCTCCGAATATGTGGACATCGAAGCGGGACGCGGCGATGCGGAGATGTCGGCCGCCCGTGCGGCGGCGATGCAGGGTTTGCCGCGCCTGGCGGCGACGGAAGACGTCCGCGAACTCGCCGCCGAGATTCTCCGCACGGGCTTGATTCCCGCCAAAGCCGAGAGTGGACGCCTCACACATCGCGGTGGCGTCCGTGCATGGGACGGATATTCTCGCTGACTTGGAATTGCACGCACATCCACAACATTGCCAATCCGCCGGCAGATTGAGACGCATTTGCGCACGGGCGGGCTGGCCATGTCCCGCGATATGCACCCCGTTCGATTTGCTGCAACCTTTGAGCGGACATCAATAGAATCCATGACTGAAATCCGTCAGACGACGCCGGACGACCTTCCCGCAGAAACCGGTCACGACTGGGGCGGAATCTGCAATTGCGTCCACCTTGAGCGCGCACGAAGAAGTTCATTGAACCAGGAAACTAGAGCATTTCGTCGCTCCCGTGCCACACGAAACAGTAAATTCGCCTGCGTTATGCGAGAAGCACTTCCCGAAAAATACATGGCTACAGTTTTGATTAGACGCTCTATCGGCAAAAACTACCTGGTTGCGGCGTAGCGGCGCGTCGGCAGACCGCCGCAAACTTGTCTGTTTTTTCAGATGGCGGCGCTCTGCCGAGACGCCGCTACGCCAAATCCCGGTGCGAATTTTCAAGGGGACGGCGGATGATTCTTCTTGTCCATATCAAGGTGTGAAGGAGACGAGGTATTGTGTGGCCTGCAAGTGATGCGTTTGAATCTGCGCGGCGGCCAAAAAGGTAACAAGGTGGCGATTTGTGTCAACGCCGCTGACGAGATAAAACCAATAATTTGGGCGCGTCCGGCTGTTTTGCCATTCTCCGTATGTGAGAAAAAATCGGTTCCCTCCCGACACATTCTTAACCTCAATGCAACGCGGCGTTTCGTCGGCATCAAAGGATTTTATGTCGAAGCCAAGTCCGGGGCGGTCTGCCACCTTTTCGACCCGCCCGGCAAGGTCATCGCGGCCTTCCTGCTGCAACCGTTCCCTTTCCGCCTGAAAAGCGATGTCCTCGGCAATCTGGCCGGATGCGACACGGCTTTGGGAAACCGCCTGCATATCCACTAGCGGCGCGTCGTTTTTGGGCGTGAAGGTTTCCGGCTGGGCAGCATCATGTAATTTGCCGGCGAACAGGCAGCGTCTTATGCGCGCCGGTCCCGGTGCCGCCAAGTCACCGTCGTCGGGAAAATGGGCGAAAATCCAGCAAAACGAATGTGCGTCGAGCAAGGTGGCGTCGGCGATGCCTTCGGCCTGCAATCGCAACTGCACCTCGCGCATGGCGGCGAGAAATTGCTGATAATTTTCCCAACCGCACTGGCGGTATGTTTTGAGATCAAAACCAAGTTCGGCCAATGCCTTATCGAACCAAGTGGTGCTAATGGGAAGAAACCGATGGCGGTCGGCAATGAAAAACAAATACGCCAGAAGTTCGTAGCGGTATCTACAAATATCAGTGATTCCATCAAACTGGGTTTGGCCAACTTGTTTCTCATGATAAAGGTCAAAAAATAACTTCTCTAATTTCTGGCGTAGGTTCTTTTTGCGCTTGGTATCATAAAGCACTTGATGAACACCACTGCCGGGACCTTTAATCGGCGGCCACCTCAAAAGATTGTTCCCGCGCAGTTCGATGGCGCGAATGACACGATCCAGAATTGCGCCCGTGCCAATTTCCGCACGCGACCAGTGCCGGGCATCCAACACCCTCACGGCTTCGCGGGCAATATCCTCCTTGTAATCCTCCTCTTTGAACGCGAACGATTCGGGATTGCGGAAAGAATCGAGCGCAAAGCCGCATTTCTGCCGGTGGATGGCCTGAAAACGATTGAACGCGGCGCGGAATACTTGTGGCGAAATGGACATGATTAACTGCTAAATCTTTTAACAAATGCAGCATGATCTTGAGATGTTCTTTGAAAACCGCAATTGGCCCAAATCTTGTCAATGAACGGTTCAAGAATTTCCCATGCAGGTTTTCCATAAGCGGCAATCTCCCCTTGCCAATAAATGACATCACGAAGTGATTTTCCTCTGAAACCGTTGTTGTCAACGGCAATAGGATAGCCTTTGATTCCGGTTAAACCGGCTTCGACTCGCAAAGGAACAGGTAATTTCAGATGTGTTTGCGCGAAGCTCAAATAATTTTGAAGCGCACTTGCAAAATATTCTTCGATGTATCCATTCGCAATCCAAGACAATGGCGGCTGCCCCCATTCTTTCTGACGTTGGTGTAAATAATCGGCATTTAAGATTTGAGCATCAACGCCCCAAATTTCGCGACTCAAGAAAAGCTGTGTAAAGTGATATAATTTTCCGTCGCGCGGATGGTCATAAACAATCAAGCCAAAAATATTTCTCACTGTGCTATAGCCTGACACTTTTCCCATCGGTTGAAGATTGCCTCCGGCTGCTAAAGACTTCGCACCTAATTCAGTTTCAATCTGTGGCACTGCAACAGTTGGATAAAGGCGCAAATATGCTTTGCCACCATCTGGAACGACAAACGACACTTCGCTACCAAACGGACCTTCAGCTATTAATTCTTCGGCTTTGTCAAAATAGAGAGCCGGATCGGTTGTTGACTTTTGCGGAACATATTTTTCAACGACAACATTCGGTGTAGAATGGTTTGCAAGAATCAGGCCAACGGCTTTTACCAATGTTTCAACCAATTTTTCAAACTGATCATTTTTGTCAGTGCGCGGATGAGTCTGCGAGTTTGATAAGTAATAGGCCACCGAAGATGACGCAAATCAAACGGAAGCGACTCGGCGTCGGGTTTGCCGTAAGCCGTGTTCATAATTCCAAGCAATTTGGCGTGAGAATGACACCGAAGCGCGTAGCCATATTCAATCAGAACATTTGGATTTGGAAATTGACGAGGTTTTCCTGATGCGTTTGTAAATCCATTTTTAGATTCGCCAATGAAAGAAAGGTCGGCAACAAAAACTGCACAGTCTTCAATTTTTCGCAAAATCGTTTCAGCAATCGGTGGAGAACCAGCAACACCTTGCGTGTCTTTGTCGAGTTCCACAGTCGCATCCCGCAGAGCATTCTCAAGCGTTGCATCAGAATGCAATCGCTTCAAAGACTCGTGAAGTGCCTTTTCAATGAAACTTCTGTTGAGATTCGGCGGAGAATCGCTCTGCCACGAATAGAAAACTGTTAATCGTTTTGCCATGATAGTTGCATCAGTTTACCAAAATCTGATTGAACATGGCCTTATTGTGTTGGCTGGCGTGCCAGTCGCAGACTCGCTGCCGCGCGTCCTGGCTGACCGGCAGGTCAGCCCTACCGTTTTGAGCAGCAGCCTTTTTCGCCATGCGCCGAGAATAATAGTTTCGGGATTATGCACTTCACAAAGGTTTAGGGTAAATCGATGGTTTTGGCCTCCACTCTGCCAATTTACTTTTTGCGCTTGGCGGACGGCTTTTTCTTTTCCGGCTTCACCTTGACGACGGCTCGCATCAGGTCGTCAAAGTTTGATTTTTTCAGCTTCGTTTTCAACCGGCAGCAGCTTAACAAAAATCGGGTGGAAATTCAAGCGCGGTTTTGGCTTGCCGATTGTGGCTTAACGGCGCGATTATCGCAGAATATGAACACCAATATGGATAGCGGCAAGCTGGGCGAAAATGAAATCATAAATCTCGTGGCGTGCCCAAACTGTAATAAGGAACTGATGCTCCTGCCACCGAATTATCCGTTATATGACATTCATTGCAGCGGTTGTTCGTTCAGGGCACAAGTGAAGACCAATCAATGCAAGCCCAAAAATGTTGTGTTTGGTGCCGGGTGGGACGTTATAGACAAGGTTCTTAAGTCGGGATTCATTGTGCCTCCGCTTTTTGTGAACTTCAAGTGGCGGGAGGCCAATGAAGAAAACCAAGTCATCTACTTCTTTCCATTTGTTCCAAAGAATTACCTTCAAAAATACGAGCTGTCCAAGAGGTCACAAAATGCTGGATCAAAACGATTCAATTATGTTGGATTGTTAGGGCTGCCCCACTTTATTTCGTTCAGAAAAGGCAACGCAGCCAAGCAATTGCTTATTAAATTGGAGGAGAAATGGTTGAAGAAAAATCGTGAACGATTTGCTCTATAATCAGGCGTTGACGCTGGATTGCCCGAAGTGCTCGCACAAATTTCAAGAGCGATACGGCAGGCTTTTGGAGTTGGACTCGATTGCCTGTCCCTCGTGCAAGTGCAGCATCGGGCTTGAAAAATCCGAGTTGATTGCCAACCACCAAAAAATGGTTGATGTCTTCGATGATCTTGCGCGGCTCGCCCAAGAGATTGTTAAGCTCGGTCACAGCTAAAAGAGATTCGGGTGCAAATTTGATTTCAATTTTCGGCGATTCATCACTCATTCCATAATCCTTCGCTCCGATTTGCCCGCAGCGCAAACGGAAGATTGCCGGGTTGTTTTTAATTCAATGTTGCTTTATAGGTGAGCCTCTTGCCGCTGGCTTGCTTCAATCCAATGACCGTGCGCTCGCCGTCGGTCAGAAACCGCGTGTTGTGGCGATGGTCAAACTCCGCAAGGTAAAGCGGCAAGTGCTGTTCGCTGATGTGATGAAAAGTTCCCATGACTCCGCGCTTTAGCAGGCTGAAAAATCCTTCAACTCCATTTGTATGCGCCGAGCCGCGAACGTATTCGCCAGCCGAATGATTCACGGCTTCATGCTTGGCAAAACCCTTCGCGGCTTTTCGATAAGCCCTGAAATCATCCGTCATTATCGTTGCCGCCGGGGAGATGTTCGCATTCAAAACGGCCTTTAGATTTTTGCCGGTGACGTGCTTGGTGACTTGCGAGCGAACCCGGCCTCCGCGCTCAACCAGCGAAACCACCGGGACTTTGTTGCCCATGAAATGACGGCCATGCCCGCGTGTTTTACCGCCAACGTAAGTTTCATCGCATTCCACGATGCCCGCAAGCTTGCGGCCAACTTCCGGGTCTTTTAGGGCGTGGCGAATTCGATGCGTCATAAACAATGCCGTGCGGTAGCTGCCCAATCCAAGGATGCGCTGGATTTGGAGCGAACTGATCCCTTTTTTCGATGCGGCAACCAAATACCACGCAACCAGCCATTTGCGGAGTGGAATATGCGAATCCTCGAAAATTGTGCCTACGGTGGCCGTGAATTGTTTGTTGCATTCGCCGCATTGATACAGGCCGGGGCGAACTTTCTTTTGTTCGTTGGCTTCAATCTTCCAGATGTGCTTGGCATCGGCATTTTTGCAATGCGGGCAAACTGGGCCATTCGGCCAGCAGATTGATTCGAGGTATGCCCGCGCCTTGTCATCGGTGTTGAAATGCTGGCCAATCCCATCCAGCGTTAACTCGTCCGGCGCAGGCATCATCGTGTTCTTTTTCATGCCTAAAATATACCACGCCAGTCTTTGTAAAGTGGTTATAATTGGCGGGTTTGTTTATAACCCGTCCTAGCCCTTCGGAGGCGACTTGCCGTGCCTGCCGTATTTGAGCCAATCCTGTTGAATCTTGGTCATCGCGGATTTGTGCGCCTCGTTCGCCTTTTCGTTGGCATCTTTTTCAGCGGCCTTCATCGCCGCCGCCTTCAATTCTGCCTGAATTAAATTGTGGCCGCGAATATAGAGGCAGACGAATAAAAGGGCCGTAAATAGGCCAAGAAGCACGGCCCAATGCGGAATCGGTATCAGGAACATCCAGCAATAGCACGCAATCGCGGCCAGAATTGTTGTGAGCCACGGCTTCATAGAATCGGGCAGCCCTTCTGGAAATGCGGGATTGCAAAACACCACAATCCATTTTGCGGTTGAGTTATAAATCTTGACCATGCCGGGATTGTTTGGAAAATCAGCCCGACGAACAAGGTCAATTTACCATCTGCCTTTGTGAAGTGCATAATCCCGTAAATAATGGATCACCGCAATTGAATGAAAAGGCACCATCCATGAACTGGAAACAATTTTTGAAAAACGCCGCCGGCATCCTGTGCTTTTGCGCAGCCATCGGAACGCTGGCACCCGGCAATTCACCCGCTGCCGGAACCAAAACCCTGCAACCCGGCCAGGAAATCGAAATCTCCTTCGCCGATGCCGGTCTGCCGCCGACGTTGTATTCCATGATGAACGGTGAGGCGGTAACGCCTTGCGTGACCGTCCGGCTGCCGGATGATTACAATCCCACGAACACCTACCCGCTTCTGGTTTATGTTCCCGGCAACGACGGCGGAACCAAAGGCAATATCTACAACGCCGAAACCATCGCCGGCCCGCGCGGCTGGATCGTCGCCACCCTGCCGCTGTTCAAAAAATCCATTGACCGGAGCGAGCCGGCGGGCGGGGTCATCATCAGTTTCGAGGACTACCCGGTTATATCCAAGGCCTATCGCACGATGCTGGGGCGTCTGTTCGAACGGATTCCAAACATTGACCGCGAGAAGAGCGCGATGGTGGGATTTTCCAACGGCTCCATCACCATCGCGGTGCTGGTGTCGAACCACGACGAATTCATTCTTTCCCACTTCAAGAATTTCTGTTTGGTGGACCACGGCATGTTTCATCTGGCGGACCTGCACAAAAGCCGGGCGCGCGACTGCCGGTTTTTGCTTCTCGTGGGAGACCAGGAGGGCTTGGGCCGCGACGTGAAAGTCCGGCAAGCCCAGCTTCAGCAGGACGCCTGGAAACTGCTCGGCGTGAATGTGACCTGCCAGATCATGAAGGACACCGGGCATGAATTCAACCAGCCGCAAATGGAGATCGTCGGCGAGTGGTTACGAAACGATGCCTCAAAAAGCCCGAGTTCCCAAACCAGCACCAACAACCTCAAGCAATAACCCATGTCTCCGAACGCATTCATTGGAAAAACGAAGCAACCGACCGATGGCGAATTGACCGCCGCACTCGGCCCGGCCCGGGCAACCTGGGATCAATTGCTGGCCGATTTGGACCGGGAATTTGGCGTGAGCGTTTGCGAATGGAACAGCTATTCACCCAAAGCAGGCTGGAGCCTGCGGGTGAAACGCAAGGCGCGAACCATTGTCTGGCTTGGCCCACGGGCAGGCTCCTTCATTGCCGCGTTCATTCTCGGCGACAAGGCCATGCGGGCGGCGCGCATCGGCAAGCTGCCGCAACGAATTGTAAAAAACATGAACGAAGCGCCGAAATATCCGGAGGGAACCGGCGTCCGCATCACCCTGAAAACGCCGAAGGACCTGGCGGCGGTCAAGACGCTCGCCGCGATCAAGCTGGCGAATTAACCAAACCAAACATTATGAACCGAAAAGAATTCCTGAAAAACTGTGCCTGCGGTTTGTGCTCCTGTGCCGCCGTCGGCTTGATTGCCCCTGAATCCGCGCCCGGCGCCGAAACCAAGGCCCCCGACGACTGGCGCCTTCGAAGTTTGTCAAAGAGCGTTATGCGAAGCTGCTGGGAATTCTTTCCAGCCGGATGGATGAAAAGACATTGAACGAGACCTTGGTCGAGCTGGGCGCTTATTGTTCGGGACTGGGCGACTGGTCGCTAAAGAAATTCCGCGGCGACCTCGAAGGTTACCGCAAGCTGGTCAAACAGAGCGTGTCGGGGGACAACATCACCTACGATTGGGACAAGGGCTTGATCACAATGGCGTCGGACGAACGGACCGACTGCTTCTGCCCGCTGATCAGCCGCTTTCAACACACGCCGACCGTGGCCTGCAATTGCTCCCTGGGCTGGCAAAAACACACCTGGGAAACGCTGTTGCAAAAGAAGGTCAAGGTGGAGCTGACGGAATCCGTCCTGCGCGGCGGCAAACGTTGCGTGTTTGAAATCCGTGTCATGGACACCGCACCCGCCAAAGAATCGTGATTAGAGCATGCCTATGGCAGAGCAATTTAACCTGGGCCCAGTTGGATATGCCTCCGGGAAAAGCGGCGGGGGTCCGCCGCACTCCAAGACGCTGTGCGCAACACGATGACTCCTGAAATCCGCGAAGCGTCCTGGACTGCGCCAGCCGTCTGGCGCTTTGCCAGCAGATGAAATGTCCGCATGAATTCTTGTGCGCCAATGTCAACATGAACTGCTATATGCGAAAAACCTCAAATCTCCTGGTTCCGTTTGTGTCAGTGTTCTTTTCGGTTGCTGCCGTTCACGCGGCGGATGCGCCGGATTATTCGGCGTTCATCCGCACCCCGCCCGCGCCCGCCACACCGCACATCAACGGCCCGAACGTCTTCGGCGTCCGCCCGAATTCGCCGTTCCTGTACACCATCCCGGCCACCGGCGACCGGCCCATGACATTCAGCGTCGAAAAACTTCCCAGCGGACTTGCCGTTGACGCCGTCACGGGACGCATCACCGGCTCGCTCGCCAGGCCGGGCGAATACCAAGTGGTCCTGCGCGCCGAAAACGCGAAGGGCACGGATGAAAAAAATTTCCGGATTGTCGCCGGCAAAAAAATCGCGCTCACGCCGCCGATGGGCTGGAACAGTTGGAATTGCTGGGCCGGGGCGGTGGACCAGGAGAAGGTCTTGCGCTCGGCGCGGGCTTTGGTCAGTTCCAGCCTCATCAACCACGGCTGGACCTACATCAACATTGACGACACCTGGCAGGGCAAACGCACCGGCAAGAATCTCGCCCTCCAACCCAACGAACGCTTCCCGGACATGAAGGCGCTGTGCGACCAGATCCACGCGCTCGGCCTCAAGGCCGGCCTTTATTCCAGCCCGTGGATCACCACGTTTGCCGGTTTTCCCGGCGGTTCCAGCGACGATCCGCAGGGCGGTTGGACGCATCTCGAAAAATATGAACCCAACCAGCGTATCGGCAAATACTCGTTTACCGCGGCTGACGCCGCGCAGTTTGGCGAATGGGGTTTCGATTATCTCAAATACGACTGGGCGCCCATTGACGTCGAACACACCCGGGAGATGGCCAAGGCATTGCGCAAGACCGGACGAGACATCGTTCTCAGTCTTTCCTGCGGTGCCTCGATTGATCACGCGGCGGACTGGGCGCGGCTGGCCAATTGCTGGCGCACCACTGGTGATATCGGCGAAGGGTGGGACACGGCTCCCAAACCGTGGCAGCATGGGATTTCGGAAATCGCGTTCATCCAGGACCCCTGGGCTGCCTTTGCCGGCCCCGGACATTGGAACGACCCGGACATGCTCGAAATCGGATACGTCGGTGGCGGACCCAATCTCCACCCGACCTGCCTCACGCCCGACGAGCAATATACGCATCTTACCATGTGGTGCCTGTTGTCCGCGCCGCTGCTCATCGGCTGCGACCTGGAACGGCTGGATCCCTTCACTCTCAACCTGCTGTCGAACGATGAAGTCCTCGCGCTGGACCAGGACGCTCTGGGCAAACAAGCTGTCCGCGTGGCCACGTTCGGCCCGGTGGATGTTTACCTGAAAGAACTCGAGGACGGTTCGCGGGCCTTGGGTTTCTTCAACCGCGCCTCCGCGCCTCAAAGCATGGAATTCAAAACTCTGGACACGCTCGGATTCAAATCCCCGCTGCACGTCCGCGACCTGTGGCGTCAAACCAACCTGCCCGACATCGCGGATCCGTCCAAGGACGCGCTCAAGACGACCATCCCCGGCCACGGTGCGCAGCTCTACAAGCTCACGGCGGCGAAATGAGGGACCCATTGAAATGGAAATGAGCATATAAAAGCCTCATCCATTATCCGATCTCCTCCCTTGCCGTTTCCGCCGTGCCACGTGGTACCTCGGGTCAGACAGGAAAATAATCTGTTCGCTTTTGCCGGCGGCGGCCATGTTTAGGCAGATGACCGATGACATGGCATTGGTGCGGGAATACGCCCGGACCCGTTCCGAGACGGCGTTTGCCGCGCTGGTTTCGCGGCATCTCAACCTGGTTTATTCCGTCGCGCTTCGCGAAGTCCGCGATCCGCACCTGGCGGAGGAGGTCACCCAGGCCGCGTTCATCATTCTGGCGAGGAAAGCCGGAGACCTCGGTTCCAAGACCATCCTTTCCGGCTGGCTTTGCCGCACGGCGCGATACGTTTCCGTCCGAGGCGCTGAGGAGTCAACGCCGCCGCCAAAGGCGCGAACAGGAGGCCTATATGCAATCCCTTTTGAATGAACCGGCAGCCGAAGCATGGATGCAAATTGCCCCGCTGCTCGAAACCGCCATGGCCCAACTGGGCGAGCAGGAGCACAACGCGATCGTGCTCCGGTTTTACGAGGGCAAGGCCTTGAAGCAGGTGGGCGCCGCGCTCGGCACGGGCGAGGACGCCGCGCGAATGCGCATCAATCGCGCGCTGGAAAAGCTGCGCAAGTTTTTCGCCGGCCGCGGACTTACGCTTTCCGCGGCGGTCATCGCGGCCGCCGTTTCCACCAGCGCCGTTCAGGCCGCGCCCGCCGGGCTGGCGGCCACCGTCACCACCGCCGCCGTCCAGGGAACCGCCGTGACCACCTCAACCTTAACCCTCATCAAAGGAGCATTGAAAATTATGGCATGGACCAAGGCAAAAACTGCAATCGTCGTCGGCGCCAGCGTATTGCTCGCCGCCGGAACCACCACCATTACCGTCAAAGAAATTCGTGGACACCATCCTTATGCCTGGCAGGTCCGAGGGATCGGTACCAAGATACTGGATCGCGTGCCGCCACAGGTGAAGATTGTCCCTACGATATTTCCCCCCAGCGATGGGTATATGGGATCCAATGGCAGGATGCTGGGAACAGGGTTGTCTCTCCGCAACTTGCTGCCCATTGCCTACCACATCAGCAAGTATAGAATGGTTCTCGACACCGAACTGCCGGCGGGAAACTACGACTTCATCGCCAACCTGCGCGAAGGCAACGATGTGGCGTTGCAGCGGGAAATCCAAAGGCAATTCCATCTGGTGGGAAAAACCGAAACACGGGAAACGGACGTCCTGCTGCTCACCACAAAATACAGAAATGTCCGGGGCTTGAAGTCCACCGCCGCCGCTCATTCCGGAAGCTCAAACATCAATAACGGACCGGGTTTTTATAAATGTTCCAATGCGCCTCTCGAATTCCTGGCCACGTCCCTCGAGTATTATTTCGAGATTCCGGTCATTGACCGCACCGGCATTGCAGGTAATTTCGATATTGATCTCAAATGGGGCGAACCGGACGAGCGACACCACAATCCCGAAGCTCTGAAGCAAGCCTTGCTCGACCAGCTCGGCCTCGAACTGGTGCCCGGCCGCGAGTCCATCGAAATGCTCGTCGTGGAAAAAGCGCCCCAGTGACGAGGTGCGGCCTGGAGAACGCTCAAAGCCTCCGGCGGATGCCATCTGTTCTTTGTCCGCCTCAACTACCGGGTCGTGCGCCGACTCCAAACCGGGCGCTTCGGCAACATCTTGAGCGATGAACTCATGGAGTTGACCAGCGCACCCGTCCAAAAGACTTATCCGGTCTGGCTGCGCCGCGTGGTGGCGTTGTTCGGTGGACGGCAAACTCCACGGAATGGTTTTTCCGGTCAACAAATTCACTTGGAGCGCCCGGACCGTGGCCGCCCTCGATCGCCACCGGTGAAGCATCAAGGTCTTCTTCAAGAAACTCAAACCGAACCGCCAATTGGCCGACTTACCGGGACACAGCGCCAACGCTGTGTGCTTGGCAGGTCTGAACGGCGTTGTTGACACTTGGGAATCGCCGGGGTCCGCCCCGGATCTGGATTATGGCCAGCTTTAATCGCGGATTGCGGAATGTTCGCAGCCAGCGTCTTAACCGCATTGCAGAACAAAAACCATGCTGGACAGAATCTTGCATCCAAAACACACTCAACCCGTGAAAAGTGCCGCCGACCCAAACCCGGAGGCTGAATTGTGGTGACTTCGCCGCCGAAAAGCCCCGACCAGCGATATGCCTGGCTCTGTGCCGGCGTTGTTCTCGCCGCCATTGCCCTCACCGTTCCCATCGCGGATAGTGCTGTGAACGATGACTGGTCGTTCACGAAAACGGCGCTTGATCTGGCGCAGACCGGACGTCTGCTCTACAACGGATGGGCAACCCCGATGCTGGGAGCACAAGCCTGCTGGGGCGCTCTTTTCATCAGGTTGTTTGGATTTTCCTTTTTGGCTGTTCGTCTGTCCGTGGCGCCGCTGGCTGCGGGGTGTGCGGCCCTGCTCTATGTGCTGCACCGCCGTGCCAGCCTGCCTCCCGGCCTCGCACTTTTTGGCGCACTGACCATCACATTGTCCCCGGTTTTCATTCCCAACGCCGCGTCGTTCATGACGGACATCCCCGCCCTGTTCCTGTTCCTGGCATCCATCTACGGCTATGTTCGCGTTGCTGATGTGCTGGACGCGCCCGAACCGCCGGCAACCGGTCGGAATCGCCTGTGGGAATGGCTCCTGTTCGGTCTGTCAGCGGGGCTGCTCGGCGGCACCGTGCGGCAAACCAACTGGTTTGTACCCCTGCTCGCGCCCGGCTTTCTCCTGATGCGATGCTGGACCTTCCGGCGGCTGCGTCCGGCGTTCGTTCCACTCACGGTTTCCGGCCTGATCGCGTTGGGTGGTACGATGGCTTTTTCGGCCTGGTTCAAAAATCAGCCATACACGGTTCCATTGAGGGTTTCCACGGGTGTGATCCGATTTTTTTCGAATGAGGATGCTCCGGCAACCTTGGTCCTGTTGCTGGCCTACATGATGCAAACGCTGGGAATCATGATGATTCCTCTGCTGGTCACTCTTCCGATGCTGTATCGCCGGTGGCTCGCGGGCCAGCGGCTTCCGTGGCTTCGCCTGGGCAGCGCAATCGTTTTGACCCTGTTCATCTGGGTTCTCGCATGGTTGAGCTTCGAGGGGGCATGGGTCTTCCCCTGGCTCGGCAATTCATTCGACTCACGGCCGTTTCTGACCGGAACAGCTCCGGCGCCGCCCCAGTCAATTCCCACCACGCTGCCGATGAACTTCTGGAGGGCGTTCAGCCTTACGGTCACAGCACTGGTTTGCGGGACGCTCGCGCTCTGGGTTGTCACCCGGATGTGGCCACGACAAAAAAGCGCCGGGGAGCAGCCTCGCGACGGGATGCCGGTCGTCATTGGTTTGTTGGTGGTCTTTTTGGCGGCGTATGTGCCCCTGTTGCTGTTGAAGGGGTTGTTGCCCTTGCCATTTTTTTCATTTTTCGACGTTCTGGATCGTTACCTGATTCCGGTGTTCATATTGATGACGATGGTTTTCCTGTTGGTCTTTCGGCGATGGACGGGGCGCGATCAACTTCCGCTGGCGGCTTGGTTCGTGCTCGTGTTGTTCGGCTTCTATGGCGTGGCGCAAACACACGATCACTTCGCTCAATTGCGTGCGCGGGTGGCTGTGACACAATACCTCGAACAACGGGGCATTCCGCGCACCCGCATCATGGCCGGCTTCGAGTACGACAGTTGGACGCAGCTTGAAGTGGCCGGCCATTACAACGATCCGCGCATTGAGAAACCGCAAGGCAGCTTCATTCCGCCGCCGGAATCCCCCGGCTTTGTGACCATGTACCCGCTCTGGCGCTTCACCCCCGTGGTGCATCCCGACTACGTGGTCGCCCTGGTCCGGCATCCGGACCTGCTGGCAACGGATGTGCCGCCGACCAGCTTCTGTTGCTGGCTGCCGCCGTTCCACCGCCACCTCGAGGTGCAGGTGAGCAATCCGGCGCTGGCGGCAGTGAGCCGGTTTCCCATACGCCCCGCGCCGCCGGCGTCCATTCGCTGACGGTTCGGTTGGGTGAGTGTTTTTGGAATCGCTTGCGGCGGACTTGGTTTCGGAGTAGTTGTGTGTTTATTGGATACATCCATGGGCGACCGGTGTGGTGGGTTTTTCCGCAACTGTCCACCCCGTGTTGCCTTTGTGATTTAATGATTTGTCCCAATGCTTGGATTTTTATTCATACTCTTGGCTGGCTTGTTGATAAGCAGCGTGGCATCGGGATTATTTTTCGTCCGCAAACTTAAATTATCTCCTCCCGAAACACTGTGTGCGGCCATCGGAGCTTCTTATGTTTTCCTCTATCTGACTTCGGCGCTAATTTACGCGCTGCATCTGCCTCAATTTTGTTATTTTCTGGTTTCGTTTGCCTGCGGCTGTCTCTCGATTGCCTGCTGGCGACAATGGCGGGCGCTTTGGCAACATCCGCAAACACGCTGGGCGATCGGCGGTTTTGGCCTGTTGCTCCTGTGGACAATGGTGCTGTTGTCAATGATCCGCAACTATTCGGGGGATAACTGGAGCGGAGATTGGGTCGAGCATTATGACCGGACGACGTTCTTCCTCGACCATGATCCCAAAGACACCTTGTTTCTCGGAACATATCCACTGCCGGCGCGGCCGCCGCTTATGAATCTGGTGGCCGCGCACTTTCTGGGACAGGTTGGCAAACACTATGACTTGTTTCAGATTGTCTGCGCCTTTCTGAACCTGTCGGTTTTTTTCCCCTGCTGGTTGATCCTGCGGGCGATGGTTTCCAAAGGCGGGGGGAAAATCGGTCGAACGGCTCTGCTGTTCCTGCTGGCGGCCAGCCCCATGTTTATTCAGAATGCGACGTATGCTTGGACCAAGGGGCTGGCAACTTTTTATGTGATCCTGGGGTTGTGGTTCTATTTGCGGGCATGGCGTAAAAACGATCCGATCCGCATGACGGTGGCGTTTCTATCGCTGGCGGCCGGCATACTGGCGCATTACTCCGCCGCTCCCTATGGCGTGTTTATTTTCCTGCACTATGTCTTTTTCGTGCTTCGAGGCCAAAAAAGACGATGGCGGGAGGCGGCGATTGCGGGAATTTGCAGCGCGGCGCTTCTGGGCACATGGATCATCTGGTCTCTGGCAATGTATGGTCCGAACGGCACGTTCGCTTCCAATACCACCATTCATGATTCCAGCGCCCTGTCTTTGGCCGAAAATGCAAAAAAGATCGGATGGAATTGTTTTTACACCATCGTTCCACATCCGTTTCACATGGATTTGCGCCGTTTCCAAAACGAGTTTGCCCAGCCCAACCCGTGGGGAATGATTCGGGATTATGTGTTTCTCTGTGTTCAAACCACATTGGTTGCCGCCATGGGATGCGTTGGCGGTCTGGTTGTGCTTTTCCAATTGGGGAAAACCACTTTTAAGGCGGCTGGGGCTGCCCGCGACCAGCGTTTATTTTGGCTGGCGTTCATTTTGATTTGCACTTTCGGAACGATTGCCACGCATCCGACACTGGACAAATTTGGGGTTGCCCATGTCAGTTCACAGCCGCTGGTGTACCTGGGAATCACCTTCCTGGCCGCCGGCTTTTTCCGGTTGCCGCGATGGTTGCGGTATGTCGTGATCTGCGGGAGCATGATTGACTTTTTGTTCGGCATCTTTTTGCACTTTAGTCTGCAACATATCACCATCCAACTGATGGAAGCCAAGGGATCGCTGATTGTGGCGCCCAGCACGGACCTATTGAACCATCCCGCCGTTGGCAACAATTTGATGAAGTTATCCCGGCATTATACTTTCTGGGGCGATCACTTTGGAAGCAGCCTGGTTGTCCTGCAAGTCACCACCGCGATCTTGTTTGAGATTTTGCTCTATTGGCTGCTCCGTGCGGCTTTGGCAGCCAGAACTCGCGCCGGACGATTGCCTCCTTTAATTGTATGATGGCAACAACGCCAGAATTGCGCTGAAAGGTGATGCTGCGCCTTCGCGCAAATCTCCGCGCCGCGCGCTCACCGTTTCGTCAACGCTGATTCCTGCGCACATTTCAAAAATCGTTCGGCAGCGGGAGCCAGCCCGCCTTGGGACCAGGCGGCGCCAATAACCAAAGGCTCGGGCGCGGGTGAAATGGGGATGAGTTTCAGGCGTGATCCGGCAAGGCAGGCCACCGACTCGGACACCAGCGCCACGCCGCCGCCGGCTTCGACCGCGGCGATCAGGCTGGTGATGCCGTCGTGTTCTTCGGCGACTTGCGGTTTGCTTTTGCTGGTCGCAAAGAGTTTCGCGAGTAATTCGTGATACTCGGGATACTCTTTGCGGCTGTAGGCGATCAGCGGTTCACGCGCGAGCTCCGCCAGCTTTACGGTTCGCCGCCGGGCGAAGGGATGTTTGGGCGCGACGGCCAGGCACAGGGAATCGCGCAGGAGTTCCTCGAAACGCAGCCCGCGCAATATGGCACGGGTGGGCCGCACAAGGAAGGCAATCTGCAACGCGCCGTCGCGCAGTTGGGCGAGCATTTCCTCGGTGGACAAATCATGGAGGAGCACGCGCACGTTGGGCAACCCGGCCTGAAAGGCGCGCAGGGCCGGCGGCAGGATCCGCGTGGTGAGTGACGGTGCGTAGCCGACGTGTAGCTCGCCGCGCCCGCCGGTGGCCGCGGCGCGCGCCGTCTTCACTGCGTCCTCCACGCGCTGGAGAACGGCGCGCGCTTCGCCTTGAAAGGTTTTCCCCGCCTCGGTCAGGCGCACGGATTTGGCGCTGCGTTCCAAAAGCAGGAAACCGAGTTCATCCTCCAGGTCGCGAATCTGCCGGCTCAACGCCGGCTGCGAAACGTGCAGCTTCAACGCGGCGCGCGAAACGTTTTCGGTTTCAGCCACGGCCACGAAATAACGGAGATGGCGCAGTTCCATGCGCGTCAAGCATACCCTATGGTTATGCTGAGGCAAGAAACATGGTCTTTCTCAAATCCGCCAGTGGTGTGGCATGCTCTTTCATGATGAAAATTCGAAAAGCAAATGAACGGGGCCACGCCGAACACGGCTGGCTGGACACGTATCACACCTTCAGTTTCGCGGATTATTACGATCCGCAATGGATGGGCTTCCGCAGCTTGCGCGTCATCAACGACGATCTCGTGATGCCGGGCATGGGATTCGGAACGCATCCGCACCGCGACATGGAAATCATCACCTACATCCTCAGCGGCGCGCTGGAGCACAAGGATTCAATGGGCAACGGCCGCGTGATCCGCGCCGGCGAGGTGCAATATATGGCCGCCGGCACGCGCGTGCAGCACAGCGAATTCAACCCCGCGAACGACGAGGCGGTGCATTTTCTGCAAATCTGGATTCAGCCCGACCGCAAGGGCGTGACTCCCCGTTACGGTGAAAAATCGCTCAAAGAAGCCGCCACCGGCACGTGGCATCTTGTGACCAGCAAAACGGGCCGCGACGGCTCGATTGCGATCCATCAGGACGCTGACCTCTGGCTTGCAAAACTGGAAGCGGGGCAGACCGTTTCCCATTCGCTGGCAGGCGACCGGCACGCGTGGATTCACGTTGCCGAAGGCGAAGTGAAAATAAACGGCAAAACACTCTCCGGCGGCGATGCCGCTGCCGTCAGCGGAAAATCCAACCTCAAACTGGCGGCGGCCAAACCGTCGCAAGTGCTCCTGTTCGACCTAAACTAAAACAAACAACCACCACATACAAACCTATGACCAAACTACTCGTTCTCTATTACTCCATGTACGGCCACGTCGAAACCATGGCCAAATCCATCGCGGAGGGCGCGCGCTCCATTGACGGCGTCGAAGTGACGCTCAAGCGCGTGCCGGAACTCGTGCCGGAAGAGGTCGCGAAAAAACACGGCGCGAAGGTTGACCAGGCGGCGCCCATCGCTTCGCCCAAGGAACTCGGCGACTACGACGCCATCATCTTCGGCACGCCCACGCGCTTCGGCAATATGGCGGCGCAGATGCGCAATTTTCTCGACCAGACCGGCGGCCTGTGGATGAGCGGCGCGCTCGTCGGCAAGGTTGCCAGCGTCTTTGTCAGCACCGGCACGGGCGGCGGCAACGAATCCACCATCCTCACGTTCATCCCAACGCTGCTGCACCACGGCATGATCTACGTCGGCCTGCCCTACGCCTGCCCCGAGCTGACCGATATCAGCGAACTCAAGGGCGGCAGCCCTTACGGCGCGGCCACGATTGCCGGCCCGGACGGCTCGCGCCAGCCCAGCGCCAAAGAACTCGCCATGGCGCGCTTTCAGGGCAAACACGTCGCCGGCATCGCGGCGAAACTGAAGAAGTAAACTACCCATGAATTCCAACGAAAATTCCAACGCAATCGCTCCCGGCGTCAGCATCGGCCACGTGCATCTCAAAGTGGCCGACCTGGAGCGCGCGCTGGGGTTTTACTGTGACGTGCTGGGCTTTGAACTCACGCAACGCTTCGGGACGCAGGCGGCGTTTGTTTCCTCCGGCGGCTATCATCACCACATCGGCCTGAATACTTGGGAAAGCCACGGCGGTTCGCCGCCCCCGAGCAACACGACCGGCTTGTATCATCTGGCGATTCTCTATCCCGCCCGCGCCCAGTTCGCCGACGCGCTGCGCCGCCTGCTCGCGGCGGGCATTGAGATTGACGGCGCGGCCGATCATGGCGTGAGCGAGGCGATTTACTTGCGTGACCCCGACGGCAATGGAGTGGAGCTTTACCGGGACCGCCCGAAGGAACAATGACTTCGTCGTGATGTATTCGTTGACGATTTCGACGATGGTCGCCGCAAGGTCACAATCCTTCCGCCTGATTCTCAACCGGAGCAAGTTGCGATTGAGCCAGTAGCGGTTCGTTTGGACATCCCGGACGATGGGCGTGAATTCACCTGTCGGGAAGAATTTCTTGAACTCCTCATTGAGCCGGTGGTTGAGCGCATGGTTTTGAAGTTTGCTGCCGAAAGGCAACTCACGCTGCCGTTGAAAGAGGCGACTGAACACCGCGCCCTCGTATTTGGAGTAGTTGCCTGTTTTGTCGAAGCCGCCCTTTAAATAATCTTCAGCCAGTACATAAAGCGCATAGAGGTTGGCGAAACTGCTGCGAGATTTTGACCCGCGATTTGCCGAGCGTGTCTTCAGGTTGAGATATTGCAGCAGCAAGCTCCGTTCGAACAGCTCATCGGCCTGCGCTCCAAAGTGTTTCTGGAGCACCGCCTTGATTGTCTGCGTGAAGGAATGCTCCATAATTCACCTGTCCAGAAGCATCGGGGTCGTTTCCTTTTCGCTGTAGCCGGAGTCATACGTTTTCAACGGCTTCACCAACAGTTCGCCTTTGAAATGCGTGGCGATATTCAGCCGCCGCAAGCCAATCTTCACATATTCCTCTTCGATTTCGATGCCGACAAACCGCCGACCAAGCTCCTTTGTGACGAATCCCGTCGTGAATGTGCCCGCGAACGGATCGAGCACCAAGTCGCCGGGGTTCGAGCTTGCCTTGATGATGCGCTCCAGCAGGGCGACAGGCTTTTGCGTGGGATGCTCCTCATACTCCGGCATCCGATAACGGACGCGAGGAATCTCCCACACGTTGCCCGGCACTTTGGTTGAGCTGTAAACACTGGGAACTGGCTTGCGGTAATCAATCAGCTTTCGCTGCGCGCCCGTGCGCGCCTCAACCTTGATGTCGTCGGCGTTGAACGTGTAATTCTCCGGGTCGCGAACACAGAACAGAATCGGCTCGTAAAGCGAACCGAAATACTTTTTGGCCTGCACGCCGGAGCTGTCGTAGAACCAAACGATGCGTGAAAGCACGGCCAATTTCTTGCGCAGGTAGAGGTCAAAGTAAGGCAGGCATTGCGTCGAACACATGAGGTAAAAGCTCCCGTTCGGCTTGAGCTTGCGCAGGGACACTTCAAGCCATTGGTAACTCCACTCCAAATAGGCTTCATCCGACGGCCACTTGTCGCGGCGTCCGTTAAAAATCTTGCCGATGTTGTAAGGCGGGTCTGCAAAAATCAGGTCAACCGACGCATCTGCCACCGCATCGCCCAAAACCCGGAGCGCGTCGCCCCAGATCAGCTTGTAGCCGCTCGTCTCGAAAATGGTTGAATCGTTTGGCGTGCTCATTGCCGATTTGTATTCGATTTACGCCTTTGAGTAAAGCTTCGCACCCTTTTCTACGAATTCATGGGCTTTTTGTTCCATACTGGCTTTCAATTCTTCCGCGGATCGGCCAGACCCGCCGTCAACCGGAAACGCGCGACGTCCATCGCCGCGCTGGTCCCGGGAATCAGCGCGGCGAGGCCCGTGTCGGCTTCCTGGAAATAGAAGAACAGCAACACGCGCCCGGCGACTGCCGCGTTGCCGTGATAAAACCGGTGCTCGCGCAACAAAAACGATTTCGCTTCATCGAACGCCACCTTCTTGCCCAGCGCCTTCGATGCCACATGCGCCAGCACCGCGAGCAAATGCGGCGCGTCATCCGGCTCGGAGGCTTCCAGAAACCCCACATCGCCGGCAAATTCTTCCAGGAAATAATTCAGCGCCAGCTCGTAGTCGGTGGGATGCAGCATCCGCTCGCGCAGTACGCCGAGATGATGCGGGAGGTTTTGGGAGGCCGTGTTCATGTTGACCCAGGGTAAAATCCTGCTCGCAATCAAGCTTGGTATTGTTCGTCGCTGACCTTTTCCATCCAGTCAACCACTTTGCCGTCGAGCTGTTCCTGAATGGCGATGTGCGTCATGGCCGTGGTTGGCGCGGCGCCATGCCAATGCTTCTCACCCGGCGGGAACCAGATCACGTCACCCGGACGAATTTCTTCGATCGGGCCGCCCCAGCGCTGTACGCGTCCGCAGCCAGCCGTTACGATCAATGTCTGCCCCAGCGGATGGGTGTGCCATGCTGTCCGGGCGCCAGGCTCGAACGTGACGATTGCGCCGGTAACACGCGCGGGATCGCTTCCCTTGAATGGCGAGTCAATGCGCACCGTGCCGGTAAACCAGTCGGCCGGTCCTTTGCTGGATGGCTGGGAGCCACTTCTTTTGATTTCCATATTAATTTCCTTTGCGTGAATTATTTGGTGCGCGACCCGCCGCGTCAACACTTCGGCATCTTGGCCATGAATTCTCTGGCCTTGGCGGCGATTTGCTCCGGCGGGCCGTCGCGATGATCGCGGATTAGGAAAATCAGCGTCGTCTTCGACGTTGACTTGTTCCTTGGGAAACAGTCAAGCTCAACTCGAATCGGCCAGAAATCCATGAGTGTTCCGCCTAAACTCCATCCCGGCGATGAAATCCGCGTGCTTGCCATCTCGCGCTCGCTCGGCGGCGTGATTAAATGGAACGGCACCACCGAGCACGACATCGCCTTGGCCACCGCGCGGTTGGAGGCGATGGAGTTGAAAGTCAGTTTTGGCCGCCACGTCCGCGAATGCAACACGCATCTGACCGCTTCGCCGGAACATCGCCTGGAAGATTTGCACAACGCCGTCGCTGACCCGTCGGTGAAGGCGGTGCTCGCTGTCAGCGGCGGTGCTGGTGCCATTCAAATGCTCGATGGCATAGATTACGACCTCGTCGCCGCACATCCAAAGATTATCTGCGGCTACTCGGATGTCAGTTATCCGGGCTACGCGATTTTGGCGCGAACCGGCCTCACGACATATTACGGCGCACACTTCACGAGCTTCATGATGCGGCAAGGCGCGGAATACATGCTCGCCAGTTTTCGCCAGTGTCTGTTTGAGGACGGCCCCTACGAGTTGCAACCGGCGAGTCACTGGAGTGACGACAATTGGCCGAAGGATCAGGTGAACCGGACGTTCCACGTCAACGAAGGCTGGTGGTGCATCCAACCCGGTGAAGCCGAAGGCAGGCTCATCGCGGGCACTTATTGGGTATTGAACATGCTGCAAGGCTCAAAATTTTTTCCGCCCTTGCGCGACGCGGTCCTTTTTCTGGAATACCCGGCGGAAGGCAAACCGACGTTGATTACTTTGGATTCCTGCCTGCGCGCATTGACGTTCCAGCCCGCGTTTGCCGGCGTCCGGGGAATTGTGCTTGGCCGCTACGCCCGCAACGGGGGCGTGACGCGCGAAAATCTCACCGAACTTCTTCGGCAAATTCCCGGGCTTCGAGGGCTGCCGGTCATTGCAAATTGCGATTTCGGCCACACCGCGCCCATCGCCACGCTGCCCAACGGAGGGCGCTGCCAAATCCATGCAAGTGAGAAACAAAACAGCATCGTCGTCACGGAACATTAACCGCTAAACGCTTCCTGTGAATTTCTTGGCGTTGGCGGCCATTTTGGCAGCAAACGTTTGTTTTGCTCAACGCCCGGTCATCTTCTCCAGCTTTTCCGGATACCGGGCCCCTTGCACCGTGATCTTCGCGGCGGCGCTTTCGATGTCACGGAGGTCGTCCGGCGTGAGTTCGACTGCAACTGCCCCGATGTTCTCGTCCAGGCGATGCAGCTTCGTGGTGCCGGGGATGGGAACAATCCACGGCTTCCGGGCCAGCAGCCACGCCAGCGCGATTTGAGCCGGCGTCGCCTTTTTCCGCTGACCGATTTTGCCGAGCAGATCAATCAACGCCTGATTCGCCTTGAGCGCCTCCGGCGTGAAGCGCGGGAGCGTGCTGCGGAAATCGGAGCTGTCAAACTTCGCGTTTGCGTCAATCTTGCCCGTGAGAAAACCCTTGCCCAGCGGGCTGTAAGTAACGAAGCCGATGCCGAGTTCTTCGAGGGTCGGTATCACTTCCTTCTCCGGGGTTCTTGTCCACAGCGAGTATTCGCTTTGCAGCGCAGTCAGTGGCTGGACTTTGTGGGCGCGGCGGATGGTTTTTACGCCGGCTTCGGAAAGGCCGAAGTATTTCACCTTGCCAGCCTGAATCAGCTCCTTAACGGCTCCGGCGACGTCTTCAATCGGCACGTTCGGGTCAACGCGATGCTGATAGAGCAAATCAATGACATCCACGTTGAGCCGCTTGAGCGAGCCTTCGACGGCCTGCTTGATGTGCTCCGGCCGGCTGTTCAAGCCCGGCGCTCCTGGCCGATTGTCACTGCCACTCAGGTCGAACCCGAACTTGGTGGCGATCACCACTCGTCCGCGGAACGGAGCGAGAGCTTCGCCGACGAGTTCTTCGTTGGTGAACGGGCCATAGACTTCGGCGGTATCAAAAAATGTGACGCCGCGTTCCACGGCGGCCCGAAGCAGAGTGGTCATCTCCTGTTTATCTTTGGGTGGACCGTAGGAAAAACTCATGCCCATGCAGCCCAGCCCGATGGCCGAGACTTCCAGATTACTTTTACCAAGTTTGCGCTTTTGCATAATTGAATCCTTTCTTTCAGTTATCCGTCTATCGCTTCCATTGAATTACTCATAACTCATCACTCAATGGCAGGCAAGCTGGACGGCATGGCCATCGGCCTGAAAGCCTGCTTCGTGAAAAAGGCGTGAAGCCGGCGCCTTTCAGCAAGCCACCCAGCGCGCCGGCGCAACCAACGACTCGCCCGGCTCAATCAAACTTTTAAGGCTCGCAAGGAGCTTCAACGGCCGGCGAACACGTTGAGTCCCTTGCCGGTTTCCAGGAAGGATTTCATGCTGGACAGCACGCGCGGCCAGCCCCAGGAAACCCCGCGGAGCATCTTCGAACCCGCCTTCAATTTGTCATGCGTCACCTTGAGGCACACCATGTCTTCAATCCGCTCGATTTCAAACGAGACACGCGATTTGTCGGCGAGATTGTCGGGATCGGCCCAGCTCAACACCAGTCGCCTGGGCGCTTTGCATTCCAGCACCTTGCCGGTGATCCAGACCTCCTTCTCCGGATTGAGATGCTGCCATTCCGAACCTTTCTTCCAATCCGAAACGTTCGCAAACCCGCCCCAATACTGGCGCGTGAATTCCGGCTGGGTGATCGCGTCCCACAATTTTTTCGGCGTCGTGCGGATATAGGTTGAGTAAACTAACTTTGGTTTTTGCATATTCATCCTTTCTTTGTGTTAAAGTTCCGCGCCTTTTCCCACAAATCAACTTTTGGGTGGCCATTCCACGCCGGCCAGTTCCTTGGGCAATTGCTTCGGGTCAACCGGATAGATGAGCGAGAGGTCCATCTGCGATTTTGAGCCTTGAAGAAATTCCAGTTCCTCCGGCGCGCCGATGATGAGCCAGAGCACCTCGGTGTCGGTGTCGTTGAACACCTGGCGCAACTGGTCCGGCCCGACCAGCACGCCGCCGTAGCGCGGCACGGTCAACGTCTCGTCGCCCACGCGCAGGCGGCCCGTGCCTTCCAGCACGAAATAAAACTCCTCGGCCCGGATGTGCTTGTGCAGCGTGTTTGCGCTCTTGGGCGGCAACCGCCAGAGCCGCGCGCCCATGTTCTCGCTCCCGGTGCGTTCCAGATAATCCGCGTTCGGGATGCGCATCAGGTTGGACGGCCGCCAGGCGAGGTCTTCCGGCTTGATGAGATGGTAACCTTGGACGGGTTTCATATGTTTACTGGCGAACATTTCGCCACCGCCAAAGTAAAGCAAGTAGGGCAATGCCTCACAAGGCGGGGCTACTAAATCCTCGGAGCGCGGCTGTGTCGAAGACCAGCCGCAGCAGTCACGATAACAACGGCGCGTGGAATTTATCAATAGCCGCCGACTTCTCCAAGTGCTGCGGCTGGTGCTCGGCGCACACAGCCGCGCTCCGTCACAGCTTCAACCCACCAAACTCATCCCGAAACCGCGCGCTGCTCCAGGGCCATGTTTTCGGGTCGAGAACCAAACCGGCCTTCGCTGGATTGCTCTCGATGTATTTGCGCGTTTCCAATTCATGCTTGCTATCACGCATGAACGTGTCCCAATAGTCTGCCTGCCAGAACTCACCGCGCCGTCCTAACAGCCGGTTCGCTTTTTGTGCCGTATGCTTCTTCCAGATCTCCAAGATCTCCGCCATCGGCGTGGCGTCCACCTTGAACATCGCGTGAACGTGATTCGGCATCAACACCCACGCCCGCAGGTCATATCGCTCGCCGTGGAAGAACCGCACCGCTTCTTCGACCAGCCGTGCGATTTCGGGCTGGCGCAGGTGACACTCGCCGCAACCTTTGTCGAGGTAGGATTCTAATTCCGCCCGCCGCTGCTGGTCATTCTCAATCTTCAAGAGATGTTCCCACTCGGAACGGAGTGCTTCGGGAAATGAATCGGCGAGTCGGAACGTGACGAATTGCGTGAGGCCCGGTGCATCGCGATGAGGCAGGTAGCCGCGTTCGTTCCAACCGCGAAAGCCTTGTTTGGCATCTTCGAGCTTAGGCGGTGAAGACCAGCGCCGCTTGCACTCAACCAAATCGCGCACGCCCGGATTGCGCGGCGGCCCGGGACGACGCAGTTTGGGTGGCTGGCTCACGCCAAGCATTGAGCCGTAAACACACAAACGCCGCAAGTCTTAGAACGCCCCGGACCGCAGACAAGATTGGAGACGCCGCCGTGGGTGTTCTACAGACTTACGTCGAAAAGAAATTGCTCGGATTGTAGCTGATTGCTGCGGCTGGTCTTCGACACAGCCGCGCTCCGACGAAATCACGCCTTCGCGTAAACTTCCGCGCCCTTTTCCACGAACTCCTTCGACTTGGCTTCCATGCCTTTTTTCAGGGCTTCCTCTTCGGCGATGCCTTGTTCGGCGGCGTATTTGCGGACGTCTTCGGTGATCTTCATGGAACAAAAATGCGGGCCGCACATGGAGCAGAAATGAGCGGTTTTGGCGCCGTCCTGCGGCAGCGTTTCGTCGTGGAACTCGCGCGCGGTGACGGGGTCGAGGCTGAGGTTGAACTGGTCTTCCCAGCGAAACTCGAAGCGGGCCTTGCTCAGCGCGTTGTCGCGGTATTGCGCGCCGGGATGGCCCTTGGCCAGATCGGCGGCGTGGGCGGCAATTTTGTAGGCGATGACGCCGTCTTTCACGTCTTTCTTGTCCGGCAGGCCGAGGTGTTCCTTGGGCGTGACGTAGCAGAGCAGCGCGCAGCCGTACCAGCCAATCATCGCCGCGCCGATGCCGCTGGTAAAATGATCGTAGCCGGGCGCGATGTCGGTGGTGAGCGGGCCGAGCGTGTAGAACGGCGCTTCGTGGCACCACTCGAGCTGTTTGTGCATGTTTTCCTCAATCAGGTGCATCGGGATGTGGCCCGGGCCTTCGTTCATCACCTGCACGCCGTGTTTCCAGGCGCGCTCGGTCAGTTCGCCCTGCACCTTGAGTTCGGCGAATTGTGCCTCGTCGTTGGCATCCGCAATCGAGCCGGGCCGCAGGCCGTCGCCAATGCTGAAGCTCACATCGTAGGCGGCCATGATGTCGCAGATTTCGTCCCAGTGGGTGTAGGTGAAATTTTCCCGGTGATGCGCTAGGCACCATTTGGCGAGGATGCTGCCGCCGCGCGACACGATGCCGGTCATGCGGCGCGCGGTGAGCGGGATGAAACGCAGCAATACACCGGCGTGGACGGTGAAATAATCCACGCCCTGCTCCGCCTGTTCGATGAGGGTGTCGCGGTAGATTTCCCAAGTAAGGTCCTCGGCCTTGCCACCGACTTTTTCGAGCGCCTGATAAATCGGCACGGTGCCGATGGGCACGGGCGAGTTGCGCAGAATCCATTCGCGCGTGGCGTGGATGTTCTTGCCGGTGGAGAGGTCCATGACGGTGTCCGCGCCCCATTTGGTGGCCCAGCGCATTTTCTCGACTTCCTCCTCGATGCTGGACGCCACGGCGGAGTTGCCAATGTTGGCATTGATTTTGACGAGGAAGTTGCGGCCGATAATCATCGGCTCGAGTTCGGGATGATTGACGTTGGCCGGGATGATGGCCCTGCCCGCCGCCACTTCACTGCGGACGAACTCGGGCGTGATCTCGGCTGGGATACTTTGCGGAAACCGTTGGAACACCGAAGGCGGCGGCGGATTTACGATTTGCGATTTACGATTTACGATTTGGGAACTGCCGGCGTGCTGTTTGTGCAGGTCGTTGCGGACGTTGTCGCCTGACAAATCCGCAATCCGCAATCCGCAATCCGCAATCCGGTGGTTTTCGCGGATGGCGATGAATTCCATTTCGGGCGTGATGATGCCGGCACGGGCATAGGCGAGCTGGGTGACGACCTTGCCGGGTTTGGCGCGGAGAATTTTCCGCTTTGGCAAAGCGGTTTTGTCGAGGTGAAAAGACGTTTTATCCTGATGCCTGGCTTCGGTGAGATAACCATCATCAATCGGCTTCACCGGCCGGCCGGCGTGTTCCTCGACATCGCCGCGGGCGCGAATCCACTTTGCGCGCAACGCGGGCAGGCCTTTCTCAACGTTGCCTTTGAATTTCGGATCACCCCAGGGCCCGGAGCAATCATAGACACGCACCGGCTCGTTCGGCTCGATGGCTCCAGTGTAAGATTTGGTGGGCGTGAGTTCGATTTCGCGCATCGGCACGCGGACGTCGGGATGCAGCTTGCCCTCGACGTAAACGCGTTTGCTCTTGGGCAATTGTTCGCTGCTGTGCCTGTCCTTCGCAGTCCCACTCCGAGCGGGACGAAGGACGGACGGTTCAAACGAATCTTTGGTTGCAATCATATATTTGTGACACGTGTCGGGTGCCAGGTGACGTGATCGGGTCAGGTGGCGGAGGAAGTGGCCGGGCACGCAGTGCCTTCCTACGCCAGCATTACCTGGATCAGGTTCCTGGGTCGGCGGCGCTCCCGCGTCGCCCTCTCAGCCTTCGCCTGCTGCCGACGGTCATAGACCGCCGCCACAACAGGACCGGTTGGCTCCCCGAATAAGTGGAAAGCTAGGCTGCTTCGCGCACAGCGTCAAGCCGGCGAAAAGCCGGGCGGTGGTACGGTTTGCAGTTTTCGGAGCGCGGAGCATTGCTCCGCAAGTTGCAAAACAATGGTTCGTGCGGAGCGATGCTCCGCGCTCCGGTCAAACTGATCCACAACCAAAACCCGTTCCCCAGAAATTTTGCAAAGCCAAAGCTGGCCAAACCGATTTGGGATGCAGTATTTTTCCGGTGTTGTACAAAGACAGTGACGAATTGATTTATGGCGGACCCGAAAAATTCAACCAATCCAAAGGCGTCCGATTTCGTCCATGACGCCGCGGTGGAGGAAGCCTCCGCCGTGTTGCAACGATTCGGCTCGTCCCCATCGGGTTTGAGCGAGGAGGAAGCGTCGGCGCGGCTGGATAAATACGGTCCCAACGAGGTCGCCCAGGAAAAACAACACGACTGGCTGTGGCGGCTTTGGGTGGCCGTGCGCAATCCGCTGGTGATCCTGCTGATGGTCCTGGCCATCCTGACCTTTGCCACGGCACAGTCATCCAGTGACGACATCGGCGGCGTGGTGATGCTGGCGATGGTGGTGCTTGGGGTGTCGCTGCGTTTCATCCAGGAAACGCGGGCGGACAATGCGGCGGCCAAACTCAAGGCGATGATCAAGGTCACCGCCACGGTCCTGCGCGACGGCCAGGCGAGGGAAATTCCGCTGCACCAGCTTGTTCCGGGCGACGTGGTGAAATTGTCCGCCGGCGACATGATTCCCGGCGACGTGCGGCTGATTGCGGCTAAGGACCTGTTCATCATCCAGGCCACGCTCACCGGCGAGTCCCTGCCGGTGGAGAAAACCGACGCGCGCGACTTGCGCACGAATGTTTCATCCATCGAACATTCGAACATCTGTTTCCTGGGAACCAGTGTGGAAAGCGGTTCGGCCACCGGCGTCATCATTGCCACCGGCGCGCAGACGTACTTTGGGAAGGTCGCCAGCAGCCTGGCCGGCCAGCAGGTGGACACGGCGTTTGACCGGGGCATCAAGAAATTCACGTGGCTGATGATTCGTTTCATGGCGGTAATGGTACCGCTGGTCTTCGTCATCAACGGCCTCACCAAGCATGATTGGAAGGAGGCGTTTTTCTTCTCGCTGGCGGTGGCCGTCGGGCTTACGCCGGAAATGCTGCCGATGATTGTCTCGGTCTGCCTGTCGAAAGGCGCGCTCGCCATGTCGAAAAAGAAGGTCATCGTCAAACGCCTGAATTCGATTCAGAACTTCGGCGCCATGAATGTTTTGTGCACCGACAAGACGGGCACGCTGACCATTGACCACGTCATCCTGGAAATCCATTGCGACGTCTTCAAAAACGAAAGCGAGGCGGTGCTGCGCGACGCCTACCTCATCAGCCATTTCCAGACGGGCCTGAAAAACGTCCTCGACCGCGCGGTGCTGCGCTACAAGGAACTGCACAAGGAACTCGGAATTGAAAAGTACAAAATGGTGGACGAAATCCCGTTTGATTTTTCGCGCCGGATGATGTCGGTGGCCGTCGAAGGTCCGGACGGCGAACGGCAACTGCTGACGAAGGGCGCACCGGAAGCGGTGTTTGCCAAATGCACGCACTTCGAGAGCGAGGGCGAGATTTTTCCGATGGAGCCGATCCTGGCCGGCGACCTGGTCCAGCAGGTGGATGAATTGAGCGAAGATGGTTTTCGCGTGCTGGCCGTGGCCACCAAGAAACTGGGCAACCAACCCACTTTTTCCAAGGCCGACGAGTGCGATTTGGTTTTGACCGGGTACCTCGCGTTCCTTGATCCGCCCAAGGACACCGCCGGCAAAGCCATTGAGGCTTTGCGGCAGCATGGAGTTACGGTCAAAGTTTTGACCGGCGACAACGACCTCGTCACGCGCAAGGTTTGCAGCGAAGTGGGCATTCACGCGGAAAAAATCCTGATCGGCAGCCAGGTTGAGACAATGTCCGACCTGCAACTGGCCGAGGCGGTGGAAACGATGGATGTGTTCGCGCGTCTTTCGCCCGCGCACAAAAAACGCATCGTGCAGGCGCTGCAAAAAAGAGGCCACGTCGTTGGTTTCATGGGCGATGGCATCAATGACGCCCCCGCGCTCCGCGCCGCCGACGTGGGCATTTCCGTGGACAACGCGGTGGACATCGCCAAGGAATCCGCCGACGTGATCCTGCTGGAAAAAAATCTGATGGTGCTGGAGGAAGGCGTGCTCGAAGGCCGCAAAGTGTTCGTGAACATCTTGAAATACATCCGCATGGGCGCCAGTTCGAATTTCGGCAACATGTTCAGCGTCATCGGCGCCAGCGCCTGGCTTCCCTACGTGCCGATGCTGCCCATCCAGATCCTGACCAACAACCTGCTTTACGATTTCTCACAGGTGCCGATTCCCACCGACAACGTTGGCCCGCAGCAGATCGCCAAGCCCCGGCCTTGGAACATGGGTGAGATCGCCCGGTTTATTGTTTTCATCGGTCCCATCAGCTCCATTTTTGATTACACCACCTATGCCGTCATGTGGTTTGTGTTCAAATGCAGCAACCTCGGCCTGGTGCCGCCACCGGAATTGATGGCGCGATTTACCAACGCTCCCGACAATGACCACACCTACGCCGCCGCGCTGTTCCACACCGGCTGGTTTGTCGAGTCCCTGATGACCCAGACGCTCATCATCCACGTCATCCGCACCAACCTGATTCCGTTCATCCAGTCGCGCTCCAGCTGGCAGCTTTCGATGACGACGATTCTCATCATGGTTATCGGCGCGGTATTGCCGTATTCGCCGCTGGCGGCACCGCTGGGATTCGTGCCGCTGCCGCCGTTATTCTGGCTGATCCTGCTGGCAACGCTGCTTTGCTACGTCGGCCTGACACAGGTCATCAAGACGTGGCTGGTGCGCAAATCCTGGGTTTGAGGCAACCGATTGAAAAATAAAGCCGTTCCGCATCTCACGGAACGGCATTGTCAGGCTCGCGCGGGTTGATCGTGTCCGCACAAACCTTGATTCCACACTAAGCCCGTCCGGTGCGCATGTCAAACGGCAGGTCAGTTCTTGGCCGGCGGCAGGGCGGATCTTTTCTTTTCCAGCGAGTCTTTCGATTGGGGAAACAATTCCTCCATCTGATCAATGAATTTATCCGGGTCGCCCGCACCCAAGCATTTGAACCAATGGCAATGCCTGCAAACCGGCCTTTTTCACCCAGAACGGATCCGCTATTTCGCCGGCGCGCCGGATGCTTCCGTAAAACACGTCGAGGTAATTGTCCAAGGCAAGCTGGAGCAGCGCGGTCTGGTTGGTGCCGGCCGTCAAGGCGGCCTTCTTTTCCAGCACCAGGCCCAAACCGATTTGCGCCTGGCTGCGCGCGGAAATGTTCGCGAACGGCGAGGCGATGACTTGCGCGTAGGCATTCGTCGCCGCTTCGTAGGCGGCGAGTTGCAAAGCGCAATCGCCGATTTCGCCCCACGCCAGCGCGCCCAGTTCATTGGTCGGATACAACTGGCAGATCCGGCCAAAAACATTCGTGGCCAGCTCAAAATTTGCCGAGGGACTGTTCGTACCCGTCGCCCCGTCCTGCATCAACGCGCTGCCGTAGGCGAACAACGCCTTGGCGTTCAGGTCCGACGGACAACTCGCGTCGCCGGTCAGGTTGGTGAAATAACGGATTGCGTCCGAGTAGCTGAGCCGGCCCATCGCCGCGCAGCCGGCCATCATCCGCGCCTCGTACGCGAGTTTGTTCGTCGGATAATTTTGGAAGAACAACTGATAATTTTTCTCCGCGTCCAAAAAGTCATTGGTGCGGAAAAAGTGATCCGCCACCCACCATTGGGCCAGCGGCACGAGGTCGTTCGTCGGAAACTGGGCTACAAAATTCGTGAATCGCACAAATGCGTTGCTCTCGTTCCCCGCCCGGAAATCCGCCAGCGCGAGCGTGTATTCAGCCTGCGGCCGGAGCGCGTTGGTCGGGAAATCGTTCAACCAGTCGCTGTATTTGCCGATGGCCGCCGGCCAGTTCCGTTCCTGCTCGTAAGTGCGCGCGATGGCCAGTTCCACCTCTGGTCGCAGCGGTGACTGAGGCACGTGTTCTTGGAATTGTTCGAACAGCGACCGGGCCTCGGCCGACGGGCGGGAATCCGCCAGCCCTTCGCCTACCAGCAACAGGCTGGCCCCGGCCAATTCGCCCGCCGGAGACAACTCCAAAATCCGCCGCATCACCGCTTCCGCGTCCGCCAGGTTCGTCAATTCCAAATCCGCGCGCAAACTTTGGTAAAGCGCCCGATTCCCAAGCGATTGGACCACCGCTGGAAAATTCGCATAACCATCAATCACCGCCCGGTAATTTTCCAAAGCGCCCGCAAAATTCTTTTGCGCGAACAGCGCGTCGCCCATTTTGAACCGCGCCACCGCCAGGTCTTCCGACGGCAGCAATTTCTGCGCTGCGGCTTCTTTGAAAGCCTCGAAGCTTTCGGGCAGTTTCCCCGTAAGCCACAAACACCAGCCCCGATCCAAATACGCCTTGCCCACGAGCGGACTGTTTGTGTAAGTGCGGAGAAACTGGTCAAAGTTCGTCTGGGCCGCCGTCAACTGGTTCGTCGCCGCCGGTTGGGTGACATAATCCTTCAATTGCAATTCACCGAGCGTCAGCCACGCCAGATCCGCCGCCGGGGAATTCGGAAATTGCGCGGGAAATTTTTGGAGCGATTCCTCGGCGTCGGAAAACCGGCCCAACGTGATGGACAGTTCCGCGATTTTCAAGATCGCCTGCCGCGTCCGTTCCCCCGGCGCGCCGAGCGCGAGAATATCCTGATAAGCGGCAATGGCCTCCGGCTTTTGCCCGATCTGCTCCAGCACGCCCGCGCGCAACGCCATGCTTTCAGCGCGCAATGTGTCGTTTTTTTCGAGCCGCGAGATTTGAACCAGATTGGTCGTGGCCGCCAGCGCGGCGTCCGGGTCGCCCGCCGCCAGCCTGACTTGATAAAGCCAGTATGCCCGCTGCCAGTCCAGTTCCGGCAGAAGCGTCTGCGAATTCAACAATCCCAAAACCGTCGCCGCGCCGGTAAAATCGTTTTGTGCGAATTTGGCCCGCGCCAGCAGCAATTGTCCGCGCGAAACCAGTTCATTCCCCGGGTCCATCTGCGCCGCGCGCTGAAACACGCTGTTCGTTTCCTCCAGCAGCGACACCACCCGCGGCCACTCGCGGGTCTGCACCCGTGCCGCCGCCGCCTCCACCACCCCCTGGAGCCGCAGCGATGATTCGGGGAAATCGCGCGTCAACGAAACAAACGTTTCCGCCGCCGCGGAAAAATCACCGTTTTGAAACTGCGCTTCGCCAATCCAATAAACGTATTGGTCGGCCAGCTTCCCGGCCCCGGCTTTGCGCGCCTGGAGCAGCGCGATGGCTGGGGAATATTTTTCCTGTTGGAATTCCGCCTCCGCCTGCAGCAACACCGCCTCGGCCACGCGGTCGGATTTCGGATATTTCTGGGTGAACTGCGCGAACTCCGTTTCCGCGCGGCTCCACATCTTGTCCTGAAACGCGCTCAGGGCGGCGGTGTAGGCGCGAGTTTCCCGCCCGCTGGCGGCGAAACCCCTCTGTTCGCCGCCCGGTAACAGCGCGAGTAAAACCAAAAGCCATTGCCAGCGAAACGCCATGCGCCCGAATCTAAACGACGTGGCGCGGCGACAAAAGCGGGAAATCAAGGTGCTGGTGCCGTTGGCGTTGGAGTTCAAGCTTCAGCTTGTCGAAATTTGACATGGTTTCGCCGGAACACGCTGAAGCGTGAACTCCAACTCAATGCGCATTTTCGGCGCCCCTGTCCCCTATTTGTTGAACCGGAAGTTGGTCACGTCGTAGTCCTGCATGACGTATTGCTTCGTCTCCAGCCGCATTTTGTTGGCGCGCTTGGCCTGCGTCTCGCCGCCCGCCTCGATCAAATCCGCATAGCTGATGATTTCCGCGCGGATGAAACCTTTCTGGATGTCGGTGTGAATCGTGCCGCCGGCTTCCCAGGCCGTGGTGCCCTTCCGGATCGGCCAGGCGCGGTTTTCCTTGCCGCCCACGGTCAGAAAACAGATGTAGCCGCCCTCCCGGAACGCGCGCAGCAGCAGGGCGTCGGGATTTTCCAAATCCGGCGGTTCGGCCACCACGATCGGCTTGGCGGTGAAAAAATTGTGCGCGGCGACGGCCGCGAGGTCTTCCGGCGCCAGACCGGAATTGAAAACGAATTTTTCCTGTTCGAGCAGCGCCTGGATTTTCTTCAACGCCTGGCGCTCGGCTTCCTGCGGCTCGCGGCCCAGGCGCGTCTCCACAAATTCCAGGTCCTTCAAAATCATGTCCGCCCGGCCTTCCACCGACACCAGGATGGCGTCGGCGTCAATCAACTGGTCCTCGCCCACCACGTCCACCTGCGCGTAGGTTTTCTTGTCCGCTTCGACCAGTTTGTCAGCTTCGTCGAACCGCGGGTCCTTGAGGTTGTGTTTGCCGGTTTTAATCCCGGCCAGGCCGAATAATGCGATTTTCATAAAGATTGATTCAATGACGGTTCAGTTGCTCCACCGACAATCGTATTGGCGATTCCAAACATGCCAATCCAAATCGTGCCCCGCCTGCTGGCAGTGTACAATTTATATGCCGACTGATTTCCTGGAAATGGCCAAACCGCTTGTCTTCGTTGATGGCGATGAGTTACAAGCAACCGACAGCGCCGGATACAGTCGCGTTTCCAATGGCATCGGAAAATAATTGGCGAGGCCATCCGTCCTTATCGCAAAAAAGCCAGGCTCACCCAGGAAAAACTGGCTGAATTGGCGGATTTGAACCCAAAATACTTGGGGGAAATCGAGCGCGGGGAGAAAATCATTTCCATCGAGGCGTTGCTGCGCGTTGCCAAAGCGGTCAAAACACACGTTCGAGCGTTCTTTCGTGACATTTAATCAACGGCTTTAAGCGCGGCTTCGTAAACCTGCTTCAACGGTATCTTTGCCCGCATCGCCAGTTTTTTGCAGGATTCAAACTCCGGCGCGGCTTGAACCACCTTCCCGTTGAGCCGGCCGATTTTCAGGGTGACCTCGCCAAACGGGGTTTTGATTTTGGTGAATTCGCGCCGCAATTTGCGCCGTTCCGCCAGCGTCCGCCGCACGCCAAACGCGCTCGTTTCGCGCAAAATCATTTCGCTGAACTTATCCGCGTCGGTTTCGGCGCATAAAACCGTAAGCAACACCCCAGGCCGGTTTTTCTTCATCTGGATGGGGGTGTGAAAAACGTCGAGCGCGCCCGCCGCCAGCGCCGTTTCAACGAAATGCCCGAGAATTTCCCCGCTCACGTCGTCGAGATTCGTTTCGAGCACGGCCACCCGGTCCGTTTCCCAATCTCTTGTTGGAGTCCAAGCTTTTGCTTGTCTTGCATGAGAAGCAGCCTGAAGGCTGAACTCCAACGCTTCGCCCAGCACGGCGCGCAGCACATTTGGCCTTGTTTTGTTTTCCCGCGTGCCGAGCCCGAAGCCGGTTTTTTCCGCGACCAGATTTTGCATCGGGCCAAAATCTTCCACGAACTCCGCCAGCAGGGCGGCGCCGGTGGGTGTGACCAGTTCGTGCGGCTCGTCACATTGCGTCACGCCGATGCCGCGGGCGCCGAGAATCGCCAGCGTTGCCGGCGCGGGAACGGGAAATCGCCCGTGCGCGCAATCAATCCAACCGACTCCTTCAATGACCGGCGACGCCAGCCCGCGCGGTTTGCCGAGCATTTCGAGCGCAATACAGGCTCCCACGACGTCCACGATGGAATCCACCGCGCCAACCTCGTGGAAATGAACCTGCTCCGGCGGCAGGCCGTGGATTTTGCCCTCGGCCTCCGCGATGCGTTGAAACACGGCGACGGATTTTTGCTTCACCCACGCCGATAATTTGCTGCGCCCGATAAGCTTTTTGATTTCCGCAAACGTCCGGTTCTCATCGTGATGATGGTGGTCGTGATGCGTGAAACGTGAAACGTGATGAGGTTTGTGCTCGTGATGAGGTTTGTGGGCGTCGGCCAGATGGACATCAAACTTCACGCCGGCGATACCGGATTTTTGCTGGCGCGCGACGTGGAGATGGTAACCGCCGAGTTTCAATTTCTTCAACTCCCGCTCCAACCGGCGCGCATCCGCGCCAAGGTCAATCAGCGCGCCGAGAAACATGTCGCCGCTGATGCCGCTGAAGATGTCGAGATAAAGCGTTTTCATTTTTCTGACCAGCGCATTGATCTGGCTGGCGGCGTAGCCCGCGCCAAAGCCGTTGTCAATGTTCACCACCGTCACGCCGCTGCCGCAACTGTTCAGCATGCCCAGCAAGGCCGCCATGCCGCCGAAGCTCGCGCCGTAGCCGACGCTGGTCGGCACGGCGATGACCGGTTTGGAAACCAGGCCGGCGACGACGCTCGGCAGCGCGCCTTCCATGCCGGCGACGACAATGAGCACGTTCGCCCGCTGGAGCGTTTCCGATTTCGCCAGCAGGCGATGCAGTCCGGCCACGCCCACATCGTAAATCCGCTCGACCCGGTTGCCCATGATTTCCGCCGTCACCGCCGCCTCCTCCGCCACCGGCAAATCACTGGTGCCGGCGCAAATGATGCCGATGGTACCGGGCCGCTTGGGCAAAGGTTTTTTCTCAATGGTGACGCAGCGCGCCAGTTCGTGGTGGACGGCCAGCTTGAATTTTTTGCGCAACACGCGGGCATGGGCGTCGGTGACCCGCGTGATGAGCACGCGCGATTCGGAGGCCAGGATTTTTGCGGCAATTTTGATGACTTGGTCCGGCGTTTTACCCCCGCCGAAAATAACTTCGGGAAAACCTTTGCGGAGCGCGCGGTGCGTGTCCACCCGCGCGAAGCCGAGGTCGGCCACCGGCGCGGCCTGGAACGCACGCAGGACGTGGTCGCGGCCCACGCCGCCCGCGCGGAACTTTTCGAGAAGCTGGATGGCTTCAGTGATTGTCACGCCGGAAAGATGGCATGAAAAGAACGCGCGGTCACGCCGGAAAGTTTCGGAGAAAGCCTGGGAGCGCTGGCGTCCCGCCGGCCAGATGACAGCAAACGCAAAGGAGAAACCCGCCGGCGAGATGCAGGCGCTCCCAGGGCTACTCCTTGCGGAACGCCTGCACACTGCGGACAAAATCGTCGGGCACGCCGAAATCGAAACGCTCCGCCGTCGTCATCTCCAGTGCCAGATAGCCTTCGCGCTGGCGTTGAATTTCCTGCGCGCGCGTGAGCTGGAATTCGCCGTGGTCGCGCACATTGTCGCGGATCATCTCCTCCAGAACCTCGAAAATCGAAGGTGACAGCAGGTGCAGGCCAAACCAGCCGAGCCAGGTTTCGGCGGGCAAATCATTGACCTGAAGTTTTTCGCGCGCAATCCCGACAGCGGGTTTTTCAATGATGAGGGAAATGTCAATCAGCCGCGGATTGTCGGCGCGGCGCCGTCCGGCAATCGTGCCATAGCCTTTTAATTCACCGGCGGAAATCCGGTTGACCGCTGAAACACTGCGGCTACCGGAAACCGCCGCCATTTGCGCCAGTTCCTGATAGGGCGAAACCGGTTTCCCGCGAAAGAGATGGTCGCCGAGGCCGAGCAGCACGAATTCGCCGCCGGCAAATTTTTTGGTCTGATAAACCGCGTGGCCATAACCCTCCTGTTGCGGTTGCACGGCAAAGGTCACGCGCCCGGCAAATTTTTTCATCTGCTCCGCCTCGCGCAGCAACGCGGGATGCTTCTCCAGCCGTTTCAGGTAATCGCTGTCCGGTCCGCGCAGGTAGGCGCGCACCATTTCGTCCTCGCCGGGCTGGACGATGATGCAGATTTCCTCAATGCCTGCCGTATCAAGTTCGAGCAGGTGATAATGGAACAGCGCGCGGGCAATTCCGTCGGGCCCGACCACCGGAAACATTTCCTTTTTCACCGCGTGCGACGCCGGGAAATGCCGTGTGCCAAGTCCGGCGATAGGAATGACGGCTTTGCGGACGGATGATTTCATGCCTGGGACAAGCGCCAGCCGTTGGAGCCGAAAATATACCTCCGCGCGCCAAACTCGATTGCGCCTGATGACGAGCCTTCAAAAATGTCCGGCATCGCGCCGACGCGGCGGGAATATTCCACGGCGATTTGCGGGATGTGTTCCTTCAACGCCGTGGTTTTGCCGAAGACGGCCACCGTGCCGCCGGTGCCGCCGCCGGTGATTTTCGCGCCGTAGAGGCCGTTCTCCGGGCCGCGCTTGCGAACCGCTTCGACCAAAAAATTCACTTCCGGAACCGAAAGCCGGCAATTGTCCCGGTAACTTTCGTGCGCGCCATACATCGCTTCGCCGGCCTCAACATACGCGCGTTCGTTGCCTTTGGCGGCGGCCTGGAGCGCCGCGATGAACCGCAACACGCGCTCGTTTTCCCCGATGGGATGCCGCGTCGGTCCGGCGACATAATACGTGGCGTCCGGCTGCACGGTTGTCACCGGATCGTCGTGGGTTTTGTATTTGGCCAGAAATTCAGAGCCGAGAATGGTTTCGGGAATTCCCGCCTGGTATTCCGACTGGAATTCCGCGGAGGAAACTTCGGTCAGGTAGTTGAGCGCCGCGCGGCCGGTGCGGGCGCGGATTTCGTTGATGATTTTTTTGCCCATGAACGAGCCGATGCGGACATTGCCATAGGCGTTGCCGGCAACCGAGTGGCGGACCATCGAGTTGATGCCCACGAAACCGGTGCCGGGCGGAATTTCCACTTCGCCAATGATTTTTCCAGGCCGGCAGAGAATGTGCGTGAGCTTGCCGCGCCGCCCGCTGGTGACGGCGATTTGGTCCATGATGCCGCAAGGCGCGCCGACGACGTGGTTTTCCGCCATCTGCCCCAGCCGGGCGATGCGCGTACCGTCCAATTGCAGGCCGAGGTAGGCGTTGAGGCAAGAGAGCGTGCCGATTTCCACCGCGGCGGAACTGCCGATCCCCACATTCATTGGCACCGCGCTGAACAGCAGAAAACTGAAGCCGTAGGGCAGGCTGGCGGATTCCTCTTTCAACAGGGTGAAAATGCTGCCGCCGATGTAGGCCGCCCACGCCGCCAGCGGGTTGGCGTGGCACAGCTCGCGCATCTGGTTGTAGTCGCCCGTGCCGCCGCCCGAAGCCAGATAATCCAGCGGGATGCGCGTTTCCACCGGCAGCGAGCGATGGCCGGCTTGCATCGTGCGGATGCGCAACGTGCGATCCGTGCGGGCCTGTAGCGCCATCAACATGCCTCCGCCCAGCACCGCTTCGCAAACATTGGCGCCGGAATAATCGGCGATGCCGCCCATCACATCCAGCCGCGCCGGCACGCGCGCCACCCAGACTTCGCCGGCGTTGAAAAATCCGGCAAAACCGGTGGTGTCACTGTTGGGCTTGTTCAGGAGCCGCTCAAATTCCGACACTTCAAACGGGAGTTCGTTGTTCATTGATTATCGCCGCTGACGATGCCACAAGCCGTTCGCGTGGTCACGCGGGAAAATTTAATGATGATGCCGGAACAGCCAGCTCCGGTTGGTGTAAAGATACCAGACGATCAACACGTTGAAGGCCAGCACACCGAGCACGAACCCATGCGGACGGATGACCAATTCACGCACTTCAATGGGGATAAAAAATGCCGACTGGCCAATCGCCAGCCACCCGGCCCACGGCACGCGAAAAATCAAGCCGAAGCCTTCGACGAACGAAATCAGACTGTAAATAAATGTGCAGACAACCACCCAGCGCACATTGGCCGGTGTGACCATGTCCAACTTGTCCCCAATCTCCGAAAGAAACCGGTTTTCAGGATCCAGATGCATCCAATGCACCACGCGGTCGAACAAATCCGAAAGGCCGGCGCCCGCCATTTTGTAGATGCCCATAGCCAGCAGCAACGAGAGCACGCCCTTGATCAACTTGCAGGTGATGATGAAATAGAGCGTGGGAGCGCGCTTTTTGGGAATTGTCGTTTTTTTTGCGCTTTCAGCCATCAGCGGATTTTCGGTAACAGCCAATTTAACAATTCACTTATGGGCAATCGCTCCTGTTTGCCGTCGTCGCGGTGGCGAATCGTCACCGTGTTCAGCAGCTCCGGCTTTTCGCCGAGCGTGTCGAAATCAATCGTCAGACAGAACGGCGTGCCCGCCTCGTCCTGGCGCGCGTAACGGCGGCCAATCGAACCGCCGTCGTCGTAAAACACATTCATCCACGGACGCAACAGGTCGCGGACTTCAATCGCCTTCTTCACCAGTTCCGGCTTGTTCTTGAGCAACGGCATCACGCCAACCTTGATCGGCGCGACGCGCGGATGAAATTTCATCACTACCGTCGTCTCGCTCTTTCCCTTGTCGTCGGTCTTGGTGACTTCGGTGTAGGCGTTGGCAATCAAGGCAAGGATTAGACGGTCCACCCCCGCCGATGGTTCAATCACGTGCGGGATGTATTGGCCCTTGGCGAGGCCGTTCGCGTCATTGGTGGCGTCCTTGGCGGCTTGTTCCTCCGCAATGCCCATTTTGACCAGATATTTTTTCCGGTTCTCGTAATAGCGCCGCCAGAGGCCGTCCGATTTTTCCTTGGGCAGCTTGCCCCAGGCGGCGCGGAGTTCCTCGTCAAACACGCCCATCGGTTTGCCGGAGAAACGCGCGTGCTGGCTCAAATCAAAATCGCTGCGCGCGGCGATGCCTTCGAGTTCCTGCGTGCCGAATGGGAACTTGAACAAAATATCCACGCAGGCGCGGGCGTAATGCGCCAGCTCCTCCGGCTTTTGCCAGTATTCCTCCAGCGTCGCGCGCGACAGCCCGATGCCTTCGTAAAATTTGATTCGCTCCTCGACCCAATACTTGTGCCACGCTTCCCAGCCCCAGTTCGGTTGAGGGTTGAGGGTTGAGGGTTGAGGGCCGGAAATTGGATGTTGGTTGTTGGATGTTGGTTGTTGGATGTTTTCCTTTGCAAACCTCCGCCACGTTTCCGCAAATGGCTTCGACGACTTCATCCGGCTTGATGAAAAATTCCAGTTCCATCTGCTCGAACTCGCGCGAGCGGAAGGTGAAATTGCGCGGGGTGACCTCGTTGCGAAACGCCTTGCCAACCTGCGCGATGCCGAACGGGACTCTCTGGCGCGACGTTTCGAGCACGTTCTTGAACTGCGCGAAAATCGCCTGCGCGGTTTCCGGGCGGAGGTAGGCGATGCTGTCCTCACTCTCAATCGGCCCGACGTAAGTTTTGAACATCAGGTTGAACGGGCGAGCATCGGTTAATTCCACACCGCTCTCGGGATGAAAATCGGTTGAATTTTCAACCTTTTCCGAGGTTTCCCCTAGTAAAACAAATGAATCTAAATGCGTCTTTTCAAGATAGTATTGGTTGGCAATTTTTCGGGCGCTTTCGAGTGGCTTTCCCGGCTGAAGCAAGATCGAAAAACTTTGGAAGTGGACGCTTTCTGCATAATGTTTCTGCGCATGATTCTCTTAATGCAATGATCTGTTCGGAGTCACTTGCGTGATTATACCTCTCTGGATTCATCTCCATGACTTCTGCATCAGTAATATTTTTTCTGAATAATTCTTCGATTGCTTGTTTGGTTTTAATCGTTTGCGCAGACAGTTCAACACTTTGGAAATGCGAGTGCTGTTATTTTTGCAATTAATAAATGCCAGAAAAACGAACCACGATTCCACTTGTGGTTCGACCTGGTCCGCGCGAACTCTTTTTTTTGTCAGCGGACATTCCACGCATCAAATCCGCAAACGTGTCCACGTGTCCGCTGGCTTTCCAGATTTTCGGCGACATGATGATGGTGGCTTCGAGGCCGGCCACGTCGTCGCGCTGGCGGGTCATGGCGTTCCACCAGAGTTCCTTGACGTTGCGCTTGAGTTCCGCGCCGAGCGGGCCGTAGTCCCAAAATCCATTGATGCCGCCGTAGATTTCGGAGGATTGAAAAATGAAACCGCGCCGCTTGCACAGCGACACGATTTTTTCCATCAGGACGTTTTCTTTGGGTTCGGCCATAGGGCCGGTCAGTGTTTGCGATGCGCGCGGCGCTGTAAATGAGAATTTGACCGGCCCCAAGGGCGATCCAATGCGTGAATTTCACGCGCGATGCGTGAAAATTTCACGCATTTCGCCATCGCAAGAAAATCCGCAAGCGGTTTTATTGGCATTTTTGCAAAACAACCGGTTGGCATCGGCATTGCTAAGGTAACATTTAGAACTGGTGTTGACGGCGCGGGCGACTTGAGTAGTTCAACAAACCGTCACCTAACAAACGAAAAAACAAATTAACCTGATTGAACGTATGAAAAGAATTCTGAAACAGAAAAAGGCCTTCACACTGATCGAGTTGCTCGTCGTGATCGCCATTATCGCCATTCTCGCGGCTCTGTTGCTGCCGGCGCTCGCCGCAGCCAAGCGCAAGGCCCAACGCATCAATTGCGTCAACGACCTCAAACAAGTCGGCATTTCCTTCCGCCTCTGGGAAGGTGATAACCAGGACAGATACCCCATGGCCGTCAACACGATAAAAAACGGCGCGCTGGAGGCCATATACAGCGCACTAAACAGCAAGCCTACGCCTTCATATAATCTATGCACCGTTTTTTCTGTCATGTCCAACGAGGTGAACACGCCCAAGATTTTGTTTTGTCCGGCTGACAACGGCATTTGGACGGTTAACGGGAATCCCTTGGTTCGCGCTTCCGCTACGAACTGGATCACCTTCGACCCCACCATCGGCCAGTCCGACTATACCAAACTCACATTTCAGTATTTGAGTTACTTCGTTTGTGGCGATGCTTTTGAAAGCTATCCGCAGATGATCCTGGATGGCGACCGCAACATTGGAACCGCCAACGGCCTTGCTACGGCTGCAGATAATACCAACAGCACCCTTAGCGTAAGCACTCAATGGGGTTCCGGGGGCGTTGGTCCTGCCGCAAAGAGTTCATGGGCGTGGGATAATTCCAGCTTGCATTTGAAGAATGGCAATCTCGGGCTGGCTGATGGCAGCGTAATGCAAGCGACTGTTTCCGGATTACAGCAGGCCCTGACTGCCGCCACCAATAATCAACCCAACATTAACGCGTATTATAATTTCCCGCAATAATACGGGTCTGAATTTTACTGGTTAGCGCAACAACAAGGCATCCGCAAGGATGCCTTGTTGGTTTTAAACCCGGAACGCGCAACGAGTCGTTTTAAAACCTCATCGCTATTCGTCTTTTTCTCTCTTGGGCGAAAGCCGCTGCCGGGCGAAAAATTTTTGCAGCCATCCCCGGCAGTCCGCCTCCCGGATGCCGCCGGTGATTTCGCAACGGTGATTCAGCGTTGGGAATTGCAGCAGGTTCATCGCGCCGCCCGCCGCGCCGCCCTTCGGATCGCTCGCGCCGAATACCACGCGCGCCAGCCGCGTGTGCACCATCGCGCCCGCGCACATCGGGCAGGGCTCCTTGGTCACGTAAAGCGTGCAATCCGTCAGCCGCCAGTCGCCAACGGTTTCCTCCGCCTGCGTGAGCGCGAGCATCTCCGCGTGCGCCGTGGCGTCCTTGAGCTGTTCCACCTGGTTGAATGCCCGCGCGATGATGCGTCCCCCGCGGACGATGACCGCGCCAACGGGCACCTCGTCCGCTTCAAAGGCGCGCTCCGCCTGCCGCAAGGCTTCGCGCATGAAATAATCGTCGCTGTGCAAATCAATGATGGGTTCGTCCGGCATATTTATGTTTAACATCGAACATCCAACATCGAACGCTCAACAACCAATGAAATGGCCGATTGCTCCAACATTGGATGTTGAATGTTGGGTGTTTTTCAAAATGTTTCCTCCAACTTCCAGTCGTTCCGCCCGTCGGGGTGGCAGTGGCAGTGCGCCGCGAAAAATCCGCCGCGATATCGCCAGAACCAGGGCCAGATTCGTTCGCGGTCGGTCTGCGGCAGCTTCAAACCGTCGAGCGCGGCGCGGGCAAAGAATTGAAACCGGCCTTCGGCATGATGTGGCGGCAATGATTTCAGGCGCGGTTTGACCTCGAACAAAAACATGAGCCAATGCGCCTGGCCTTGGAAACCGTGTTCGCTGACCAGTCCGGTCAGATGCAGATCTTCCGGGCGCAGCGACAGGCCGGTTTCCTCCTGCGCCTCGCGGCAGGCGCAGGCGTAGGGCGATTCGCCAACGTCCATCTTCAATTTCCCGCCGCAGGGGCTCCACAAGCCGCGATTCGGCTCCTGCGCGCGTTCGAGCAGAAGCACCTCGTCACGCTCGCTGAAGCAATACAGCAGCGTGGCGGCTTTGTAGGGCAAAATCTCAGGCATATTATTTTAACTGGCTGGCGGATTTTGGGGTCCCAACCAAGACAATGCCAACAACGAGGATGGCGATGAGACGTTTTGATTTGGCGGACATGGTTCCTTGATTGAAAAACCTAAACGCATTTGAAGCAAGCGGATTAAACCGTTGTGCAAAATTCCATTGCGACCGGGCTGAAAAACGTTAAAATCATTTTTCCGCCCCGAAAGCTTTCGGGGTGAAGACAAGAATTTATGAAAACCTACAATATTGCAGTCATTGGCGGCGACGGCACGGGGCCGGAAGTCTCCCGCGAAGCCCTCAAAGTGTCCGAGGCCGCGGCCCAAAAGTTCGGGTTCAAGATCAACTGGCATCATTACGACTTTGGCGGCGACCGTTATCTAAAGACCGGCGAAGTGCTGCCCGACAACGCGGTGGACGAACTGCGCAAGTACAAGGCGATTTTTCTCGGCGCGGTCGGCCATCCGCAGGTCAAACCGGGCATCCTCGAAAAGGGCATCCTGCTGCGCCTCCGTTTCGAGCTGGAGCAATACATCAATTTGCGCCCGGTGAAACTGTACCGCGCCGCCGACTGTCCGCTCAAGGACAAGGGGCCGGAACATGTTGATTTCGTCGTCGTGCGCGAAAATAATGAGGGGCTTTACATTGGCGCGGGCGGTTTCGTGTTCAAGGGCACACCGCATGAAGTTGCGATCCAGGAATCGGTGAACACACGGCGCGGCGTGGAGCGGTGTTTGAAATACGCTTTTGACCTCGCGAAGAAGCGCCGCGGCGGCAAGCCGTGGAAAGGCCTTAAAACGGAGGACATCCAGGCGGGCAAAACCGCGCAGCTCACGCTTTGCGGCAAGACGAACGTGCTGACCTACGCGTTCGATTTGTGGGAACGCGCGTTCCATGAGGTCGGCGCAAAATACCCTACGGTGAAGCGCGATTACGCGCACGTGGACGCCACCTGCATGTGGTTCATCAAAAACCCCGAGTGGTTCGACGTGATCGTCACCGACAACTTGTTTGGCGACATCATCACCGACCTGGCCGCGATGATCCAGGGGGGGTTGGGCATTGCCGCCGGCGGCAACATTAACCCCGAAGGCACGAGCATGTTCGAACCGATGGGCGGCAGCGCGCCCAAATACACCGGCCAGAACGTCATCAACCCGCTCGCGGCCATCAACGCCGCCGGAATGATGCTCGACTTCCTCGGTGAAGCCAAAGCCGGCGCCGCCATCGAGGATGCCGTCGTGAAAATCATCAACACCAAAATCAAGTCGCTCGCCGCCGGCAAAATGGGCCACGGCACGCGTGAAGTCGGCGATTTGGTGGCGGCGGCGATTTGACGGCGGGAGGAGGCGGATGAAAAGTCTGACCGAACATCTCTGGTTTGAAACGCCGCACCGGCGCGATTACCTCAACATCACCGGCACGATTGAGCAACTGGTCCGCAAGAGCGGCGTGCAGGAGGGCCTTTGCCTTGTCAACGCCATGCACATCACCGCCAGCGTCTATATCAACGACGCCGAGGATGGCTTGCTGCACGACTACGATGTGTGGCTGGAAAAACTCGCGCCGCACGAGCCAACCTCGCAATACCAGCACAACCGCACCGGCGAGGACAACGCGGACGCGCACATGAAACGGCAGGTCATGGGCCGCGAAGTCGTCGTGGCCATCACCAAGGGCAAACTGGATCTCGGTCCGTGGGAACAGATTTTCTACGGCGAATTCGACGGCCGCCGCCGCAAGCGCGTGCTGGTTAAAATCATCGGCGATTGATTTTCACGGTTGCTGGCGTTTAATACGATAGAATTGCTGCGCGCCGTTCAAAGGACAGACGGCACGAAACTGCCCGGCACCCAATTGCGTAATGACAGCACCCGTATCCGCAAAGCTGCCATCCATCCGCATAGCACCATGCAATAAAAAGGATAAAGCCGTGTCGCTGGCCGTTCCGGTGAAATCAATTTGCACGCTGCCGTTGGTGATGATGATGCCGGCGATGGACGGCAAATCGCTTGAAAAATTCAGGGAAAAATTGTCAATGCCCACGGTGGGCCGGTAGGTGCCTGATCCCGAGGACGAACCAGAGGGGGAAAGATTCGCGATTCGAATAAACACCGGACCGGGTTGATTATCCAGGCCCCTGCCAAAAGCGAACGTCTTGTGAGTGGCTCCAAATACACCGCCATTGCCATTTCCCAGCGCGGTATAAGTTCCCACCGCCACAAAACTGTCCGGATTGGAACCGAGGCCATAATCCACAGTCCAAACATTTGTTCGGTTCTGAACGCTCAACAACACAAAGTCCAGGTCGAGGGTGAAATTCTTCAGCCCCTTTGTGCTGTCAATTTTCAACACGAAGGCGGCTCCGGGATCGGCGGCGCTGGTCGTTCGGAGACCCAGAGCGCGATTGGTAAAAACGTATTGATTGGCGGGAGCTTCGGTTCCCAGCAAGTTTGTGCCGCCATTGCTGGTCGAAGCGTAGTTTCCAAAGCCGAACGATGATTTGGCCCAGTTGGTTGGCATGGGATTGAACGTGAGCGGGGTGCCGAGCTGGGTTGATTTGGCATTGGTGTAAATCAGCCAGCCACCCGGCAGGCCGCCGCCAATGCCGTCAAAGCTTTGCCAATAATTGGTGCCGGTAAGCACCAGTTGCGCGCCAGCCGACCAGGCCAAGCAGGTGGTGAATCCGAGGACGAGTGACGATTTGATCGCGTTTATTTTCATAGGTTTATTTTTTTGTTTCGGTTGTTATTGAAGCCGGCGCGAAGAGATCGTGAAGGAGGAATTCCCGTTAACAGCAACCCCGGGTTTTCCGTTGGCGGCTCCCTGCGGAGTTCCACCACCAGCAACCATCCCACGCTTGCTAACCAGCCCGTCTTATCTGCAACACCCGGCAGATAAGCCAGGCGTTGATGCCCTGTTTTGTCACGGATTCCAGCCGCTTGCAAGCACTTCTTGAAAAAGTTATTCACATATTCACATCCTGCGCCAAACTTTGGCCGGGCGGCACACCGCTTGCGTTTATGGAGGCGAAAGCGCATTTTTCCGGCGCAAACATAATTCTGCCCATGAAAAAATTCTGCTGGGTTCTGCTCATCACCTTTGAGACGGCAATGTCGGCAGATTAAAAACATCTCCGACAATTCATCTCCCGGTAAAGCCTGTTTCAGATTGAAAGCAAATCAGACTGCTTTAGCATCCCTCCAAAACCGCATGAAATTTTTCGTCCACATTTTTTGTCTTTCCACGCTTCTTTTTCTGAATCCGGCCCGGGGAGCGGATGGGGCGGCGGACTACGACGCCACGACTGAAACCGTTGGCCGCGGCACGAACGGCTTTGAAACGCCGGTCAATCAACATCTCACGCCCGCCGGAACCCTGATCGAGCTGCCGGGCCTGAGACCGCAGGCGCTGGCGTTGAGTCCCGACGGCAAATTGCTCGTGACCGCCGGCATCACCGACGAATTGGTCGTTGTGAATCCGGCAAATGGAATCATTTTGCAGCGCGTCGAGTTTCCCTCCGATCAGGCGCAGGAACAAATGCCGGTGTCTTGGGAAATCCTTTCACCGGCCAAAAAGCTGCAGTTAAGCTTCACCGGCCTGGCCTTTTCCCCCGACGGTTCGCGGATTTATCTGGCGAACGTCACAGGCGATATCAAAGTGTTCGGCGTCAGCCGGGATAAAGAAGTTTTCCCGCTGTTTTCAATCGCCCTGCCGGCGGTGGCTGGATTGAGCCGCACCAATGAAATTCCCGCGGGCATTGCGGTTTCGCGCGATGGCAAAAAAATATACGTGGCGCTAAACCTTTCAAACCGGCTCGCGGAAATGGACGCGGCGACCGGAAAAATTCTGCGGACGTGGGATGTGGGCGTCGCGCCGTTCGACGTGGCGCTTGGCAAAAATAAAATTTATGTCAGCAATTGGGGCGGTCGCCGGCCCGGCGCGGACAGTTTGACCGGCCCGGCGGGACAAGGAACAACCGTTCGCGTGGACGCGCGCGGCATCGCGAGCGAAGGATCGGTTTCCATTGTTGATTTGGACGCGAACACCAATCAATCCGCCATCCTGGATTCGCAATTTGAAATTGTGACCGGTCTGCATGCCTGCGCGCTGGCGCTGTCGCCGGATGGAAAATTTCTCGTCGTGGCGAATGCAGGCAGCGACACGTTGAGCGTCATTGACACGCGCGCGGATAAAATCGTGGAGACGATTTGCGCGCGCCAAAATCCGGGAGACGCCTTCGGCGCGCAGCCGAATGCGCTCGCCTTCGACAAATCGGGCAAAAGACTTTTCGTCTGCAACGGCACGCAGAACGCCGTGGCGGTTTTTCAATTCAAGCCCGGCCAGTCGAAACGGCTCGGCCTGATCCCCGCCGGCTGGTTTCCCGGTGCTCTGGCGTTTGATGCGGGCCGCAAGCAAATTTGCGTCGCGAACATCAAAGGCTTAAGCCGGGGGCATCCTGGAAAATCCGGCGGAAGGGAATTTAATTCAAAACTTCATAACGGCACGCTTTCACTGGTGCCCATGCCATCCGAAAAAGAACTGGCGCGGTTCACGCAAACCGCGCTGGCCAATTTGCGCTACCCGCTGCTCGAGCTGGCAAAGCTGCCCGCGCGCGAAAATCGTCCGCCGCAGCCGGTGCCGGAACGGGTCGGCGAGCCGAGTGTGTTTCAGCACGTCATTTACATCATCAAGGAGAACCGCACTTACGACCAGGTGCTCGGCGACGTGACGGCCGGCAACGGCGACGCGGACTTGTGCGTGTTCGGCGAGCGCGTGACGCCGAACCAGCACCGGCTCGTCCGCGATTTTGTCCTGCTGGACAACACCTATTGCTGCGGGGCTTTGAGCGCGGATGGCCACAACTGGACGGACAGCGCCATCGCGACGGATTACCTGGAGCGCGAGTTCGCCGGGTTTCCGCGCAGCTATCCGTCCGGCGGCGACGGCACAAGCACAGCCGACGCGCTGGCGTATTCGCCGGCCGGGTTCATCTGGAACGACGCGCTGGCGCGGGGCAAAACGGTTTGCGATTTCGGCGAATTCACGACGGACAAAAAACATTGGAAGGATTCGGAAAGCAAAACGAACGTCCATTTTCTCGACTGCTACCGCGATTTCGTGAACGGCTCGAATGAAATTGTTTATGCCTGTGAACCGGACATCGAATCGCTGCGGCCGTTCATCGCCACCAACACCATCGGCTGGGATTTGAGCGTGCCGGACGTGTGGCGCGCCGCGCAATTCATCCGGTCGCTGAAACAATTTGAGGCGGCGGACCATCTGCCGAATCTCGTCATCGTCTGGCTGCCGAACGACCACACGAGCGGAACCAAAACCAATTCACCGACCCCACGGGCGCAGGTGGCCGACAACGACCTCGCCTTCGGGCGCGTCGTCGAAGCCGTCAGCCACAGCAAATTTTGGACGAACACGTGCCTTTTTGCGATTGAAGACGATCCGCAGAGCGGCTGGGATCACGTGAGCGGCTATCGCACGACGGCTTATGTCGCGAGTCCCTACACGAAACGCGGCGCGACCATCAGCACCCAATACAATCAAACCAGTTTGCTCCGCACGATGGAATTAATTTTGGGTTTGCCGCCGATGAACCAGATGGACGCGACAGCTACGCCGATGTTCGACTGCTTCACCAATACCCCCGATTTCACCGCTTTTGACTCCGTGACAAACCAGGTGCCGCTGGATGAAATGAATCCGCCGCTGAAGAAAAATTCTGACGCGCAATTGCGCCAGGACGCCGTGGTTTCCGCGCGGCTGCCACTGGAAAAAGCCGACCAATGCCCGGAAGACCTGCTCAACCACATCCTCTGGCGCGCGACAAAAGGATCACAAACCCCGTATCCGGATTGGGCGGTAAAAAGAGTGGACGATGATTAATTCTTCAATCAGGCCGGTTTAAAATAAACAGGGTGGCTCGAAGGCCACCCTTGAATTTCTTGCACGGACATCTCAATTTTTAATGTATCAGGCGGAAGAACAGGCGTGAATTTGATGTTAAGTTAGTGGTGAACGGACTGGCTGGCCACCCAAAATGAAGCCCGTTTCCTTATTTGTTCCGGTTGGGATTCCACCAGATTTCGTCGTTGTTGGTGTTTTCCAAGCGGCCTGGATACTCGGCGGCGTTGAATACAACGTTATATTTGAAATACTGCGCGTGACCATCCAAGAACACAAGGTTGCCTCCATTGTTGTGGCGTTTGACGAAATAAGTCCACCGGCAAGCTGGAAAACAACCCATTTGTGGCTGGACTTGCTCCCGTCCAATTTTCCAACGTGGGGCTGAAACAAAATTCGGTCATCATAACCACGTTTACTGGATTACGAATCGCGGTAATTCTGGGCATAGCTGGGGTAAGAAAAGGATCGTTGCCAACAACCCCGTTGTTAATGGATGACTTCAGCTTGAGATCAAGATTCATCACATAACTGAAAAAGCCAAACTGCCCTCCCGAAAGGAACAGACTGTAGTCGGCCGAGGTTACTTGGGCCGCAGGGCACAGCCACATTTTCCCAATGTCATTGCCGGGAAAAGGATAAAAATTCTGATATTTTGAGCCTTTTATTGAATTGTAGTAGGATTGCAGCGACTTGTCCCCGACGACCGGCGGTAATACACTGAACCATGCAAAAGGGTCGTTGGGGCTGCCTGCCGATGCAGGGTATGTGGTGGAGGTATTGCCGGTATAGGAAGAATATGACCCCCCCTGATCTGTTCCGTCTCTCGGAATGTAACCACTGGCATCTGAACCATAGATACCAAGCGCTAGACCCCATTGACGAATATTTGAGAGAGATTGAATTTCTTGCGCCCTTCGTTTGGCCGCAGCCAGCGTCGGCAGCAAAATCGCCGCCAGAATGGCGATGATGGCGATGACCACGAGCAATTCAATCAGGGTGAAAGCCTTGCGCGCAGGTTTGGCAGGTTTGGCAGATTTGGTCATCTTCACATCTTTAATTTCGATTAGCCCGCCCGGACAATCGTCCCCGTTTATTGGTAACGAGTATATTTCATCATGTGGAAAAAGCAAGGATTGTGAATAAGTTTTCGGACAATTCTTTGTGACATTTTGATGACAGATTCCGGATTTTTGCCTTTGCCATTGAAAAAACGCCCGCCCGCCGCATCATGCTGGCGCCATGCGGATGCGCGATCCACAATTCCAAAACCGATGCCTCATTTACAGCGGGCTGGCCGTGGTCACGCTGGCCTTGTATCTGCCGGCAATCCACCATGGATTTGTTGAATACGATGACCAGCAATATGTGACGGAAAACCCGCATGTGCAGGCGGGTTTAACGTGGACCGGTTTGGTCTGGGCCTTCGGTTTTCACGCGGGCAACTGGCATCCGCTGACCTGGCTGTCGCACATGCTTGATTGCCAGTTCTACGGGGCAAACGCCGGAGGCCATCACCTGACCAATGTCCTGCTGCATGTTGCCGGCACACTGCTCTTATTTTCAGTTCTGAACCGGATGACAAACCGGATGTGGCGCAGCGCGGCGGTGGCGGCGCTTTTTGCGTGGCATCCGCTCCACGTCGAATCCGTGGCCTGGGTCGCCGAAAGAAAAGACGTGCTCTGCGCTTTTTTCTGGATGCTGACGCTGTGGCTCTACGTCCGCCAGGCCGCGCAACCTTCCCTCGCCCGTTATCTTTTCGTGCTCGGCTCATTTGTCCTCTGCCTGATGGCAAAACCGATGGGCGTGACCTTGCCGTTCGTGTTGTTGCTGCTGGATTACTGGCCGCTGAACCGGATTTCAGAATTTGCCAGCCACCCGCCGGAAAAGACCCTGCTTCGTTTCAAGCAGAAACCGTGGCGGCGGCTGGTTCTGGAGAAAGTCCCGTTTCTGGCATTGAGTGCCATCGCTTGCGGACTGACCCTGTGCGCGCAGGAACTCGCGATTGTTTCCACTGCCGGGCTGACGGTTTCCCAGCGGATCGCCCATGTGCTGGCGGCTTACAATCATTATCTCGTTGCGATGTTCGTCCCGCGACATCTGGCCGTTTATTATCCATATCAAATCCACCTGCCGGCCCTGACCATCGCCTGCGCCGTCATCGTGCTGGCTCTGACAACTGTGCTGGCAATAAAAAATCTGAGGCGCCGGCCCTGCCTCATGGTGGGATGGCTGTGGTATCTCGGCACGCTGGTGCCGGTCATCGGGCTGGTGCAGGTCGGCGATCAGGCCTGGGCCGACCGTTACACTTACCTCCCCTTGATCGGCTTGTTCGTGCCCCTGGTCTGGCTCGCCTTTGAAATCATCAAAAGCCGGGTGGTTTTACAAAGTGCGTCTGTGATGGTGGCCGGGATGTTGCTGGCGGCCACTTCGGCACAACTCAGTTATTGGAAGGACACCCGCACCCTGTTTGAACACGCGGACCAAGTCACCCCGCGGAATTACATGGCTGTTACCATTCTGGGCAGCCTGCTCGCCAAGGAAGGCAAATGGGATGAAGCCATGAAGTATTATCAGACAGCCCTGCGTTACCAGCCGGCTTTTCCCGAGGCGCATTTTTTTCTGGGAAACGCGCTGGATGAACAGGGCAAACTGGATGAAGCCGTTGCCGAGTACCAAAAGGCCCTTTGGTTCCGCCCCACGCAGGAACAGACGCACATTTTCATGGGCATTGCCCTGGCTAAACAAAAAAAATATGACGAGGCGATTGCGCATTACAACGCCGCGCTGAAACTCAATCCCGATTCCGCCGTCACCCACAACAACCTCGCCCGCATTTTTCACACCCTGGGCCGGCTCGACGCGGCCATCGAACATTATAACGCCGCCTTGCAGATTGATCCAAAACTGGCGCTGGCCCATAACAATCTCGGAATTTTATTGATCCAAAAAGGCCGCCTGGTTGAAGGCACAAAACATCTGCGCGAGGCCCTGCGGCTCAAGCCCGGAAATGCCGAAACCGAATACAACCTGGCGCTGGCGCTCAACCAGCAGGAGCAATGGAACGCCGCCGCCGGGCTGTTCACAGAAATCATGCGCAACCACCTCAACGACCCGAAAGGGCATTATGAGTTTGCCGTGGCGCTCGTCCATTTGAAAAGGACGCGCGAGGCGATGAGCGAATACGCCAGCGCCCTCCTGATTCAACCTGATTTCCCCGACGCCCTGAGCGGCCTCGCCTGGATTTTATCCACCGATGCCAATGCGGGTTTCCGCAACGGCGCCGAAGCCGTCAAGATGGCCGAACAGGCCTGCGTATTGACTGGTCGGAGCGACCCGGAGAAATTACGAACGCTGGCCGCCGCGTATGCAGAAACCGGCCGGTTTGAAGAAGCCATAAAGACTTTGCAGACCGCGAAAGACCTGGCGGCCAAAGCCAATCGCCCGGAACTGGTCAAGGAGTGCTCCCTCATGCTGGAACTTTTCCAACGATCCGAACCGTGGCGCGGTTTGTGATGACCCGCTTCGCCGATTATCGTAAAGAAAACAAAAAAGGGCGGCCATCGCTGGCCGCCCCTGAGGTTTATCAATCCGAGTTACGGACGATACAAACGGAAGAATACCGCCGGATGCGACGACACAAGGTTGGTCGTAAAACCGCTGGCGGCGCCGGGGATGATGTTGTAAGGCCCAGCCACATTGGTGGCGGATTGCAGGCTGAAGGACGCTCCACTCCAGGTGAACGTCATGATGCCACCCGAGTAGTTCGCGTTCAGCGGAATGGGAGAGGCGATGTCCAAGAACCGTGTCACGACAATCGTGTTGGTAACGACGGAGTTGGCGGAATAGAGAATGCCGCTGACGGTGTTGGCGTAACTGGGCAGGGTTTGACCCGCAACATCCAAGTCCAGATCCGGGAACATCAGATAGAACGTCTGGCCGGCGGAATTGGTGACGGCCACGTAGTCATTCGCAGTGGTGGACGTGGTGGTTCCGGCCCGCGCGCCGAAATGAACGTCCAGATTTTCACCAATGAACCGCCAAGATGGTAGTTCGCATTGCTGGGATTGTTCATGACATTGTAGGGAATGGCGATCGGCGCCGGCAGCGCGGCAATATTATTGCTGAGGTCGGTGTAAGACGTAAAGGGATAGCTGCCGCTGGGATCGGCGTACAACTCAAGCCCGCTGGTTTTCGGCAGCGTTTTGCTCATCAAAGCTTGGGGGCGAATTGGCGCGCACGGGCGTATCGTGGCCGAGCCATTCGACAGCGAGGCCCTCGCCGCCAACGCTCTGCAACTGCAGGCTGACCGCAAGAGAAGGCGCGGATATAGGGACGTTCAGTAGACGTCTTCTCGCCCATTTGGTGGCAACGAATATCTCGCCCAATGCTCATCCTCCGCCCTCGTCCTGCGTGTTGAGGCGATAAAATTCATGCAACTTTTCGCGCAAAAGATTTTTGTCGGGCAATTGCGTCCGGTATTGCGCCACCAGCGCCGGGGACAGGGTGCGACTCAAGGCGTATTCCACAACTTCATCGTCCTTGCTGGCGCAGAGCAGCAAGCCAATGGCCGGATTTTCGTGAGGCTTTTTTACATCCCGATCCAGCGCCTCCAGGTAAAAGCTGAGTTTGCCAAGATATTCAGGTTCGAACCGCCCGACTTTTAGCTCGATGGCGACGAGGCAATTTAGGCCACGATGGAAAAACAGCAGGTCCAGCGCAAAATCGCGCCCGCCGACTTGCAAGGGATATTGTGAGCCAACAAAACAGAAATCTCGCCCCAGTTCGATCAGGAAATCCTTTAACTGGCGGACGAGGCCGAGGTGGAGATCGGCCTCGTTGTGGCCATCCGGCAGTTTGAGAAAATCGACGAGATACATGTCCCGAAATACGCCCTGCGCCTCGGGCTGATTTTGTCGCAGCACCGCCGCGACTTTTGGGGGTTGGAGAACCGAGCGCTCGAACAGGGCCGTTTTGAACTGCCGCTCCAGCTCTCGGCTGGACCATTTTTCCTGCGCCGCCATACGCAGATAAAATGCTCGCTCCTCCGGGTGGCGGCTTTGGCCCAAAATGATGAGATGATGGGTCCAGGACAATTGTCGCAGCAGCGCCGCGACAATTTCATCCTCTTGATATGCCTCGTAAAATTGACGCATGCGGAACAGATTTCGAACGGGTGAAGCCGCGCAATCCCGGCTGGCTTCGCGCAATGTAATCGGCAAGCTGCGGCACCACGGCGTCGCCCCACTCCGCGCTTTCGATCTTGCGGCTGATATATTCCCCAACCTGCCAATACAGATCGATCAGGGCCGTATTGACCGATTGCATGGCTCGCTGGCGCGCGGAAGCGATGATCTGGGCTACTTCGGCAAAGGCGGCGTCATGGGTAGGCAGACTGATGCATGTAAACCTTCGATCATGGCCTCGACTGGGGTCAATAGTTGGCGCCGTTTCGTAGATCATGGATCACGGTATATTCAAAGGGGAGGCTGAAGCCGGACGCTGGTTTACAGTTCCGAGGAATCGGATTTGAAAAGTTTCGAGGAAGAAATGCCCGTCAACCCGCAACGCGGTGATTTCGTTCGTGTACGTTCGCGTCGGTGGCTCGTCGAAGATGAGCGCTCGATCGACGGATTGACGGCGTTGCGCTTGGCTTGCGTGGACGACGACGCCCAAGGGGATTTGGCCGAGGTCTTGTGGGACGCCGAGATCGATGGAGCCATCCTTGGGGACGAAGGCTGGGCGAATGTCGCAAATCTCGGGACCGACGACCCCAGCGTCTTTTCGGCCTATCTACGGACCATCCGCTGGAATACC
>CAWFZJ010000059.1:0-5838 GCA_963820205.1 uncultured Verrucomicrobiae bacterium
CTGCCGGTGAAAGGGACATATAACGGTCTTTTCATTACGACGAATGGCGTCACGGAACAAACGGCGGGGATGCTCAGGGGATTGATCGTTAGCCAGAGGGGAAATGTACAGCGGGACACTTTTAATTAACGGCGGAAACCACGCCATTAGCGGGGCCTTTAATTTGTCCGGTCAGGCCACCAACCACATTTTACGCCCGGCCAGAAGGGAGGCCCTTTGGTGGCGGAAATGACGTTGAATTGGAACGATCCTCCGCCACAGGTGACTGGGACGGTTTCTGGAACCACTTGGGTGGCCAATTCTGATTGCCGACCCAGCCACCAGCGGGCCGGCCGGTGGAGGACACGAGGTTGATCCTGCCGGATAACGTTAGGCGGCCGCCCGATTCGTCGCCCGGGCGGCGACGGTTATGCCTTGATCGCGCAGAACTTGAGCACAACCAGAATCACCGGGGCATTGGCCGATGGCACCGCTTTTAGCCAAAGCATGCCCGTTTCGCAAACCGGCTACGTTCCCATCTACGTCAATCTCTATGGCAGCAAAGGGCGGCTGCTGGGCTGGATTAATCTCACCAATGCGTCCGGGATGTCTCTGGCCTGGTACATCCCACAGTCCGCTCGGGCTTGTTCCCCGGCGCGTTCACCAGCACCAACCAAATCGCGCTTTCACCGTGGACCAATCGCCCGGCGAACAGCGCTCTCCCGACCAATTTGGTTGTTGTCGAAACCACTGACAACACACCCGTTCAGACGAACGATTTCACCATAACGATCACCAACCGGACCTTGGATTTCGGCAAATTGTCCGGTCCGGCGACGCCTTTGAACGGTTCAATCGCCCCCAAAACGGGCCTGTTGAAAGTGACCTTCGGCAGCGGTGCATCAAAAACAACCGGCTATGGCGTGATTTTGCTCAATGGAACCAATGGAGGCGGTTATTTTCTGACCAAAACCAATGCCGGAGCGGTCATCTTGGAGCCGTAAACGCAACGTAGCCGGCTGCACTTGGATTACGATTAAGATTAGGATTAGGAGTGGCAACCCAAAAAAGTGGTGGCCCCTGTAAAAACTTGAGGTTGCCATCGTGCATGATAGGGTTTTACCCCTATAGTGTTCGTGCTGTTACCGTGATTATTTTCGCATTATGAACAGACCAAGCCGGAAACATTCCAGCACCATCAGTGAACCGCTAAAGGGTGTGGCGGGAACCCGAAAGCTTTCGGGGCAACTATCCGCCGCGTCGGCGTCGCCGCCGACCATGGCGGATTTGAATTGAAGGAACATCTCGCTGGAAAGTTGCGCGCGGCCGGCCATGAGGTGGTCGATTTCGGCGACCTGCAGCTGAATCTGGACGATGATTATCCGGATTTTGTCGTGCCTTTGGCCCGCGCGGTGGCCTGCGGAGAGGTGGAGCGCGGCGTGGCCATCTGTGGAAGCGGTGTTGGGGCATCGGTCTGCGCGAACAAAGTGGCGGGGGTTCGGGCCTGCCTGATTCATGAAAATTTCTCGGCGCACCAAGGCGTCGAGGACGACGATCTGAACATGATCTGCCTCGGAGGGCAGGTTGTCGGTCACGCGCTGGCCTGGGAATTGGTTCAAACATTTCTCGCCGCGCGATTCAGCGGCGCGGAGCGTCATCGCCGCCGTCTGGCCAAAGTGGCGGCACTCGAAAACACGCCATCGAAGAAAACGTCATGAAAACAAGTCCCCTTGGCCGGAAAGCCGGCGCCACCTGGAATGCTGGTCGATGTGCCGCGGCTCATCACCGCCTACTATACCGAGGTGCCCGATCCCGACGGTGCCGGCGCAACGCGTGGCGTTTGGCACCTCCGGGCATCGCGGTTCGTCGTTCAAGCGGGCCTTCAACGAATGGCACATCCTCGCGATCACCCAGGCGATTTGCCTGTATCGAAAGCGGCAGGGAACCGATGGCCCGCTGTTTCTCGGCATTGACACGCACGCGCTTTCCGTTCCGGCCTGCGCCACCGCGCTGGAGGTGCTGGCGGCCAATGGAGTCGAGGTGATGATCGCCGAAGGGGACGAATACACTCCGACCCCGGTGATTTCTCATGCGATCCTGACCTACAATCGCGGCAGGAAGACCGGGCTTGCCGACGGGATTGTCATCACGCCCTCGCACAATCCGCCGCATGATGGCGGCTTCAAATACAATCCGCCGAATGGCGGCCCGGCGGACAACGTCGTCACCGATTGGATCGAGGCAAAGGCGAATGCGCTGCTGGAAGCCCGGCTCGAAGGGGTGAAACGGATTCCCCACGAGCAGGCTCTGCGCGCCTCGACGACGCACCGGCGCGACTATCTCAGCCCCTACATTGCCGATCTCGGCAACGTGGTTGACATGGAGGTCATCCGCGATTCGAAGCTCAGGCTGGGTGTTGATCCCCTTGGCGGCGCCGGCGTCCATTATTGGGGACGAATCGCCGAGCGCTATGGTTTGAATCTCACCGTGGTCAACGAAGAGGTCGATCCCACCTTCCGGTTTATGACCGTGGATTGGGATGGTCAGATACGGATGGACCCTTCCTCGCCTTATGCGATGCAGCGATTGATCGGGATGAAGGACCGCTTTGACCTTTCCTTCGCCTGCGACACCGACCATGACCGGCACGGAATCGTCACCAAAAGCGCGGGATTGCTGCCGCCCAACCATTACCTTTCCGTCGCCATCTTCTACCTCTTCCAACACCGGCCGAAGTGGCGCAAGGAAGCGGCGGTCGGCAAAACGGTGGTGAGCAGCCAGATGATTGATCGCGTCACCGCGAAGCTTGGCCGCAAGCTCTACGAGGTGCCGGTTGGCTTCAAGTGGTTCGTGGATGGTTTGCTCGACGGTTCGCTTGGTTTCGGTGGCGAAGAGAGCGCAGGGGCCTCTTTTGTTCGTCTGGATGGCGCCGTTTGGACGACGGACAAAGATGGAATTGTCCCGGCTTTGCTGGCGGCGGAGATCACCGCCCGGATGGGCCGCGATCCCGGCGAAATCTACCGCGAACTCACGCGCGAGTTCGGTGAGCCTGCTTATGACCGCGTTGAGGCGCCGGCCACTCCGGAGCAAAAGGAACTGTTGGCGAAACTCTCACCGCAAGCAGGTCAAGATCACCGAATTGGCGGGCGAAAAAATCCAGACTGTCCTCACCCACGCGCCGGGCAACGGCGCTCCCATCGGCGGGTTGAAAGTGGTGGCCGAGAGCGGATGGTTCGCGGCGCGTCCGTCAGGGACGGAGAGACATTTACAAGATTTATGCGGAGAGCTTCCGGGGAGCGGATCATCTGCGCCGCATCCTGGAGGAAGCCCAGACGATTGTCAGCGATGCTTTGGCGGCGCCTCGGAACCGACGGAGAAATTATGAGCAGACGAAACACGTGTCAGCCACCCGATATACAGCCTTCTGCCCACGGAAGTCGAGGGATTCGATTCCCTGGCGGAACTGGCCCTGGATATGCGCTGGTCGTGGAATCATGCCACCGACGAAGTGTGGCGGCAGCTTGATCCCGCGCTGTGGGAACTCACGCAGAACCCCTGGGTTGTCCTGCAGACGGTCTCGCGGGACCAACTCGAGCGCGTGCTGGCCGATCCTGCCTTCCGCAAGAACATTGATGACCTGCTGCGAGCCAAGCGTCAGGCGGCGGAGGCGCCCGCGTGGTTTCAGCAACATCATCCCCAGGCTCCCTTGACCTGCGTCGCGTATTTCAGCATGGAATTCATGTTGAGCGAAGCGCTGCCCATTTACTCAGGCGGGCTTGGCAACGTGGCCGGCGATCAGCTCAAAGCCGCCAGCGACCTGGGCGTGCCGGTGGTCGGAGTGGGGCTGCTCTACCAACAAGGCTATTTTCGCCAGGTGATTGACAAGGACGGAGCGCAACAGGCCCTCTACCCTTACAACGACCCCGGACAGTTGCCGATCACGCCGGTGCGCCAACCGAACGGCGAGTGGTTGCGGTTGGAGATCGCCTTGCCCGGTTACTCGGTCTGGCTGCGCGCCTGGCAGGTCCAGGTCGGCCGGGTCAAGCTTTACCTGCTGGACAGCAATGACGCGGCGAACTTTCCCGCTCATCGAGGGATCACCAGCGAATTGTATGGGGGCGGGCCGGAGTTGCGCCTCGCGCAAGAGATGCTCCTGGGTATTGGCGGATGGCGGCTGCTCGCCGCGCTCGGCATCAAGCCGGAAGTCTGTCACCTGAATGAAGGCCATGCGGCCTTCGCCGTGTTGGAGCGCGCCCGCAGTTTCATGCAAGAGAACGCGCAGCCCTTCGAAGTCGCGCTGGCCGCCACGCGGGCGGGAAACCTCTTCACCACCCACACGGCAGTGGCCGCCGGCTTTGATCGTTTCGCTCCGGCTCTCATCGAACAATACCTCGGCCGGTACGCCAAGGAAAAGCTCGGCATTACAGTCCATGATTTGCTGGCCCTGGGCCGCCAGAACCCGAACGACTCGTCGGAGAGTTTCAACATGGCCTATCTGGCCATCCGGGGGAGCGGGGCGGTGAATGGCGTGAGCCGCTTGCATGGGAAAGTCAGCCGGCATCTCTTTGAGCCTCTCTTTCCGCACTGGCCGGCGGACGAAGTGCCCATCGGACATGTGACCAACGGCGTTCACATGCCGACCTGGGACTCGGCGGCAGCCGACGATCTTTGGACGAAGGCCTGTGGAAAAGACCGCTGGCTGGGGACGACGGAAAACCTGGAGCAGGACATTCGCCGCGTCTCCGATGCCGACCTCTGGCAATTTCGCACGGCCGCCAGCAAGTCGCTGATTGACTACGCTCGCCAACGTCTGGCCCGGCACTTTGCCGCCGCCGGCGCGTCGCCCGAGACGGTTGAGGAGGCGAGGCATCTCTTCGATCCCAACGCATTGACACTGGGCTTTGCGCGGCGCTTTGCCACCTACAAACGACCGAACCTGCTGCTGCACGATCCGGAGCGACTGCTGCGCCTGTTATCCAATCCGCAGCGCCCGGTGCAACTCATCATCGCGGGCAAGGCCCATCCGGCAGACCAGGCGGGACAGGCCCTGATCCAGAAATGGATACAGTTCATTCGCCGGCCCGAGGTTCGTCCTCATGCGATCTTCCTCAGTGACTACGACATGCAATTGACCGAGCGCCTGGTGCAGGGGGTGGATGTCTGGCTCAACACACCACGGCGGCCCTGGGAGGCGTGTGGAACCAGCGGCATGAAGGTGCTCGTCAATGGAGGCATCAATCTCTCGGAATTGGACGGCTGGTGGGCCGAAGCTTACGCGCCGAATCTGGGCTGGGCGTTGGGGGACGGCCAGGAGCATGGCGATGATCCGGCTTGGGACGCCGCCGAAGCGGAGATGCTCTACGAGCCTGCTCGAACGCGAGGTGATCCCCGAGTTCTATGCCCGCGACGAGCAGGGCATTCCCACCGCCTGGGTGGCGCGGATGCGGGAAAGCATGGCGCGGTTGACACCGCGCTTCTCCGCCAACCGCACGGTGCGCGAATACACCGAGCAACACTACCTCCCGGCTGCCGCCGCCTTGCGTTCGCGCATTGCCAATAAAGGCGCAAGCGGCAGGCAAATGGTCGATTGGCGGCACAGTCTGGAACAGAAATGGGCCGCGCTGCGCTTCGGCGAAGTGAAGGTGGAGACTCAAGGCGAGCAGCACGTATTTGAGGTTCAGGTTTATCTCAATGACCTCGACCCCAAGGCGGTGCGAGTCGAGCTTTATGCCGACGGAGTCAACGGCGGCAGCCCGGTGCGGCAGGAGATGAAGCGCGTTCGCCCGCTGGCCGGCGCGTCGGGCGGCTACGTCTACAGCGCGGCTGTGTCCGCGGCCCGCCCGCCAGGGGACTATACGG
>CAWFZJ010000060.1:0-3877 GCA_963820205.1 uncultured Verrucomicrobiae bacterium
CCGGTGTCATCAAAACGACGGTCGGTTACACCGGCGGCACGACTCCAGACCCCAGCTATGAGGATGTTTGCACCGGTGCCACTGGCCATGCGGAATCAATTCAGGTGGTGTTCGATTCCACCCGGCTCAGCTACGAGTCTTTGCTGGATTACTTCTTTCGCATGCACGACCCGACAACGCTGAACCGGCAGCACAACGACGTGGGCACGCAGTATCGCTCGGCCATTTTCTACACCAGCGACGACCAGAGACAGGCCGCCGAACGCGTGAAAACGCGCTGGGACAAGTCAGGCAAATTCAATCGGCCGATCACGACGGAGATCACGGCGGCGGCGAAATTCTACCCGGCGGAGGAATACCACCAGAAGTATCTTGTCAAGAATCCTGGTGGCTACAACGACCACGTTTTGCGGGACTGAATCTGGCAACAGTATTTTGAGATAATCATTCAAACCAGACACCCATCAGCGAAAACACCATGAAACTCCAAAAATGAAAACAACATGCTGCATTCTCCTGGCAGGCGCCCTGCTCGTCGCGCGCCGAAACCATTCCCTCCGCCCTAAAAGTCGGTGATTCGATTCCCGACGTGACTTTACGCACGGTGGAAGACAAGGAAGTGAGCCTCCGAAAGCTCGTTTCAGACAAACCCGCCGTGCTGGTGTTTTATCGCGGCGGTTGGTGCCCGTTTTGCAACGCCCATCTCCAGGCACTTACCAGCATCACGAACGACCTGACCAAGGAAGGCATGCAGTTGATTGCCATCAGCATGGATCAGCCGAGCAAGCTGCGCGAAACCATGCAGAAGGACAAACTCGACTACACGCTGCTTTCCGACAGCGATGCCAAGGCCGTCAAGGCATTCGGCATCTCCTACAAAGTGGACGACGCCACTCTTGAAGTGATGAAAACTCACAACGTGGATCTGGATGCCGCCACGGGCAACAGCAACCATATCCTTCCTGATCCGGCAGTTTTTGTCGTCAACACTAAGGGTGTCATCGGCTTCGTCCACGTTAATCCTGATTTCAAGGTGCGCCTTGAACCGTCCAAAGTCCTCGAAGCGGCGAAGACGGCCAAGAAATAGCACCCTTCTCATTTGACTTTCGCCGGCGGCACCAGCCAGCCGCCAACCGATTGCACAGGCTCAAGAGTTCCGCTGCGAGTGACCCAAACGGCCAGCGCCAAATTTCCTTCCGGCGAATTCTGCCCGCCGGTCATTGTGAAAGCACCATGGAACTCGCCGTCCTTGCCGGCGAGCGGCTGTTTGATCAGCTTGAGGACCGCAAAATCGTGTTGTAAACGGCGCCCTGCGTTTTCTCCAGCCTTCACGTCGGAAACCAATCCGCTGGCCAAAAGGCCGGCATTGACTTCGAGAGCGGTTGTAACGGCGGCTGCAGGTCTAAAATGTACCTGCCAGTGATTTGTGTCCTCAGAGGTAACCTGGAGGATACCGACTTTGGTTCCAGCCAAACCGGGAGCGCCTCTCAGGCCAAGCCAGTTGCGCCACTCCTGGCCATTAAGCACAAATTCGGGCGTGTAAATATTCTCGCTGCCCCAAACTCCGGCATAATCGCGTTGACGATCAGAATACTGTTTACTGGACCATTTGTCGCGCCAACCGAGATAGTTCCAGTAATCCACATGAAAAGCGATGGGCACAAACTCGTTCCAGAGACCGGGTTTTTCTTTCAGCCCGCTCAACCACGACTCGGCCGGTGGGCAACTGCTGCACCCTTCGGAGGTGTAAAGCTCCACCAGCGCCACCTGACGCTCGGGACTCTGAAATTGGATGGGCGCGGCGTCGGTCGCGATGCCCGCGAGCACTCCTAAAATAATATAGCGCACTGGATTCATACATTAAATCTAATCACTTAACGCGCGGAAATCGTTTTTGGCCGGCGCAGGGTGAAGCCTTTCGAGCGTTCAACTCATGCAGATTTGTCGCGGTTGCCGGCGCGACCTTACAACGCAAGAAGAAAGGGCTGGAGGAAAATTGCAGCGATGCCGCGAGGCCTTTCTGGGTTCTATTCCGCCGCGCACGCGCGCGCTGCGGGTCGGAGACTAGTTGCGTCCATCCCAGGAAAACAGCTCGGCGGTGGACCGCCGTCTGGCAAACGGAACGAGGGACATTTTGATTTAATCCGTTTATTTGAAGCCCACTTTCATTATGATGTCGGCCGAACTTTGCAATGACAATGCTGTTCATCGAATTCAATTATGTGGAAACGGATAGCTCAACGGCCTGGTTTAAGACAGATCCCGGAAATCGGCGAAGGGGCCACCTATCTTCGGAAATGGGGACTCATCGGGATACTGATTGGCGTCGGGGCCGGCCTGGGGGCGTTGGCGCTGATCTGGTGCATCAACTTGGTCAAGCATTTCGTGCTCGGCACTCTGGTTGGATACATTCCTCCGCTCCCGGGCGGAGAAGGGGGTATGAGCCAGTATTCATTTCACATGAGCCGTCCCTGGATGCTCCCCCTGGTCACAACGGCGGCTGGTTTGGTTGGTGGATTTCTTACCTGGAAATTCGCTCCGCAAACCGCAGGAATTGGCACGAATGCCGCGATTCGGGCATTCCACAACAGCGAAAAGCTCAACTTCAAGACGTCGATCTTCAAGTTGATCACTTCGGCCATCACCATCGGCGGAGGTCTCACGTCCGGACGGGAAGGGCCGATTGCCCAGATTGGCGCCTCCACCGGAGCCAGCATTGCCAACCTCCTGAAACTTTCTGCGCGGGAACGGAACATTGCCCTGGCTGCAGGGCTGGGCGCCGGCATCGCCGCGATCTTTAAGGCGCCGCTGGCCGGGGCCATCATCGCGGCGGAGATTTTTTACAAGGAGGACTTCGAAGTCGAGGCCTTGGTGCCCGCTTTGATCGCTGCCGTGGTCGGCTACACCATTGTCGGAGCCGCCGTGGGATTTCAGCCCGTGTTCACCCCGCCGCCGCAGGCGACGCAGTTCGACCACCCGTGGACTTTGATTCTGTTTGCGCTGTTGGGGGTCGGCTGCGCTCTGTTGGCGCGGTTCTTGTTCATGGTCTATTTTCACATCGAAAAGTTTTTTAAGCGTTTCCCTCTGTGGGTTGCCGCAGCCATTGGCGGTTTTTGCACCGGCATCATCGGTCTCCTGGTTCCTTCAGTGATTGGAACCGGCTATGGGTGGGCGCAATTTGCCATATCCCAAGACGTGCAGTTGTTGCCGCCGCTCATGCTGTTGCTGGCGGCGGTTGCTGAAATCGTGGGCGCGTCCTTAACGTTAGGCTCAGGCAATTCGGGAGGCATCTTCGGTCCGTGCGTGGTCACCGGCGGCATGTTTGGCGGGGCGTTCGGTTATGGGGCGGCCTATCTCTTTCCTTCCGCGGTGCCGCATCCGGGCACTTACGCGATCGTCGGAATGATCGCTTTCTTTGCCGCCGCCGCCAAAGCGCCCATTTCCACGATCATCATGATTTCCGAGATGACCGGCGGCTATGGGCTGTTAGGCCCGGCCATGTTCGCCGTGGTCACGGCGTTCATTCTTTCAGGGAAACGAACGATCTTTCCCGCCCAGGTCAACAGCCGTCTCGATTCCCCTTTCCATGCGGACGAGTTCGAGCCGATTGTGCTTTATCGTGTCAAGACCGCCGATGTCATGATTCACCTGCCAGTCTATGTGAACGCGAACGCGTCCGTGAGCGACGCCATGAGTTTGATGGGAGATTATGGCTTCGCCCATCACCCGCGAAGTGCTGACCGTTGTCCCCCAGCATCAGCGCGAAGGCGTGCTCGCCCTCTGCGACGCGTTGGGAATGATTCGCATGGGGCGTCCTCCGCAATGCGCGCGCCGGCATCGTCGGCGCTGTCATCCTTGGCCTCGGCCGCGCCCTCGG
>CAWFZJ010000061.1:0-6096 GCA_963820205.1 uncultured Verrucomicrobiae bacterium
TAAGGGCACGAATGCCTTGTCTTTGGCCGCTGTTTGCCAGCGGTGCTGGTTGGCTCCCTGCTTGGTGCTGGCAAGGCTTTCAATCGCCTGCTGCCAGGTGCGCGTGGCAATGCCATTGTCGGTGCCTGCGAGATACGCCTTGGCGATTTGCAGGTTCAGCACGGGCTGGCGTTCGGAGTTGTTCCTGGCCTCGACGATCTGCCGGGCCTCGTCCTCGTTGGTGGTGCCGAGGCTGGTGCGTTTGCCGGTGGTGGTGTCCACGCAATAGAACTTGTTTCCCCGGATGCCCCGGCGAGTTAAGCGGTAACGTGTTTTCATAGTTTTCACGCAACCGCGAGTGTAAATGAAGCCGGTTCCGAGGAGTTACGGAGTAAGCGGCGAGTTAAAGCCGGTTAAACCGAATTCTTACGGAGTAGTAAATATGGTGTCCGTTTTGGTGTCCGTTGCGGACTCCTACGCCACAAAGCCCTTGCCGCTCAAGCGGTTCGGGATGGAGGCGGAGGTCGGAATCGAACGAGGAAGCTTTACCGTTCCGAGCCTAACACACTCTGTTTCAAGGCTTAGGATAACCTTGTTTTACAGGGGTTCAAGCTGTTTTTTCGACTGCTCGCTCAACGCCCTGTCATTGCCCCATTACCGTCCCTTTATTGCTCGTCAGGTGTAACTTTAGGTGAAGAATCAGGTGAAACTTTTTCTGCGCGAAATTTGGTGTTGCCACACTGCTAGGCGTGGCAAGGATAAGCTAGGCGACCGATTTGCGGCACCGAACGAGGATCGCGGCAGCCCCGACGGCCAGCAATCCCAACGCCGACGGTTCAGGCGCGGGCTCAGGCTGGAAGGCAATCGCTATAGGACCATAGGATGACACGGCGGCAAAAGTGCTTCGCGTTCCGTCCGGCGTGAATTCATAAATGTTGCCGCTGCTGTAATCCGCGACAAAAAGATCGCCTGTGCTGTTAAAGGCCAATTCACTAGGTTGAGACAAGCCGGAAGCAAAAGTGCTTCGCACGCCGCCCGGCGTGAATTCATAAATATTTCCAGCGTAGGCATCCGTCACAAACAGATCACCCGCGCTGTTAAAGGCCAGTCCACTGACACTAGACAACCCGGAGGCAAAAGTGCTTTGTACTCCACCCGGCGTGAATTCATAAATGTTTCCAGTGACCGCCGAAAACAGGTCGCCCGTGCTGTTAAAGGCCAGTCCACCACCTGCATACATCGCGGAGGCAAAGGTGGTTTGCGTTCCACTCGGTGTATATTCATAAATGCCGCTGTAGCGCTCCGACACAAACAGATCGCCCACGCTGTTAAAGGCCAGTCCAGTCATAAACACCGACCCGGAGGTAAAGGTACTTTGCGTCCCGCTCGGCGTGAATTCATTGATGGAGCCACCGTAACCTGCTTCATATAGATTCTGCGCCTGCAAACTGGAGGCAATCAGCAGGACCGCTCCCTCGCAGACCACTTCTAGGAATGAATTGCGCGCAGCACGAATGATGGATTGACACCTCGTTTTCATAGGGTTTCATAGGTTCAAGTTTTTCCGACTGATTGATTGCTATAAAAATATGCCGCGACCTCCATTCTTTTCTGAGCTAGGCCACCAACTTGCAGCGGCGGCGGACGAGGAATGCGGTGGCACCGACAGCCAACAATCCAAAAGCTGAGGGTTCAGGCACGGGTGCGGGCTGGAAGGCCAGAGTTCCAGGAGAGTACAACCCGGACGCAAAGGTGCTTTGCTTTCCGTCCGGCGCAATTTCAATAATGCTGCCGTTGTTAGTGATGCCATTGCCCCATTGCGCCACATATAGGTTGCCCGCGCTGTCAAAGGCTGGACCAATATTGAGATTTACCAACCCGGAGGCCTCGGAGACAAAGGTGCTGCACACTCCGCTGGGCGTGATTTTAATGATGCTGGTGCCGGCCGTCACAAATAGGTTGCCCGCGCTGTCAAAGGCCAGACCACCAGGAGCACTCACAGAGGCAAAAGTGCTTTGCACTCCGTTCGGACTGAATTCTTGAATGGCATTGCCGCTTGCCACAAACAGATTGCCCGCGCTGTTAAAGGCTAGTCCAGTGGTATAATTCAACCCGGAGGCAAAGAGGCTCATCACTCCGCCGGGCGTGAATTTATAGATTGAGTGTTCGTGGAGCCATTGGCAACCGTCGCAAACAGATCGCCCGCACTATTAAAGGCCAGTTGTTGAATATCATAACACCCGGAGGCAAAGATGCTTTGCACTCCCCCCGGCGTGAATTTATAAATGTTGCCGTTCCATAAACTCGCCACAAACAAATCGCCTGCGCTGTCGAAGGCCATTCCACTGGCGTCGTCCAGTGCTGTGGCAAAAGTGTTTTGCACTCCACCGGGCGTATATTCATAAATGTTGCCGCCAAGGGTACAACTGGCCTCAAACAGATTTTGCGCCTGCGCGCTGGAGGCAATCAGCAGGACCGCTCCCGCAAAGACTGCTCTGTCAAATGTATGATACGCAGCACGAAAGATGGATTGACACCTCGTTTTCATAGGGTTTCATAACTTCAAGTTATTCCGACTGATTGATTGCGATAATACGCCGTCCTCCTTTTTTGTCCATTCAAAGTTATCCACATCCCAACGAGCATGATGAAGCCAATTAATTAACTTCATCAGCTACCAATTTGCCAGAGCGTGACGAGGGCAGAGGATTCATGCGTTGCTCCCGCTTGTGCCGCCAGTATTTGGAAATTTCCTTCGTGGCCTTGTGCAGCCAGTCTTGGTCCGCCGCGAGCCGGATCATTTCGACGGCCGCAAACCATTTCGGCGCGTTCGGGGCGGGATCACCCAACGGCGTCAGCTTGCCCACGGCCATCAAAACCTGAATGTCATGCTCCGCGAAGCCGAGATTCGAGGTGGTTTTCCTTTTCCTTGAAACGATTCGCACTTAATATCGTGGCGTTTATGGCTGATTCAAACCTGCGCGCCGACGGTCGTGCGCCCAATCAACTCCGTCCGATGCGTTTTCAAAATCACATCGCGCCGTACGCCGCCGGCTCGACGCTCGTCGAATGGGGCAACACGCGCGTCATCTGCGGCGTGACCATCGAGGAAACCATCCCGCGCTGGATGAAAGAGCAGGGGGTCAAGGGCGGCTGGATCACCGCCGAATACTCGATGCTCCCGTATTCAACGTTGCAACGGAAGCAACGCGACAGCACGAAGGGCAAAATTGACGGACGCTCGCAGGAAATCCAGCGGCTCATCGGCCGCGCCATGCGCGCCGCGCTCGACCTCGACAAACTCGGCGAACGCACGGTCTGGGTGGATTGCGACGTGTTGCAGGCCGATGGCGGCACGCGCACCGCGGCCATCACCGGCGCCTTTGTCGCGTTGTCGCTCGCGGTGAAAAAATTGATGGCGGAAAAAAAACTGGCGCAAAGCCCGATTCTCAACGCCGTTGCCGCCACGAGCGTTGGCATTGTCAACGGCACGCCGTTGCTGGATTTGTGTTACACCGAAGACGTGGCGGCGGCGGTGGATTTGAATCTGGTGATGAATTCCGCCGGTGAATTCATTGAAGTTCAAGGCACTGGCGAGGAAGCCACGTTCACGGAGGCGCAGCTTGCCGACTTGCTTGCGCTCGGCAGGGCGGGCATCCGTGAACTGCTCGCCGCGCAGGAAAAGCGCTGGAAAAAGCTTGCTTGTCCGGCACGCTGAAGCTTGAATTTCACTTGAATTGCACCATCCGCCTCAAAAAATCACGGCGAAAACCCAAACGTTCGCCGCCCACGCGCCTGTTGCTGATCCGCCACGCCGAGGTCGAATCGCGTCATCAGCACACATTCGGCGGGCGGATTGACATGAATCTTTCGCCCCGGGGCCGCGCGCAGGCCGAAAAGCTCGCCGAGTTTTTGCGCGGCAAAACATTCGACGCCATTTACGCCAGCCCGATGAAGCGCGTCCGGCAAACGCTCGCGCCGCTGCTCAAAAACGGCGCGCCTGCGCCAACCTTTCTGCCCGGATTGCGCGAAGTGGATTTCGGCGATTGGACGGGGTTCAACTGGGAGGAAGTGCGCAAAAAATTCGGCGTTCATCCCTACGACTGGCTGGACGAAATCGAGTTGGGCGCTGTGCCCAACGGCGAGAACCGGCGTTCAATTCCGCGCCCGCGTCGAGTCGTGCCTGTTTGAAATCATCCGGCGGCATCCGGGCGGGACGGCCGCGATTTTTTGCCACGGCGGGGTCATCCGCATGATGCTGGCCATTTTGCTCGAACTGCCGCTGCCCAAGACCAATGCGTTCGAAATTGAATACGCCAGCGTCACGCAGGTCGCGCTGCATCCGCATCTGAACGAAATCGAACTGCTCAACTTCACGCCGTGGCGCGACCTTGTAGCGTAACTGAATTTTTAGGTGGGGCGAGACTCCCGGCGAGCCGGTTTTTGCAATGCCAGGACGGCTCGCGAGGACGCTCGCCCCACCAGTTGAAAAAATGAAGACAACCAAATCACTCTGGCGCGTTTCCGTCATCACGACGCCTGAAGCTGAAGACGCGGTTTCAGAACTTCTCGGCGCGGTGTTCGGCCAGCCGGTTTCGTCCTATTTCAACCTGGAAACCGGCGTGACCACGGTCATGGTTTATCTTCAACAAAAATTCATGAACCTGGGAGCGCGGCGTCTCGCCGGCGAGTTTCGTCCATGCCGGCGGGATGCCGCGCTACCAGGACAGGTCCGCCGGAAATTCTGATGGCTTGGAACGAATTACCAATGCGGGCTGAAAATCGGTTCCGGCAAAGTCACGCTGGCGAAAGTCCGCCGCGAAGATTGGGCGGAATCGTGGAAGCGGCATTTCAAGCCCATCGAGATTGGCGATGCCTTGCTCATCAAACCGAGCTGGAGCAAAAAACTCCGCGCAAAAATCAGGCGGTTGTCGTGCTTGATCCCGGACTCAGCTTCGGCACCGGCCAGCATCCGACGACGGCGTTTTGTCTGCGCGCACTGGCCCGGCATCGAACAAATCGCCCACGCTGGTCATTTTTAGACATGGGCACCGGTTCGGGGATTCTGGCGATTGCGGCGGCGAAGCTGGGATACTCGCCGGTCTGCGCCTTCGATTTTGATCCCGAGGCGGTTCGCGTTGCGCGAGCCAACGCCCGCGCGAACGGGGTTCAAAAAAAACTGCGGATTGTGCGTGAAGACGTGACGAAACTGCCGGTTCATCCGGCGCGGCAATACGATTTGATTTGCGCGAATTTGATTTCGACGCTGCTGATTTCCGAGGGGCGGCGGGTGGTGGCGCAATTGAACCGCGGCGGGACGCTCGTGCTGGCCGGCATTTTGAAAACGGAATTTTCGCAGGTGCAAAAGGTTTTTGCGGAACTTGGACTAAAACTTGCTGGGAGGAAAATGGAAGGCGAGTGGTGTTCGGGTTCGTTTAATTTCGCCAAATTTTTTTTGGGAAATATTGAATGACAAACACGCCATTCGGTCTTATAATCAGAGCGAAGCGGTTAGCCGTCAGCCAACAAGGAAGGTTGAAGGCGCTGTTAGACGCTGCTCGACATGAGTTGTGTTATGAAAAAAATGATGGAGATCATCACGGAGGCTGTTCAGGATCCTAAACATCCATTCCGCAAGCTGGATCATCAGCCCAAAAAACCATTAAAAAATCGTTACGAACGCAGAAAGGTAAAGGAGTATCTGCACCTCGGGGATTGGCAGGAAGAAATAGCATGAACAATCCTGCCGAAGTTGATTGAATGAGCCGTGCGCGAGCGCGGCTTTTTTCTATTATAAGGGCGCGGCTATTGGCACTCCGGGCAAAGGCCGAAAAATTCAAGCTTGTGAGTCACGCTGGTGAAGCCGTTTGCGGCGGCAATGCGCGTCTCAATCTCGCGGGGAAGCATTCCTCGATTTCAACCACTTCCGCGCAACGCAGGCAAACCAGATGATGGTGATGGCCGTCGTTGCCTTCGCCGACCAGTTCAAAACGGGCCGTGCCGTCGCCGAAGTCAAACCGCTTTACCATTCCCAGCTCTTCAAGCAGGTGCATGGCGCGGTAAATCGTCGCCAGATCGCACCGGCCCCGGGGCAGGGCGGCAAAGATTTCCTTGTTT
>CAWFZJ010000062.1:0-4251 GCA_963820205.1 uncultured Verrucomicrobiae bacterium
ATATGCCCTCTACACCATTCCCGGTGAAAAAGAGTGGACGGTGATCCTCTCCAAGGACACCAGCCTCAACGGGGCGACCGGGTACAGTCCGACAAACGATTTGGTCCGCTTCAAGGCCGTGCCCGAAAAACTTGCCGAACCGGTCGAGACGTTCACGATTGACGTCAGCGACCTTCGCGACGACTCGGCCACGATTGACCTGGTCTGGGAAAAAACGCGCGTGCCGGTGAAGCTCGAACTGGATCTGGTCGGCGCACTGGTGCCGCAGATTGAAGCGGCCATGGCGGCGCCCGGCGGCAACAAGCCGTATTATCAGGCGGCGATGTTTTATTACGACCATGGACAGGATTTGCAGAAGGCCAGCCAGTGGATTGATGCCGCCATTGTCCAGCGCGAGACGTATTACATCGTCCATCTCAAGGCCAAAATCCTGGCCAAACTGGGCGACAAGGCCGGTGCGATTGCCGCCGCCAAGCGTTCCACTGAACTCGCCATCAAGGCTGAAGGCCCCAAGAGCGGCTACGTGAAGATGAACGCCGACCTGATTTCCAACTTGCGCTGATTAACACCTGTTACCTTTTCCCATCTAAAAACGTCAACACAATTAAACAACCAAAACAAGAGAGATGCATGATAAATATTCAAATCCGCACTAATCATCGCCGCCATCGTCGCTGGGCACGCTGCCGGTGTTGGCTCAGCCCAAAACGCATCAGCCCGCAAGAAACCATCAGTGCGACCATTGATGGCAACAAGGTCACGATTGTTTACGGCCGGCCTTATTCCAAGGACCCCAAGACCGGCGAAATCCGCAAAATCTGGGGCAAACTTTGGTGCCTTACGGCAAGGTCTGGCGCACGGGCGCGGACGAGGCGACCCTTGCTCACCACGGAACAGCCGATCGTGCTGGGCGGGACGACGATCCCGGCGGGCACTTACTCATTATTCACCCTGCCTGCGGCGAATGGCACCGCCAAGTTGATCATCAACAAGAAGACCGGGCAATGGGGCGTTCCATATAAAGAGGACAGTGAAGCAGCGAATGAACTGGCGCGGATTGACCTGAAGAAGGACACACTGGACAAGACGGTGGACCAGTTCACGATGGCGATTGAGCCGAATCCGGCGGGCGGCGGCGTGCTCGAAAATGAAGTGGGAAAACACCGGATACGAAGTGCCATTCACCGTCAAGAAATAACACGCCGGAAAGAAGTGGTGCCTGACAGAAGCGGGTCGGTTGTTTTCTGCCAATGTACCGTGCGTAAGACCGGCAGGTTTTGGACTGCGCCAGCCCTTCCGCTATCGCGCAAGCGGAAGCCCGATTAAAGCGCAGAGGGCTGGCGGACTCCAAGACGCTTCGCCGCCGGAAGGTCAGGCATAAGGTGGAGGTTTCAATTAAGAACATGACAATTTCATTCAAAAGGGCAAACCAGCGCAGTCGCTGGCTCCCGTGTCTTGCCATGACCGTTTCCTGTTTGCTGGCCGGCGTCCTCACCAGCCCGGCCGCTGAAACGCTGCCGCCGGCCGCCATATTGCAGCAGCTCCACAGTTTTCAGGAAATGGGCAGCGTGCTTTATGTCGCGGCGCATCCCGACGATGAAAACACGCTGCTGATCGCCTATCTGGCGCGCGGACGGAACTACCGCACCGCCTACCTCTCGCTGACACGCGGCGATGGCGGCCAAAACGTGCTGGGTCCCGAGTTCGACGCGGAGCTGGGCGTGGCCCGCACCCAGGAACTGCTCGCCGCCCGCCGCCTCGACGGTGGCCGGCAGTTTTTCAGCCGCGCGGTGGATTTCGGATTTTCCAAGGACTACCGCGAGACCCTGAACATCTGGGACCGGCAACAGGTGTTGTCCGATGTCGTGCGCGTCATCCGCGAGTTCCGGCCGGACGTGGTCATCACGCGCTTTTCCCCGGTGCCGGGCGGCACGCATGGACATCACACGGCGTCCACCATCCTGGCGATGGAAGCGTTCAAGCTCGCCGGTGATCCCAAGGCGTTTCCGGAACAACAACTGACGCCGTGGCAGCCCAAACGCATTCTTTGGAACAGCCGCGACAGCGGGACCAACATCATCCGGATGGACGTCGGCGGCAATGACCCGGTGACCGGATGGTCGTTTGCCGAAGTTGCCGCGCGCAGCCGCGCCATGCACAAAACCCAGGGCTTTGACAACTTTCGCGGCTTCGGCGGCGGTGGCGGAGCGCGGTCCGAATCTTTTCAACTGCTCGATGGCGAGCCCGCGACCAATGACATCATGGATGGCGTGGACACCACCTGGAGCCGCGTGCCCGGCGGCGCCGAAATCGGAAAGCTGGCCGGTGAAATCATCGCCCAATTCAATCCGCAGGACCCTGCCGCAAGCGTGCCCGCGCTGCTGAAATTGCGAAGCCAACTGGCTGCGCTGCCAACCACGGACCCGGTGGTCATCGAAAAACGCGCGCAACTTGATCGCATCCTGCAAGCCTGTCTCGGCCTCGAAGTGGAGACAACAATTCCCCAGGCCGAAGTCGTGCCGGGTGAACAGATGAAATTAAAACATTCTGTGACCGTGCATTCCACCATTCCGGTCCGCTGGCTGGGAGTGCGTTATCCGGGCAAATCAAGTGCGAATCACCAACGCAATGGAGCTGCGCCCCAACCAACGCGGCTTCGCTGGATTCGATGCAAACGCTGCCCGCGAATACACCATTGAGCCAGCCGTACTGGTTGCGCGACGAAGGCACGCCGGGAATGTTCCGCGTGGATGAGGCCACGCTGATTGGCCGGCCGGAAAATCCGCCCGCGTTTCCCGTCGAGCAGGTCTTCGAAGTCGGCGGCCAGACCCTGGCGATTCCCGATGAGCCGGTGCAATTGATGGCGGCTAAGACGGAGGCGCAAGCCCGGCGCCGGCTGGACGTGATCCCGCCCGTTGCGCTCAGTCTGGATTCCGAGGTCGAACTGTTCGCTCCCGGGCAAATCGCGGCCAGTGGAGGTGGAAGTCACCGCCTTCCGCGCCGACGTGGCCGGCACGTTGCAACTGGAGGTGCCGGCTGGATGGAAGGTCAAGCCGGCCACACAATCCTTCCACCTGGCAGCCATCGGGGATCACGCGAAAATCAAGTTCACCGTCACCGCGCCAGCGGAGCCTGCCACGGCGAAGATCGTTGCCAGTCGCGGAAATCGGCGGCGTGCGTTACGACAATGAACGTGTGGAAATCAATTACCCGCACATCCCGCTGCAACTGCTCCAGCCGCCCGCCAGTCTCAAGGCCGTCTGCCTCGACCTCGCCATCCATAGTCACAAAATTGGTTATCTGCCCGGAGCGGGCGACAGCGTGGCCGGCGACTTGAAACAAATGGGCTGCAAGGTCACGACGCTGACGGACGCGGACCTCACGCCCGAAAAATTGCATGGCCTGGATGCCGTGGTCATTGGCGTTCGTGCGTTCAATGTCCGGACCAATCTGGCGGCGCACCTGCCGGGATTGTTCGCCTATGTCGAGGCCGGCGGCACGGTCGTGGCGCAATACAACCGGCCGGAAAATTCGCGGACACTCAAGCTCGCGCCTTACGATTTGCGGCTATCAGGAGATCGGGTGACGGACGAGAATGCCACGGTGACTTTTCTCGCGCCGGAGAATCCGGTGTTGAATGCGCCGAACAAGATCACGGCCGCCGATTTCGCGGGCTGGGTGCAGGAGCGGGGAATTTATTTTCCCAACCAATGGGACGAACACTTCACGCCGATTCTCGCCTGCAACGATCCCGGCGAAGCGCCGCTCAAGGGCGGATTGCTCGTGGCAAAATACGGCAAGGGTTATTACATCTATACCGGCCTGGTATTTTTCCGGGAACTTCCGGCGGGCGTGCCCGGCGCTTACCGGTTGTTTGCCAACCTGGTTTCACTGGGAAAATGAAACCTCCCTCGGTTGCTGAACCGCCCGTCGCCGAAGCCGAACCTACCGGCCTGCCGTGGTTCCGGACCTGGCGCGGCGTTTACATTTTCGTCTTCGGCAGTTTCCTCCTGTGGGTGGTGCTGCTCTTCGCGCTGACGGTGATCTTTTCATGAATCGTGCAAACTACCGCCAGGTTTTGGAGTGCGCCAGCCCTCTGGCGCTTAGTACGAGTTGGTGGCAGTGGCAAAAGCGGTGGAGGGCCACTGCAGTCCAAGACGCTGCTGCGCCGAGGCAGGCTCTTTTGGGTTCATCGTCCAATTGCGTGTCCAAAGTTGGGGGCCGAAGTTCCTCATGAGCCTGCTCGATTTC
>CAWFZJ010000063.1:0-3219 GCA_963820205.1 uncultured Verrucomicrobiae bacterium
TGAAGTTGAAAGTAAGTTAAGAACCATGCCGGACAAAATCATCGCCGCATTGACAAAGGCGTCCACCCAGGACATGGGTTCAAAGGCGCGGTAGCCCACCATGCCAATGCCGAGCGCGAACGCGACGACCAGCAGACCGACGCAGGCGCTCCTGGCCAGGCGCGCGTAAAATTCCCGGCGCGGCAACAACGGTTTTGAGCGATGCTCGAACATTGAAATCAAGGCATCTTTTCAAAACCGGTTTGCCATGTCCAGTATATGTAGAGGCGCTCTGTGAGCGTCGCAAATTGAGGAAATGCGGCGGTCGCAGACCGCCGCTACATTGTTACTTTGTGGTTTGGACGCTGCCGGTGATTTCCCGCACGTCCTTGAGGCCATGCTTCTGCATGAATTCGCGGATGCCGGCAATCACCTGAAACGGTCGTCTGCGGTTCGTAGAAATTTGCCGTGCCCACCGCCACCGCCGTCGCGCCAGCCATCATGAATTCAATGGCGTCACGCCGCGTTCTGGATGCCGCCCATGCCGATGATGGGAATCTTCACCGCCTTCGCCGCTTCCCAGACCAGTTTGATGGCAATCGGCTTGATGCACGGACCCGTCAGGCCACCGGTAACGTTGGCCAGCTTCGGTTTGCGCGTCTCGATATCAATCGCCATGGCCGGGTAACTGTTCGTGACTGCCAGCGCGTCGCTGCCGGCTTCCTCCGCCGCTTTTGCATAAGGCGCGATGCTCACCACATTCGGACTCATCTTCGTGATGAGCGGCAGTTGCGTCGCTTTGCGGCACGCGGCTACGACCTGTGCGAGCAGTTTCACGTCCGTCCCGAACTGCGCGCCGCCTTCCTTGATGTTGGGGCAGGAGACGTTGAGCTCCAGCGCGCCGACGCCGCCGAGCGCGTCAAACCGCCGGGCCACCTCGGCATATTCGTCAACCGTCGTGCCCCAGATGTTGATGATGGCGGGCACTTTCAGTTTTTTGAGGAACGGCCAGTATTTTTTGATGAACCCATCCACGCCCGGCCCTTGCAGACCGATGGCGTTGAGCATGCCGCTGGTGACTTCGGCGGTGCGCGGCGTGGGATTACCGCGAACCGGATGCAGCCGGATGCCTTTCACGACGACCGCGCCAAGCTGGTTCAGGTCGAGGAGCTGCGCGTATTCGACGCCGTAGCCGAAGGTGCCGGACGCGACCATCACCGGGTTTTGCAGCGTCAGTTTGCCGATTTGAACGGAGAGATTCATGGCTGCACCTCCTGAGGGCTGGAGACAGGGGATCAAACCAACATTCGAACATTCAACATCGAACATCCGAACATCGAATGAATTAAGCATTTCCGGTTGGTTGGACGTTGAATGTTGAATGTTGAATGTTCGATGTTTCCCGCGCATAAATTGCAAATTCACTTGGTTTCCTCCCAAACAATCTCTCTGGCATCAAACACCGGGCCTTCGGTGCAGGTGCGCTGGTATTCCCAGTCCCGCAGTGCGGGCCGGTCTTGACCGGAATCACGCACGTCAGGCAGACGCCCACGCCGCAGCACATGTGTTCGTCCATCGAAAGTTCCGCCGGCACCTTGAATTCTTCGGCGATTTTGCCAACGGCCTTCAACATTCCCGTCGGGCCGCACGCGAACAGCTTGTCGGCACTTTGCGCTTGGCCGCCTTGCGTTTCAGTTCGGCCAGCAGCGGCTGGGTGACGAGTCCTTTTTTGCCGTGACTGCCGTCCTCGGTGGTCACGCGCACGTCCCAGCCGAGCGCCTGAAATTCCTTTTCGCACAAAATGTCCACGCGCCGCCGGCCGCCGACGAAGACGATGCCCTTTCTGCGGCGAGCGTTGCGCCAGCAGATACATCGCGGCCATGCCGTAGCCGCCCGCGACGAGCAGGGGAGTCTCGCCGCCGCGCTTCGGGACGGTGAATCCATGGCCGAGCGGCGCGATCACGCTGAGTTCCTCACCGGCTTGCATCCGCGCGAGGATTTCGGTGCCCTTGCCGACGGTTTTGTAGAGGATGGAAAACGTGTCGCCAGAAACCTGGAAGATGCTGAATGGCCGCCGCAGCAGTGCATCTTTGAGCGGCAGCACGCGGACGTGCGCGAACTGTCCCGGCTGGATCAGCGGGGCAATCCGCGGCGCGCGCACGACGAGGCGGAAATAAGAATCGGTGTCGCGCTCGTTGGAAACAATCTGGACGGTTTGCTCAAGCATTGGGTTAAACCCTAATGACTAAACCCTAATGACAAAAGAATATTCAAATGACGAATGGGCGTCGGTGTGTTTGCGATTTCGGGCTTGGTCATTATTTAGGCATTAGGATTTAGTCATTCGTCATTTAGCGTAAACGACACCGCTTCTCAAATTTTTAGCTTCGCCATCCAGCCCGACCGCAGCCCGTTCGAGCAGTTTACGATAGGTCGCAAACGCAAGCAGCGGCCAGGCGTTGCGATAAATGTCGTATTTCAAATAAAACACCTTGGGGAAACCGGTGCCGGTGGTTTCCTGCTCGGTCCAGGAGCCGTCGGGGTTTTGCGTGCGGATCAAATACTCAAGGCCGCGTTTGAGCGCGGGATTGTCCGGGTCGCCGAATGCGCACAAACCCATGACGGCCCAGGCGGTTTGCGACGCGGTGCTTGGCCCGCTAGCCCTTGAAAACCGGGTCGTCGTAGGTGTTGCAACGCTCGCCCCAGCCGCCGTCCTCGTGCTGCACGCTTTCAAGCCAGTCGCGCGCCTTCAAAAGCCACGACTGGTTCATGTCAAGGTTCATCGCCCGCAATCCGCGCAGCACCTGCCACGTGCCGTAAATGTAATTCACACCCCAACGGCCATACCAGGAGCCGTCCTCTTCCTGCTGCTCGCGGAGGTAAACCAGCGCGTCGCGAATCTGGTGATGGTCCGTGTCCAGCCTTCGTAGCCGAGCAATTCGAGAATGCGCGCGGTGATGTCGGCGCATTCGGGGTCGAGCATGGCGTTGTGATCGGCAAACGGGACCTTTTCCAGAATGTTTTTCGCGAATCCTTGTCGAACGACGCCCAGCCGCCGTCCCGGCACTGGAAGGTCATCATCCACTTCAAGCCGCGTTGGAAACATTCGTCGCGTTGCTTCGGGTTGTCCGTAGGGATTTTCCGTAACGCGAACAGCACCATCGCCGTGTCGTCCACGTCGGGGTTCCATTGATCGTTGTAGCAAGACCAAACTGAACGAAGCAGACGTAAATAAAAAAA
>CAWFZJ010000064.1:0-5246 GCA_963820205.1 uncultured Verrucomicrobiae bacterium
TACCATTCGGCTACCTTTTCCTTCGGCCCCAGCGCCAGCCTTCCCCTCTTCACCGCCGGTCGCACTGCCGCCCAGGTGCAGCAGGCCAAATCCTCCTACCAGGAGGCGCTGGCCGACTATCAACAAGCCGCCCTGACCGCGTTCAAGGAAGTCGAAGACAGCCTCGCCCAAATCACTTTCTGGACCGAGCAGGCCGGCGCCCAGGCCGACGCCCTCGCTTCCGCCCGGCGCGTCGCTGAACTGACCCAGGCCCGTTACGACGCCGGAGTCCTCACCGAATTTGAGGTGGCCGCCGCCCAGCGGGCCGAATTGCAACAGGAACGTCAAACCGCTGAACTCGCCGCCCGCCGCTACGCCGCCACCATCCGCCTCATCAAAGCCCTCGGCGGCGGCTGGAATGAACCGGCGATGGAAAAGAGCGAACGGTGACCGATTCGGCCCAAATTGTTGTTTGCCAGGCGAGATCTTCCGGGATACAATCTGGCCGTGCATGATGAATCGCGCTGGCGCAGCGTGCGCTTTTCATGTCGCAAGTGGTTGATAGTTAGCGCATTGCACCCATAGCTCAATTGGATAGAGCATCTGACTACGGATCAGAAGGTTGATGGTTCAACTCCATCTGGGTGCACCACTTCTTCTAAAGAATTTCCCGGCAAAATCACATCCTGGAAATCACTCATAAGTAACTGTAAATACGGTATTTATGAATCAATTGAGATTTCGAAGCTCCGCTCAAAAAATGAGATTTGTGATCAGACAAATTTTTTGCACAAACTTGACATTTCGGCTTACTCCCCATAAACTCCCCATGTATGGAATACTTGAAGAAAATCAAAGGAGAGAAATACCTCTACAGCCACGAAAACCCAGATGGCACGCAAACCTACTTCGTCAGGAAAGTGGAGAACGGTAAAGACACCACCGAGTGCCTGAATACCACACGGATCGGCACAGCCAGGAAGCTCCGCGATGGGTGGGTCCACGGCAGAACTTCCAAGAAATTGGGGATCATTGAGAAAGTCGAGGAAACGGGACCAGTGCTGATCACTACGATCCTGGATGACTACGAGAGGGGTGGCTACGCCGACCACCAAGGAAACCCGAAGAAACCAGGTGACCACCTCACTTCGGAAAAAGCTGCCATCGTCGCACTGCGTGGGTTTTGGGAAGGCAGGGAAGTGGGCGCGCTCACCCAAAACAACTGGGACGAATATCGCGACTGGAGGAGAAAGAACTCCTCGCGGAAAGGATCATCCTGCAACCGGGCAACGGACTTGGACAAAAACTGCCTTTCCAACGCGTGCAAGTGGGCGGTCAGAAAAGAGAAACTTGCGGATAATCCAATGGCAAAGATCGGCAAGTTTTCCTCTTACCTCAAGGCGAAGCACTGCAAGGCATACAGCCCGCAGCTGGCAGAGGAATTGCATGTAGCCGTGCGCGCGGTGTTCAACAGCCCGAAAAGTGAGGCACTGGGCTGGCAGGCGCTGTTTGAAGCGGCGAGCGGCTGCCGCACGGAGGAAATGTTGCAATTGCGCCTAGACGCGCAGCCGGATGAACCTGGCCACATATTGGGCGATAGCATGTGCGTTCGCCGGTGCAAAAAAGCCGGTCGGGAGAACCCATTTGTCGCCATCACCCCCGAGTTTCGGATCATCATCGACTCGCACAAAATCTGGCATGATCGCTATCATCCTAACAACCCGTGGTATTTCCCAAACGTCCGGACCGTGGCCAAAGGCAAAGTCGCCTGCCCTCACGCCCAGACCGGCAGCCTTACCAAGTGCCTGGATCGCTTGTTCGATAAGAAAATTCTCAAGCGGAAATTTACGTCACACGGCATGAGGGCGTTTTATGTGTTGTGGAGGCGCAGCCACGGGATCAGCGATGCTCAAATTTGCACCGAGATAAATCAAATCGGGGGCACAAGGACCTTAGAGATCAGCTATGGAATTGCGCCGCCATCCTGGCTTGGCGGCAAGGGTCCCAAGCTTACTTTGCTGCCAGCCGACCAGCGGAATTACGCCTGGGCGAACCTGTTGGCTTCAAAGTGAGCCGGGCGTCCAGATCTGGGCGGTAGTAACGGCGATCTTCACCCTCATATTTGTAACGGATACGACCAGGAACAGGCTGGTGGACCCAGGGAGTCGCCCAAGTCTCCACCCAATCACGGCTACGGCCAACGTAGGCGCCGGCGTCACGCCCGCCCAGCCACATAGTAATAAAAAAGTCGAACATGTTCCCTGATTATATGTCACCGGCGGCGAGGACATGTATCAAATCCGCCGGTTTGAAATGGAACCTCAAACTGACTCCCGGAGGACGACAATGGCGATTTCACCCTCGCATCTTCGGTATTCCTCCCATCTTCGGAGACGTAAGGATCCCCATACCACGTTGACACAGTTTGCGGCAGAAGGCTTCAATGTCCTGTCGATCCGTGGAGTCAATCCACTGCGAGATTAGGCCGACAAACCAAGGGTTTTGCAGCAGCCAGCCGGCTTCATCCGGCTTCATCCCAGGCATGCACTCGCCCTGGTGGGAGGAGCGCTCTCGCCGCACACGCTGGGCCGCAGCCCGGCGCTCCTTCTGACAAGCTGGTCGAGCACAGTAGTGTTGGCGACCAACATTGTGCGGGATCGACTTAATGGGCCTATGGCACGAACGGCAAACTTTTGTTGAACTCATACTGGCGCAGTTGACTGTACATTGCTGGTTGACCAAGCTGCAAGCCAATTGACTCGCGTGCCGGAAGAAGGCATTTTGGGGGGTGAGTTCGGCTCGGTAGCATATATGTCTGACGCAAATGAGTAACTTGAAACGGAATTGGTGCCCAAAGCTCCTGGGGTGTTCGCCGCAGTGGCCATTGGCGGCAGATTGATCTGGTCGCGCCAGGATGGGTGTGCCGAGCTGAAGTCAAAAGCACCGGTCGTCGCGATTATCCCGTGGAAGTGACGTCAAAGATCATCATGATTACACCGCATCAGATACGAAGCAGGCTCGACGAAGTGCCCTTCAAGCCATTCCTCCTCACCATGTCCGACGGCACGCAATACCCCATCTCCAATCGCGACGTGGCCGGCGTGGGCCTTAATGAAGTCATTGTCGGGACGGATATTGATGAGCAATCTTTTCCCCAGCGATGTTCGTTGCACCATTCCCCAAATCTGTTGCATGGATACGCTATGAAACCTAAATCCAAATGCAAAAAAACTGTTACGATTCGTGATCAAAAAGGAGGAGATTGCCGCTAGCAGCCCGTTAAAAAACTATGGATATTGCTGTTTCGCCAAAAACGGCCCGCCGACAAGGCGCGACGAAGGAGCATATCCTTACGGATCTGCGACTGAGGAGAACGAAGTCGCGGGCCGTTTTTGGCAAAACCCTTCGGGCTGAGGTCCTTTTGGATTGTGGCTTTGTCGCTTCTCCCGTCCAGATCCCTGCGGATATGGCCGCTCGTCGCTCCACGCCACTGAGCCTTGGCATGGTGTCTGAGGGAGCGCCTTTCGCGGAAAGCGATGGAAAATGCGCGGAGTTGCGGCAGCGAGCTAAAGGCGAAAGTCCCAGCTGGGGCGATTCGCTCGTTTTAAATTTCATGGCGGCAATGGCATCGTCGGATCCCCAGCCACCGAAATTGATGGGTGGGCCTTGGTGAACGACCTGTCTTTCCGCACTGAGTGCGAGAACAAGTGCAAAAACTGCTTGATTTGTACAAGAAAGTTGCCTATATTACAACTATCTTGTGACAATAATGCATGCACAGACAATTGAGCCAAAGTCCGCGGATAAACCAAGATCTTCTCTTGGACACGGTTCCGCATGCGGCATTTGATGCCCGAGGTTTCCGATGTTCGGGGAAAAGTCGCAAGGATGTTAAAGTCCGGTGATCTGATTCAGCTCCGGCGCGGTCTTTATGCAAATCGGCGGAACATCGATGCTCGTTGCTTGGCGGGGGCTATCTATGGTCCTTCCTACGTCAGTTTTGAAACGGCGCTCGCCTGGCATGGAATGATCCCGGAAGCCGTGATCGTAGTGGCATCTCAGCAACCACCAAGCGTGCGACCAATTTCGAGAATGCTTTTGGACGCTTTCGTTACCGGCATGTGCCGGAGGAGGTTTATCCGGTGGATTCAGCACGTCACGGATTCAGACCTGCCTTTCTCGTGGCCAGCCCCACCAAGGCTCTTTGTGATCGCATTGTTCTCGAGGCCGGGTTTCGGTCGATGGTTGACGTTGCCCGCTGGCTTGAAGGAATGAGGGTGGATCTCGAAAGGAGCTTGGACCAGGCCGAACTTGCATCCTGTGCAGCCAGCTATGGGAACCCCCCGGCGGTTCGATTTCTGCAACAATTTGCGTTGAAGAAGGGACTCGTTAAATGAACTCCGCCCTAAAAGACATGCTCGCTGCCTACCAGCCAAAAACTCAACTTGATTACCAGAATGCGGCTCGTGAAGTGGTGCAAGAGTTGGCGTTGCTCGGCCTCTGGCGGGGAGGGTTCTTCGCCAATGCCGCCTTTTATGGGGGCACTGCTTTGAGAATCTTCCACGGCCTGCGACGGTTTTCGGAAGACCTCGATTTCTCGCTGCTCGATGCGAGCGCCGATGCCAGACTTGACCGGTATCTGCCGGACATCGGCGCCGAACTGAAGTCTTGGGGATTTACCTTTGACGTCGAGAGTCGTTCTTCCGGGAATCGAACTGGCATCGAGTCCGCCTTCCTAAAAGGCAGCACACAACTCACCCTGCTTTATATTGGCGCTCCTCCGGACTTGGCGCGGAGAATGCCCTCGAACCAAAAAATTAGGATCAAGCTGGAGATGGATCTACAGCCGCCGCCCCACGCTATTACCGAGTTTCGCGCCCAGATATTGCCGACACCCTATCAGGTCAGGCTGTATGATCTTGGCAGTCTTTTCGCTGGCAAGCTTCACGCCGTTTTATGCCGGGGGTGGAAGAATCGTGTAAAGGGCCGGGATTATTATGACTTCGTCTGGTATGTTGGACGGAAAGGTTGCGCCAACCTCCGGCACCTTGACGCCCGAATGCGGCAGTCGAACACTGGAAAGGAGAACCCCTTACGATCGGAGAGCCTAAAGTTTCTGCTCGTAAAACGCTTTGGTGAAATCAATTTCCGGGAGGCTGCCAACGAAGCACGTGTTTTTCTGCAAGACCCAGGTGAGGTGGAGCTTTGGTCGAAGGAGTTTTTTGGTGATCTGGCCAGTCGAATCCCGACATTCTAAGACGACTTTT